>NZ_CBFHVK010000056.1:0-1142 GCF_965659345.1 Planktotalea sp. | reverse complement strand
TCGTTTGAACATGAACTAGCCCTTGCGCGCGAACTGGGCATCTTCGGGTCCATCGATATGAACCGTAACGATTATCAATCGGGCTGGGACACTGATCAATTCCCAAACAACGTGCCGGAAATGATGCTGGCCTATTACGAAGTGCTGCGCGCCGGTGGCTTTAAGACGGGCGGCACGAACTTTGATGCAAAACTGCGCCGGCAATCGCTAGACGCAGAAGATCTGATCCTCGCGCATGTAGGTGGTATGGATGCTTGCGCTGCGGGCTTCAAAGCGGCGGCTGCGATGCTGGAAGACGGCAAGCTCGAAGCGGCGCGTGATGCACGGTATGCGGGTTGGGATAGTTCAGGGGGTAAAGCACTGTTGAACAGTGACCTGAGCACAATCCATGATGATGTGCTCTCAAGTGGTCTTGACCCACAGCCGCAATCTGGCCGTCAGGAACGACTTGAAAACCTCGTGAACCGTTACCTCTGAGAAAGCGGTCTTTTGCCCGAACTCGATCATAAGACGCTAATCGCCAGCCTTACAGGCGAACAGCGTCGCGCTCTTCTTGCGCAGACTGATCGTGACGCAATAGTTCGTTTTTCACTACACTTTGGTGGGATCATTTGCTTGGCTGCGCTGATCGAGTTTGGCGCTCCGTTTCAAGCGCTGCTTGTGCTGATGCTCGGCATCCTGATCTGTTTTCTCTTCAACCTTTTGCATGAAACGGCACATCGCACACCATTCAAAACAGACGCTCTGAATATTTGGACGGGACGCCTTTGTGGGTTTCTCACGTTTCTGGGACCCGAGTGGTTCCGATATTTTCACTTTGCACATCACCGCTACACACATGACCCTGAGCACGATCCAGAGCTGCAAAGCGAAAAACCGCAAACGCTCAGGCAATACATTGTGTATCTTTCGGGCTTACCAGACCTGCGGGATCGTGTGCTGACGCTGATCCGCAATGCAGTCCGCAGGAACGAGGATGCATATGTCCCAACGCGCGGGAAAGCTAAGGTCATGAAAGAAGCACGCCTTCAACTCATGCTATATACTGCCTTGTTCGCGCTGAGCGTGAAGTTTCAAACAACACTTCTTGTTCAGATCTGGCTGGTGCCATACCTGCTTGGCATGCCATTTCTGCGCGCTTA
>NZ_CBFHVK010000055.1:0-1350 GCF_965659345.1 Planktotalea sp. | reverse complement strand
CTGCTCATGTCCGCGAGCTATCACGCTGGATTCACACAGTGAATCCTACAGTGCCCGATTTGTGCAACAAAGCCTAGCAGACGGTAAAACCACCCGCCGTTTTGGCGGAACGGGTCTGGGCCTGTCGATTTCTCAGCAACTCGCAGAAATGATGCAGGGTGATATCTCAGTCATATCTGAATTTGAGAAAGGATCCACGTTTACTGTTAGACTTCACCTCGGGCGCTCTGTTCTGCAAAATTTGCCAACTGATCAGTGCCAAGATCAGGTTGTGGAAATTGCTCCTTTGTCAGTGCTTATCGCCGAGGACAACAAAACCAACAGGTTCTTAATCTCTAAATACCTGAAGGGTTTGCCACTAGATATCCACTTCGCACATGATGGCAAAGAAGCTGTAGAAACTGTGCGTTCAATGACTCCCGATTTGATTTTCATGGATATGTCGATGCCTGAAATGGACGGGCTGGAAGCAACAAAGCGAATTAGACAATCTCGTGGCACCCAGCCTCATATTATCGCGTTAACGGCGAATGCATTTGCCAGTGATCGCGATGCCTGCTTTGCGGCGGGGATGGATGATTTTCTTTCCAAGCCCGTGAAAAAAACGGATCTGCTGGGCAAGCTTGCTGACTTCAGTGCGGCACGTTCTACAAATCCGCTTTGATCCGCCCAAAGTCTTCGCGTATCAGGGTTGAAATTATTAGGTGAGGGCCGGTCTTGGATATTGCGACGCGCGTGTGGAATCACAAATGGAAGATCGATCCAATCGTTCGTTCTCTAATCGATGACGACTTTTACAAACTTTTGATGTGCCAATCGGTATTCCAAAGTCATCCTGACACACATGTGAAATTCAGCCTCATCAATCGTACGAAGTCAGTGAAAATGGCTGAACTTATCGACGAAGGTGAACTGCGTGAGCAGCTTGATCACATTCGCTCGCTTTCGCTCAATCGCGGTGAAAGCACATGGCTTCGCGGTAATACTTTCTATGGCAAGCGCCAGATGTTCCGCTCTGATTTTATGGAATGGTTTGAAAATATGCGCTTGCCAGAATACCATTTGGAAAAGCGTGACGGCCAATATGAACTCACATTTGAGGGCAAATGGTGCGAGGTCATGCTTTGGGAAATTCCCGCGCTTGCGGTATTGATGGAACTCCGCAGCCGCGCCGTTTTGGACAGTATGGGCAAATTCGAACTCCAAGTTCTTTATGCGCGCGCGATGACCCGGGTTTGGGAAAAGGTTGAACGCTTGCGCGGTGTGGAAAATTTGCGCATCGCTGATTTTGGCACGCGCAGACGCCATTCGTTCCTCTGGCAAGACTGGTGCGTTCAAGCGATGCGCGAA
>NZ_CBFHVK010000054.1:0-1501 GCF_965659345.1 Planktotalea sp. | reverse complement strand
GTGCAATGATCGTATTGGTGACGTGCTGGTGAATATCAATCTTTGGCATTTCACTTGCTCCTGTGCGGTGAGGTCGGGGCGCTGCCCCTGTTGGTGACTGGTTTTGAGCGCAGCCCTGAAAGGGCGTCCGTCTCTAAAACCTGTCCCGCTGGCGAAGTGCGGAGGGGGTGCAAAACCACCTGAAATCGACAAGGCTGGCGCGGCCCGCAGCAATGAGCGAGGACACGGCTTGTCTATTTTGGGTTGTTTTGCGGGGGAGGCAGAGCCTACCCGAAACGCAGCGTAGTGGCGTTCGGCTTGTCCGAACCCCACGCTGCAGAAAAAAGTCGATCCTAACCCAAAACAAACGAACAAATATGTTGGGCCGTCGGAGAATGCCTAGGCCTGCCGGCTATCCCTGCTGGCTGTGATTTGATCAACCAATGCTAGAATTGCCCCGGCGTCATCATGACTAATTGGCAAGAGAAGTTCGGGATCGTAGTGCCAAAGTCGCAAGCGATCCAGTGGGCCAACGATGACCGTTCTGGGGTGTCCATGAGCGGTAGCACTGATTTCTGGTAGGAGCTGACTTAGTCGATCAGTTGCAGGTTTGACCACATCATCGGATGACATAGGTATGAAACCCCTTATTTGGGCGATGATCACTTCACTGGTCACTCAAGCAGCACTGCGTTCCATCGATTTCTTAACGGACAGCGAGATATTGTCGAAATCCTCTGCGGCCATCGTAATGCCATATTCGGTCCCGCCATCCTGCTTTTCCCATTGGGATTGGCGGATGGTGCCGCGCACATGCACAACATCGCCAGGATGGACGTTTTCCTTCGCCCACTTGATGACGTTGTCGTTGAAGATCGTCACCTCGTTCCAATAAGGATTTGATTGAAAATCACCGCGATCATCTTTGCGACCATATTCTGAGGCGACACTGACCCGGAGGGTTTTGCCGACCTCCTTGGTCTTGCCGACACGTCCGATCAGTTGGAATTCTGCAAAGGTTCTCATGCTTCAGTCTCCTAGCTGGAAGGGATGACCCCTAAAGATCACGTATCAAGGGGCATTATCAATATTATAATATTGATATCATAATTACTGTCAAGTCATGTAGTTTTCTCTGCCAGCCAACCCTGGAATTGCCCGCAAAGCTGATATCTGTCTGTTTGCTTTGACAGCGCGTGGCCCACCTTTGGGGCCCCTTTGCTCACACGAGATACAGCCAACTTTGAAGAGAAGAGGGGCGGCATGTCTGCCGCCCCGAGGTTTGTGTCCGTTATTCGGTAACGTTGCCATCGTCGCCATCGGGTTTGGGTGGGAAGGCCACCAACTCGGTGACCGCAACGGGGAAGTCGAGCTTGATGGAGAGAAAGGGTTCTCCGCTGTCGTTGCGGGTGTTCTCGAAGACGGCGCCAACACGACGGAAGCTGGTTTGATCTTTGCCATCTTTTTGGTAGGTGACGGGAACGGTGAGGGTGTAGATTTTGTTAGACATTTTCGATCTCCT
>NZ_CBFHVK010000053.1:0-1740 GCF_965659345.1 Planktotalea sp. | reverse complement strand
CGCTCGTCGGCTCGTTTATCAACATTGTGCCTCGGGTGAATGCGTTGAAGCCGCGCTTGCCTTGAGCGACCTCGATCGCGTTGCAGACCGTTGGGGTGTCGACCGAGCTCAGGAGCTTGTGTAGTGAAGATTGCATGTGAATTACTCCTCTAGCCAACGCTCTAGCGCGGCATGTGTTTCAATGGGGCGTTCCAACGTTGGCAGGTGACCGGCGTCTTGTATGATGGTTAAGGTTGCTTGTGGCATCAGCTCGGCCATCAATTCGTGGCGATGCAAGGGGCAAAGTCGATCTTCTGCTCCGGTCAGGATCAGTGTGGGTTTGTCCCAGTTTACAAGAGTTTTCTTCTGATCGGGGCGGTCACGCAACGCCGCTGATTGGCGTGCGAACACGTCTGGGCCAAGGTCCAGCGCCATTTCCATACAAAGGTCCAGCACTTCGCCGCGGCGCTGGCCATTGGCCAGGTAGTTTGGCTTCATTTCGTCGCGCATAACGCTGTCCAGTTTCCCCGCCATAGCTTTGTCAATTTGGGGTTGCCGCATCGCCTTGATCTGCTCGGTTTCCGCTTCGCAATTCGTGTCCATCAGGCATAAGCGCGTCACCCGTTCTGGCGCCTGACGTATAACTTCCATTGCAACAATGCCGCCCATCGACAACCCCGCTAGGGCGAAAGTCTCAGGGGTATTCCGGAGCACGTCAGAGGCCAGTGCCTCAACGGTGTCATGCTGCGAAATATCAAGGCAACGGTTGTGCGGCATGTGTTGGAACAACCGCCCGTCGCACATCATTCCGGGCAAGAGAACAAGAGTCATTTGACTTGAGCGGCTCCTGCGGACAGGGCAGCAAGTTTCGCATAGGCGATTTCAGGATCGACGGCACCGAAACCAGCGAAGGTTCCAAACCCACAATCTGATCCAGCGATTACGCGGTCATGGCCAACGATGTCTACGAAACGTTCGATGCGCTCCTGTACAAGGTCGGGATGTTCAACGAAATTGGTTGTGGTATCGACGACGCCAGGAACCAGGATTTTGTCTGCGGGAATGTCTGCTTTTCTGTCGCGAAAGACGGCCCATTCATGACCGTGACGGGGATTGCTGGTTTCAAAGAGCAGCTTGTTCGCCCCAACCGACATCAACGTGTCGAACATCTTGGACATGGGGATGTCGCAGACGTGCGGTCCTTCGTAATTTCCCCAACAAATATGGACCCTTACGCGGGATGGATCGATGCCTTCCAATGCGTGATTGAGGGCTTCGACGTGCGAGCCAGCGATCTTGAGGAATTCGTCGTCAGAGAGGTCGTTAAACAGCATGTGACGGGACAGCGCGAGGTCAGGGCAATCCAGTTGCAAATCAAGGCCGCTTTCGACAATCGTGCGATATTCTTCGCGCATCGCATCCGCCAAAGCCGCGAGGTATTCTTCGCGGGTTGCGTAGAAATCATTCTGCAAAAACAGTGAGATGACACCGGGGCTCGCGGCGTTCATAAAACCGCGTTCGATGCCATGTTCAGCCATGCCAGCCTTTAGGTTAGCGATGTCTTTTTCCAACTCGCCTTGGCCTTTGGATTTCACCTCTCCGACACACATCGGGCGCGCGTATTGAGGGGTGCCGCCATCATCTGCCAAACGCTTAAGAAAGGTTGGATATTTTTTTAGATCGGCAGGTGCATTGCGGGGGCTGTCGCCGTCGAAACCGGTGTAGCGGTCTTTGACGTATGTGGCATAGCTGATCTTTGAA
>NZ_CBFHVK010000052.1:0-1867 GCF_965659345.1 Planktotalea sp. | reverse complement strand
CACCTGTGGTGTCGACTGCACCGGCCGCCGCGCTTTGGAGTGTACCCGCCGTGTCAATAAGGTGATACGCCTGACGAATGCCATCGGCGCTTTGGTCATCTGAAATACCTGGCAGCCCATAGCGCAGCGTTGCCTGTCCCTCGCCACCTGCGCCACCCAGATAAATTTCGCCTCCCGACACCGAAGCCGCAAGCGCATCGCTACCAACATCGAAGCCAAGTTTCATAGCAACATCAGAGGCCCCGGCGTTGAAGCCAAGCGTCAAACCGCTCCCTCCGCCGACATACAGAACCGGTTTTGTAAGGTTTGGATCATCTGCCAATGACCCCAGGGATTGCAACGAAGCATCCGAGGACAGCGCTCCACCAAACACCAATGTGCCAGACAGCCCAACACCCGCCTCAAGCAGGGCCGACATGTTGGCCTCCATGATGCCGTCCAGACCCAAGGCTTTGGCCAAATCCAGCGCCAACGCCTGATCAAAGACAACCGCCTCGTCAAAGTTAAGCGTCATCTCAAGGCCGCGCAGTGGCACGACGCCATTCCAGACCGACCCCGGCAACGTTGAAAAATTAAGCCCGAAAACCGGCGGTGACACCCAACCTGCCAGTGACGAAAGCGCGTCATTGACGGTTTCTTCCAATGTCAAAGCGGCCTGAACAAAATCCTGTCCACTCAGCGCGGTCAGGGCAGTTTCAATGGTTTCGAACACATCGGAGATAGGCAGCATTTCAGACAAGGACTGTCCGATAAACGGCAACTCGCTATCCAAAACCGGGCTTGTTGCGGTCGCATCGTTGCTTTGACGAACCCATTTTAGGGCAGTTTGTGTCATGTCAATCAGATCAGTGACACTGAATGAGGAAAAATCATCCAACTGCGGCATCAACAACGACCGCAGGTTCAGATCGGTGGGCACATCCAGAAATTGCACATCCAGAACGGGCATTGTGCTGGACACATCCGAAGGTGCCGATATCAGACCGCTAAAGCGCGCGTCTTGGAAGCCGTCAATCGGCTGCAACGCCTCGCCGAACATACGAGACAGCGCAAGCCCCATTCCAAAGGCGCCCTCGGCAGATAAATCCACACTGCCTTGATGGTCCACTTCAACCGCCAAGCGCGCGCCAAGCGCGCCTAACTGCGCGCTAAGAGAGGCGTCAGAGGCAGGTTTGGGTGTGATGTCGCCTGACCGGCCCAAGACAAACCGCGTATCTTCAGCGATAACACCGAAAGTGCCAAGACTGCCCGCATCCAAAGCAAAGGACACATCGGTCGGGCCCAGATCGCCCAACACCCGCAATTCAAGCGGCGCAGCCGTTTGCCCGTCTGCAAGTTCTTTGAAGGTGCCATCCTGCAAGTCCTGCTTCACGAACGTAACGGTTGGCTGGCCTTCGGTGTCATCCCACCCGATGCGAACGGTCAGATCCAGCCCCAACGACAACGCATAGCGCAGATAGCTCTGATCCTGCGCGCTGATACTCAGCAAACCCGGCTGATCAAGGTTAAGTACTGATTTCAGCGCCTCCAAATTGCCGATTGGCAATTCCGAAAGGTCCATCCCAAAATCAATCTCGCCATTCAGGATGCGCGTGCCTTTCAGCGACAGAATAACCGCCTCGGACACCCCGGATGTTGCGTCGGGCTCATCCGGCATCAGGCTGACGGCCAATTCGTCCGGCTTAAAGCTTAGCGGATCTGTCGCATCGGTCATGGCCTGATGGATCAATCCGGCGGCATAGTCCAGCGATTGGTCCCCTGCCTCTTCAAGGGCCGATAGCGCCGCGCGCAAACTGGATTTGACGCCAGTCATCTCTTCGACGGACTGCCCCAATCCCGGAATGACCATGTCCAGCAAACCGTCTTT
>NZ_CBFHVK010000051.1:0-1928 GCF_965659345.1 Planktotalea sp. | reverse complement strand
GGCCCCTGTGCGCCCAAAACCTGTTCAGGTCGCACCTCATCCAATGGGCCTGAAGGTGTTTCTGGGTCTTGTTACAGCTGCAGCGGTACTGACTGTTTTGGCCAGTTATATCGGCTCTGCGGGCCTCAGCAGTTGGACAATTGCACAAGTCGTCGCACCGTCCACGACGCTGACTGCCGAAGCCGCCCTTTATGAAGGGGCAGGTCTGCAAACCGCGATCTTTGGTTTGCTGGTCGTGGCTGCGATCCTGTCGGGCATGTATCTGATGATGCGAGATGAAACATCGCGCCTTGTGCGCAATGTGTTTTACGTCAGCGCCATCGCTGCAGGTGCTCAGCAGATTGTGTGGGGCCTGCAATTGGGTGAACCAAGCATGGCCGTCACGTCGGGCGGTGGATTTTATATCGTCTCTGGCGTGTCTTTGGCGGGCTTTGCTGTGCTTGCGCTATTCTACCAAAGCCGCAGGCGCGAGCACATGTGGCACGAAATTATGGTGTTCGCTGTGAACTTTGCCTTTGCTCCGGCGCTGATCGTTTGGGGGCATGGGTTGTGGTATCTACTGGATGTGATCCCGCAATTCTACACCGATCGCGGACACGGTTATGTGCTGGCTGCAGGTGCGGCGATCCTTACGCCAACGTTCAACGGTTTCATCGGCATGATGACCAGCCGTGAAACGCAATCACGTGTGATTAGTTAGGCAATCGTGCGTCAGCTTGGCTCTAAGTCCAGGCCAGCCTGCAAGATGCAAGGGCGGGAAAATGACCAAAAACGAATACAATCACTGGCCAGCGGGGGTGCGTAAATCCCTGCCCGTCGCGTCGCACACACTTGACGACAACTTGCGCGAGGTCGCGAAAGCGACCCCAGAAAAGACGGCGCTAATCTTTTATGGCGCAACGAAATCCTACGCAGAGCTAGACGACGAGGTGACGCGCGTGGCGGCCTATTTGCAAACGATTTGCGACGTCCAAAAAGGAGACCGCGTCGGGATTTACATGCAGAACTCCCCGCAGTTTGTAACGGCGTTTTACGGGATCATTCGGGCCGGTGGCATCGTCGTTCCGCTCAATCCGATGCATAAGAAAGACGAGCTGACATATCTTTGCCAAGACGCCGGACTTCGCAAGGTTCTGACGGCGCAAGATATTGTCGCCAACGCGGCCGCGCTTTTAGAAATTGACGTGCTAGATCACGTCGTTGCGGCCCATTACGGATCTGAACTTCCCGTTGGTCGCCCTGTTAACGTCCCTGATAGTATCTTGTCGGGGCCCACACTGTATCCGGACGGTGTTGTGGACTGGTCGGATATGATGAGAGCGGATGTAACCTTTTCCCCAGTCAAACTTTTGCCCGAGGACTGCTGTACTCTGCCCTACACATCCGGTTCTACAGGGCGGGGTAAGGGCTGCAAACACACCCATCAAACGGCCCTTCACGCGGTTCAATGTATTCAGGAATGGTTTGGGTATACGGGTAACGAAGTGCACTTGGGCGCGGCACCAATGTTTCATATTGTAGGCATGCAAGGTGTGATGAATGTCTCGATCGCCACGGGGGCTACAATCGCTATTATGGCCCGTTGGGACCGAACTGCGGCCGCCTCCATCATTGCCCAGAGCCGCGTCACGACATGGACGACGGTCCCGACGGCGGTGAGTGATCTACTCAATACAGAGGGCCTTGCGAAGGATGACCTTGCAAGCCTGCGCCTGATCTCTGGGGGTGGCAGCGCCATGCCAGAGGCTGTGGCCAAACGTCTTGACGATCTGACAGGGCTTAAATTCGTCGAAGTCTACGGCATGACAGAAACCATGGGGCCTGTGACCCATAACCCCGTGGATGCCCCAAAAGCGGGATGCGTCGGTATCCCCGTGATGAATACCAAGCTACAGTTATTGGACCAAGACACCCTGGTTCCTGTGCCC
>NZ_CBFHVK010000050.1:0-2589 GCF_965659345.1 Planktotalea sp. | reverse complement strand
ACCTTGATAAAGGGGGATATTAATTTGGGCGAAACCCATACTGTAAAGGAATGAGATGAGACCGTTTGCTGTCTTAAATGTTCTAGCGACCACTTCGTCTGCAGCGCCTGACTTTCGGCGGGCCAATACCAGTAGCTTCTCGCGCTTTTGAGTACTGTCGACTGCCCGAATAATCCATTCACCGTACCAGACGGCCCTCCTGTTTTCGGCAGTGCTCTTGCAAACGACTTCAGCATGGTACGCGCTTTGCAGGAGAGATCTGAAACGTGCTTCTGTGACCACATTGGGCGCTTCTCTCTCTAACTCTGGGCCCATTGCTGCACTTTCACTGTTGTTGGCAGGTCGGGAACCGTTCCTCGGTTCTACCTCAATACAATGTTATAATATTGACATCAAGCTATAAGATTGTAGCGTATTCAAGCCTAAGCAGCTTTGGCAAGTAATCGCTGTCATTGAAAAGTACCCATAAAAACAGTGAGAAGGCGGAAGATATCATGCGCATCACGATTGTTCGGGGCTTTACGGTCTTGCTGATTGCAGTGTGTTCGCAAGCGGGTGCGGAAACCTGTCTTGCGCCTGCTCGTCCCTTTGTTCCCAGCGATCCTGCGGCTGCCAAGGAATACGAAGACCTCATTCGCTTAGATTTCGAGAATTACATTGACGAGGTGCAAGATTACTTTCGCTGCATGGAGGGCGAGCGTGCCCGTGCTTTCACCGAAGCGCAGGAAGTTAGCCAAGAAAATGGCCGCTTCGTTCAGGAAATGGCTGAGTAACACGAATTTTCATGGCGCCCCCCTTCTAGGTTCGATTTGGTGCGTCTACGATCAGATGGGTAACGGCGTGTAAATCTTCGCTTAACAATATTATAAGATCGTGTTAGTAAGCATAGCATCATATTTGCTATGGAGCGCCTTATGTTTAACTTTCTGCGCACTTCCGCATTCTCGTTGATCGTAGGGGCAATTAGTTTGACTGCTGTCCCAGATCGAGCCCAAGCGCAAAGCTACCAAATAGACTGTGCAATCTTGTTGTGCCTTTCTGGCGGATGGCCAGCGTCCGTTCCCTGTGCTCGAGCCCGCGCCGAGTTCATCCGACGCATAACGCCTTGGCCCGTGGAGCCGCCTCTTCAAATCTGGCGTTGTCCTATGGGAGCGGCTTACACAACAGAACCTCAAACTCAGACGGCCGATCGTATCTACGATATCTTGTTCAAAATGGAGGATGCGCCGGTACAGTCACTTTCAAACAGTCCTGCAGGCGATTTTGACCTCATCCCACAATTCGCGCTTCTGAGGCAGGGTGGTGGTCCTGCTGCACGATTGCCCGAAGCTGCAATCCTGAACTTGGTCCAAGGTCTAAGTGACGAGACTGGAACAGCGGATATCGACATAAGCGGTCAAGAATTCAACTTTGTTCGTTCAATCCGCGTTTTTGACGTCCAAGTACGCCAATGGCGTAGCCGACGAGAGGACGAATGCAGCAGATCCAGCAATGTTCGTCTTGGGAATTATGGAATTCAGGGCGATTATCGCTGGACCCGCGCAAGTGTGGGCGACCTGCCGGATGCACATGTTGGAACGGAGCGTTGGGGGTCAAATTGCCCGTCGATCTGGCATCGCTCCGTCTTTGTCGAATGGCGCGACTATGAGGGGAACTACGGTTTTGAACAGGTCAACTATTGAGAGCTCGGGACTAATATCTCGAAGTCTTGTCAGTCCTCATCCTTGGTCAGGAGCTCAACAGGCAATGCGTGTGTTGAAACCCCGCCTTCTTGAAGCGGTACATTGGCATGTGTGCACCCCATGCTGGCAAGGAAAGAGATCAAACCGTTCGCCGTCTTAAACTCGCGAATTCTGATTTCATCATGCTTGTCTGACATCGATCGTGCTGGGACCAAGAGCTTCATGAAGGTTCTGTCTTCGTCGATAATGCGGATCACCCATACACCGTACCACACCGCGCTCTTGTTAAAGGCGGAAGATCGGCAATAGACTTCCGCAAGGTACCCGCTTTGCATTAATGTGCGGAAACGTGTCTCAGTAATCACATTTGGTGCTTCGTTGTCTTGGATGCTGCTCACACCAAACCTCTTCCCGTTCTACTCTAGACTTTGGTTCTTAAAGCGCCCCATCGTCTGATCTTAGCTATAATATTGCCACCGAGCAGGTAGTATAACACCCGATGCTGTTGTGTCTCAGACAGCATTAACCACCAAGTGGGCAGATTTCCAAGTGATACGAGAGAACTCACATTTGGATTTTGATGGGCGCGGCAACCAAAATTTTTGCTTTTTCACTCAAAAGAAGCGTGTCCGGGTCAATGCTAATGCCAGCTGAGAGCGAGGATGGCTTCCTGTTATCGTGACTATCGGGGGCCATTGTTGATGTGGCTTCCTTGTTTCTGGTGGATCAGAGCGCGGTTGTAGGCGCGGAGGGGCACGGGACCGAGGTGCTCTTTCTCTGCACCAAGGCCGAACCGGACCTTCACCGCGCTCTGCACCAAGGTCGGCTCAGCGGACTTTGCTGTCGTTCGCTGCGGGTGCGCCAATGGCTTCTCCTAAAAGTTCCGAATTTCCATTCGGGATTCAAA
>NZ_CBFHVK010000049.1:1066-2741 GCF_965659345.1 Planktotalea sp. | reverse complement strand
CTCTACAAGTTGCTAAACTTGCAGGCGTCAGCCAATCCGCTGTCAGTCGTGTGTTTTCCGGCGCATCAGCAAGCACAGCAACCGTAAAAAAGGTGAAAAAGGCCGCCAAGCAGCTTGGCTACCGCCCCAATGTTCTGGCCCGCGCCATGATCACCGGCAAGTCGCGGATTATCGGTTTGATCGTCGCCT
This sequence comes from Planktotalea sp., assembly GCF_965659345.1. GTDB lineage: Bacteria > Pseudomonadota > Alphaproteobacteria > Rhodobacterales > Rhodobacteraceae > Planktotalea. The sequence continues at coordinate 2,552 of NZ_CBFHVK010000049.1, read as the reverse complement.
ACCTCGATAACCAGTTCTACCCCGAAGCCCTCGAACGCCTCTCAAACGCGCTTCAAGCGCAAGGCTATCACATCCTGATCTTCACTGTACACAATTCCAGCGATGGCATCGAAACCGTCGTGCAGGACCTGCTCGATTATCAGGTCGACGGCATCATCGCCGCCTCTGTCTCGATGTCCTCAAGCCTCACCGACCTCTGTGTCAAAGCAGGCATTCCAGTCGTCTTGTTCAACCGCGGACAGCCCGGCAGCGGTCTTTCGGCAGTCACATCGGCTAACATCAAAGGCGCGACAATGGCCACCCAAGCGCTGATTGACGCGGGTCATAACCGCATTGCCCATATCGCCGGCTGGGAAGGCTCACTCACAGGGCGCGACCGCCGACAGGGGTTCGAGGATGCAATGGCGCGCGCGCGCCTCACCCCCTTCGCGATCATCGACGGTATGTACAAACGCGACGTTGCCGCCGCCACAGCGCGCCGGCTGATGACAGGCGAAACCCGCCCCGATGCGATTTTCGTTGGCAACGATCACATGGCCTTCGCCGTCATGGATGAAATCCGCCAAATGGGCTTTTCCATTCCCGATAACGTCTCGATCATCGGCTACGACGACGTGCCGCTCGCGTCTTGGCCCGCTTATGATCTGACAACTGTGCGTCAGCCCGTCAACCGCATGGTTGAGGCCACGATCGAAACACTTCTGTCTTCGATCAACGGTCAGGAAACTTACGCCCAAACCATTGAAATAGAAGGGCCTCTCATCCAACGAGGTTCCTCAATACCGCCCAAAGGATCATCACTATGAAGGGTTTTTCGAACCGCTGGAAAGACTTTCCTGACTACATCATCGGGATCACCAAAGAGATTTGGGAGGATCGTGGCGTTGGCACGCTGCACGACTATTACGCCAAAAACATCGTAGTGCGCTCGCCGATGGGTATCCAGCGCGGCAATGCGGCCGTCATGGCTTCAACGATGGCGACAATCAATGAATTTCCGGACCGTGAGCTTTTTGGCGATGACGTTATCTTCTCTGACGATCCAGAGTTTGGCCTGCTGTCCTCACACCGGCTGATCACGCGCGCCACGCACACCCAAGACGGTCAATTCGGAGCTGCAACAGGCAAGCAATGGACCGTGCGGGTCATCGCGGATTGTGCCGCGAAGAATGACTGCATTTACGATGAATGGCTGGTACGCGACTACGGTGGGATCGTGCGCCAATTGGGCATGGACCCGCGCGATTACGCGGCCCAACTCATTGAGGCCGAAGGCGGACCCAACGCGGCGTCCAAGCCGTTTACCCCGGACCAAGATATCGATGGAGGCTACAACTCCAAAGGCAATGCTAACGCTTGGGGTCAGCGCTACGCCGACACATTGAAGCGTATCATGGATCTCGATTTTCATACGATACCGAAGGACTATGATCGCGCTGTGAACTGCGAATATGCGGGCGCACAAACCGTTTTATCCCATGACAGC
>NZ_CBFHVK010000049.1:0-1056 GCF_965659345.1 Planktotalea sp. | reverse complement strand
ACAAAATTCTGGCTCGGTCTACGCTCCTCTTTCCCTGACGCCAAATTTAGCATCCATCATCAAATCGGCATGGATGGCGACATACTGCCGCCCCGCGCCGCGATCCGTTGGTCGCTCGATGGCACCCACTCCGGTTGGGGAACGTTCGGCAAACCGACTAGTGCCAAGGTTCATGTGATGGGGATGTGCCACGCAGAATACGGCCCGTTCTGTAACGAAGGCGGCCCAAAAGACGCCACCATTCGCCGCGAATGTGCCCTTTACGATGAAATTGCGATCTGGAAACAGATCCTGATGCAAGGAACACACGAATGACACCAGCCGAAATGGAATCCCGCATCGTTCGTTATGGCGATCTGCAACCCTGTAAGACCGCCTTCATCGATGCTCACACACCGGGTAGCGACCAAAAAGAGAACTTTACGATCATCGGCGGCGGCGTATCTGAATCGCCAGACCAGCATGTTCATATCGGCATCCCCCACGGCTTCAACATCGGTGCCGCTGGCCAACCCCCGCGTGTGACCAACTCGCTGCACGACCACCACACAGCCGAAGCCTTTTTTGTGCTGTCGGGCAAATGGCGCTTCTTCTGGGGTCGCTGGGGCGACGCTGGCGAAGTTACGCTGGAAGAAGGCGACATTTTTAACATACCCACGGGCATCTTCCGCGGATTTGAGAACATTGGTACGGATTACGGGATGATCATGGCCATTCTTGGTGGCGACGATGCAGGTGGCGGCGTTATGTGGGCACCGCAGGTTATCGAAAATGCTGCCGAACACGGCTTGATCCTTGGCGAGAACGGCAAACTCTACGACACCAAGCGTCAACAAGCCCTGCCCGAAGGCGTCGCGCCAATGCCACTAATGTCTGACGAGGAACTTGGCAAACGTCCTGAGCCGACGACGACCGAAGTGCTTCCCAACCACGTCGCGCGCTATTGGGATCTCATGGCGCTGGCCGACAAGAATCCTGCCAAAGTCATCGGCGAACAGGGTATCCTGCGCGACAAGCCCGGCTTCGAGGTCGATTTTATCACGCGCGGTTCCGCGA
>NZ_CBFHVK010000048.1:0-3018 GCF_965659345.1 Planktotalea sp. | reverse complement strand
GTACCGTGGCTGTAGGCTAAATCCGTCTGGGGTAAGGGGGAGATCGGCCTCAGACCGATTTGTGCAACAAAGCCGCTTCTATCTTTGCGATTAAGTTATTCATTTTGGCCAAACACCCGTGAATATCGCCAATCGCATAGAATGGAGTATCGGGTTTGAGGGCGGTTTCAATGCTTGAAGGTAGCATTGTGACGTCTGAGGGTGCGCTGCCTAAAAGTGATTTCAATCGTTTGAACATACTTATGGTTTTCCTTGCGTGGCGCTGATGATGCGCCTCGCGTAGAATACATCAACGCTCAGCAAAGGCCTAGTGTCACCATTTGTTTCGCGCGCGAAACATTTGTGATTAAACAGCCCTTGCCAAACTTTCGCCTAAACCTGACGCTAGAGTAAGGGCAATTAAGTTAAGGGCATTGGTTATGATTACTCCGGTTATTCTTGCAGGCGGGTCCGGCACGCGCCTTTGGCCGCTTTCGCGCAAAAGCTACCCCAAGCAATTTGCCGACCTCGGCCAAACGGATACGTTATTTCAATCCACCGTTAAGCGTCTTGCTGGCAAAGGTTTTCGCCGCCCTGTTTTGCTTACCTCTGAGGATTACCGTTTCATTGTGACCGAACAGATGGGTGGTGCGGGTGTTCTGCCTGAAGCGATCTTTATCGAACCAGAAGCGCGTGACACAGCACCGGCTGTTTTGATCGCGGCGCTGTTTTTGCAGCAAAGCGATCCCGATGGTTTAATGTTGATCGCCCCTGCTGATCACGCGATCCCTGATGGCGATGCTTTTCGCAAAGCGATTGATGCGGCGCGCCCTGCGGCGGAGGCCGGCTCGATCGTCACTTTTGGTATCACGCCAGATCGCCCGGAAACCGGTTATGGCTATCTCGAATTGACGGGTGCAGATCATCCTAAGGGCGCGCCAGAACCTTTGAAGTCCTTTGTGGAAAAGCCAAATGTTTCGCGCGCGAAACAAATGCTCGCTTCGGGACGTTTCCTGTGGAACGCAGGTATCTTTTTAGTCTCTGTAAGCTCAATTAGAGCCGCATTTGAGCGATACGCGCCTGATATGATTGGCCCTGCTGAGGCCGCATTAAAGGGCGCTAAGCAAGACCTCGGATTTCGCCGTCTCGACAAAGCGGCCTTTGCGCAGTGTCCTAAAATTTCGCTCGACTATGCGATCATGGAAAAGGCGGATAATTTGCAGGTTCTGGCCTTTTCTGAGGGTTGGTCCGACCTTGGTGATTGGGAGGCCCTGCGCCGTATCACGGATAAGGACGAACGCGGCACCGCATTGGTTGGTGACACGACATCTGTGGAGTGCAAAGATAGCCTGCTCTGGTCTACTTCTGAGGGGCAAGAGTTGGTTGGCATCGGGCTGGAGAATATCATTGCCGTGGCGATGCCCGACGCTGTGCTGGTCGCGGATCGCAGCCGTGTGCAGGACGTCAAAGCGGCCGTCACTGCGCTGCAAGAAAAGGGTGCGAAACAAGCGGATCAGTTTACCCGTGATCATCGCCCTTGGCGCAGTTCATCGCATGGAAAACCGCGGTAAGGTGAATATGACCCTGATTGAAGTGCAAACGGGTTCATACTTGGGTGAGGACGACATCATTCGCTATGAAGATGCCTACTCGCGTACTTAGATGTGTTGAGTGTGTTCATTTGTTTCGCGAGCGATACATTTTCGAAATTCCTGCGTGTATAGCAATGGACATTGAAAATGTTCTGGAGTGTAACAGCCTAAAGCAAAGCGTATATTGAAGCGCACAGTTAGAAAGAAACTAAGTGAACAAAGAATATTGCGGGATTGCTGTTTCTGTATTCTTGCTGGGGCTGTTTCCCGTTTTCTTCTTGTTAGCTCTGCAGCTGATCCTTCTTGTGATCCTAGTCTGTGTTGGTGTCTCATTTCGAAAACTTGACCGATATGCCTTTAAGCCTCTTGCGACGTGGCACTATCTCGCATTCGCGCAGTTTTATCTGGTCTTCTTGTTGAACGCTCAATTTTACTCGGTTTGGCCTGGCACAAAAGCGCATTTTCGCAATGTGGCTATCGAATCTTGGGGCATAAGTTTGGTGTGTGTTCTGCTGCTGGCACTTTGGTTGCATTTGCAAAAAACGACTGACATCAAGCGCGCCTTTATTGCATGGTTGCCGGCTGGATTGACTGCTTCTTTCGTTGTTGCAACAGGGATATATTTCTATGGTGCCCAAGCCGAGCGCCCACCGCTTTTCACACCGAGTGCATTGATTCCGCCGTTTTGGTACTTGGTTTTGACCATGGTCAGTTTTGTTTGGTTTTTTGAAATGAGTCTGAGCCACAAAATATGGCGACTTGCTCTGTTCTTTTTTGCCGGTGTAATGACGATTTATGGCGCGGCACGTTTTGCTATGTTGGCGTGGCTGCTCTGTGGTATTGTGCTTATTGTATGGTGCCACTTTCAAATCGCGCGTAGGCGACGTGTGTTCTTTGTTCTGGGCGCTTCCTTGGGCGCAATAATCTGTGTGGCTGGAATCGTTATATTGGATTCTTTACTGGGCGGAGTCTTGAGTAGTAGGATGCAGTCGTTTTCAAAGATAGAATTCACATTTGAGAGTATTGGTGCTCAGTTCCTGCGACTCAAAATATGGGCCGGGGCGACGTCTGTTATTTCCGATAATCTTTGGCTTGGAGTAGGGCAGATCAATGAACGCATCGCACTTAGAATTGAAATGGATTGGGATAGATGGCTACGGGCGCACCAAACCTATTTTTCATATCTTATTGCAGGCGGCATTCCTACGCTTCTTTCAGGTGTAATGATGCAAAGCCCTACACTCAGTTTTTTGAGAGCACAAAACTGGCGAAGCTTCGTCCCAGCGTTTCTAGGCTTAGGAGTGGTCGTAACGTTGAACTGCTTTACTGACTCGCTTTTTCAGTCGGCTGTTAACGTACAAGCTTTCATGCTGATCACAGTGCTTTTGCTCAAGGCGAAAGAAGCCTAAACTTGCTGGTGGCTTTGTTGCACAAATCGGGCACTGTA
>NZ_CBFHVK010000047.1:0-3443 GCF_965659345.1 Planktotalea sp. | reverse complement strand
TTTGAATCCCGAATGGAAATTCGGAACTTTTAGGAGAAGCCATTGGCGCACCCGCAGCGAACGACAGCAAAGTCCGCGAACTGTGAATTCGCCCATCAGTTGATTTCGCGCTCGCGGCGAAGGTCCGCTATGCGGGCTGCGACCGCAGCATCCTGACCGATCGGCGAAAGGCCGGTAAGGGCCGAAAAGGTTCATCGGTCGTAGAAAAAAGGGTGGATCATGGTTTTGGGTTGTGGCCCCGGTTTGGCGCTGTGTGTTGCCGTGCGTTCTTTTGTCCAAGAAGTGCGACGATTTTCCGAAACAGTTGGCTAACTTTACCACGCGGTGGCTTGGGGCCAAACAGGCGCTTCAAGAAGGGCGGCGTGTTTGTCATCGCAACACCATCCTCGGTAATTTCTGCTTCACCAGCGGCCATTCGGGTCACGAGTATATCCATCGCCTCAATCCCTGCGTCCAGTTCTGCTTCTTTTTGCAAGTAGCGCTCCTTCGCATCGAGCGCATACCCAGCGTTTTCGTCAGCACGTTTTTCACTTTGCTGGATGCTCTCTAAATCCGCTTTGATTTTCTTCGCTGTGGTTTTCTGGGCGTCATATTGCTTTGTCGATAATCTCTGTCTACGCGGTCCATCGCGCAGGAGACCGCAGGGCCTTCCGACCTTGTCATAGTATCGATCCTGGAGCTGTTTTAGCGCTTTGGTGTAGGCTTGCTTTTCAGGGATTGCGCCACGTGCCTTACGGGCGATTTTAAGATGCTCACTGTTTTCGGCGTCCCATTGCGCCATCAATGCATCGTTGCGGGCTGCCACCTCTGCGCAGGCCTTTTCCCAGACGTCCAGCTGTGCCGCACGCTTTGTTTTGTTCTTTTTCTGCGTTTCGCGGTTTTTCGAAGGGCGGGGCTGTTTAGGCTTGTTGGGACGCTTTTCTAAGGTTGGTTTCGGAAGAGCAGAGACGGCCGTAGGCGTCTCCAATTCTTCCCTCAATTTTGCAGCGGCCGCCTTGCCGGCATGCAGCTTGTTGGCGTCTAGTTTTGGATCTGTCGTGTTGATTGCAATGATATGGAAATGCACAAACCCTTCGTCCAAATGCATGACAGCAGACCAATCGACTCCATCGGGAATGCGGGTTTTAAAGTCGGTAAGGGCTCGGTTGATCCATTCCTTGATCGCGGGTGCATGAGCTTGCTTGTCATTCAATAACGCATCGGCGGGCAGGGGGTGAGAATGGATTTCCGTGTACAGTGTTGCCGCATCTTTGCGCAGTTTGCGCGTGTACGTGGTGCCATCTTTTTGGGTAACGGTCTCACGCAGGTTCGCCAAAATTGCCGAGCGTTTTTCTTGGAGCTGGCGTAATGGCATCGTGCCGCCGACGGGGATGATCTTGCGTGGGTTCTCGACATGTTTGGAATACGCGGGCACCCGCATCGCTTCGCCGAGAACTTGCGCCGCACAGTTGTAATGATCCTCTGTTCCGTGGACTTTCTTGCTGGCCTCGGAATATGTCTCGATGTGCAAAAATTGATAGGCCATATGCCTTCCTTTCTGTTGGGCTACAGAAAGGCTCGGCGGGCTTCATGAAAGTTCAAAACTGGAATTCGGTTTCTCAGTGCAAGATGAGCTGCTTTATGTGGATAACCAAAATATTGGACCAGAATAGCTTCTTATAGAGACAGACTGTAGGTAGCTTTGAAAGCTACCTGTCTGCCACTTACGCCGTGGGGGCGCTCCGTCGTTTTGCAAGCAAAACAACTGCGCGGGGCCAAGGCCCCTTGCCTGATCGTTAAACAATTTCTTATGATCGTTTAACCATATTTCGGGTAACGCTAATCTGTGCAACTTCAAGGTATGCTTGCCAATACACCGGGCGAATGTTTCCTGACTTCTCCTTTTTCGAGATTGGCCTTCATTTGCTCGTTTCCCATGGCTCTTTTATCATTGGATCGGGGTGTGGGGTGTCCCCAGCCAACTTCTCATCCATAGCGTGGTGGAGCGGCGCAACGCTCCAATTGAGGTCATCATAAACGGCCCATACCGGCCATTGGACACGCGTTACCATCGCTGCGGTGCGACCCGCCAGACCGGACTTTCGCCGCACTGCCGAAATCCTGATCCGCTCGAACTCACAGTCTGCGGACAAACCAGACTTGTGCAGGCGTGGCTATTGCTGACGCAGCATTGGCTCGCATGTGCAGCGCTTTTGGTGCCACGACGCAATCAACGTCGCCAGACCGACCATTCGCGATCAGCCCACATCCTCGATCCTTACCTTCGCCGTAGTAAGGTTGGGCAAGCGACGCGCGGACAGAGTTGCTTTTGGCGTTTCCCTCTTCGCTGATGCCGCGAACATCAGCGGGCTTTACAACGAGAGCGGCTTTCAATCTGTGCCAACCCAGGCTACTCTGGCTGATCTAAAGTCTTTTCGCACAGTTTATTCACCGCCGCGTGCAGCAGGATCGTCAGAACCGCGAGCACGATTAGCGCCGCGAACATAAGGTCCGTCTTGGCGCGGCCATTTGCCAAAAGCATCAGATATCCCAAGCCCTTTGAGGCCCCAACCCATTCGCCAATGATCGCGCCAATGGGCGCGTAGACCGCCGCCAGCCGCAGGCCGGAGGCAAAGCCGGGTAAGGCCGCAGGGACCCGGATATGCCACATGATGCGCGCGCGGCTTGCGCCCATGACTTTTGCCAAACCGATCCAGTCCCGATTCGTCCGCATGAGCGCGTCGAAAAAGGAGGACGTCACCGGGAAATAAATGATGATCAGGGCCATTGTGATCTTGGACCAAAGCCCGAAGCCCAGCCAAAGGGTCAAGATCGGGGCCAAGGCAAAGACCGGCACGGCTTGGCTGAATACCAAGATGGGCCGCACCAGCGCGCGGGCGGTTGGTGAGGCCACCAGCCCGATGGCCGACACAAACCCAAGTGCTGCGCCCAGCACGAGGCCAATGAGCACTTCAGCCATTGTGATGAGTGCATGTTCCGCCAAAAGCGCGCGGCTGTCCCAGATGGTCTGCGCGACCAAGGCGGGCGGCGGCAAAATGAAACGGGCGACGCCCGTGGTCCAGATCACGGTTTGCCACAGGGCCAACATCAAACATGTCGCCGCGATCCCGGCCCGCCAACCGGTCATTTTTCGACCGTAAAGCCAGCCCAGGACGCATCAAAAAAGGCGCGTTCCAGACGGACCGCTTGCGCGAAGGTCCCGGTGACGTCTGCGCGGGCGGCGTCATCGAGCGTGTCCCACGCTTGATCCAGCTGACCGCGCAAATAGGCCACGACCTGCGTAAATCCGTCGCCTGAATGCAGGGTAATCCACTCTCCCAGCCAAAACGGCAGGTCATCTGCACGGCCCTCAAACGGGGTGGCCCAATCAAGATAAGTCCATTCGGCGACCACCAGAACCGACAGCATGATCTCATATCGCCCTGAGCGGCGCGCCTGATCCA
>NZ_CBFHVK010000046.1:0-4425 GCF_965659345.1 Planktotalea sp. | reverse complement strand
ACTGCTCATGTCCGCGAGCTATCACGCTGGATTCACACAGTGAATCCTACAGTGCCCGATTTGTGCAACAAAGCCATCCCATTGGCAAACTTGACGATGATCCCGCTAAGCTGATTGAATTTGATGTAACAACTGCCAAACCTGTCACAAAGAGTGGAGTGCGACACAATCGTGCAAAGGTGATTATTGAGTTCTTTGGGTTGAATCGCCGAGATTCACTACATTATCAACGCGCAACGTTTATTCAACTTTTGTTCTTGATGCTTGAAAAAGAAGAAGACGAAAGTATTGATTTCCTACTTTCTGATCGCGCACCTCACGCTGCCTGCTTAAGATCTTTCCATCAGCTTTGGAAATCAGATCACGCGAGGGCAACCGAAGCATACGAAGCCTGCCAAGCAATTATCATGAACAATTTTGATGCGAGATCCTCTAGTATGCTGTCTTGACTGTGCCACGGTTCCAACTTTGTAAACACCGTCCAGAACTGCCGCCGGACTGTGGAATATCAAGGCTCGTTGCGACAGGTCCCCCTATCTCAGTTTTGTCAGTTCTTCCTTGAAGGCTTCGGTTGAGCGCGGCAAAAACGACCCTTTTTGCGGCAATTCTCTCCTATTCGCTAAGTCCTTGATCCAAATAGCGCTAGACTGCCGCAAAAACCTCGTGCAAAAAGAATCCATGAAAATCGGCTACGCACGAGTATCTACTGAGGAACAGAACCTTGATCTACAGATCGAGGCGCTGACCGAGGCCGGGTGCGACCGGATCATCACTGACCAAGCGCAAAGTGGCGCAAAAGCCGCCGAAACCCGTCCGGGTTTTGCCGAAGCCATGGATCACCTGGGCCACAATGATCTCTTAGTTGTCTGGAAGCTGGACAGGGTAGGGCGGTCGATTGCTGATCTGATCCATTTACTAGAACTTTTCGGAGAGCGCGGCATTGAGTTTCGCAGCCTGACAGATGGAATTGACACAACGACAGCAGGTGGGCGGTTGGTGTTTCACATCATGGGCGCACTTGCCGAGTTCGAACGTGACCTTATCCAAGAGCGGACCAAAGCCGGTCTTCAGGCAGCGAAGAAGCGGGGTAAACGGTTGGGTCGGCCGCCAGCACTGACGTCCGCACAAGTCGCACATGCAAAGCGAGCCATCGAGGCGAAACGCGAAACCGTCTCGGGAATGGCTGAGATATTGGGCGTAAATAGAAGCACAGTTCAACGTGCCTTGGCGGCGACCGCATAATGGACGAGCTACAGCGCTACATCTACCAACTCAAATTTGAAAACGCCTTCCTGAAAAACCAGGGGCAGGCGTTTGAAGATATGTTCTCACGGATTATGGGTCATGCACATGCGGGCGATTTTCAGGCAGTTCGCCCCTACGGCAACAAAGGCGATCTCAAGTGCGACGGATATCGCGCGAGCGACAAGACCGTCTTTCAGTGTTATGCGCCGCGAAGCACCAAGCTCGACGCGATGCAAAAGAAAGTTGATGCAGACTTCAACGGAGCAGTCGGACATTGGGGCAACCGAATGGAACGCTGGGTCTTTGTCCACAATGATGACGCTGGGCTTCCTGCCGATGTCACGCAGCAGCTCATCGATCTCGGGGCGGCCAACTCGACAGTCACGCTAGGCCAAATGAGCTACACCGAGCTTTTTGCCATCGTTATGGTGCTGACTCAGCCGCAGTTAGTTGATCTGTTCGGCGCAGCGCCGACGCAAACTACTTTGGCACGGCTTGAGTTTGTTGAGCTACAGCCTGTCATCACTTCAATCCAGCGGATGGAACCGGATGACAATCCGCCTCTGACCGCGCCATCGCCCGCAAAACTGCAAGCGAACGACCTGTCTGAAGCGGCGGCTGGCCTGCTACGCCAAGGTCGCCGTAAAGAACAGCTGGTCGAGCGCTTCCTCAACCAATATCCTGATCCTAGTTTCGGTGAAGAGATCGCCCAAGGGTTCCGGGACCGTTACAAGACCCTTCGGAGTGACAAGCTCCAACCCGACATCATTTTCGCGGAGTTGCAGCAGTTCGCCGGTGGCATGACCGGACTTCCTGAGCGTCAAGCCGCCGTTCTGGCCGTGATGTCGTATTTTTTCGAGCGCTGCGACATTTTCGAGGATCAAGTGGAGCAGGGAACCACGTCATGATTCTGCCGACAAAACACATCCTACCCGAGCGCGCGCTTTTGACTGTCGGAGCAGATATTCTCGCTAGCTTGAGCAGACCAATGACTGTTTCCAAAGTATGGGATCAAGTGCGCGAACAACGTGGCGAGCCTGTCGGTGTAGCTCCGATCAACTATGACTGGTTCGTTTTGTCGCTCGACCTTCTTTTTATGTTGGAGGCCGTCAGTTTCGAAAACGGCCTTCTTCGGAAGGCGGCGTCATGATCCATACGGTCACAAGCGATCTCGATAGTTTCAAATCTCTCACCTTTAGACCGGGGCTGAATATCGTTCTGGCCGAGAAAACGGCTGAGGCCACTGATCGTCAGACGCGAAACGGAGCAGGAAAATCCAGCTTTGTAGACCTAATTCACTTTATCTATGGCAGCAATGCCGACACGAAGAGCATTTTCCGGTCGGAGGCGCTGACGCCATATAAATTTGAAGTGCAGGCGGACATTGGCGGGCATATCGTAACTGCTGCGCGCTCTGGGGAGAAACCTTCGAAAATAAGCATACAGGGTGAGACTGAACATTGGCCGATTCAGCCCGATCTCGATAAGAAGACTGGCGATCTGATCATATCCCAAGCAAACTGGAAGCTCGTTCTAGGAACGCTTCTGTTTGGCTTGCCAACCAACGACGAGGCTAAAGGACGCTTCGGTCCAACATTCCGCTCTCTCTTTTCCTACTTCGCTAGACGGCAAGGGAGCGGTGCATTCGTGCAGCCAACTCAGCAGTCAGGACAGCAGCAGAATTGGGACCAACAGGTAGCGATCTCCTATCTCCTTGGTCTTGACGCCAATATCTCACAGGAGTTTCAGGAAACCCGCGATCAGGAGAAGGCGATGAAGGAGCTAAGAAGGGCCGCAAAACAGGGCAATCTTGGCGATTTTTATGGCACTTCTGCACAGTTCCGCACCCGCCTGACCGTTGCGCAAGGCAAGGCCGATCGGCTCAAAAAGCAGATTGCTACATTCAATGTCGTTCCAGAGTATGCGGCGCTCGAACAGGAGGCGTCCCAGCTTACGCGCGCGATTTCCACGATGAACAACGACAACCTCATCGACAGGGACCTTATTTTACAACTAACAGCCGCGCTCGAAAGCGAGGCACCTCCGGCGATTTCCAACGTCCAGAAACTATACAAAGAAGCCGGTGTTGTTCTGCCTGACACAGTCGGACGGCGGTTCGAGGAAGTTTCTGAGTTCCACGAAGCAATTGTGAGAAACCGCCAGTCTCACCTTACAAGTGAGATCACCGCAGCAGAGAAAAGGATTGAGGAACGCGACGATGAGCGCTCGGAACAGGATCGACGACGCCAACAGATCATGGGCATCCTGCAATCCGGTGGCGCGTTGGAACACTATACCAGCATACAGCAAGAGCTTGGCCGTTCCGAAGCTGACGTAGAAGCGTTGCGCCAGCAGTTGGAGATCGCGGAGCGGATCGAAAGCACGCAAGTGCAACTCGACATCGAACGTGCGCGGTTACAACAGGCATTGCAGAGCGATCTTCACGAACGAAGCGACATCGTTGGACAGGCGATCCTCGTCTTTGAGAGCCTGTCGACTGCACTCTACGAAGAGGCTGGAAGCCTGACCATCGGTGCGACGGACAACGGCCCGGTGTTTGACGTTTCGATTGAATCGCAGCGCAGCAAAGGCATCAACAACATGCAGATTTTCTGTTTCGATTTGATGCTGGCTGAACTTGCAACCAAACGCGGGCTTGGCCCTGGCTTTCTCATCCATGACAGTCATCTCTTTGATGGAGTTGATGAACGGCAGGTAGCCAAGGCCCTTCAGCTTGGTGCAGCCCACGCGGAAAAGGTCGGCTTCCAATACATCGTTTCAATGAATTCTGACGCTTTACCCGAGGATGGGTTTCAGGATGACTTCGATGTATGGCAATTTGTTAACCCTACGCGTCTTAACGACCAAGAAGAAACCGGTGGCTTGTTTGGTATTCGGTTTTGATTGCATTGCTTGCTATCTAGCGGAAGTGAATACGCCCCAGAGTATTTCTGCGGAGTTCGAAACCGGAATTCTTTCGGCAAACATGTCCAGATGCGGCAATTCGGCACAAAGCCTAAACTGTTGAGAAGACAGCACTCTCGGTCTCATTAATTCAATCTCATTATATAGCCACTCCGACAATGTGCCTACTGAATGGTCCAATTCGCATAATAGTCATTATGTTGTATTTAGTGAATTCTCGTATCCAGTCTCAAAAGACACAAAGGATACCAAACG
>NZ_CBFHVK010000045.1:0-5735 GCF_965659345.1 Planktotalea sp. | reverse complement strand
ACTGCTCATGTCCGCGAGCTATCACGCTGGATTCACACAGTGAATCCTACAGTGCCCGATTTGTGCAACAAAGCCCCTTCAAACAGCCCTAGTGAGCAATGATTGGTCACTGAGTTTTAATGAAGTTCATCGCTTGCGCAAACAAATCCAGCAAGCATTTTGTGAATCAGTTGAAAAGCTTCCTGGACGTGTCGTTGGTTGTTTGAGGGACGATGAATCCGCACTTTTTGCGCTGCTTTGCATCACAGAGATCACGGATTACATGCCAATTAATCCAAATCTGTCAGATGCAGAAATTTTGAAGATTGTGCAAAATTCTGATGCAGACTGTGCAATACTTTCCAAAGACTTTGTCCAAGAGAAAAGCCCTGTTTTTCAAGCAATGGAGTTGTTGGATTGGGACGCCATTGTCGCCAAAGCATGGCAATTTATGAAAACAAAAAAAGTCCCTCTCAATGAGGTGAAACTCGAAAATGCGGGCAGATTAATCTTGCACACTTCAGGTTCTACAGGCCTGCCCAAACGTGTTCCGATCCAGATTGAAGCTATCAATGCATCTGCTAAGAGTATTGCGACAGGACATCAACTTTCATTAGATGACCATGCGTTAAATGCCCTTCCGACGTTTCATATCGGTGCCTTGGTTGATGTCTTGCTTGCACCTTGGACCACGAAGGGAGCTGTGTCGATCACAGACAAGCGCTCTCCCATGCAGCTTGCACAAGAGATCATTGCAAAGCGACCAACTTGGATACAAGTCGTGCCTACAATTTTGCGGCGAATGGTTGAGGATCTTGAGCCAGATGTGACGGCGGACGTGAGGACTTCTTTACGGTTCATCCGTAGTATTTCTGCTCCAGTTCCACCGGATTTGAAAAACGCTGCAGAAGCGCTGTTCGGATGCCCAGTTGTTGAAATGTATGGGATGACTGAAACCGCTGGTCAGATTGCAACGAATGAGCACGACCCAAAAAACACGAGAGTTGGCAGCGTTGGCAAACCTATTGGAGTCGATCTCGCTATTTTTGATGGTTTTGGAAATCCTGTTGAAACGGGCAAAACTGGCGAAGTTTGCGTTAAGGGTTCGAGCGTCTTTGAGGGTTACGAAGGAATGGCGAAGGAAGCCGTTTTCTTCGACGCTTGGTTTCGGACTGGCGATCTTGGCACATTGGACGAGGAAGGTTATCTCTATCTGCGAGGACGTTTGAAAGAGATGATTAATGTCGGAGGTGAAAAAGTCTCCCCTCATGAGGTGGAAACCGCGGCACTCACGATGCCAGATATCCTAGAAGCCGCTGCATATGCGTTACCTCATCCCACGTTGGGTGAAAGTGTCGGTCTGACGATTGCAACACGAAAACCTGTTCAAGAAGAACAAGTTAAGGCATTTTTGAAAACCCAGTTGATTGACTTCAAGTGTCCGAACGCGATTACTGTTTTGGACCAATTGCCGCGATTGGCGAATGCGAAGGTAGATCGCGTGCTTCTAAAGCGTGAAGGCATGCACGCACTGATGGCGCGCACAGGTGCTCATACAGCCGCAGATGAGCCGATGTCACCAATCGCCAAAACCGTATCGGCTCAGTGGATAAATATACTAAAATGCCGGCCTCCTTCGGGGCTTGATGATTTCTTTGATATGGGGGGGGACAGTTTAAGCGCGACGCAGCTTTTATTGAATTTAGAGATAGCTTTGAAACGCGATATTTCCCCAAATGAGCTATTTGAGAACCCTACGTTTTCCGGTCTCGTGGAGGCATTGTCGAAGACAACGCAAGGTAACGTACAAACTGAAGGTCGTGCTGTGCGGTTTGTGCGCCAAAACATGGCAGGTTGGCCGGGAAGCGCAATTCTTCCAGATGGCCTAATACATGGTATTGGAAGCTTGAGACCCGGCGCTCCTCTTTTTTGGGCCTGTCAGGACTCTGCTGAGGTTCAGTCCATCTCCGAAACGATTGGGCGCGACAGACCTCTCTATTTCTCAGGTTCACTTTTCAAGTTCCCGAACCGAAAGATTGCGGATTTTGAATTGCTGGCTCAGCAATTGGCAATGGAAATTGATACGCTTCAACCGAAAGGCGCACTGTCGCTTGGCGGTTTTTGTGGCGGTGCGAATGTAATGTTGCATACTGCCGAGCGTTTGCGCGATATGGGGCGTGACATACGCGTGCTTCTAAGCCTTGATTACTGGCCCGATCGTGTGGCCGCGTTTCCAACGATACATTGCATGTCGAGGTGCCCTAAGAATTCCGCGCGCATGAGGTTCCCTCGCTTTGATCTCGCGCTCGATGTCGTGCACCCAAGCGGATCACAAGTGATCGAGATCGACAGTGATCATCAATTTACGGCTGCTGATCTCAGTCCGCATGTGGCACAATTGATTGCAGCGATAGACGGTGTGACGCAGCTTCCGGAGCCGTCGATGCAGCGTCAGGGATATTGGGATTTTGAGAGCCGCCTAAAAGCTCCGAAAGCCGAAATCAGCATGCTTAGAGCCCCTAGGTTTTTTAAGAAAGGGAGCAATGGCGATGTCACAGTTATAGTCACCAACAAGTCTGATCAGATCTGGGAAAAGAGCAAACTAAGCGGGCTTAGCTTGCAAATTGATCTTGTAAATCTTGATGGGCATACGCGCAAATCCGGTGCTGGCTATGCCTTTTTGGATCGGTCCGTCGGCCCTAACGAGAGCATTGAAGTCGCGTTTAAGTTATCGTTTCCTAACAAACGCATTCCGGTCTGGATCTCTTGTTGTTTGGCCAGTCAGGGTCTCAGCCAGTTTCAATCGAAATTCAGCGGTGCGAAGCGAAAGCTGATCCTGCCAAGCCTGTAATCGAATGCCGATATGGATTTAACCGTCGATTGTAAGGACTACGCCCCTTGGCCATTTGTGTCCAAACATCATCGCATAATGCAGATTTGACGTGTCAATCTCAGGCTTTTGATCGGCGAGGATCCGGCTAAACGTGGAAATCATTGCGACGGCAAGTTGCTCGCCAATGCACTTGTGACGCCCCATGCCAAAACTGAAATCTTCGGCGGTTTCAGTGCTATCGTTAGCACTTGCGAGCGACAAAAAGACAGGTGTTCCAGCGGAAACCTTCTCACCACCAACTGTCATGTTTTGAGACGCAACCCGCGCAATAGTCTGGCCGGGAGTGTCTGAAGTAACGGTTTCACGCACATACTCTGCGTTGACGTCACCACCTACATTTTGCAAACGCATCATCACATTCGCGATTGCAGCTTCGACGTTCTCGACACCATCGGCTAGGATCAGCAATGCATTGTCGGCGATCAAAGTGTCTTTTTGTGTGCCGCCGAGATCTGGTAGGTCAGCAAGGTCAAGCAGTTTCAAAAGGCTGTCTGTTTGATCAGCGCGACGTTGGTGCAATGCAGCAATCAACTGGTGACGTGCATTCGCTAGCCCTACATTTGTCTGCTTAAACGTCTCGGCATCAGCGGCTGGCGCAAATAGTCGAAAAAGCGCGCCTGTAAATTGCTTCATGTCGTCGGGTGCAACATCGATCCCGACGAATTGTCCTATGACATCCACGACGAACTTGCGCGCAATCTCTTCGACTAACAAATGGGGTAAGGCTGGTGCGATGCCGTCGATATGTTTTTGGGCAATCGCTTCGATCTGATGTTCAAACGCGCGAAACCGTTCAAAGAAACACTTGCTTAACCATTTGCGAACCTCAACGTGGCGGGGAGCATCCAAAAACGGAGGTATATTTGCCGCCACTGATGCGGCCACGTATTTTTTAGTGTTCTTGGGGGCCAATGCGGAAAAGCGCGATGGTTGGTTCGAAAGCAGCTTGTTAGAAAAGGCGGCTTTCACATCATCGGCGCGCGTTAGTAAAAGCCCGCCAGAGGTGACGGGGCAGACAGGACGTTGAGCGCGCAAGTCTTTGGAAATCTCTTTGAAGGATGCGATCGTTTGAGCGTCAGTAAGATCGATAGGACCTTGGGCCAACAAGGTGTCAACTTGCTTAGCTGAGCGGCCCCCACCGACGGATTGCTTTAGCCACTGCAACATCATTTGCCTCCAAGTGCGCTTGAATAGATTGAATGTCATCTTTGCTTAACAGGTGGCCACAGGCCAGCTTTGCTAAGACCTCGATATCATAATAGCGCAACGCTGCCGATAAAATGTACACTTCGTCCGTCAGAACAGCCGTAGACGAAGGCGAGAGCATATCTGCAAGATTGTCACTGCCAAGACGAACTTGAATTCCCGCGGCACAGAGCTCAAGAACGCGTGCGATTGAATTTGTCGTCGGCGTCATAACGCCCCTTAACTGGCGCATTCCAATCGCAGCAGATGGACAACAAATCACGCCGACATTCGCACGCTTTAGACGCTCAACCAGTTTCTTCCATCGTTTATCTGAATACAGTGTTGGAGAAATCATGTGTACAACCCAGATTTTGGGCGCGTCAGGTGTTCCGTAGCGAACGCCATCGTTCTCTATCACATCAAGTAGCCGTTCAGTGCCGCGTTCATTGGGATGATTTGCTTGATCAGTATGGACTTGTAGATCAAGATTATGACGCATCGCGAGGTCAATCATAAGACTGCATGATGCCTCGTAACCAATATGATCAGGGTAGTCGAAGGTATCATCTCGTTCGGGCAAACAGCCAACAAAATTTGCGATCTTCGCACCTTCTTCAATCAGATCCCATCGTTCTGGGGCATCTTCGCGAAAGCCCAGCGGTGAATACACCGCGGCTCGAAATTCGATTTCATGCGAACGTTCTTGAGCGACGGCCAAAGCAGTTTCCAAAGCGCGCAATCCCAAACCATCTGCCGTGACATCAATGACGCTATCAGCGCGGCGCGTATTGCAGTCAACCATTTCATCGAGACTAAGGTTAAGGCGCGCAGTCAAGTTTTCGGTGGAATACCAAGGGCCTTGATGAATCCCCGAAATGAGGCTGTGTTTGTGACTCAAGGTGGAATGCGCAGCGCTTTCGCGTTCGCCGGTTTTTACGGTGTCTAAGGTATGAGACCGATCAAGGTGCAAATGCGCGTTGTGAAAGCCGCCGAGAGAGTTAACCCTATCACTCAGGTCTTTGTAAAAAATGGAGGCCACCATATTAGTTTTCCATAAATTGAGATACAAAATAACATTAATGGGGCTTTTGTACGGTATCAGTCGGTTTAGTTAAAGTTTGAAGAAGCTAGGCTGAACAGAGGTGGTCGTAGGGTAACAGCCATAATGCAGCATTTGGAAGCAAGGCGAACGTCCGCCAAGGAAACGCAGCATCGTGACGACGATACATTCGGTCAAGTGACCGGCAGCTAATTTGTGCTGCTAGGCACTAGGCATGGTTAGATCGACGTATTGAATAGCAGCACCTAAGCTAACTGGGGAGTGTCCGCTCTGGGGGAATCAATTATTTATCATTTTGGATTTTCTAACGTCGGCTTTGGGCCGATAGTGAAAATGTCCAAATCAGGTTCAGCCAAGGCAAAGTCGTTGGAAGCTCAGCGCTTCTTTCAGTACATGGCGAGCAAAGTGATCACTGACTTCGCTAACGAGGTCTCGTAAAGTCCAGCACCATCTATTTAAAAATGTGGGCTAGGTTGTGGGTCTAATAAATGCAAAACACCCGTATCTATCTGAAATTTTACAGTAAATATAGGTGAAATGGCGGAGACGAAGGGATTCGAACCCTCGAGACCCTTCCGGGCCTACTCCCTTAGCAGGGGAGCGCCTTCGACCACT
>NZ_CBFHVK010000044.1:0-5773 GCF_965659345.1 Planktotalea sp. | reverse complement strand
CTTCTTGATCGACGTAGGTGTACGCGCGCTGGAAACTTGGCTCGTGCCTTGGAAGGGTAAAGTATAACACTTTTCCAGTTCTGATGCGAAAACTAGGGGCCCTGATGGGCCCCTTTTTAATGAGCTCAGATTTGAACATACCAAAAGTGCATTGGTAACATTTTGAAAGTTGCTTAACGTACCAATGACTTCGAAGAGGCTGACGATGTGCAGCTGCCCCCAACCTTGGACCACCTGGGTCTAGATATTTCCGGCTTTCGTCAGATTGATGGGCTGGTACACCGTCTGATTTTACGAGTGTGATCGCAGACTTGTTTCCGGCATCATCAATGAGCAAGCTGTATCCACCGATCGAATACGGCCTTAGGCACATGAGTCCTGATCTCTGCTGTTTGAAAATGACCCTGACCTCTAAAATCACGAGCAATGAAGTGTCTTGCACGGGCACACCAGCGCCTTGCTCTACGCGCCGCACTCGGGCAGAGTTTAGTTCTGATCTGACAAACAATTTGATGCGAAAGACTGGAGAGTGGGATGCGTGTATTCTTTACTGGGGGCAGCGGGAAGGCTGGTAAGTGGGCCGTCCAACACTTGCAGGCACGAGGCCACCATGTGGTCAACATCGATCAAACGCCCTCGGGCCTCGATTGCCCTGAGTTGTTGGTCGATCTATTCGATGCAGGCCAAGTGATTGGGGCCATGTCACAATTCATCGACGGCGCGGAATTGGACACAGGCAATGGCGTTCCGACCTATGACGCTGTCGTGCACTTTGCAGCTGTGCCTCGCGTGATGATTGGCACCGATTGCGAGTGCTTTCGGCAGAACACGATAACCACTTACAATGTGATCGAGGCGGCTATGAAGCTAGGCGTGCGTAAGGTGATCTTTGCAAGTTCTGAAACCACCTATGCGGTGTGCTTTGCTGATGGTGAATTGAAACCGGAGTTCGTTCCAATTGATGAGACGCACCCGACTGTGCCGCATGACAGCTATGCAATGTCAAAGGTTTGCAATGAGATGACGGCGCGATCGTTCCAAGCGCGTACGGGCGCTGATATCTACGGGTTACGGATAAACAATGTGATCGAACCGCACGAGTATACCGAGATGTTCCCAGCCTTTGTGAAAGATCCTGACCTGCGCCGTCGCAACATATTCGCCTACATCGACGCGCGTGATCTGGGGCACATGGTCGACTGTTGCCTGAAAACAGATGGTTTGGGCTATGAGGTGTTCAACGTGTCCAATGACGACCTATCGGTCGCCATAACTTCGGATCAGGTGATCGAACAGTTCTACCAAGGCGTTGAAGTGCGCTCAGAGATGGAACCGAACGAGACGTTCTTTTCCAACAAGAAGGCCAAGCGGATGGTTGGATTTGAACCAAAGCACACCTGGCGCGATGTCGTGAAAGCGTGACAATTAAAGCTGCACTTTAAAATCAAAAAGCCCCTATGAGACAGTGTCGCGTAGGGGCTTTTTTAGTGTTTAATGATTAGGTCGCCTCAAGCTCTGCGGACTTAGCGCCTGTCATATAGGCCACGGCGTCTGACATTTCATGATCTTTGGGATCAATAACGGTCAGCCGTTTGCCCAGCCTGTGAATATGGATCCGGTCACAAACCTCGAACACATGAGGCATATTGTGGCTGATGAGAATGATCGGGATGCCGCGCGCTTTTACGTCTTGGATCAAATCCAGCACACGGCGGCTTTCCTTTACACCAAGGGCTGCGGTGGGCTCATCCAGAATAATCACCTTTGATCCAAATGCGGCGGCACGCGCCACAGCCACACCTTGGCGTTGCCCACCAGAAAGCGTTTCGACCGCCTGATTTATGTTCTGAATAGTCATCAATCCCAACTCCGACAGCTTTTCACGGGCGAAGTCCTCCATTTTGCGCTTGTCGAGTTGGCCGAACAATTTGCCCATCAGCCCGGGTTTGCGCAGTTCGCGCCCCATGAACATATTGTCGGCGATTGACAGGGCGGGGCTCATGGCGAGTGTTTGGTACACCGTCTCGATGCCCTGATCACGAGCCTCGATTGGAGAGTTGAACGACACCTTTTTGCCATCCAAAAACACATCCCCCTGGTCCGGGATTACCGCGCCACATAACACTTTGATCAGGGTTGATTTGCCCGCGCCATTGTCACCAATGACCCCCAGGATTTCACCAGGCATCAGTTCGAAATCACAGTGATCAAGGGCGGTCACACGGCCATAGCGTTTCACAAGGTTACGCGCTTTGAGGATTGGTTCCATTATGCAGACACCTTTCTAATCCATTGGTCGACGGCAACCGCCGCGATGATCAGCAAACCAATCAGGAGGAACGTCCATTGCGCATCGGCTCCAAGCAGACGTAGACCCAAGGTGAACACGCCCACAATCAAGGCTCCGAACAGTGCACCCAGGATCGACCCGCGCCCCCCAAAGAGGGAGATACCCCCGATCACAACCGCAGTGATACTTTCAATGTTGGCCAGTTGCCCAACCGTTGGTGAGATCGAACCAATCCGGCCGACCATGGCCCAGCCTGCAAAGGCGCAGATGAGACCAGAAATCAGATATACAGACATAAGCGTGCGCTTGACATTCACGCCTGCAAGCTCTGCCGCGTCGGGGTCATCTCCAACTGCATAGACATGCCGACCCCAAGCCGTTTGTTTGAGTGCATAGGCAAGAGTGACCATCAGAAGCAGCATGAAAATCACGCCCAGAGTCAGGGTCGCGCCGCCCATTTTGAATTTCGTGCCGAACACCTGGAGCAGCGGTGCCTGATCCTCGATATCCGCACTGCGAATAGTCTCGTTCGCGGAATAAAGGAAGTTGGCGGCCAGAACGATTTGCCACGTGCCAAGGGTTACGATGAACGGTGGCAACTTCATATAAGCCACCAGCCAGCCGTTGATCGCACCGCAGGCCATACCAACGGCAAGACCACACATGACAGCAACCTCAACAGGCATGCCGTAGCGGAATGTAAACTGACCCATGACGACCGAGGACAGCACCATAATAGCCCCCACGCTCAGGTCGATGCCAGCCGTCAGAAT
Source organism: Planktotalea sp. (assembly GCF_965659345.1). Taxonomy (GTDB): domain Bacteria; phylum Pseudomonadota; class Alphaproteobacteria; order Rhodobacterales; family Rhodobacteraceae; genus Planktotalea. The sequence goes on along the minus strand of NZ_CBFHVK010000044.1, from coordinate 2,710 downwards.
GACCAGACTCTGCGCGGCGGCAACAATACCGACGATCTGCACTTGCTGCAGGATAAGGGTCATTGCGAAGGGCGAAAAGAACCTTTGTCCGATCAACATGCCAAACAGGATGACGGAGGCGATCAGAACGATGAGTGGGACAAGCGCGGGGTTCACATGCAAGGCATGTTGTACGCGGCCGACAAATCCCTTTTTCGTGTCTTCGAACTCGGCAACGGCTTCGGTTGCGCCTTCCAAGCCGGTTTCAAAGTCTTTCTTTGCACTGCTTTCTGACATGCGTCCCCCGTTGACACTATGACGTGCCTTTGCTGTTCGATTATCGAAGCATTGTTTTTGTGTGTCGTGAAGGTTTTTTTGGCTTCACTAAATTAGAAAGGGAAGGCACGCACGGCACCTTCCCTTGATGCATTGGGCGAGATTAGCCCCAGCACAGCTCCAGACCTTTGGCGGAGGAGATCGAAGGAACGCCATCGACAGGCGCATCCGTGACCAGCGCTACACCTGTGTCGAAGAAGTCTTTGCCAGGGGTGTTTTCAGGCTTTTCGCCTGAGTCCGCCCATGCTTTTACGGCCTCAACACCCAAGGACGCCATCAGCAATGGGTACTGCTGCGAGGTCGCACCAAGTTCGCCGTCTGCAACGGCCTGAATGCCTGGGCAACCACCATCAACGGATACGACGATCACATCGTCCGTTTTACCGAAGTCTTTCAGCGTCTCGTAGGCACCGGCGGCAGCTGGCTCGTTGATGGTGTAGAGAACGTTCGTACCATCATCCATGGTCAGAAGGTTTTCCATTGACTTACGGCCACCCTCCTCGTTCGCGTTAGTGACTTCGTTGTTCACGATGCGCGCATCGGTCTCGTCACCCCATTTGGCCGGATCGGCCAGATCAATACCGAACCCTTGCAAGAAGCCTTGGTTCCGCAGAACACCTACGGTCGGCTGGGAGACATTGATATTCATCATACCGATTTTCGCAGTGGACGTATCGCCGATTTGCCCAGCGGCCCATTGGCCGATCAGTTCACCAGCAAGAAAGTTGTCCGTTGCGAACGTCGCGTCTGCTGCATCGATGGGCGACAATGGCGTATCCAAGGCGATGACCAGCAAACCAGCGTCACGCGCTTGCTCAACAGCGGGCACGATCGAGGATGTGTCGGATGCAGTCAAAAGAATGCCCTTAGCGCCATCCAGAATGCAGGTTTCAATCGCTTGCACCTGTGTTTCGTGATCACCATCGATTTTACCGGCGTATGATTTGAGCGTCATCCCAAGCTCTTCAGCCTTCGCTTCTGCGCCTTCGCGCATTTTCACGAAGAATGGATTGGTGTCTGTTTTGGTGATTAGGCAAACGGTGGTCGCGTGGCCGTCTGCAAAAGACGCGCCCGCAGACGCAATAAGGGCCGCCGCAGCGACTGTTGTCAGTTTTTTCATAGTATCCTCCCAAAGACATAGGCTTTCTCGCCCAACACGCATCGTGCGCTACCGGAAGGTAAGTTCGATTCGCCTCTCTCGTCAATAACTAATTCAAAATGATTTAGTATTGACGCACGTCTAGATTTGCTATCATCATTGCGTGGGAGGATCTTCGCACCAATGGATTCCGTTGAGCTTGAAAGCATTGATTTTATTGATAAGTTCGACGCAACAGGATCGAACCAAACCGGTATGCGCGATCGTAATGAACGACTGGTTCTGACAATCCTGCGCCGTGTGGGACCCCTTGCAAAGGCCGAGATTGCACGCCGCACCGGGCTTTCTGCGCAAACCGTTTCGGTGATCGTCCGCGCGCTTGAAAGTGAAGGCCTCCTTAAAAAGGGCGACAAGGTTCGTGGAAAAATCGGCCAGCCGTCCATCCCAATGCGTCTTGATCCGAATGGCGCTTATTTCTTTGGGCTGAAAGTGGGCCGCAGGTCCGCAGAACTCATTTTGGTCAACTTTGTGGGTGAAGAGCTGGCACATATCGAAAAGACGTATAGCTACCCAACGCCGGAAAAGACGCTGGCGTTCGTCCAAAGTGCTGTCGCCAAGATATGTGGCACATTGTCAGACATTGACAGAAGCCGCATCTCAGGTCTGGGTATCGCGTCCCCTTATTTTCTATGGGAATGGGCGAATGTGATTGGCGTCGCACCATCGGCAATGGCCGCTTGGCAGGGCTTTGATTTGCGTGCGGAGGTCGAAACGCTTTTCGATTTTCGTGTGTTTCTTGGCAACGATGCAACGAGTGCCTGTGGCGCAGAGTTAACCTTCGGAAATATCGAAAAACCGCTGGATTTTCTGTACATTTATATTGGTCACTTTGTTGGTGGTGGCCTGGTCTTGAACGGCGCTCTCTACGCAGGGCGCAAAGGCAATGCCGGGGCCGTAGGCCCTTTCCCAATGCAGTCTGGAGCGGGTCGTCAAAGTCAGCTTGTGGATACCGCTTCATTCATTGGTCTCGAACGTCGATTTGCGGATCATTTCGACGATCCAACATTTACTTTAGATCCGAATGCTCAGTGGCACTTACAAGAACCTGACATTTTTGAGGATTGGCTGTCAGAAGCAGCGCCCGCCCTCGCGACCTTTATCGCAAGCGCGTGTTCAGTCATCGATTTTCCCGCGATCCTTGTAGATGGAAACATGTCGGATGACCTTCGGACGGTCATCATCGAACGCATATTTACCGCCCTTGATGATTTACCTTGGTCTGGATTGCTTAGGCCA
>NZ_CBFHVK010000043.1:0-8109 GCF_965659345.1 Planktotalea sp. | reverse complement strand
AACTTCTGCGGAAGCCTCATCTTCAACCTGAGCGGCAGCAGCGCCGGGCAGGGCGGTTATGAGCGAGATCAGCGCTGCAGAACCGAAGCGTTCGCCAAAACGGGTGTCGACGACACCTGTTACGCCGGAACGACCAAGTTCATCGCCTCCGAACGAGCTAATTGTCACTGTCTGGTTATTGGGCATGATAATTCTATCCCAAGCGACCGTGACCCGCTGTTGGGCAATTTCTACACCAGATTGATAGCGCCCGATCAAGCGTGACCCACGCGGGATCAGAATGCGCGACCCGTCAAAGGAATAGACATCTTCTGAAATTATCGCGCGTATCGCGCCGGGCAATGAACTGTCCAAGGCTGTTTCGGTCACCGCTTGTATCATTGTACCTTGGACGACCGTATTTGCTGGATTGGCGATGACTTCTGCTTGGGTGACTTGGGACGGTAGTGCTCCGTTCACAACGAAATCTTGGATCGCTCCGAGGGTACGTTCGCTGAGGGCGTCAGAGCCATCGGCCCCAGCACCGCCACCAAAGGCAATTGTCGGGGATTCTATGCGGGCTTGCTGGAAGGCCAGTTCTTCTGCACGACGTCGTTCCAGTTCTGCCATTCTGCGTGCTTCGTTCTCTCGTTGAAGCCGAAGCTGTTCCGCCTCCAACAGATCATTTTGAGACGGACTTGATGCGGGTGTTGGCGGCTGAAGCTGGGCAAGCTCAAGGTCCATGCGTAATCGTTCAAGCTCGCGATCTCTCGCCTCAAGTTCATTTTGGAACTGTTCCTGAGCGCTTTCCGAAGACGCCTGAAGAGCAGCAATTTGTTCGCTCAAGGAATTGATGGCATCTGCCGCAGCAGTGTCGTCTTCGACCACTGGCTGCTCGGCGTTCTGCAAGGCTTCGATTTGTGTCTGTAGCGCCGCGAGTTGTGCCAACAATTCCGCATTTGGCTCGACCTGTGTTTCTACGATCTGAACTTCGGGGTCTGGTGGAAGAGGAGGAACAAACGGAGCAATATCACCAAATCCTTCGCCTTCAGATTGGAATTCCTCTGGTTGGGCTGTGGGTAGGGGTAAATCGACCGCTGGCTGCAAAGCCAAATATGCGAACCCTCCTAGCGCTGCGATACCAATGATGCCTGCCGCAGCCACTTTCATAGATGGCCTCTTCCGGGCGGATGAAGAAGAACTGCCTTCCAATGCGGCTAAGCGTTTTTCTAAATCGGGTTGATCGCTCATGATCCTGATCCTCCAGCGCTAGCTTGAATGCAGACCACGTCTTCTCCGAGTCGAAGAACCCATTGGTTGCTGACGCCCGAAACACGCAAAACGCCGTCCTCAATTTGTTGGCTGTTGACCGTGCGTTCACTCCCAGTGGTAGATCGAAAGATCGCAGGGACAGGCGAACTTCGCGGAAACCGGAAATACGTGAAAGTGCCATCGTCCCACACCGACGTTGGGGTGAACTCGGTCTGATCACTGGCTGCATAGTTATAGTTGGGGGCTTGTTGTGCGACCGCATTGGTTGGGCGCACGTTGTCTTCAGGATACCGAAACTGGACAACGTAGTAGGTTGGAGACGATGCTTCTGTCACATTGAAATAGTAGCTGCGCCGATTGGTATAGACCGTGATGTTGGTGTGAACGCCACGTGCGTTTGGCTTGACCGCAAAGGCCCGTCCGCCGGGAACACCATCAAGTTGGAATCCTTCGGTGTCACCGGCGATAATCGACCGGATTGTTTCGCCTTGCCCGAACTCCACTGTCGTTACATGCGTTAAGCTAACGCTCAGACGGTAAACCTGACCGTCCTGATATGTCGCGACGCGCACGCGGTTATCATTACCACCCGAGCGCGGGATGTACTCTGCGAGGGCAGGGGCGGCGATCAAGGTTAGCGCGATAGACAGAATGGTTGGCTTAAGGGCCGTCATATCAGTTCTCCAATCTATCTGAGCGGATTGCGTATTCAATGACGGTGAAACCGAATGGATTGCTCCAGACGTCATCAATCGAACGACGCTCTTCTGGTCTGAATTCAAATAGCAGCGTCGCGGTGAAAAGGCCTGCTTGTACGCCTTGGGGCGATGTAAGACGCTTACGCATCCGAACCTGTGCGCGGTTCACCCCGATCCGATTGATGCTGAGGATTTCGACATCGAGACGACCAGCATCGCCATAAACTTCTGGTGGATAGTTTGGGTTTGCACTGTCCCATAAGGACCGCATGGATGCTTCGGCTGCCCGATCAGAACGTTCTAGAATGCTGCGAACGCGCAAGTCATTGTCGAGTTGGTTGTAGGTTTCACGATCTGTCACGTAGCGGAAGACGACTGACTCGATAATGGCTTCATTCTCGGTCACGCGAACAGCGCCAACCGATGCGTTGGGAAGGGCCATTCCTGTTTCTGGATTATAGGGAACAACAATGGGGTCTGGATCGACATCGAGGATTGCAACAGTAGCAGCTGACAGGCATCCGATAATCCCGAACACCAAACCTGATAGCGCGAGCTTCTGCCAAAGCTGTTCACGTCGCCGCGCGCCGTAAATGAGCTCCTCTTCAACGATGTCAGTTTCCTGTGTCACACCCTGTTCCTTAATCAATCAGCAGTCAGAGTGGGGAGCGTGAAATCCATGAACTGCTGCTCTTCCGCGAGCGTCGCTGCATCCAGAACGCCCGCTTGGCCCGACCCAACGGTCTGCACAGCCTCCAACTGCCATTGTGCGACCAAGGCGATTGCAAGTTCGGCTGTGACACGGGTGTTGAGGTCAACGCTGTCTTTAAGCTCTTCCATATCGCCGATCATGCCGACGAGACGGTCTACGCGCTCCAGCGATTGGCCCGCTTTTTCATAACTGTTCTGGGCAGCGGCAGACATGACAGCACCTGTGGTTGCTTGTTGGGCAATGCGTTTCGCACCAGCCGCCCCGCTGTTTGCCATCTCTGACAAGGTGTCTTCGTCAAACCCCGCATCAGCCAGAACGCGGGTCATTTGTGTCTGGATGCCGGGTGCACCATTGCCCGCCAGTCGAGACCAGTCGCCATTCTTGATGGCATCGATCGTTGCAAGAATGTCGCCGAACTCTTGGTCTAGAATTCCGTTCAACTCAGCTTCAAACTGCGTCGTGATGATTTCTGGGATATCCATCAGTCCGGTAAGGGCTGCGTAGGTTTCCTGCAATTTGGCGTACTGCTCGCGCAGGGTGTCGAGTTGGTTCAGTGCTTGCTGCAATTGTTCGTTTTGCAGGACCTCATCTTCGATCATTTGTCGTAGTTGCTGGATTTCTTGTGCAATATTTCGCGTATCAACGGTTGGGACACCCTGCGCAAAGGCAGCGCCGCTCCCCATAAGGCCGGGCGCGGCTATGAAGCCTATCGAGCACAAAACGACGGTTTTGACTGTGGAGCCTAATGTGGCTCCCCTATTTGAAAATGTTTCCATTAGTCGAGTTCCTCCAATGTGAAGTCCATGAATTGATTTTCCCTGAGTTGTGCAGCGGCCATCGCGAGTTCTGCGTCGCTCAGTGGTCGGGTTCGGACGGCCTTGAGGCGGGTCAGGGTCGACACCAAACGAACCAATTCAGCGCGGGCGTAGGTATTGAGGGCGAGGGACTCTTGAACGTCCTGAGTTTGACCGATGCGTCGCACAATGTTCTGAATGCGCAGAGCTGCAGCTTCGACGTTTTGCATCGAGCTGTTGGCGTAAAAGCTGGCACCCGAGCCGGTGATCGACAGGTTCGAATTTGCAAGCAGTGCGGGGTCAATCGTGCCCAAGGCGTCAACGCCACCGACCCTTGCTAGATAGAAATTGTATTTTGCTGGGATGACCTGAACGTAATGCTGCGTTTCTTTGAACGGCGGGACGCCGCCATAGGTCTGAACATTGCCGGGCCCTGCGTTATAGGCAGCAAGGGCATGGATGATGTTGCCATCAAACATGCGCAGCATCTGCGAAAGGTATCGTGCGCCACCCTCGACCTGCAGATATGGGCTGTCATAGTACTCTGGGTTTATGCCCAAATCACCTGCAGTTCCGGGCATGATTTGCGTCAGGCCAAAGGCTCCGACGGGGGATCGCGCTCCAATCGTGAAGCGGCTTTCTTGCCAGATCAGAGCTTGCAGAAGACACCGCCACTGGACGACAGTGAGACCTGCCTGACTTACCCCGGTTAAACCGTGGGTTTCTTGCGCCACGCGGATGATGAGCTGCTCAATATTAAGATTTGCGTCCCCGAACATTTGATTGGCACCGGGATTGCCATCGATAGGGGAATACAAATTGTCGGCCGATTGCTCAGGCAAAGTGCCATCTTCGAGGGTGCTCACCATCGCTGGAATGCCCTGCCCACCAAAACTGGATTGAGCATCGAGTATCTGCTGCAGCACAGCGAGTTGTTCGCGTTCGATTTCGGAAATTGCTTCTGCGGCTGAAAGGCGTTCGGCTTGTGTGGTTAAGTCACTTTCGCGACGCAGGTTGGCCGCTTCGTTTCGGATAAACAGGTTTCCATCCACAGTTGGCACGCCTTGGCTGACTGCGGCAGACGCCCAGATCACTCCAATCGCAGTAACTGTGAAGGATACACGCATTACTGCGCTTCGGTTTGTATGGGCGCGTCCAATGCAACAAAGTTGCAATCCGAAACGGGTGCGGTGCTGGTCGAGACGCGGCCACCAGGTGATTGAAGGAAGCTCAAGCTGTTGGTTGATCGCGCAACGACGTCTCGTTCAAAGCAATTTGCCTTCGGTCCCTGGTAGTCACCGCAGGCACTAAGGCCAAACGCACACAATAGGATGAAAGTGGTTCGTTTCATGAAGTCCTCCAAAAATCTGGACGTTGGCGATAGTCGGCACCCACCAATTGTTCTCCTTTTTCCATCCCGCCGAGGATGGTCAGTAGCGGACCCAAGGCACTGAGGTCAGCGTTGATCACGACCGAACCTTCATCGTCTCTGACGAGCCCAAGCCGAGAATTGCTGCCAGTGGTCAGCAGCACATCGAGTTCTTTGCTTTGAAGATTGAGCATCGCGTAGTCGGACGCGTTCGCCCGAATGTTTGGCAGCAAGATCTGTGTCGGAACGGCCTCCACGATGGTCCTACCCGTGCGGGTTTGTTCCAACTGGCTGGCGTATTGGGTCATCATCACAACGACCGCATTTTGCTTGCGCGCAGTGACAAGCCAATTGGACAAGCGTTCGGAAAAATACCCGTTATCGAGGGCCTTCCAAGCTTCATCGATGATTATGATCGTTGGCTGGCGGTCTTCGATCACACGTTCGACGCGACGGAACAGATAAGACAGGACGGCCATCCGCTCTTTTTCGCTTTCGCTGTCCAAGATGCCTGTAAGGTCAAATCCGACTATATCGCCTTCAAGCGAGAACGTGTCTTCTTTGGTCTGGCCAAAAATCCAGCCGTAACGGCCATCGGCCGTCCATTCCTGCAAGCGCTCATGCAAATCGCCGTCGTCATCGGCGGACACAAACAGCGACGCGAGATCGTGCCAGTTGCGCAGATCAGCGTCAGAGGCAGATGCGTTTTGGCGAACGACCTCTTGGATGCGGTTGGTCTGTGCCGGGGTAAGTGGTTTGTCGGCGCGGTAGAGGAGGGAGGCTAGCCAGTCGGCAAGCCAAGATTGCCCGCGCTCATCAATTTCGGTCCATAGCGGATTAAGGCCTGTTGCTTGACCCGCGTTGATTGCCGCGTAGCGGCCACCGTTTGCACGCACAGCCATTTCCATCCCGAGGCGGTAATCGAATACGAAGATGCGCGCATTTGCCCGCCGTGCTTGGGTCATCAGAAATGCTGACAGGACCGACTTACCTGAGCCGGGACGGCCAAGGATCAGTGTGTGCCCGCCAGTTGGCTCTTTATCAGGTGAGCCATGCTCGTGGTAATTGAACCAATGTGCGGACCGCTCAGGAGTAGGAAACATCGTGATGGTAGTTCCCCACGGAACCTCGTGGCCGCGCTTTCCGAGTGGTGTCCGATGAAAGGCTGCGAAATCAGCGAAGTTCTTGTTGGTGACAGCGGCCTTCCGGCTGCGCTTTGCTGCATTTCCAGGATGCTGGGCAAAGAAGTGGGTTCGGGCGGCGAACGCCTCATTGACCAGGTTCACCCCTTCAATCGCGGCGGTGTTGCGAACTTCGCCTGCAATGGACGTAAGATCGTCAATTGACGATGCGAATACGGTCACGCTCATATGGTGATCGCCAAAACTCAGGCGTTTTGACTCCAGATCATCAAGTGCATCAATCAGCTCTGCCTCTAGCGAGATTGCGCCGTCTTCAGCAGCACGCATGAGGCGTTGTTGCTTCTTGATCCGCCCGGCCATGAGGTTGCTGTTGATCGGGGTGAAGGAGTGCGTGACGACCATGTCGACAGGTAGGTTTAACTCATCAAACATCGTGCAGGATGTTCTCGCGGGATAATTCTTGATGGCGAAACTGGTTCCGAACCGTGAACCAACCGCTCCGTCAGAAACCTCAAAGGTTGCTCCTCTGAATGTGATGCGTGCGTTCGCGACGTCTTGCGACAGGTATCCATATTTTGAGGACGCAAAGAGCGGTAATTCTTGGCCGGTATTCAATCCGCCAAGAAAGCCCAACAACTCGCCCTCGGAGGCAGCCAGTAACCGAGGAGACATGTCTGCGAATGTAGACTTCAGAACCCTGACAACCTCTGCCAACCGGCGCATCCGCTTTGCTGTCTGTTCCTTCAGCTGAAGGACAGATTTCTCGCTGCTGAACAGAATTTTAGAGGCGAGAGGGGGGCGGTTGCTGACCGTGAGTGTCAGAGTTTTATCGCGCAACCCGCTGCCGTGGAGGAATTCTGTCCAGTTTTGATCCACCGTGGCGGCAAAGTCGTCGCCATCAATTGGCGCCAAGGCTGGGTCGATGGCTTTGGAAACTTTGTGAACGTAGAATGAAAATTCGGGCCCGATCTGAGCAATAATAGACGCGAACAGTGCGCGGATCTTGTCGAGTTGATCATCGTCTTTGGTGTAACTGTTCACGCCCTCCAACCGGATGCATTGGAATATTTCGTTTCCCCGCGTCCGAACGGTTAAGTCATCTACGAGGCTCACATAGGGAAGCATGTGGGCCAGTTCTTTTTCTTTCTTCACCCAGTTTGGCAAGAGGGTGAGGGGGTCAAAATCGGTATCACGGGGCATAGCTATCGCCCCCGTGGATTTTGCGGTTGGCTGTTGGAGGTGTTTCTTGCAGCGTTGTGGCAACCACATCCAAGAAATTGGGGTCCCAGTCCGCGGCCTTCCACAAAAGGGGGTAGGTGATCACCGCTATGACGGCGACCACCCAATGCTGAACCCACAAGAAAACGAGAACAGATCCGAACAACCAGACCATCGCATACATGATGGGCAGGCCCAACAGTTTGGGAGGTCGTACGAGGCCCAGAAAAAGACGAGATTGTTCAGCCATTGGGGTCCCCTATGTCGTCCAGATTGCGGCGACGATTGTGGGAGCGGCAGCGATGCCGGCGATGGCCACAACAACCCAAAGGGCTTGCCGGAAATCAAGAATGCCGAAGAGCCATGATAGGAATACGCCGATCAATGCGAGTGTGCCGATAACGATGCCAAGCGGCCCTGTGATAGCGTCAACGATGCCTTGCAGGACGTTCTGAACGGGGGATAGATCAATGGACTGCGCCAAGGCAGGTTGCGCGACCATCAAGAAGAGGGTGCAAAGCGTAACAATTTTTTTTGTGGTTGGCCTCATGAGTTTTCTCCCTCAAGCCTGTTGAATACGGCCAGCACACGGCTGACGTGGTTTTGAGTTTCTCGGTAAGGTGGGATGCCTGCGTATTGGGCGACTGCGTTAGGTCCAGCGTTATATGCGGCTAGGGCCAGTCGGGGGTCGCCAAACTGCTCCAACATCATGAGTAAATACCGCGCAGACCCATCAAGGTTCTGCCGCCAATTGTGGGGGTCGACGCGCAAATCTGAGGCGGTCTCTGGCATCAGTTGGCCCAAACCGATGGCACCAACCCGACTGCGAGCGCTAGGGTTATATGCACTCTCAATTTCAATGTTTGAGCGAAACAATAGCCGCCATTCTGTCACTGAGAGGCCTGCCCGACGTAGGGCAGGGTGG
>NZ_CBFHVK010000042.1:0-8319 GCF_965659345.1 Planktotalea sp. | reverse complement strand
AGTACCGTGGCTGTAGGCTAAATCCGTCTGGGGTAAGGGGGAGATCGGCCTCAGACCGATTTGTGCAACAAAGCCCAAACGACGGCGAAATTGTTTGGCAAAATGAAAGGGCGCTGGAGCGTTCAATAAAAGCAAAGCGTGTCGCTGAGTTTTTTGAGCCATATTTGCCTAATTCAGCCTCCGTCGTCTCGAGGATTACTCGCGAAACACTTGCGCAGGGCTGCTTTGAGGAAAAGTTAAGCGGTATGTCCGCGGACGTTGAAATCTACGTGCAGCAGCACGCACATCAACAGCTCTGGCGATGTAATATCGTAAAACACGCGACGGTCGCTGAGCCGCCTGAAAGTGCGATGCTTACCGTTGGAAAAAAGGGGACAATTCTTTTCATGAACCAAGCTGCACGCACCTTAATTGGTGAGCGTGTAAAGTCTTTGGATCGCGTGTTCTTTACGAATGTGCCACTGGATGGGCAGGTGCAAACACTCCAAACAACCCGCGGAACGATCAAAGCGAGTGTTGAAGTCCAACGCTTGCAAGGCGATCGATCACAGATTTTTGTGACGCCTGTCGCGGATGAACAGAGGACACAGACAAAAGCACTCAAAGACTTGCCAATCCCGCTTTTGTTTATTGATGAGCAAGGTCTGATAAATGAAGCGAATACAGCCGCTTTGACACTTCTCGGCTATTCGGATCTTAGTGACAAAACGCTTCCTGACGTATTTGATAGCCATGGCGTAATGATTTCTGATTGGATTTCAGCTGCTTGTAACGACAATAGCGTCGTCAACGCAGAATTTCTGCGCGTTCGTGGCGCAACGAAAGAGACCTTTGTGCAAGTCGCGCTCAAGCAAATGGAGCACAGTTCTAAGTCTTGCTTGGTGGCCGTTTTAACTGATGCGACAAAGCTCAAATCGCTCGAAGCACAATTTGTTCAAAGCCAAAAGATGCAAGCGATTGGTCAGTTGGCGGGCGGCGTGGCACATGATTTTAACAACCTATTAACCGCTATTTCAGGTCACTGCGATTTAATGCTGTTGCGACATGATGCTGGTGATCAAGACTATGCAGATTTGATGCAAATTCATCAAAATGCAAATCGCGCTGCCGGTTTAGTTAGTCAACTTCTCGCATTCTCTCGCAAGCAAACCCTTCAGTTGGAACAACTTGACTTAAGGAATACCCTGTCAGACTTAACTCATCTTCTGAATCGTTTGGTTGGCGAAACTGTAACGCTTACGCTGACACATGACCCTGTTCTGAAAGCGGTGCGGGCTGATAAGCGCCAACTTGAGCAAGTCATTATGAACTTAGTCGTGAATGCCCGCGATGCGATGCCGCAAGGTGGAGAGATCAAGATACAAACAGAGGATCAAACGCTTGCAGCGCCGCTCAAACGAGATCGCGTCACTGTTCCGGCAGGTGACTATATCGTGGTGCGTGTGAGTGACGAAGGTGTCGGAATCGACGAAGATGCTTTGCAAAAAATATTTGAACCATTTTACACAACGAAACGTGTTGGAGAGGGGACCGGCTTAGGGCTTTCGACTGCCTATGGTATCGTCAAACAAACAGGCGGCTTTATTTTTGCGGATAGCGAAGTCGGGCAAGGCACTTGTTTTTCTCTTCTTTTTCCAGCGAGCGAAAGTGCTGTTAGCTTGCAGCGAAAATCGACAGAGCATGTTAGCCCGAAAGCGACTGAGCAATGCAGCGGCGTCGTTCTGTTAGTCGAGGACGAAGCACCAGTACGCGCATTTGCGTCGCGTGCTTTGAGTATGCGTGGTTTTGAGGTCATCGAAGCAGACTCTGCAGAATCTGCGCTTTCACTGCTCGAGGATGAAAATTTAAAGGTAGACATCTTCGTTACCGATGTTGTCATGCCTGGGATGGACGGCCCCACTTGGGTTCAAGAGGCGATGAAACGGCGGCCTGACGTCAATGTAATCTTCATATCAGGCTACGCAGAGGGCGCATTTAAGGGGCAATGCCCTTTGCTATCTAAATCAGTCTTTCTACCCAAACCGTTTTCTTTGGCAGAGCTTACATCAACTGTTCAGAGCCAACTCAGCGCTTAAAGCTGTTCCCAAAGCTCAAATTCCTCGGGCAATTTTCGGCGCAGGCGTTCTTCAACTTTAGGGGAAAGTTTTGGTGGGCCTCCGGCGGACACGTTCAGTCTTTCGAACGTTAAAGATCTTTGAAACCGGTTCTCCAAAAAACCCACCCAGCCTGACGTGTCTTCATATTTGAACAAATGATCAACCTTTGTGCCATTTGGCCGTGGTTCCAAAAATTTGGCTTGCGACCCCACGTTGGCGAAGGGAGGTTTGTCACCTTTCATATACGCTAACACAAAGTCATCAAAACTGATGTTTGCGGTTGAGTTTTGCTTTCCGTCCAGGAATGGGCGTTGACGGTATTTATACCAACTTCCGAGCCAGCTGATGGGTTCGCGCATCATCGCAAAAGTCTCCATCTCGGCTTTGCAGGCTTTCTCAAACATAGGACGAAAGAATCTGTTGTAGCGGTAAACTGGCGCATGCTTGAGTTCCGGCGGGTCGGAAATGATCATCGACGCGGTCCCTGCGAGTGCTTTTTCAATTGCAGTGGTCCCTGTCTTTGGAACAGAGAGCAGAACCAATTTTTCCTTCCAAAACACAAGCATAGTGAAATTTCCATATTCTCTGACGTTCTAAACGCATTCTTAACCGATCTGGTGGAATCTACCAGAATGAAGATTTAGCTTGATTTGTTCTCTTTTTGTATCCATTTAGAACAAGAAGAGAACATGCGAACCGATTGCTGCGACCTGTGGCATATGAAATAAGGAAGCAGAAACAATGGCAACGGCAGATTTATTGAACATGAGCAGCAAAGCAGCAGCAGACAAGCAAAAAGCCCTTGATAGCGCATTGGCGCAAATCGAACGTCAGTTCGGTAAGGGCTCGATTATGAAATTGGGCGATGAAAACGCTGTCCAGCAGATCGAGGCGACCTCAACAGGCTCCCTTGGTCTTGATATCGCACTTGGCATTGGCGGATTGCCAAAGGGTCGCATCGTTGAAATCTACGGTCCAGAAAGCTCTGGTAAGACAACACTTACTTTGCACACTGTCGCAGAGGAGCAAAAGAAGGGTGGCGTATGTGCATTCGTTGATGCTGAGCATGCGCTCGATCCACAGTATGCAAAGAAGCTTGGCGTTAATCTTGATGAATTGCTGATTTCACAGCCAGATACTGGAGAACAAGCGCTCGAGATCGTTGATACTTTGGTGCGCTCAGGCGCGGTAAATATGATTGTTGTCGACTCCGTCGCGGCACTTACGCCAAAGTCCGAGCTCGAAGGGGATATGGGCGATAGCAGTGTTGGCGTGCATGCGCGTCTCATGAGCCAAGCGATGAGAAAACTGACGGGTTCAATCAGTCGCTCCAATTGTATGGTTATCTTTATCAACCAGATCAGGATGAAGATTGGTGTGATGTTTGGATCCCCTGAGACAACGACTGGCGGTAACGCTTTGAAGTTCTATTCATCTGTGCGCCTAGATATTCGCCGCATCGGCGCGTTGAAGGATCGTGATGAGGTCGTCGGAAACGCCACCCGTGTTAAGGTTGTGAAGAATAAGGTTGCCCCACCGTTCAAACAGGTCGAATTCGACATCATGTATGGGGAAGGTATTTCCAAAATGGGCGAGCTACTGGACCTTGGGGTAAAAGCTGGCATCGTTGACAAGTCGGGTTCTTGGTTCAGCTATGGTGATGAACGCATCGGGCAGGGTCGGGAAAATGCGAAAACGTTTTTGAAAGAAAACACACGCATTTCTTATGAGATCGAAGACAAAATTCGCGCGTCGCATGGTCTTGATTTCGAAATGCCGAAAGAAGAGCAAAAAGATGATGACGATATCTTAGAAGCATAAAGCTTCAAAAAGTTACGATTATTGACACAAAGCGCCGCCGTTTGGGGGCGCTTTGTTTGTTTTGAGAGTGAAAAACGTTCATGTCAGCGTGGCCTGTGGACAGTGCTAAGTTGGAGCGTTATCCCAACTGTAACGCAATTCAGGCCCAAAAGGCATATGTCACATGGCAAGTCTCAACGATATTCGATCCACATTTCTAAACTACTTCGAAAAGCAAGGGCACGCGATTGTTCCGTCGAGCCCTTTGGTCCCGCGCAATGATCCAACGCTGATGTTTGCGAACTCGGGAATGGTTCAATTTAAGAATCTGTTCACAGGCTTGGAAACGCGGGACTACAACCGCGCAACGACGTCGCAAAAATGTGTGCGCGCTGGTGGCAAGCACAACGATTTGGACAATGTTGGCTACACAGCGCGTCATCACACCTTTTTTGAGATGCTCGGTAACTTCAGTTTTGGAAATTATTTCAAGTCCGAAGCGATCGCCTACGCGTGGGAGTTGCTTACAGTGGAATTTCAAATTCCAAAAGATAAGCTGCTGGTCACAGTATATCATACAGATGACGAAGCCGCGGACATTTGGAAGAAAGTTGCCGGGCTTAGCGATGATCGGATTATTCGCATTGCGACCGATGACAACTTTTGGCGCATGGGGCCAACGGGTCCTTGCGGGCCTTGCACGGAAATCTTCTTTGATCATGGCGAGCATATTTGGGGCGGCCCTCCCGGAAGCCCGGAAGAAGACGGTGATCGTTTCATTGAAATTTGGAACATCGTTTTCATGCAGAATGAGCAATTTGAGGATGGCACTTTAAAGCCGCTCGAAATGCAAAGCATTGATACGGGCATGGGGCTCGAACGGATTGGTGCGTTGTTGCAAGGCAAGCATGACAACTATGACACTGATTTGATGCGCGCGCTGATCGAAGCGAGCGCAGATGCCACAAGTGTTGATCCTGATGGTCCAACCAACACGCATCACCGCGTGATTGCGGATCATTTGCGCTCGACCTCTTTCTTGATCGCTGACGGTGTGATGCCTGCGAACGACGGGCGCGGCTATGTTTTGCGTCGTATTATGCGCCGTGCGATGCGTCACGCACACTTGCTAGGTGCGAAGGATCCATTGATGCACCGGCTTGTGCCTGCGCTTGTACGCCAGATGGGCGCAGCGTTTCCCGAGCTTGGTCAGGCCCAAGCCTTGATTGAAGAGACGCTTCGCCAAGAGGAGACACGTTTCAAGAAAACCTTGGATCGCGGATTAAAGCTGCTTGATGATGAGCTGGTCGGCTTGCCAGAAGGGCAAGTGTTTTCCGGTGATGCGGCTTTTAAGCTCTATGACACATACGGTTTCCCGCTTGATTTGACCCAAGATGCGCTGCGCGAAAAAGGGCGTGAGGCGGATGTTGATGGGTTCAACAAAGCGATGGATGCGCAGAAAGCAAAAGCGCGCGCTGCTTGGTCTGGAACGGGAGAGGCCGCAGATAGTGCCATCTGGTTCGATATTCTTGATGCACAAGGCGCGACCGATTTCCTTGGCTATGACACGGAAACAGCCGAGGGTCAGATCGCAACGCTTGTTGTCGATGGCAAACAGGCTGAAAGCGCAAAAGTGGGGCAAGAGGTACAGATCATTCTGAACCAAACGCCATTCTATGCCGAAAGCGGTGGTCAAGTTGGCGACCAAGGTGTGATTAAAACCGAAACAGGGGTTGCGAAAGTAACTGACACAAAGAAGAGCCAAGGCATCTTCATTCATGTCGCAACGATTGAAGAGGGTGAGATTTCCAAAGGCAGTGCCGCTGTTTTGGAAGTTGATCACCTACGTCGCACATCAATTCGCGCGAACCATTCTGCGACGCATTTGCTACATGAAGCTCTGCGCGAAACACTAGGTGATCATGTGGCGCAGCGTGGATCGTTGAATGCAGAAGATCGTTTGCGCTTTGATTTCTCACATGGCAACGCGCTGAGTTTGGCTGAAATTGCGCGGGTGGAGAAGGACGTCAACACCTACATCCGTCAAAATGCACCGGTGGACACACGTATTATGACACCAGACGATGCACGTGCATTGGGTGCGCAAGCGTTGTTTGGTGAAAAATATGGCGATGAAGTGCGCGTTGTTTCTATGGGAACGCAAGCGGGATCTGGCAAAGGCGCACAGGGCGATACCTATTCACTGGAGCTTTGTGGCGGCACGCATGTCCGTCAAACGGGTGATATCGGTGCCTTTGTGCTTTTGGGTGACAGTGCGTCTAGTGCAGGGGTTCGCAGGATCGAAGCGTTGACCGGACAACCGGCGCTTGATCACTTGCGTGCGCAAGATATGCGTCTTGCTGAAATTGCGCTTGATCTAAAAGCGCCTGCCACCGACGCACCTGCGCGTGTCAAAGCATTGCTGGAAGAGCGCAAAGCGTTGAGCAATGAAGTCGCACAGCTGCGCCGAGAACTGGCGATGTCTGGCGGAAGCGGGCAGGGTGGCACCGAGGCTGAAACAGTAAACGGCATGAATTTTGTCGCTCAGGTTCTGTCCGGGGTTTCTGGCAAGGATCTTCCGTCGTTGATTGATGAGCATAAAGCGCGCATCGGCTCCGGTGCGGTGCTTTTGATTGCTGATACTTGCGGCAAAGCGGCGGTTGCAGCTGGCGTTACAGATGATTGCAAAGGCCAAGTTTCCGCTGTTGATCTTGTGAAGGCCGCAGTTGTGGAGCTTGGTGGTAAGGGTGGCGGAGGCCGTCCAGATATGGCGCAAGGCGGGGGCAAGGATGCGAGCAACGCTGACGCAGCCATTTCCGCTGCTAAGAAAATACTGGAAGGATAGAACATGCCAACAGCATTATGGATTGCAAATGTGCACGTGACTGATGAGGCCGCATATAAAGAATACGCAAGCCGCGCGACGGGCGCGATTGCGGATCATGGCGGCGTGTTTCTTGCGCGTGCAGGTAAGCATGAGCAGCTAGAGGGGCGTGATCGTGCTCGAAACGTCGTTGCGCGCTTCCCATCGCTGCAAGCCGCGCATGATTGCTACCATTCAGCGGCGTATCAAGCAGCGTTGGATTTTGCACGTGGCGCTTCTGAGCGCGATCTCGTGATTGTGGAAGAGGCGACGCCGTAGCGCTTTAGGCCGGTTTTTGCCTGATTGAGTTGAAACACTGGCATCTCTTTGCCGGTGTTTTGCATTTTGACGTGGGTTGGCTTTCAAAAATCACGGGGACGTGTGAGTAAGTGAGGGCGCAACCTGTCTGGGAACCTGAACGATTCGGCTTTCTGATCTGCCTTTTCAGACAAATAAGTGAACAATCTAAACAAGATAGCTCAACTGTTTCGCACCCATCACAAATTCGCCTTTTTTCATCTTAGAGCCTGTTGATAAAACTGGTGCTGAAACATCACATTATTTCCCAAATGCAAGTAAAATAAGGGGTTTTGGTTAACCTCGTACGGGAGAACACTGTTTTCCCTATAGCTGCGGCAAGTTTGTTTAAGGTAAGTTTTTGATACGTGAAGGTTAACCTGGAGGAAATTTCATGAAGAAGACACTCGTTTCCGCTGTAGTCGCAGCAATCGCATTCGCAGCACCTGCAATGGCTTGGGAAGGCAAAACAGTAGCTTGCTACGACAAGCACCTTGTCCCTGCAAAGTACTCTGCAACGAAAGTACTCGTTAAAGCAGGCAAGTCTCAGTATGAGCACCGCAATGGTCACATCGAGCTTGTTGCTTACCCACCAGTGTACAAAGAAGTTCGCACTAAGACTTCTGACGCACACTATGTAATGCGCGAGATCTCTTGCCATCACTAAGTAGATAATCGGCGCACAGCCTGCAATTATGCGCTGAGCGTTGCTGTCAATTAAAGCGTGAGACTTCGGTCTCGCGCTTTTTTTATTGGCTCGGATTTTAGGGTAATAATCGTTTTTTCAATAAATTAGCCACAAACACAATTAAAACACGATCTATTCTAATTCTTGACGCGATGAATTGGTGAAAGGTTCGTGCCTTAGTTGAGCATATTATTGGAGTGTTACAAATGAAAAAGACCCTATTTACAGCAGTTATCGCAGCAATCGGTTTCGCAGCGCCAGCAATGGCCTGGGAAGGCAAGACAGTCGCTTGCTACGACAAAGAGCTGGTTCCAGCGACATACCACTACACAAAGCACCTCGTTAAGGGTGGCAAAAAGCAGTACGAGCACCGCAATGGTCGCATCGAGCTGGTTTCTTACCCACCAGTATACCGTCAGGTTGCAACTCTTAAGACGGGTTCCCACTATGTGATGAAGCAGGTTAAGTGCCATCATCACTAAAGACTTTTGATTGCGCAGGGGCTTTGTTGCACAAATCGGTCTGAGGCCGATCTCCCCCTTACCCCAGACGGATTTAGCCTACAGCCACGGTAC
>NZ_CBFHVK010000041.1:0-8815 GCF_965659345.1 Planktotalea sp. | reverse complement strand
GTACCGTGGCTGTAGGCTAAATCCGTCTGGGGTAAGGGGGAGATCGGCCTCAGACCGATTTGTGCAACAAAGCCGTTCTACGTTAGTAAGTAAAATTCACGCTTCAATTGTTAGTTTTTTGCATCGCTACGATTTCTGCAGGACGCCGCAAATTCCAACGTCTCATACCCACACTTCACGATAGATACTCATCCCTTTCCACATCCACCTCCACCGGGGGATTTGAGGACAAACACATCCTCAGCGCACATCTGAGCTTCGTCATTGCCTTGCAATAGCTCTTTTTTTCCATTTGCACGTTCGATGAAGTTTTCACCAACTGCACCGGCGCGCCCCCCATTGATCCCATGTGTAGGGACTATACGATGAGAGGACAAAACAGTGACCGTGGTTGGCTCAAGAAAACGAAGCCGTCTGATAATGCCTTCTCCGCCTTGATATTTACCCTGGCCACCTGATCCTTGGCGTATTGAGAATTCATCAAGGCGCACAGGGAAGCGCGTTTCCAGAACCTCTGGATCCGTCATTCTTGTGTTTGTCATGTGACTGTGAACCGCATCGGTGCCATGAAACCCGTCGCCCGCGCCTGTGCCTCCGCAAATGGTTTCGTAGTTTTGATAACTGTCATTGCCATAGACGAAATTGTTCATCGTTCCTTGGCTCCCTGCGATAACACCAAGTGCACCATAAAGCGTATCTGCGATTGCTTGGCTGACTTCAGTATTGCCTGAAATAACGGCCGCAGGAGCTTTGGGATTGATCATTGATCCTTCAGGAACAACAAGCGTAAGCGGTTTCAAGCAGCCTTCATTCATCGGGATGTCCGTGCCGACCAATGTGCGAAACACATAAAGGACCACGGCGCGACAAATCGCCAAAGGCGCGTTGTAGTTATAGCCATTCTGTTCGGAGGTGCCTGTAAAGTCGATCGTTGCTTCGCGCCGCTGTTTGTCCACGGAGATTGCCACTTGGATTTGATCACCGCTATCAAGCGGATAGGTGAAGTCACAATCATGCAATACATCAAGCACGCGGCGTACACTTTCCTCGGCGTTGTCTTGCACATGAGACATGTAAGCATGCACTGTCTCGACGCCAAATTGTTTGGTGATCTTTTGAAGTTCGCTCAAACCAGTGGTGTTTGCGGCAATTTGCGCTGAAAGATCTGCCATGTTTTGATCAATGTTGCGACACGGGTAGCTGCCAGATGCAAGAAGTTCGCGCGTCTGAGCATCGCGCAACTGACCTTGTTGCACCAATAGGAAATTGTCGATCAGAACGCCTTCTTCTTCGATCCTGCGGCTGTCAGGTGGGGCTGAACCGGGGGTCTTACCTCCGATATCCGCATGGTGGCCACGGCTCGCTACTGTATAGAGTATGCGCTCACCAGCGTCGTCGAACACAGGGGTGATCACAGTGACATCCGGCAAATGCGTGCCGCCGTTGAATGGATTGTTCATCATGAACACATCGCCAGGGTGAATTTTGCCACTGTTCTGCTTCAGAATGACACGCACGCTTTCAGACATGGACCCAAGATGCACGGGGACATGCGGTGCGTTGGCGACCAAATCGCCAGCCGCGTCGAATATCGCGCAAGAGAAATCATAGCGTTCTTTGATGTTCACTGAATAGGCGGTGTTGGCTAAAGTTGCCCCCATTTGTTCCGCAATCGACATGAACAGGTTATTGAACACTTCGAGCATGACCGGATCGACCGTTGTCCCGATTGCCTCTTTTCGTTCCAGCGCTGTAGCTCGTGTCAGCACAAGGCATCCCCCTTCAACGCACTTTGCTTGCCAGCCTTGCTCAAGAATGTTGGTGCCTGTGGGCTCCGTCAAGATCGCAGGACCTTGGATGGTCTCGCCGACATGCATCTGCGTCCGATCCACAATCGGTGCGTCATAGAGCTTATCGACCGACCACATTTGAGTGGTTTTAGATGAAACTTTGGTCGTTGGGTTTTGCTCAAACTGAACAGTTTCCCCGGTTGCGCCAATCGCTTCGGCAGACAGCACATCAATCACCAAGCTTGCCTCTTTTGGCACAAACCCAAACCGTTGGTGATGTGCTTTTTCAAACGTCTTTCGCATCTCTTCCGCGCTTGCAAAAGGGACGTCTAGCGTTTGTTGTGCACCAGACGGTCTGATATGCGCAGTCTGAACGATGCTAATCTGCGCAAGATCAATCCCTTGGCTGCTGACTTCACTTTGCGCATCGCGCACAAGTCCATCTAAAATCTTGCGCGCCTTTTGAATGTGTTCGATCCCTTGGCCAAATTGATGTTCTCGCATTGCGCGCACGTCTGCCAAGCCCATGCCAAAAGCAGACAGAACCCCTGCAAACGGATGGATGAACACGCTCTGCATTCCTAAAGCATCTGCAACGAGACAGGCGTGTTGACCTCCCGCGCCACCAAAACAGTTCATCGTATATTTGGTCACGTCATAACCACGTTGGACACTGATCTTCTTGATTGCATTGGCCATGTTTTCGACGGCGATGCGCAAGAAACCTTGGGCGATTTCTTGGACCGTCATGTTCTTGCCAATCTCGCGGGCGAGCGCCTCGAACTTGCTGCGCACCGCATCGACATCAAGCGGTTGATCTGCGCCGGGGCCAAAGACATGGGGGAATTGATCAGGCTGCAGTTTGCCCAACAACACGTTGCAATCTGTCACTGTCAACGGTCCGCCACGGCGGTAGGCGGCGGGACCGGGGTTTGCGCCTGCGCTGTCAGGTCCTACCTGCATACGGCCATCGCGGTAGGACAAGATCGAGCCCCCACCCGCCGCAACTGTATGTATCGACATCATCGGAGCACGCATACGCACACCTGCGACTTCCGTCTCGAAACTGCGCTCTAAAATGCCAGCGTAGTGGCACACATCCGTCGATGTGCCGCCCATGTCAAAGCCGATAAGCTTTTCGAATCCATGTTGCGTCGCTGTACGCACCATGCCTACGACACCCCCCGCTGGACCAGACAAGATCGCATCGCGTCCCTCAAAAAGCGCGGCGTCCGTTAAGCCGCCATTCGAGCGCATGAACATCAAGCGTTCGCATCCGCCTGTTTCCGCTCCAAGGGCGTCAGCGACTTGTCGCACATAGCGGCGCAGAATGGGTGATAGATATGCATCGACAACAGCCGTATCCCCACGCGATACAAGTTTGATCAAAGGGCTTGCTTCGTGGCTTAGTGAGACCTGATCGAAGCCAATTTTTCGGGCCATCTCGCCAATCAGCTGCTCGTGCTCTGAAAAGCGGTAACTGTGCATTAAGGCGACTGCGACAGAGCGATATCCTTGCGCATAAGCATCCAGCAGGGCGGCGCGTGTCTGCTCTTGCTCAAGCGGTGTGATGATCTCACCATTTGCAGCGATCCGCTCTTGGACTTCGATCACGTCTTCATACAAAAGTTCGGGGAGTTTGATGTTGAGGTCGAACAGTTTTGGACGGTTTTGAAATCCAATCCTTAGCAAATCTCGCATGCCTTTAGTGATCAGCAGGAGTGTGCGTTCGCCCTTGCGCTCTAACAGTGCATTAGTCGCAACGGTAGTGCCCATTTTGACTGCGCTGATCTGACCAGCCGGGATCGGATCCTCAACGCCAAGCTCGAGCAGCTTTCGAATGCCGTGAACTGCGGCATCAGGGTAAACCTCTGGATTTTCGGACAAAAGCTTGTGTGTGCGCAGCTCACCGTCGGGCGACTTTGCTACGATATCCGTGAATGTGCCCCCACGGTCGACCCAGAATTGCCACATGGCATAGCTCCTTTGTGTGCTGGCGGACCAGCAGTTCTAACAGTTGTAAGAATGAAGAGGTGTCGCGATTAGTAGAAAAAAGACGGCAGCCAAAGCGCGAGGTTCGGAAAGATCAGCAAAAGCGCAAGCATCACAAACATCGTGACTACGAAGGGCAACGCGCCTTTGATCACATCAATCATCGGCCCTGACTTGCGGATGCCTTGCACCACATAAAGGTTGATGCCTATGGGGGGCGTGATCAGCGCTGTTTCCAGCAGGACCATCAGTAAGATTCCAAACCAAACCGGATCAAATCCAAGTGCGACGACGATTGGTGTGATCAGCGGAGCCATTGTCAGCAGCATCGACAAGGTCTCCATGAAGCAGCCGATCAAGATCAGCACTGCAACAATCATCAGCATCGTTTGCATCGGCGTCCAGCCAAGACCCGTGACGAAGTCCGTCAAAGCTTGGGTCAAGCCGATGATGGAGAGCACAAAGTTCAAGAACACAGCGGCGACAATGATCAGCATAATCATTGCTGTCGTCCGCATGGTTCCTTCAATCGCTTGGCGCATCATGTCGATAGACATTTTGCCATTGATCGCGGCCAAAATCATGGATGCGACCACACCCAAAGCCGCAGCCTCGGTTGGGGTAGCAAGACCCGCATAGATCGAGCCGACGACGACGACAAAGATACCCAGTGGCGGGATCAGTGACGGAAGAGCGCGCAGACGTTCACCCCATGTGTGACGCAGTTTTTCACCGCCCCATTCAGGTTTGATCATGCAAGCCACGACAATGGTCGCCATGAACAAAAGCGCCAAAAGGAAGCCGGGGAGGAAACCCGCGAGGTAAAGTTCTGGCACGGACGTATTAGTCAGCAGCCCATAAAGGATCAGGTTGATCGAGGGCGGAATGAGAATGCCCAAAGTGCCGCCAGCGGCAACTGTGCCAAGAAACAAGCTCTCGTTATACCCGCGCTTTTCGATCTGCGGCACGGCAACGGTGCCGATTGTGGCTGCCGTGGCAACAGATGAGCCAGAGGTTGCGGCGAACAAGGCCGAAGAGCCGATGTTGGAATGCATCAAGCCACCGGGCAACCAGCCGACCCATTTGACGATACCATCATACATCCGCTCTGTGATACCGGCGCGTAGCAGAATTTCGCCCATCATCACGAACATTGGAATGGCGACGAGCAGGAAGTCGGTCGAGGTTTGCCAAGCCATATCTGAAATTGCGCGATGTAGTGGCATGGGGCTGTCGGTGTATTGCAAGATAAGGCCAAGCCAGCCCAGTGACGCGGCAATCGGGACTGCTAAACCGATCAGCGCCAACAGAATAAGGAGTGTTTTCAAAAGCATCGATTTATACCGTCTCGTCTTCGATTTGTTCATCAAGGGATTTGACACCAATCAAATCTTGGGTGCCATCAGAGTCGCCCGCCATCATGCGTTTGAGCGCGACGAGGCAGAGCAAAGCACCGGAAAAGACAAAGAACATCCAGCCAAGCAGCCATGGAATTTGCGGTATAGCGAGTGGGACGCGCATAGGCGTGATCGAGCGAGAGCCATTGTCGAGCGTGTCGGCGACCAACGACCAAACGTTGTAAACGATGACTGCGGCGAAGCTGATCAGCATGATCATCCCGAACAGATTTATGATACCGTGTAAGCCTTTAGGGATCGCGCCAAGCATTGCATCAACCCGAATATGCGCGCGCTCGAACAAGGCATAAGAAAGCGCCAGCGCGGTTGCGACACCAAAGGCGTAGCCGGAAATCTCATCCGCACCACCGATGGAAACATTGAACACTTTACGCAGGAACACCTCAGTCGTGACCAGAAAGGCGGATAAGACGATCAAAGAACCGCCAAGCCAGGTCAGCCAAAGGCTTAGGGTGCGGGTGCTATTTAACAAACGCTCTAACATCGGAGGAGTCCTGTAGGGAAATGAGGAGAATGAAGCGGCAGACAAACGCCTGCCGCCCAAGTGCTTTTAGCTTATTTGGCAGCAGCTGTCAGACCCAAGATCGGACCAACTGTGCTGTTCCAGTTCGCAGCGCACTCTTCGCCGCAACGCTCGGCCCAACGGGCCAGTACAACATCTGTCGCGATGGTGTCGCGTGCTTTCAGGTCCGCTTCAGAAGGCTCGATCAAAGTCATCGAACCCGCTTCGCCAATCTCACAAGCGCCGCCTGTGATGCACGAAATAGCAATGTCATCTTCTGTCGCGGTTTCGGCCCACATCGCGTCTGTCAACGTCGCGATTTCGCTCTGCATCAGCTCTTGTTGATCTGCAGACAGGCTGTTCCATTTGTCCATGTTCATCGCCCCAAACGCGAGGCCCCAACCGACGCGCAATGTGTAGGCGTGCGTCGCAACTTGGTTCCATTTTGCGGTGTAAGCCGACATGGTGCCTGTGATCGCGCAATCGACAACGCCTTTTTCCAGCGCTGGGATCACTTCGGAGAAGGATACAGTTACAGATGTACCGCCAACACCTTCGACGAAATCACCCAAAGTCGTTGAGTAGACGCGGATCTTTTTGCCATTCAGGTCCTCAATACCATTCACTTCACCGTTGCACCAAAGCGTTTGGCTCGGGAACGGATAGAGCATCAAAAGCTTGGCGTTGTAGATGTCGGCAAAGGCCTTCTCGAGCGTTGGGTAATAGGCGTCGGACACTTTGCGCTGCGTGTCGATATCTTGGGTCAAAGACGACAGATCCGCCCCTTCAAAGATCGCGTTTTCCGCCGCGACATATCCGGGCAGGCCGAAAGCAAAATCAAATACTCCGTTTTTCACGAGACGCATGATCTCAAATCCTTTCAGGCCCAGACCGGACTGTGACTGGATCTTGCCTACGATATTACCGTCAGAGGCTGCGCGCAGACGCTGGTTAAAGAAAGGCTCTTCGTGCTTTTGGAAATTTGTCAGGCTCGACCAGGTGCCGACTGCGTTAAGTACGACAGGGCTGTCGGCAAAGCTTGCGCTGGCACTGAACGCAAGCGCGGCAATGGCTGATGTAACTGTTTTCATGGATACTCTCCTTGTTGGTTGTTTTAGTTTTTATGGTTGTAGAATTGTGGTTTCGGCGTCTTCAGCCACATCTGAAATCAGCATGTGACCGGGGGAATGGGTGATGCAGAGCGGCAGTTTCGCATCAAGCAGAACGTTTTGAGGGGTGACGCCACAGGCCCAATAGACCGGCACTTCGCCGCTTTTGATTTGAACCGCTTCGCCCCACTGTGGCTTTGACAGATCAGCGATCCCGATGTTTTCAGGATCGCCAAACCCAATAGGTGCGCCATGGGCTTGTGGGAAGCGCGCGCTGATCTCGCGGGCGTCTTCAACCTGCGCCTCTGGAATCGGGCGCATGGTCACGACCATTTTGCCCGCAAAAGGCCCTGCCGGCATCAGATCAATGTTGGAGCTGAACATCGGCACATTGCGCCCGCTTTCGATGTGGCGCACAGGAATGCCATTGCGCATCAGCGCGTTCTCGAACGTAAATGAACAGCCTAGTGCCACGGTTACCAAATCATCGCGCCATAGCTTTGATATGTTGGTGACTTCGTCTGACAGCCTGCCATCGGTGAAGACGCGGTACTTGGACACATCGCTTCGGATATTAATGTCGCGACCTAGCGTTGGTAGATAGGGGTCACCACTATCACTTACCCCGACAACAGGGCAGGGCTTGGGGTTGCGCTGGCAAAAGCGCAGAAAGTCCAATGCATAGCGCTCAGGGAGAATAGCGAGATTGCATTGGAGCTTTCCAGCCGCCAGACCCGCTGTGTGCCCTGTGTAAGATCCAGAGCGAATTGCAGCGCGCACCTTCTGTACGGAGGCGTCGGTGAGATCAGAATGAGACGTGCTCAAAGTACTCATAAGAAAAGCCTATCTAGTGATGGCTCTACTCTCTACAGATCACTTAATTCATGCAAATTATCATTTTGTATCACTTGTGATAGATTTTTTGAAATTACCGCGGGTGTGAAGCATCCCATTCTTGCGCTACGTTACTGGCGATTTCGGCACTGTTTTCAACAAGAAAGCTGCGAGGTTCAGAAAGGTAAGATGCCGTAAACATCAAAGGTTGGGGTCGAAATCCCGGATCGAATTCGACGATCTGCCCAGAGAGCAAAAAATCATTCGCCAGCGCGCGGGGGTAAGGGCCGACAGCGATTCCCGCCGCAATCATCTTGAGGCTCGCAGAAAGAGACGCAGAGGCGAAGACACGTAATCGCGGCCCAACGCGGCGAGAAAGTTCAGACATAAGTTCACGGTAGGGGCGCGTTTGGCTGGAATAGGAAATGACTGGAATTTCGCTCAGATCCGTTTGCTCGTTCTTGGTCGAGCGATACCAATGAAGATCGAACGCGGGTAAAGCCACATTCTCGACGCTGAACTCAGACACCGGCCCCATCAATAAAGCAAGATCCAAACGGCGTTCGAGCAAAGCCGCGCGTAGATTCAGCGAAATATCGACAGTCAGATCAACATTTACCCGAGGATACTGTGTGCTGAAAGCTTTTAGAAATTCGGGCAGCCAAGCCTGTGCAATTGTCTCGGACGCGCCGACGCGAAACAGTCCTTCGGTCTCTGAAGGGTTGGCGACACGCTGTTTGATTTCTTCTTCCACAAACAACATCTGCTCGGCATAGGACAGCAAAAGCGATCCATGTTTGGTGAGAATAACATCGCCTTGGCTGCGTTCGAATAATGGAACGCGCAGTTCATCCTCTAAGTTTGCAATCCGTGTCGAGACCGCAGGCTGGGACAAGTGCAAACGCTCCGCCGCTTTGCGAAATCCACCAAGGCGTGCGACCCAGAGAAAAGTTTTGATTTGGTCAAAGGTCATGGGGTGATCCACTTATTTAGCAGAAATCTCATCTATGTAAAAAAATCGAAGCAACTGGTGGATCAAAAGGTCGTAAATGAAATTGCAAAAAATAGTCCATTTTCTCAAATCATCCTAATAGGGGCTTTGTTGCACAAATCGGTCTGAGGCCGATCTCCCCCTTACCCCAGACGGATTTAGCCTACAGCCACGGTACT
>NZ_CBFHVK010000040.1:0-8865 GCF_965659345.1 Planktotalea sp. | reverse complement strand
AAGTTTATACCTATTGTGTTCGTAAGGCTTGCTGTTGTCGTGACCCCTGGCTTTGCCATGTCCACGATGGACGAATTGTACGGCTGCACCAGCGAGCTGCCTATTCCGAGCCAATTCTGTTTCTTTATCTCCACGGATTGAACTTCAGAAACTGGGTAAGACGCATGCCGTGAGACAAGCTCATATGAGCGGCTGTATACGCGTTCGTCGGCAACTATTTCAATATTTATCGATACGGGGCCAGTACTCTTAACATTAATGGGTAAGTCCACGCTAAACTGATTAGAATTTGGCTGAGAAACGGTTTGCGTGGTGGTTGCTTCACCAATTTCTGTCTTGATATCGATTGAGCCAACAAACTCGTTCCAACGCACATTCATCTTTGCGTTTACAAAGTCGTTTGGTGCAACAAATCTTGGCATCGAAACGTCAATACTTACAGGATCTTGAACAATGATTTCACTTTCTGAAAATCCAAAGCCCATATCATCCAAAGTGATGACTACCACTCTTAGACGACCCTCCCACTCGTTAGTTTCTTCAAATTGGTAACTGGCCTTTCCATCACTGATTTTGAGCAATGGACTTGCCGCTACAAAAGTCTTGAAGAATTCGGATTTGGGAGCTTTTGCTGCCGCAGACAACATTCCTTCATCACCGCCAACACGTATGGATTTAAGACTTTTGTCTCGGGAAATAAGCTTACCAAAATTTGTAAATATTCCAAAGTTTAGCGCTCGTTCGTCTAGGAAGTGGTCCTGAATGCTTTTGTTTTTATAGCCTGAAATAGCATGTATGCCCTCATCAACTACAAAGATCATTGCATTACCGTCGGTGGCGTTAGTGTCGATCGCTATATCGATGACGTCTTGGCTAGTAATAGTGCTCGCTGTTTTCACTGAGATCGACAATTCACGTTTTGTCTTTGCATTTGAAACCCAAGTCTTACCAATTGCTATTTGCGGTAAGTGTTCTGAGCCTTCTGCAATGGGGCGGACCAACGAGGTCAATAAGTGAAAACCTGGCTCAGCTTGCCCAGAGGTTTCAAAAGGCATTTCGAATGCACCTTGCTGTACCTTTGTTTCAAAAACGGATTGGATGTCCTCATTTGCTACTAAAACTGACAATTTACCGCCAAACGGGGCGTTTCCACGTAAAATTTTGCCATCAAAACTTACATTTAGCTGTTCTGGCTCAGTCGCAGGTTTAGCATTTGCACCCCAGCCAACATAAAATTCATAAACTGTTTCAAAACCAAATTGGTTCGTAACAGTCAGTTCGTGCCGTCCCCAAGAAAGAGGTTTTTTCAACGTTAAATTTTTGTTTGTGATAGTACCAGATTCAACCACTTCATCTGAGACCCTCACGGCATTCCAGCGCCAGCCATTATCGTAATACCAGTTGTAAGTGCTGTAGACCTTTTGGACGCTGTAGCTGATAGCTTCATAGTCTGTGCCTGTTCCTTTACGATCAACTGAGGCAATCGTAAAACTTGGCGGAAAATCTTCACTGGCGTAATCTTCAAAATTTGGCCGAACGCCCACATAACTTGGTAATGTATCTATGGCGACGCGTTGTTTAACCTTATTTGCTCTGCCTCCCACATCATAAATTGTGCCCTCGATTACGACGTCGTAAAGGCTTTGATTATTAAAAGAATAGTCAGATAGGATTGAAGCGCTAAGCTCGCCGTTTTGATCTAGTTTGCGTTCGAAACTGTCCATCTCTTTAGTTGATGAGATTGCTGAATTACCAAACACAAACTCTGCGAGTTCATTGGAATTATGAATACTAACTTCTTCCAAAAAGGTGGCTATCTCAGCAGACAAGCCCGCGGCTGGGCCGCCGGAATAATAAGATCCTTGAAGAATTAGTTGTTGTTGTTCTCCCGTAGACCAGTATTTACCGCCGGTATCTAATTTAGCCTCGATCGTAAGTGGTACGAAGTCACTGATGCTCACCTCGTGTTTTGCCAACAGCACCTCGTCCATTGCTAAAACCTGCAAGGAATACAGACCAAGCGGCAGAGTCTTTTTGAGATCTATTTGTTTGGCAAAGGCCCCGAATTCGTTACTTGTCACCAGAGATTTATAAATTTCAGAGCTAGCACTGTTGATGAGGCGAACCGTAAGTTCTTGCTCAGATAAAGGCTCCAGGCTCAGATCTCGCGCCGCACCCACAAAGTGCAATTTTTCACCTGGGCGATAAACGCCTCGATCGGTCGTTAGATAGATGTCCATGTTTGCACGCTTCTCTGTTCCGCCATTTAAGAAACGTGGCTTCTGATCGAGTGCATTAAGCTCGATAATGCTGGAGCCATTGTTTTTAGTCGAAACAATTAAGAACTTGGGGGCAAAACCTTTGGTGCCATCTATCAACCGATTGGGCACTTCTACCCTACCATTGCTGTCAGAGGACCCTTCAAAGAGTGTTCGGTTGTTCGCAGCAATGATATGTACATTTGCATCACTTATCGCTGTGGTGTCATCAAAAGTGTTGAGCAAAATATCAGATTTATTGAGACCTTTATAGAATTGCAGCGCAACATTCGAAATCGAAAACCACTGGGTGGGTCTATTGGTGTAGTCATCAAGCTCGATTTGAGGCGAAGCGAAGGTAGCAACAAAAAGCCCCGATGCATCATTGGTTAAAATGTCGCTGAAATCTACATTTAATTCTTGTTGTTTGTTGAGCGGTGCATCGAGAATGATTGTTTTCTTTGCAACTTCGTCCCCCCAGTAATCTTTAAGCCTGGTAATATCCTGACCATCCAGAATTTTGAGGATGTCGGAGTAAGAGGTCAAAGATGCTGAATCTACTTGATGTAGGGTGACTTCTATTTCGCTTACGTTCACGTATTCGACTGGCATGACTGCATTAGAGGGATCAACCATTATCGTCTTAGAAGCATCTAGCTTGATGCTGGGGCTGCGCTCAGGAGTTTTAAAAGCAATATTTATGGCTGCCGTGATTGTTTGTGCAGAAAGCCCATAACGAGAAAGTTTCAAGTTGGGCAGAATACGAACTTCGTAAAGCGTCGAATGAGTAAGACCAGTGATACAAAATTCGCTTCGTTTATCGTCTCGTGAATAAATATCAGATGGGCGCGTTACTGAAAATGCATCGACCATTTTGTTATTTGTAGTGATTTCAAAGTAATTCTGGAAGCTATCGTCAGCGAAGTCTAGGGTTTTGCCATTCACTCGCGTTGCAAATGTAGAGCACACTGAAGCTGTGTTGCCGCTATCAAATGTGCGGGGTGGGTAAACAAAAATTGATTGATCATTAGTTTGTGCGTAAAATAATGCTGCATCAGCGTTTAGCACTTGGTTTTTGTAAGTGAAAGTTGCCAACTTTCCACTTGGTACAGTGCTCAAGGTGACATCTATAACCCCAAGAAAGTTAACTTCAGCCCCAGCGGGGACTGTGATTGTATCGCTAATTTCTATTTGCTCGATCGAGACATAGCGTCCCAATTGTTCAGAAAATACCAAAGTGGGTGTGATCAAAAGTATAGTAAAAATTAAAGATCTCAAGAGGTTAATCATAATCTATATCTTTCTTCTCAGTGCTTTGTAATTGTTTTGTTCGTTGTGCGGAGGTTGTGCGTCTACCATTTTGATCACTGCTAGTTATTAGTTTTCGTACATGAGGCTATGGATTACAGATCTAGACGTAGGGCCGAAAGAGGGGGCAAGCCATCAAGTGAATGTTCTTAGAGAAGCACGGCCAGCAGTTTGAGTAAAACAATTTCCGTCCAATGTGTCTAAAACCTGCGGAAGGTTCGCTATACTCCAAATATTGTTTTCCAGATTAGCTCGATCATCTGCAAAGTTGGCTTCAAACTTTTCAGCATTAGACGAACCAATCACATCAAGTGCGTCCCAATCCCATGTTCCTAAGCCTAAATAAACAAGGTCAAAATTTGTTGAAAGGTCAACGGCGATATGGATGACTGACGCTTTTGACGCTACTAAATCCTCATCCAAGGTCAGGTTTAACTTCACGCTATCATCTAAGCTCAAGAGATTAGTCTCAGTGTCAAATATTCTCGCCCAGATCCGAAGCTCAAAGGCTTCACAGCCTTCGGACGCTATTATTTCAAGAGAACCTAAGTGACCGTCGCTGCCGTTGCCAACTATCAAATTGTCATGTGCAAAGCGCCAAGGTTTTTGCAGAGTTGCGTCAACTTGAACGACATGAGGCATGAGAGTGGCGAGGCCTATGATTACCGCCTTCATTGCTCGTGCCATATTGAAACTACAAAACCCACAACAAGACTTAGTAAAATCACATTAAACGAAACCATTTTTTCAACTCCATTGTTGACTGTCATTACCCTTGCGATGCTGGGAGAAAGCCTTTCAGGGTGCACAAAATCTATTACGCAGCCGGCTGCTTCAACCTGTGCCTTAACGGTGATTAATGGCCGTGCAAGCTGTATGATGCTAATGTGAAATTTCTGTCAAATCTTGTGCAGAACTTGTGCAGATTGCAGAAATATGTTGTTCGATTGAACCTGTTTCTGCATCAACAGATGGGTAAGGGGATAACATGAAAAGAATAATAATTGTTGATGATGAAGTGGAAATCTTGGAGCCGCTTGAATCCATGCTTACAGAGGAAAACTTTTGGGTCCGCTCGTTCTCTAACCCGCTTAAAGCGTTGCAATTTCTCAGCACACAGTCTGTAGATCTAGCCATATTCGACATTAAAATGCCTGAGCTGAATGGCTTAGAGTTGCTAAGTCGTGTTCGTGCCATTCATCCAGGCCTGCCGATCATTTTCTTGAGTAGCAAAAATGAAGATGCAGACCAACTAGTTGGTTTTTCAATCGGGGCAGATGACTATGTAGGAAAGCCGTTTACCAAACAATTGCTGTTATTAAGGGTCAAAGCGGTGTTGCGGCGTTATGAGCAGATTGTGGAGCCTACGCTCGAGCTTGTTGAGGTGGGATCGTTGAGCATCGACATTGAACGAAATCTTGTTCGTTGGAAGGGGCAAAACATCGAACTGACTGTGACAGAATGTTTGCTATTAATTTCTCTCGCAGAGCGTCCAGGCGTCGTCCGTAAGCGCCAGCAACTAATGGATGCATGCTACGATGGCGCTGTATTCGTGTCTGATAGAACTATTGATAGTCATATAAGAAATATCCGGGCTAAATTTAAAGCTAGTGACGGGACTGCAGAACCGATTGGTACCATTCAGGGTCTTGGTTATAAGTTAAAGTTATAACATGCGTAGTATATTTGTAAAAATATTCAGTCTGTTGATATTGCTCAATGCATCTCTTTGGGTTTTCGTTTTTTTATCAGATGATTATATCGATAATCAAATAAGTGAAGAGATAAAGATGCAAAATTTTTACTCGGAGTATTATGGAAATTTGGTAGAACCTTTCATTACAGATAAAGATATTTCCGAATTTGAAAAAAGTGTACGTATAAAAGAAATTTTATCAAAAAAATTATTATCAAAAACAACAAGACTAGTTGTTTACCGGGAAGATTTAGGCGTTGGACTTCAGTCGTTTAAATATTATGACAGCAGTGTTGATAGGCCTGTTTCTGCAATAACCACAAAGTTTTTACCAGCGTTATCAACGTCCTCAAGGCGAAATTATGAACTAAATTTAGAGAAATTTTCTGACAAAATTTTGTCTGGCATTTTCAAGTATTACAAACCGATTATTGATCAACGGGCTATTACAGCGCCGATACATGAAAAGAAGGCTCGCTATGTTCCGCAGCAGGAAGTCCGCAACGGAAGATTTGATATCTACAACATTCGCAGCCTCGTGCCAATTAAAAAAAGTCGGTTGACGGTTGGAATGATAGAAATTTCGGAACAATTTTCATTGAAAGACGCTTACACCGAACGGAACGCTGCGCGGGTAAACTTACTTGGGGGAATAAGCTTAATCACGCTGGTACTTGGGGTGGCTTTGTCGTTTTCTATTGCCATGCCGCTCCGTCGATTATCAAAGCGCCTCAACAAAAAGTTGACGCCTGCTGATATTACTCATCAGTTAGAGAGCGTGAGGCTTAAGGGTTTGAAACGTCGAAAGGATGAAATTGGGCAACTTCATAATAATCTTATTAAGCTGACTTCTCAGGTCGCGCATCTGTTCAACGATAAAGAAAAATTTACGAGTGAAGTTAGCCACGAACTTAAAAATCCTATTGCAAGTATAATCGCTTATACTGAAAGCTTTGAAGGCCAGGACGTCAAGGACCCGGCAATGGTTCATAAGATCAAATTGCAAGCCATCCGAATGAGTAAGTTAGTCACAGAAATTTCTGACGCGGCTATTGTAGATCATGATTTGGTAACGCAGCGAAGAGAAAAATTGAACTTATCAATTGTGGTTAATGACATCATTACTCATTACGTCGATAGTAAAGAAGGTGTTAATGTCGTTATTACTTCGGACATCCAATCAAAAATAATGATGATGGGACTTCCTGAGAGGTTAGGCCAAGTTTTGGTAAATTTGTTAGATAATGCATTTTCGTTCACGCAACCCGCAGGAGAAATTCGGGTGACCCTGTCAAAGAACTGGAGAAAGCATGTGACGTTGACTGTCGAAGATAGCGGACCTGGCGTAGAGCCAGAATTTCGTTCACTTATTTTTGAGCGATTTTACACTTCACGTAAAGGTTCTTCAGTAGTCAAAAATGCGTCTGGGTTGGGCTTACACATTTGTCAGCAAATAATCGAGGCGCATTCTGGGTCAATAATAGTAGGAACCTCTGATTTAGGCGGCGCAAAATTCGTAGTAAAAATAAAATAATGCATATTTTAAAAGTGCTGATACCTGGTTCTGGGGAGCACTTGGGGTCTGACTTATTTGCTATGAACCCATTTAAACGTAGGAGGATAATTTTATTGACTGGATTTTATATTTGGTTCACGGTTACTTTTCTGTCCACCTAGGGTCACGACTCATAACCAGAATATGACTGTTGCGGAGAGAGCGATTGATGACAGGAAGACCTTTGTGCAGCGGTCATAACGGGTTTATACACGCCGCCAATCCTTGTGTCTGCCGAACATTATCTCGATACGGTTAGTTCGTTTGTAGCAGCGCTTATCGTACTGCACGGTTTTCTTTCGGGACTTGCGACCGAGAATGCAGTGCTTTGTACCTTTGTCTACAAGGGTTTCGCGGAACCAGTCGGCATCATACCCTAGGTCGGCGAGGAGCATTTCAGCTTCGGGCAAGCCGTTCATTAAGGCAGTAGCCCGAGTGTAATCGCTGATTTGCCCTTCGGTGATAAACAAGCGGACAGGACGGCCGCTAGTATCTGTAACCGCATGCGACTTGTGTTCATGTCGCCCTTTGTCAGCCCCCTCTAGGCAATACCCTGCCGGGCAAATGGTCAGACGTCCTGGCCCCCTTTTTTATCCGCAGGCTGGATGCTGTACGACGTGCTTTGCCCCTCTCATCGCTGCAAGCTGCGATTGCCGGGCAGTGGGTACGTAGCGTCGATTGAGATAGCCTTGTTGTCGGGGTGCTGTTCGGCCAGCTCAATCAAGATTTGGACAAATACACCCATGTCACTCCAACGCTTCTAACCATTTAAACAGTGTCTTTGGCGGTCCATACTCAGTTGCTGCATTACACCACCTTAAGCCATTGCGATTAATGAAGATAATGCCGCTCAACACACGTCTGTCATCCACGCGCGCACGACCTCGGCTCTTTGAAAAGTAAGGCCGCAGACTCTCTATCTGCGCCTCCGCAAGCCAATATAAATTGCTCATGATACCCCCCCGCCGAAACTTGGGGGCGTGAATCATGACAGTGACACAAACTCAATCGGTTAATAGGTCTTTATCCTAGCTGCTGCAGATGAGTTACCTAAATACGAACGAGACAGGTTTGGGGGATGGTCAGATACGGATCGTGATTGCCAAAATACTCGCCACGAACTGTTGCAAAAACTATCAACGGCGATGGTTAGTCTCTCAAAAAATACGTGCCGATTTTTGAGAGGTAGATGGTTCGACCCGTATACAGGACAAACTTTTCGCGAAAGCCGAAATCTTAATATCGATCATCTTGTGCCGCTTAAATACAGCTGAAACCGTGGTGCTTATAAATGGAGTAGGATAAAATAGACCAATTTTCCAAATGGTCCAATTAAACTATTTGCTGTTGATGCGAGTGTAAAACGACAGAAGTCAGCAAATGGTCCAGCAGCGTGATTGCCACCAAGTGTATATTTCAGATGCTAATATATTCGGAGGTTTCAGCTTGTCATTTCTATTTATGATCTGCAACAGAGCGCTGCCGAGCTACATTTGAGAGAACGTGCTCGACAGCAATATTGTTGATATTTAGAGCAGCATTAACAATGACATAAAGGCAAATAAAACCCACTGATCCAGCGCAGAGGGATTGTTCTCAGATGTTTCAACGGTGTTATCAGTGATAGTTTCCATCATTAGGACTGTCGGCTCGGTAAGTTCTTCAGGCATTACTCCTGCAAAGGCGGATGCAGAAATTAAGCTCAAAGTGCCGCCGATTACTAATTTTTTCATTTTGATCTCCAAGCGTTTTTAAAAGTCTCTCCGGTGACTTCTGAATTGTAGAAGTCACCGAAGAGAAAGGTTGAGGCGGAACTTGGTGGGTGGCCAAGAACCAAGAGACAGCTACTCACTGTCACAGCATTTACATGCGCTATCATTATCGAGGGCTTATGCTCGTTTCTGCAGATCCTGTGAAAGGATGTGCAGTTGCAATGCATTTGAAGATTCAGAGTACGTTGTACCAACGCGCGTGCGTTTCGCTGTGCAAGTGCGCACGGTTCCGCGATGAAGTTATGGACGGCACCGTCAATGAAAGTCTAGCTTAAG
>NZ_CBFHVK010000039.1:0-9022 GCF_965659345.1 Planktotalea sp. | reverse complement strand
ATCGAGACATGATAGAATATATCGAAAGCTCAATTGATGTCATCATCCAAGCTGGTCGCCATGAGGGAGACCGGGGCATTACCGAGTTTTATCTGCCCGGCACATCAGAGACAGGAGGCCAGAATGAAACAGTTTGAACATGAAGTTTTGACGTTTGAAACATCGTCTCAGAAAACCATAGAAACGATGCAGACGCAGCTGAAGAAGTGGGGGACTTCGGGCTTTGAAATCGTTGGTGTAGCTCCGATCACAGTTGGCGGGTCAGTCGTAACGGTTTTTCTGAAACGTGAGATGACACCATCTGAAGGAAATAAGTGATGCAAAGGATCTTCATTTTCGCAACGGCACTTATGATATCCCTGTCATCAACTGCATTGGCACAGTTTGTTCCTACTCTCGGGGAAAACACGCCAAGGGCCTGTCCTCAGCAACCACAAGAACCAGATTGGATTGCGAATATCGACATACGCGAGGCCCACAAAGGCAACCTCGTTCAATTGATGTATCGAGCGCAGGGATTGGAAGCTGTTGCCACAAATAATGATTGCTCTTGCGAAACGCGTTTTCCTTCTTGGGAAGCGGCACAGCAATACTACTACGAGCATTATGCTGGCTTAGAACGCTGGGAAGTCCTTGAAAAAATAGATGAATACAGGCGAGCTGCGAACGCTCACCGAAAAGTGGCTCAACCAATGTGCGAACAACAAGGAAACTGGTGAGGTCAGCTGAATGAGCGTTGTAACATATTTTGTTGAAA
Source organism: Planktotalea sp. (assembly GCF_965659345.1). GTDB lineage: Bacteria > Pseudomonadota > Alphaproteobacteria > Rhodobacterales > Rhodobacteraceae > Planktotalea. The sequence continues at coordinate 8,265 of NZ_CBFHVK010000039.1, read as the reverse complement.
CCGCCGGCAGCTACCTTGATGCCTCTGCTGAAACTCAGTTCGGTTCAGTCGCGGCGACGACAGGAACGCTGATAATACTCGCTGCAAGCATTTTAGTGATCTTTGTTTTCATCAACATGGCGTTCCAATATCGGTCCATGGACGGCAGAACAGCTTTTTGGCTCGCTTTGAAAATCACCTTGGTTGGCATCTTCGCGACAAACTGGGTCCAATTCAACGCGTTTTCGACTGCAATTCTGAGTGGAATCGACAGTATTGCAGGCGCTTTGGTAGCCTCAGTCGGCGGAGGTACTCCTGGGCCCTCCGGGACTTTTGCCGAAGAATTTGATCGGTTGATAGCGGAACTCGGTGAATATCTTAATGCAGCAGGTTCCGAACTGAACTGGATGGCCGGTGCGATGCTCGACATTCTGGGGGTTTTGATGCTCTCGATATTGGGAGGGCTCGCGGCATTCATTCTCGTCGCATCGCGCCTCATGATCGCACTATTGATAGGACTTGCTCCGATCATGATATTTCTGACCCTCTTTGATGTTACCAAAGACTATTTCGCCCGATGGCTTTCCGCATTGATTTCCTTTGCCATCTACCCCGTCATTATAGCTGGCGTCTTTGCTACGATAACTGGTGTCGCATCTGCTCTGATAACCGAGCTTGGAGACCCTGCCGGCGCAACAAGTATTGGTGCACTGATCCCATTCTTTATGATGATCCTCATGGCGAAGGGGTTCATCATTGCCACTCCGTTCATCGTGCGGGCAGTTTCCGGCAACATCGTAATGCCTGCGCTAACTAGCGGTATGGGAGGCACGTATTCGTTTGGACGCGCGATCTCTGGAAGTCAGCAAGCGTATAATCGTCGTGATGTCGGCACAGCATCAGGTGCAGAGATTGTCGCACTTCGTGCTCGCCAGGCAGTAGGACTTGGAAATCCAAGAGACACAGTCAAAATACAGCCTGCCAGTCGAGGGAACGCTTCCCCACCACCGCCGCAACCAACCGGAACTGGTCAAAAAATGCAGCGGATTCAGGCGAGATCCGATAGGCTACGTGGCAAGTAGAGTTCAGTACAAATCGACAGTTTTGAAATTGACATTAGAATTCTCTTATCTCAGATTCTGATCTGTTTTCTGAGATAGGAGGACAGTTACTCACGGTGTCCTGACTAAAATCATGAGGCAACTTCGCAACCGATTGTTTGTGTTTACCGAATATATTGAGCTGTTCAGAAGATAGCCATTTGAGTTGCTCGGGCTTCCTACTCAGCAGCCGTAACAGAAACGCCCGTCTGCCGGTCTGCAGTAAACTCTGCTTCCAGCTCTGAAAGTTGTTCGTCGGCAGCTTGGAGTATTTTTAGATCCGCCTCTGTAACATTCTCAGGGTCAAGGCTGACGAGCCGTTGCTGCACTGCGTCATCCAACTCGGCCTGTGTAAACTCCAAATCGCGAGTAGCCTGATCAACGGTTTTCGCTCTTTGCTTACGTTTGGATGTCCGTAACTTGGCCCTGTGCGGTTTAGCCCGCAACTCCTCAATCGACATCGGTTCATCTACTTTTTGGATTTCATTTTCTAAGACAACGGCCCCCCCTGCCCCGACATCCATTGATCCAGCCTCGGACTGGTCCATCTTACCCTGAACTGCATCAACTTCCGGCAACGGTTTTTCGCTGACAAGCGAACGCGCCAATGGCGGGAACGGCAATTCTCCAGTTTGAGCGGCATGGATTTTCTTGAAAAACGGGTCGTCGAAATACTGGATGCGCTTGGCGCGGATCGGCATCTGCGCATCCACAACGATAATGATGTCATCCAAAGGCAAACGGCGCACTTCGTCTTCTGGCAACAGCGATGTCTCTTCTGTCCGCTCTGACATACTGCGCCCCTCAAATGGATTGCGACCAATTGACCTCGAACGAGTGACCACACGCTTTGTGGTTTTGCCAACAGCCTTGCTCAACTCCTCGACAGTCTTTTCATCCGAGGGTGTCAGGTAAAGCTTCACACCCGCGTTCCCCTGCAACGCACGCCGTGTGTTCTCACCATAGATCTCATCAAGCGCTGGGATGGTTTGCGTAACGATAGCCAAATGCCCGTTGTAAGACCGCAGGGTCTCTATGCTGTCTGTGACAATCGGCATTTTTCCGAGACGGTTAAACTCATCCAACATGATCATCACTGGCCAAGGCTCATCCGGTCCAGGCTCTTTGTCCTGCATGGACGATATCAGGTCAGAGAAAAACAACCGTATCAGCGGCGCCAGTGGTTTCACCATGTTGGGCGACACAACAAGATATACGGAAAACGGCTTTGAGCGGATCGTTCTAAAGTCGAAATCAGAAACGCGCGTTGCTTTGTCGATGGCCGGGTTGCTCCACTGATCAAGACCGGACGTCATCAACAAGGAAACATAGGATGTCAGCGTATCATTATTCGTAGAGGCCATACGCTCGAGGATCAGCTTAGCCGCACGGTTCTGCACTTCGTCGCGCCGCTTCATGAATTCCTTTTGCTTGTGTCCACCACTGGCCGTGATCCGATAGATTTCACCCAACGTTGGCACGCCCCGCTCAAAAGCCAGAAGGCCGGCCGCGACAAACAAATCTATCCCGCCTTTCAAGAGGCCCTGAACACGGTCGCTGTCAGCTTGTAAAAACAATGAGGCGAGTAACTGCAGTTCCATCTGTTGGCGATCAGGATCAGCCATCTCGGCGATACGCAGCAATGGATTATACCGGTGGCTGCGGCGATCATGCCAATCTGTCGGCGCAAACCGAAACACGTCATCCCCCTGCCCTGCCCGATGACGCGCGGTTGATTCATAGTTTTCGCCCTTCACATCCAAGACCACCGCAGAGCCATGGAAGGTCAAAAGGTTCGGAATAACAAAGCCCGTGGTCTTGCCGCGCCCCGTGGGTGCAACAATCAAAGCGTGCGGAAACACCTTGGAACAAATGAGCTGCCCGTTGCCCTTCGCTTTCCCTAGTTTGCCGATGACAAAACCAGTGCCGGGTTTGCTGAAAAACCCGTTACGCCGCATGTGCGCAGCTTTTTGCCACTGGGTTCGGCCAAACTTGGTCAGCGCGCTCCCGGACAGCACGGCGCTGAGCAATAGCCCAGCCAAACCAAAGCCGCTCATGATCAGGTTGGCCATCCGAAAATCAGCTGGTCTCACATCTTGGAGTTCAAGGTAGTTCTGGGCGAGCCAAAGGAAGTCGATTTCCGCTTTGATCCCAAAGTCCCGAAACGTCAAAAACGCTGTGGCCACGACATATCCAATCGCCACCGCCAAGAGTGTCAGCAGCACAATTCCAATGGCGATCTTGCCCTTATCCATGTGTCTGGCCTTTTTCAGTCGTCCCATGTGTATGTTTCAGACGCTGAGCGTCATATTCTTCCTCTGCAATCTCGGAAACAACTTCGCGGGTGGCTTCACTGTTGGCAGTAGTCTCGTCAGATTGCAGATACGCCTTGGCAACATAGAGACGATCAAGTCGATCATCGATGACCTCTGCAAGGGCGTCGCAGTCACCAGACCGTAATGCCTCAACCTGATCGTCATCCAAGGCGCGCTCAATCTCGCGGCGGAATGCAACGCTGCCGCCGTTCTCGGCAAACGGTGAGTTGATCTTGTCGTTGCGTTCATGGGCAATAACGCGTCGCACCTCGGCACCATCAGCGTTGAGTTTGTCCAGACGGTCTAGGTCTATGGCGTCTCGGCGAATTTCGTCATGTGCATTGAGTTCATGTGAAGCCGCATAGGTAGCGGCCAAGCCATCCGCCAAATGATCAGGCATGTCAGGGTACCGCGCCTTGAAATCCGCGGCGATGGCTTCTTCCATATTGAGCCGTCCATCTGAGCGCCCCATAATCGCCTGAACTTCACGGTCAATCTGGTCTGCCCGTTGCGGGTCGACGATCTCGACAGCCCGTCCATCATCATCTTCACCGTAAACTTGCGATGGCGATGCTAGAAGCTCTGGATGTTTTGCCATGAACTCTTCTTGCTCAGGCTGTTGAACATCGCGGAAATAGTCCTCGTCACTATCCACGTCAGTTTCGACCACGCCATCTTCGCGAAGCACACCTGCACGTTCCAAAACCTGTCCCAAATGAACATGTGCCTCGTCCAACCGATCAACAGCAACCTTGAGATCTGCGTTCCGCTCTAGATTGAGGCCCTCACTTTCAGCGATTTTGGTCAAGTCGTCCGCCAACCAGCGCTGCTCAAGCCACGCGTTGCTTGCCCCCTGCTCAACTCGGGCAGTTACCGACGACGCTGAAATTCCTGTACCTCGCAATGCAGTTTCAATTTGAACTCGGGTTTCCGGCTCTGACATGGCAGCCACTGCGTCCTTGTCGATATTCATTTCGGAATAGACCCCTGTCGCAGAGGCTGCATCGTTTAGGGTGAAGGAGCGCACACCAACGGGCTGCATATGAGCCACGTTGCGGTAAATTGCATCAAGCTCCTTTTCGAACTTTGCTTTCAGAGTATCGGGCGCGTCACGTACAAAGTGCTCAACCCGCTTTGCACGTTCGGCAAACCGCCCTTTAAGATCATCAAAAGAGTCCTGCGTATCCATGTAAACCTCTCCATTCTGTTCAAGGTGACCGCCGTGCGCCAACAACTCAGCAGCGCGGAACAAAGCGTTTGAAATATCGTGCCGGTTCTCTGCGGAAGCCTCCGCAGCCAAAGAGCGATAGGTTCGGGCAGTGTTGGCAATATCTGCGAGGGCCCGGTCCAAGTCTCTCCCAACCCGTTCACGCGTGATCGGTGATCGGCCTTCAGACTTCGCGGCATAGATATCCCTGACCCGTGTGGCATACGTCACATCGCCACGATCAATGCGCCGCGTGGCTTCAAGCCGCACACCGACTTTCTCCGCCTCCTCAACCATCGCGATGCGAAAATCATCGTAGTTGAAGTGATGATCCCGCCCGAGATAGAAGTATTCGCCTTCTTGGGAACGACGGTTCAACACAACATGAGCATGGGGATGGGCCCGGTCTTCATGCACCGCAATGAGATAGTCGAAGTTGCGCGCATCATTTGCAAAGAACCGCTCGCAAACCCTGCCCGCAATATCGCGAACGTCTTCGCCATTGGTTCCAACCGGAAAGGACATCAGCATATGTGTCGTATGGCCCATCTTGGGACGGAACCCTTCATCCCACCGCGCACTGAACCGGTCGGTTACGCTCCTTATTTCAGAAGTGTCGAGTTGGGTCTTGCCGTCGAAAACGCCCCTGCTGTCGACGATGTGCGACGATTTCGTGGCAAGATACTCCAGCTGGTTTGATAGCTGCGCCTTGGTGTGACACCCGCCCGATTTAATTGCCTTAAACACCGCTGCACGATGACCTTTTGCTGCACGAACCATTTGAGAGCGCTTTGTGCCCAATCCTTGCATCGATCCGCGCACCTTGCTCCAACCTTCGCGAAAGATCTCACCCGTAACAGCGGTTACCGCATCATTCCTCTGCATTGGCCAGCTCCTTCAGAGCATCAGTTGCAACCAATCGGACGCAATCCGTGCGGCGACGGGTCAACAGATCGACTTGGTCGGCAAAGTCGAGAACAAAGCCTGCGAGGCTGCGTATCTGGGCAAGACTAGCGCGACCGAATACGGGGCGCATGCCCTTGTTGTTGGCCTCGTTCATCCGCTTTGCGATCTGGGTGACATTGTTACCAACGCGATTGAGCGCGGCTCGAAACCCGCGCAGTTCATCTGCGAGCATTTCATCGGGTTGGAACACACCGTTTGCGGATTGGATCAATCGCCGCAGCGCATCGGAGCGGTACTTGATCCCATGGCGAGATAGTAGCGTATCGAAGTGGTGGAGCTCGTCTGGCGTAAGTGTGACGCTCACGTTTTCGGTCCGAATGCCGCTATCACGTTTACGGTGCTTGTCTCGATGGATCGTGTATTGGACGGTTCGTGCCGTTACATCGTAGCGCTTTGCCAACACCGCAGACGAAACTCCTTTGAGAGTTTCACGGACGATTTCCAATCGCTCCAGATCAGATAAGCGGCGTCGAGACGGCATGCGAACAAAGACTCCCTATTTCCTGCCAACTTCATACAGCCAGTTTAGTTACAACGCAATTATAATATTGCATCGTAACCTATACGATTGATAAATCGAATAGCTGAGCTGTATTCCGCTACTTTCGCCGCCCCACAGGCGGCCCTTAGGATTGAGCCTCGGTAAGAGTCAATTTCATTCCCCGGCGCGAGGTGCAGATTAGACGCCCCTGAGGCCATGTATGCTAAATTCGCGGCAACTCACCCCCGCCGGTCCGATATGGCCCTTTAAATCGCCGCTCAGCGCCTCTGGCCGGCAATTTTGACCTCACCTCTCTGCGTCGGCTACCGAGGCAGGCCCAAATATCACCGAAAATGCACGCGACACGCGGCACGCGATGTACGAACACCGCCCTGGAATGAAACGCCCAAAGTGGACAGCATGCCGCTTCAGCTAACCGAGCAATAGACCTTGACGTCACGCGACACGCGTCACGCTTCAAGCGGCACGCGACAATCATCACGCGAAACGGACCACGGACGCGCGATATCACGCACGCAACACCCGTCACGCATTTTATACCACGCGATAATTGACACGCAGCACGCTGTACGCGATATGTTGCACGCAAAACAATAAACGCGACGCGCTGTTTCAGACACGCGATACGCGACACGCAATGAGGTAGAGCAATGCCAAACGACAAGATGAAGGTCATCACGGTCATGAGCCGGAAAGGCGGGGCCGGAAAAACCACCCTCCTCCAAGCGCTCTTAAGTGCGGCCATCAAAAACGGAAAACGATGCCTCGCGCTTGACGCCGATCCACAACAAGCCCTGACACGGTGGTTTGACCGCGCCGAAATAAACAATCCGCTTGCGCGATGCGCCCAACTCGAAGTCTCTTCTGACCTCGAAAAATGGACGGATGAAGCCTGGGAGAAAGGTGAGACCGATATTGTGTTTGTCGACACCCAAGGTGCGGCTGGGGCATGGGCCGACGATCTCGCCGCATTCAGTGATGTGCTCATCGTGCCAATGAAGCTCGGCGATACCGACCTCACAATCACAACCGACACTTTCAATTGGTACTGCGGCCTAAGAGAGCGGACGGACGACCCCGAAAACCTTCCATCTTTCAAGGTCGTGTTTGCGGATGTTCCGAACAAGCTCACCGCCTCTCAAAAATACATTGAAGAGGTCGCGTTGACGCGTTTTCCGATCATGGAAGATTACTTCATGCATCGAAACCAACACATCGACGCAGACCGATCCGGATTCTTGCATGATTTGGCGGATTTCCGACGCGCCCACAAATATGGACTATTTCGCAGCCACGCAAAGCTCTTCGACGAAGCCGTCGAAGAAGCCACAGCCATCCTGACCGAAGCCATGGGAGACGCATAATGGCACGACGCAAGAAGCCACAAATCAAAGGCACAGATCCATCATATGATCACAGCTTTGAACGGTTCCGCCCCGTGCCAAACGACATGCCCGCTGATGTCGTGGTCCCAGGCGTCGCAGCAGAGAGAGCCGTTGTCGAAACGCCAAAACCCCAGCCAATGCCAGCCAGTGTGACTACCGAAAAGACCACAACATCCGCACCGGAACCGAAAAAGGCCGCACGGGTCAAACCGAACACATCAGGACGGCAAACCCCATCAAAGGCAAAGACCCCAGCAGTCCAGAAACAAATAACCGAAGCTGATGTCTCACGGGGCTCTGATGATCCACTCGGAACGGGCGAACGCCAGACCACGCTCGATGCCGCCGTAAAGGTCACGCAGGCAAAACAAATGGCCGTCTTGGAAGAGAAGGGCCTCAAGATGAAAGACATCGTCACCTTGGCGGGACGCCGTGCAACGGAACGGTTTGTTCTTTCACCCGACTTTATCCCAAAGCCGGAGGCCGAAAGGCTGCCGATGAAACAGGGCTATCACACTTCCAAACGATTGCCCGGCCCCATCTTGGACGCCATGCGCAAAGAGCGAGACCCCCTTGGCATCAGTTCGGATCCTGCAATGGTCAGAGGACAATTCGAACTTTTGTTCTGGTCCTGTCTTGATGAAGTGATCAAAGAACTCAAAGCAAAATATTAAGCGCAGGCGCGGGAATCCGCGCCCCGATATTTCTAAGAGGGGGAAGGAGTTTCGACTTCCTTCCCCCTGAAACAAAATAGACAAGACCGTGTTGTCGGCTGCGCCTCCGCCCGCACCACTCTTGTCGATTTGGTTTC
>NZ_CBFHVK010000038.1:0-9477 GCF_965659345.1 Planktotalea sp. | reverse complement strand
GAACCGTTTTATTGCGTGACTTGCGACCAAGAATGCAAGGTCTTGTGCCGGTGTAATCGCTGACCTTTGTTTCGCCGATTAGGTGCCCAAACCCCCATCGATTTGAGCGCGTGAAATACGCTATTTCGCACACCTCAAGGTATTCAATGGGTACTTACCCTAGCTTTGCTGCTACATGTAATTTGCGGTACAAAAATTATTATATTGTTATTGAACGGCAGAGTCCTCGGACGCAGCGTAAATGCCTTTCCAACTTGTTGGACTCGCTGAAATAGCTAACCCTTGGTGGCAATACATAATCCAAGTGGAGCCACATCATGTCACAATCCAATAGCGTAAATCGCAAATTCGTTCTTGCAGAACGTCCTGTGGGCGAACCGACAGATCAGACTTTGCGACTTGAGAACGGTGATGTGCCTGTGGCCGGTGCAGGGCAGATGTTGCTGCGCAATGAATACCTGTCGCTTGATCCCTACATGCGCGGGCGCATGAGCGATGCGCCGTCCTATGCGGCTCCTGTGGAGATTGGGGGGACGATGGTTGGCGGCACTGTTGCTGAGGTCATCACGTCTGATGTGAAGGGCTATGAGGTCGGCGATTGGGTCGTCGCGTTTGGTGGGTGGCAAGATTACACGGTTTCTGATGGCACGATGGTGATCAACATGGGCAAAGACCCGCAGAATCCTTCTTGGGCGCTGGGTGTTTTGGGCATGCCGGGTCTGACGGCCTGGGCAGGTTTGACGCAAATTGGACAGCCAAAAGAGGGTGAAACGCTTGTTGTTGCTGGCGCGAGTGGCCCTGTTGGGGCGACTGTCGGTCAAATTGCCAAGATCTTGGGCTTGCGCGTTGTTGGTGTCGCTGGTGGTGTTGAGAAATGTGCACATGTGGTGGATGTGCTCGGGTTTGATGCGTGTATTGACTATAAAGCAGATGGATTTCGCCATGCTTTGAAAGACGCCTGCCCTAAAGGGATAGATATCTATTTTGAAAATGTCGGTGGCGCAGTGTTTGATGCTGTGATGCCACTGTTGAACCCGTCTGCGCGTATCCCAGTCTGCGGACTGATTTCGCAATATAACGCAACTTCTTTGCCAGATGGACCGGATCGCATGAGCCTGTTGATGGGTATGATGCTGCGCAAGCGTATGACCATGCGTGGATTTATTGTGTTTGATGATTTCGGACATCTCTATCCCGAGTTTGCCAAACAAATGGGGGCTTGGGTCGCATCTGGTCAGATCAAGTACCGCGAAGAGATGATAGAAGGGTTAGAACAGGCGCCGGCCTCCTTCATCGGTCTTTTGCGTGGTGAAGGATTTGGCAAACGGGTAATTAAGCTGAGCGCATGAAACTGAAGCTGCATCACATCAATCTTTGCTCCGCCAATGTTGCAGAGATGGATCGCTTTTATCGTGACGTCCTCACGCTTGGGGATGAAGATCCCTCGGCGCTGCCACCGATCAACGAGCAAAAGGGGCTTGTGGGTGATGTGTCGTTTGTCACAGACGGCGACATTCAGATGCATCTCACGCCGCGCGATGTGCTCAATTCGTTTCGCTCTGGTCAGGTGGTGAACCCGCTAGAACGTGGACATATCGCCTATCGCACGGATGATATTCAGGCCTTCATGGCGCATCTTGACGCGCAAGGCGTGCCCTATTCTGATTGGGGGAGCAACGCTGTGAAAGGGTGGCATCAGGTGTTCTTTTACGACCCCGATGGCAATGTGATTGAGGTGCATCAGATCGTGGGAAGCACCACTTGACGTATATAAAACGGCCCCATTCGAAATTGAAAACCGCTGCATGTGAAGCGGTTTTCAATCAACGATTGCCATTTGAGAGTTCTTTAAGGTGGTATCGCTTGGGCGCAGTTGATTTGATGTGGTGCCTATGCTCTTCCAAAACCCCTTCCAAACACAAAATAGCGGAATGACGTTCCGTTCTGCGGGATTGGCAGGGGCAGATTTACTGCCTAATCTATTCCTGACTGCTCGTTTTCTTTGGGAGGGGAAGATGGCCAACTTTCAGACAGCTCCATGAGTGCGATGACCCCAGAACAGGCCGTGCACCATGTGATTGCAACGAACCCAACGTTTGAACTTCATCAGGTCGACGTGCGCGGCGTTACGTTTAAGGCATTCAAGAATATTCCGCCAACCGTGCCCGGATTGCTGGCTGCTGGATGGGCGCAGCATGGTGACGGGCAATTGGAATACTTGGCATATGAGGGCGAAAGTCAGACCTATGCGGAGTTCACAAGTGGTGTGAACAAATTGGCGCATACGATGCGTAACGAGCTGGGCTTGGGGCAAGGCGCGCGCGTTGCCGTCGCCATGCGCAATTATCCTGATTTGCTGATGTCCGTGCTTGCCATTTCATCTATTGGCGGAATTGTCGTTTTCCTCAACGCTTGGTGGACGAGTGAAGAGTTGGATTATGCCTTGCGCGACAGTGAGGCAAAGGTGGTCTTTGCAGATGGTCCGCGCATGGACCGTTTGCAGGTTTTGAAAGACCCACTTGGCTTGACGTTGATTTCTGTACGCGATGCCAAAGGACAAGGCGCTTATGACATAAACGCGCTAATTGAAGTCGCACAATTGGACAGTGCCCCTGACGTGGCAATCGACACGGACGATGATTTCGCGATCATGTATTCGTCTGGAACAACCGGTGATCCGAAGGGCGTTGTGCAAACCCATCGCGGTGCGGTGAATGCTGTCTTTAGCTGGTTGATGCAGTCCGTAGTTGCCCCGCTTGTGACGCCACCCGAACCAGATGCACCCGAAACTTTGCGCCCTTCCGCACTTGTGGTCACACCGCTGTTTCATGTCACTGCAACGCATCCATTGTTCCTGCTGAGTTTGCCTGCGGGTGCCAAGATTACGTTGATGCGGAAGTGGGATGCGGAAGAAGCGGTGCGCTTGATGCGCGACAATCAGATAACGCGGTTCCTTGGTGTACCGACGCAATCTGCCGAACTCATGCAAGCGGCGAAAAGGATGGGCGAGACTTTGCCAGCGATGGATTATCTTGGCTCTGGTGGTGCCAAGCGACCCGGCGCGCAGGTGGCGCAGCTCGCTGAAGCATTTCCCAACGCAGGTGTCGCGACGGGCTGGGGTATGACGGAGACGAATGCACTTGGCATCGGGATGATTGGTGACGACTACACTGCACGCCCCGAGAGTGCCGGAAAACTGCATCCGCCTGTGCAAGAGCTGCGCATGCTGGATGACAATGGCAAGGATGTTGCAGTTGGTGAGCTTGGTGAGATCACCGTGAAAAGCCCCGCGAACATGCGGTGCTATCTGAATAAGCCAGAGGCGACTGCAGAGACCTTGCAAGACGGGTGGCTGCGTACAGGCGACTTGGGTGTGCTGGACGCTGAGGGTTATGTAACCATTCTGGATCGCAAGAAGAACATCATTATTCGCGGTGGTGAAAACATCGCCTGCCTTGATGTGGAAGGTGCGCTGCACCGCCATCCGGATGTGCTGGAGGCGGCGGCGTTTTCAGTACCTGACGCACGCTTGGGCGAAGCGGTTGGCGCCGCAGTTCAGTTGAAAGACGGTGCCATAGTGAGCCGTGATGAGATGGCGCAGTTCCTCGAAGCGCATATCGCAAAGTTCAAAATTCCCGCACATCTATGGGTGCAACACACTGCGCTCATTCGTGGGGCGACGGATAAAATTGACCGACGCGCGATTTGCGCCGTTTGTTTGGATAATGAAGAGGCAAAAGTATGAATACCCCTAGCGAAGCTGAGATTAGCGACTACCTCGCCAGTTCTGGCGCGGCCGCTTGGGATGTGCCGGGTCTCCCTGCCGGCACTCCCAAGCGCGAAATAAAACGAGTTGGCATTATCGGCGCTGGCACCATGGGCGGCGGCATTGCGATGAATTTCGCGACCGCTGGCATCCCTGTGACCATCGTTGAAACCACGCAAGAAGCGCTTGATCGCGGGTTGAAAGTCGTGCGCGGGAATTATCAACGCTCTTCCGACAAGGGCCGCTTCCCCCAAGATGAGGTCGAGGCGCGCATGGATCGCTTTGATCCCCGCCTTTCTATTGCTGATCTGGCTGAGTGTGATCTGGTGATCGAGGCTGTGTTTGAAAACATGGACCTCAAGCGCAAGATTTTCACTGAGCTTGATAGCGTGATGAAGCAAGGCGCGATTTTGGCAACCAATACGTCTGCGCTCGATATCAACGAAATTGCGGGCATGACAAAGCGGCCTGAAGATGTGATCGGGCTGCACTTCTTCTCCCCTGCGAATGTTATGAAGCTGCTCGAAATTGTGCGCGCCAAGCATACGGCGGACGATGTTGTCGCGACCTGTATGTCCCTTGCAAAAGACATCAACAAGATTGCCACGCTTGTGGGGGTTTGCCCCGGTTTCGTGGGCAACCGCATTCTGTTCGCGCGTCAGGCGCAGGCGAACAAGCTGGTGTATCAAGGCGTGATGCCTTGGGATGTGGACGCAGCTTTGAACGCATTTGGGTTCAAGATGGGCCCGTTCCAGATGAGCGATCTTGCCGGCCTTGATATCGGCTGGTCCAAGGGCGCGAAAACGCAGAACCCCATTCGCGATGCGTTGTGTGAACTCGACCGTCGCGGTCAGAAAACCAAAGCAGGTTTTTATGACTATGACGAAAACCGCCGCCCTGTTCCGTCTGAAGTGACGGCTGGTATCATTCGCGACATTACGGGTGCCAAACCCTCAACCATTGGGCAAGACGAGATCATCGAGACATGTATTTTCCCGATGATCAATGAGGCGGTGAAGATATTGGAAGAGAACAAAGCGCAACGCCCGTCTGACGTGGATGTGGTTTGGCTGAATGGCTACGGTTGGCCCGCAGATAAGGGCGGACCGATGTTCTTTGGCGATATGGTCGGTGCGCAACCGGTGCTGGATCGTATTGAAAAACTGGGTGCTGATGATGCAGCATTTGCACCCGCTGAGACATTGCGCAAACTCGCAGCGGATGGTGGTAAGTTTACAGAGATCGACACAGGAGGATTGAAGGTATGAGCTACGAATTCATCAAGACTGAAGTAAAGGGCAACATCCTTTTGGTCACCATGAACCGTCCAGAGGTGTATAATGCGGTCCACGTCGAAATGCACAATGAGATGGCCGATTGCTGGGACAAGTTCGCAGCCAATCAAGACCTGTGGGTCGCAGTTTTAACTGGGGCTGGCGACAAGGCATTCACCGCTGGCAACGATCTCAAAGCGACAGCGCAAGGTGGCAGCAAGGCCAAGATGACGCCGACTGGCTTTGCCGGTCTGTCGTCGCGCTTTGATCTGGAGAAACCGATTATCGCAGCCGTCAACGGCTTTGCGATGGGTGGTGGCTTTGAAACGGCGCTGTCGTGCGACATTATCTTTGCGTCCGAGAATGCAAAGTTCGCACTGCCTGAAGTCAAGGTTGGCTTCTTTGCCGCCGCGTCAGGTGTCCCGCGTTTGTCGCGCTACATCGGTCGTCTCGCCGCACAAGAGATGATGCTCTCTGGCCGTACAATCGGGGCGGCGGAAGCGCTGGAGATGGGATGTGTGAACGAAGTGCATCCGCATGATCAGTTGATGGACAAAGCGATGGAGAAGGCCCAGCAACTTTGCACAGGTTCGCCATCCGCAATCAAAGCGACCAAGCGTGTGCTCAATGATCTCGCCAAGCGCGATGGTATGGTGGAGAGTATCGCCTATTCGCGTGAAGTGCTCAAAGATCTCGCGCTGACTGAAGATTTTAAAGAAGGCGTTAACGCCTTTGTCGAAAAACGCGCCCCCAAGTGGGTCAACAAATAAATCTGCCAACAGGAGGCAAACATATGTCTGATAGCAAAGATCCGACGACGCTGAACAACCTTGAAATGTCCGACAAGGCCAAGCCGCTTTTGAACGCAGTGATCAAGCATATCCGTGAAAACGTCGATCCGATGACGGAGGAGTATTACAAAGCTGGCGAGGGTCGCGAGAACCGTTGGTCCCACACGCCGCGTCAGATGGAATTGATGGAAGCGGCCAAGCAAAAGGCGCGCGATGCGGGGCTTTGGAACTTCTTCTTGCCGAATGCGGAGACGGGCGAAGGTCTATCAAACCTTGATTACGCCTATATCGCAGCGGAGCTGGGAAAGAACCCTTTGGCGTCAGAGACGTTGAATTGTTCTGCGCCTGATACTGGCAATATGGAAGTGCTGGAGCGCATCGGAACGCAAAAGCAAAAAGACACATGGCTCAAGCCATTGCTCGCGGGTGAAATCCGTTCTGCTTTTGCGATGACCGAACCTGATCGCGCCTCTTCCGATGCGAAGAACATCGGCATGACCGCTGTTCTTGAAAAGGGCGAATGGGTTCTGAATGGCGAAAAATACTACATCTCTGGCGCAGGTGATCCGCGCTGTAAGGTGATGATCGTCATGGTGAAGACGTCGCCTGATGCGGAACCTTTCCGACAGCAATCCCAGATCCTCGTGCCGATGGATCATCCGGGTGTTGAAATCCTTGGCCCGATGCATGTTTTCGGTCACGATGATGCACCGCACGGCCATATGCACATCCGTTTCACAGATGTGCGCGTCCCAGAGGACAGCATTTTGTGGGGCGAAGGCAAAGGGTTTGAGATTTCTCAAGTCCGTCTTGGGCCAGGCCGCATCCATCATTGCATGCGCTCTATCGGACAGGCGGAAAAAGCGCTTGATTTGATGATTGATCGTGGTCTGAACCGTGTCGCCTTTGGCAAGAAGATCGTGGATCTGGGTAAAAACATGGAAACGATTTCACGCGCGAAGATCGAGATTGAATCGATGCGTCTGCTCGTCTTGAAAGCTGCCAAAGCGATGGATGTGCTGGGTAATAAAGAAGCCCGCATCTGGGTGTCGATGATCAAGGCCAAAGTGCCAGAGCAGGTCTGCGATATCATCGATCAAGCGATGCAGGTGCACGGCGCGACAGGTATTTCACAGTGGTCGCCGCTCTCTGGCATGTACGCACAACAGCGCACGCTGCGCTACGCAGACGGTCCAGACGAGGTGCATCACCACGTGATCGCGCGCAATGAAGTGCAGACCTACAAGGACAGCAATTCACGCCAAGATGCGATTGCGGGCGATACGCAAGCACGCGGTTCAGGCGGGTTCATGGGATGAGCATGTTTGATCTAACCGGCAAGGTCGCCCTGCTGACAGGCGCGTCCAAAGGGATGGGGTTCGAGATGGCCAAAGGTCTTGCCGAGCATGGCGCGACTGTGGTGATTTCGTCCCGCTCGCAAGAGGAACTCAACGCTGCGGCGAGCGCAATTAACGAAGCTGTTGGCGCCGAGCGCGCCCATGGCGTGGCGGGTAACATCGTTCATAAAGACCAGCTTCAAGCGCTGGTCGATAAGACGCACGAGATCGCTGGTCCGATCGACATTGTCGTCGGCAACGCAGGTGTGAATCCTTACTTCGGCCCCATCGCTGGCATCTCTGACGAACAGTACGAACGCACGATGAACGCCAATGTGCAGAGCAACCTATGGCTTGCGAAAATGGTCGCACCCGATATGGCGGCGAAGGGCAATGGCTCGATGATGTTCACCTCTTCGATTGGCGCGTTCAAAGCGTCCGATACGCTAGGCACATATGGCATGTCGAAGCTGGCTTTGATCGGGCTTGTGCGTAACTTAGCGGCCGAGTTTGGCCCGCAAGGCATCCGCTTTAACGCGATTTGTCCCGGCTTGGTAAAGACCGATTTTGCGCGTGAACTTTGGGATAAACCAGGCGTGGAGGAGAAATATTCTAAATCTATCCCTTTGCGCCGTTTGGGTGAGCCTGACGATTTCGCAGGGCTAGCGG
Source organism: Planktotalea sp. (assembly GCF_965659345.1). Taxonomy (GTDB): domain Bacteria; phylum Pseudomonadota; class Alphaproteobacteria; order Rhodobacterales; family Rhodobacteraceae; genus Planktotalea. The sequence continues at coordinate 1,640 of NZ_CBFHVK010000038.1, read as the reverse complement.
TGTTCCTTGGATCAGACGCGAGCAAATATATGACCGGACAAGCGCTTACCGTCTGTGGCGGCTCTAGCATGTGGGCATAGGCGATGGAGATTAAGGATAAGATTTGCGTCGTCACAGGTGCTGCAAGCGGGATTGGCAAAGCGCTGTGTCATGCATTCGCGAATGAGGGCGCGGCGCATGTTGTTTGCGTTGATGTGAACGGGGATGGTGCCGCTGCGACAGCGCGTGAGATCGGCGGACACGCTTTCACAGTTGATGTTTCGAACGAAGCGGCGATTGTGGAAATGATCGATGCAGTGGAACGCGCGATTGGGCCTATTGATCTTTTCTTTTCTAATGCTGGCATCGCCGTTGGTGGCGGCATGGAAACGCCCAATGACGATTGGCAGCGCGTCTGGGATATCAACGTGATGGCGCATGTTTGGGCGTCGCGCAAACTTGTCCCGCTCATGGCTGCGCGCGGGGGTGGTTATCTGCTCAATACCTCCTCCGCTGCGGGACTTTTGAACCAGATCGGCTCTGCCTCTTATGGCGTCACGAAACATGCTGCTGTGGGTCTCGCTGAATGGCTTGCCATGACGCATGGGGATGAAGGGATCAAAGTGTCTGTGCTTTGCCCGCAAGCCGTGCGCACGGAGATGACACGCGGACATGAGGACCATGTTGCAGCGATCAACGGCATGATGGAACCGGATCCTGTTGCGCAAATATGTGTTGATGCAATCCGCAGCGAGAGCTTCCTGATTTTGCCCCATGAGGATGTACGCGAGTACATCAAAAACAAAGCAGACAACTATGACCGCTGGATCGGTGGTATGCGAAAACTGAACCGTATCTACGGCGACAAGAAACTCTGAATAAGGGAGCTAGACAATGATCGGCTACACAACACTCGGCGTCTCTGACATGGCGCGCGCAAAAGCGTTTTATATGGAACTGTTCGCAGATAAAGGCGCGAAAACAGTGACAGACATGGGGCGCATCGCCTTCATCGGCACCAAACGCGGTGAGCCAATGCTGGCCGTTTGCGAACCTTATGACAAAGGCGATCCTTCGCCCGGCAATGGTGGCATGATTGCCTTCACTGTTGAGAGCAAAGAAGAAGCCGACACGATGTATCACAAGGCGATTTCACTGGGCGCAACTTGCGATGGCCCTCCCGGTCAGCGTATCCCAGATCGTTTTTATGGTTCTTATGTGCGCGATCTAGATGGCAATAAGATTTGCTTTTTTGTGTTTGAGTAAGAGCGAAAAATAGTTTCGCAAGCACTATCGACTTTTGATGTCTACAAAAGGTGAGGCCGCCAAATCCGTCGACCTACCTGCCCTGTAAATACTCACCGGTTTGAGGCATATAATAGTCAAAGGCAGGGTGCAGCCATGTGCTGGCAAACATTAAATCATTAGAACCCGTAGCATCCCAAAAATTCGCAACTATGTTGTCCGACACGCCCTTCGCCTCCCCATTGAGCACTCACACTATGGTGGCGTTCAACAACCTTCTAAGCCAAGAAGGGTTCTGCGCAGACCTTGGATGCCCGATATTCAAAGATTACATATCAGCGGCTTTGTTGCACAAATCGGTCTGAGGCCGATCTCCCCCTTACCCCAGACGGATTTAGCCTACAGCCACGGTACTT
>NZ_CBFHVK010000037.1:0-9608 GCF_965659345.1 Planktotalea sp. | reverse complement strand
TTTTCGCGAAGATTGAAACGCAGTCCTTTTCGAGACCTACATCCAGTTTGGCTCGCCCTGTTCCATGCCGGTAGCTTCTGTGACCCTGCAACAAGGTATTTTATTAATTGATTTTCCAAGTAACGAGCACATTCAATACTATCTTAACTCGCAATCCGCATGGGCAATCTTTCTAGACTGAAAATCACACTGATGATTGCCTGTTCCTTTACGCCATTAATCTCGAACCGTTCGATCCGGTCCGCCAGGGCATTGAACAGGCTGGTCATTTCTAAGCGGGCCAGATGCATGCCGAGACAGGCGTGTTTGCCGTGTCCAAAACCCACATGCCCGCGTGTGCTGCGTTCGATATCGAATGTATCCGGATCCTCGAACTGCGCAGGATCACGGTTCGCCGCGCCAAACATCATCATTACGCGGTTGTCTTTTTTCAAAGTTACGTCGCCAATGTCGATGTCTTCCTCGACCCATCGTGACAGTGTCTTGATCGGCGTATTGAGCCGCACGATTTCCTCAATCGCGTTGCGCACTAAGGATCGATCCGCACGCAGCTTTGTCCATTGATCCGGGTGCTTAGCAAATAACATCAAGCCAAAGCTGATCGCCGAAATCGTCGTATCCAAGCTTGGCGCGATGTAGTCCCGCATCAAGGCAATGGCGCGTTTTTCTTCGATCCCTGCCTCCATTGCAAGCCGAGTTGCGCGCCGCGCCCAGCCATCCTGTTTCAGCGCACCCAGCATATCCGGATCGTTCAGGAACTTTGCAAGTTCGCCCATCTTTTCGATCGAGACTTCGCGGCGCTCGCGAGGATCCCCCATCAGCTGAAATGAAGCACCGGCCCAATCCAGCATCTTTTCCTTGCCATAGTCGCCCAATCCGACCAGATCGCGCACAATTGTCAGGGGCAGATGCGTTGCCAGATCTTTGACCGCGTCGAATTCCTGCATCTCGACAACCTTGTCGGCGATGGCCTTGGCTTCCGTTTCAATGCGTTGGCGGGCCTCTGCCAAAGCGCGTGGGGTCAGCGGGCCAAAGGTGATAGCGCGAGTCTCATCATGGTCGGGGGGGTCGGAATTCAGCGTACTGCCGATCAGAAATTCATTGATCTTTTCGTTGATCGACACACCTTTGCCGGATCGGAAAACCCGATGGTTGCGCAAGGAGGTGGTCAGCGCCTCAAATCCCACAATAGCATGCAGGTTGTTTTGTGGCAGCCACACCACTGGCCCTTTTTCGAGCATCTGGTGGTACGCTTTCACGGGGTCTATAACGTATTCATCACCGAAAAAGTCGATGTCGCAGATTGGTGCGCCGGTGTCTTCGTTCTGAATGGCATCTTTTGGCATCGTCACGTCCTACAGGGTTACGGATTGGCTAAGGGCCATAATTTCAGGTGATTCTGGCGCATACCAGCGGCAGCGGAACAGCCAGTTGATCTGACCAAACTGCGGTGATTGCACCATGTGCGGGCTGACAAATTCGCGCACGACATCTTCTTCGGGCGTGACTTCGAACAAGCAGCCCTTGTTGCCCTCGCAGATCAGCGTGTTGCCAGATGGCAGTCGCTGCGCTCCACCCATGTGCGGAGAAAAGAACGAAGTGAAGTCATCTTTGGCCACATATTTCCAAACAACCTCTTTGGTCGTGGGATCGATCTCCCACACTTCGCTGTGATGCAGATCTTGCGAATAAGCGCCATTGGCAAAGATCAGGATATTTCCGTTCTCAAGCATTTGCGCGTCATGCTGCCCGCTCATGCCGTTGTCCTGGAATTCCCAAGTGACCGCGTTCGTTTTAGGGTCAAGAATAAACAGCAAATTCAGGTTCTTGGAACTGATCAGATAGGTGCCATCATCCAGGGGATACACCGTGTTAGTATGCCCATAGCTCCACTTGTTCGAGTTCGGGTGCAATGGATGCGTCTCCATCCCCAAGTTGGTGAAATGCCACTCCCAAACCAGAGTGCCATTCTCATCAACTTGCCGGATTGCTTCACCATAAGGGCCGCCCGGCGTTTCAGAACCGGGATAACCGCCTTGAATCTGCGATTTTTCGACCTCTGACAATTCGGTGAATGCTGCAAAGATAGCGCCGTTTTCCAATCTGCGAGCATCGTGATGCTGATAGGGATCATCATGCCGCCAGAGCAGATTTCCAGCCGGATCATATTCGCTCATCCGCCCGCTGACCGTCAGAGCAACGCCTTTCGGCTCTGCCACGCGTTCATTGCGAAACAGATTGCCATTGGGGAGCAGGTAGCTCCAGTTCGTCATCCCGTGGCCGGTGTCCCATTCATGCGCCACTGACCCGTCTGGTGCCAAAAGGAACGTGCGTCCATCATCGACCGGGCATATTACGATATACCCGGGGGTCGAGCGGTTGGGGTCATCAAACAACAGGCCGGTATTGGTTATGCGCATTTGGTCAGCGCCCCTAAATCATAGCATTTGGCGACAATTCGCCGCCCAATCTGACGGAGCCATACAAGTTTGCCATATTATCATACTCAAACAACGCATGCGTTGAGAGACTTGAGATATCTCGATGGAACCGTTGGATTGGGTTGTCTACATAATAGCTCCGCGACCCGACACACCCAGCAAGTTCCGCACAGATCGAAGTGCATGTTCTCGCGACATGGGAGGTGACAGCGCGGATTTCCTGGCGGCGTTCGGCCGTTATGGTTTCTGCTGCAACCACTTGATCCCAAACATCTTCGGTATGCCCTTCCCAAAGACGGATCGTGGAGTCTAACTCCATAGAAAGACGCGCAATCCGGATGTTTTGCGACATCAAAGACGCTTGCTTTTCACCGGAATATGCGCCGACCTTGGTTTTCATCACATCCGTAACGATTTCCAATAGCGCCTCTGCTGCGCCGACAAATGGGCCGACTGCGCCCAACACCATGAAGCTCAACAGAGGCATGCGCCAAAGCGGGTTGCTGTTGTGCGCAAGGCCCTCGCCAGTTCCATTGCGCAAATCAGACACCAGCATAGAGCGGTGCTCAGGGACTAATTCATCCTTGAGCGTGATGTCATCACTGCCCGTAGCCTTCATCGCCACAACGGTCCAGGTCTCCAGGACATTGCAGTTCTCGACCGGCACAAAGAAGCGGCGCATCTCGGTTTCGCCGCTCAACATCTCCGTTGGCGCACTCAAGAGCATCCAATCGCCATGGTGAACCCCCGTTGCATATCCCCAATGGCCAGAAACTTCGAACCCGCCCTCGACTTGTTTGGCTTTGCCTGACGGCATGACTTGTCCAGGTGCCATCGTATATCCGCGGCCACCCCAGACATCGTCCTGCGCCGCGCGCGGGAAATGTCCAAACTGGAAATTGTGATAGACTAAAAATCCCATGCACCATGCTGTTGAGGTACAGCCCCGCCCCAGAATGCGGAATATCTGAGGGATGTATGGGTAGGGCAGTTCAAGGCCATCATAGCGCTTCGGGACAACGGCGCGAAACGCCATCGCGTCCTCTAGTGCCTTTATCGTCTCTGCGGGAATGCGGCCCGATTGCTCTGCACTCTGGGCCGAGGCGCGCAAGTCTGGCACCAGTTCCTGTAAAGCAGCAAGAAGCCGATCACCTGAGGCGTCTCTGTCTTTGATGCTTGGGACGTTGCATGTAGAAAATAACGTGTTCATTTTGCATTGCTACAGTTAAATGCGTGACAAATCAACTATTGAATGTTCACATAAAATCCGTAAGGGAGAGCTATGTCAAACAATACTAAGACCAAAGACGTCTTCTCTCTGTTGCCGGTTCTGTTGTTTTCCCTCAGCGGGAAAATTAGCCAGCACGCGCATCAAAACAGCGCACGCCCCCTTGGCCTTGATATGTCCGAATGGCGGGTCATTCAGATCCTTGGAAATGGCCAAAACCAAAGCATCAATCAAGTCGCTGACAGCATTGCAATGGATCGCGGGGGCACCAGCCGGGCGATTTCGCGACTGGAACGCCGAGGGTTGGTTGCGCGGAAAGGCGATCCCAATGACCGGCGACGCAGCACCGTTTCGCTTTCATCGAGTGGGCAGGATACCTTTGAGACCATCGTAAAATTCACAGGATGGCGGGAAAAGAAATTGAGAGCCTGCCTTACGCCCACGGAAATCAAAGCGCTAGGCGGTATCCTCATGAAATTGAAGACCCAGGTCCATGACTTGCAAGAAGTGACTGACATCAACCTTGAGCCAAGGGAACCCGACTAAAACAAAGCCCGGTAAGCTTCTTTTTTGCTCAATGTGAGAACTTTCGTATTGTGATTTGGCCGCGACCCTTTGGTTCGCGCCAACAACGATCTTGCGCTTGCAGCGAATGACAGCAATGCGGATTGCAGCTGCAGCATCTGACCAATTGGTAGGGCGACCGCTTAGGGCCGTCTCTGATGACAGCCGTGCCACCTGTCAGACAAAATGCTGCGACCGATCTAATGGCGGCAGTGAGCCCATTGTGTGAATCTGATTTTTACGCTGCACGCGCTCGCAGCGCGAAAAATGCCGCGTGAGCGTAAATTCCAATGCCGCCATGCGGCAGGAAAACCGGTCATTCGAGTTCTTTTCAGGGTTCATGAATTGGAGGACCGACGCATTCTGCAAATCGCTCGTAGAGGAAAGCCGCGTCTTGTTCCTGCCAAGCACAATTTATTCCTCCGACTTGGGGGAGACACCAACAGATCGTCTGAGGCTCGGGTTTGGGCGTCCAAACCTTGATGAAGGTATCGCGGCGCTGGACGCACATCTTGCACGAAATGCTGAGTGACCAAGGTCTCTGGTCGCCTGCTATGACGCGCCGACGAAGAAACCATATTGCTCTGCAAGAACATGGCGCGCATCGACGCCCAGCTTCTTTGCTGCGTTGAATGCCCAATGCGGGTCACGCATCATCTCGCGGCCCAATAGAACGATGTCGGCCTTTGATGATCTGACCAATTCATCCGCAAGCGCAGGATCGGTGATGCCCCCCACGGCCATAACCGGAAGCCCTGTCGCCTCGCGGATCACTCCCGCCATATCGGGCTGCTCGGCGGTACGGTTGCCTATCGCGCCGCGCGCTTCGGGGACTGCGCCGCCGCCGGAACAATCCAAGATATCGACGCCAAGGCCTTTAAGCCAAAGCCCCACTTGCGCTGTATCAGCTAACGTCAGTCCCCTGGCCGCGAAATCATCAACCGATAACCGGACCGATAGCACTTTTTCAGTCGGCCAAACCGCGCGGACCTTTTCAACTGTTTCCAACAGGAACCGAGCACGCCCGCGCAAATCGCCGCCGTATGCATCATCGCGGGTGTTCACCAATGGTGTCAGGAAGGAATGCAGCAGATATCCGTGTGCGCAATGTACTTCTAACAGGTCATACCCGACCTCTAGGGCCAGCTTGGCTGAATGGACAAACTGATCTTGGATTTCCAAGATTTCATCCCCTGACAGCGCGCGCGGCGCTTTCCACAGACGTGTGCCATCGGGGTCAAACGCGTCAGATGTTGGGCCAACAGTTTCCCATCCATGGGGATCATCTGCATCAAGATGGCTGCCCCCGTTCAAAGCTGTTGCAGCGCTTCCCTTGCGGCCGGAGTGCGAAATTTGGCTGCCTGTCACCACTCCAAATTGCTTTTGGAATGCGACAACGGGTTTGAGCGCTGCTACCTGCGCTTCATTCCAAAGACCAGCGCATCCCGTCGATATGCGTCCAGTCGCTGATACGGCGGTGCATTCTGCCATGATGAACCCTACGCCACCCACAGCGCGCGCGCCCAAGTGCACCATGTGCCAATCGCTCGCCACGCCACCGGTTGAGCTGTACTGGCACATCGGCGACATCCCAATACGGTTCTTAAACGTGACACCGTTGATCTTGAGCGGTGAAAAGAGCGTGTGTGTCATGTCAAAACCCTTGTTGTCGTCTTTTGTCAAACGGAGCGCGTGATACCGCCGTCTACACGGATGTTCTGCCCCGTGATGTAAGCACCACCTTCGGAGGCAAGGAATGCGACCACGCTGGCGATCTCATTCAGCGAATTGCCGTAGCGGCCCATCGGTATCATGGAACGGAATTCTTCCTTTTCGGGGAGGCTGTCGATGAAGCCGGGGAGTACGTTATTCATGCGGATGTTCTCAGCTGCGTATTTGTCAGCAAAGAGCTTGCTGAACGCGGCAAGGCCAGCGCGCATGACGCCTGATGTAGGGAAAACGGGATTGGGTTCGAATGCCGCGAAGGTCGAAATGTTGATGATCGCGCCGCCACCCTGCTTTTGCATGATCGGCGTCACCAAACGTGAGGGACGCACAGCGTTTAGAAAATAGACTTCCATGCCCTCATGCCAATCCTCGTCGGTTAGCTCCAACACAGGCGCGCGCGGGCCGTGGCCTGCGGAGTTCACCAGCACGTCGATGCGGCCCCAGTGATCCATCGCGGCATCGACAAGTTTTTGCAGATCAGCCTCGGACTTATTTGTGCCAGTTACACCAACACCGCCAAGCTCTTTCGCCAATGCCTCGCCTTTGCCAGACGACGACAGGATGCCAACCTTGAACCCATCAGCGGCCAATGCGCGCGCGCTATCTGCGCCCATGCCGGACCCGCCGGCGGTGATCAGTGCTACTTTTACGTCAGACATCTTTGGTCTCCTTTTAGGTTTTCTTGGTGTCGTCGACGATATTCATCGTGGCGACACCGCTATTGCCAAGCGCGACGGCGGCGAATGGTCCACCATGGCACATGTTGCCGGGGTCGTGGCTGTCCATTGGCTCTGTCTCGGCCAGAATGGCCTGGGCAAACTGCTCGGCGTTGTCGTTGGGACGGTAGCCTAGGAAACTGGCTTTGGCATTGTCGACAGGGGCTCGGTCATTATTAGACACTCCGTAAACAACTGAGAAGCCAGTCGTTGGTGTCTCGATGCTCCGCTGCACCAGTTGGATCAGATCATCATACGACAACCATGAGCCAAGCGCGCGCGCGTTGGTCACTTGGGCGCAAGACAGAATGCGCATGTGCACACTTTCCAGCCCGCGTTTATCCCAATACATCGACCCGAGGTCTTCGCCGAAACACTTGGCCAAACCATAAAATGTATCGGGGCGGTGGCGCACGTCAGTGCCGATGAATTTGTTCTTGGGATGCATACCAACCGCGTGGATAGAGCTGCCGTAGACCACGCGTTTCAACCCGCGCTGGTAGGCCGCTTCCCAAATGTTGTAGGCCCCGACAAAGTTCGGCCCAAGCAGCTTTTCAAACGGACCTTCGTCGGCATATGCACCCATATGCACGACCATTTCTGCGCCTTCGAGAACACGCATCATGTCTTCCAGGCTTGCCAGATCTCCCTTGGCATAGGTTTCACCGTCATAGAGTGTGCCGATGTCATCGACGATATCGGTCGAGACCAGCTCATCACACATTTTCGACATCGGCTCGCGCAGGTAGGACCCAAGACGGCCAGCGGCACCGGTAAGAACAAGTTTTTTCATCTGTCAGGTCTTTCTTTTGAGTTTGGCAACAGAGGTAGCGATGCGGTCCATCGCTTCCCCAAGGACATCCATTGAGGCCGCAGTTGAGATGCGGAAGAACGGCGACAGCTCGTAGGCGCTGCCCGGCACGGCGGCGATACCTGCATCTTTCAGAATGTAGGCTGTGACGTCCGCATCACCCGACAGCGTCTCGCCTTCTTCGGTTTGCGCGCCGATCAGATCGCCACATCCAATCAGCCCATAAAAGGCCCCGCCTGGTGGATCGAGCGTGAGGCCGTCTATCTTTGCAATCCGATCCACAACCAGATCACGGCGTTCCTCAAACGCGGCGCAAAAACGACGCACATCATCCTGCGGCCCGTTCAAAGCCGCTGCTGCCGCTGCTTGGGCTATGGCACAGGCCCCTGAGCAAATCTGGCTTTGCACCTTGGTCATCGCGGCAATCAGCGGCTTTGGTCCCGCACCATAACCTATGCGCCAACCTGTCATCGCATAAGCCTTTGACACGCCATTCACCGTCAATGTTCTGTCCTTCAGGGACGGGTTGGCAGCTGCAAAAGACAAGAACGTCCTACCATCAAACAAGATGTGTTCGTAGATTTCATCAGACAGGATCAACACATTCGGATGCCGTTCGAGCACTGCGCCGAGTTCGCGAAGGTCGGTGTCGGAATAGACGGCCCCTGCAGGGTTTGACGGCAGGTTCAACATGATCCAGCGTGTCTTGGGGGTGATCGCGGCTTCAAGCTGTGCCGGGGTCAACCGAAAGCCGTTCTCGGCGGGGCATTTCAGCGCCACGGCTTGCCCGCCAAGGATCAGCACGATGTCTTTGTACTGACCAAAATACGGCGCGCACATTAGGACTTCGTCACCATCTTCCAGCGTGGCCATCATCGCATTGAACAGCACCTGTTTGGCACCGTTGGAAACGATCACCTCATCGGCGGCATAGCTCAGCGCATTTTCACGGGCGAGTTTGTCGACGACGGCTTGCCGCATCTCCAGCGTGCCACCCGTCGGTGGATATCGTGTCTCGCCGCGCAAGGCGGCTTGGTGCGCGGCCTCAACAATATGGGACGGCGTGTCGAAATCAGGCTCACCCAACCCAAGGTCGATCACATCCTCGCCACGCGCTTTCGCGTCCTTGGCGGCTTGGCTGACCCAAGCAGAGGCCGAGGGTTTGACCGGTTCAAGACGGGACGACGCGAACTTCACGACAGGCCGCCTTTGACTGAGGCGAGCAAGTGATCCGACGCTTTCGCCAGAAGGCTCGCGTCGGTGCCGCAGGCGACAAAGGAAAAGCCCTCGTTCAGCAGTTCGGTTGCGAAAGCGGGGTCTAGCACCAGTGTGCCAACAGGAATGCCCTTTGCAATCAGCTTTTGCGCGGCAGGTTTGATTAACGCCCAGACATCTGGGTCCATCGGCTTGCCAAGCTTGCCGATGTCGGCTGCGATGTCAGCGGGGCCAAAGAATATCCCACTGACCCCCTCCACATCTGCAATGGCTTCGGCCTGCTCAACGGCGGCGCGTGTTTCCAGTTGCAGCAGAACCGTGGTCTCATCTTCGATACGCGCAGTGTAGTCGGTCACGCGTCCAAACTTTGTGGCACGCGTGGCACCGGACACGCCGCGCACCCCGTGTGGGGGATAGCGCGTGGCGGCGACGGCGCGCTTGGCCTCTTCCACCGACTGGATCATCGGGAACAAAATGCCAGGTGCGCCCAGATCAAGAAGGCGCTTCACGGCGACCGTGTCATTCCATTCGACCCTGGCAATGGCCGTGGTGTCACTAGAAGCAAAAGCCTGTAACTGGCCCAAAACGCTGAAGTAATCGTTGGGGCTGTGCTCCATATCAATGAGCGCCCAATCATAGCCGGCTGGGGCAGTGACTTCGGCCACGAAATTGCTGCACAGGCTGATCCAAAGACCCACCTGCTTTTCGCCAGCAGCAAGGCCGTGGGTAAATGCGTTCTTTGCCAGCTTCATCAGATGATCGCCTTTTCAATGATCTTGCGGCCCGCTGGGATGCGATCAAAGTGGAACTGTGTCATGTCGAGCGTTTTGTAGGCACCGTGCACCATGATCTCAGCTGTGCCGCGCCCCATAGCGGGGGATTGTTGCAGCCCGTGACCCGAGAAC
>NZ_CBFHVK010000036.1:0-11179 GCF_965659345.1 Planktotalea sp. | reverse complement strand
AGTACCGTGGCTGTAGGCTAAATCCGTCTGGGGTAAGGGGGAGATCGGCCTCAGACCGATTTGTGCAACAAAGCCCGCGCCAATGCTGCGAAATACTTGCTGCGGGATCGCGCGCCGACGCAAGAGCGCACGCACACGCGCCTCAAGCTCTGCCATCTCGAAAGGTTTGATCAGGTAGTCATCCGCGCCTGCATCAAGACCCTTAACGCGATCCTGTGTATCGGCGCGTGCAGTCAGCAAAATGACGGGACGCACATCGCCGCGTTTACGCATCGCTGTCAAAAGCGTCAGCCCATCAACCCCCGGTAGATTGATGTCGAGAATGACCAGATCAGCGCCATCGTCCATAAGATGGGTCTCAGCCGCACTGCCATCATGCAGCCTGTCCACAGCATGGCCCGCGTCCTCAAGACGGTAGGTGATGCCTTTCGCGAGGCTCATGTTGTCTTCGACCAGAGTAATCCGCATCGTGGTTAATTTCGCCAATGCAAGTTTCGTGCAAGGTTCGCAGGTCAAAGCAGAGACATCAACAGGGGCGACATCCCCTGCGCGATTCTATTTTTGGGGCTTTTGGGAAAAAGCCTGTCATCCTTGGGAGGGATACATGTCTACATTTAAATCTACGCGCCGCGTGGCTATGGGCCTCGTGGCCGCAGCTGCCGCAACTTTCGGACTTCAGGCTAATGCTGGCGGTCACGGAATTGATCTAGCGGGTAAAACCGTTGAGTGGGTGATCCCGTTCTCTGAAACAGGCGGTTCTGCCAAATGGGCAAACTTCTACGCGCCGCTTCTGTCCGAAGCGCTGCCAGGCCAGCCAACAGTTGTTGTGAAATTCATGCCAGGTGCGGGTTCCACCAAAGGCGCGAACTTCTTCCAAGAGCAGGAATATGATGACGGCACGCTGATCTTCGGCTCCTCCGGCTCTACGCAGTTCCCGTTTCTTTTGGGTGATCCACGGGTAAAATATAATTACGCAGACTGGAATGTTGTTCTTGCCTCGGGCACAGGCGGCGTTGCGTATCTTCCGCCAGAATTGGCCGCGAAGATGGACGGCTTGAACGCTGGTCCGCTTCAGGGCGAGGATTTCATCTACGGCAACCAAGGCGCGACGCGTCTGGACCTCGTGCCAACGTTGGCGTGGGAAATGTTGGGCCTCAACGTGGAAAGCGTTATGGGCATCAAAGGTCGCGGCGATGGCCGTTTGATGTTTGAGCGTGGCGAGGCGAACATCGATTACCAAACGTCTTCCTCCTATCTCAAAGGCGTGACGCCTTTGGTCGAGGCCGGAACAGCGGTTCCGATGATGACATGGGGCTCTTTGGATGACGCGGGCGACATCGTGCGTGACCCGACATTCCCGGACATCCCAACGTTCAAAGAAGTCTGCGACGCGACAGAGGGCTGCGAAACTTCCGGCGAGCAGTGGGATGCATGGAAAGCGTTCTTCGTTGCGGGCTTCCCTGCTCAGAAAATGGTCTTCTTGCCAAATGGCGCGTCCAATGATGCAATCGTGACCTACACGAAAGCCTTTGAAGACGTGAAAGCGCGCGCTGATTTCGCAGAGATTTCCGGTAAACGTTTGGGTAAGTACCCACAAATGACAGGCGAAAAAGCGCAAACAGCCCTTGCAAGCGCAACGGTTGTTCCAGCCGAAGCCAAGGCGTTTGTGGTCAACTGGCTACAAGAGAAATACGGCGTTTCTTTGAAGTAAAGTTCGTTTAGCGAACGTCCCGTCGATTTCGGCGGGGCGTTTTCATAAGCGAAGCTCGGGGGGGAGCGGCATCATGGACATTATCATGGAGGCATTGCCCGCGTTAAGCGACGCGTGGGGATTAATCTTGCAACCTGTCGTTCTCGGGTATTTGATCCTCGGCGTGGTGATGGGCCTCTGCATCGGGGTATTTCCCGGGCTCGGCGGCATCGCTGGTCTGTCCCTCTTGCTGCCTTTTATGTTCGGTATGGACCCAATTTTGGGCCTCGCCCTGATGGTCGGCATGGTAGCGATTGTTCCCACATCTGATACCTTTGCCTCTGTTTTGATGGGTATCCCTGGATCATCCGCGTCCCAAGCCACAGTGCTCGACGGGTTTCCCATGGCCAAACGCGGCCAAGCCGCGCGCGCGCTCTCGGCGGCGTTTGCATCATCCTTGTTTGGCGGGCTCGTTGGCGCGAGTTTTCTAACCGTCTTCATCCTAGTCGCGCGGCCCATCGTTCTAGAGTTCCGTACGCCCGAGCTATTGATGATCACTATTTTCGGCCTCTCAATGGTCGGTATTCTCGCAGGGCGCGTCGCAATCAAAGGGGTCGTTGCTGCGGGGCTTGGCATGCTGATCGGCACAATTGGCGAAGGCGCGTCGTCAGGCGATCTGCGTATGTCTTCCTATGATTTCCCCTATCTCACCGACGGGTTGAAACTGGTCATCGTTGGCCTTGGTATTTTCGCTATTCCAGAGATCATCTCCCTCCTGCGCCAAGATCGCGCGATCAGTTCGAAGCCGCAGCTCGGCGGCGGTTGGATTGACGGTGTGAAAGACTGGTTCGCTAATATCTGGCTTTCTGTGCGCTGCTCTATCATCGGCGTTATCGTTGGGGTGATCCCCGGCCTTGGCGGCTCTGTCGTGGATTGGATCGCATATGGTCATGCGGTGCAAACGACCAAGGACAAGTCGGGCTTTGGCAAGGGCGAAGTGCGCGGGATCATCGGGCCGGAAAGCTCGAACAACGCGAAAGAGGGCGGTGGGCTGGTTCCAACCTTGCTGTTTGGCATCCCTGGCTCTGGCTCTATGGCCATCTTCATTGGCGCGATTGCATTGCTAGGATCGGGCCAGATCGAAGTCGGCCCTGCGATGCTTAAGAACAACCTCGACATTACTTACTCTATCGTATGGTTGCTGGCGCTTGCCAATGTTGTTGGCACGATGATCTGCATCGCGGCCTCGGGCGGGATTGCCAAGCTCACGACCATTCGTTTCGCGCTGCTCGCGCCCTTCCTCTTTATGATTATCAGCTTTGCGGCGTTCCAATCTGGTCAGAACTTGATGGACCTTGTAGCTTTGATCGGGATTGGCTTCCTCGGCCTGATGATGCGTCGCTTTGATTGGTCGCGCCCCGCGTTCTTGATCGGCTTTGTCCTCTCTAATCCGGCGGAAACCTACGCCAACCAAGCTGTGCAGATCGCGCAGTCGCGCTTTCGCAAAGGTTTTGAAGAGGGGCTCGATTATATTTTCTCACCTATCGTCATTGTGCTGTTGATCATCACGGTGATTTCCGTCGTCCTCGGCTTGCGCCAAGCCAAGAACATCCTTGCGGAGGGCGATGTGCAATCGGGTTCCAAGCGCGCGCCGCTGATCTTCCTTTTGGTGATCACTGGCTACATCGCCTACGCGCTCTTTGATGCCTCTTCGATCCCTGACTACAGCCGCGATCGTACCTTCCCGATCTTCGTAGCGAGTGTTTGCCTCGTGGGATGCGCCATTCTCATCATTCGGATGATGCTCAAGCCTGAAACGGATACGATCTTTGCCGACCGTGAACGCAGCGGGGAAGATGCAGAGGCAACGCATGGCCTTTGGCCAACGCTGGCATGGTTCGCAGGGCTTTTGATCCTGACCTCGCTGCTTGGATTTATCCTCGCGCTCGCGATCTTCCTCTTCAGCTTTATGAAATTGCGCGCGGGCGTGAGCACAGTGTTTGCCGCGATCTACACCGCAGCTGGCATTGCCTTTATGCTCGGTATGGCATCGCTGTTGAACCGCGATTTCCCGCCCGGATTGTTGCAGGAATATGCTGATCTTCCTTGGCCCTTCACATAAGCGAGCACAGAGATGACACAGACTGCAATTCCCTATCTTTTCATGCGCGGCGGCACCTCGCGCGGCCCCTACATGAACCGCGCTGACTTGCCTGAAGACCTAGAGACTCTGGCGGAGGTGTTGATCGCAATCGTTGGCTCTGGTCATGCGCTCAATATTGACGGTATCGGCGGCGGCGCGGCGGTAACGACCAAGGTCGCGATGCTCTCACCCTCGGATGATCCTTGGGCGGATGTCGATTATTTCTTTGCGCAAGTCAGTGTTGAGGATCGCCTTGTCGATTTCAAACCCACTTGCGGCAATATCCTCACTGGCGTTGGCCCTGCGGCTATTGAGATGGGTCTTGTCGCGGCGCTGGAGGGCGAAACGCCAGTGAATATTCGCGCGGTCAACACAGGCGCGAAAGTCGCCGCTGTTGTGCAAACCCCAATTGGCGAAGTCAGCTATGAGGGCGATGCAGAAATCGATGGCGTGCCGGGGACCAGTGCGCCAATTGCGCTGCAATTCATGGAGACGGTTGGCGGCGTTACTGGGGCCTTCCTGCCGACAGGCAATCTTGTCGATGTGATCGACGGGATCGAAGTAACCTGCATGGACGTGGCCATGCCGATTGTTATCGCCAAGGCAGAGAGCTTTGGATTGTCGGGCACCGAGAGCGCCGCAGAGCTTGATGAAAACACCGAATTCTTCACCTGTATGGAGGCATTGCGCCTGAAGGCGGGTGCATTGATGGGAATGGGCGACGTGTCCACATCTGTGACGCCAAAGTTCGGCTTGCTCGCGCCAGCGCAGGGCAGCGGTACCATTACCACGCGCTATTTCATGCCGTGGAAAACGCATCCCACCATGGCCGTCACTGGCGCGCAATGCCTTGCATCCTGCGTTCTAACACCGGGCACAGTTGCAGCAGGGCTTGCCAATATTCCGAACGAAGTGCCAGCCAATGTCACCCTTGAACACGCTTCGGGCACGATCGACGTTCTGGTGGATTACGCCCAGAACGACGCTGGTTTTGAAGTGAAATCTGCAGGGTTGGTGCGCACAGCGCGCAAATTGGCGGCTGGCGCGGTCTTTATCCCCGCATCGATCTGGGCCGGACACTAGAGCGCGGCTGCCTCAACACATCTTAAGAAGGTTTGAACACCGATGAAAATTCACATTCTCGACGATTGGTTCGACACGCTGCGTGGCTTGCCCTGTTTTGAAAAACTGTCCGAGCATGAAGTCACGGTCTGGACCGATCACGAACCTGATCCAGAAAAACTGGCTGAGCGTGTGCAAGAGGCCGAAGGCTTGGTTTTGTTTCGCGAACGCACCAAAGTCGGGGCTGACTTGGTCTCGAAACTGCCAAACCTCAAATTGATTTCCCAGCGCAGCGTTTATCCGCATGTGGATGTGGCGGCTTGCACGCAAAATGATGTGCTGCTCTGCTCGAATATGCATTCGGGCACGCCGTCTTACGCTGCAGCCGAGCATACTTTGGCGCTGATCCTTGCGAGCTATCGTCAGATCCCCGCGCAAACGGCATCGATCAAAGCCGGCCAATGGCAATCCGGTGTGGGTCGGACCCTGCGCGGCCGAACGCTTGGGCTTTATGGCTATGGGCGTATCGCGGGGGCAGTCGCAGGCTATGCAAAAGCGATTGGAATGAACGTGCAATGGTGGTCCTCAGAAGAGGGTCGCGCACGGGCCGAGGCAGCAGGTGAGACTGTCGCGGCCTCGCGCGCGGCCTTCTTTGCAACGTCGGACATTGTCAGTTTGCATGTGCGCCTAAAGCCTGAAACGCGCGGGTTGGTCACGGCACAGGACCTTGCACAGATGCAACCTCGTGCATTGTTTGTGAATACGTCCCGTTCGGGTCTTGTCGCTCAAGGCGCGCTAGAGGAAGAGATCGCTCAAAGCCGCATTCACGCTGCTGTTGATGTGTTTGATCATGAGCCGCTCAGCGACACTTCTAACATTCTTTTGACCCATCCAAATGTCTTAGCGACTCCGCATATTGGCTTTGTCACGGAGGATGAGTTTGACATGCAGTTCTCTGATATTTTCGACCAAATCAATGCATATAGCGCAGGTGCGCCGATCCACATGATCAATCCTGAGGTCTACAGCTAGCCAGCTATCGCAGCCTTGACGAACCCGTCTGCGATCGCGCTGGCGACGAAATCATCTAGTGCGGTGATCCTTGGATCGTCGCGCTTTGGCAGCACCATTGCTTGGTGTACGGATGTCAAAGCTCCGGGCAATATGCGCACGTCGGGATCACTGCCGAAAAAACCTTCTAACGATGCGCGAACACCTGCGACTGCATCGCAGCGACCTGACTGAAACGCGACAAAACTTTCAGGTGGCGTACCGAAACGTTCAAGCTGCGCGTTTTGCAGGGTTTTGGTCAGGTGCATGTCATAGGCCGATCCTTTGGCGGTGAGAACCTGCACGCCCGGTTTGTCAATGTCGTCGATGTCTTTGAATGCAGAGGTCGCGCGCACCGCATAGCTCGCCTCGATCACGATATAAGGCTGGGTAAAGGCGATCTGCTCGGCGCGCATTGGATCAATCGCAAGAAAGCCAATGTCCCAAATATCATTCCCTGCATCGGCGAACACCTTGCCTGCACCGCTGTAAACAACTGGAACCATCTTAGCCCCAATCTCGTCGGCGAGGCGCTGCGCGAGCGCAGGGCTAACCCCTTTGAATTTCTCGCCGTCAATCTGCACCAAGGCGCGGTTGCCAGTGTTGATCGCGGCCCGCAGAATGCCGCCTTTCGCCAGTGTTTTCAGTTCTGATTTCATGACTTATCTCTACTTTTTTTACGCATTCGCGTTGAAAAAACGCGCAAATAAGGGCGCGCCCAAGATGACGACAAAAATCCTTAAAACATGATGCGCCACGACAAAGGCCATGTCAGCCCCTACGATCAAGGCGAGCACCGTGAGTTCCGCTTGCCCGCCCGGTGCGAAGGCGAGGATCGTCTCCATGGGGGAAGCGAGGCCCGCGAGGTGGATCGTTTCGGCAAAAGCAACTGTGAGCAGCAATAGGATGACGCAAAACCCTAGCGCGGCACTCACGTCCCTGCGCACTTCGGCCATGGTCACGCCAACATATTTGCTGCCCACGCCCATGCCGATAAAGAACTGCGCGGCCCAAATTGCCTCGGCTGGGGGGCGGTGTTGTAGGACACCCATAAGGGATAGGGTCGCAGCGAGCAAAAGAGGCCCCAAAATGGTCGCGCCAAACATACCGACGCGTTTAGCGAACTGCCAGCCAACAAGGCCGCAAAAGACCATCAATGCAAGTTGATCTAGCCCAATAGAGGCTGCAGGCGCACCAGGTGGATTGGTGAGATCAGCGTCCCAAGCCCATGTGAGCAGAAAAGGCAAAGCGACAACAATCACCATAACGCGCGTTGCATGAACCAACGACAGGGTACGGACATTGCCGCCCGCTTCCTCGCCGAAGACTAGCATGTCCTGCAAGCCACCAGGCATCGCCGCATAATAGCTGGTAGCGAATGAGTAACCCCAGACTCGTTGGAAATAGAGCACGCCCAGCAGGCCGATGCATCCAGTCATCAGCGGGATCATCAGGAGCGTCGGCCACATAGCCCCCATGGACATGAGCAAGGCACTGCTAAAGGTCGCGCCCACGGCCACGCCCAGGATTGTGCGCATCGCGTCGTTGAGCACCTTGATCCCGCGCATCTGAACCCCAACGAGGGCTGCGATCAAACAGGCAAAAATCGGGCCTAATAGCCATGGCAACGGCAGCTGCAGCAGCTTGAAGACCAGCACGCCGATAAAGGCGACAGCGAAGGAGGCGATCCGCGCCTTCATCCGAGCATCACCTTTAAGCGATGGCGCAACGAGGTCTGCAAATGCGCAGCGGCGGCGTCGCCAGCGGTTTCTTGATCGCCCGCGCCTATGGCTGCGATGATCTCTGCGTGCTGCGCGGTGACCGTTTTGATCCGCGCCTCGTCATCTAGCGTCGTGGGGCCGAGCAACATAAGAGCGTTGTTTAGCGCGCGGGCGGATTCCAGCAAAAAGCGGTTGCGAGTGGCGAGATAAATGCAGCGGTGAAAATCTTGATTGAGCGCAGCGGCGCTATGCGTGTCTTCACCTGTGGCTTCAATCTGCGCATTCAAATTACGAAGCACGTCAATTTCGGCCTCGCTCGCGTGTTTGGCAGCCATTTGCGCAGCAGTGCGCTCTAGCACCAGACGCATCTCGTAGAGCTCGACGACTTCGGGCTGCGACAGCGTGCGGATCACCGCGCCCAAGCGGGGGCGATGTTCGACAATGCCATCACTTTCTAATTTGCGCAGCGCCTCACGCACTGGGGTGCGGGAGAGGGATAGCTGGCTCGCGACTTCCACCTCGCGCAAACGATCACCAGGTTGGAATTGGCCTGTACGGATCGCGACAAGCAAACGGTGATAAGCCACTTCGCCCTGAGACATGTCTTGCAATTCAATGTCGGTCATTCTAGAAAGATCCAAATTGTATACACTTGGATACAATGCGCGAGGTTTGAGGAAAAGCCAATGGTAAACTTGGTGAAAACCGTGGAAATTGCCAAATGACGACATCTTACGACATCATCGTTGTTGGTGGCGGCAATGCTGCCCTGTGCGCCGCTATTGAGGCTGCTGAAGCTGGCGCAAGGGTTCTGATTTTAGAGGCGGCCCCAAAGAGCTATCGTGGCGGCAATTCTCGTCACACGCGCAATTTTCGCTGTATGCACGACGGGCCGTTGTCAGTGCTGATTGATACCTACGGTGAGGACGAGTATTTCGACGACTTGTTGCGCGTGACCAAAGGAAATACCGATGAAAAGCTCGCGCGCATGGTGATCCGCAATTCGCAAGAGTGCCAACCCTGGATGGAAGCGAATGGCGTTCGGTTTCAACCGTCGCTCTCTGGAACACTGAGCCTAGGACGTACGAACGCGTTCTTTTTGGGCGGAGGCAAAGCGTTGGTAAATGCCTATTATCGAACGGCACAGGCTCTTGGCGTCGAGGTGCGTTACGAGGCCGAGGTAGTGCATGTTGGGATGAGCGCCGGCGCGTTTACCCATGTTGAGCTAAAAGACGGTAGTAAGATTGAAGGTCGCGCGTTGGTTATCGCATCGGGTGGATTTCAGGCCGATCTGGATTGGCTTGCCGATGCATGGGGACCTGCTGCGCGCAATTTTCTGATCCGTGGCACGCCTTTTAATCGCGGCGTTGTGCTGCGCGATATGCTCGATCAAGGCGCGGGCAGTGTTGGTGATCCGACGCAATGCCATGCAGTGGCTATCGACGGCCGCGCGCCCAAATTTGACGGCGGCATTGTCACGCGGCTCGATTGCGTGCCTTTCTCGGTGGTTCTGAACAAACACGGTCAGCGCTTTTATGATGAGGGCGAGGATGTTTGGCCCAAGCGCTATGCGATTTGGGGCCGACTGGTAGCGGCGCAGCCTGATCAGGTCGCTTATTCGATCATCGATTCCCGTTCGCGTGATTTGTTCATGCCTTCGGTGTTCCCACCGATCAAAGCTGATACTCTCGACGAGTTACGGATCAAGCTGGACCTGCCGATAGCGGCCATGCAGACCTTTGACAGCTTCAATGCAGCCTGCGGCGAAGGTGCATTCAGCCCGCAAGAATTGGATGGTTTGGCCACGGATGGCGTTACGCCTGCCAAAACAAACTGGGCAAGGCCATTGAGCGAGCCGCCGTTCTACGCATACGAGCTACGCCCCGGCGTCACCTTCACTTATCTCGGGCTGCAAGTGGACGAGACTGCGCGCGTGCAAGCTGGAGAAACGCCTCTTGCCAATGTCTGGGCAGCGGGGGAAATCATGGCGGGATCAATCTTGGGCGAAGGTTATCTCGCTGGATTTGGCATGACGATTGGAACGGTCTTTGGCCGCATCGCTGGCAAGGAGGCCGCATCCTATGTCAACTGAAACACTGCAAAATGCCCGCCGTCAGATCGAGATTTGCAACGCTTGCCGCTATTGTGAAGGCTACTGTTCTGTCTTTCCGGCAATCACCCGTCAAACGGCTTTTGCCGATGGAGACATCACGCAATTGGCTAATCTGTGTCACAACTGCCGTGGTTGCTACTACGCCTGCCAATACACTGAGCCACATGAGTTCGCGATCAATCTTCCGCAAATTTTGGCAGAAGTGCGCACGGATAGCTGGAAGGAGTTCGCTTGGCCAAAAGGGTTTGCGCGCGCCTATGATCGCCACGGCGTTGCCATTGCGGGTTTACTGATCCTCTGCGTTATGACGCTGATCTTTCTCGCGGGGTCGTTGCAAAATGGCGGCAGCGGCGCGGGGTTTTACGCCTATATGAGCCATGTTGTGATGGTCGCGATTTTTGCGCCTGCCTTTTTGCTACCCTTATTTACGGCTGGAATTTCGATCCGGCGGTATTGGACGCACGTAGGAGACGGGCGCATCGCACTAAAAGATTTGCGCAAAGCGTTGCAGGACGTGGCGACGATGCGCGATTTGAGCGGTGGACAAGAGCAGGGCTGCAATTTCGAAGACGAGGATCGTTTCACCAACGCGCGCCGTGTCGCACATCAATTGGTCCTTTGGGGTTTTCTGCTTTGCTTTGCGGCGACATCCTCGGGCACTTTGTTGCACTATGTCTTTGATCTGCATGCGCCTTATGGGTTCTTCAGCTTGCCAAAATTCCTCGGCGTGCCTGGTGGTTTAATGCTGAGCGCAGGAACGGCTTGGATGATCCGCTTGAAGCTAAGCGCAGATGGGGCCCTCGCAGATGCTCGCGTCCGAGGCGGCGATATGGCGTTTGTTGTTCTGCTCTTTGCAGTCAGTACCTCGGGTCTATTGCTCTATGCGGCGACGGGTACGGCTCTGATTCCGCTTTTACTGACGTTTCACCTAGCCACAGTATTGACCCTGTTTTTGACGCTGCCTTACTCGAAATTTGTCCATGGTTTTTACCGACTGGCCGCGATGATCAAGAATGCTAAAGCTGCAAAATAGGGAATTTCTTCTTCATAGGTCGTCCTGCAAATTGAAGTTGTTTCGTGTGCGCGAAGAGTTGACCTGCCCCCTAAGGTTTTCTGATTCATAACGAGACTTTGTGAGGAGCAATGCACAAATGCGCCTATGCTTTTTCCAACGCAGATTATCATATCATATTTCGTTAGGGCCTCTTGGTTCCACCTCCGATGAAGCAAACAACTACCAATTCCTATGTTTTTGACATGAATACACACGGTGCTGATAGCAGCCTTCGGATCGTTTGCAGCGAAAGTTCGCTTTGTCTAAGGTTTGTGAATTCGCCGATCAACCAGTCTCGCAGTCGCAGCGAATGTCAGCAATGCCGGGCAGCATAGCAGCAACTTGA
>NZ_CBFHVK010000035.1:0-11564 GCF_965659345.1 Planktotalea sp. | reverse complement strand
TCTTAAGACGTGGGAGAGTAGGTCACCGCCAATCCCAGTAATCCAATCTCTATAATACTGTTAAAAACTCTTATCCCTGTACGCCAGGGATTGGCGCGGGATGGAGCAGCCCGGTAGCTCGTCAGGCTCATAACCTGAAGGTCGTAGGTTCAAATCCTACTCCCGCAACCAACACTAATTCGCCAATGTTATCAAAGGCCTGACCCTCACCGGTCAGGCCTTTGGCGTTTCTCGACGTCAAAGCAAGTGTTAAAAGTCCGGAAAGGGCTCCCTCTAGGAAGATGTCCAGTTTACCTGTCTCAGGGGACGGCTGCAGGACGATGCGGTCAACAAGAGAGCGAAGTGCCTCTTGGGCGGCTTGCATCTCGCCAGTTTTATGAAGGCTGGAGATCAATGACCGGACACGAGCCTGATACGTCGCTGCCATCGTTGGGTGAATGCGGATCGGGTCGGGGGCAGATGTGTGCGTAAGTTGTGCCTCGAGGGCTTCACGCCGCTCTGTAAGAGCTTGCATCTTGTCCTTCACCTGATCCGCAGGAATGCCGGCGATGATGGCGTCGACGAGCTTAGAATGGTCGCGGTTAACGGTGGCCAGTTCCTTCTCGAGGGCGCTGCGCCCTTGCTCAGCTTGGGCGTTCAATCGGTTCCGCTCCCTTGCATATTCCTTACAGAAGACTTCAAGCAATTCTTGATCCATAAGGTTGTCCTGTAGGGCTCCCAAAACGCGTTCCTCCAAATCCGTTTGAGAAATCGTGAGCTTGTTGGCGCAGAGCGCTTTGCCCTTGTTACGCGCTGTCGAGCAGCAAAACTGGGTTTGAGATACCTTAGAGAATCCACCCCCACAGCAGCCGCACTTCAATAATCCTGAAAACAGCGTGCGCGGGCGTCGGCGGTCCCAGATGTTGTCACTGGTGTTCTTGGTCTTAAGCGCGCCTTGGCGGACTTTGGTGGCGTCCCATAGGGACTGCTCAACGATGCGCAACTCTGGGACATCCGAAATAACCCAGTCTTCTTGCGGATTGAGACGAGACACGCGTTTACCCGTGTCGGGATCTTTGGCGTAGGTAAGCCGGTTCCAGATCTGACGGCCGATGTAGAGCTCGTTGTTCAGGATACCCGTGCCGCGCTCACGGTTGCCGTGAAGGGTAGACGCGCCCCAGCCTCGGCCGGAGGGGCCTGGGATGTCTTCGTTGTTCAACGCCTCTGCGATTTTTTTGGGTGAGATGCCATTCGCGTAGTCTGTGAAAATGCGCCGGACAACGACGGCTTCTTGTGGGTGGATACGACGGTCCCCACGAATGGGGGTGCCACTCTCGTCAAACTTGGTGATGTATCTATATCCGTAAGCTTTGCCCCCGGCGGATTTACCTGTAAGCGCCCGCCCTTTGAGACCACGGTGCGTTTTAGCACCTAGGTCTTTTAGAAATAGCGCATTCATCGTGCCCTTGAGGCCGATATGCATCTCCGAGATGGATCCTTCGCTGACTGTCTCGATTGCGACTGATTGGAACTCGAGCTTTTGATAGACAGATGCGATATCAGCTTGATTGCGTGACAAGCGATCCAACGCTTCCGAGATGACAATATCGAACTCATTGTTTGCTGCGGATCTCAGCATGTTCTGCATACCGCTGCGCATCAGGCTCGCGCCGGACATGGCTTTGTCCGAAAACACATCGACCACTTCTAGGCCCTGTCTCTTTGCATAGTCTTGGCACGTTCGAACCTGGTCATCGATAGATGCATCGCGTTGCATGTCCGTTGAAAATCGAGCGTAGATGGCGGCGCGCAGTGGAGTTGTCATTGGATTAGTTCCCTAGGGTTTTGTGGTGTGATCTGCGCGAGCTGCTTCGCGAGCAAGGGCTTTGATCGCGGCATGAAGCTCGGTGATGCGTGCGAACTCTGCAGGTCGTTTTGCGAGTGTCAGTTCCGAAAGCGTGACGCAAAGCCGACGGCCGTTGGGCGGCATTGTCGGCGTTTTGTTGGCTTTGCAGCGTTGTGTCGTGTTCATTGAATCCCTCTGTCCGCGGATGTCGCGGCGTTTAAGTGTGCGTAATTTGATCCCGTGGATCGCGATTACAGTTCACATATGAGGAATGTTTTTGAGCGCTATGTCCTGAGTGCAGGTTTATGTGGATAAGCTAAAGAATGGCCCGTTCGAGACGTGTCCGGTGGAGCGCTGTTTATGGCAAAAGCTCCCGAATTTGTTCGCCGGACAGCTCACGTTTTTTGCAAAGCGCTACGGCTATGGTAGAGGTGAGATCCTTTCTAGCCGTAAGGATTTGGATCGCGCGGTGTTCGGCAACTTTGAGCATTTTGTCTAAGTGGTTTGTCCGGTCGTTGAAATGTGTAGGCGCGGGCGTATATGCGAGCTGATCTACCAATCCCCATTCAAATAGCAGTTGTCCGGCGAGCTTGGTCGCGAGTTCGAGGTCTGAATTGGTTCCGAGGCCTGCTCCGTTGAGCGCTTCGCCTAATACAATTTGCTCCGCGGCGCGGCCGCCGAGTAGTGCAGCGATGCGGTTTTGGGCGGCTTGTACGCCTTCTAGCATTGGTGATGGGATGTCTACGAAACCGCCTGTCATGGTGATGACAGCACGTTCTGCGGGCGGAAGGCCAAGTACATGTGCAACAACGAGATGCCCTGCTTCATGGACTGCGATGCGCCAGAGGAGGTCTTCATCCAAAACCGGACAAATGCGAGACGCGGCGGCTTCTAAGTGTTTTTGACCTACTGAGCATTGGTCGGAACGGGCGAGGCCGCGCGCTTCTCGGACAAGGGCAGTGATTTGCGCACCGGAAGCACCAAGTAGTTGATCCGCGATTGGTGATAGTGACATGTCCGTCGCATCATCGCCCAAAGCTAGCATCAGGATTTGTAGCGCAGACGATCTGTCTGGGTTTGCAATCTCGATCTTGAGATCAAATCGCCCGGGCCGCGTGACGGCCGAGTCGATCATGTCCGGGTAATTGGTCGCGCCGAGCACGACCACGCCTGGCGTATCATTCAGGCGTGAAAGGTGTTCGAGCAACCCGTTGACCACGCCGACGATGTAGTCAGAGTTACGGCCGGGGCGGTTGCGATGAGTGAATCCATCGAGTTCATCGAGAAAAAACACAGAAGGCGCAGAACGAATGGCTTTATCAACTTTACCGGACAAAGCCTTAAGCATGTCGCCTTGATGTCCGTGCTTTTGGCAATCTGAATAGCTCGTTGCGATCAATGGAACGCCAAGCGAACCCGCCAGCGCCGATGCGAGCAGCGTTTTGCCGTTCCCCGGTGGGCCGTGAAAAAGCACAGATGATGAGACCTCGCTCCAATCTAGTTGTCCGGCCTTCCACACGGCCGTGTCCGCGACCAGGCGGTCAATTGGTGCGCGTGTGTCTGCGTTGAGAACGATGTCGTTCAGTGTCGTTGCCGCCGGTGGCACTGTCCGGAAACGCTTCGCAGCGGTTGCAATGGCTTTGGCGACGTTAAGAGTTGTCTCTTCTAAGAATGCGGACACAAAGACA
The DNA here is from genome assembly GCF_965659345.1 of Planktotalea sp. Taxonomy (GTDB): domain Bacteria; phylum Pseudomonadota; class Alphaproteobacteria; order Rhodobacterales; family Rhodobacteraceae; genus Planktotalea. The sequence continues at coordinate 8,051 of NZ_CBFHVK010000035.1, read as the reverse complement.
GCGGCTGGAAGTGCAGCGATGTCATTGTCCGGCGGCAGCAGTTTGAGCAACGCATTCTCGGACAACTCCCCAGTGGCCGTATGCGTCACGCGCAGGATCTCAATGATCATTTGTCCGGTCAATGCTGGCCAGTTCAGCACTCGCCCACACATCGCACGCGTGACGGGCGACATGGAATGCGCATCAGGCGTGATTGCGAGAACCTTATGGCCGTTTTTAACGGCGGCTTCGACGGCGTCCTCAAAGTCCTCGCGCTGTGATGCGCTTCGACCTTTGTTGTGCTGTGGCTCTGCTGCAAGAACCGGCGTTTTGAAATCGCGCCAAGTATCGTCTGTCTCGTTGCATAGATCGGCAAGCCGTTGCAGCACGTTGCCGAGGTTTTTCCACGCGGCCTTGCGCTCAGATCTGTCCGGGATTGTGACAATGGAGAAGGCGCGTGGCGTCGTGACACCGGATAGGAGGCTCGCGTTTGAAAGCAGGGCGGCGAAGCATGCGGCGACGAGCATAGTCGCGATAGGCGGTTGGTGAAGATATGAGCTGAGATCGGAATTGGGTCCCTCTGCCCAAGGATCGCGATCCGCCGCAATCGCTGCTTCGATCTCATCTTTTGGCATATGCAAAGCGGTTGGCTTTGCCTCGTAGAGCGCATTCAAAGCGTGTTCCGGCTCGTCCTGAGTGGGCGTGTCCGGATCTGCAACGTCTTCGACATCAATGTCATCGAACTCAACCGCCGGATCGAGCGGCACGAGACGTGTGCGCTCGCGGTGCCACATAGCAATGCTGCGGAGGAGGGGGCGTAACAGCTCGAGCGAGTATGGAGATAACGCGGGGCTAGTGTGCGCGCTGGCGCGCGGGTTCAGTGATAAAGGGGGCATGAGCGAAGCCTAGGGAAAGTGATCAAAGGGCAAGGGGAACAGAGAGCCGACAGTTGGTGCAGCCCTCTGTGTCGGCTTAGGAATCTGTATCTCTGAGAGATGTGAATTGTTGCCAATTGTCAGTCTGGTTCGGGTCCCAACCGTTGTCGGCCGCATCGATAAGAGCCAGGATAAGTGCCCGTCCACGCTCGTGATAAATCTCTGAAGTGGTCCTCAGGTGCTCATCGAAGTGGATGCGTTCCACGATCAGATCTGGCCGATGTGTCTTGATGTAGCGGTGCATCGCTTTCTCTAGGCAAATGGCGTCGTGTCCGGTCTCGACGTCGATCTCTCGGTCCAATGTGCCGGGGGTCTCGGAAGGATCAAGTTGCACTTGCCGCAGCCGAAACGTCGGGTTGTTGCTGTAGTCGAGTTTGATCACGGGCACATTGGGCAACATGAAACTGAGTAAATAGATTTTGCTCGGCTTCGACGTCCAGCTCTCGCCGCAGCCAGCGCAATTTACATCGCCGGCCCTCATATTGCCTACGCTGACATCTTGTTTGTGGCCACACTCATGTTCGTATTGCCTATAGCTCTGATCGTTCCGTGCGGCGGGACCGATGAGTGTCCAACCGTGTTCTGCCGCTTCAGAAGTGTGCTGCGCAGTCGTGCAGGTCTCACAGCTTAGATCGTGCCCGCCCTCGGCAGCCGCTTCAACGCGTGTGTGTTGGCGGCGATCAACATGTCCGCATGCGAATTTATAGGTGCCATAGTGTCGATCACCCTTGGGATCAGGGCCGAGCAGTGTGGCGCCAACTTTGGCCGCGGCCGCTTCGCGGCGCTTGCGGATGCAGTTGCCGCATTCCGGATTGTGTCCAAGCACAACGCTGATGCGTTTGAGTGTCGCATCGCCGCAGGTCTTGCATTCCAAGACGACGTGCAGGCGATCCACAGCGCGGCCAATGAGTGTAAATCCGTGCCTCCGCGCGGCTTCAGTCCAGTGTTCGTGTTTCTTTCCCTTAAATACTGGGTACATTTGGCGGTCGATGGGGAAAGCATAGAAAGTGTCGGTGATAGGCATTGAAAAACTCCGTAGCTCTACCGACCCAGTGCCGAAGCGGCACCAGAGGTAGGCTCAAAAATGAAAGAAGGCATAGCTCGGCAATCTGGCCGGAAAACCGGACAGATCTGCGTAAGTCATTGTTACGAATGAACTAGTTGTTCCAGTATGCGCGCATCATCTGGAGGTTCGAATTATGAACCGTGTTAAGAGTGTGCGCATGGAAAAGCAGGTCATATAGACCTTCATCAGAGCCAACAAAATGCAAATTGCTCAGGCGCTTGATCTCGAGTTTGAGAATATCGACCCTTGATGAAACTGGGTAAGATCCAGGCGTTGTCTGAATGAGTTCCATGGCTGCAGCGCGTAGATCTGGATGCGCAGTGTCCATGTCGCAGACTTCACACAGGGCTTCAATGCACATGGACCATGCCTGCGCGGCCTGATGTCCATACTCCAGTTTTTCTAGCGTCTCGGGCATTTTACGGCGTAGAAAAAACTGCCAATCGGCAGTCAAAGCGTCTTGAAGATGATCGAGTGCGCTTCGAAAACTGATGCGATCAGGCGCGAGAAGGGGATTCAAAGCTGTCGTCGCCGATACCGGCGTGGTATTGGGGGAAGTAGTCATGGAGATCTCCTATGGATCGATGTGATTAGCATGACGAGAGAGTTGCCGCTCTCTCGTTCATGTGTCATATATATGATATCAAAAAATCAAAAGTCAATAAATAATATCATGAAATCACGTGGTCGCCCAAAAGTAGACACTCAGCCAGTGATGGTTCGCATGCCTACAGAGCTGATAGAACAGCTCGATGATGTGCGGCGCGCGGAAGCCGACCTGCCAAGTAGGCCTGAACTTATACGCCGTATAGTAGAAGAATGGCTTGCCAATCGGCTGAAGTAAGATTTGCGAAAAATGGAACGTCTCTAGTCTAAGGGACCTGCCTCTATGTAGCTGCGGAAGCGATGGTCTGTAGCCTAAAAACATCGAAGCTACGAACCGTTCTTAGAAAATTGGCAGGCTCAAAGTTGGCATCAGGACACGGCGAGTTTCTGCGTTTCGACTTTGGCTTGCATTTTGGCGTCAATGAAACCCTTATGCGTTGCCTTTTCCGTTTCAGCTATTTCCTGTGCGGCTTTAGAGTGAGTTATGGCCGAACGCCTCCGGGTCGTGAGCGTCCAAATTGCGGCCCAAAGGAATAAACAGAACGCCAATCCTGCTGCGATATTCAAATTCATGGAACGGCCTTGAGCAAGCCCAGCTACAACTCCAATCAGGCAAGTCCACAGTAGTCCCTGATTGATGCCAATTCGAGCCGCTCGTGTCCATTTCCTTGTATGATAGGGGCATCTCGCGAACTGCCACTTCCTGTCCGAAGAGTGGTTTACCAACAGAATTTCGCAGCCATCGTTATCAAGCACCGTGCTGACGACATCGCCAACGCCCATGAAGTTTGCTGCAGGTATAGAAATTTTCTGGGTATTGTCGTTTGTGTCAAGCATAGCGGCTTTCAGCGTGTGTTCATTTCCAGAAAGTTCCGTCAGCACGCCTCCGCCAACGATATTTTCTTCTAAGTGGCCTGGGTCATTGAACGTCTCCCGCTTAATTGGGCGGTTCTAACCCTCAATATCAAGGATGACTCCGGTAATTGCTTTCATGAGAATTCGTACCCCTTCGTAAGCGGTGCGCCGTTCACACGGATTTGGCGTAGTTCCACGGCAGCAACTCTTTGATGTCCGTCTGTTTGTGCCCACCTGCGATGGCCGTCAGGATACCAGACAAATAGCCATGCGGTTCTATCCCGTTGAGTTTACAGGTCTCGATCAGGGACGCGATGACGGCCCAGTTTTGTGCGCCTGCATCATGTCCTGCGAAGAGCGCGTTTTTACGGTTCAGAGCGATGGGGCGTATGGTGCGCTCCACAGGGTTGTTGTCGAGTTCGATGCGGCCATCGTCGAGGAACAGGCACAGGCCGTCCCAGTATTTGGCGATATATTTCAGGGCTTCTCCGGTCGGCGATTTGGCCGAGACGCGGGCGCGGCTTTGGGCGAGCCAAATACCGAAGGCTTCGACAATGGGTTTTGAGTGTTCCTGCCGTACAGCGCATCGTTGGTCGGCGCTCAGGCCGCGCAGGTCTTTTTCGATGCGATAGAGCGCTTGGATTTGAGCCAAGCCTTCCTGCGCGATCGGGGCTGCGCCGGACTGGGTGACATCGTGCAATTTACGCCGCGCGTGCGCCCAGCAATAGGCCAGTGTCACATCCTGAGCGGGCCGTTTGAGCAAGCGGTTATAGCCAGCATAGCCGTCCACCTGCAGGGTGCCGCTGAAGCCTTTCAAGATGTTGTCTGCATACTGGCCGGAACGACCGGGCGCATAGGTAAACGCCACACCGGGTGGGTCCTCACCGCTCCATGGCCTGTCATCACGGGCAAGGGCCCAAAAGTATCCGGTTTTTGTCTTTTTCCGTCCCGGGGCCAGAACCGGCGCGGGCGTTTCATCCATGAAGAGTTTGGTGGAATGCTTCAGGTCGGCCATCAGGGCATCGTAGACTGGGGTTAACTCGAACGCCGATTTCCCGACCCACGCTGCCAAGGTCGAACGATCCAGATCGATCCCCTGGCGGCTGTAGATCTGGGCTTGTCGATAAAGGGGCAAGTGATCCGCATATTTGGACACGATCACATGGGCCAAGGTGGCCTCGGTTGGCATACCGCCCGCGATGATGTGGGCGGATGCTGAAGCCTGCGTGATGCCCTCCTCACAAGAGCGACAGGCATATTTGGGACGGCGGGTGACAATCACCCGGAACTGGGCCGGGACGATGTCCAGCCGTTCGCTGACATCCTCGCCTATGACATGACGCTCAGTGCCACATCCGCAGGCGCGCTCGGGCTCAATGACCACCTCAACCCGTTCCAGGTGCTTGGGCAGTGACCCCCGGTTGGTTTGGCGCGGTTTTTCTGGCCGGACCGCTGCTGTGCGTTCGTCTGCATCAATCTCGGCTTCCACCTGCGCGATGGCGGTCTCGATATCTTCGAGTTCCAGCTCATACTGGGCCGGGTCAATCTTCTCGGATTTGGTCCCAAAGAGCGCCTTTTTGAAGGAGGCGACCAAGGCCTCAAGCCGCGCATTCTGATCCTGTTGCGCACGGATGATCGCCTTCAGCTCGGCAACATCGTCAGGTAATTCATCAGGTGCGGTCATGCCCGATGCCATTACAAAACTGGGGCAGAATGACCCGCGCAAACGCCCCGATGAGTCACTCCGCCGCAGCCGGAGCCGCTACCTCCAAAGGGCGCACGCGCCGCCAATCCAAACCCGCAAAGAGTGCCTCAAACTGGGCCGGTTCCAGACGCATCACACCGTTCCTGATCGCAGGCCATGTGAAGCTGTTATCCTCAAGCCGTTTGTAGGCCATCACGAGCCCGCTTCTGGCGCAGGTGGCTCTGCACCAAGGCAGCCAAGCCGTCATGGCCCTTACGGAAGTCCACCGGATCGCTGGCCACAAAAATCCGCACCTTGTGGGATGGCGAGATCACGTCGCCAAAGCCCGCGTGATCTCGCCGATCCGCGCCGCTGGCGTCGCCGCATCAAGACGAACGGTGACATCGCCTTTGATCACATCAATCGTGCCAGAAGAGGTGGCAGGAAGAGGCTGGAGCACGGGCGCAGGCGCTTCAATCTCAACCGGTACAAAATCCATGCCGTCCAAATTTGGCAGAACCAGCTTGCCCTGCCGCGCCAGCCGCCGCCAATCTGACACTGTGCTGGGGATCAGTTCATACCGCTTGGCAACCGCGTTGACCGTCTCGCCCTCAATCAACGTCTCCGCCACGATCCGAGCCTTCAACTCCGATGGCCAATTCCGTTTGCCGTCTGCACGGCGTGGCACCCTTGCCTGAAACTCGCTTGTAGCTCCCATCGAGAAACTCCCTCAAACCAAAAGAAGCCTCTGAATCGCAGATCAAGCGACAGCTCGAAAGTGTGGGGGCGGCGCACCGCTTACACCCCTTCCAAAATCAAATGTGACTATAGTGCATTGTGACTATTGTCAGTGGAGTGAGTTTTCAAGGGACTTAATACCCTTGGGATGGATCAAAAAAACGACCTCTTAATTGAACGCTTCGCGCGCGCTCTACAGCTGCGCAGGAGGGAATGCGGCCTCTCACAGGAAGAGCTGGCACATTTGGCGGGCCTCTCAACCAGCTATATGTCTTTGCTAGAAACTAGAAAGCGACAGCCAACGCTGTCTGCTTTAGGAGCTCTGGCAAATGCGCTTGACCTCAGCCTGTTAGAGTTCATGGGAATGATCGGTGAGGACGACGGATAGGCTACGTGCCGCGAGAGCGAGCAGTGGTGAATAGTGCCGCTTAGCAGATCGGCGCTATGCAGGCGGTTGGGGCGGATTTTGTTGAAAAACTCTTCTTGATTTGGAGACCTACCACTGATTCAATTTACTTGTGAATGCGGGGGAATTGGTGATGTTAGGACCGAAGCAAGAGGCGCAAGGCGCGTTGTTTTATGAGTTCTCGATTGATGACCACGTGCCTCAAGATCACCTACTGCGCTCTATTGACCGGTTTGTGGATCTCAGCAGTATTCGGCACCATTTTGCAGAGTTTTACAGCCACACTGGCCGTCCCTCGATTGATCCAGAACTACTTATCCGCATGCTACTGGTCGGGTATTGTCTTGGCATCAGGTCAGAACGCAGGCTTTGTGAAGAGGTGCATTTGAACTTGGCGTACCGCTGGTTTTGCCGTCTCGACCTGGCTGATCCGGTGCCGAACCATTCCACCTTTTCTAAAAACCGGCAGGGTCGTTTTCGCGATAGTGATCTGCTGCGTCACTTGTTTGAGACGACTGTGGCACGCTGCATCGCTGACGGCTTGGTCAGTGGCCAACGCTTTGCGGCAGATGCCAGTTTGATCGAAGCGGACGCCAACAAACAGAACTCAACCCCAAAGGAAGATTGGGACACATCAGCAATTACGCCACAGGATGCGCCACGTGCCGTGCGTGAGTATCTTGATGTTCTGGACGATGCAGCTTTCGGCGCAGCTTCCGAGGTGGAGCCCAAGTTCACATCCCCTTCCGATCCCGCAAGCCAGTGGACTGCTGCCCGCAAAGGCCCTGCGTTCTTTGCCTATTCGACAAACTACCTTATCGATACGGACTATAGTGTCATCGTCGACGTTGAGGCCACAAGATCGATCCGACAAGCTGAAGTTAGGTCCGTGCGCACGATGCTGGGTCGGGTTAAAGACACGTTCGATCTGCATCCTGAACGCATCATCGCAGACACGGCTTACGGCTCAGGCCCGATGTTGGGTTGGCTGGTGGATCGCAAGATCGAGCCGCACATCCCAGTGATTGATAAAGCGGGCCGCACAGACGGAACCTGGAGCCGAGCTGACTTCGAATGGGATGCCGAGAACGACCAATATGTTTGTCCAGAAGGCCAATCCCTCAAACAATTCCGCCGCAACTATTCTGACCCCAACAGAGGCCCAGACGGCAAAGGTGTTGCGAAATACCGCGCCTTGAAACTGACATGTCAGACGTGCCCATCTAAAGCCAAATGCTGCCCCAATGCCGACTTCCGATCAATCACCCGCGAAGAGCACGAAGACGCTCGTCAGGTTGCCCGCGACATTGCCAAAACCAAGCAATACAAAATCTCGATGCGGCTAAGAAAAAAGGTGGAGATGCTCTTCGCACACCTTAAACGTATTCTCGGGCTTGGACGGCTGCGATTACGCGGGCCCTGCGGCGCAAATGACGAATTCCTGCTCGCCGCCACAGCCCAAAATCTCCGCAAACTGGCCAAGATATTTCCTGCACCGCAGCAAATGCGAAAAGCCTGATAAGAAAGGCGCTCGCGCTCCATTTGGATCGTCACTTTCTGCGCCAGCAACACGTTGTTTTTCCACAGAATCGGCGGGAAGGAGCCATTCGCTGCAGTTGCGCGGCCTCAAGGGTGATCCTGCAAAAGCTGCCATTCGACGAGAGGCCGAACCCAAGGATGCTGCGCTTGCTCCGATGGCCGCAAGGAGCCCAGTTTGACGAATGATGCAACTTGCACCAATGACCGCTTTGCTCGACCTGCCGATCACCCGCCAACATCCCA
>NZ_CBFHVK010000034.1:0-15066 GCF_965659345.1 Planktotalea sp. | reverse complement strand
CGTTTGGTATCCTTTGTGTCTTTTGAGACTGGATACGAGAATTCACTAAATACAACATAATGACTATTATGCGAATTTGATCATCTGATAAAAATATCAAACGAGCCCCCTACTTCGAGTTAGTAGTAGCGACATGATCTACCACGGACGCCGCCATCGATCACTCAAATTGAACAAAGTGATCCTTGTCTGAAGTGGAGAATTCTACTGTGTCTCTTGCCAAAACTTACCACTGAAGTTGTTCAATCCCAATGTATGCTGATCTGTAACGGCTTGAAAGGAGGTGGGAATCTTACTTCCATCTCCTCCCTCTTTGAAATAATCCCTCACCGAAAAGAGCGCCAAGTCCTTTAAGTACTCCCATTCCCGGGACAATGCGTCTTGCAGATCCTGTTTTTGTTTTGCCGCACTAGGCTTCCTTTTAGGGCGTGTGAAGGTGTAATCGGGACGCGGTTTGAACTGATGGTGAAATTCGATACGGTCGTAAGACCACGGGTCATCAACGGAATGGCGCCATTTGTACGAAACGCTGACCCGCAGCTCATTGCTAAAGTGAAGTGGCCAGTGGATATGATCATCAACATAGAACAACTCACCATCCTTGACCTCTCTCTTCACCCGAGCCTTCATCTGAGTAAGGGCGGATGAAAGGTTACTTCCCGCGCGCAATGCTTCAAACCTTTTGCGATCACGCTTTTTGGCTGACTTAGCCTCAGCAAGCTCCCTGAGAGATAACTCGAACTTATGGAGCTCCGTTGCCAGATAGGATCCACAACCAGAAAGAACTAGCTGATGAAGTCCCGCTGCGTGCTCATTCTGCAAAGCTTGATCGATGAGTCTATTAAACTCACGCTCATCAATGTTCGCGATGGCTGTCTTCTCTCTGTCACTGAGATTAATCACGTATTTTCCTTCGGAATTGTTGCTCTAAACGGAAGTCTTCATAATGCGTTGCCTTTTCGCTTGGCACAAAAACCTTCTCGTTGTTGTTAAGCCCCACTTGACCGGGCATGAATGTGTGATCCACTTGGCGTCACCTCAATATCAAAACCCTCCGTGATCAGGTTTTTCACTTGTTCCGTATGGGAAATTAGACCAACAGCGCGCATCTCTCCAGTTAGCGAACAAAGCGTCTCAAGCGCTGTATCCAGTGTTTCCTGATCCAACGTGCCGAACCCTTCATCAATGAAGATTGCGTCCAATTTTATACCCCCGCTATTTTGTTGAACTACGTCTGAAAGACCCAATGCTAGCGCAAGTGAGGCTTGAAATCCTTCGCCACCCGAAAGGCTAGCGGTTGATCGGGATTTCTCTGTGTTGGCATCAAATACAGCGATATCAAGACCACGTTTAGACCGGCCACCCGTCTTCTCAACTGGACGATGAAGTTGGAACCGATGATTGGTCATCGGACCCAAACGTTGATTGGATGCATCCAATATTTCATCAAACATTGCAGCGATTGCAAAATCTGGCAGCCTCACTTTCAGATCATTATCGCCATTGACGAGACCCGCAATCTCGCCAAGTGGAGCATATTTTTCCTCCAGGCCCGCAATCTTTGCAGAAAGCGCGGCGACCGTTGCAAGCACTTCGTTCTTGCGCGCAAGTTCAGAAGTCAATTTCGCCTGCTCAGATCGACCGCTGTCCAATTCATCTGTGCACGCTTTGGCAGCTACCTTAAGGGCCTCAATGTCAGGGTGTTCCTGATCCCCAATCTCCGCTATCAGCCGCTCCAACCGGTCCTTGTTTGACGCTATCTGATTGGTATGAAGTTGGACTGCCGTTTCAAGTTCCTCCAGGCGAGCAACATCAGACTTTCCAGATTGATAGCCCTCATCACTCAGTTTAGATGCCGCCAAACTCTTTGAAAGTTCTTCTTCCGCCTGCTTTGATGCAATTTCCACCTTGGACAAGGTTGTAACGGCGTTGCGCTGACCCTCTTTCGCAGACGCCAATTGGAGGGCTGCATTTTTCTCGGCATCAATCGCGGACGTGTTTTCCTGCTCAAGGCGGGACTGCTCGGCGCGCGCCGTCGACAAGCCCTTCGTCAGTGCGGGCAGATTTCGCCATTCTTCAGGCACTTCTGCAAGTGTTGTTGTCAATGCGGTCTGCGCGTTAGACATCGCTTGCTTTTGCAAACCAACCGCTTTTGATGCTTCTTCGCGGGCTTTCAAGGCGTCATTTGACGCGCTTTCGGCTTTAGCGAGACGATCCGCCAATTCGTTGAACCGCATGTCACTTTCCAGCATTTGTTTTGTATCCCTTGCGGTCTCCAACAAAGGCTCAAGAGTCTCACGGCTGCGTTCTGGCTTTGTCAGCCCATCAAGTTCTTGCTGGCGCTCAGCCAAGATGGCTTCGCCTGTAGTGACAAGCCCTTTCGCCGCGCGCTCTTGTTCTGCCGCCGCATTGCGCAATTGCTCTGCCGCTTCAAAATTTTCATGGCGCCCAAGACGTTCCGGGTCACCTGTTGCCGGATCTGGGTGCTCCGTGGATCCACACGCCGGACAAGGTTCGCCCGCGCTTAGTTTTCGGGCGACATGCAGGGCCTGAATGTCGGTCAGTTCCTGCTCCGCCCTCGAAAACGCCTCCTGACATACCGTCAGATAGGAGTCCGCTTTTTTGTGGTCTTCAATCAGTGATGCGAGATTTGTCGCTTGTTGATCCCTCTTCAACAAACAGGCATCGAACCGGCCTGTTATCTCCGCCTCACGTTCGAGTGCTGCTAAACTTGTTGTTGCATCGCTGATCTCCTTTGTATGAACAGGCAGTGCTCGTTGAAGCGTCTTAATGTTATCAAGTTCATTCTTAGTCGCTGCCTCTGCGTCCTTAGCGTCAATCTCGGCAGCTTCAGCATTCTGTTGTGCTATCGTAGCCTCGTCCACCGGACCTTGCAGTGAAGCCGCTTTTTCTAAAATACCTTCCCAGCGTTTGAGTTTTTGAAACATTGCAGCAGCTTCTTCGCGCTGCGGTTTTTGTTTTGCTACCCGCCCGAGTTCTGCGATGGCGGAATCATGCGCTGTTGAGGCTAAGCCGAGTGCAGTATCGGCGTCTGTCTTAAGTTTTGACGCATCTACCAAATCTTGCTTTGCGCGATCGCGAAGCGTTTCAGCAGGAAGAACCGATTGTGCAGCACGAGCAACTGAAACACGGGTCTGATATGCCTTGATTGTCTCTGTGTTCGACTTCAGCTCACCTTCGTCCTTCTTGGCGTCGGACAGAGAAGTGAATTTAGCGAACAGCGTTTCCCCTTCGGTTAGAGCCTTTTGATGGGTGGCTGCTTGCGTTGCTAGGGCACTTAGCTTTTCACCGAGTTCACCGATGGATTTGTCGCGTGAAGCAATGTCATCTTTGAGCTCTTGTTCCGTCAAGCCCTCAAGTTTTGTCTCCCTGACAAGACGCTCATCCTTGATTTCACGATGCATGTTCGCAGCTTGAGTGCGGATTTTTTGCATGAAGTTTTCGTAGAGAGATACATCGAACAACCGTTTTAAGATTGGCGCACGATCATCTGAATTCGCCGTAAGAATTTTTCGGAACTCACCTTGTGGCAGCAGGACGATTTGCCTAAACTGAGCGGCATCATAGCCAAGCAAATCCCTGATCATCGGATCAACGAGACTCGTTTTCTTCTCCGACAGTATCTCGCCGGAACTATCTTGGGTGATCTGATCTAAAGTCAGTCCGGTCGCATCAAACAGATAGGCTTCATGCGCCTGTGAGGTCGTACCTTCCCCACGGTTGGAGGCGCGCTCCTGTCTGGGAATGCGGCGAACAACATAGCGTTTCTCACCAAGATCAAAAACCAGCTCGACCTCGGTAATCTCTCTGGGGTCCGCATAATCAGAAAGCATGTCATCAGAAGCTCTTTCAGCGCCCGATGACTGCCCAAAGAGAGCAAATGCAATTCCATCAAAAATGGTAGTTTTTCCCGCACCAGTATCCCCATAAATGCCAAAAATTCCGGCGTCGAGCGCAGCCGTGAAGTCAACAACTTCCCTTCCGGCGTAAGGACCAAAGGCGTTTAGCGTGAGGCGAATGGGCCGCATTACACTTCCTCCCGAACCGGTTGATCGACAATTTTCGTAACCACGCCAGTCTCAGCTTCGTTGGGTTTCTCGCCGCGCACAAACTCAACAAATTCGCTTATGACACCCATCGGATCGTCTAGTTTCGAATGCGCCCGACCCGCACTTGCATGAACCAGTTCGCGTTTTTTCTCGCGCAAGGTCTGCAAAATATTCGGATAGTACGGCCGCAGTTGCGCAGCTGGCTCTACCACCGAACCTTCATCAAGAAGAATGGCGCTGATGTAGTCTTCACTTGGAGCGTTCTCTGCCTCAACGACCAGGTCGGCCATCAGGCCCTTGACCTCCCTGACCTTCCGCAGTGGTTCAAACGCAATCTCTCTGAAATCCTCAAGGCTGCCATCAGCGGCCAGATCAAACAGGGTCATGGTCTTTGTGGTGTCAGCCTCATCAAAGCCAAAAGCTAAAGGTGATCCGCTGTAACGAATGCTCTCTTTTCCTGCGGTTTGAGGTCGGTGCAAGTGCCCAAGCGCCACATAGTCAGCACCATCAAAGAGACTACTGGAGACAGTCTCGACTGTACCGACCGATAATGTGCGTTCAGTCTCACTGGGAAGACCACCTGTTACAAACGCGTGCGCAACGATTACCCATCGGGCACCTTCAGGCTTTAGCGCGCGCGCCGCATCCACCTCTCGCCACAATACGTCCTCGGGTGACTTGATAGTTTCATCTTCAAATGTGCGCCGCGCTGCAAATATTTCGCCATATGGAAGCGCCGAAAAAGCGACGGGACCATGATCATCATCCAAGACAATTGGGCGTTCATCCCGCTCCAATGTCCCTCGTATCAGAATGCGATTTCGATCATAGAGCTTGGTCGGGCCAGCAAGCCTTTGTCCCGAATCGTGATTGCCTGCAATAATGACAATCGCCGCATCGGTTTCCACATAGACGCGCTCAATGAAATTACAAAACAGCGCTACAGCGGCCTCAGATGGTGCCTGCTTGTCATATATGTCGCCTGCGACGATCAAAACCTGAATGTCGTTCTCGACAACAGCGTGGAATATTTGATCTAAAACATGCCTCTGATCTTCCATCAGCGACACCTTCCGAAAAGTCTTTCCAAGGTGCCAATCTGCCGTGTGAAGGATTCGCATGTTATACTCCGTTACTTTTTGCACGTGTAATTTTTATATGGACAATTATTGAGAGTCAAGCTAGTGCTTACGAATGGCATTTGAAGATTTGAAATACGCACAGAGAAACCGATTGGAGTATCTGGACCGACTGTTCTTTTGGAACGGTGCGGCGACACGTGCGTCACTCATTCAACAGTTCGGGATTTCGAATGCGCAGGCCGCTTTGGATTTTCGCGCCTATCTAAAAGAACTTGGTGATGATGCTCTCATCTACGACGCGACCTCACGCCAATATCTTGCTCAGAAGGGTTTTCAGCGGCTGACTGGACCTGCTGCAACGTCCGAACTTTTGGAGTTCTTTGAAAGCGAGACACGATCAATCTATGACGAGTTCCCTGACCTTCAACGTTCCCAAAATGTACATGCGTTCTTGCCGCTTTATCGAGCCATCCGAGCAGGTCAATCGGTAGAGATAGTCTATCAATCTATGCGCGATCCTGAACCGGAAACCCGCATGATTGCACCCTCGCGCTTTGTCTCTGATGGTGTCCGATTGCACGTTCGCGCCTATTGCTTCACGCGCAAACAATTCCGCGACTTCATCCCCTCTCGCATTGATCTTGAATTGTCGTTTCTCAAATCATCAGTAGCTGAAGATGTCCCTCGGGATGATGAATGGTTCACTTGGTCAGTCTTGGAACTACGGCCTCATAAACGATTGGCCGCCTCTCAACAGAGAGTTGTTCGAACCGAGTTTGGTTTCACAGAGGACGTCTTGGAAATCCGAATTCGCCAGGCCCTCGAATTTTATACCACGCGACGCTGGGGACTCGATCAAGAGTTTCCTCGACTTGAATGCCTGACGATCAAACACGTTCCCATGACCAAGGAGGAGATCGATGCAAATTGACATGAAACGCGTTGATCCCGAACTTAACATGGATCGATTTTACTGTGTTGAGCTGACTAAGGACCTCTTTGGTGATCACGGCATACATCGCCAGTGGGGCCGCAGCGGCTCTTGGGGGCGCATTCGTAACGATTGGTTTGATACCAAACAGGAGGCGCAGCGCGCCATGTCCAAACTGATCAATGACAAAGTCACGCGCGGATACGCAATCAATCCACCATTCAGCGAGTAAGGACCTAACCAATGCCAAAGAACATCCTCATTTTTTCAGACGGGACTGGGCAAGTTGGTGGACTACGTCCTGATCAACGCCTCTCAAATATCTACAAAATGTATAGGGCAATGAGGCCCGGCCCATCGTCTCCGATCAAACCCTCAGATCAGGTATGTTTTTATGATGCAGGCCTTGGCGCTGGCGAAATTGGAGGTCTAACGCTTCAACGTATCAGGAACGTCCTGTCGTCTGCCGTAGGGACCGGTATCGATGAAAATGTCATAGATTGTTATGAAAAAATTATCTCGTACTACGAGCCTGGCGATCGCATCCTGCTCTTTGGTTTTTCGCGTGGCGCTTACACCGTGCGGGCCGTCGCAAATGTGATGAACCTTTGCGGTATTCCGACAAAGATGCCCGACGGCACGGCTGTCCCTCGACATGGTGAGAGGCTCCGTAAGATTGCAAGCGATGCAGTCAATTACGTCTACAATCATGGCAACGGATATTCGCGCGGCCAAAAACCTTATTTTGAGCGGCGTGAGGAATTGGGCCGACGGTTCCGTCAAAAGTACACAAGCTTTGTCCCCGACGTTGACGAGGACGTGCAAGGAAACGTGCAGCCAACATTTATTGGTGTCTTTGATACTGTTGCAGCACTTGGGAACGCTGTGGTGGGGTATCTGGCTGCATTCGCCTTCGTAGCGCTTCTGGCACTCATCGGAAGCCTTATCTACGCCTCGGCACATTGGCTCTGGTGGACACCTCCTGCTGTAATGTCCGGGATTGTTCTTTTCTGGTACGCCAAGCTTAGATGGTCTCAGTTCAAGTACTTCTCGCCGGATGAAAACAAGCCACTCAAGCTGCGTAATTTACGGGACTGGCCTCAGATCTGGAAATATGGCCACCGTGCAGTTTGGAATCGCGAAAACTACGACAAGTGGTTGGACTCCGATGTAGGATTTGCACGGCATGCGCTTGCCATCGACGAACATCGTCGCGATTTCCCAAGGGTGAAATGGGCAATGCACGCTGAGGAAAAGAAGACGGCCGGAAGAGAACCCAAGTGGCTCAAGCAGGTCTGGTTCGCGGGTTGCCACAGCGATATCGGTGGAAGCTATCTCGAGCCAGAATCCCGACTGAGCGACATTACTATCGACTGGATGCTTGAAGAGTTGCGTGAATGTGTTCCCAGTATTCAAATCAACGAAAGTCAGTTGGTGACTTCACCTGATCCCTTAGGGATGCAACATGAAGAGACATTCTTGTTCAAGCTAGGCCCAATCGAGAAACGCTGGCCTGCTAAGCCAAGGATGGTCGGCCAAGATTTCCCGCTCCATCCTACGGTTATCGAGCGTTTGGAGGCTGGAGCCGTTTCGCACTTAGGAGAGATGAAGCCATACAGGCCCGAACAGCTCAAGGAACACAAAGAGACATGCAAGTATTTTGCTAGTTAATTTTATTGAATCTGAACCGCCGCCAAGTATCACATGAATGCTTTCACTCATGAAAGTTACTAGTAAGGCTAGCTGAGCTCCCTGTGTTAAAGCGGCAGAACTTTTGAAAAAATCAAATTGTGGTGTGCAGAATGGCAGAAAACAGATCGAAGTTAACACGCATGTTTGTACGGAACATAGGCTGCATTGGAGACAGTGGCGTTAGCATAGCGCTCGACGATGTTGTGTGTGTCGTTGGCCGAAATAATTCTGGAAAGTCGACTCTCCTGCGCGCTTACGAACTCGCACAAGGCAGCGAGAAGTTCGACTGGTCACGCGATCGCTGCGCTAATGCGTCTGATGATCAACCTTCAGAGGTAATCCTTGAGATCCATATCCCGGAGGGTATCGGCAACATCGGGGAAGAGTGGAAAGAGGTGAGAGACGAGCTTCGCATCCTCACCAGCCGCTGGCAGTGGTGGAACGATAACGTCGGAGATGGCAAGCTCTTTCCAATCAGACAAACTCGCAAGCCCGGTCAACCCGAAGAAGAAAATGACGGCTTCGCAGAGGACGGCAAAGCCGGCGGTGCCGATAACGTTTTCAAGTCCCGCCTGCCGCAACCAGTCAGAATTGGCTCTCGCGGCGATCCTGCTGAAGCCGAAAAGGCACTCATGAAGCTGGTGCTTGAACCGGTCGGCACCGCGCTCTCGAATGCAGCTGCGGACGCGAATACCGCACTTGCTCAGGCAGTCGTTCAGCTGAACGCTGGGGTTGAGGGGATCGTTGAAGAACAAAAGGCGCAATTCAGCGCCGCTGTCTCGGAAGTCGAGCAGGGTTTTACAAGCGTTTTTCCCGGCCTCTCGGTCAACCTGGATGTCCAAGCTGCCCCTCCGAAATTTGACGCAGCCAAGCTGATTTCCGATGGATCAGGTCTGCGCGTCACAGATGGTGGGGCCGTGGTCCAACTTTCCCAGCAAGGAGCGGGTGCACAGCGTGCTCTGTTCTGGACAATGCTTCAGGTCCGCAACCGGCTCGTTAACGACAAGAAGCTTCGCGTGGACACGGTAAAGATTCTGGAGAAAGAACTGGTGAAGGCCAAAAAGGATCCAGATGGGGTGAAAGAGATCCAAGCTAGTATCGACTCGATTGAGGCCGGTGGTGCCCTGCCCGAAAACGCGGACGACCCCGCCTTGCCAGGCTACATCCTGCTGATCGATGAACCAGAAAACGCCCTTCATCCTCTTGCCGCCCGTGCGGCGCAACGACAACTATACCAGCTTGCTGGGCAGCCTGAATGGCAGGTCATGATGACCACGCACTCACCCCTTTTCGTTAATCCTGCCATGGACCACACGACAATTCTCCGGCTTGAACGCGAAGGTGAAGGAGATGGTCTCAGCCCTAAGACTTTTAGAACAGATGAAGCAGGTTTTGCCGCGGATGAAAAAGAAAGCTTGAAAGCTATTCAAGAGATGGATCCAACCTTCTGCGAAGTGTTCTTCGGCACATACCCGATACTGGTTGAAGGCGACACCGAACACGCCGCTTTCATCGCGGCGGTAGTCGAAGTCGGGCATGAACTCATCGATCAGGTCACGATCATCAAGGCGCGCGGCAAACCACAAATAAGAGCAGTTATGAAAATGCTCATTCACTTCCGAAAGGACTTCGGAGTGTTGCATGACTGCGACTGGCCCTACGGGAAAGAGGGTAAGCGAAACAACGACGGCAAACTCGCCAAGTCTAGTTCTTGGGCGCACAACGCGGAGATCCGCAAGTTAGTCAACAAAGCGAAGAAGCTCGGAGTCGGTGTGGCCCATGAAGTCAGCATTCCTGACTTCGAACGTCGTATTGGCTTGCCTCGAGGAACCGCCGGCAAGCCCTTTGAAGCTTACCTTGCAATAAAGGACGATGACGAGACTAAGAAGAAGGTCCAAATAGTGCTACAGAGCCTCAAAAAGCCATCATTTTCCAAAAAAGATGAAGAGCAGGAGTGCGACGCGGACGCTTTCGTCAACGAGCTTCTGCAGCAACTCTCCGAACTAGCTGCAAAGGAAAAATGGGATGATGCTTTCCGCCTCGGCGACCTGGCCTAGGCAGCTCAAATTACAGACTGCTCGGAAATAGATGACAACTTTAAAGGCAAGGCCCCGTTTCATTGAACGAGATTGAAAAAGAAGTCATAATATTGAACGCCGGATGCCATCTGATCGATGACATGTTGAACTATAACATGATGGTGGCGGAGTGGTCACCTACGTGGAGCAACATCTTGTTCCGAACCGGGGCACACTCGCGTATGTTTAACATCCTATTGGGCGATTTCTTATCGATTCCCAATCCCAAGAAGGGTGGTCTGTTACCGTTCAACCTCCCTGCCCCTTCAATCGACGGCGACGGCTCCCATCGGACATACCTGCATTTTTTAAAATCAGTATGTGACAAGCCAAGACTTGCACCAGCGAGTGCCAATCTGCGTGAAGCGGTTGAGGCCTTTGCGAACTGGCTAGGGGGGTATACCGTTGTTGAAAAAGTTTGGTTTTCATCCATGAATCTTGAGTTGGATATGAAGATCCAACGCATCAAGGCCCTGAAGATGACCGGAGACATCGGGAAGCATAACTTCACTCGGTTAGAGGGTGTGGTGAAAAATTTCCAATCAACACTCAAATTAAATGGCCATAATAAGACGATGGAAGAATGCTACCTGGCCCTACCGGAGTTCCAAGAATGGTTCTACGACCACGCATTTGTTTATCAATCCAGTCAAATCGCCGAGTTCTTGAGTGCCATAATCTGGGAGATCCACATCTATCTCAAGCCGGAATACGATCGCTCAGCAGTGCGGTGGTTTGACGAGAACATGTCCATGGAGATGTATAAATTCGTGCCACCTACTGAGCTTAATCAGCCATTCGCGAAGGCCATGCACTGGGATCTCTTGAATATGATACAACGGAAACCTTATCTGCCTCGCTTCACAGCAGGTGACAATATGAAATCCGAACTTCGAAAAGCTGCTAAAGCTCTGAATGACGAACTAAACAATGAGCTTTGCAGCAAATGACGAACATGAGTAACTTCGAGATGCGCACCAGATTTACGCACCAAACTAGTACGTTGATTTCATGAGTTTCTGTGTCTGGTGCAAATATCATGCAATTTGTTCCAAGATCACCGAAGCGGCCGTTCATGCAAAGCGCAGCTAACGGCAGGAACGAGCCCAAAGTCACCGATGCTGCGCCTTGTATGAATGTCCGCTTCTTTACCGCCTGTCTAAAGCGAGGTTCACGCCGAGCGCGACAAGGATGCTGCCACCCAATCTGTTTGCGATGCGGTTTGCAGACCCTGACGCCTTAAAGATGGATGTGATTTTATCAGCCAGGATCACGCAGATTGCGTCAGCGCTTGAGAACATCACGTTTACTACTGTCCCTAGGATGAGCAATTGAAGCCAGATGGGGAAAGCGGCACTTGGGTCTGCAAATTGCGGTAAGAAGGCAACGTAGAAAATCGCGGTCTTGGGATTCAATACTTCAACTGAGACGCTTTCCCAAAAAGCCCGTTTTGCGCTTTTTTGCTCTACTGATACTGGCTCGGAGCCATCGCCAGACTTGGCCAAGAACATCGTGATACCGAGCCAAACCAAGTAAGCTGCGCCAGCAAGTTTCAAAGCGAGATACAGGGGTGGGATTGCTTGGAACAGGATTGCAAGCCCAACCGCTGCTGCAAAAACATGAACGTAACCACCAATATGAATACCAAGCGCGGCAAACCAACCTGCGCGTCGCCCACGGGCAATCGTTTGCGCCGCCGCATAGAGTGTCGATGGGCCGGGCATGTAAGCGAAGATGCTTGTGGCAACCACAAAAGCGATTAGGAGTTCAAATGAGGGCATAGGTTCTACTCGCAGTCTGTTTATCGCTAAATGTTACACACTAAGACTGAACAATCCCAGTGTAGATGATCCAGAGCAGACGTTGCAGTTGGCAGAACAAACGGCGGGATTGTCCCGCTCAGCCGTCTCTGGGGCACATCGCCATGAACGTCGGCTTTGTCAATTCATCCCTGAAGCGCCACGGCCGCTTTGGGCTGGGAGCGGTCATTAGACGCGTTTCGGACGAACGGCAGCAAAGGGCCGCGAGTGCCGACACCTCCAACGCTCCCGGCGCCAGGTGTTCTGCACCGCCGCAAGTCGGCTTTGAGCCCAGTTTGACGAATGATGCAACTTGCACCAATGACCGCTTTGCTCGACCTGCCGATCACCCGCCAACATCCCACAAGGAGTGCCAAGAAGACCGCGCCATTTTGCGGCTATCATTTCCACGACTTTCGAATGGTGCAAAGCGCTGAGGGATTTGCTATGGTTCAGACCTGTCTTAGGAAGGTGTTTAAGTGATGGGACGAACCCGACATGCCGACAAAATTATCGAGGTGACCCAGTCTTCTTCTGCCGCCGCCCGGTCGCAGGTCGCAGCAAGTTGGCACCGCTCTGCCCTGAAATACGGGTTAGACCCGGATGAAACCCGCGCTCCGGAGCGGGTCGAACAAGCCGACCTCGAAAATAGACGGGCCGCGCTTGAACGGTTCATGATTGTCGCCTCTCCACGGTTGGACACACTCTTTTCGCTTGTTGGACAGTCCGGTTGTGCCGTTTTGCTGACTGACGCAGAGGGCATTGTGCTAGACCAACGGATGTCGGACGGGGACACCTCTGCGTTCGAGGCATGGGGCCTGGCAGCCGGATCGAATTGGAGTGAAGCCCATCAAGGCACGAATGGTATCGGAACCTGCCTGACCGAAAACCGCCGCGTCATTGTCGACCGCGATGAACACTTTTTTGCACGCAACACCGGCATGAGTTGCATCGACGCGCCCATCTATGGCGCAGACGGATCCCTGGTGGCAGCGCTTGACGTTTCCTCAGCCCGGGCCGATCAAACCGAAGCGTTCAACCGCTTGATCAGCGCGCAGGTCGGGCAAACCGCCCGCGCTATCGAAGAAGCCTATTTTCGCGCGGCTTATACTTCCTCTCGTATTATCGTAGCTGACGGCGATGATTGTGAAGCTGCGGTCTTGCTGGCGGTGGATCGTGATGACCTTGTTGTAGGCGCAACCCGTGCTGCGCGAAGTATCTTCGGTTTACAACGAACCGGCACGATATCTGCACGGCCTGCTGCGGACATCCTCGGGCGAGAAGATGGCCCAACCGGATTTCAGAAAGCCGAACGCGCTGCTGTGGTGCGCGCCCTCGCACGGGCTGATGGCAACGTGTCACAAGCAGCGCGGCAACTTGGTGTCGGGCGTGCCACACTGTACCGTCGTATGAAACGGCTGGGCCTGAACGAAAGTTGACCGAAGCTGTCTCACTCCTGAGACACAACCCCGCAACATTCGATTTCGCCCTGATGACCCCTCCGGAAACTTGCCCCTAGATGCCTCCAGCCTTGGTGGAGGACCGAGGCATATTGGAGGAAAATTATGAAAGATCTTACGCACACAGAGGCGGGAACATACACGTCGCCGTTCAAAACCAAATACGGGAACTTCATTGGCGGCGCATTCGTAGAGCCTGTGAACGGGCGCTACTTTGAAAACGTCACGCCGATCACTAACGAGAAAATCAACGACATCCCGCGCTCCGACGCGGCTGATGTCGAACTGGCACTGGATGCCGCCCACGCCGCCAAGGAAGCATGGGGCAAGACATCTGCGACAGATCGCGCCAATCTGCTGATGAAAGTGGCCGACGCGATTGAAGACAACCTCGACCTACTGGCGCAGGCTGAAACATGGGACAACGGCAAGCCGATCCGCGAAACCGTAAACGCCGACATCCCGCTCGCTGCGGATCACTTCCGCTATTTTGCCAGCATCCTGCGCGGCCAGGAAGGTCACATGAGCGAGATCGACGCCGACACGGTCGCCTACCACTATCACGAACCCCTCGGCGTCGTTGGCCAGATCATTCCATGGAACTTCTCGATCCTGATGGCCGCATGGAAACTGGCACCGGCATTGGCAGCAGGCAACTGCATCGTCCTGAAACCCGCTGAACAAACGCCAGCCGCCATTCTGGTGCTTGCCGAAATCATCAACCCGATCCTGCCAGCCGGTGTGTTGAACATCGTCAACGGCTATGGCGCAGAGGTCGGCGCAGCACTGGCGACATCCAAACGCATAGCCAAGATCGCGTTCACAGGGTCCACCGCGACGGGCCGCACCATCATGAAAGCGGCGACAGAAAACCTGATTCCGGTCACACTGGAACTCGGCGGGAAATCCCCCAACGTGTTCTTTTCCGACATCATGGCAGAAGATGATGCGTTCTTTGACAAAGCCATCGAAGGCTTCGTTCTGTTCGCCTTCAACCAGGGCGAGGTCTGCACCTGTCCGTCCCGTGCGCTGGTTCAGGAAGACATCTACGAGCCCTTCATGGAACGCGTTATCGAACGGGTAAAGGCCATCAAACACGGTGACCCACGTGACCCCGAAACCATGGTCGGCGCGCAAGCCAGTGTCGCCCAGCAGGAAAAGATCCTGTCCTACTTCACCATCGGTCGCGAAGAAGGCGCCGAGGTTCTGATCGGCGGCGAAGCGGCCAAATTTGACGGTGAACTGGCGGGTGGCAACTACATCCAGCCAACCATCTTCAAGGGTGACAACTCCATGCGGGTGTTCCAGGAAGAAATCTTCGGGCCGGTCGTGTCCGTGACGACGTTCAAGGACGAAGCCGAAGCTTTGGCGATTGCCAATGACACCATGTACGGGCTTGGCGCCGGCGTCTGGTCGCGTGACATGAACACCTGCTACCGCATGGGGCGCGCGATCGAAGCGGGTCGCGTTTGGGTGAACAACTATCACGCTTACCCTGCACACGCTGCATTTGGTGGCTACAAGCAGTCCGGCATCGGTCGCGAAAACCACAAAATGATGTTGGATCATTACCAGCAGACCAAGAACATGCTTGTCAGCTATAATCCAAACAAGCTGGGCTTTTTCTAGGTTTTTTTCAGCCCCCGCCTTTGTGCGGGGGCTGTCTCTACGATTATTTTGATCGTGCTGTCTCGCGCCCGAAAACAGGGTTCCGATCTTCATTTTGGCCTTTGTGATCAGGATGCTCCGCTCCTCAGACGTGAGGGTTCTGTCTGGACTATCCGTGCAGCAGCGTTTCAATCAGTCGTCTCGAAGTCAGTTCGACCCTTCACTCGAAGTCGTGTTTCACAAGGCATCGATAAGAGAAACTCACCGATTTTGAATCCCGAATGGAAATTCGGAACTTTTAGGAGAAGCCATTGGCGCACCCGCAGCGAACGACAGCAAAGTCCGC
>NZ_CBFHVK010000033.1:0-16182 GCF_965659345.1 Planktotalea sp. | reverse complement strand
GCGCTTGATGATCAACAAGGCTTCACGGGCCTTGCTGAGTTCTTCGAAGCGAGCCAAGAGGATCAGCTCAATAACAACGGTTTTGTACGTACGGGGCAAGTCGTATCTGACGACCTGTTTGGCGCGAATGCTGTGTATTCCATACATACTGAAGATGGGACGCTTACGGACACCTTTGAAAGTGCTGTTAACGCGTTTGAGATTGAGAATTTACGTTTCCCTGCAGGACAAGCCGAGCCTGACGCAGGCGACGTCGAAGATGATGATTGGATCGATATCACGAAACTCACAGACGAAGGACAGTTGCGTCCTGAACTGACGAATTTCCTCGACGCTGTAAATGGCGGCGTGACGCTTACGATCCCCACAGGTCACCTATCCACAGATGAATACGGCCAAGGGCTGGAAGAGTGGGCTGAACTTGTCATGGGCGAGTATGGTGACGTTGTTGATGCGTTCGAGATTGGCAACGAATACTGGTATCTGATGGGCGAAACCGAATATGGCGCAAAAGCAAATATCGCTATCAAGGCACTGTCAAACGGTATCGATGCGGCCGGATCCGAAGACGCAGATATCTTGGTTCAAATGGGATCAACATTTGCGCAGTCTGAATTCCACTCAAGTGTTGATGACCGCGGCTTTACTGCACGTCTGACGGATGCGAACCAACGGATCATTGATCAACTCGATACAGCGGCCAAAAGCGAACTGGATGGTGTTGTAGAGCATTACTACTGGAACAAAGATTCCGGCTCATTCAACGACTCATCAGGAGAGGTGAACTATATCGATCTTGACTTGCAGGTTTGGGAACAGAACTTTGATCAAGACCTCGATTTTCATGTCACTGAGTGGAATGTGAAAGCCTCTAACGAAGAGACTTATGGCATGAAGGGCGTCGGCGTGATGGTAGAGATGGTTGAAAACATGGTTGAGCTTGGCGTGGACAAAGGAGCCGTCTGGACGCTTGTGCACAACACCACCAATGACCTTGGCGGTCCAGATGATGGCGTCGTTGAGACGGACGATGAAAACCGTGTAGTTGAAACGGTGCGTGGTGCCATCTTTGACCTTATGTCAGACGCTTTGCCGGGTATGGAGTTGGTTAAGCTTGATCTTGAAAGCGTTGACGACAACATGGAGCTTGCCGCTTTCGAAAAATCTGGTGAATTTGTACTATACCTAGCGAACAATTCTGACGCTGCCGAGACTTTCGAAGTTGATCTTAGTGAACTTCTTCCAAACTTTGACTCTGCGACGGCTGTTAAAGTTGGATATGACAAAGAGACGTCAGATGGTCGGCTGTATTCCATGGCCCAGCGTTCCATGGTTAACGCAGAAGCAGTGGTCATTGACGGTGAAAACTACTACCTCAACGAGCATGATACCGGCGCAACGCTGACGGATTATGCCTATTCTTCTGCTTCGTTCAATGTTGCGCTCAATCCGTTTGAGGTGATCCAGATCACAGCACGGTAAGGCACCTTAATCCAGACTATTGGTGTCACGCGCTTCTCTTACGCCCTCCTCGTTTACAGGAGGGCGTTTGACGTTTGTACACTTGATATGGGTATTGCTGAAAAAAGCAGTCTTTAGAAGGACGGGTCGTAAACCGGTCCTAAGCTATTTTCGACTTCTTGTAGTTTTAGAGCAAGCTGCATCGTTAATTCTTTATCCACTGAAGGTCGCGGCTGATCTGACGAAGTTTCGACCGTTTTCGCTAATTCTGCCAAATCGCTAAACCCTAATGACAGTGAAGCCCCTCTCAGAGAATGGGCATGTGAGCGTGCAATCGGGTAGTTCGCTGCTTCTATTGCTGCCGACATTTCTGTGATTTGAGTTTTGCTATCTTTGACAAACTTTCGGACCAACTCTTGAAGCTCTTCCACAGAAAAATAAGCGAAGAGCTCCTGTGATAGATGCGGGGGCAGATGCATGATATTATGCCCCTCTTTTGGTTTCTTCGGGTCTGAATCCTTTGCAACAGAAGCGGCATTGCTGAGGATTGCGTTGAGTTCCTTCTCAAAATCTTCGAACAAGATTGGCTTCGTTAAAACCTTGTCGATGCCAACCAACGACACCTTGTCCTCGATCGCGTCCAGAACATGCGCCGTCAGAGCTATGATTGGTGGGAACGTGGAGCCGGCCCATTTCTCACGAATGAGTTTGGTCGCCTCGAACCCGTCCATTTCGGGCATTGCAATATCAATCAGGAGAAGATCGAATGCATCAGGCTGAAATTTTTCCAAGGCAATACGGCCATTGTCGGCCAGCTCGACGCTCATGTTCAAACGATGCAAATATCGTGTGATTAACACTTGGTTGATAGGGTTATCTTCCGCAAGCAGGACATGCTTGCCATCCAACTTGACAGTTTCGCCAGTCTTAGATGTGTGGTCGGACGTGGTGTCGCTTAAGGCAGCGGGCGCAACAACCTCTACAGGCAATTCAAACCAAAATCGTGAACCTTTGCCATGTTCACTTTCGACATAAATTTCGCCGCCAATCCCATCCATTATGCGTTTACAGATAGCAAGACCGAGGCCCGCGCCTTGAGCTGCGGCAGTGAGTGAATTCGCAACCTGAGTAAAATCTTTAAAAAGGTCGGTGATTTTGTCTTTTGGAATCCCAACGCCGAAGTCTTGCACTTCTAGCTTCAGCAAAGCACCACTCGGATGAGGGCTCGAGCTCGCTGAAATAATAATAGGGCCATCGGTCGAATACCGGATCGCATTGCTGACCAGATTGGAGATCACCTGCCTAATACGCGAGGCGTCTCCTATGAACAGCTGAGGGACATCATCAGAAATATCGCAGCTAATTTGTCGCTCTGGAAAATCGGGGTTCGCGTCTGCGAGAATTTGTATGCCCTCGATGAGTGCACGCAGATCTACTTTTTCGTCCTCAGACACGAACACACCCGCGTCCATTTTAGAAAAATCCAAAACGTCGTTTACGATACGCGCCAAGCTCGATCCGGCAGTCTTCGCGTAGTTTAGTAGCTCAATTTTCTTTTCGTTGTCTTCATCCAACGCGAGCAAATCAATCATGCCCAGCAGGCCACCCAAAGGCGTTCTGATCTCATGGCTCATGGTGGCGATGAACCGGCTTCTGGCTGAAGACGCAGCTTTTGCTTGCTCTACCGCCAGCTGCAATTCGATCGTTCGTGCAACAACTGCCTTTTCAAGCGTGTTGGACCGATCATTCAACTCTTCATTTGCAAGATAAAGCGCGCGACTTTTTTCTTCCAAGAGTTTCTCGGCTTCCAAGCGTGCTTTTTGCTCCCGCTCGTATCTTCGCCGAGAGACATGGCTCGACTTTTCTAAAATCGGCTCCTTCATGCCGTTCTAGCTTTCGAGTTTGATGTCAAACTTTGTCGATGTCTCATCGTGCGCAACTGGACAACGTGCAATGCTCGCTTTTTCATCAAAATGTTCGACGCAGGCTTCTATAAGCCCGTGACAAAAGCCGACAAGTGGGCGCGGTGATGAATATTTCATGGAAAGGTGATTGTCCGCCATTCGTTCTGTCGCAAATCTTGGCAACTCAGCATCTGGATACAGCTTTTTCACCTCGACATGAATCTCTTGGTCAATCGCTTCCAACATTTCGAACGAGCCAGTTTTGTCGGTGAAGAATTCACTATAGTTTTGAGCAAAGTGTTCCAGCATCCAGTGACCGAATTTTACTTGTAACACATTTGGGCTTAGGCCTGAATGTTCGCTGAAACCGTCGACAATTTTCACCAGTTCAGAGCATGGGTAATTGCCGACGCTTGTGTAGACGCCATTATGCTCCAAGTCTGTATTATCTAATACATGATCGACAACGTCTTCTCCAAACGCATCTTCCGCCATCTTAAGAAGTTCAACAAACACAGTACCCTTCATATTCTACACTACTTTCTAATTTCGATGTTAAATTCGAGCCTTTGGAACGCACCCGCAAGGATAACCAATTATGCGCTTTCGCTTGACGTAGAACATTACAGAAAACACGCCTTGAAGGCAAAGGCTTCCTAAAAACGAGTTCGTACTCTTAAGGGGTAATATGATCTTTTTATGCAGACTTCTAAGTGCGCACACTGGCTTTTTTGAACGCCAATGCGACTGCTTTCTCAGTGTGTTGTTCGGATCTCCCTGAGACGAGCGGGCAACTCTTTGCGCCGTGAATAAATCGTCGTTGGGGCGCCAAACGCGTTTATGACATTGTGATTTTTTAAGTCAGGAAAAAGTGTTGAGACTTCGATTTGTGCGGGCGCGCTCAGGCTCTTTAATGCCCTCGGTCCAGGGTACAGACTTTCGCTTGGTATGCCATTTGAAAACACCACTTCGTGTTGGTCAAATAACATATGAAAATAAGTTACGCGCCGGCGTCCCTTCATTATGCGAGCGCCGCCACCCTTCATTTCAGCCAAGTGGCGCGCGCGATACAGCACATCGGTGCCACCGTTGTTTGGGTCTCGTAGCAAAATACCATGCTGTGGTGACACGATGAGATCGTGCTCGAGATTGAAGTGACCTGCTTTCAACAAAACTGGTAGCAGATTGGGTGTTTGAAGTAGCTCTTCTTGATCCAGCGATCTGTGCCCGATCCAAACAATCGGCTTTACACCATTATCGCGTGTTTGAACCAGATCACCTGAACGCAGCATTTCGATTGGCATTTCCCCGCCCGGCACACGAATGCGTGTTCCCTGAGCAAAGCACACAACACCTGTATTTTCTGCGGTCAAGGCGCTTGGGGCGACAGCAGAACCGCCTTCTTGAATTTGCAACCCGTCCGCTTGGTCCAGCGTGCCATCTGCCTGATCCGCTTGAAGCCATGCCAAAGGTGATGCGTAGGTTTGGCCAGGGTTCGCAGCATTCCAGGCGTCTAGATTGGTCTGATTGTAGTAACTAGTCAGATCAATGAAGTCGTTGTCAGTCGTACTTGCATTGCCGATACCCGTGGTCGTATCGAAGTCGCTGATTGTATCATTGGTGCCATCGGCAATGAAAACATCCGCTCCGCTACCACCTATAAGTAAGTCTGCACCTGCACCACCATCAATCGTATCGTCACCGTCACCGGCGACGATCGTATCATCGCCCGTTCCGCCATCAATAGTGTCATTTCCGGACGAAGACAGCCCCGCAGGTATGGAGGCGACACCGTAGATGGTATCCCCAGTGCCCGCCTCCGCTGTCCAGGTCGGCGGCAAGCTCGTCGGGTCGGTGCTAAACACCGCCCCGTCCTCATCGGTTGCATAGATCAGACCATTTTCAGCACGAACTACCCCCGTCAGAAAGCTGGCGCCCGGGATCGAGCCAAGGCTGGAAGGGGTCGTAAAGTTGCCCGATCCATCGACGTCATAGGCCTCGATGGTGTTGTTGGCATAGACAACCCAGGCGGTGCCGTCGTCGACAAATGCGATGTCGGTAATGTTCCCGGAATAATTCAGGACCACCGTTGGATTGGTGAAGCTGCCAAGCCCATCAGGCTCAATCCGGGTGACCGTGCCTAAGTCACTATCGGCGAAATACAGGTTTCCGCTCGGATCGGAGGCCAGCCCCGCATTCCAGCCCACGTTTTCAGGTAGATCATAGACTAGGGTTTCGTTGCCCGTGACTGGATCGATTTCATAGATCCCGGCATCCGATGAGGTTTCCATCGAATCGAGCACTACACCATAGAGAGTCCCGTCCAGCGTTGTCGCAATATCGCCGTAGGTCATCAACCCCGATGTCAATTGGGTGGACGTGCCTGAGACTGGATCATAGGTGAAGAGCTGGCCATCAGCAGTGTTATAGACAAACGCGGCGCTTTCATCACCATAGATGGTGTCATTGCCCGCGCCGCCGTTGATCGTATCGTCACCTTCAGCACCTGATATGGTGTCGTTGTCATTTCCGCCGCTAAGACTGTCGCCTCCCGAGCCGCCGATGATTGTATCCGCGCCGTCATTGCCAAAGAGTGTTACACCAGTGCTGTCGCCACTCGCATCTAGACTGTCATCGCCTGAGGAACCTTGGATGACTTCAATCTCTTGGAACTGCCCGCTATCGTTGTCAGGAATATCATTGAAAACGCCTTGACCATCGCCTGTAAACGTCAGCTCGATTGGATCGTCGGCGATGATTGTGTCCGAACCAGTGCCACCAAAAATGGTGTCATTACCTATGCCAACCGTAAAGACATCATCGCCATCGCCGCCACGAAGTGTGTTGTCTCCTGCACCACCGACAAGCGTGTCGTCGCCCGCACCGGCGTCAACCGTTATGTCAGCAGTCGAAAAATTGCCGTTGAAGCTGTCAGCTTGATCGGTCAGCGTAAAGCTTTCGATCTCGGAGAAATTGGCGGTGCCCTCGGTCGAGGTAATGGAACCGGACTCGCCGCCCGAAATGAATACGTCGACACCGTCGTTGGTAACACCCGACGCATCCAGAGTGTCGACATCAAGGTTGTCAGGATCTTCACCACCGACAATGCTATCACCAAGATAACCGTCGTTGAGCAGGATTGTATCGCTGCCAGTGCCACCGTAAACTGTATCGTTGCCAAGGCCACCATCAAGACGATCATCGCCCGCGTTACCATAGATTTCATCGCTGCCGTCACCGCCAACGATTGTGTCATCGCCATCGGCACCAGTGAGACTATCATCAAAGTTATAAGCGCTTAGATTGTCAAAACTGTCATAATTTAAGGATTCAACACCAACCAATCCGTTCGGAACGATTGTGAGATCTGCACCTGCGGGAAGAGTTGGCCCGCCAACCTGCAGCATGACGTTGTTATTGCCACCATCACTACCGTGGTCCATCAGACCATTGCCGTCCAAATCAAGGTCCAGCATGTAGAAGGTATAGATTACGTTGCTTGAGTCAGCATATTGCAAAGAATAGTCGACGGCATAGTTATACTCGACCCCATTCACCTCAATAGTTTGGTCAAGATCGTTTGCGATTTCGTTGCTAATGTTATCGCCGTCAATAACTGAATCGTTGTCGGTGAATCGAACGATTAGCGGTTGGTCTGTAATTTTTAGTTCTTCGGCTTCTGGCCCGCCGTTGGGATTAGGTGTCGTAACCGCAAAGTTCTGTCCGATGACGTATGCTGGTGCTGCATAGTAATGATCAAAACCCGCTGGTGGTGTATCGCTTGTGTCAAAATCGCCGTAGATTATGTCGTCGCCAGTTTCGCCGTCAATCGTGTCGGCACCCGCGCCCCCAATGAGCGTGTCCGCGCCTACGCCCCCGTCGATACTGTCGTCACCTGCGCCACCGTCGATGTAGTCGTCTCCAACAAGTGTAGGTGTGAAAGTAATATCGGAAATACCGTAGTCCGAACCATCGGTAAGGTCGGTCTGAATTAACGCAGTGAATATAATTTGATCAAAAGAACCATGGCCCGAGACGTCAAATGTGTCTGTGCCAGTCCCGGTGCTGTCAACAAAATCAGTCTCGTAAACGAGAGTGCCATTGTTGTAGAGTGCGTAGTGTCCTACTTCCGCAAAATTCGCGGTTTGTAAGCTGTATGTTGTGAAACTCAACTGATCGATCGGGTTATCAAAATCGACGATGAGTAATTCGCTTAGGCCAGAAGCAAGGTCGTAGGCTGTCTGCGCATCAACGCCACTGTCCGTATCAGAAACAACACCGTTTGCACCAAATGAAGGTCCAAAGGTTGATACGTTTGCAGCACTTGGGCTCGAATATGCGCCGCTGACGATATTTTGAGCCGTAACCGCGTAACCATTTGAAGTGTCACTAAAGTTCGAACTTGTGATTGAGACAGTGTTAGTCGCTTCGTATTCGCCATAAATGGTATCGTCGCCGCTGCCGCCATCAATCGTATCTTGGCCGGTGCCACCGGAGATGATGTCTTGACCGCTGCCGCCATCAATTGAGTCGTCTCCAAACTGTCCTTTAATCGTATCGTCGCCCGCACCACCGTCGAGGGTGTCGTCCAATCCTTCCGCACCGTAGTTGATCGTCTGATTTGGTCCGCCCTCGATATACTCAAGAAAGTAAATTTCTTGATCTCGCAGGATCCAATTGTGGTCTTCAAACGTTGGTTGGACATGCGTTTCGCCAGGTTGGATCGTTGAATACTCAACCGGCGTGCCAGATTCGTCGATCCACCACAACGTAATGGGGCCATCAGCGTTGTTGACAACCGTGAGGTTGGTAGGGTTAACCCCTGGACCAGACGCGAACTGGCTCACAGCATACAGCTGGCCGTCACCACCTATCCAATCGGCGTCATCGCCCCCTTGGATCGTGTCGTTGCCTTGGCCACCAACCAGAATATCGTCGCCGACGCCGCCATCGATGCTATCATTGCCGCTTTCGCCTGAAACCAGGTCGGCGCCAGAGCCACCAGCAAGCACATCATTACCACGTTGGCCGTAGATCAATTCGTCGTCGAGCCCACCATCGACGGTATCGTTGCCGTCACCAGCATAGATGGAATCGTTGCCATCGTTACCGTAGATGATGTCGTCGCCATCAGTGATCGCATCACCGCCTGCGTCGGTGTAGCCAACACTCATGCTTTCAGCAGAAACAGCACCGTCGACGATTCCGTCGCTCGAATAGACGCTGACATCGATTGGACCAGACGAGAACACGCCCGTATTCCAGCCGTCGTCTTGTCCGACCCAGCCTACTGTGAAGCTGCCATCGCTATATTCAACGTCAATATTAGCCCAGTCAAAGCTGTCGCTTCCTGAAACCGCATCTGCGCTGGCCTCTCCAACCACCAGTGGCATATCGCCTGTTATTGGCGCGCCTGTTTCGTCAAAAATACGGTAATTGAGCCCGTATGTTCCGCCAGATGCCGCGTTATCGTCGCTGTAGACTGCAACAAATTGCCCTGTTTCGCCAAGCACTTCGATCAGCGCAGGGCCGCTGTAGCCGTGGTTTGGGCTTACAGGGATTTGAACATCTTGCGCGACAAATGTTGGTGACGCCGGAGTGGATACATCGATGATCGAGAAATGCGCTTTGTCAGAGGCGTTGCCAATTCCGTAGCCGCCATCGTTCACCGATCCATTCACATAGGAGACAACAATGTGATTGGTGTCCAAAGTATCAATTGTGAAGTTCGGGATGTCGTAGCTGTTAAAGCCGTCAACTGAATACCCTGGGCCATTCAGTGTGAATTCGTTGGAGACAGGGTTGCCGGACGCATCAAATATGCGGCCCTGCATGGTCATTGTCGCGCTGTCGTCGGAATAGCCGTTCTTGATCCAAACGCCCATGAAGTTGCCGTCATCCATCGCTGTAATCAACGCGGGGGATTCAAGGCTCGTCGTGTCGTTCTGTTGGAATTCAGTATCTGACACAAGCGTAGTACCGCTTGAATCTAGAATCGTGAATACAGGTTCGTTACCACCAGCTTCGGCAGCGTTACGCACATAGGAAACAACAATCTCACCATTGGCGAGTTGCACGATCTCCATGTTGGGAACATCGGCCGTATCAGTACCGTCGACCGCAAAATTGCCGACTGGGAACTGGTTGCCAAAGGTGTTTGTGTCCGGGTCGTAAACGCGTCCGTTTAGGTCAACAGTCGTGTTGTCGCTGATCGCGTTCTCAGACCAAACGAAAAGAACATTTCCGTCATCAAGAACGGTTGTAATTGGCGGTGACTGATACGTTGAACCGTCTACTTGTGGAATGTAGGTCGTCGTCTGCGTGATGTTTACACTGGACGCCGTAGGCTCAATGATCGCAAAGACCGGAGCTTCTGCACCCGAACCTGCATCACCACCGCTGATGACATAGGAGAGCATAACCTTGCCATCTGGCAGTAGGTCGACATCAAGGCTGTCCCAATCAAAGCCGTCGTAATTATCGACCGCAGCAAGAGAACTTAAGTTGACTTGTGCGGTGGCTGGGGTGCCATCCGTGTTGTAAATTCGAGTTTGAATTTCTGCATTTGTACTGCCATCGGGCAATGCATCGTTGATCCAAACGTATAGCGTGCGGCCATCATCGAGCGTGATAAGGTTTGGTGGAGACTGATAACCGGTGTTATCGGTATTGATCTGTGTGCTCATGGGCTAGCTCTTTCTTGTGTCCGCACTGAGTGCTTGAAACCGAATTGTCTGATGGCCACTCTGATCTCTGGACAATCGTGGAATTCCGTTAAGAAAATTCATCCAATTTCTTGGTTTCTTTTGTTTTTTCGCGAAAAATTTGAAATAATCTCAACGCCGACGCATAGTGACCGGAACCGCACGCCCAAACCGCTACAGTGTTGCCTGATCAACATTTCGAGAATATCTAAGCGGGCGCACCACTCGCCATTGCGCGTAAGTAATGCTGGACATGTCTTTCGTCAGAAAAATTGTGAAAGATCGTTCTTGGACGCGTTATCCGTCAAAATTTTGCCAGTTGGCTGCTCTTCGGGGTCGGGTTTTAGTGATTTTGCGAAATCAGCGCGCTTTGAAGCATGTCGCGTCACGCTAGGTGGGTAAAAGTATTTGACGCGCCCCGAAGGAGCGCGCCAAACTTAAACGTAGGTACTCGCTACTCACGTTTTTGCCTGCGACACAGGTCCAAGACCCTGCGCGCAGAACAAACTCTAACTTTTAGGAAAGAGCTATTCTTATGCTGTTCCCCGCTCTAGGGGCACCGGCGCGTTTAAACCGCCGTTGGTCTGGTGAAGGCCGTTTGATCCATGAGGTACTTTTTCGATCAAACTGCGCAGCTCATCCAGTTCAATAAAGTTGTCTGCTTGCCGTCTCAAATCGTCAGAGAGCATTGGCGGCTGAACACGAATAGATGAAACGACTGACACGCGTGTACCGCGTTGCTGAACGGCCTCGATAAGGGGTTTGAAGTCTTTGTCGCCTGTGACGATGACGATGTGATCCACGTAAGGGACCATATCAAGGACAGCAATTGTCATTTCGACAGCTGTGTTGCCTTTTACTTTTCTAAAGCCCGAGGGATCAACGTATTCTTTGACCATCTTGGTGACAGTGTTGTAACCATTATAGGTAAGCCAATCGACAAGCGGCTTTACGGAAGAGAACTCTTCGTTGTCTACGAGCGTCGTGAAATACGACAGTTTATTGAGCTTACCGCGCCGGGCGAACTCCTTGCGGAACAGCTTGAAGTCGATCTCGAAGCCCAAGCCCTTAGAGCAGGCGAAAAGACTTTTGCCGTCGATAAAAACAGCAATGCGTTCGTCTTTGTAAAACATTGAAAATCCGATCTTATTAGAAAGCTATCTGGGTACTCAAACCGCGCCCAGAAGGTAGAAGCAGCTTCAGGCACAGGGCCTTTGCATTATACGAAAAGTGTTACTTATTACGCGTCACCAGCCGCGATCAGAACAAAGAGATGATTGCACTAATAACAGCCCACCAGCACCAGAGCCCAAGAGGCACAAGCGACAAGATAAGCATTGAAGGTGTAATCCAACGATCGGCGAAGTCTTCGCTGGAATGGACAATGTGATCACCTTGCACAGAAGTGCCTGCGAGGACCGCATTTGACTGGCCAAAACTGTGGGCTGGGTCGATTTTGAAACTGTCCATGGAGAGATTCCTTCGCTGGCTTGGCATTTTTTACCACGGCCACCCAGAAGCTTCCCGCTGTCTTTCCGATAAATAGACCCACCTTAGATAGGTTGGCTATCTTTAGATAGCCACATTGATGGGGGACGTCAAAAAAATGGAAGTGACCCCAGTACTGCGCAGAAGTCGGAAACCAACAAACGGGGCAGCTATATAGATGCAGACCCCAGACCGTATCTGTGAACCCCTTTAATCTAGGTAATCAACCTCGATAGAACGCGCATTCAGTGCGGTCACTAGGCCAGAGAAAACATTTTTAGAAACAATGCTTTCGCGCAAGGCTTCATCGATCAGCGTCGTTTTGATGGCCCTGCTCTTTATCCAAACAATGCGCCGCTTACCGGCTAGAGCGTCGTAAACGACCTGCATTTCGCCACCAAGATTGACCCGTAAGCCAACAAACTCGTGTCCATTTTTCGAATGATACGCCATTTTGACCTTCAGCACTGTGTTCCAGTTTGGAGATATCGCATTCGACTAATCTTTAGTAACGAGCAAAAGATAGGCAGGGCTTGTGCGCTTTTACTGAAACACTGTTGTAAAGATCGCAGTAGAAACCACTTTATTTAGTGTGTTGCTGCGCCGGTAAGCACACAATATTTGGCCGTTAGCAATCTGAAAATGTTACTAAAAATGGCCAGATATTGTGCGAAGTATCAAAAGATACAACTTCGTCGTGAATTTTTGACGAAGCGCTCGAATCACAGATGATTCCCAGAGCGATGCTAAGCTGGGGATGCTTGACGTTGTTCCTGTAAAATTCGTGAAAAGCTTGGCTTGCGAGGTGTCGTTACGCTGTTTACTTTCCGCATGGAGGGGCCATCTAAAGCAATCCGATGAGATCGGTGTACCAGGCGGTCAAGGATTGCATCTGCAAAGGTTGGATCCGCAATAACATCGTACCACTTTTCTACCGGCAGCTGGCTTGTGATAATGGTTGCTTTGTTGTCATAGCGCGCATCTACGATTTCCATCAAATCCCGACGTTGTGCTGCCGTCATCAAATCTGGACCCCAGTCATCTAGGATTAGAACATCTGTGCGGATGATTTTCTTGAATAGTCGTTCGTAGGTCTCAGCTTTGCGGGCGGCCTCAAGTTCGCTGAAAAAGCGAGGCATTCTGAAATATAATACAGATTTCTCTTGTCGGCAGGCTTCATGCCCAAGCGCACACGCAAGATAGGATTTCCCAACACCACAAGGCCCGGTGATCAGGACAGAACTATTTTCCTTGATCCAATTACATTGAGCCAGTTCTCGAAACCTTGGCTCATCAAGTTGACGCATCGTTGTGTAATCAACGTTTGCGACATTTGCCTCAGTATCGCGCAATTTTGCGCTGCGCAGCCGCGATTGAAAACGACGTTCGCTACGGGCTTGCTCCTCACTAAGAGCCATGATTTCGATCCATTTGACAGGATCGACAGAGCGACTTCCGTTTTGGGCCACTAATTGTTCAAAGGCTTCAGCCATGCCATCAAGCTTAAGTGTACGAAGTGTGTTTTGAAGGGATGTTGTATCCATGGTCTTTTCCTTTAATTAAAATACCCTGCACCGCGAATGTTGGAATGTGCGATTGTTACGGGTGGCTTGGGGTGAAACTTTGTGTCGTCAGTAGTTTGTTTGCGAATGACTGAAACCACAGCACTGAGAGAGCTCGTCCCTGCAACGAGCGCTTGATTACAAGCGCTGTCCAAAAGATCCGGCCCGTGTTCATCAAGCAAAGCGAGACAGCTATTGTAGATACGGTCTTTCTGGTCGCGAGTTTGTGCGTTAAGCGCCAGCGCTTTTGCGAGAACAGACAGGTTTGCACCCGCGTCGTTGACGAGTTCCTCAGCGTTTCTTGTTGAAAGTATAGGTTCAGGAACTTTGTCGAGCGTCGAAATTTCTTCCGTCTCTTCGTATGGCGCTTTTTCGTCGTTCGAGATAAGAATTTCGACCTGTGCGGCGAACAACGCCTTAGGCATTTCTTTTTTGCTATCGTCAATCGTGCTAGTCGGCTGAACTTTATACGGAGAAAGGTCCAACGGAGCAGATTTTTGCGCCGGTCGGATGGGGATGATCTCGGCTTGATGTTGCGGCTCTGCTTTGCGTTGAGCAGATTGGTCAGCCTGTGTAATCATGCTCTTGATCTGATCTCGAAATTGAAGATCGCTGTCGCTTATTTTTCTTGGAAACGGGCTAAGGCCCCGCGCAATGAGTTTTCGATTACATGCGGCGAGATGACGAGCTTGGCTAAAAGACATTTCCGGGAAATCTCCCAAAGAAATTTCTTTCTTGAGGTTTTTAATTTTCAGGTTTTGCATCCAGACACGCGTCTTGTCGGGGCACGTACGTAGAAATAGATCTGTACGAAAATTATAGTCCGGTGTCGCAGGGCTTTCGGATAGGGATGATAAGCGCCCTACATTCTTCAGCCGTTCGACTAAAAAATTCTTGTCAGGCATTTTAAAACTCAGATTAAAAACTGAACTGATTTCAAAGAAAAATCAGTTTGTGGTGTATTTAGCTAAAAGGGCACAGGTGTCCTAAAACGCCTGCGCCCTCCGTGAGTGGTAGATTTGGAAAGGGTAGTAAGTCGTTCAATTTGAGAGGTAGGAAGGATCTTGGTAGTAGTGGAGTGTAATACGTATTAGGCAGCAACGTTTTGATTGTAGTCGATCAAATTGTTTTGCCAGTGTTGGTTATTCTTCGTCGCTTCGAACAAAGACATCTCAAGCGAAGAATATAAAATTGGGCTACGCAAAGAAATATCGCCAAGCGCCTGACGGGATCTTTCGAAGTCATTACGCTTGAACTCGCTAGAGATCATAATCACCGGTACTGTCGGGTAGTTGGTTCGAAGACTCACAAGACGATCAAACACTTTGCCGATGCCGCCCAGGCCGTCCAGATCGACGAACAAAAAGTCATGCGCGTCCGCATCAGCGTACGAAAGAGAATTAAAAACGGCGAAGCTCTGAGCTTCTTCCAGCGTCATTCTGTTCGCGCCAAGCATTTCGCGCAGGGCACTGAACTGGCGACCGTTCGGGCCAATGAAACCGCACTTTGCGTCTGTATCGTCGAAATCAGAAAACATATAATCCTCCAGAAAGTTGTGTTAAATTTAGGATGAAAAACTGCGCAGGTCTCACTTACTTCGGCGCGAAACTGCTATCTTAGGATAGGCTTTGCTTCGAATGCGCGCCGAAATAGCGAAATATTACGCCGCTGCTTGCAGTAGGTAGCTCCGGCGTCGCTGCGATGATGACGGGATATTGTCGAGCTTGCGGTATTTCGCAACTGTACGACGCGCGATTCGCAAACCTTGGGTGTGCAATACGCTTGTGATGGTGTCATCGCTCAGCGGGCGCTTGGGCAATTCTTCAGTGATCATTTTGCGAATTTTTTCGCGGATCATCATTGCGGATGCGCCCTCTTCAGAGTCGTCACTTTCAATTGCAGTGCTGAAGAAAATCTTAAGCGGGAAGCATCCTTGAGGTGTTTCCATCATCATAGAAGATGTCACGCGGCTGATCGTGCTTTCGTGGACTCCGACGTTATCCGCTATCAATTTAAGCTTCAGAGGCCGCATTTGATGCATACCTTCCTCAAGGAAGGCTTTTTGATAACGCACGATTTCAGCAGCAACTTTCAGGTTCGTCTCATTGCGCTGCGCGATTGCGCGGGAAAGCCAGCGCGCAGACCCAAGCGCGCCCTGAACGAACTCTTTGTCGGCGTCTTGCATCGTGACTTTACGAACTTCGCGACCCATTTCTTCATCAACACGGATGCTTGGCAAAGTCGCTTTGTTCAATTCGACGCGCCATTCCCCTGTTTCACTTTGAAAGGCGCGCAAGTCAGGCTCACGGATTGGTTCTGCACTTCCATCGCCCAACTGAAGGCCGGGTTTTGGGTTCAAAGAGCGCAACTGACGCAAGGCCACAGACAACTCTTCTTTGCTGCATTGAAGCTTGCGACGCAGCTCTGGAAAACCACCGTTCTGAATAACGCTCAGGTTTTCAATCAATGTAAGGAGACGCATGTCCTCTTCGTTTTCGCCTTTGACCTGCAGTTTAAGGCACTCCGCAAGATTGCGTGCGAAAAGTCCTGCAGGTTCGGCTTTTTGAACCTTTTTCAAGACGGCTTCAACGACGTCGATCTCAACTTTAAGGTTCTCTGCGATGAGGCACAGAGATGATGGGAACCAACCAGTCGGTTCAAGATCTGCCGCGAGTGCGTAGCCAATGGCGCGCTCTTTGGGATCTTTGATCAATTCATCCACTTGATTAAACACGTGTGCACGAAACGTATAACCAGATCGGTCTTCTAGCAGCGACACAGGATCAAATTCATTTGTGTCTGAAGACTTGCCGGGCATTGAAGGCAGACCGCGCAATGCTTTGGGGCGCTCCACTTCTAAGAATGGGTTTTCCTCGGCAACACTGTCTGCATATTTCGCAAGCTCGAGGTTGTTCAATAAAAGGAGTTTAATCGCCTGCTGTAGTTGTGGAGTGAAAACAACAGATTGGCGCTGAGTGATCTGCGCCGGCTTTGTTGCACAAATCGGTCTGAGGCCGATCTCCCCCTTACCCCAGACGGATTTAGCCTACAGCCACGGTACTT
>NZ_CBFHVK010000032.1:0-17087 GCF_965659345.1 Planktotalea sp. | reverse complement strand
GTCTTGTTCCCAGAAATGGATGAAACAGTGGATGTTCCCGAAATCACCACCGCCTGCTGGGGTATTTTGGACAAATCACCCGATGCTATGATGTGTGCGTCATCGCGTATGGTCGTGAAACGCAAAGGCGCTGACAAACCGGCCGTTTTGGCCTGCACTTTGCTTCCATATTCAGAAGAGTTCGAAATGGGAACAACATTAGAACAAGCAGAAGGATCGGTTCAGCTGAATCATCCGCATTGCGCGAAGTTTTGCGTTTTGGGCGGGGCGAGCTGTTCGGCGTAGGATATTCTTGAGAACTGATGGCGAGGGGCCAGCCCCTCGCGCTCCCCGGGATATTTCTGGAGAGGTGAATTCAGGGAATTATTCTGCATCTTTTTCGGTTGGGTGACTAAGAATGCCACCGCCAACATTAGCACCGACACCTGTTGTACTTGGACAACTTGTGGGAAGACCCCGCGCCACGCGCACTGCGAGATAGGCAAAGGCTTGCGCTTCAAGCATATCACCATCAAGGCCGACCTTCTCCACAGGATCGACAGGGCAATCGAGCGCTTCGCGCAGCATGTGCATCATCACTGGGTTATGACGGCCACCACCACAGACAAGGACACGCTCTGGCGGACTGGGGCAGTGTTGCATCCCTTGCATCACAGCTGCAGCGCTCATCGCGGTCATGGTTGCGGCCGCATCTGCATCAGAGAGTTCGCGCACAAGATCTAGCATGACCGAAAAATCATCACGATCTAAGGACTTGGGCGGAATGCGTGTAAAATAGGTTTCTGCGAGAAACAGCTCAAGCGCGCCTGTTTCCACGCGACCTTGTTTGGCGAGCGCGCCATCCCTGTCATAGCTTTGACCTAGGCGGCTTTGCATCAGATCATTGATCGGCGCATTCGCGGGGCCCGTGTCGAATGCAAGCAAAGCTCCCTGCTCTTGTGGCGCTTTTTTGCTCGGGTCGATCCAAGTGATGTTGCCCACGCCGCCCAGGTTAAGAAACGCCAAAGGCTTTTGCGCATTGATCCATTTAGCACAGGCAAAGTGAAAGAACGGCGCGAGCGGCGCGCCTTCCCCACCAAGCTGCACATCGTTGGACCGAAAATCCCACACCACAGGCGCATTGACTGCTTGCGCAAGCGCGTCGCCATCACCAAGCTGATGCGTGCCGCGCCCACGTGGCTCATGGGCAAGGGTTTGCCCATGAAAACCCACCAGCTCAGGCGTGAATTCTTCCAAGACTTGTGCGTGTGCGGATTGCACCACGTCTAAAGCTGCTTCCAAGCCGTCCCCCGGCCATTTGCCCAAAACGGCACGCAATGTCGCGCGTTCTCTATCCGAATAGGCGCGATATGTGCTCGCACGAAAGCGCGCTATGTGTTCGCCGTCGGTTACCAGCTCGGCCGCATCGACGCCATCGAGAGACGTGCCCGACATTAAACCAACCGCTTTCACCAATCCTGTTTTGAACGATTTGGAGCCTTTCATAGGCTTTTCCTTTGTGCATCTGCCCTGTAAGACCTTTGACCAGAGCAATACGTGGACGCAAGTTATGACATACCATCCCAAATCCGATTTCATTGCAGTGATGATGGAGCGTGGCTTTTTGGCCGATTGCACCGACTATCAAGGCCTTGATGACGCGGCACTCAAAGGTGGTATGCCAGCTTATATCGGGTTTGACGCAACAGCTGAGTCGTTGCACGTCGGCTCGCTTATTCAGATTATGATGCTGCGTTGGTTGCAAAAAACTGGTGGCAAACCCATCACCTTGATGGGCGGCGGCACAACCAAAGTGGGAGATCCTTCTTTTCGCGCGGATGAGCGCCCGCTTTTGACGCCAGAGAAAATTGACGACAACATTGCTGGCATCAAAAAAGTCTTCAGCGCTTATCTTGAGTACGGCGATGGGCCAAGCGATGCGCTTATGATCAACAATGCCGAGTGGCTCGATGGTCTCAACTACCTCGACTTCTTGCGCGATATTGGCAAGCATTTCTCAGTCAACCGCATGCTCGCGTTTGAAAGCGTCAAATCGCGCCTTGATCGCGAGCAATCGCTGAGCTTCCTTGAGTTCAACTACATGATTTTGCAAGCTTATGACTTTCTAGAGCTCAATCGCCGTTATGGTTGCGTACTGCAGATGGGCGGCTCGGATCAGTGGGGCAACATCGTCAACGGTATCGATCTCACGCGACGCGTTTTGGACAATCAGATTTTCGGCCTCACGTCGCCTTTACTGACTACCTCGGACGGCAAAAAGATGGGCAAAAGCGCGGATGGCGCGGTTTGGCTCAATCCTGACATGCGCAGCCCTTATGAATTCTGGCAGTTCTGGCGCAATACCACTGATGCCGACGTTGGCCGTTTCCTGAAACTTTACACAGAAATGCCTGTCGATGAATGCGAGCGGCTTGGCGCATTGGCGGGCTCTGAGATCAACGAAGCGAAAGTTATCCTTGCCAATGAAATCACCAAACTTTGTCACGGCGCACAGGCCGCAAGCACGGCGGAGGCAACGGCGCGCGAAGTCTTCGAAAAGGGCGGCGTTGGCGATGATCTTCCCACGCTGGAAGTGACGCGCGAAGAGCTTGGCGACGGCATGTCGATCGTACAGGCCATTGTGCGTGCAGGACTGGCGAAGTCCGGCAAAGACGCCAAGCGCCTAATTTCTGAGAACGGCGCAAAGATAGATGATGCACCGCTGAATGATGCGGGCCTGATGCTGGATGCCGCGGCATTGGCCTCCCCGATCAAGCTTAGTGCTGGCAAAAAACGCCATGCGCTCATCGTGTTGAAAGGATAAGTCATGATCCGGTTCACCACTGCGCTTTTATTGACCACCAGCCCCCTTGCCGCGCAAGAGTTCTATGGCTCTGCAACCCTGTCTTTCGGCCAAAGCCAAGTCGCAGGTGCGCCCGTCGCTTTGCAAGGTGCATCTGGCACAACACTGACAGGTCGTACTGACCTAAGTTTTGGCAGCCTTGCCGCGAGTGGTCTCTACATTCAGGCAGACCTTGGTTTGGCGCTGACAGATAATGGCAATGCAGCCCCTAACACAGCAAACACCAGTAGCAGTTTAATTTTACGCACGGGCCGTGATGCGGAACGTTTCAGCTACGGGGTGTTCGTTGGGGCCCTTCAATCAGATCATGACAATGATGCCAGTGATGATGCCATGCGTATCCTTGCAGGTGTCGAGGGCAGCTACACAATCAGTGATCGTTGGAGCCTGATGGGCCATCTTGGATATCTGAGTGGCAGTACTGGCAGCGATAGCGTGGCAACTGTCACCAACGGTATTGCGACAGGTCTTGGCCTGCGCTTTGCCGCGACGGATCAGCTACATCTTTCAACATCTATTGGCTATTTGAATGCCAAAATGGATGCGCCAGCCACTGTGGTTGAGCTTTGGACACTCGAAGCGCGCGTCGATTACGACATTCAAGCCGTTCCAGGACTATCACTTTTTGCGGCAGCCCAATACGGCGAGAGCCATCAGAAAGAAATCGTTGGGCTGGATGACATCACCGACACCTCGACAATTATGGCTGGCGTGACCTATCACTTTGGGGCCAAAAAACGCCCCAAAACGACAGATCTTGGGTATCTAGAACCCTTCTTGGCAAACACCGGCGGAATTCTCGAATAGCTTCGTTTTCCAGGGGGCGAAATCCGAACTTGTTCGGATAGCGGCTGGTCCTCTACTGCCCCAGTTTCCACTCCCCGTCTGGCCAAAACGCATGAAACGCAAAGGCAAACATCACATCGTGTGGTAGATCTTTGCCCGCAGCATCACGCACACGCACAGTGCCAACATCACGCCCTTTTGCGATGCTAGATGCATCAAGCGCCGAAGACTGACCTCCTGCCCAAGACAGGGTCACGCCATTTTCGCTCACTTCGCCAAGGCTAGATAGGCGTGTCAAAGGCCATGCACGGTCTCCAACGCGCACGACACGTTCTAACGCAGGAATGCCGTGCGGTGGGTTTTCACCACTATAAAGGAACGGCTTGGTAGAGCTGTCATAACTTACATAAGGGTTGCGACCGTACTGGCGCGCGTAGTCTGGCTCGTCCATCACCAGCCCTTCGGGATTACGCGTTTTGAACTCCGCCCAGCTTTCCATCCATGTGGGCAATTGCGTGAGCTCTGTGCCGAGAAGATCGCCGACAATCGCCTCACCGATTGCTTGCTGCCACCATGTTTCGGTCTCCCGATCATACATGACCATATCCGAATTGCGCAGCTTGCCGGAAACACCGAACGTGAGCGTGCCTTGCTTAACACGGCGATCAAAGGTGATTCCAGAATTGCACAAAGGGCAGAACGTCACCGCGACAGGAACGCCGCCGACCGTATCATTGGCAATCTCGTGCCATGTGAGGTAACGCACAGGATAGGCGCGAATGTCGCCATTTATCTCAACAGTTATGACAGGTTCGGTATCACCGATGCGCGTCTCACTGGACGCTTTGCGAAATTTTGGATTGGTCAACGCGGGAATGCCATCTTTGGGTGGACCGCCTGAAAGGATCTCGACCCAATTCTCAACAGAAGTTTTCTCAAAATTCGTTTTCGGCCATTCATGCTTCCAAAATTCGGGGCTCGCAGAGGCAACACTCACCACAAGCGACAGACCCAAAGCCAAGGCAAAACGTTTCAACATAAAAACACCCTCCAGAGATTTCTCTCCAGAGGGTGCTTCAAATTTCTAACTGAGTATAGCCCAGCACACGTGAATGTGCGCACATATTACTCGGTAACTGTGACAGTTTTCATCATGTCAGGCGTGCCTACAACAGCGCCATTGCCGCCTGTGCCAAGCTTGATGCTATCCACGACATCCATCCCAGCTGTCACGCGGCCAACAACCGTGTACTGACCATTGAGAAACTCACCATCATCAAACATGATGAAAAATTGGCTGTTCGCGGAATTTGGGCTTTGTGAGCGCGCCATTCCAACGATCCCACGCTTGAAGGGTTCAGACGAAAATTCAGCCTGAATATCAGGCATATCAGAACCGCCCATGCCCGCACGGCTGGTGTTGCCGCTGGACTGTCCAAACTGAACGTCACCCGTTTGCGCCATGAAGCCGTCAATCACGCGGTGAAACACCACGCCATTATACGCGCCGCTTTCAGCAATCTTGGTGATCTGCTCTACGTGCTTCGGGGCCAAATCCTCCAGAAGATCGATGGCGACAGTGCCATTGGCCCCCTCACCCGCGATCTCGATCTGAAGGCCCGTCGCAAGCGCAGGGCTCGCGAACAGGCACATGGCAATCGCCAGCTTACGCATCTGCGGCAACCTTCATCGACACCATGCGATCAGGGCTCACAGGCGGCTCGCCACGTGTGATCGCGTCAACCAAATCCATACCAGACGTCACGCGGCCATAGACCGTGTATTGCTTGTTAAGGAAGTGGTTATCAGAGAAGTTGATGAAGAATTGGCTGTTTGCAGAGTCAGGATTCTGCGAGCGCGCCGCACCGATTGTACCACGATCATGTGGGATACCAGAAAATTCCGCAGGAAGATCTGGCATGTCAGAACCGCCAGTGCCAGCCGCGCGAATGTTGAAGTCTTTTTCCATATTGCCGTTGGCCACATCGCCGGTCTGCGCCATGAAACCGTCAATCACGCGGT
The DNA here is from genome assembly GCF_965659345.1 of Planktotalea sp. GTDB lineage: Bacteria > Pseudomonadota > Alphaproteobacteria > Rhodobacterales > Rhodobacteraceae > Planktotalea. The sequence continues at coordinate 11,437 of NZ_CBFHVK010000032.1, read as the reverse complement.
GGAAACACACGTTGTCATATACACCCGAGCGCGCAAGCTCTTTCATACGCTCACAATGCTTTGGTGCGATGTCTGGCAGCAATTCAATCGTGACGGTACCGCCTTTGAGTTCCAGCAGGATTGTGTTCTCGGGATCTTTAATTTCGGCCATTCGGGCGCTCCTTTGGTATAACTTGGCGCTTTATCTAAGGCGCATTGTACAGATTGCCAAGGCAAGCATTGACGATAGAGGTTCGGAGCGGCAAAGACAGGCTCAAACACATAGGCGTCAGGAGAAACACGATGAGCTGGACAACGTTGGATCAGATGGACCTCAAGGGCAAACGCGTTCTAACGCGCGTCGATATCAACGTGCCGATGGAAAACGGTGTTGTTACTGACGCCACTCGGATCGAGCGCATTGTTCCTACGGTCAAAGATATTCTGGCCGCTGGCGGGATGCCGATCCTGCTGGCGCATTTCGGACGTCCAAAGGGTGAGCGCGTGCCAGAGATGAGCTTGCAGCCTTTGGTCCCCGCACTGGAGGCTGCCTTTGAGTGTGATGTGATGTTTGCAGCGGATTGTATCGGTGTGGGTGCCGCGGCAGCGGCTGGCGCATTACAAGCGGGTCAAGTGTTGTTGCTTGAAAACACACGCTATCATGCGGCCGAACCTGCCAATGATCCCGATTTTGCGGCGGAAATGGCGAAGCTGGGCGATATTTACTGCAACGACGCGTTTTCAGCGGCGCATCGCGCGCACGCAAGCACTGAAGGCCTCGCACATTTGCTACCAGCTTGCGCGGGTCGTTTGATGCAAGCTGAACTCAGCGCATTGGAAGGTGCTTTGAGCAGTCCAGAGCGACCCGTTGTGGCCGTGGTCGGCGGTGCGAAAGTGTCGAGCAAACTGGAATTGCTTAGCAACCTCATTGAAAAAGTCGACTATCTTGTGATCGGTGGCGGGATGGCCAACACCTTCCTTGCGGCGCAAGGCATTGATGTGGGCAAATCGCTTGCTGAACATGACATGACCGATACGGCACGTGAGATCATGGCAAAAGCCAGTGCCGGTGCGTGTGAAATCATACTGCCAAGCGACATTGTTGTTGCGCGTGAATTCAAGGCGGGTGCTGCCAATGAGACTTTGCCAGCAGATGCTTGCCCGTCTGATGCGATGATCCTTGATGCTGGCCCTGCAACGGTCTCGCGTGTTTCATCTGTCTTGGATAGCGCAAAAACGCTTATCTGGAACGGCCCGCTCGGTGCCTTCGAGATTGAGCCGTTTGACATGGCAACCAACGCTGCTGCGGCCTACGCGGCAGATCTGTCCGCAAAAGGCGCACTCATTTCTGTAGCGGGCGGCGGTGACACAGTTGCCGCTTTGAACGAAGCCGGAGCCGCAGAGAAATTCACCTATATTTCTACGGCAGGTGGTGCGTTTCTTGAATGGATGGAGGGCAAGGTCTTGCCGGGCGTCGCGGCGCTAAACAGTTAAGCCAAAACACGGTCGGGTATCCCTGCCCTTGCCGAAATGCGGATTTCGAGTACCCTGAGGGCGCTTTACCAGCCCCACATTTATAAAGGGAATTATTCGATGCCCGCATTACGCACAATTTTTCAAACCACCGCCCTGACCTGCGCACTTACTCTGCCGCTGCACGCACAAGAACAACCCGTTGAAACACCTGTCACAATTTGGGATGCGATTTCCTTCGACAACATCCTCACACTCGTTGTGCAAAGCTTTATCCCAACTCTGCGCGTGCTTGCAGATGTGCGCTATGATCAGATTGATGTGGACAGCGTGCGCAACCGCGTCGCTCTTGTCGGCGTCGATGTGCGCCCCTTTTTGCCCTATGTTGAAGCCGATGCCTGCGCGATTACCGCAGATAGTTTGGTGCTCAGTGGTCAACCGATTGATCGCCAACAAGGCTATGCACTGAACATGGCCCTTGAGGGCGCAGTGCTTGATTTCGACTGTATCCCGATCGAAGCGCGCCCTGTCGTTGGCATGCTCGGCGTTGATAACATCCGCCTTGATCGCATGACGGTAAACGTAAAATATGACTTTGCGTCAGGTGGCGCGATGATCAACTTTGGTGCTGATTTAGACAACCTTGCGGCGCTGAGCGGGTCGGTTGATCTCGACTACATCAGCTACCGCATGGATTTGGACAACGAAGAAGTCATGCCCGCAGCATATCTCAATCATGTGCAACTCACTCTTGAGGATCGCGGACTTTATAGTACTGCGTCGCGCATGGCCCCTCCCGGAATGCTCGATCCTGCCGCATTAGAACAGATCATCCCTGGTGCATTGGCCGACATGTTTGGCGAAATGAACGGCTTTGACGCGCGCGAACTCAGCACAGAACAAGATGCATTCATCAATCAAACGGTCATCGCCGCCAAGGCCTTTGTCGCGAACCCCACGCAGATTGTTGTTGAAAGCAATCCGCCCAGCACGCCAGTACGGCTTGGCGAAGCGGATCTTGAAGATCCCAAGGCGCTGTTTTCTAAACTTACGCCCAGCATCGGAACATTTCCGATGGCCATCACCACAGGCATTCCCGCAGCAGAGCTCAAGCAAGCTATTGATGGGCTTTTGCCAACCGCGCGCAATCTTGATGTTGGGCGTGCGTTGCTAACAGGTGTGGGTGCCCCGCGCAACACGACACTTGGTTTGCGTTTGCTTGACCCACTCGCGAAAGATGGCGACGCGGATGCAACAGCGCTGATGGCCGAAGCAATGCAAACCATTAACCCTGAAAACGCATACCGCCTTGCGCTACACGCGAGTTCTAAGGGCAAGGCGCGCAGTTTGAGCCTGCTTAACGATCTTGAGGACGTGCTGAGCCTCGGACAAATGCTAGAGGTGCAAGATTCCATGCTCGGTGGCGGTGGGCCGGTTGCGTCTGACTTTGCCTCTATCGGGGATATCCGACGTGCTGCGCGTGGTCACTTGCTGGGCACGACTCGCATCCGTTCTTATCGTGCGGCGTACTATTGGGCCTCGGTTGGTGCTGCGACGGGTGATGTTGCTTCGGTTGCGATCCGCGATGAGATTGACACCATTATGCGTTTGCGCGGTGCCAGCGAAGCATGGTCCGAGGTACAAACGAGCTTGGAAAACGGCGTTCTACGAGACTGGGTTGGTCGCGATTTGCCTGCTGAGTTGCAAAAATGAGCGCGTTAAGAGCACGTTAAAAGAAAGCTGGCCACCTGTTAGCGCAACCCTGATTGCGTCAGCGCGGTGGCTCGCTTAAACGCAACTAAATTCAATAAATACAAGGTAATCACATGACTAATCCACAAATGGCTGAGAAAATTCGCGCAGGTAACGGCTTTATCGCTGCATTGGATCAGTCAGGTGGATCAACGCCCAAGTCCTTGCGCCTGTATGGTGTTCAAGACGCGCAATACAGCACTGATGCAGAGATGTTCGATCTGATCCACGGCATGCGTGCGCGTATCGTGTCTTCGCCAGCATTCACAGGTGAACGCGTTATCGGTGCCATTCTGTTTGAAATGACAATGGATCGCGACATCGATGGCAAGCCCTCAGCCAAGGCTCTTTGGGAAGACAATGGCGTGGTACCGTTCCTGAAGATCGACAAAGGATTGGAAGACGTCGCAAACGGTGCGCAGGTTCTTAAACCGATGCCTGTACTTGATGAACTGCTAAAGCGCGCTGTCGACAACGGCATCTTCGGCACAAAAGCACGTTCTGTGATTAGTGCTGCTAATGAGACAGGCATTCGTGACGTTGTGCAACAGCAATTTGAGGTCGGCAATCAAGTGTTGGCGGCTGGCCTTGTGCCGATCATTGAGCCTGAGATCACGATTGATATTGCGGATAAGGCGGAAGCTGAAGCGATCCTACTTACAGAGATCACGAAAGCTTTGGACACCGTGCCAGCAGGCGAGCAAATTATGCTGAAGCTTACGCTGCCAGAAGTTCCTAATACCTACAAATCACTCTGTGATGATCCCCGTGTGATGAAAGTTGTTGCATTGTCAGGTGGTTATGATCGTGCGGAAGCAAACCGTCGGTTGGCGCAAAACACCCATATGATCGCAAGCTTCAGTCGCGCTTTGACAGAAGGATTGTCGTTTACACAGTCGGATGCAGAATTCAATGCAACGCTTGATGCGACGATTGCAGACATTCATGCTGCCTCGGTGGCCGGTTAAACCGTCACAAAACAGCCAGATCGAACACACACAGGGTCAGAGATAAGCATGAGTGGAGCGAACCGGTTAGCGCGCTTTCCCTGTTGATTTGATATGACCAAGCATGGCTTGCACCTTCTCGGAACGGTGCAAGTCCACGTGCGTCACCAGCCAAAGTGGGATGACCCAGGAATTATTTGGCGCAAGAACTCGCTTAAATTCTGGTGATGCCTGCGCCTGATGATCCGCTAGAAAGCCCATGCCAATTCCGCTGGCCACCGCAGCAGAGTTAACGTCGAAATCACGTGACGATAGCGCGATCATCTCTGGGCGCACGTGTTCATCGATCCATGGGCGAAATGGCAAACGACTGTCATTTGAGGGCGGGACAACGAATTGATGACCCGCCAGTTCGCTTTCATCTTTTGGAAGACCAAGACGCTCGATGTAGCTGTCATGTGCATAAAGATTGAAATGAACACGAAAAAAGTTGCTCACCACATAGTCTGGATGATCGGGCTTCGCGCCTGCGCGCAGCGCGATGTGCGCTTCTCCATATTCTAGTCGTGCAAGATCTTCACTTGCATCAATCTGCACCATACAGTTGGGGTTCGATGATCTGAAATCTGCAATAGCGTCGATGAGTAATCCAGTGAACGGTGCGAGGATCGCGAGTTTGATCTCACCAGTGATTGCAGCCTTGGCCCCCGCCACACGCCCTGCAAGATCATCCGTCAGTTCTTTGGTTTTCTGCGCGACCCTAAGCACGTCCTCCCCAAGCTCTGTCAGCGTATAGCCGCGCGCGTGACGAATGAAGATCCGCCCACCCAACTCTGCCTCAAGCACATCAATGTGACGGTTCACAGTCGCGCGGTGAAAGCCAAGCGTGTCAGCAGCAGCACTGACAGTGCCCAATTTCGCGACTTGGTATGCGGTACGCAGTTCCGTCCATTTGTCCATCGTTCTTGTGCTCACTTTATGCGCATTAAATGCGCCGACATGCGTGTAGTGCGCGCCATCAGTACATCTATCAGATGAGCGAAGATTCTCAACGTCACAAATGGCCGTGACCATGTCCGACATGGTCGCGGCTGTAACGGCATTACACCGCATACCAAGTCAATTGTGACAACTGTGAATATGACGAAACGGCACAGGACTGTCGCAGCGTTGTGGAGTTGTAAATTGCCGCCGCAAATGGCAACACTTTGATCAAATTTAACACATTCGGATAGAGACAACGCAAATGAGCAGCAAAATAGAAACCTTAAAATCAAACATGCTTTTGCCTGCGATCGCAGCACCGATGTTTTTGGTTTCAAACCCAGCGACTGTGATTGCGGCCTGCAAGTCTGGCGTAATGGGGTCCTTTCCGGGACCGAATGCGCGGACAACTGCAGATTTGCGCGATTGGCTCAGCGAAATCACAAGTGCTGTCGATGAAAACGATGCGCCTTGGGCGATGAACATGATCACTCACAACAGTTATGGCCGCTTTGACGAGGAGTTGGCGCTGGTCGAAGAGTTTCAACCAGATTTGGTCATTACCGCGCTAGGTGGCCCACACCGCGTGACCGAACAAGTACATGCATATGGCGGCATGGTCTTTGCCGATGTCACATCCCCGAAATTTGCGAAAAAGGCGTTGGAAAAAGGCGCTGATGGATTGGTCCTTGTTTGTACTGGGGCTGGCGGACACACGGGGCATTACGCGATGCTGCCATTCGTCGAGGAAGTGCGCAGCTTCTTTGATGGGCCATTGATTGTCGGCGGCGGTATTGGGACAGGCCGCGCCATTCGCGCGGTTGAAAATCTTGGTGTGGATTTCGCCTATTTGGGCACGCGTTTTCTGGCCGCGCAAGAAACGATGATCCCGCAGGCCTACCGTGAGATGGTATGGCAGAGCACGATGGAAGATCTGATTGCGTCAAAAGCGATCACCGGTGCGCTCGGCAATTGGATGCGCGCCAGTGTCGAGGCCGCAGGCATATCACTCGACGACATGAACACGGCTGCTACATTGGACTTTTCTGGTGACATGCATGAGGGGTCCAAAGCTTGGAAACATGTTTGGAGCGCGGGCCAAGGCGTTGGCGGTGTGACGAAGGCGGAAACAATCGCTCAAATCGTGGCGCAGCTCGCGGACGAATACGATCACGCAGTCGCGCAGCAAAGCCAAGGCAGCCGTTTTGGTAACGCCGCTAAAGCAAATACTTAAGACGAGGTTTACAACATGAGCATCAGCCCAGAAGAAACCCAAATCATCAAATCCATTTTGCAACACTGCGAAGATGGCACAACTGATATGCAGCCAGAGCTGATGCGCAACCCGGTCACCACCTATACCGACCCTGAGATCAACGCGCGCGAGATTGAAACGCTGTTTCGTAAGTTCCCGATTATTATGGGGCATTCAAAGCAATTGCCTGATGCAAGCTCTTACATCACCAACGACGAGCTTGGCGTGCCACTTTTGATCACGCGCAATAAAGACGGCCAAGTCAAAGCTTTTATGAACGTGTGTCGCCACCGCGGCGCGCGTCTCACAGATAGCCCATGTGGCCATGCCAAGACCCTCTCCTGTCCTTATCACAAATGGACCTACGATCTGGACGGAAACCTTCGCGGCCTGCCCCACGCCGCTGGATTTGGCGACATCAACAAACAAGAGCTTGGGCTGGTCGAGTTGCCAGCATTCGAGCGCTTTGGTCTGATATGGGTTCGTCCATCCGTCAGTGATGAACCACTCGATCTGGATGCCTGGATTGCTCCGATGAGCGAGCAATTTCAATCACTTGACCTTGAGGATCACGTGGTTTATCGCGAGTGGTCGCTAGATCGTAAAATGAACTGGCATCTGGCGCTTGAAGGATTTCAAGAAAGCTATCATTTCTGCGGTGCGCATGAACATACAGCCTGTGCAGGCTATCTCGACAATCAGTCTATCTGGCTCGACAAATATCCCCACGTGCGTCACGCGGTCCCGCTTCCCAAAGTCGTGGATCTGAAGGATCAAGACCCTGACAACTGGGACTATCGCGGCAATTTCCTAACGCAAAACTACGTGTTTCCATGCAATTACATCCAAGTGATGACGGACCATGTCTATATTCACACAATTATTCCAACGGGCGTAGATAGTTGCATCTTCAAATGCATCATGCTGATCCCCGAGGCGCCAAAAACCGAAAAAGCAGAAAAATATTGGCAGAAAAACTACGATGTCATCCGCACGGTTTTCAATGAAGACTTTGAAATTGGGGAGAGCATCCAAAAGGGATTGAATGCAGGGGCGAATAACGAGTTTCTGTTCGGGCGGTATGAGATCGGCTTGCAACTCGGCACCAAAGCCATCCACGACGCGCTTGAAGGCCGTCTGACGACCTGACCCTCGTGTCTTAGGTTTTTAGCACTTATCGCTAAAAAGGTAGGCCGCAAATTGCAGCTTTGACGGTGCACGGTATGCAAAATGATTGCCCTATCGCGCATTTTGATACGCGGTAGATAGGTTTTTAAGTTATTGCGATGATTAAACGCGGTAATTTTCTATCTGTTGAAAAATGGCGGAGGGAGCCAACCTGGCCGCTAACTCTCTCCCGTGTCAGAGGCAGCCATTAAGAAAAACCGCGAATCTCTGCGTAGCATCATTTGGCTGTCAGCCACACGTCCAACAACGGACCGACATAGTCTGATCCAAGCATATGTCCCCGCCCAGGGACCACGTGCACTTTAATCCCGACGGCTTTGCAAGATTCAACAAGGGCTTGCGGTCCATTTCGTCTACCTTTGAGAGGTCAGCCTTCGATGCATTGCGCGGGCAGAGGATTTCCTTCAGGGGAAAGCCTTTATCACTGTAAATTGTCTGCCCACTGATGACCAATGGCACAAATCCGCTCCTTTGCCTCAGAAGTTGTTCCTTATGTAATCCAACAGGTCTTTCCCTGTGAGCTGTTCAGTCGCCGGCGATGTCCTGACATAGAAAGCATCGTCAGGCTTTAGGAAGCATGGTTCCGATGCCTTTTCGACATCAATAACAACGATACGCTTTCCTTCTACCTCGTGGAGCCCTGTCACTAGATTGCCGAGAATGCCTTTTCCGATGCGTGTAACGATCAGGTCTTTCAGATACAGCAAGAACTTATCGGTCGATCGATTGTGAAACGCATCAAGTTCCGCATCGATGCCGCCGATGCTCGTATCATCGCGAACTCCGATAAACAGCTTCCCACCCTTCGCGTTGAGGAAGCCAACAATTGTTTTCAGAACCGCCAGTTCAATCTTTGCTTCCTTGGCTTTGGTGTAAGCTTTATCAAAGGCCGCACGGCGGACATCAAGCGATAGACTTTCCTTGAACTCGATATCGGCGCTTTCACCTTTTCTGATGAGTTCGAAGACAGGGTTTCGCGTGAGGTCGATGAAGGCAAGTGCAATGGCAGCCTCGCCAATGGTAGACTGATACATCGAGCGATGATCCTCGCGATCTATATCCGCCTGAATTCCATGGCGAAGATTGCTGCTCGACATAACCGAAGTTGCGTATTGCGACTTCGAAATGCAACCTGTGATGAGCGCAAGGGACGCCAGGAAATGTCGGTGTCCGTTCATCGAAAGAAGTCCGTGCAGTGCGGAACACTCTTCCGAACTAGAGTGGCTCAGAACGGCCGCTAATCCAGCGAAGAACTTGGTCTCACCGATCGAGGCTCGAGTGTAGAATTTGTTGCCCGCTATGTCTGGCTCAAGGTGGTCATACAGATCGGGATCTTCCGCCTCCTCGGGCATCATCATAGCATATGTTTCATTATACACCGTAGTCGCTATCATTCGGGCGACATTAGCTTCCGTGCCGAAAATGCGCTCGAGCCAGCTGTAGATCGGAGAACTTGCAGCGATTTGGTCCACCCTTTCTGGTCCTGCATTCTCTACGAATGTCAGGTCGCTGAAGAGTAAGTCTGCCAAGTTTTCAGTAAAGATCGTTCGCCAATCCGCGATCAGGTGGTCAGAGAACAGCGCGTATTGGCTGAAAACTATCGGTTCAAGCGATCCATTCTCAGCGATGGAAATTTCTCCAAAAGATTGAAACTCCTCAATCATGGCGACAAGGAAGTTCTGGTTCTTGTGGGATATCTTGTGCTCGCCGGTTGCGGACATGAGGACACGGTCATCGAGCATTACGGTCCAAATGTTCCCGTCCTGCTTCACTTCGAAGTCGAAAGCTTTATTATACATTTGACCGCTGCCGTTTCTCTTCAGGGTTGTGTCTCAAAAGCGGCAGAAATTTTCCGGCAGCGATCTCCGAGCGGTTTGATTTAGGCCTGATCAGGCGACGAGGTCAAGTTTCATCGGTTCAATTGGCTGCGCGAGGGTTTGCCATCCATCTACCTTGCGCATGGTGATCTGGCCGGAGGCGAGCAGAGCCCAGAGGAGCACTACCGCTTCCTGCTTTTTGAGAGTGTCCGATCTTCTGTGTATGAGTAATTTGGCCCATGCTTCACCAACGAAGGAGCATGACGACAATGACGATTTCCAAGGAACTGTTAGACGAGCTGCTTAACGGCGTTAAGAACGCGGATGATTTGCTGGGCGATCAGGGCTTGATGAAGGAGCTCAAGGTTCGCCTGATGGAGCGGATGTTGGGCGCGGAACTGACCGAACATCTCGGCTATGAATCGGACACCCAACCCGCGAGCCAGCAGAGTAACCGTCGCAATGGCACGTCGCGCAAGACGCTGAAGGGCAATGATGGGCCGCCGCCGATTGATGTCCCCCGCGACCGTGAGGGCAGATTTGAGCCTGAGTTGATCAAGAAGGGACAGACCCGCATTGACGGCATGGATGACAAGATCATTGGCCTCTATGCAGCCGGATTATCGACCCGCGACATCCGGGCCCACCTTGAGGAGGTCTACGGCCTGAAGGTGTCAGCCGATCTTATCAGCCGTGTCACGGATGCCGTTCTGGAGGAGGTGTCGGACTGGCAAAACCGCGCCTTGGAACCGATGTATCCGATCGTTTTTCTTGATGCGCTTCGGGTCAAAATCCTCGACGCCGAAAGCCGTCAGGTCAAAAACAAGGCCGTTTATGTGGCCCTGGGGGTCACTCCTGAGGGCGAACGTGAGGTTCTGGGGCTATGGGTTGCCAACAACGAAGGGGCCAAATTCTGGCTCTCTGTGATGAACAACCTGCGCAATCGCGAAGTTGAGGACATCCTCATCGCTGTGGTTGACGGCCTCAAGGGCTTCCCTGACGCCATCAATGCAGCCTTCCCTGATACGACCGTCCAGACCTGCATCGTGCACCTTGTGCGCCATTCCCTGAACTTCTGTGGTTGGAAAGACCGCAAGAATGTCGCCAAAGATCTGAAGCGGGTTTATCAGGCCACGGATGATGTCGAGGCCGAGAAGGCACTGGCTGATTTCGAGGCGGAATGGGGCCAGAAATACCCCTCAATCGCCCCAAGCTGGCGGCGCGCATGGCAGGAGGTCATACCGTTCTTCGCCTTCCCGCCAGCGGTGCGCAAAATCATCTACACTACCAACGCCATCGAAAGCCTAAACCGCGTCATCCGCAAAACTACCAAAACACGCGGCAGCTTTCCGACAGATGACGCCGCGACAAAGCTGATTTACTTAGCGATACGCAGCTTCGAGAAGACTGGCAGGGCCGTCAGAGAATGGGTTGCCGCACGGAACCAGTTCGCTGTCCTATACCCAGAACGGTTCAACATATGACCCGTTTCAACTGCATGGGCTGAGCCTCATACACAGAGTTTCGGATACTCCCGCAAGCGTGAACCAGCCTGAGCCCGTCCAGCTCTGCCCATAAAGGCAGCGCTTCTAAGAACCAATCTGTCCACTCGACCGCCTTCGCTGTGCCGACCCCAAACTCATCGATAAAACTCTGATGCTGCTTTTGGTTCTTTGGACTATGTTGACGCATCGGGGCGCCGTTCTTGCCTTTCGCATGGTACAAAATGGCGTTGAGCTCGTGGTTGCCCATCATGCCCACCGCCTTCCCATCTGAAATGAGAGTTCTTGCGAGCTCCAGCACCTGGAAATCAGCAGGCTTTTCTACAGTTTGGCCTGCATCGATAAAATCACCGAGGAAGGCAACATGGCCACTGGATGAAGCAATCTGCAGAGACCGCTGCAAGCGTTCGAAATCTGCGTGTATGTCGGGAATGACGGTATGACGCGTCATGTCGGCTCCCCAGGTTTGAGCTCGTGGAGGATCAATTCATCAACTGGGAGGTCGACGACACATTGCATGCCATCCTCACCATCTATTGA
>NZ_CBFHVK010000031.1:0-19055 GCF_965659345.1 Planktotalea sp. | reverse complement strand
GAACTGTTAAGCGTCACCAAACGCTATGGTTCAACTGTCGCAGTCGATGCGATCAATCATAAATTCCAACCTGCCACAGGGTGTCAGGACTTATAACCGGAAGATTACGGTAGCGGCGAGATCGATTGGGGTGAGGAATACGTTTGGGGATCTGTCGTAGAGGGTTGAGATACTTCGCAAATCCTTGAGCCAGCCGAACCACTGCCCGACAGGCGTTGCTTGCAACGACGAAAGAGGCGGTTACGACGCTTGTCATTCTTGATGGTCGTCTTTCGCGACTTGCGACTGGAAATGCAGGGCTTAGTACCCTTGCTTACAAGGGTTTTACGGAACCTTGCTTCATATCCTCTTTCGGCAAGGAGCCATCCAGCCTTGGGCAAGCCATTCATTAAGGCGGCAGCTTCAGTATAATCGCTGGCGTGCGCTGAGTTGATAGACAATCGAACCGGGCGGCCGTAGGTATCTGTAACCGCATGCCGCATTGTGTTCATGCCACCCTTGGTCAGCCCCCTCTCGGGACATCGCTTCGCGATACCCTGTCTGGCGGTGGATCAGGCGTTCTCTCCTCCCAGTTTTCAATTGCAGGCTGGATGCCGTGCGATGTGCTTTGTCCTTTTCATCGCTGCAAGCAGCGATCGCCGGGCAGTGGGTAGGAGGCGTCGATAGAGATAGTCTTTTTGTCGGAAACCTGCTCGGCCAGCCCCATGAAGATACGGGCAAGCACACCCATACCGCCCCAACGCATCAAGCAGTTATATAGCGTCAAAGTTGGGTCATACACTGAAAGCGCATCGCATCACCTTAACCCATTGCGGTTAATGAAAATAATGCCGCTCAACACACGTCTTTCATCTACGCGAGCGCGACCACGGCTCTTTGGAAAGCAAGGCTGTAGACGCTCCATATGCGTATCATATCCCCAGAAACTGGGGTCTTGAAACGCTACAGCACCACAAGCACAATCAGTTGATGGATCCTGACTCTAATTATGGCTTGCTACCCGCGTCTAATACTTTCAACACTCCACTATGTTTTTACAAAGCCTCAAACAAAACCATCTTGAAAAAGAGGCGCGTTCTGTCGCGCTTCTCATGGTTGGTGCTTTTGGCATCCTCACAGCTACGATGTTTTTTCTATTTCCTGTTCTGGAGCGCGCCTATCTAGGGCAGTTGGCACAGAAAGAAGCTGCGACACTGACTTTAGCGGTTGAAGGTTTGAATGGATCATTGCGCAGGTTCGAAGCTTTGCCAACGCTCATTGCCGAACGGCCGGAGGTGATAAGTGCGTTGCGAAAGCCGTCCGATGCAGAGCTTATCGCGCGCGTGAATGCCGATCTCGAAGAGACGGCTGAACTTGTCGGCTTGTCTGACGTATTTCTCCTTGATCGTTCGGGTCTGACCATTGCGGCCAGTAATTATTGGAAAGACCGAACGTTTATTGGGCAGTCTTTTCAATATCGTCCATATTTCACAGATGCGCTGAGCGGGGCCCAAGGACGGTTTTTTGCACTTGGAACGACGTCCGGAGAGCGCGGGTACTTTTTTGCCGAAGCCGTGCGTGACGGGCCAGATGTGATTGGCGTGCTGGCTGTGAAGTTTACGGTAGATCAATTTGAGGAGGCGTGGGGTGTTGGGGACAACGTCATTGCAGTCGTGGACAATGACAGTGTTGTCTTTATGTCAAACCGTCCAGCATGGCATTTTCGCAGTTTTGCGCCACTCACCGCGCAGTCGCGCGTCGCGATCCAGGCAACACGCAAGTATCCGATTGATCAGCTTGGCGTGTTGGAAAGTACGCAATCGTCTTTTGGGGACAATCTGAACCGACGGGTGGTTACGGATGATGAAAACCAAACCGAAGAGTTTATTGTGCAAACCAGAGCCATTCCCGACGCCCAATGGGAGGTCTGGCTCCTTACACCGACAGGGCCTGCATGGAACAGGGCGATGACCACCATCGGTTTGGCGGCAACACTGTTTTTACTCGCCGGATTGATCGTCATTGTTGTGATTCAGCGCCGCGTCCAATTGCAAGAACGCATGAAAGCGGCCCTTTCCATGAAAGAGGAGTTGGAGCAGCGAGTCACGCAGCGCACAGCAGAGCTGAACGAGGCCAATCGCAATATAATGCAAGAGGTTGAAGAGCGGCGAGACGCTGAAACCCGTTTGCGACAAACCCAGACTGAACTTGTTCAGGCGGGCAAGCTGGCAGCCCTTGGACAGATGTCGGCAGCGCTCAGTCACGAATTCAATCAGCCTCTGACGGCAGTGAAATCCTTTGCAAACAACGCGCTTGCCTATCTTGATAGGGGGGAGCCTGAAAAAGTTCGGCAAAATGTTGGGATGATTGATGACATGGTGGATCGGCTTGTGGCGATCTCGACTCATCTACGCAATTTTGCACGTCGTCCTAGCGAAAAGACACAGCCAGTCCTCTTGAACCAAGCGATTGAAAGCGCGCTTGCCATTATTGAACCGAAATTGCGTGGGGCCGGGTGTCACGTAAATTGGTTAAAGCCTGATGACCAAATATGGGTTCAGGGCGGGCAGGTGCGCCTTCAGCAGGTTCTGGTTAATCTCCTGAGCAACGCTATTGATGCGATGAAAAACACAGACGAAAAATGCATCGACATGACCGTGAAAATAGATGCCGCGACTGCTTGCGTCGAGGTCCGTGACCTAGGGACTGGAATGACACAAGAGAACATTGCGCAGCTGTTTGATCCGTTCTACACGACCAAAGAGCCTGGGCAGGGGATGGGTCTGGGGCTGTCGATTTCTTACAACATCGTCAAAGACTTTGGCGGCAGTCTAACCGGGCGGAATCACCCTGAGGGTGGGGCGATCTTTTCCGTTTGGCTGACGCGGTGTGTTGACCCAACCGCACAAAAGGTGGCTGAATGACCGAAGCCAAGACGGTATATTTTATTGATGACGAAGAACTGTTGCGTATTGCGGGACAGCAAACGCTGGAGTTGGCGGGGATAGATTGTGTCTGTTTCGATCGCGCTGAAGCCGCGCTTGAACAGATTGCTCCCGATTTTGAGGGTGTGATTGTTACTGACCTGCGTATGCCGGGCATGGGCGGCGTGGCGCTTTTGCATGCTGTCTTGCAAAAAGACCCGCAGATCCCCGTTATATTGGTGACCGGGCACGGTGATATTGAACTTGCAGTGGCGATGATGCGCGACGGGGCCTATGATTTCATTGAAAAGCCGTATGAGCCGGAACGTTTGATCGATACGGTGCGGCGCGCCTTGGCTATGCGTCGTCTGACACTTGAAAACCGGCAGTTACGCTCGCAGGTAAAGTCTGCGCTGCGCGCGCATGACAGATTTCGCGGCTTCAGTGGTGCGATGGACCGGATGCGCAAACAAATTAGCGAAACCGCCGCAACAGACGCAAATGTACTGATCGTCGGCGAAACCGGGACGGGCAAAGGTCTCGCGGCGCAGGCGCTTCACGGTGATAGTCCGCGCGCAGGCAACCCCTTCATTGCTATCAATTGCGCGGCATTGCCGGCTGACGGAATTGAAAGCGAATTGTTCGGCCACGAGGCAGGGGCACATGCAGGGGCGTTGCGAACGCGCATCGGGAGATTTGAACATGCACGGCGCGGGACGTTGTTTCTGGATGAAATAGACAGTCTGCCAATGGCGACGCAAGGCAAACTGTTAAGTGCGGTTGAAAATAAGACAATCCAACGGCTCGGATCACATGATCCGATAGACCTGGACGTTCGTTTCGTCGCAGCTTCGAAAACCAATCTGGAAGAGGCGGTTGCAAACGGGACTTTTCGAGGCGATCTTTTGTATCGGCTGAATGTTGTCACCTTGCAGATGCCAACGCTGGCCGCACGGCGCGAAGACATACCTATCTTGTTCCTGACCTTTGTGGGACAGGTTGCTGATCGCTATGACCTTCCGGCTCCGCATGTACCGGGGGCGACATTGGATGCGATTGCTGCGCGCGAATGGCCAGGAAATGCAAGGGAACTGCGCAATGCGGCGGAACGCTTTGTGTTGGGTTTGCCCGAAGGCTCCGACACTCAGAATGCCCCATCAGCGTCTTTGTCAGACCGGATGTCCGATCATGAGCGTGCCCTTATTGCGGCCAGTTTGACAGCCCATGAGGGGCGTTTGAAAGACACATACGAAGCGTTGGGAATCTCTCGAAAAGCGTTGTACGAAAAGATGACGCGCTACGGATTGGACAAGAGCAGCTTCGCAGATCCCGCCAGTTAGTGCCGTAAGCCATGCCTCTATGGGTTGAAATCGACCCCTGAATTTAGCCGGATGTTACCTGCGCGACCCACCGGTTTCAGAAATTTAAAAAATGACAGTTTTGATTGCGCTAACGTGGTTGGCGTAAACTGCTTTTCCCATAAGCCATCGATGCAGCCCCGCTCTAATGCATAGCCGGGTTGCACAGAAAACATACCTTTTGGGAGGAAAGAAAATGACAAAACTAGCAGGAATTACGCTTGTTGTCGGCACTGCACTTGCAGGCGCTGCCTTTGCAGACGGCCATGCGGACCGCACTGGTTGGCCAGAAAGCTTTACCGTTGGTACAGCGTCACAAGGTGGCACCTACTTCGCTTATGGTGCGGGCTGGGCAAATCTGGTCGCAGAAGAGCTGGAACTGTCTGGCGGTGGCGAAGTTACAGGTGGACCCATGCAGAACATGGCGCTTGTTCACACAGGCGACGCGCAGTTCGGTATGACCACAATGGGTCCAGCAGCGGAATCGCTTGCAGGTACGAACCCAATCGCACCGGGGCTTCAGATGACGAATGCCTGCGCGATGTTCCCGATGTATCAGACACCGTTTTCTGTAACGGCTCTGTCTTCTTCCGGCATTACAAGCGTTGCTGACATTCCAGCGGGCGCTCGCATCGGTTTCGGCCCTGCGGGTTCGACATCCGACACTTACTTCCCACGCATGATGGAAGAGCTGGGCGTTGAATTTGATCGCAGAAATGGTGGTTGGTCCGACCTCGGCAGCCAGCTTCAGGATGGTCTTCTGGACGTGATCGCATTCGCGGCCGGCGTTCCGGTCCCTGCGGTGAGCCAGCTCGAAGTTCAGACAGAGGTGAACATCATCGAGTTCACTCAAGAAGAACAAGCCAAGATCATGGCAGCCTTCCCCGTGTCTCAGTATGACATCGCGGCTGACAGCTATACGACGTTGGAAGCACCTGCACGCTCCGTATCCATGTGGAACTTCGCGATTGCCAACTGCGATTTGCCCGAAAGCTTTGTGAAGGCAGCTGTCGACGTCGTTATGTCTGACAACGAGCGTATGGTAAACATTCACCGCGCAGCACGGTCAACATTGCCCGAGAACTGGGACAAAAACACTGTGATGATGTGGCACCCAGGTGCGGCGGCATGGTTCACTGAAAATGCTGGCGCGGAAATCCCTGCCGACATGACCTACGGTAACTAATCGACAACCTGACGGCGCGCCCATTCAAGGGCGCGCCGTTTACACGTTTTAGTCTTCGCGTCGGGGAGCGGATCCCCTTGAAGACTGTATTTTCCATAATTTTTCAAAGGACGCCTGCCACATGCGCAGTGTCACTTTGCGGGGGGATCTAGAATGGTTCGTGAAACGACAAAAGCAGAAGATGATGGGCTGATCGCTGAAGGCGTCGACGAAGAGCCGATTGAAGGCAATCGTCGTCTATATGATGGTTGGCGTCTTCAGGCAGTTGCGGCTTTCGGGGCTTTTTATGCGCTTTTTCACATGGCCGCCCTTAACGGAGTCTCTATTTCCGCGTACACAGGCGTCACCATCCCGTTGCTTCCGCAGTTTCCGATGGAGACTTGGAACTTCCGCATTTTCCACATTTCCGGTGCCCTCGCGCTGGGCTTTTTGCTCTACAATGCGATGCTCTTTTCGGACACCGAAGAGAAACCAAATTCAGGTCCTTGGGATAAACTCTCTTACGCCTTAATGGTGCCTGCCATCGCAGCCCTTCTGGTGAGCTTCTGGTTCGCGTCGGTGATTGCTGGTGGCGATTTGCCGGAAATGGGCGGTCTCACAACATGGCCCGCATTTGCAGGAACACCGATTTACAGCCAAGAGGTCTATTATTTTGGTCTACCGCTGTTGGTTGCGACCTTTGGGGGCATCATCTTGGGATGGCTTGAAAAAGCGCCGCGCAATAGATTTCGGGCCTCAGATATCTTGCTTGCGATCTGCGCGTTCGCCGTCGCCACCTACTTGATGGCTATTTACGGCACCGCCGCACGCAACTCTGTTGGAACGCCGTTTGTGCCAATTGGTGTGGCCTTTGCGGCCACCGCAGGGGCAGCGTTGATCCTTGAATTGACGCGTCGCGTCGCAGGCCTAGCCCTTGTCATCATCACCGGCGTTTTCCTCGTGTACACGTTTACGGCGCACTTACTGCCGGGTATTCTGGCAGTTCAAAGCGCGTATAGCTGGCAGCGTTTCTTCGGCCATGTTTACTCAGATGCCGGAGTACTTGGGCCAACGACGGCCGTATCCTCAACCTATATCATTCTGTTCATCATTTTTGCGGCCTTTTTACAGGCGTCCAAAGTTGGTGACTATTTTATCAACTTCGCATTTGCAGCAGCAGGTCGCGCACGTGGCGGTCCGGCCAAAGTGGCGATCTTTGCATCAGGGCTTATGGGCATGATCAATGGCACGTCTGCGGGCAACGTTGTGGCCACCGGCTCCCTTACGATCCCGTTGATGAAAAAGGTCGGTTACAAACCCAAGACTGCGGGCGCGATTGAAGCAGCGGCCTCAACAGGTGGGCAGATCATGCCACCTATCATGGGCGCTGGTGCTTTCATCATGGCAGAAATTACAGGCATCCCTTATCAGGAAATCGCCATTGCTGCGATCATCCCCGCGATCCTATATTTCGTGTCTGTCTACTTTATGGTCGACTTTGAAGCCGCCAAATTGGGCATGCGCGGTATGCGCGAAGATGAATTGCCGAAGCTTGGTAAACTTGTGCGTCAGGTATATCTGTTCCTGCCAATCATGATCCTGATCGCAGCACTGTTTATGGGATATTCGGTGATCAGGGCTGGAACACTTGCGACAATAGCTGCGGCAGTTATCAGTTGGATGCCCGTTGTGATGGTGCGTGTGTTCCCCAATAGCCTGCCAGACGCGGCAGTGTCCGGTATGGGCCCGCGCCAAATTTGGAGAGCATTCGAGCTCGCCGGAGTGATGTCGATCCAGATCATCGCCGTGTGTGCCTGTGCAGGCATCATTGTTGGTGTGATTTCTCTCACAGGTGTAGGTGCACGATTCTCGTCCGTATTGCTTGATCTGGCGGGCGTCAGCCAACTGATCGCGCTTTTCTTTGCGATGTGCATCGCAATCCTGTTGGGCATGGGCATGCCGACAACGGCGGCCTATGCTGTTGCGGCCTCTGTCGTGGCACCGGGACTTGTGCAACTGGGCATACCGCAGCTGACAGCACACTTCTTTGTGTTTTACTTTGCCGTCGTCTCGGCGATTACACCACCAGTGGCCCTTGCCAGCTATGCGGCGGCGGGTATCTCAGGAGCGAACCCGATGTCGACCAGTGTCGCCAGCTTCAAGATCGGGATCGCTGCTTTCATCGTTCCGTTCATGTTCTTTTATAACGCCGCGCTGTTGATGGATGGGACATGGTACGAAGTTGGGCGTGCAGGTGTGACAGCTGTCTTTGGTGTGTTCCTTCTATCGGCTGGTGTTCAAGGCTGGTTTTGGGGCCAGCGAGCAGCTTGGTTTATCCGTTTGGCGATTATCGTCGCGGCGTTGTTCATGATTGAAGGTGGCCTTGGCACAGATGTGATCGGAATCGCGATTGTCGCTGGTGCATGGCTGGCCCAGAAGGTCTTCCAACCCAATCCTGAAGCGCCAATCCCTGTACGCGGCTCCGCCGATTAATAACGAAGCAGGGCCGCTTTTCGAAGCGGCCCTGTTCTTTTCTATGGTGTTTGATGCGATTAATTACTCTCTGCAAAAGCTTCCCGAAATTCATATCAAAAAATGCTTCGCCAGTATTTTAACTAAGGACGCGGGTGCGTTTTGTCCGCAACTTTTTTGATGAGCGCTTGTGTTGGACTGAACCGCTGCTCTTTAGGCTATCGGGACGATCCAACAGTTTTACGACTGCTATTTTCCTGGCTTGAAGAAGGATTGGGCGCGATGAAAGCATCCAAATTCGCGGACGCATAAAAGGCTTTTATTTCAAAGGACTTTGATCTGTGAGCTTACCACGAGGGCGCAGTCCTAGATTGTTGCAGACCAGTCAAGGCAACAGACAATGCCTTCATCGCAGCACTCAACGGTAAGTGGGTCAGGAATGTCTGAACGCGCATTGGTTCTTGAGCTTTGCAGATGCCGGAGAAAAGTTGGAGCCTTGGCCCTACTCGATGATGCAAGCATCATTTGCCAGACAGTGGTAGATACTACAACGAGGAACGGCCCCACAGTGCGATCGGAAACAAGTCTGCGATCACGCTCGTAAAATCAGACGGTGAAACCAGCCCACCAATCTGACCAAAGCCGGAAATATCTAGACCCAGGTGGTCCAAGGTTGGGGGCAGGTGCACATCGTCAGCCTTTTCGAAGTCATTGGTACGCTAAGCAACTTTCAAAATGTTACCAATGCAATTTTGGTATGTTCAAATCTGAGCTCATTAAAAAGGGGCCCATCAGGGCCCCTAGTTTTCGCATCAGAATTGGAAAAGTGTTATACTTTACCCTTCCAAGGCACGAGCCAAGTTTCCAGCGCGCGTACACCTACGTCGATCAAGAAGCCGATGATGCCGATCAGAATGATACCTACCAAAACGATATCAGTAAGTTGGAACTTGGAGGCAACAACAATCATCTTGCCAAGACCAACTTCCGCCGCGACGAGTTCCGCCGCAACAACTGTGCCCCAGCAAACGCCCATTGCAACCCGTGCTCCTGTGAAGATCTCAGGCAGTGAGTTTGGTACAATAACCTTGCTCAGGATTTGCCACTTGGACGCCCCCAAAGAATAGGCCGCATGGACCTTGGCAATGGCCACACCCGACACGCCGGAACGCGCAGCGATAATCATAATCCAGAGCGCAGCTAGGAACAGCAAGATCACTTTGGATGTTTCACCGATGCCGAACCAAATGATCATCAAAGGGATCAAAGCAAGCGGTGGAACGGGGCGCATAAATTCAACGATCGGATCAAACCAACCACGTGCCCAGTTCGTCAGACCCATCGCATAGCCAAGCGGAATGCCGATCAAAGACCCCAACAAGAAGCCAAGCAAAACACGCTGAAGCGAGTATCGTGTGTGCTCCCAGAGTGTGAAGCCCTGATAGCCCTCACGGTTCAGGTTGATAAAACGCTGAAGCACGACTTCGGGAGCAGGCAAATACAAACGCTGCATGCGCAAACCCGCCGCGGGTGCAAAAGTTGGCGTACCTTTGTCGGTTAAACCAATTGTACCCTCAGGGATCTTAACACTACCACCTGGCTCAATCGCTTGACCGTTGAATGCTGTGATCTTGGAGCCTTCTTTCTTGGAGACTTCATCGTTTTTCCAAACGTTAATAACCTTAAAGCTATAGCGAGCCGCTGTCAGAGAGTCGTTCTTGGCGAAACCGTCCCCTGGTTCAATTTCGGGCACCGCAGGCTCGCGTCCCGGATTGCCTTCGCTATCAACGGTTTGCTGAATATCTTCACGATACACACGCACAGTGACGGTCGCATCATCGCTGGTGCCATCCTCTTGCGTTACTGTGTAAGTGAAAGTTGCATCCCCTTGAAACGGACCAGGCAGCTTTGGCAAGGGAATGGTCGAGTTGGTGAACGCGACCCAAAGCCAAAAGACTGTCAAAATGGAAATGACCGAGGCGATGCGGTTGGCGTTAACAGCGCTTTCGTCGCCGAACGTCACGGTCTTGAGCGAATTGAAACCTTCGCGCTGGAAATACTTCTGCAATAAGCGCGAAAGAATAGCGTAGCTGCCAAAGAAGGCTACAAGATAAAGTACGAGGACTAGTAATCCGGTCATGCCGACTCCTCCGTCCGGCCCATGATTTCTTCTTCCATGCTCCAGATCATTTCGAGAATTTCTTCGCGCGTGCTGCCATAGTCCGCGTGCTTTTTCACCTCACGTAGATCATTGCCAACGCCAAGATCAGCGAACGGTAGGCGATATTCTTTGTGAACGCGGCCAGGGCGTGGGGCCATAACCAACAAGCGTTCACCCAACAGCAACGCTTCCTCAACTGAGTGAGTGATCAAAATGATCGTCTTGCCTGTCTCACGCCATAGATCTAGGACCAAGCCTTGCATTTTTTCGCGTGTCAACGCGTCCAAGGCACCAAGAGGTTCGTCCATCAAAATCACATCAGGATCATTAGCAAGGCATCGCGCCAGCGCTACACGCTGTTGCATACCACCTGAAAGTTCGTAGATTGCTTTCTCTTTGAAGTCTGCAAGGCCGACAACCTCAAGCAAATGCTCAACGTTCTCTTTGCTTTCAGCGCGGCTGACACCCTTCATGTCAGGGCCAAAGCTTACGTTTTCACGCACGGTCATCCATTCGAACAACGCACCTTGCTGAAAGACCATGCCGCGATCGGCACTTGGCCCGACAACCTTTTTGTCGTTGAGAATGATATTGCCCTCAGTCGGGGCTAAGAAACCTGCAACGATGTTCAAAAGCGTTGTCTTACCGCAGCCCGAAGGCCCGAGCACGCTCATCAATTCGCCGGATTTAATATCAAGGGAAACATTCTGGAGCGCTTGGACGTGGCCACCGTTTGGCAACTCAAAGCGCATCGAGATGTTGTCTATTTGGAGTCCAGACATCTGATCCTCTCTGCTCCTAGCTCAGGAGCGGGGGTATTGTAGGAAAAAGAAGGCGGGCACCCATAAAGGTACCCGCCTCGCATTCAGTAGGCTTACTTGATTGCTTCAAGCGGGCCTGTGTTTACGTTGTCAGCATAAGATGCTTTCGCCGCGTCGATGGAGCCGGCTGCCACGAAGACGTCTGCAACGCCTTTCATGAACTCTTGTGCTGTGCCACCGAGCCAAGCGTCTGACAACTGACCTGCGACGTCCGGGAATTCAAATGTGGACAGGCTGGATGCAGCGTCTTCCTCTGACATACCCGCGTCTTTTGCGATCACAGGAAGCATTTTGGATTGCATTGCTTCGTCAGCCCACATTGCGTTTGCGTCGGCTGTGACTTTCAGGAACGCCGCAACCATGTCGGAGTTCTCTGCAACGAAGGACGTTGGCGCTGTTGTTGCGTCGAATACCAAGATACCGAGCTCCATCTTTTCCGCACCTGTCAGAAGGATGTTGCCAGACTCTTTCATGCGACGAAGCGCACCGCCCCAACCACATGCCATGTCAACAGACCCCTGCGCCAAAGCCGCTTGGCCTTCTGCTGGTGCCATGTCCACAACTGTCAAACCGCCTACGTCAATACCGAAGTGGTCCATCTGCTTGAGGAAACCGTAGTGCGCGGCTGTGCCGAGTGGAACCGCAACTTTCTTGCCAGCAAGCTCGCCCGCAGAATCTTTGTCGATCTCAAGTGCAGCGGCAACAACGCAGTTGTCATTCTCAGCATAGGACACCGCAACGTCGACAACCTGAAGGTCTTGACCAGCAGAAGTTGCAACAACGAAGGGTGGGATACCCTGCGATACGGAGAGCTGAACGTCACCGGACGCCATTGCTGCGGACATTGCTGTGCCTGTGTCGAAGGAAACCCAGTTCACTTTCGCGCCTAGCGCTTCGTCGTACATGCCTTCAGCTTTTGCGAATTGGAATGGCATAGGCCACTCAAGGAAGTAGCCAACAGTGATTTCACCATGGCCATCGGCCATTGCAGTCGTGCCGGACAGCATTGCTGTAGCGCCAAGAACTGCGCCTAGAATTGTCTTTTTCATTTTCTTCTCCAAGTTGGTAGGTTGACGTTTGATTACGTCGTTAGTTTCACATTGCAAAACTATAATTTCGCAAAGCAAGAATATTTGTGAAGCGCCTTTTTGGTCAACGCATTTCTACACGATTTACACCATGCAGAGAAAAATTGATCGCCTAGGAACTTCGCTTAGTCAAGTTGACTGATTCATATCCCCCCAAGCAAAGCTTACGGCACCTTAGCATCCGTAGCATCGTACCAGTTTAAACCCAACTATCAGTCCAAAATAACCTAGGTGCTAGCACAAAGTCGAAAAAGAACGTGAATAGGCTGTGATTTTACGCGGTCAATTCGCGTCAGACCTCATTATATCTGGCGCAATGCCGCCAATCATTTCTGTGACGCTGCCCGCGGATGCTAACAGCTTATCGCTCCAGCCAGCCAATTCTTGAATTTTGTGCCGTGGGTGCGACGACCATATGTTTAGCGCCGCAATAGGTTCGCCCAAATAGTTAAAGATCGGTGCTGATATTCCAAGGAAGTGTTCGAACTCTTCCCTATCATTCTGACCAAATCCTTTTGAGCGAACTGACTTCAGTTCTTCTTTGAAGCGCTTCGCGTTGGTGATCGTGCGTTCAGTGAAGCTCTCAAAATTGTAGTCCTTCAGCTTTGCATCTAAGATTTTTGACGGCAAAAACGCTAAGAGTGCTTTACCAGAGGCAGAGCAGTGCATCGGTTCGCGCATTCCTGGTCGCTTTACTCCTCCCAATGCTTGGGACGACTCGAGGACACGTAGATAAGTCACCTCATTGCCTGCAGGCACGCCTAAAGTCACATTTGCATCAAAGCGTTTGTTCAGACGTATCATTTCGCCCAACGCAATCTCTTGAATATCGTAGCCGTTGTAAGCGTTTCTAACTAAATCAAACACACGGTTACCAAGCAAATACACTTTATTCTGAGCTTCAAAACGCAGCATTCGCTCTTCGATTCCAATCGCCAAGAGCCTGTGGATCGTGCTTTTGTTTAGTCCCGTCCGCTCAACAACATCGGAGAACGTCAGCGGTTTTTGAGCTTCGCTGATCACTGTCAAAACCGCGAGAAGTTTCTGGACAATGGAACTCTGCATACGATTGCGCCTTTGATTAATCTGCCATCATGCTGACGGCGTTGTGCTGTTCACATCAAAGCAGCAATGTTTACCCGTTGAAATATGTTTTTGCATTATGAAACTGAGGGGCGGCGTTTGAAGCAAAGGCGCGGATATCAAACCATGAGGTCGCCACACACAAAAAATAGTGAGAGCGGACTCGTAAAAAAAGCCTCAGCGAGCTTGGATGCCCAAATGAGTGCAATGACGGCGCGGACATATGGAGAATTCCTTTATAACCGTATGAAAGATGGCAGGCTCTTGGGTAGAACTCCATCAGTGCGCGTTAGAAGGCATCTGCAAAGTGTTGGTGCCATGGGAAACTTTGAATTTTTTCCTGAATGAAAGCATTTACTGCAAGAGTTTGAGGCGATTTGGGCAAGACAGGCTAAGTTCCATCCAACTGAATTGAAATTAGAGTTGAGGAGATCTATCAGCTCCTCAGTTACAAAGGGGACGTCGATCTCGGGGCCAGACTCGACGAATGGGAGCGGTTCTACAACTTCGGCAGACCGCACGGCGCGCACAACGGCCAGCCCCCTTACGAAGCTCTCAGAGACAAGCTACAGTAACTCGGCAAGTGTCCCGCAGGTTCGTCTAGGCTACAAATCGCGATGACGCGCGTGATGGCAAAGGAACTTGGCAGTGCCAATGTACGTGCCAACGTTATCGCACCTGGGATTACGCTAACTGACGCCAGCATAACCCTTATAGAGGATGCAAAAACCTACGGGACCGATCGCGCAGCGCTTAAACGTAATGGCGAGGTTGACGATATCAGCGGTGGCGTTCTTTATCTCGCGTCGGATCTTTCGAAATACACCTCAGGTCAGACGCTCGTTATCGATGGTGGCAAACAGTTTATCTAAACACGCGGATTCGAAAGCGCGTTCGATTTAACAAGTCAGGTGTCTCTCGCAAACATGCTTGTTTCGAGACAGGAAGATGAACTTGGATCGGTCTGACATGAGCACTTGTTGGGCAGATTTGAAGATTTGATCGTTTGCGGCCGCGACTTAGTTCGTTGCAATGCCTATCTTAGTGAGCTGGAAAGCGGAGTTTGCCATAATGACAGAAGATCTGACAAACCGCATGGCCGACATCGTGAGCCGTTACATGGTGTTGACTAAAGAAGTGATGCCACGAATGGCGCGTGAAGGCAGCGTTAGCCGGCCCGTCGTGAACGACCACTGTTTTCAACGCATCGTCTTGGACAACGTGTGTGGTGGGCCTTGGTTCGAACACCTTGCGCGTCCCGCTTACAAACATCTGTCCAAGGATCAGGCTGTTCATGCGATCAATTTGTGCGAAGCCATTATTGCTAATCGCGTGGACCTGTATGAGCTCAATAACAAGTCACTGATTTGGCGCGGCAAGCGGCCACGATAAGGGCGCGCTGCATTAAGTTGGCTGCCCCAACAAAGTGTGATTGATGAATGACTGTAACAAATTCGACCTACGAACTTTAGTTTAAAGCCCGCCTTTTTCTTGCATGTAATGAAGCATTGCAGGGCGATATGCGGTGAGTTCTTCGGCCACAGCTTGGTGCTTCAGCATGTCTGAGCGGTAGGTTTGAACTACCTCTGGCCATTCCAACTTGGGCACAATCGTCCCTTCAAAAAGGGCAATCCATTCAAGCGTTACAATAGTGCCCGGATCCCCCATCCAAAGCCGGTCACGTGGCAATTCCGATCGCTCCAACATTATGCCCAGTCCGTGCAATCGCAGATTAATTTGGGCGTGTGCAATTTTGATAGCCGCGGCGTCACGCGTTTTCGGATCAACATGCGGGAAAGTCAGTCGCAAAGCAGGTTCTAATCGCGTATCCGCGAACCGAGAGCGTTCTCTGGATTTTGCACGTGCAACCAACGTGTCTGGCAACATCGGAATTTCTGGGTATTTTTCTTCCAAATATTCTGCAATCGCTTCGCTATCTGTCAGTGTCAGGCCCCCATCAACGAGTGCAGGAATATTGCCCGAGGGCACAAGCGCCAGATATGTAGAAGATCCGCCACCGCCCGGCGGTGATGCTTCTGTAAAGGATAGCCCTTTATGCCGCAGTAAGATGCGCAACTTGGCGCAATAGAGCGAATGATCAGAGGTATAGACGAGCATATATCACTTTGTTTGGCGTTAGGTTTTCAGCAAATGCCGTGGCCTCAGGCATAGATGCAAAGTGGAAATCTTGGAAGTCTGCAGTTCTTTTAGACTTTCACCTGGTACTGATGCGCTTGGTGTTGTCTAATCGCCCTGTGTCAGCCCTTCTGGTTTTGGCAAGGTACACACCAATAAAAGTGCGACGGCAGCAGATAGCGTCAATGTGATGAACGCTGGGCTATAGCTGCCAAAATTGTCAAACACCCAGCCAGTCAAAATTGGACCGACAGAGCCACCTAATGTGCCGAAAAACAGCACGGTGCCAAAGATTGCACCATGCGCACGCATACCAAAATACTCTGCCACTGTGGGTGAAACCACGACGAACAAAGCACCGTGTCCAAAGCCATAGATCGCTACGACAGCGAACAACGCGCCATGGGCTGTTGTCAAAATAAGGCCAACGAGGCCGGCAAGCAAAACCAAAAGGCAGATCGTATAAGCCATCTTGCCACCGATCCGGTCGACCAGTGCGCCCATGATCAAGCGGCCAGCAATGCTGGCAGCACCTATCACCGAAAGCAATGTCGCGGCGAGCGTTTGGGTCATGCCTAAATCCATGCCATGCACGGCCAAATGAAGTGGCACTGATACAAGCGTGGGAAAGAACAAGAATTGAATTGCGCAAAGCGTCCAGAAAATTCGTGCGGACGGCCCTCGCCGCGCCTCTGCGAAACTGTGGCCCTTGAGCACGTTAGGGGTGCCAGCCGCTGGTGTCGGCGGGCGCTGCATCAAAAGTGCTGCAGCGAGCAGCAGGACAGATGCCGCGATGCCCAGCGTCAAAATTGCAGTGCGCCAGCCAAAAGAGACGATGAGCAGCGCAGCGATTGGCGGCAATGCAATCTGGCCGATGGCGGTGCCAACTTTTACCACTCCACTCATGGTGCCGCGCCGACGTGGAAACCAGCGCGCAATCGTTGATAGTGTGACGACGTCATGGCTGCCTAAACCCAGTCCAACAAAGGTGGCAAAGATCAGTAGCAAGTGCCATTGCTCGGTGACTTGGCTCATGAGCACAAAGCCAACACCATAAAGCGTGCCTGTGCAGGCGAGAACGATGCGCGGGCCGAGCGCGTCGCTCAATCGCCCACCCGGCATCGCTAGAACGCCCATCGCGAAGAAAGCCAACGCTGAACAGGTGGACAGAAAAGTACGCGACCAGCCAAGTTCGGCCTCTAGGGACGGAAGGAACAAGCCAAAGGAAAATAGCATTCCGATGACCACAAACTGTGTCAAACAGGCGCCAAACAGTACCGTGTAACGACGATCAACCATGAGATTTCCTTTGCTGGCCTGCAACCGGATAAGTTCTGACGCCTGCACGTCGCAATGTCGATGGGTCCTAACCCAGAGCGCGTCCCTTATTGAACACAAAATGCAAAGCGCGGGACTTTACGATTTGATATTTCTTTTTGGCTTAGCGATTAAACAGCCTTACGCCGACTTTCTTCGAGGCGTTTATGAACTACGTTTGTTGTACAATAAAAACATATTACCAACGCATCGCCGTTCGAGCTTGGCACATCATGCGCATAAATACTGAACAGACTTCGAACAAAATAGAACGCTAGTATAAACGAAGCGACTTGCTGGAAACGTCACAGTCGAAAGGGACAAATAATGTTCAGAACACTTGTGGTTTTGCTTTTCTTGCCCACGATCATATGGGCCAACGATTGGGATGCGCTGCGCGAGCCAGGTGCGTTCGCGTTGATGCGACATGCCTTGGCACCGGGCACCAGTGATCCTGCAAACTTTCGTCTAAATGCCTGCGAAACACAACGCAATCTCGACACACGTGGGCAACAACAAGCCAGAAAGATAGGCGAAGCATTTCGAGACCATGGTATTGAGTTTGACGAAGTTTGGACCAGCCAATGGTGTCGCACCCGCGAAACAGCGCAGTTGCTTGACGTTGGCCGAGTTGTTGATCGTCCGGCCCTGAATTCCTTCTTCAAAGACTTTAGCACTCGCGAGGCACAGACATCGGAGGTTATTGATTTTCTAAAAGTGACTCAAAATAAGGTTTTGATCGTCAGTCACCAAGTGAATATTCGCGCGTTCACCGGGCAAAGTACGAGATCGGGCGAAGCTCTCGTGGTTCGTTTGACTGGCGACAATCTTGAAGTCATCGGCTCCATACTGATCAACCCATGATCTAAAGGGATCTCGTCAGACACAAGCATGGGCTGGACCGCTTTTGAAAGCCGCAAAGCCCGCCAAGGTCAAGCACGCGATCGTGAGCCATGCTCGCTTGATCTATCCGCGCTAATCATGAAGCTTATTCGCTATGAGACGACGCCAATTTCTTTTTTCTACGGGTGCAGCACTCACATATCCCTTTGTGGCACGCGCCCAAAGTGACGACCTGCGTTCCGCCATCGCAAAGCTGCCACAGCTTCACTCGCTTCAGGTTATGAAGGGAGAAGATCTGGTGTTTGCAGAGGCTGTCAGGGGAGCAGGACTCGATCGCGCGGCGAACATCAAATCTTGTTCAAAAAGCATAGTGGCGCTTCTGCTTGGGGCTGCGATTGAGCGTGGTGAAATCGAAAGTGTTAAAGCTACCCTGAGCGCAGTGGCCCCCTCCCTTATCCCAAGCAATGCAACGCAAGGTATTGCTGATATTACGATGGAAAATTTGGTGTCGCTGCAAGCTGGGCTAGAACGAACGTCTGGTGGGAATTATGGCAATTGGGTGAGTTCCTCCAACTGGGTGGCCGATGCGCTGACGCGGCCCATGGTTGATAAACCGGGGGGGGGCGCATGCTCTATTCGACGGGGTCCACACATGTGCTTGGCGCGGCCTTGGCCGATGCGACAGGATTGAGCCTTCTGGCTCAGGCACGTGACAGGATAGGCGCTCCGCTAGGAATTGATTTTCCGCCATGGACGCGTGATCCCCAAGGGTATTTCATGGGTGGCAATGAAATGGCGCTGCGCCCGACGGCTATGCTAAAAGTTGCCATGTTGATGCGAGACAAAGGTCGCTTTGGCGGAAATCAAGTTATCGCCCAAAACTGGATCGACGCATCGACGGTTGTTCGTACCCGGTCGCGTTGGTCGGGGTTGGCTTATGGGTATGGCTGGTTCTTGACACGCTCTGGCTATGTCTTGGGTCGTGGCTACGGAGGCCAGATTATCGCAGCGCATCGTGATCGTAACCTTGCGCTCGCCATAACCTCAGATCCGACATTGCCGGCAAGATCTGATGGATATTTCGGTGATTTGAGGCGCCTTCTCAACGGACCAATTCTGGCCGTATCCTAGATCGCTAAATTTATGTCATCGCATGACTGTATCTTGGCGGCTGGAAATCGATTTAAACGGCTTGGCAGATGGTGCCGTTTAATAAAGCACGCATCGACCGACACGCGCCTTATGCCGACCTAGACTAGGGGATATCCTAGTCAAATATATCGAGAATGCTGTCAAACATGCTGTCGCGCTTACGACGTTTTGGACGTGTGTGTTGCGTCCTTTGAGGCTGTTCATGGTAGTGTACGTCACTATACGCGTCTTCGGCGGCTACGCCACTATCAGTCAATGCTTCTTCTCTTATCGCCATGATAATCTTTTCAAGCTCGCCGCGATCCAACCAGATCCCGCCTGAAGTGGTGCAAACATCAATTTTGACACCGTAGCGCTGAATCTCCTGCATAGGAGAGCCATCAATTGGTGATGTGATTAGGGGCATAAGGGTGCTCTTTCGCTATCAGAAATTGAAGATGCTGGTGTGGTTAGTGAACAGATTGTGGTGATACAGTTGGATGGCTTTGTTGCACAAATCGGTCTGAGGCCGATCTCCCCCTTACCCCAGACGGATTTAGCCTACAGCCACGGTACT
>NZ_CBFHVK010000030.1:0-27725 GCF_965659345.1 Planktotalea sp. | reverse complement strand
AACTGCTCATGTCCGCGAGCTATCACGCTGGATTCACACAGTGAATCCTACAGTGCCCGATTTGTGCAACAAAGCCTAGAAAACGGTAAAAGCCATTTTGAAAGGTGGCTCGAAAAGCAGACGCCAGAGATACATATTGTTGCTTCTCTGCCGAGTTTCGTTGTTCTGCCGCATTTTCTGGCTGGGACAGATAATATTGCGACGATACATGAACGCCTCGTTCCACTTTTTGCATCTCAGCCTGATCTTTCAATCGTGGATCCGCCTGTCGAAATACCAGTTCTACGCGAATATCTTGTTACGACAGAAAAGCATAAGCACGATTCAGATGCGCAGTTGCTCGCAGATGTAATGCGAGATGTGGGCAAAGAGATTTGATGCAGGACTCTGTCGCCAAGACTGATTGAAAGGACCTGCATTCAAAAGAAAAGGCCGCCTCAAAAAGAGACGGCCCATTCCAATTAGTAAGCTGCTTACTCTTAACCCTGGCGGGCTTTGAAGCGGCGCTGTGTTTTGTTGATCACATAAACACGGCCCTTACGGCGCACAACACGGCAATCGCGGTGACGCTGCTTCAGCGAGCGGAGCGAGTTTTTAACCTTCATAGGTCTTCTCCTCTTACGCGGCGCTGCGTGCGCCTCGATGGTTAGCGCCCGAGATGGGCAAAAAAATCATGGTGGGCGATACAAGGTTCGAACTTGTGACCCCTTCGATGTCAACGAAGTGCTCTACCACTGAGCTAATCGCCCTTACTACAAGCTAAAAACTCTTGCCCCAAAACAAAATGGGGCGCGAAATCCCGCGCCTGTGAGAGGGGCTATAAAAGGAGTCGCACATGGGATCAAGGGCTTTTGGTATTTCTGACAATCGGTCTATAACGTATACGACGAACAGGAGCATTCATGCCACGATCCGGCTTTACTCTCACACGACCAGATGCGCTGACATCCAGCGTTATTTGCGCATCGCCTCATAGCGGTCGCGACTATACATGGTCGTTCATGCGCCGCTCCGCGCTTAGCGAGTTAACGATGCGCTCGAGTGAAGACGCTTTTGTCGATCAGTTGATCGAAGAAACCCCGCGCTTTGGTGCGCCTTTGCTGACGGCAACTGTGCCGCGTGCGTTCGTGGATCTTAATCGCAGTGCAGATGAACTTGATCCTGCGCTGATTGATGGGGTGCAAAAGTCTGGGCACAATCCGCGTGTTGCCTCTGGTTTAGGGGTGATCCCGCGTGTTGTTGCCAACAGTCGTGCGATTTATCGTGGTAAGCTTTCTCATGTTGAAGCGCGCAAAAGGCTAACAGATTATTGGTTTCCATATCATGACCAACTCGCGCGTTTGCTGGGTGAAGCTCATGAGAATTTTGGCACAGCTCTTTTGATGGATTTTCATTCGATGCCGCGTGAGGCGCTTGATAGTGTAGTACGTGCATCGAAAGATCGTCCTGACGTGGTGCTCGGGGACCGTTTTGGCGCGTCCGCGAACAGCGATGTTATGGATTTCGTTGAGGCCGCTTTCGCCGGTGCAGGGTTTAAGGTTTCTCGCAACACCCCCTTTGCAGGGGCGTATGTGACACA
This sequence comes from Planktotalea sp., assembly GCF_965659345.1. GTDB lineage: Bacteria > Pseudomonadota > Alphaproteobacteria > Rhodobacterales > Rhodobacteraceae > Planktotalea. The sequence continues at coordinate 26,146 of NZ_CBFHVK010000030.1, read as the reverse complement.
AACATACGGTCGCCCATCACGCGAACAAAATGCAATTCAGATTGAAATAGATCGTTCGATCTACATGAACGAAGAAACGCTGACGCATAATTCAAATTTCGCAGATGTTAAGCAGGCACTCACAACTGTCATTTCAGATGTCTGTAAGATGCATCGTGGTTCAAGCCTACCCGTCGCCGCAGAGTAGTTAGCGCAGCGCACGACCCTTTACGATTGCATCAGTGCCAAAGCGCGCGCGAATCGAGTCTGTCGCGCGCTCAGCTTTGCTGCGTTTGACTGCATCTGGGTCGAGCAGATCGCCACTTAAATCTGCGCTGTCCGCTTTGCATAGGTCAGATAACCCCGTTCCTATCAATCGAAACGGCCCCTGATGTGCGACTGTGTCAAACAGCGCGCGCGCTTCGCGGTATACCCGATCCGTCATTTGTGTTGGATCGCGCAAGGAAATGCGCCGCGTGATCTGCGTGAAGTTCGCGCGTTTAAGTTTGAGCGTGACAACGCGTCCTGCGAGGTCTTTGGCCTTGGCGCGGTCTGCAACTTGTTCTGACAGACGCCAAATATGCCCATCTAGAATCTTAAGATCAGTAGTATCATCATGAAACGTCGTTTCTTTCGAAATGCTCTTGATGGGCGCATGCGCAGAAACGCGTCTATAATCCTCGCCGCGCGCGATATGATAGAGCCGTTCACCCGTACCACCAAATCGCGCAATGAGATCTGTTTTGTCCCATCTGAGCAGATCGTCGAACGTACGAATTCCAACCTTTTCAAGAGAGGCCTGCGCAGCAGGGCCAACGCCCCAGATCATCCGCACTGGTTTGCCTGCAAGAAACTTGGCTGTTTCGGCTTCACCAATGACGGAAAAGCCGTGGGGTTTATCCAGATCAGAAGCAACTTTCGCGAGAAACTTGTTGTGCGATAGACCAATCGAGCCTGTAAGCCCCACCTCACTGCGCATTCGTTTGATCAACCGCGCAAGCATAACAGCAGGGGGCGCACCATGCAGGCGCTCTGTTCCGCGTAGATCCATAAATGCTTCATCCAATGAAAGCGGCTCAATCGCGGGGGTCAGTTCAAGCATCATCGCTTTGATCGCCTTGGAAGCTTCAACATAGGCGGACATACGTGGTTTGATGACGACGGCATCGGGGCATAGCTTTAGCGCCTGAAACATCGGCATTGCCGAGCGGACACCCTTGATGCGCGCCACATAGCAGGCTGTTGAGACGACCCCGCGACGCCCGCCGCCGATAATCACTGGTTTATCCGCAAGCGAAGGATCATCGCGTTTTTCGACGCTGGCATAAAAGGCATCACAATCCATATGGGCGATAGAAAGCGTCATAAGCTCAGGATGCTGGATCACGCGCGCAGAGCGACAGGCAGGGCAACGGCTGCCTTGTTCAAAATCTGTCAAACAATCTCTGCACAGTGCGGGCATGTCGTTGCGTTTATCCTTCTGGCGTAGGGGGTGAGACTAAGCGCGATTGGCTTACGTTTCAAACGCTCTCCCTTTGTATTCTTGCGCGTGCATGACTATATCAAGTCAAATTATTTGGAGTTGTTCATGTCCCTTGATCAGATTGCCCTCAATTTTCTGAGCGAGAACACGTTTATCGTTCTGCTCGCGGCTTTCATAATTCTCTGTATCCTGCTGGGCGTTCGCATTGTTCCGCAATCAGAGAAGTTTGTCGTTGAGCGATTTGGTCGTCTGCGCTCTGTGCTTGGGCCCGGCATTAACCTGATCGTGCCTTTCTTGGACAAGGTCGCGCATAAGATTTCGATTCTGGAACGCCAGCTTCCCAATGCGACCCAAGACGCAATTACAGCCGATAACGTATTGGTGCAGGTTGAGACGTCTGTGTTCTACCGTATTCTGGAGCCTGAAAAGACGGTTTATCGCATCCGTGATGTAGATGCTGCGATTGCGACGACCGTTGCGGGGATGGTGCGCTCAGAGATCGGCAAGATGGAGCTGGATGAGGTGCAATCGAACCGCACGCAACTGATCAGCCAAATTCAGAAGCTGGTTGAGAGTGCGGTGAATGATTGGGGTATCGAAGTGACGCGCGCCGAACTTCTGGACGTGAACCTAGATCAAGCGACCCGCGATGCGATGTTGCAGCAGTTGAATGCAGAACGTGCGCGGCGCGCGCAGGTCACCGAAGCTGAGGGCGCAAAACGCGCCGTTGAGCTGAGCGCTGATGCGGAACTTTATGCGGCTGAACAGATTGCAAAGGCTCGTCGCATTGCTGCGGACGCGGAAGCTTATGCAACAAGCGTGGTTGCTGCGGCGATTGCAGAGAATGGGCTATCTGCGGCGCAATATCAGGTGGCTTTGAAACAGGTAGAAGCTTTGACCGCACTCGGATCCAGTAGTGGCTCGCAAACAGTTGTTGTCCCCTCCAGTGCAATGGACGCGTTTGGCGATGCGTTCAAAATGCTTAAGGGAGGGTCAAAGTAATGTGGACCTCTTGGGTGTTGTGGATGATTGCTGCGGTTGCTTTGGCAATTTTAGAAGTCTTCGCGCCAAGCTTTATTTTTCTTGGGTTTGCGATTGGCGCGGCTGTAATGGGGTTGATCTTATTGATCGGCGGCAGCGCGCTAAGCCTGTCGTTACCTATGACGTTCTTGGTATTCGCGGTCGTTTCGCTTATTTCATGGATCGCCTTGCGCCAACTTTTGGGCGTGCGCAAAGGGCAAGTGAAAGTCTGGGAAAAAGATATCAACGACTAAGCGCGGTTATGTCCGGCTGTTGCAAGCTCGGCGTTGATTGCTTCAGCCGCTGCTTTGCGATCACTCGTATCGCGGATCGGACGACCTACAACGATGTGATCTGCGCCATCTGCGATAGCACTAAAGGGCGTTGCGACTCGTTTTTGATCGCCTAGCTCAGCGCCAGCAGGGCGCACGCCGGGTGTGACTATCAAACGTCCTTGGGCTTCTGGAAGTGCGCGAATGGCTGCCGCTTCTTGTGGGGACGCGATGATACCATCGGCGCCAGCGTCAAAGGCAAGTCCTGCGCGTTCGACCACTAGATCAGGGATCGCGCCGTCTTTGATAAGACAGCTATCAAGATCACTACGCTCAAGCGAAGTGAGGATCGTTACGCCAAGAATTTTGAGGTTTGTGCCAGCTGCACCCTCTTTCGCAGCGCGCACAACATGCGGGTCGCCGTGAACCGTAAGAAAATCAATATCGAACTGCGCGAGACCACGTACCGCAGACTCCACTGTCGCGCTGATATCAAACAGCTTCATGTCTAGGAAAATGCGTTTGCCGTGCTCTGATTTCAGCTCATTTGCAAGTGCGAGTCCACCACCCGTCAACATGCCCAACCCGATCTTGTAAAACGACACGCTGTCGCCAAGAGTTTCGGCCATTTGCAGCCCTTCTAATGCGTTAGGCACATCAAGGGCTACGATCAAACGATCATCGGACATAGTGGCTTCTCCTGCTGAATGGCACTCCTATCGCGTGGAGCGCCGTGCAGGTCAAGCAGATCAGGCCTTACAGCGCAAACTCAGCAGGCAAAACACCCGGTGCAAATTTCATGTACGACTTGGAAATACGGTATTCAGGCATCAGCTGCACTTGGCGCAACGCTTCGGAAATATACGCGACTACTGGATTACGCTTCATTGCATCACGGCCGGGTTTGATTTGACAATCAAAGATAACGTCGCCTGTGTCCGTGACGAAGGCAACTTTGCCAGCGCCGCCAGTTTCGGGCGAAAATTCCTGTGTCGGTATAATGTCGATACGTTTTACGATCATGGGTCTGCTCCTGTGAGTGCCTCTGCTTTGGAGGCTTAAGATTGTTTACTGCTCGTATCTTAAAGCGACGAATCTGGGCGAAATGTGTCCAAATGCGCGTTAATTGCGTGGCACGTGGGCCTTGATACGACCCTTCTCAGTTCCCACATTCAGTGCGAGGCCCGACGCCATGCGTGCTGCAAAGCAGGCGCAAAACATCAGTTGGGTGCTTTATAAGGAGTACGACACATGGACCTTAATAAGTTCACAGAGCGTTCGCGTGGGTTTATCCAAGCGGCGCAAACAATCGCTCAACGTGAAGATCATCAACGTTTGACGCCAGAGCATATTCTAAAAGCATTGATGGATGACGACCAAGGATTGGCATCCAATTTGATCACCCGTGCAGGCGGCGCGCCCAAACGCGTGGTTGAGGCCGTTGAGGCGTCCGTTGGCAAAATCGCCAAAGTCAGTGGTGATGCAGGTCAGGTATATCTTGATGCGCAAACTGGCAAAGTTTTGGCGGAATCTGAAAAACTCGCAACGAAAGCTGGCGACAGCTTCATTCCTGTCGAACGTATTTTGCAAGCTTTGGCGCTGGTAAAGTCCAAGGCGCGCGAAGCTTTGGAAGCTGGAGCGGTCTCTGCGCAAAGTCTCAATTCTGCGATTAATGATATTCGCAAGGGACGCACAGCTGACAGCGCGAGCGCAGAAGAAGGTTATGACGCGCTCAAGAAATACGCGACGGACCTGACTGCGATGGCGGAGCAGGGCAAGATTGACCCTATTATTGGCCGCGATGAAGAAATTCGTCGTGCGATGCAGGTCTTGTCCCGTCGTACCAAGAACAATCCTGTTCTCATTGGTGAGCCCGGCGTTGGTAAAACGGCCATTGCCGAAGGTCTTGCACTGCGGATCATCAATGGCGATGTTCCCGAGAGTTTACGCAACAAGAAGCTCATGTCCCTCGACATGGGCGCGCTGATTGCGGGCGCAAAATACCGCGGTGAGTTTGAAGAGCGCTTGAAAGCGATCCTAAGCGAAGTCACGACTGCGGCGGGTGAAATCATCCTGTTTATCGACGAAATGCACACGCTTGTCGGCGCGGGCAAAGGCGATGGCGCGATGGATGCGTCTAACCTTTTGAAACCTGCGCTTGCGCGTGGTGAATTGCACTGCGTTGGGGCAACGACTTTGGATGAATACCGCAAGCACGTCGAAAAAGACGCGGCTTTGGCGCGGCGCTTCCAACCTGTGATGGTTGAGGAACCAACGGTCGAGGATACGATCTCTATCCTGCGTGGCATCAAAGAGAAGTATGAGCTGCATCACGGCGTGCGTATTTCAGATAGCGCACTTGTGGCGGCGTCCACGCTTTCGCATCGCTATATCACGGATCGGTTTTTGCCGGATAAAGCGATCGATCTGATGGACGAAGCAGCGAGCCGTTTGCGCATGGAAGTGGATAGTAAGCCGGAAGAACTGGATGCGCTTGATCGTGAGATCATGCAAAAGCAGATTGAGGCAGAAGCGCTTAAGCTTGAGGATGATCAAGCGTCCAAAGATCGTCTTGAGGTGCTTGAAAAAGACCTTGGCGATTTGCAAGAACGTAGCTCTGAGATGACGGCGCAGTGGCAGGCAGAGCGTGACAAGCTTGCGGGTGCGCGCGATATTAAAGAGCAACTTGATCGTGCGCGCGCTGATCTCGACATCGCGAAACGTGAAGGCAATCTCGCGAAAGCGGGTGAGCTGTCTTATGGCGTGATCCCAGAGCTTGAGAAGATGCTTGGCGATGCAGAAACTCAGGAAGCCAACGGCGTGATGGTTGAAGAAGCCGTGCGTCCTGAGCAGATTGCAAGCGTTGTTGAACGTTGGACAGGGATCCCGACGTCTAAGATGCTTGAAGGCGAGCGCGACAAGCTTTTGCGGATGGAAGACGCTTTGCATGGTCGTGTGATCGGTCAGCATTCTGCCGTGACCTCTGTTGCCAACGCTGTGCGACGCGCGCGTGCGGGCCTGAATGATGAGAACCGCCCGCTTGGATCGTTCTTGTTCCTTGGACCAACAGGTGTGGGTAAGACCGAGCTGACCAAAGCGGTCGCTGAATTCCTATTTGATGATGACAGCGCTATGGTGCGGATTGATATGTCTGAGTTCATGGAGAAGCATTCGGTTGCGCGCCTTATTGGTGCCCCTCCCGGCTATGTGGGGTACGATGAGGGCGGTGTGCTGACCGAAGCTGTGCGTCGTCGTCCGTATCAAGTCGTGCTCTTTGATGAGGTGGAAAAAGCGCATCCAGATGTGTTCAACGTGCTCTTGCAGGTGCTTGATGATGGAGTGCTTACCGATGGTCAGGGCCGCACGGTAGATTTCAAGCAAACGCTGATTATCCTCACGTCCAACCTTGGAGCGCAGGCGCTGAGCCAACTTCCCGAAGGTGCGGATGCAAGCGATGCCAAGCGCGATGTGAACGATGCTGTGCGTGCACATTTTCGGCCTGAGTTTCTCAACCGTTTGGATGAGACGATCATCTTTGATCGCCTTGCCCGTGAGGACATGACTGGAATTGTGACCATTCAGCTTAAACGCTTGGACAAACGGCTTGCTGCGCGCAAGATCACGCTTGATCTGGATGATGCAGCGAAGAAATGGCTTGCTGATGAAGGGTATGACCCTGTGTTTGGGGCGCGTCCTTTGAAGCGTGTGATCCAGCGCGCTTTGCAGAACCCACTGGCTGAAATGCTGCTTGCTGGGGATGTGGGTGACGGCTCTACAATCGAGGTGAGCGCGGGCGTCGAAGGGTTGATCATCGGTGATAAGGTTGCGAGCACCAATCGTCCACGCCCGGACGATGCTGTGGTGCACTAAATCAACGATGAAACACTCTGTGCTTTGACAGTGCGGCACTAAAAACAGACAACGGCCTCGCAACAACACGCGAGGCCGTTTTTCATGCAAATGCCCCCAGATATGGTGATTTTCGATTGCGATGGCGTGATCGTTGATAGTGAGTCAATTACAGATCGCGTGATGCAGGCCAGCTTTAAGCGTTATGGTTTACAGTTGGAGACCGATGAAATTGCCCGATTATTTGTGGGTGGTACAATGCAAGGTGCGATGAACAACGCAATAAAGCTGGGCGCTTCTTTGCCAAAAGATTGGTTGGATCTGATTTATCCAGAAATATTCGCAGCATTAGAGCAAGAGGTCGAAGTGATCCCTGGTGCGATTGCTGTACTGGATGCTTTGGACGCTGCTGGCATTCCTTATGCAATCGGCTCGAACGGGCCGCACGCCAAAATGGAGGTCACGCTCACGCGGACGGGCCTCAAAGAGCGTCTCGCAGGGCGTATCTATTCGGGTGAGGATGTGCCAAATGCAAAGCCTGCCCCCGACGTTTATCTACACGCGGCCAAGCAAGCAGGCATTGCTCCCGCACGTTGCGTGGTGATTGAAGACAGCGCAAGTGGCGCAAAAGCGGGCGTGGCTGCTGGGATGCGTACCTATGGTTTTTACGGTGAAACCCCGAAAGAGCGGCTTGCCGCGATCTGTGATGAACTGTTTGGCGATATGAAAGACTTGCCCAAACTGCTTGGTCTATAGAAAACTGCTGGGGTGCAGGCGGTCAAAGACCTGCACCCCATCTTCCGTGCCAGACGTCTGCGTGAGTGGGTTAACCTGGACGGAAGGTCTCGCGGTTTGGAGTATGCCTTAGCCGCCGAGATCAGGAAGAACACCGGCTTCAACAGCGTCCTTAAGTTCTTGTTCTGTTAAGGCGCCATCGCCATTGGCATCAGCCAAGGTGAACTGATCCTCGTTGATTTCAGGATAGGCTGCTTTCATCTCGTCCATACTGAGCATTTTGTCGTCATTCGCGTCTGCGTCCGACATGGCAAAGCTTGTGCTTGCAAGGGTGAGTGCCGTGAGTGTGAGTGCGGCTTTGAGGTACATGAGTAGTCTCCTTTCGAGTTAGACGCGTTGTAATACAGCGCGTTAAAGGAGCATGTACATTGCTGAGCGAGAACACATCGCTGGTGTCTCAAACAGAAGTTTTCGGCTGAGGTCCGCGTGTTTACGGTATTTCGATCAGCGGCGAAACGCAGGACCAAGCGCGGGCTTTGAATGTCGGCTAATCTAAGCCGATGGTTTTACACAATATGCGCAAAAACCTGCGACAAACAAAAACCCCCAGCAGGTTAAACTGCTGGGGGTCTTCTATTCCGAAAAGCGTGGATCGTTTACATCTTGGGCATGATCACCGCATCAATTACGTGAATTACGCCGTTGGAAGCTTCAATATCTGCCGCTGTGACGTTTGCCCCGCCAACAGTGACACCGCCTTCTGTTTTAATCTCGACATCTGTGCCTTGCACTGTCGTCGCCATCATACCATCGCTGAGGTCAGCTGCCATGACTTTGCCTGCGACGACATGATACGTCAGGATCGCCGTCAGCTGGTCTTTGTTCTCAGGCATCAGGAGTGTTTCAACTGTGCCCTCTGGCAATGCTGCGAACGCTTCATCTGTTGGCGCGAATACCGTGAATGGACCGTCGCCTTTCAGTGTGTCGACAAGACCTGCCGCCTGAACAGCTGCAACAAGCGTACCGAATGTGCCGGCACCAACTGCTGTATCAACGATGTCTTTGGAATGTCCGCCTGCGAACGCAGGGCCAGAGATCAAAGCAGCGGCAGTAAGTGCGAGGTAAGTTCTACGTAGCATGTGTATATCCTATCAAAAGTTTAGACCAATACCGTGGTTGGTATTGATAGGGATACGGGGTGTTTTGTGCCTTGGATCAGCGGGGATTTTCGCCGATCGGGGTTGACGAATTACGGAGCGCGCTAAGCAAGCACCTTTGTTTGGGGCCACTCACTTTCTTGTTATATGACGTTAGCTCGATGTTATTGATTTTATGCAATTTTGCGTAGTTGTACGCCCGTTACATGCGCATTCTTTCTCTTGTGAGTATCACAAGAATTGGACACACTCAGGTTAAAGGGCATGGAATATCCGCGCCGCTGTAAATTATCTTGGAGATGTATGATGGGATTTGCGATGAATGTGCTGGATACGCTGGCGATTTTGTTCGCTTGTGTCGTCGGTGTGCTGGCAATGGTGGCGCTGGTTCTCTTTGTGCTGGATCGTTTGCAAACAGAAGATGCTATTCGACGCAACTATCCAGTGATTGGGCGTTTCAGGCATTTGTTTTCGACGCTGGGCGAGTTTTTTCGCCAATACTTCTTTGCTATGGACCGCGAGGAATTACCTTTTAATCGTGCACAACGTGAATGGGTTAAACGAGCGGGAGAGGGCAAAGGCAATACAGTCGCCTTTGGGTCTACCCGCAATTTAAACGTTATCGGGACACCGATCTTTGCGAATGCCGCTTTTCCCCCGTTGGATGATCAGTTCGCCAGTTCTGAACCGATGATTATCGGGGCTGAGACACGCACGCCTTTCGCAGCGAAGAGCTTTTTCAATATTTCTGGCATGAGTTATGGTGCAATTTCCAAGCCGGCGGTCCAAGCGCTGAGCCGAGGTGCTCAGGAAGCAGGGATTTGGCTCAACACAGGTGAGGGGGGGCTTAGCCCGTACCATCTGGAAGGAAAATGCGATGTTGTCTTTCAGGTCGGCACGGCGAAATACGGTGTGCGCGATCCTGAGGGTGGCCTGAGCGATGATAAACTGCGTGCGGCTGCGGCACACGAAAATGTCCGAATGTTTGAAGTCAAACTGGCGCAGGGCGCAAAACCGGGCAAAGGCGGCATCCTACCGGGGGCGAAGGTCACAAAGGAAATTGCCGAAATACGCGGGATTGTTGAAGGAACAGATAGTCTATCGCCCAACCGTCATTTGGATGTGGATGATTGGGGGGATCTGCTGGATCTGATTGCGCATATGCGTGATGTGACGGGCAAGCCTGTTGGCATTAAAACTGTCGTGGGTACAGAAGCAGGTATCCAAGGCCTGTTTGACGAGATCAATCTACGTGGTGCAGCGTCTGCGCCTGATTTCATCACGATTGATGGGGGCGAGGGGGGCACAGGTGCTGCGCCCATGCCTTTGATCGATTTGGTTGGTATGTCCATTCGTGAGGCCCTGCCGATCGTGGCGGATATGCGCAATAGTGCTGGCCTTCAGGATCGTATCCGCATCGTCGCAAGTGGCAAATTGGTGAACCCCGGCGATCTTGCTTGGGCGTTGGCAGCGGGGGCGGATTTCATCACCTCTGCGCGTGGCTTCATGTTCTCGCTTGGGTGCATTCAAGCGTTAAAGTGCAACAAAAACACCTGCCCCACGGGGATCACCACCCATGACAAGCGGTTTCAAAAGGGGTTGGTGGTTGAAGATAAATATAAACGCGTAGCCCGCTATGCCAAAAGCCTCGTGAAAGAGGTCGAAACCATCGCTCATTCTGTTGGTGTCACTGAACCACGTCAGCTACGTCGCCATCATGTGCGACTGATGCAGGACAATGGGCGGTCTGAACTGATGTCCAAGCTCTATCCCCCTATCGAACCCGCCTCAGTTGCCGCCAAGTAGATTGCGAAGACCATTCCCAAGCTCACGCTCAAGCGCGCCTTTGGCAGCGTCTTGCAGCCTTTGTTGTTGAGCTTGATCCAGTTTTAACTTGTCCGCTGCGCGCTGTGCTGCTTTGCGCGCGGCTTCTTCCACTTTCGCTTTTGCGCGATCTTCTAGTTTTTTGGCTTCAGCTTGTGCTTGCGCGCGCAGCTTGGCTTTTTCCGCTTCTGCCTTGTCGCGCAGCTTTTGCTTTTCGCGCTCTATCTCTTGGCGTGCTTGTTCTTCGAGCTTTTTGCGCTCGTTCTCTAGGTTAAGAGCCGCTTGCAGGTCAGGGCGCACGGAAACGTTTGCCCAAGGCCCTTTGATGCGCACAGGTATTTCGATCCTATCTTGCTCCCCTACGTTGTTCACGACAGGGGTGAGGAGGTAATCAATCGTCTGTGCCCCAAGATTAATGTTGCCTTCGCCGCGCGCTTCAACGCGCCCAGTTTTAGCACTTAGATCATCGTTGCGTAGATTGCCGTCTTTCAGAACACCGCTGGCTTGCAAGTTTTCAAATGATGTGCGCCGTGCATTTGCATTGCCTTGGCGAATAAGGCCCTCCAGATCGATGCCTGCAATTTCGCCTTGGGGTACAGACATCGCAATATTACCGCTGAGCGAGCGCATGATTGCATCAAGGGAATTACCAACGCCTAAGAATTTCAGGTTCAAGTTGCCATTACCGCTGATTTTATCAGTATCCGCGAGCGCAGTTAGCAATGGGCCAAGCGCGATTGAGTTTGCGCGCAAATCACCGCCAACAGACAGCCCGTTTCGATTGTTGGCCACCAGTTGCCCACCAAACCGTCCTTGATAAGCGTTGAGATCGTTGATCGATACAACAGCGCGGGCGCGGTCAATGCTGACCCCAAGATCAGCAGCACCAAGTTTGATTTTTCCAAGGTTAATGGAGCTTGCTTTGAGGTTAATGTTACCATTCAACGCACTCAGAGCGCTGGCATCAATCGGGTCCTTGGACCACCCAGAACCTGCAGAACTTTCGCTGCTCGTATCGTCGTCTGGATTAAGCGCGCTGAGATCAAGATTCCCAGCTTGAAGGCTCGCATTGATGTTTGGAACGCTACCAGCCAAGTTAACAGAAACACCGCCCGTGAGAGTGTTTTGATCAAGTGAGACCTTTAGCCCAGTGAGATCGAGCTGGTTAGATTTAAATGACAGCCCAGTACTTGCGCTGATCGCTTGGCCGAAGCCTTTTGGCAGATCAGGCGCGCCTTGCCCCAAAGCCCGCATCAAATTTGCAGTACTGGGTACATTTGCGTTGATCGTGCCGGATACGTTGGGCGTGCTGCCCGATAGGGCGAGATCAATCGCACCGGAAAGACTTGCACCCGCGAGCGTCGCGCTCAAATCGCGCAGATTGGCGGTTACATTACTGCCTTGAATGCGCGCATTGATGTTGGATTTCAGGGATGGCGCTGCATTTGCAGAAAGGCCAAAGTTGCTCAAGGGTTGCCCAACAAGTGCGGCGGCGCGCGCAACATTGGGTAGGTTCACAGCAAGATTTGCGGTCACAGCCGGAACGCTGTTCCTAAGCGCAATATTTGCATCGCCAGAGATACGCGTGTCTTCAAGCGATGCCGTCAAACCCGTTAGATTTGCGCTGATATCACTACCGTTCATAGAAAGAGCGACCGCGCTTTTTAAATCGGGGTTAAACGCGGCATCAAGGTCGAATTTTTCGGGCGCTTGTCCAAGCGTGCGCATCAACTGACCTGCATTTTTCACGTCAGCATCGATGTTTAACGTGATATTTGGAACGCCACTTTTGAGAATAATCGCGCCTTTCCCAGCGACGCTTGAGCCGTCGAGTGTAGCGTTAACGCCTGTCAGTTGTGCGTTTAAATCATCGCCGCTCATCGAAAGGGCGATGTTACTTTTGAGGTTAGGATTAAACGCAGCATCAAGACCAAATTGTTCAGGGGCTTGCCCCAACATCCGCATGAGTTGACCAGCGTTCTTAACATCAGCCTCTAACTTGGCGGTGACCTGTGGAGCGCCCAGCGCAATGACGATGTCTGCATCACCAGACACAGAGCTGTCATCCAGTCCCAAAGCGATCTTGCGCAACGCAAGGCGTGTGCCGTCAAAACTGACTTGGCTATTTATGCGCGCACTTGGGTTGAAATCAGAGTCAAGACCAAAAGCAGAAGGCTCTTGCCCGAGCGCACGCATGAGAGCGCCGACTTGAGGGATTGTGCCATTCAGCTGCATCGCCGCTTCTGGTTTGATTGATGCAATGCCTTCGAACGCAAGATCAGCACCAGCGGCATTCAGGTTACCGCTCAGCGTTGTTTGCTCGCCGCCAATCAGCCCCATCACATCTGCGACGGTCGTATTGAGCGAAATTCGATCGTTGAAGGGCGTAACCCCTAAGATCAGATCAGCGGGCCCGCCTAAAGATGGCCAACGCAGGTCGATATCAACATTTTTCAGCGTCTGATCTGTGCTTGTTTCATGAGCAATATAGCGCAACGATCCACTTGTGATCAGCGCTTGCTCAAGTGACAGATCAAAATTTTGCTCCTCGCTTGTTTCGCTCGCAACAGGTTCATCAGATGTGTCACTGTTTGGTAGTAAATCCCAATTCATTCGGCCGTCGGCAGCACGCTCTAGAACAATGTTTGGGCTTTTTGCCTCCAGCTTGGTGATACGAATAGTGCCAGCGATTAAAGCAGGCACATCAATTCCAATCGCAAGGCTATCACTGGTCAATAATGGGCCGTTCTTAGCCCAATCTGAGCTGGCGATGCTTGCGGGGCCTGTGGTGACCCCCAAAGTGGGATAAAGACTGATTGAGGTTTCCGAACTGATCGAAACAGCGCGCCCAGTTTGCTTACTCAGTTGATCCGCTGCGATGTGTGCAATTTTCTCGCCCGGCAACATTAACAAACCAACAATGGCGATGGCGATCGCCACAACGACGATCAAAATCAATCGGATCAAGAAACGCATTTGGCTGCTCCGCCTTATTATGCTGTCTATTTTTCTGTGACTCTAGGACGGCAAAAAGCGTGCTGCAACCTAAGGTCGCTTGGAATCGTTCGAAAGGCGGTAGATCGCTTGAGCGCAGGCTCTTCTCTTAGGGCGCGCTTCCTCGTATAGAACGCGCCATGACACAAAACCCTCCTTCGCTCCGCCCTGATCTCGCTCCTGCTGCAAAGTTGGATGGTACATCGCGCCCTGGTCAGCCCCGTATCGGTATGGTTAGCCTTGGTTGCCCCAAAGCTTTGGTTGATAGCGAACGCATTCTGACGCGCTTGCGTGCTGAAGGATATGGCATGTCGCCCGATTACAGTGGTGCGGACGCAGTCATCGTAAACACCTGCGGTTTTCTCGATAGTGCCAAGGCTGAAAGCCTTGAAGCGATTGGCGAAGCGTTACAAGAGAATGGCAAGGTCATCGTCACGGGATGCTTGGGTGCAGAGCCTGACTACATTCGCGAACACCACCCCAATATTCTCGCCGTCACGGGCCCACATCAATATGAGCAAGTCTTGGACGCCGTGCACAACGCTGTGCCGCCCTCACCAGACCCGTTCGTTGACCTACTTCCGGCGTCGGGTGTGTCGTTGACCCCACGCCATTATAGCTATTTGAAAATTTCAGAAGGCTGTAATCACAAATGCAAGTTTTGCATCATCCCCGATATGCGCGGTCGGCTTGCGTCGCGACCTGCTCACGCGGTTTTACGTGAAGCGGAGAAGTTGGTTGAGAGCGGCGTCAAAGAGCTATTGGTCATTTCACAAGATACCTCTGCCTACGGTCTTGATCGCAAGTATGATGTGAACCCCTGGAAAGAGAGTGACGTGCGCTCACATATCACCGATCTTTCACGCGAGATGGGTAAATTGGGCGCGTGGGTGCGTCTGCACTATGTCTATCCCTATCCGTCTGTGCGTGAGTTGATTCCTTTGATGGCTGATCCTGAAAATGGGTTGCTGCCTTACCTCGATATTCCTTTTCAACATGCCCATCCTGATGTGTTGAAACGCATGGCGCGCCCTGCGGCGGGTTCGAAAACTTTGGATGAAATCGCGGCATGGCGCGCAACTTGCCCAGACATCACTCTGCGCTCGACATTTATTGTTGGTTATCCCGGCGAAACAGAGGCCGAATTCCAGACCTTACTCGATTGGATGGACGAAGCGCAGCTTGATCGTGTTGGATGCTTTCAATACGAAAACGTCGATGGCGCGCGCAGCAATGCGTTGCCGGATCATGTGCCAAGCGAGGTGAAGCAAGAGCGCTGGGATCGGTTCATGGAAAAGGCGCAAGCGATTTCAGAGGCGAAACTAGCAGCCAAAGTTGGCATGCGCATGGATGTGATCGTTGACGAAATCGATGAAGATGCTGCGACCTGCCGCACGAAAGCGGATGCGCCCGAAATTGATGGCAACTTGTTCATCGATGAAGGTTATGAGGGACTGAGCGTCGGCGACATTGTCAGTGTAACTGTCGATGAGGCCGGAGAATATGATCTCTGGGGCGTGTTGGACACTTAGTGTTTTAAGGTTTTGCTAACCTTTCTTTCCTAAACAGTAACTATGTTGCTGCGCTTTCTCATGATGTTCTTGTCCTTAAATTTGCTCGCTTGTGCAGGCCAAGAGGATCCGCCGGTTGAGATTATCTGCCAACTCGAGTCCTGTGATGAAAGCGCTGAAACGTCGCAAACTGCGGCAGAGGAAACGCCAACCTCTGTCACAATCCCTGGTCCTACTACGACCAACGATGCGATGAGTGGTAGTATCATCACTGCGGAGTTTGATGAAGGTTCCCAAGTTTTCACGCTTACCGCGCTGGGCCTAGATACGCAGTTGGCACGTTTCCCAACTGCTGACTTTGGCGCAATGTTGGCCATGCGCGATGCGGCTGGTGTGCACAACGCGTATTTTGCCCAAGGCGACGGGAGTAAGATCATTATCTACTCAGGTGGGTTGGCGGGCAGTGTTCGCAACCTTGCAAGTTTCGGGCGGATCGGCGCGACAGAGCTTCCCTTGATCGGCAGTGCGCAATTTAATGGCGATTACGCTGGTTTCACATCGACGAGACGGATCAATGGGCGTGCGCAGATCGATGTTGATTTCAAAGCGGCGACGTTGGGTGGTCGTATCACTCAGCGTATTTTCAGACAGCGCCCCGACAACCTGGTTGATGTGGTTAATCCACTCAGCATGTTGGTGCTGGAACAGACCGTTTTAAAAACGGACGGCACTTTTGGCGGCGAGACGGGCGGCGGGCAGATTGTAAATGGACAAGAGCTTTGGAATCCTGCTGCGGGGAGTTTCACGGGCTTGATTGGTGGCACCAGCGCTGGTGAGGTGGTCGCCACAGTAAATGTCACGCACCGCACGCCTTCGGGTGGAAGCTTCGAAGAAGTCGGAGGATTCCTTGCGACGCGATGAGTTTTACGGCTACTAAGGGCGAAAATGCCAACAGGAGCAGCTGAGATGAGCGCAACAGGAAAACAGATCGTTGTTGAAGGTCACTCGTTTGAGATCATGACAGAGAAGCAAGGCAGTGCATGGCGTGTGGAAGTGGTAAACAGTGCCAAAACCGCCTTTGCGTTTGATTCCACATTCGCGAGCGAGGAAGAGGCGATTGCCCACGCGAGCGATGCTTTACAGAGCACAGATATCAATACGTACTTAGGCTAGAGCGTCACGCACGCGGCCTTGCAGATGTGGGATGGCTTTGGGGTGTTTTAAGTAGCGCTCGATTGGCATCATTTGCCAATGCTGGCCCTCATTGCCGAATATGATTGCATTGATTTCCGTGGCTTTTAAAGGGGCTGCGAAGAACCAGTTTGGCGCATTTGGGTCCGACGGGTTCTCGTATGCGCGTTCCCAAGTGATGCGGCTTGAAGGTATACAAAGCGCGAACTCTTCAAACGTTTCGCGAAGTGCGCATTCAATTGGGGTTTCATGGTTTTCTGCCCCGCCACCGGGAAGATCCCAAAAGGCGGGGAAAGGTATGCTTTGTTTGTCATCGCGCATGTAAGTAAGCAGCGCACCTTTGTGATGGAGCAAGATTTTCGCCCCGCCAAAGATGCGCTTGCCACTCACCCCATCAGGACCTGGCCGAACTCTTCACGCAAGTTACGCTTCAGAACTTTACCCGTCGCATTGCGCGGTAGGGCATCAGTGAAAACCACTTTGTCCGGTTTCTGCCAGCTCGCAATCTTTCCATCGAAAAACGCAATAAGGTCATCAGGATTAGGGTCACACCCGGCAGCCTTTACTGCGACAAGAACGGGGCGTTCATCCCATTTCGGGTGCGCTGCCCCGATGACCGCAGCTTCGAGCAGATCAGGATGTGCAACGGCGATGTTTTCCAGCTCGACAGAGCTGATCCATTCACCGCCTGATTTGATGATATCCTTTGAGCGATCACAGATCGTCATGTAGCCGTCAGCATCAATGCGCGCTACATCGCCTGTATCAAACCAGCCATCACGCAGTTCTTCGACTTTATCAGGTTTAAAGTAACCCGAGATCACCCAAGGTCCGCGCACGAGCAAATCACCTTGTGCTGTATCATCGTGTGGGAGAGCGTTGCCATCGTCATCGACAATTTTCAGGTCCATCCCGTAAGGCGGACGACCTTGGTTTTCGCGCAGCTTGTGCTGATCAGCGATAGGAAGCTTGGCATGTTTGGCGAGCGGTTTGTTTGACGTGCCAAGTGGGCTCATCTCGGTCATGCCCCATGCGTGAACAAGGTCAACGCCATATTCTTCGCGAAATGTATCAATCATAATTGGGGGGCAGGCAGAGCCACCAACGACCGTGCGTTTGAGAGTTTCAAGCGTGCTGCCCGTTTCCTTAGCAGCCATCAGCAGCCCTTGCCAAATAGTCGGAACACCAAGTGCGATGTTGACCTTTTCGGTGTCGATCAGCTTTAGCAAGCTTGATCCATCAAGCCCCGGACCCGGCATGACGAGCTGTGCGCCAACCATTGCGGCTGCATATGGGGAGCCCCAAGCGTTGACGTGAAACATTGGAACAACTGGAAGCACGATATCTTGCGCGCTGAAACCGATGCAATCGGGCAAAGCAGCGGCAAAGCTATGGAGCATGGTAGAGCGGTGCGAGTAGAGAACGCCCTTCGGATTGCCTGTCGTGCCAGAGGTGTAGCACAAGCTAGATGCTGTGTGTTCATCAAAGTCCGGCCAAGTGTATTCTGCATCGCCCGTTTCGATAAATTCGTCGTAAAAGACAAGCTCTGGAATTTGCTTTAGCGCCGCTTCATCGCGTGCACCCATAAGGACGATTGCCTTTAGTGTTGGCATCTTATCGCGCAAAGCGGCAGCAAGCGGGAGGAAGGTGGAGTCAATGAACAGAACTTCATCTTTGGCATGGTTAACGATGTAGACAAGCTGTTCTGGGAACAAACGTGGATTGATTGTGTGGCAAACAAACTCACCACCAGAGACACCAAAATAGATTTCCAAATGGCGACGGTTGTTCCAAGCTATCGTGGCGCAGCGCGCAGAAGGTTTTAACCCCATCTTTGTCAGTGCACTGGCAAGTTTTTTGGAATTTTGCTGGACCTCGGCCCAATTAGAGCGTGCAATTGTGCCGTCTGTTTCGACTGACGTAATCTCTGTTGTGCCGTGATATTTTCCGGCGTGATCCACCAGTGATGAAATCAACAGGCGGTCTTGCATCATTTGACCTAGCATCTTTTCTCTCCTCCCAGAGTTTGTCGCAGAGAGTGAAGCGCCAGCAGGGATTGTCAATCCTTTTGCGCGGGTTGCGACGGAAGGTCAGGCGCTTGATCTAGGTAGGCATTGACGCAATCTTGGACTCGCCGAAAGCGATCTCCACCTAGATGCGTACCGCCATACCAACGGGTGACAACGATAAGATGATCCGTCAGATTTGCGCGTTCCAACATACGCAGGATAATCGCGCCTGCACCACTTTCACCATCATCATTCTTGATTGGCCCACTGTCTGAGCAATGCAGCGCCCAGGTATTATGTGTCGCTTTTGCGAAACGCTTGTTGCGTTTGAGCTCTTTCAGAAGTTTCAGTGCTTCGGCTTTGGAGCGCGCAGGTGCCCCGCTGACCGCGTATTTGGAGCCGCGGTCTGTGACAACATGCGCAATTTGGAACACTATTTCAGTGTTGCCGCAGTTCGGCGCACGGTTTCAATACGCGCTGCGTTGGGTGGATGTGTGCCTAAGAATTTATTGCCTGGATCCGCGATCTTTGTGAAGAAGGCCGCGCCAATGACAGGATCATACCCAGCTTTATGTGCGATCACTGTTCCTAGCTCATCAGCTTCTAATTCAAAGTCTTTTGAATAGCCGCGCGCGCCGACAGTCGCGCCGACTTGTTGCGCTGAATCGATGGCTTGCTCGCCCGCGCCGGTAATCGCGGCGATACCACCAAAGATAAGCGCGCCTGCGGTGGCGTTGCGTTGTTGACGATCAAGGTGGGCTCTTATGTGGTGCGCGGCCTCATGGCCCATAACAAACGCGAGCTCATCTGCATTTCGAACCGTGGCGATGAGTGGGATGTTAAAAGCGAGGATCGGGCGACCTTCCTTGTCACGCGTTTGAAACGCATTAGGCGGTTGGCCCGGTCGATCATCGACGACGATGTTAAAGTCACAATTCATATTGGTTGTGCGCGCGCGACATTCTGCTTCGGCCACAGGCTCAACTGTGCGCACCACTCTTACAAACTGACGTGCGGCTTGTTCGGCGCGTAGCGATGTCGTGGGGTTCGGCGTGCTGACGGCTGGTGTCGTTGGTTCGCTCGGTGCTGTTGGCGCTGGGCGCGATACGGATACACAGGCGCTAAGACCGAAAGCTAGAAATGGGACGAGAAGATATGTCTTCATAGTTTTGCACTGCCTGCATATGCTCTGTTCGTGCACAAGATAGGTGGCTGACGCGCTCAATACCAGTCACGAATTTGCGGGGATTGGCGTTGCTGCTTTTACGAGTGCGGCCTAAGCTGGCGTCATGTTTAGTATCGAACACGAATTTGACTCTAGCATCATCACGCTTGTGGATGAGGCGCAAAGCGCGGCCCAAGAGGATGTGGTGATAAACGCATTTGCGGAATGCATCACATTGGAACAGTTCAATCCACGGCTAAATCGCGCGGAAAAGATAACGTTGAGCATGGAGCAAGTGCGCGATCTCGCGGCAGCGCTGGATTTGCCAGAGGGCGTGTACCGCATTCGGCCAGAGGAAGATGAGAAGGGAACGTAAGATGCAGACAGGTTTTTTCTGGGATGAGAGCACATTTTGGCATGGTGGCGGCAATTACGCGAGCATGTTCCCTGTAGGGGGATTCGTGCAGCCCATGGTGAACGGCGGTTTGCCTGAAAGCCCTGAGAGCAAGCGCAGGATGAAGAATTTGATGGATCTGACAGGTCTATCGGGGGACCTAGCGATGCAAAGCGCACCCTTGGCAAGCATGGAAGATTTGCGGCGTGTGCATCCGGCGGCTTTTTTGGATGAGTTTAAGCGCCTTTCTGACACTGGTGGCGGTGAAATTGGTGCGCGCTGTCCTTTTGGCCCTGGTGGGTTTGAGATAGCTGCGCAGTCTGCTGGCCTTGCAAAGAGCGCATTAGAGGCTGTTTTGAGGGGCGACCTTAAGAACGCCTATTCGCTTTCGCGCCCCCCCGGGCATCATTGCACGGCCGATACGCCGATGGGGTTTTGTTTGCTTGCGAATATTCCGGTCGCCATTGAATCGGCTTTGGCCAGCGGTCTCGCGAAACGCATCGCTGTGCTGGATTGGGATGTGCATCATGGTAACGGGACAGAAGCGATCTTTTATGATCGTTCGGATGTACTGACGATTTCGATCCATCAAGAGAACAATTTTCCTGTCGGCACTGGCGACTTTGAAGATCGGGGTACTGGTGCGGGCGAAGGCTTCAATCTCAATATTCCGTTAGGCGGAGGCGCTGGGCATGCAAGCTACCTTAAAGTCATGGAGCAGATTGCGCTTCCGCAGATACGCGCCTTTCAACCTGATGCGATCATTGTCGCCTGTGGCTTTGACGCTGCTTTGATTGACCCACTTGGGCGGATGATGGCGACAGCGGATACGTTTCGTCAGATGACGCGACAGATCACGGCGCTTGCGGATGAGATTTGTGATGGTCGTTTGATGATGGCGCATGAGGGCGGATATTCAGAGGTCTATGTTCCGTTTTGCGGGCATGGTGTGCTGGAAGAAATGAGTGGCAGCAAAATCACGGCACCCGATCCGATGGCGGAGCTTTATGTAAAACGTCAACCGGGGCTCGCGCATCAGCGGTTCATCAGTTCCGAAATTACGCAAATGCGAGATGCTCTAGGCCTTTAAGCTTGAAACTTGCGCGCAGAGTGCTGATGTAGCCTGCAACGAAGAAGGAGCCGTTTGTGCCAGATCCAAATCCAGCTGCGATGGACTTTATGCTCTCACGTCGTTCGCGCCCTGCGAAAACGTTGCAAGGTCCCGTGCCAAGCCGTGATGAGTTAGAGCCACTTTTGACGGCGGCAGCACGCACGCCTGATCATGGCAAGTTGGAGCCGTGGCGCTTTATCGTGTTACAGGGCCAAGCGATGGATCGCTTGGCAACGCTTGCTCAAGCGCGCGGTGCACAACTTGGTTATGACGAAGAGAAGACAACCAAAGGGGCCGCGCAATTTTTAATAGGCGAATTGGCCGTTGTGGTCGTCGAGGTGCAAAAGCCGTCCGAAAAAGTCCCGGCGATAGAGCAAACCTATTCTGCGGGCGCTGTTTGTTTGGCGCTTTTGAATGCTGCGTTGGCGAGCGGATGGGGTGCAAACTGGCTGTCTGGTTGGCCGTCGCATGACCGTGAATTTATTGAGGCTGGTTTCGGTCTAGGCCTGCACGAGAGTGTTGCTGGTATTATTCATATCGGTACAGAAAAGACGGTACCGCCGGAACGTCCGCGCCCTGATTTAAGCGCTATTACGTCTTGGGTTGACGCATGATCCTTTCGTCATTTTTTAAAGCGATTGGGCAAATGGGCGACCCACGGTTTCGCCGGGTCCTGCTTCTGGGTGTTGCGCTGACAATTGCCTTGCTCGCGGGTTTTTACGCGCTGTTTCTGACGCTGATGAATGAAGCAGTGGATGGCACGATGGTACTTCCGGTTATTGGCGAAGTCACTTGGCTGGGCGATTTGCTGGGCTGGGGATCGCTCTTTTTGATGCTGTTCTTGTCAACATTCTTGATGGTGCCGGTCGCGTCGGCGATCACGTCGCTTTTCTTGGATGAAGTTGCCTCCGCGGTGGAGGCCAAACACTATGCGCATTTGCCTACTGTGAAAGGTGTTTCGTTCTACGAATCCTTGCGCGACACGATCAATTTCTTAGGCATTTTGATAGGTGCAAACATTGTTGCGGTCTTGCTCTATGTGATGTTGCCGTTTGCAGCAATTTTCATCTTTTGGGCGCTAAACGGCTTTTTGCTTGGCCGCGAGTATTTTCAAATTGCCGCCATGCGCCGCCTTGGCCGAGAGGGCGCAAAGCAGGCGCGTAAAGAACACTTCGGTTTGATCTGGCTGGCGGGATGTTTGATGGCAGTGCCACTGACCGTGCCACTGTTGAACTTGTTCATCCCGATCTTAGGCGCGGCAACTTTTACCCATTTGTTCCATCAGACACAGATGCGTCGCCCATCCGATTAAACATATCAAGATCGCGCACACTGATCACACCTGAGATGATAGTGCCTGCGATGATGCACCAAAGAACAGCACTGATCGCAGTGGTGATCCATGCTTTCTTCTTGAGGTTATGATGTTCAGGGGATCCGGCATGCGTGCCTGGAACGATCTCACCCACGTCCCCCTGGGTTTGAAGACGGATTGGGATAACAATGAGAAACGTCATGAACCAAATGACTGCGAATAGAACAAGCGCTGATGTGATGCCCATTATACTTGCTCCAGCTCGGTAAGGGTTCCGTTCATATCTTTGGGATGCAGAAAAATGACGGGTTTACCATGTGCGCCGATCTTTGGTTCACCATTGCCAAGCACGCGCAAGCCTGACGCAACCATTTGATCGCGTGCGGCTATAATGTCATCGACTTCGTAACACACATGATGAATGCCGCCTGACGGGTTCTTTTCAAGGAACCCGTTGATCGGGCTGTCGTCACCCAATGGATAGAGCAGTTCAATCTTGGTGTTCGGCAGTTCAATGAAGATAACTGTGACACCGTGATCTGGCTCATCTTGTGGTGCCCCCACATTTGCGCCAAGCGCGTCACGGTATTGCGCGGCGGCGGCTTCAAGATCAGGCACTGCTATGGCTACGTGGTTCAATCGTCCAATCATCGGGACACTCCGGTTCATTTCTTTGCGCACTATATGGAGCGGCAGGTCAGTTTCGGCAAGCGGACGCATAGACGCGGGCTCGCTAAATATGGGGAGGGTTAATCACTTGTTAGGCTCGTTGGCCTAGCGTTGAGAGCAGCTGATATAGATTCGAGGGAACCATGAATGAACTGGAATACACATCCTTAACGCCCGCGGCGACTGCAACCCGCCCGTTGCTTGGATTAACCATATTAGTGGTAGAAGACAGCCGATTTGCCTGCGATGCGATGCGGCTTCTCTGTCTGCGCAGCGGCGCACGTATTCGACGTGCGGATTGCCTGCGTTCGGCGCGGCGTCATTTACAGGTGTATCGCCCCAGCGTCGCGATCATTGACCTTGGACTTCCAGATGGCTCAGGCGCTGAGTTGATCAAAGAGCTGGCAGGATCAGAACCGCGTATTCATTCGCTCTTGGCGATCAGTGGTGATGACACGAAAAAGGATCTTTCGCTCGAGGCGGGTGCCGATGGCTTCCTGAGCAAGCCGCTTTCGTCTTTGGCGAATTTTCAAACCGCTGTTCTTCATTCTTTGCCAGAAGATATGCGGCCCTCTGGGTTACGTTCTATAACGGACGAAGAAGTTGATCCCGATCCACTCGCATATCGTGATGACATGGCGCACGCTTCAGAAATGTTGTCAGACGATGCGGATTTGATGCGTTTGGATTATGCAGCACAGTTTTTGCGCGGGGTCGCGAAAAGTGCGCGGGACGAACCACTTCGCGAAGCTGCACAACTTCTTGCAAAAGCGACTGCGACAGGGACGACAGTGCATAGCCACCAAGCAAAGCTTGCGGGATTGGTCCGTCAGCGCTTGAGTGAGCAAGCGGCTATTTAAAGGGTTGGATCACTTGCAAAGCGGACCAGCCCAGTAAGATCTCCCAATCGTTCACGTTGCTTGCCTTCGGTATCAAAATTGGCTGGATCAAGCCAAACGCGATACGCTTCTTTCATTGCGGGCCACTCTTTGTCGATCATTGCGAACCAAGCGGTATCGCGGTTTCGTTCCTTAACGACTAGCGCTTGGCGAAAAATGCCCTCGTAGCTAAAGCCCAAACGCTGGGCTGCTTGGCGCGAAGGTTTGTTACGCGCGTTACATTTCCATTCAAAGCGCCGATACCCTGCCTCAAAGGCCCAATTCACCATCAAATAGACGGCTTCGGTTGAAACAGGGCTGCGCTGCATCGCTTTGGAAAAGTTGATGTTGCCTACCTCGATCGAACCTGCAGAAGGCGCGATACGTAGATAGCTGAGCACACCTAAATAAGCTTCTTGGCGTAAATCAAATACTGCAAAGAACAGGCTGCTGTCGTCTGATGTAACTTCCCGAACCCAGCGATGATACTGCGCAGCAGAGTGAAATGGACCCGCTGGTAAATAGTCGTATAGTTCATCTTGATCGACAAAGGCATTGAACAGAAGCGCTGCGTGCGTTTCGGCGCTTAAAGGTTCTAGCCGACAATAGCGTCCTTCGAGCGTCATACGGCCGGGTGCGACCGGAGTTGTCCAATCGGAAAGCAGCGCTCCTAGGGGTTTGTCAGTCATATGCTCTCACACCTCTTTTGAAGCAAAGCTTTGCACCGATGTTGGCAAAGGGGAAGCCAAATGTTGCAAAACCCCAACAGCATTGTGAGTGCAGCGCCATTGGTCTGTGAACTGACGTTCTCTATGTAGGTTGGGAACATAGGAGCATGAATATGGCATATCGCTGGAAAAACACCCTCTCTGATAATGATGTTACCGATCACGCGTTGTTCTTGAACAGACGACAACTGATGGCCGGTGCAGCGGGTCTTGGTCTTGCTACAGCGATTGACGGTCCGCGTGCAGCCCTTGCGCAAGAGGCGCTTGAGCCAAATAGCTTTGAGGACATCACCAGCTACAATAACTTTTATGAGTTCGGTACGGGTAAGGACGACCCAGTTAAGAATGCGGGTGCACTTACAACGACACCTTGGACTGTCACCATCGACGGTATGGTTGATAAGCCGGGTGAATATGATTTCACCGATATTATGGCCAAGATGACAGTGGAAGAACGTATTTACCGATTCCGGTGCGTCGAAGCTTGGTCAATGGTTGTGCCTTGGAATGGTTTCGAATTGAAAGACCTGCTTGATCTTGCGGGTGTCCAGTCATCCGCGAAATACGTCGCATTCGAAACGCTCTATCGTCCTGAAGAAATGGTGGGTCAAAAGTTCCCAACTCTAGAGTGGCCCTATGTAGAGGGTTTGCGCCTTGATGAAGCGATGCATCCCCTGACGATTATGGCGACCGGGATCTATGGGAAAGACATTCCCAACCAGAACGGCGCACCCATGCGTTTGGTCGTGCCGTGGAAGTACGGCTTTAAGTCTATTAAATCGGTTGTGAAGATTACGCTGACAGATAAAGAGCCACCCACCAGCTGGAATATCGCGAATGCGCGGGAGTACGGTTTTTATTCCAACGTGAACCCGGAGGTCGACCATCAACGTTGGTCTCAAGCGACAGAACGCAAGATCGGAGGCGGTTTGTTTGCTAAACGCATTCCAACGCTAATGTTGAATGGGTACGAAGAAGAAGTTGCGAGCCTTTATGAAGGCATGGACATGAGCGTGAACTTCTAATGATCAAAGACACGATAAATGGAACAGCCCGTAAAGTTCCGGCTTGGTTTGTTTATATACTCGGCATCCTTCCTGCGGCTTGGTTTCTCTATGAGGGGCTGACAGGAGGATCTGGGGCTGATCCGATAAAGGCGCTGGAGCATGAACTTGGCGAGTTCGCGCTAAAGCTCTTGATCCTTGGTCTTTGTATTACCCCATTGAGAAAACACTTGGGTGTGAACCTTTTGAAGTTCCGCCGTGCAATTGGTGTGATGACATTTGTCTATGTCGTTCTTCATCTCTTGGTGTGGTTGGTTCTTGATGTGCAGATCGTGAGCCAGATTTGGGCCGATATTCTAAAGCGCCCCTACATTACTGTTGGGATGGTTGGATTCGCGTTGATGATTCCCCTCGCTATGACATCAAACAACTTCAGTGTGCGTAAGCTTGGGGTACGCTGGCGTAAACTTCACAAGCTCACATATGGAATCGCTTTCTTGGGCGCTTTGCACTTTGTTATGGTTGCGAAAGGCATTCAGTTAGAGCCTTTGCTGTATATGGCGGTGGTTCTTGGATTGCTTGCACTACGGATTCCAAAGGGTTCTCTTGGAATTACGGGACGATTCACGCGTGAGTCTGTGGATAACTGAAGACTTATCCACATTGTCGTGATTTCGACCCTAGGTAAACTTACGGACACGTACTTTTATTATCAAGAACGCCCTCCAAACATCTGTTTTTGTGCGTAAAATAAGAAAAATGGAAAAAAGTGAAATTAGATCAAAAAAGGTCTTGCGACTATTATCTGATAACACTAGAACCCCCTTCAGCAGCGACGGACTAAGCGGCGCGGCACTA
>NZ_CBFHVK010000029.1:0-29985 GCF_965659345.1 Planktotalea sp. | reverse complement strand
GTACCGTGGCTGTAGGCTAAATCCGTCTGGGGTAAGGGGGAGATCGGCCTCAGACCGATTTGTGCAACAAAGCCGTTTGCACCCGCAAGACCTGTGCGCGTAGTCGGAAACTGAGATGTGCCAAAACCAACACCGGTTTGTGCGCCAGTTCCTGTCACACGCTCGACATTGTCACCTGTGTTTGGACCAGAGCCCTCAGGCCCATCTGAACTTGAAGTCGTGGTATCCTCTTGGCTAGCGGCGCAAGCACTTAAAAGAACACACAGCCCGAAAAGTCCTGTTTTAAGAGATATATTGGCAAGCATTATAACGGCCTTCCGCGCGTGGAATCTAAAAGGAGGGGCTTAAACGAACTCAAAAACGTCGCTCACGGAAACCGCCAAGAGATCAGCAGCAGTGACATCAGCAAACAAAATTGACACGTCGTAATTGTCAAAAACAACACTGTCGTCTGTATCTGTTAGATAAAAGTTCAAATTGTTTTCGATATAACTGCGCGTGCTTGAGGGGATACCTGCAAGTTGAACAATATCAACGCCGATCTCAAAGTCTTTACGCGCATTCGCAGTCAAGTTCGAGATCATCGGAACACTTGAATTTAGTTCTGCATAGAGCGTGTTTTCATCGACATAGCCTATGACGTCAGTGCCGATGTCGTTGAATTCACGTGTAAGCGAGTCATAGGAAGCGAAATAAAAGACATCCGCGCCACCGCCACCTTGCAAAGAGTCGGCCCCCTTGCCGCCTTCAATAAAATCAGAGCCAGACAAGAATTGCGATGGTCGATCCCCAAGCAAAACATCATTCCCCAGCCCGCCTGACAATTCGTCATCGCCAAAGCCACCCATAAAGAAGTCATCAATGCTCAGGTCGTCATTTTGCGGTGGATCAAATTGATATAACCCACCAGAGTCTATCAACAGATTGCTGCCCATGAGCGCAATCGCCGTATCTTGGCCGTTTCCACCATCAAAGGTCAAACTATGTGTGAAAAGCGCAAAATCGTCACCATCGGAGCCAAAGATCGTATCGGCACCTGCGGATGTGGTGAAAAAATCGCTTTGTGTGGAGCCATGAATAAACTCTGACGCCGACGTGCCAAATATTTTCAGCATCTCCATATCTTCATTGTAGACCATGTCAAACGATTGTTTGCCGTAAAGAAACTGGATAAATTCTTTATCCGCTGTCCCCAACTCGCTCGGGTTCGAGCCATCTGTGTAAGACATTATCGTAACGTCTGTGTTGTCGCGTGCAGGGTTAATTAGGAAATCGCCGTCGAACGGGTGCTCCAGTCCAAGCGCATGCCCAATTTCATGCAGCATGGTTTCAAAACCACTGCGACCGTAATCAAAGCTATTTGGATCGTTGGCATAATAATCAGCGTTGAGAAAAACATCCCCCCCAACGCTATCTTGGAAAATCGCGCCAAGGGCTTCACCGTCCTAAGTTGTTTCACCATTCTCTGTGGCAAACGGAAGATAAGCAAAACCACCAGCAGGACGACCGCCGATATTGGCCATGTCGTCCTCTCCAATCATCGAAATGCGCATGTCGCCACCCCGATCAAGCTCTAGGAATGTAAGACCGCTAACCTCTTCCCAGGTATCAAACGCGTCCCGCACCCCTTGTTTTTGCACCTCTGAATAGGGCGTAACAGCTGTGGTTGTGCGCACATCATACGCCGTCTAAGTTGTCATAAATGAATATGTAATTACAATCGGCGTTCCTGTGGGCAAAGCCACGTTCCAACGTGCCAAGTTGTTTTCAACCGATAAGCTTAGAGCATCTTGGGACAGGGCCATTCTTCACCAACCTAACAAAACAATGTGCATCGAAACGCACGTTTGCATCGATAAGATCACGCCACTTTGATGTCTTCAACTTTAAGTAAAAAAATGCGTTGTGTTCAGCCCAATTTCGCCGCCCGCGCATCGCGAAGACGCGCGAAATCGTCGCCCGCGTGGTAGGAAGAGCGGGTCAAAGGCGTGGCGGAGACCATCAAAAAGCCCTTGCCCCAAGCAGCCTTTTCATACGCTTTGAACTCATCAGGGTCCACAAATCGCGCCACGCCATGGTGTTTAGGCGTTGGTTGCAAATATTGGCCAATGGTCAAAAAGTCGACATCCGCCGCTCGCATGTCATCCATGACTTGCTGCACAGACTGCTTGTCCTCGCCAAGGCCGACCATAATACCGGACTTAGTAAATATCGTCGGGTCCATTTCTTTTACCTGCTGAAGCAAACGCAAAGAATGGAAATACCGCGCCCCTGGGCGCACGCTTGGATACAAGCCAGGCACCGTCTCAAGGTTGTGGTTGAAAACATCGGGACGTGCCTCGACCACAGCTTCAACAGCGCTCACAGGACATTTTAAAAAGTCAGGCGTGAGAACTTCAATCGTTGTGTCCGGTGCGCGGTGGCGCACGGCACGAATGGTTTGGGCAATGTGCTCAGCACCACCGTCTTCCAAATCATCGCGATCCACTGACGTTATCACCACATGGTTCAGACCAAGCGTTTCGACAGCATGCGCCACCCTGCCCGGCTCAAACGCATCAAGCGCCTCCGGCTTGCCCGTCGCAATGTTACAAAAGGTACAACCGCGTGTGCAGATGTCGCCCATGATCATCATCGTCGCATGACCTTGGTTCCAACATTCGCCAACATTCGGACAGCCTGCTTCTTCGCAAACCGTGACTAATTTATTTTCTCGTAAAATATCGCGGGTTTGTTGATATCCAGCACCGGTCGGCGCTTTCACGCGGATCCAATCAGGCTTTTTAGGCTGCGCGTTATCAGGGCGATGCGCCTTTTCAGGGTGCCGCTGATCAGGGATTTTCAAATCGCGCATGGGATGTGACCTCGCTGGAATACTGATGCCTGCGATATAGCATACATTCCAGCGACAGCCAGCCCATCTGACGCATAGCAGCTTTGCGACAGCATTGGTTCTTCAGTGTTTTCAGACCTCAGCCAATCAACACATCGCCCAATTCCGTCTCGTAGAACTGTCGTAGACGAAGCAAGGCAATGCGCAACACGATCTTGCCAGAGCGCGCGGACCAACCCATCCGCTTTTCAGCGCTTTCCAGCCCTTCAAGATAGCAACAGCACCGCAGCGCCACGTCCCCAAGACCGGGACCGAGATAGCGCAACGCCTTGGCCACCCTTTCGCGTGCAGCACTTGGCGCCCCGCCAGTAGAGCCGGATGAGGGGCTGTTCACGTCGGCACCCGCAGTCAGGAAGTTGTCCCAATTTTGCGCAACGCGTGGGCCCAACTGTGCCAATTCAAAATCTTCGCGCAAACGTTCAGCAGCAGTCACTAAGGTGTCATCTAAAAATGGCGCACCATCTTTGTCTTTACGCCGCGCAAGGGCCGCGACCGGACTTTCAGCCGTATTGTAGCGCACGCGACGCGTCTGACTGTCCTCAGATGTCTTCTGACCGTAGTGACCACCCAGCTTCAGACTTTGCGTCATTCCTGCTTCAGACAATTCGGCCAGTTTCGCACGCCCGGCTGCGGTAATTTTATACCGTGAGATACGTCCCGGATTCGCGCACTCCACCCACGCGTTCAACGCAAGAACAGCCACAAACTCAGCCGAAACGGATGCAGTCTTATTTGTTGCACCACTTTGATTTTCGCGCACGACGACGGCAGTATCCATACCTTCAGCAACCGCTAAAACCGACCCCGCTTCACAGAGACGACGCAAGATACGCAGTGTCTGTTGCTCCATGCTCGCGACGTCATTGCTAAAGCCTTTGGTCTTTGGAATATCACTCATATTGGGGGTCTCCTTGGCGCAAAAAGAGGGAGTGCCGTGGAAATAATTGGAACTTAAAGAGTGCAGCGCGCGATCAACAAGGGGATCATCGCGGCGTACTTCAATTTTGCGAATTTGGCGCAGAACCGTTGAGGCGTGACACCCTGCCCTGCGCGCAACTTCACGAATGGGCAAACCAGCTTGAGTATGGGTCAGGTAACGCTGAACCGGTTCAGGCACCCAAGCTGGTATGGTTCCTTGTGCATTCGAAGACATATCTGACACGTGTTCTGACCCTGTTATAAGCAAGTTATCCAAAGAATTATCCACAACTTCGGCTGAAATTGTTACCCAATCGTTAACAGTTAGCCGTGCATTAAGTATTGTTTCGATTTGATAAACAATTCTGAACATGGCGCACGCAGATTGCATCTCAAATGCAACACACCCTTAAGCTGAGTAAGTTTGGATCCAGCAAAATAGCTGTTCAGGGGACAAACAATGCTTGATTTCATGACGCAACTTACGAATCTAAAACGCCCGAAACTTTTGGTAAGCGCTGCCCGCTTCGGGCAAAACGATTATCGTCGTAAAACCCATCTTAAACGCATTTTGGGCGGTGCTATTCCTAGCAAAGCAAGCGCGATATTGATCCAACTCTTCGACCTCGAAAACCATCAAAATACACTACGTAAAACGCGCGACGCTACTTACAGCGCCGCGCGTCATACCGAAGTTTTGATCGCTTTGATCGCTGAACATCAGCGAAAATACTCAATTTAACCGCTAATCCTTAAACAAACGCATCAGGCATAGAGGCTTTTTTGTCTTCTACATAGGCATGAAGTCTCGCCGCGATCTCAGGATCGAGTGCGGGCGGCTGATAAGTTGCAAGCATTTGCTCAACACGAGCGCTTGCGAGCGTTTGCGTATCGCGTGCCCCTTCGTCATGCCACGTCTCAAAAGGTTTGTAATCAAACACATCCGTGCACCAGAATGCCGTTTTAAAGTTGTTTTGGGTGTGTTCACAGCCAAGGTAGTGACCCCCTGGACCAACTTCGCGGATCGCATCCATCGCCTGCGCGTTTTCATCAATTTCAACACCGCGCGCGAGATGGTGAAGAACGCCAAGCTGATCGGCATCCACAACAAATTTCTCGAATGATGAAACCAACCCGCCCTCAAGCCAACCGCAAGAGTGAAGCATAAAGTTCACACCGCCCATAAGCGCGGCGTTGTGCGTGTGTGCTGTTTCATAAGCTGCTTGCGCATCGGGCAACTTAGAGCCGCACAGCCCCCCACCGGAGCGGAACGGAAGCCCCAAACGGCGCGCAAGCTGGCCAGCTCCGTAAAGGATATGGCTTGCTTCAGGCGTGCCAAAGGTCGGAGCCCCTGAATTCATGTCAATTGATGTTACGAACGCTCCTGCAATCACGGGGGCGCCCGGACGGATCAGCTGGCTGTAAGCGATGCCCGCAAGCAATTCAGCCAGAACCTGCGTCAGCGTTCCTGCGACAGAAACAGGTGCCATCGCGCCACCCACGATGAAGGGCGAAATGATGCAAGCTTGGTTGTTCTTTGCATAAACTTCTAAAGCGCCCATCATAATGTCATCGAATGTCATCGGTGAATTGATGTTGATCAGCGACGTCATCACGGTGTTTTCTTGAACGAAGTCTTTACCGAAGAGAATTTCACACATCTCCACGCTATCCTGCGCACGGCTTGGGTCTGTAACAGATCCCATGAACGGCTTGTCGCTTAGCGTCATGTGCGCGAGCAACATATCAAGGTGACGTTTGTTCACAGCTACATCCGTTGGCTCACACACAGTGCCGCCGGAATGGTGTAGCCATTTGGACATATATCCAAGCTTCACGAACTTTTGGAAATCATCCATCGTCGCATAACGACGCCCACCAGCGGCATCGCGTACAAAGGGCGGGCCATAGACGGGTGCACATACGAGTGTGTTTCCACCAATCACGACATTGCGCTCAGGATTGCGCGCATGTTGTGTGAAACTCGCCGGTGCTGTTTTGCAAAGCTCACGCGCCAGACCTTTTGGAATGCGCACGCGCTCACCTTCGATGATAGCACCTGCTTCGCGCCAACGCTCAAGCGCGGCAGGGTTGTTCACAAAGTTAACGCCGACCTCTTCAAGAATTTGCTCCGCATTTGCTTCAATCACATCCAGAGCGGCCTCTGAGAGGACTTCGTAATTCGGGATGTTACGCTCAATGTATTTTGCGGTGTCAAAGCTAACGGATGTGCGCTCTGCGCGGCGGGCTGCACCGCCACCTCCACGGGTTCTACGAGTACGTGCTGCTGCTTCGGCCATAAGTCTTGATCCCCACGATAAAAGTTCATGCGCTAAGTTGCCCCTTCTTATGCGCGAAGCGCGGGGGAAAAGCGCAGGTTTGCGGCCCTTGGGGTGAAAAAGCGACCTTTCTCAAGGTTCATTTCCTTTGTGTGGGTGTTTGAGCGAATTGACCTCCGCCGCGCTCTGCCCTAGAGCACAGATATGACAGAGATATCCCACGACCGCCTTCTTATCATCGACTTTGGCAGCCAAGTGACGCAGTTGATTGCGCGCCGTCTGCGCGAGCTGAATGTTTATTGCGAAATCCACCCTTATCAGAATGTGACGGATGCGTTTCTGGCCGATTTTGCGCCAAAAGCCGTTATTCTTTCTGGTGGTCCAGATAGTGTAACGCGCGAAGGATCCCCGCGTACACCGGAGAGCGTGTTCACCTTTGGCGTCCCTGTCTTGGGGATTTGTTACGGCCAACAGGTGATGATGCAGCAACTTGGGGGTAAAGTTGAGGGCGGTAAGATTTCTGGCGGTGGCGGCACAGCCGAATTTGGCCGCGCTTACGTCACCCCTGAAAACGCATTAGGGCTGCTGGATGGCTGGTTTGCAGATGGCAAAGAACAAGTCTGGATGAGCCATGGAGATCACGTCTCCGCGCTCGCGCCAGGCTTTGAAGTCTACGGAACATCCCCGAATGCACCATACGCAATCACAGCGGATTCAACACGCAACTTTTATGCGGTTCAGTTCCATCCAGAAGTACACCACACCCCGAACGGCGCGAAGCTTTACGAAAACTTTGTGAAGCTCGCCGGATTTAGTGGTGATTGGACAATGGATGCCTACCGTGAACAAGCGATCGAAGCGATCCGCGCGCAGGTTGGCGACAAGAAAGTGATCTGTGGTCTGTCCGGTGGCGTTGATAGCTCTGTTGCAGCTGTTCTTATTCACGAAGCGATTGGCGACCAACTGACCTGTGTGTTTGTTGATCATGGCTTGTTGCGCAAAGGTGAAGCGGATGAAGTCGTCGCGATGTTCCGCGACAACTACAACATGCAGTTTATTCATGCTCAAGAACAAGAATTGTTCCTCGGTGCTTTGGATGGACAAGATGATCCTGAAACCAAACGCAAAATCATCGGTGGCCTGTTTATCGATGTATTCCAAAAATACGCAGGTGAAATTGACGGAGTCGAGTTCCTTGCGCAAGGTACGCTCTACCCTGATGTCATTGAAAGCGTGAGCTTTTCTGGCGGGCCGTCGGTGACAATCAAATCACACCACAATGTAGGTGGCTTGCCCGAAAAGATGGGTTTGAAACTCGTCGAACCGTTGCGGGAATTGTTCAAAGACGAAGTCCGTGCTTTGGGACGTGAGCTGGGTCTGCCATCATCGTTCATCGGACGTCATCCTTTCCCTGGTCCGGGTCTTGCTATTCGCTGCCCTGGTGAGATTACACGAGCAAAATTGGACATTCTGCGTGAAGCTGATGCGGTCTATATCGATCAAATCCGCAAGCACGGGCTCTATGATGACATTTGGCAGGCGTTTGTCGCAATTCTACCTGTGCGCACAGTCGGCGTCATGGGAGATGGGCGCACTTACGATTTTGCCTGCGCTTTGCGCGCGGTGACGTCCGTTGATGGAATGACGGCTGATTACTATCCGTTCACCCATGAATTCCTTGGCGAGACCGCAACGCGGATCATCAATGAAGTGTCAGGTATCAATCGAGTGACCTACGACATCACTTCCAAACCTCCCGGAACGATCGAATGGGAATGATCGGCCAGATTGAAAGCGGCCCTTCGGGGAGAGTTTACTTAGAAAAATGAAGGACACTTTGGCCCCTGAGTTGCGCGCGGCGCTATGGATGATTGGCTCAATCGTGTCATTTTCGTTTATGGCTGTCGCAGGGCGTTGGCTGGCTGAAGGCTATGATACTTTTGAGATCATGCTTTACCGGTCTATCACTGGCATCGTCATCGTTTTTTCTGTCGGGGCCGCAGTTGGGACGTTGGGTGAAATCACGACCCGCTCAGCAGGTGTGCATGTCATTCGCAACGTGTTTCATTTTGGGGGACAAAACCTTTGGTTTTATGCAATCACGGTCATTCCATTGGCGCAGGTTTTTGCCCTTGAATTCACGTCCCCCATCTGGATTTTGGTCCTTTCCCCGATTTTCTTGGGAGAACACATGACGCGCCCGCGTATCGTGGCGGCTGTCTTAGGCTTTATCGGTATTCTGATTGTGACACGCCCTGGCGCGACACCATTGAATGCCGGCATTGTAACTGCCGCACTCGCCGCGATCTGTTTTGCACTGACGGGCTTGTTAACAAAACGACTGACGAAGACAGAGAGCCTGACAACGATTTTGGCCTATCTAACTGTCACACAAGCGATTTTCGGCCTTATATGTGCGGGATATGACGGTGACATCAAACTGCCCACGTTTGAGAGCGCGCCGCTGTTGGGCTTGGTTGGTGTTGCAGGTTTGATAGCACACTTTTGTCTCACCAAGGCTTTGAGCATTGCACCAGCGACTGTTGTCATGCCTATAGATTTTACACGTCTCCCGATCATTGCGGTGATCGGCATGTTGATCTTTGCTGAGCCGCTTGATCCTTGGGTATTTGTAGGTGCAGTGCTGATTTTCGCTGGCAACTATTACAATATCTGGTCTGAAACGCGCAAAGTGCAGGTTTCGGATTGAGCATAGCGACCAATCCAGCAATCACGCCGTTATGAGACAAAGCAAAGATATCACACCGCTTGCATGGATCCTTCTGGCGCTGCTTGGATTGATATGGGGTGGGTCCTTCCTATCAATCCGTATTGCTTTGAATGAAGTCGGTTTTCTCACCTCTGTTGCGCATCGCACAGGCTGGGCCATGTGTTTGCTATGGCTCTATGTCTGGTTTCGCGGCCTTTCTGTGCCAAAAACGCCAGCGGTTTGGGTCGGATTTTTCGGCATGGGCTTGCTGAACAACGCGATCCCCTTTTCCCTCATGGCATGGGGACAATTAACCATTGAGAGCGGACTGACATCGATCCTGAATGCCACAACGGCAATTTTCGGCGTTGTACTTTCCTCGCTCTTTTTTGCTGATGAAAATCTGAGTGTGCGCAAACTTGTTGGTGTTATCATCGGTTTTCTTGGGGTTGCGATTGCAATCGGGCTCGAGCATCTGCGCGCGCTTGATATTCGCTCGCTCGCGCAGCTGGCGGTCATTGCTGGCACATTATCATACGCTTTTGCGGGCATTTGGGCGCGCAAAAGCTTAAGCGGGCTCGCACCGGAAGTTGCCGCAGCGGGTATGCTGAGTGGTTCAACCTTGATCATGCTGCCAGCAGCTTGGATCATCGAAGGGCCGATCACGCTGGCGCTAGAGCCGATCACATGGCTTGCCATCGGATACTACGTGATCATCGCGACCGCCTTGGCCTATTTGCTTTATTATCGCATTCTAGCGCTTGCAGGAAGCGGCAACCTGATGCTTGTGACCTTGCTCGTGCCGCCAATCGCGATTTTGCTCGGCGCGCTTGTTCTTGGTGAAACACTGCATCCACGGGCTTACGCGGGCTTCGCGCTTTTGGCGCTTGGCTTGATCATTCTTGACGGGCGCGGCGTTGACGCGTTGCGCCGCGCCAAGTAGCAAAGCGTTAACTGAGTGCACGTAAAGGAGCGCCCAATGCTATATCCATCTGCGCAAGCATGGCGGGATGCGCCGCAAAAGCGCGTGTTGTTGTTTGCAATGTCTGGCTTGGGCAAAACCCATGTTTCGGAAATTCTAGCCCAACAAGGCAATTGGTTTCACTACTCTGTCGATTATCGCATCGGCACGCGCCACATGGGTGAGCATATCATCGACAATCTCAAACGTGAGGCGATGAAGACCCCGTTCTTGCGTGAAATGCTGATGCAAGATCTCATTCACTTTGGCGTGAATGTGCATGACCATGACTTGCGCCCTGTTGCTGCTTATCTTGGTAAACCGGGCAACCCTGAGCTGGGTGGATTGTCGTTTACAGAGTATCAGCGCCGGCAAGACCACTTCAAAGACGCAGAAATCGCCGCCCTAACAGATACACATGGCTTTATTGAACGCGGGCGCGATATCTACGGGTATCAACATTTCATTTGCGACACAGGCGGCTCCATCTGCGAATGGGTTGACCCTGAGAACCCGAACGATCCGTTACTAAGCGCATTAGCGCAAGAGTGCTTGATGGTCTGGATCAAAGGGAGCGACGCCCACACGGAAAGCTTGATTGAACGCTTTGATAAAGAGCCTAAACCGATGTCCTATCAACCAGAGTTCCTTGCACGGGTTTGGAAGGAATACTTGAGCAATAACGATATTAAAGAGAGCGACGTTAATCCAGATGAGTTCATTCGTTGGACCTATGCGCAAGCCCTCGCTCACCGCCAACCGCGCTACGATGCGATGGCGCGTAACTTTGGGATTACCGTACAAGCCTCTGATATGGCCGGTGTGACCAATGAGGCATCTTTCATAGATGTGATCGCCGACGCCCTTGCTGCGCACAGCGCGTAGACCTATTTCAGCACTCCCAACCACAGAAAGTCCGGTGCGATGCCGATAAAACTCCCCGCCGACCTCCCTGCTTATGAGGTTCTTCGACGTGAAGGCGTCATGCTCGTGTCCGAGGACGAAGCCTCACGTCAAGATATTCGCCCTTTGCGGATCGCATTGCTCAATCTGATGCCTAAAAAGATTCAGACAGAGAACCAGTTTGCGCGTTTGATCGGCGCGACCCCTTTGCAAATCGAATTTTCATTGATCCGAATGAGCGAACACCAAACGCGTAACACGGCCGCAGAGCATATGGAGAGCTTTTACCGCCCCTTTTCAGAAGTGAAGACTGAAAAGTTCGATGGTTTGATCATAACAGGTGCCCCGATCGAACATTTGCCATTCGGCGATGTGACGTATTGGGAAGAACTCTGTGATGTCTTCGAGTGGACGCAAACACACGTACATTCTACTTTGGGCGTCTGCTGGGGTGGGATGGCGATGATCAACTATTTCCACGACGTGAAGAAACATATTTTGGAGCAAAAGTTGTTTGGCTGTTATCGCCACGCCAACCTTGCACCTTCTTCGCCTTTTTTACGTGGTTTTTCAGATGATTGCGTAATCCCTGTGAGCCGTTGGACCGAAATGCACCAAGCAGAGATTGATGCAAACAAGAACCTCACAACGCTGCTTTCCAGCGAAGATGCTGGCCCCTGTTTGGTTGAGGATCCAAAGCACCGTGCGCTCTATATATTCAATCATTTCGAGTATGATTCAGGCACGCTTAAGCAGGAATATGATCGCGATGTCGCCGAAGGGACGCCCATCAACGTGCCGATGAATTACTATCCAAATGATGATCCGTCCCAACAGCCGCAAAACCGCTGGCGTAGTCACGCGCATCTTCTTTATGGCAATTGGATCAATGAGATATACCAAACCACGCCTTATGAAAGCGATCTGATTGGTGTTTAAAATCTTGGTCTATACCCTCGCAGTCTTAGTCGTGTTCGCAGCCATTACCCTGTGGCGCGCAAATGCCCGAGAAGCGACAGCAGAGGCGGCCTACCCACCAGAGGGGCAGTTCATCGACGTGAACGGCATCAAGGTCCACGCGGTTGTGCGCGGCTCCGGGCCGGACCTCATTTTAATACACGGCGCGTCAGGATCGACACGCGATGTCACGTTCTCACTTGTGGAAAAGCTTGAAAAAGAGTTCCGCGTAATCGCCTTTGACCGGCCCGGTCTTGGCTACACGGACCGCATCACGAAAGATGGTGAAACACTCACCCAGCAAGCGGACTTGCTCGCGGCTGCAGCACGTGACCTGGGGGCAGAAAACCCGATCGTTGTGGGTCACTCCTTTGGCGGGGCGGTTGCTTTGAATTGGGCTTTGAACCACTCAGACACGATGGCTGCTCTTGTGTTGCTTGCCGCGCCCTCTAACCCTTGGACAACGCCGATTGATCCACTCTATCGCGCCACGTCCTCCAAATTTGGCGCAACTTTCTTGGTTCCGTTGCTTACCGCATTTGTGCCGAACTCTTACGTTGCAAACGCATTTTCAGAAGTGTTTGAGCCACAAGATGCACCTGAAGGGTATGCAGCGTATTTTGGTCCAGGTATCACTCTGCGACGTCATACAATGATCGCCAACGCGCGTCAGCGCACGCATTTACTGCCTGATGTCAAAGCTATGGTGCCCCGATATGGCGAAATAGACGTTCCAACCGAAATTTTACATGGCGATGTCGACACTATTGTAGGGCTCTCGATTCACTCAGCTTTACTAGTAAACCAAATCAAAGATGCCAATCTGACTGTGTTAGAAGGCGTTGGCCATATGCCACAACACGCATCTGAGCTCGAGGTTATCAAAGCAATCCAACTTGCTGCTGTCCGTGCCGGATTGCGATAAACTGCACCGCCCGTCATAGTGAACCAAACAATAATAGGACTGCGTGACATGAACCTGCCGTTTGAGGGTGCAATCAGCACTTTTTACAATGAAAAAGCCCCTGATGATGTGCGCGAAGCGATTAAGAATTGCGAAAGTGGCGCCATTCTCAGCGACACGTTCCCTTATGATGCGCGTCTGAAACGTAAACGGTATGAAAAAGAAATGGCCGCGCTCCAGATTGAACTCGTGCGATTTCAACATTGGGTGCGCGAAACAGGTCAACGCGTCGCTATCGTGTTTGAAGGACGCGATGCTGCGGGCAAAGGTGGTACAATCAAACGCTTTCGCGAAAACCTTAACCCGCGTGCAGCCAATGTTGTCGCGCTCTCAAAACCGACCGAGCGTGAACAAAGCCAATGGTATTTTCAACGCTATATCGATCATCTTCCCTCTGGCGGTGAGATCACGTTCTTTGATCGCAGCTGGTATAACCGCGGCGTGGTGGAACATGTGTTTGAGTTTTGCACACCAGAGCAACGCGAAGTGTTTTTCAAACAGGTCACACAGTTTGAAGATATGATCGTGAACGAAGGTATTACGCTGGTAAAGTTCTGGCTGAATGTAGGCCGCGAAGAACAATTGCGCCGCTTTCTGGAGCGTGAAAGCGATCCTTTGAAACAGTGGAAGCTGTCGTGGATCGATGTGGAAGGCCTGAACCGATGGGATGCCTATTCAGTAG
Organism: Planktotalea sp.; assembly: GCF_965659345.1. Taxonomy (GTDB): domain Bacteria; phylum Pseudomonadota; class Alphaproteobacteria; order Rhodobacterales; family Rhodobacteraceae; genus Planktotalea. Next base: position 16,718 of record NZ_CBFHVK010000029.1, on the reverse strand, counting down.
CAATTCAAGAAAACATGCAGCGTAGTCATACTCAAACGGCACCCTGGACCGTGATCCGCTCCGATGACAAACGTCGCGCAAGAGTGAACGCGATCCGGCATGTGCTCACTCAGTTCGAATATGGTCATAAAGTTACGAACGCCTTGGGCAGTGTCGATCCAAAAATCTGTGCGGGTCCGGAGATCTGGGATGCCTAAACGGGGCTATCACCACGGAAATCTACGCCAAGCGCTGGTCGAGGCCGCGCTTGAGCTGATCCGTGCAAAAGGCCCGACTGGCTTCACCTTATCAGAAGCTGCAAAGCAAGCCGGCGTGACCCCCGCCGCAGTCTATCGCCATTTTGAAGGGCGCGAGGATCTTATTGCGGAGGCTGCGCGCCAAGGCTACGAAATTTTCGCGGATGTGATGCAGTTCGCCTATGACAAAGGGCAACCATCAGCTTTGGCCGCTTTTGAAGCAACGGGGCGCGCTTATCTTGCGTTTGCGCGCAAATACCCGGGGCACTACATCGCCATGTTTGAAAGCGGGATTTCTGTGAATAGAACGCCAGAGCTAGCAATGGTTTCCACACGCGCGCGCGACGTTTTAGAAAAGGCTGCTGAAGATCTAAACCAACATATTCCGTCACATAAGCGCCCGCCCGCATCAATGTTCAGCGCGCATATTTGGGCGATGAGCCACGGGGTCGTTGAACTTTTTGCGCGCAATTCTCCTGGCACCCAAAGCCCATTTCCTCCAGAGGATCTGCTTGAAACAGGTATCGGCATCTATCTGCGCGGCCTCGGTCTGATTGAAAGCGATTTCAAATAGAAACGCGCTAAACGCGTTGCAGGTTTAGCATGGGTAAACCCATGCCGTTTGCCTTCGGCGAGGATATTTTGAGAGAGAGGAAGGGACGGTGTTTTTGCACCATCCCCGAAGAAGCAAGCTTCCCCTCTCACGGCCATCGGCGTCCCCGCCTGTACCGTACTTATACTTTAGCGCGAGTTCTCTTAAAATTGTGTTTCCTCTCTCTGGAAATATCCTCGCCAAAGGCATCTGCACGCCTTTAGGCGTGCTCAAACAAGAAAAGGGCCGCTCGTAAGAGCAGCCCTTTACAATAAATATAATGAAAAGCTTAGCGCTTGGAGAACTGGAAGCTACGACGCGCTTTACGCTTACCGGGCTTCTTACGCTCAACAACACGACTGTCGCGTGTGATAAAGCCCGCGGCCTTCAGAGCACCGCGCAAGGAGGGATCATAAAGCTGTAGTGCTTTAGAAATACCGTGCTTAACCGCGCCAGCCTGACCAGAAAGGCCACCGCCTTTCACAGTCGCCATTACGTCGAACTGATCTTCAACACCAGCGACAGTGAATGGCTGACGCAGGATCATCTGAAGAACTGGACGTGCGAAATACGCAGCCATTTCTTTCCCGTTCACAACAACTTTGCCGGAACCAGGCTTGATCCAAACGCGGGCAACCGCGTCTTTACGCTTGCCTGTCGCATAAGAACGACCGAGCTCGTCACGTACCGCTTCGCGCAAAGGAGCTGCTTCAACAACCGCTTCAACGCCTTCGGCAACTGCGCCGAGCTCTTCGAGAGAATTTACTTGATCAGCCATGATTATACCCGTGTGTTCTTGGAGTTCATGGACTTCACATCCACAACTTCTGGGTTTTGTGCTTCATGCGGGTGCTCAGCGCCCGCGTATACACGCAAGTTCGTCATTTGCTGACGGCTCAAAGGACCGCCTGGCAGCATGCGCTGAACCGCTTTGGTCATCACGCGCTCAGGGTAATCACCCTCAAGCAATTGACCGGCTGTGCGGAACTTGATGCCGCCCGGGTGGCCCGTGTGCCAGTAGTATTTCTTGTCTGTGCGTTTCTTGCCGGTCATCTGCACTTTTTCAGCGTTGATGATGATGACATTGTCGCCCATATCCATGTGCGGTGTGAAGGACGGCTTGTGCTTGCCGCGCAAGCGCATAGCAACGATCGAAGCGAGACGGCCCAATACGACGCCTTCAGCGTCAATAATGATCCATTTCTTTTCGATGTCTGCTGGCTTTGCAGAAAAGGTTTTCATCGACTTATACCCTTATAGGTCTGTGCTCATAAAAGAGCGCGCCAAATGACGCGCTTGATGAGGGCGTTATACGCTTGTCGTTTGTCACGTCAACTGAAGTTGTGTCGATAAAATACATGTAAAACAGATACTTACAAATTAGGTATAATAATACCCCATCAAACACCGATCCGTTCAGGGGGATTATCTAGCAATTCACGTAACCGCATGATAGCCGCTTCAAAGTGATCACGATCAATCTGCGCATTAATAGCTATGCGCACCGCATGCTGTGCACGCGCGTCACGTCCTGCGAATTCTTCTGCTGGACGGATCTGCACCTTCACCACTTCTGCCGCCTGACAAAAGGCAGAGGCGCGCCAGCCTTCAGGCAAGCGTAACCAGATGAACGGAACGTTTTCGTGCCACGTGACATCATATGCGCCCAGATGATTAACACAGGTTTGCACATATTGTGAAAACACCGCGTTTACTTTGGCCGCACATTCTACTGCATCCGCATTGCTCAGCAATCGCTCTGCCAAATCAGCCAAAGGGGTCGCCAATCCGAAGAAACCGTGCTCGGCCGAGCGTCGCAAGGCAGGAACACTGGGTTTAGGTGCCACAACAAATCCAATGCGCAGCGCAGGTGTTAAGGTCTTCGAGATAGACGAAACGTACCAACCCCGCTCTGGTGCAAGCATACGGTAACTTGGTGCGCGCGAGGCACCCATACGGTAACAATCATCTTCAATAATCTGAATGTCGTGCGCGCGCGCTACTTCAACGATCTCTTCGCGGCGCGACACAGGCGTGAACAAACCAGTGGGATTATGAACCTCAGGTGATGTGCAAATCGCTTGCACATCATGGGTCTTGGCAATCGCTGCAACGGCTTCAGGGATCATGCCTTCGCTATCCATGGGAATGGCAATGACTTGTGCACGCAGCAAAGCCGCCGCACGTCGAAAGCCAGGATAAGACAGTTCTTCAACCAAAATGACAGGCGCAGGACCCGTTAATATAGATTGCAGCGCAAGGCTCACACCGTTTTGCCCACCATGGGACAGTACAATATCTTCCTCATCAAGCGCGCCCAAAGGCGTGCCGTTTAACCATTGCTGCACTGCTTCGCGCGCTGGTTTGAAGGTTGTGCGATTGGGGTAGTGCATCACACCCGATCTCGGGTTGGCAGCAACCTGCCCCATGATCTGTTGTATCAATTTCGCTTGCCCCACGTCCGGCAATTGTGGCGAGGTCAAGCGCACCACATCAGGGCGACGTTCTACTGATGGTGCGATCGTCGGCACATCCGTCACAAAGCTCGTCTGTTGCACCGACTCGCTTTTGAGCTTTGGCGCAGCAACGAAGGTTCCGCGCCCAACGGCAGCTTCTAACACGCCTTCATCCGTCAAAAGAGTATACGCACGCGCAACAGTTCCCGGCGTAATCTTCAAATCCCAAGCCAGATCACGCACGGGCAGCAATTTCTGTTGAACTTTCAACGTACCATCAGAAATCGCCGCGCGGATCGCCTCGGCGAGCGCTTTGTATTTAGGTCCCTCAAAATCTTCGATGTTCGGAAGCCAAATTGTATTCATTACAATCTTTCTATAGACGCACAATGTATCACTTTGTATTCATATATTACGAAATGATTCACATTGTGTCAATACAATTTTAGGAGTGTCCCATGTCACAACCTCGCGCTCTGATCTCAGCAGATCTGCTCTTTCTCGATCAACACCGCCCCTTGCCGCTTTTGGCAACAATTGCGGTCCGCGTTGCTGTGACGTCCTCAAAATGGGCAGATCGCGCGCGCTCGCGTCGGGCACTCAAAAATCTTGATCCACATCTCTTGCGCGATATTGGGCTCACGCCTGACGTTGCAGATATTGAAGCGAACAAGAGGTTCTGGCGCGCTTAAAGCACGCTTCGGACTGTTCCCAAGTTTCACGAACCTCTTACTTCGGCGGCTTTCATGGCAAAGGCATGGGCCGCCGCTTTTTATGAGCGCTTGCGCTCGCGCCAGATGATTAAAACACCCGCACCAACAATCAACAAAACGCCTGGGAATAATGTATCGAGCGGTGCTTCACCGAACAGCAACCAGCCAAACAGCCCTGCGGTCAAAATGCCAAAGTACCAAAATGGAGCCAAGACTGAAGGGCTTGCGATGCGAAATGCGATCATCATCAGCAAAACGCCGATGCCACCAATCGTAGACATTAACAAAATTAAGCCCGCATCTGCCCAGCTGTGAACAGGTGAAAATTCAGTTGTGAACGCCGCCAAGATGATTGCGCCGATGATTGAGCCCAGTGAAGAGTACAGATATAACAAGCCATTAGATGTATCTGGGCCAAATTTACGCACACTGACCATTGCAAATGCATAGCAGGCCGCAGCGGCAACGGGCAGGATCGCAATAAGCGAGAATGCATCAGATCCTGGTCGTAAAATCCACACAACACCCGCAAAGCCGATGACCAAAGCGATGATCCGCCAAACCCCAACCTTCTCGCCCAAGTAAAGAACCGACAAGATGACCACAAAGAACGCGTTAGTTTGACCTAAGGTTGCGACTGTTGCCAGTTCAAGCTTGGACAATGCGGAATAGAAAAACAGCTGCGCAAAGGCGACGACCACACCGCGCCCGATGGCGAGTTTGGGCTGCTCAATTTTCAAAGCGCTCGCTTTAAAGCGAAGCTCACCCGTCCACATAAGCAAAGCAAGAGATGGCAAAATGCCAAAGACATTGCGATAGGCTGATAACTCTTGCGCGGAATAATCCGTGCTCAGAACACGCACTAAAATTGCCATGATATCAAAACACAGAATTGTCAGTAGCAGGATCCCAATCGCCTTGAAACTGACCAATTGGATGGGCGCGGCACCGCCACTCATCTAGGGGGAATCGCGTAAGTTAATGACGCGCGCGCAACCGGCATGTCCATCCCTTCAGAATGTATCAATACATCACCGACAGCGAGCGATCTTCCAAGTTTATGTATCCGTGCTTGAGCAATCAAATCCACACCTGCAGTCGGTTTTCGCATGAAATCAATGGAACAATTCGTTGTAACGGCCAAAGTCACAGGCCCAATCATCGCTAGAACCACCAAATACATTGATACATCGGCCAAGGCAAACATCGTAGGACCGCTAATTGTACCCCCTGGACGCAAGTGTTCTTCGTTGACAGGCATGCGCACAATCGCCTCCATCGGAGCTACACTTTGTACAACGAAATCATTGGCCACCTGAGAAAATTCGCTGCGCATCAAATCATTCAATGCCTCTACGTCCATTTTCAGTTCCATGGCTTTCCTCCCGCGCATCTTCGTTCTAGAGTTTTACTAACATTGATTGGAGAGCAAGATGGCAATTCTAGAACGTCGCGGCACAGGTGCAGTTGCCCATCTTCACATGAACGCCCCCGAACGGTTAAACGCGCTTTCGGACGAAATGATCGCAGCGCTTCAGGCAGAGTTCGACGAACTGCGCGAAACGGCAGCGATACGCACGGTCGTCATCTCAGGGTCTGGCAAAGCATTTTGCGCGGGCCATGATTTGAAGCAAATGACGGCGGGTCGGCAACACGCAGATGGCGGAAAGGCCTACTTCAAGGATCTTTTTGATCGCTGCGCCCATATGATGCAGAGCATTCGCGCCCTGCCCCAACCCGTTATCGCTCAGGTTCATGGAATCGCGACAGCTGCGGGTTGCCAAATGGTCGCCAGTTGTGATCTCGCCGTTGCAGCACATGGAACACGCTTTGGCGTAAACGGTGTAAACATCGGGCTTTTTTGTTCGACACCGATGGTTGCGTTGAGCCGAAATATTCCACGTAAACAAGCCTTTGAGATGCTTACAACCGGCGAATTTATCAACACGGACCGCGCTGAAGCGCTTGGACTCATCAATCGTGCCGTTGATTTAGAAGAACTTGAGCACGAAACCGCGAAGATGGCAGAACAGATTGCTGACAAACTTGGCGCGGCCGTTAAGATAGGCAAATCAGCATTCTACGAGCAGATGGATATGTCCCTTGCTGAGGCCTACGAATTTACCGGCAATGTCATGGTGGAAAACATGCTTTACCGCGACACAGAGGAAGGCATCGCCGCATTTTTGGAAAAGCGCCCGCCAAACTGGTCCCAAGAATAAGATGTAAACAGTATTCCATTTTCAGAGCTTTTGTGCAGGATTTTCGCACAATCGTTTGGTAATTATGGCCCGTGCCCATAGTTCAGGTTTTGATGAGTGCAGTACCTAGATCCTGCAATTATCAGTAAAACATGGTTAAAAATGCCAGATGGTTCTCTCGTTTCCAAGCGATGACTAAACTGTTTCCACTTCAGCCTTTGCACCATATTCAACTTTTTCACACCCTATTCACATCCGCGTGATTATTGCTACGCGGGGTTTTCACTTGGCCCGAGGAATTCCTGATGCGTTCAATTATTTTGACAATCCTTTTTGCAAGCACTGCTACGGTGGCAACGGCGTCTGACCTGCCGAACCCCATCCTGCCATCTGATTTTCCCGTACTGGATACCGAAACTGTGGCACTGGGCCGCCAACTGTTTTTTGATCCTGTGCTGTCTGGAAACGACAACATTGCTTGCGCAACATGCCACCACCCCGCGCTTGGGACGGGTGATGCGATGTCACTCTCTATCGGTGAAGGCGGCATGGGGCTCGGGCGGCTACGCGAAGTAGTGAATGGCAATGCCCCCAAGGCACGCATCCCAAGAAATGCACCAGCGCTGTTTAACCTCGGAGCCCGCGAATTTAGCGTGATGTTCCATGACGGCCGCGTGCAACTCAATCGCGAAGCGATGTACGGCATCGCTATGCCAGAGGGACGCACGCTCGAGCGACCAGCCAAATCAGCGCTTGCTGCACAAAACATTTTACCTATCCTCAGCCATGATGAAATGGCCGGTCACCCCGGTGAAAACGCGATTGCCGACGCGATTGACGCAGAAAACATTCATGGGCCTGATGGCGCATGGCAGATCATTGCCTCCAAAGTGGAAGCCATTGAAGAATACCGCATGGCCTTTGATTGGATTATTGGACAAGACGAGCCTATTCATATCACCGACATTGGCAACGCGTTGTCACAGTTCATCACCTATGAATTTCGCGCCACAGACAGTCCCTTCGATCAATACCTAAACGGTAAAGAAGACGCTCTCGCAGTTGATCAACTGGCGGGCATGGAGTTGTTTTACGGCAAAGCAAACTGCTCTTCGTGTCACTCTGGAAAATTCCAAACAGATCACGGTTTTCACGCTATCGGCCTTCCACAGTTTGGCCCTGGCAAAGATGACGCCTATTCAGATGCTGGTCGTGGTATGATTACGGGCATTGAAGAAGACAAATACCGCTTCCGCACACCAAGCTTGCGCAATGTGACACTTAGTGCACCATACGGCCACAACGGCGCTTACACGGACCTGGAAGCGATGGTGCGCCATCACCTTGATCCGTTTGAGGGCCTTGGCAACTACGATCGCAGTCAGGCCGCTCTGCACAAACTTGGTGAAGCCGCCAAAGACTGGGAACCAATGGAAGACCTTGCAGAAGTCCTGCGCATCGCGATGGCTGCTGAAATCGAACCTGTCGATCTGTCTGAAACCGAAATTGATCAACTCATGAGTTTCCTCCGTGCGCTTGAAGACCCGATTAGTCGCCATGGTCGACTTGGCGTGCCGGATCGTGTTCCTTCTGATTTGCCCCTGGATCCAATATCTGACCCAAGTTAAAAGTTTGCTAATTGCCGCGCCCTGACCTACATGCGCGTCATGGAAAAAACTCTACACATCATTGGCGGCGGTCTCGCTGGATCTGAAGCCGCTTGGCAAGCCGCAAACATGGGCGTCTCTGTGGTCATTCACGAGATGCGCCCAAAGGTTGAAACGTTCGCACATAAGTCCGGCGACCTCGCCGAAATGGTGTGTTCAAATTCATTTCGCTCTGACGATCATGAACAAAATGCTGTCGGTTTGCTGCATTGGGAAATGCGCGAGGCCGGCGGGCTCATCATGGAAATGGCAGGGCAGCATCGCTTACCAGCGGGTGGCGCACTTGCAGTCGATCGCGAAGCATTTGCAGCTGGTGTGACAAAAAAAATTCAACATCATCCATTGATAACCGTTGATTATGAAGAGATTACAGAGCTTCCTTCAGGTGGTCACTGGATCATCTCGACTGGTCCCTTGACCTCATCTGCCTTGGGCGAAGCGATTGCGGCCGAGACCGGACAAGACGCCCTTGCATTCTTTGACGCAATTGCACCGATTATCTACGCAGACAGCATAGATATGAGCAAAGCCTGGATGCAATCGCGCTATGACAAAGGCGAAACGGAAGAAGAACGGACCGCATATCTAAATTGCCCAATGGATAAAGCTCAATATGATCAGTTCATTGACGCGCTCCTCGACGCTGAAAAGACTGAATTTCATGAGGGCGAAACGGCAAAATACTTTGATGGGTGTTTGCCAATCGAAGTGATGGCAGAACGCGGTCGTGAAACACTGCGACACGGCCCAATGAAGCCTGTTGGCCTCACCAATCCCCACCAGCCTGACGTGAAAGCCCATGCTGTTGTACAGCTGCGTCGCGACAACGCTTTGGGGACACTTTTCAACATCGTTGGTTTCCAAACGAAGATGAAGTATGGATCACAAACATCTGTTTTCAAATCCATTCCTGGTTTGGAAAACGCAAACTTCGCGCGACTGGGCGGTATACATCGAAACACGTTCCTGAATTCCCCAACCCTACTGGATCAGCAAATGCGGCTTAAGTCGCAACCTCACATTCGTTTCGCAGGGCAAATTACTGGCGTTGAAGGGTATGTCGAAAGCGCAGCGATGGGCCTTTTAGCGGGGCGTCTTGCAGCTGCGGAAATTTTGGAAAAAGACATGCCAGATTTACCGCAAGACACAGCGACTGGCGCGCTCGTCCACCACATAACGGGTGGCGCAGACGCGAAAACGTTTCAGCCGATGAACGTCAATTTTGGCCTGTTTCAGCCAGTGGACGGACTCAAGGGTGGTCGTCGTGGCCGGACGGATCGCTACAAGGCCTACACAGATCGTGCCAAAGCTGCATGGTCAGACTGGCTGAGCGCGCAAACCTAGACAGCGCTATTGATGCGCGCTAGCCTTAAAATATGACTGATACCTTTCTTGATAAAGCTTATAACACAGTCGGCACGGATGCGACGCGTGCGCTCTATACTGATTGGGCGAAAACCTACGATGCCGAGGTCAGTAAAAATGGCTACGCAACCCCTGGGCGTTGCGCGGACGCGTTGAAAACTGTCACAGATGATTTCACAAAACCAATTTTGGACTTTGGCTGTGGAACAGGCTTGTCTGGCTTGGCTTTGTCACTCGCTGGATTTCAAACAATAGACGGTGTCGATTTAACGCAAGAAATGCTAGAGCGTGCAAAAGAAAAGCAGCTCTATCGCAGCTTGCGACTATCGGACTCAATCGCAGATCTACCAAGTAAACTTGGCGAGTATTCTGCTGTTGCAGCGATTGGCGTGATTGGCGCAGGCGCGGCACCGATTGACGTTTTTGATATGATTTTCAACGCATTGCCACGAGGTTCTCATTTTGTGTTTTCCTTTAATGACCACACTTTGGAAGATCCGATCTTTGAAGCACGCGTAAACGCAGTTGTCTCTTCAAAAAAGGCTAAGCTACTGATCGAACAGTATGGCGATCATCTACCCGGCCTCAACATGAAATCTAAAGTATACGTACTTGAAAAGACGTGATTTTTAGAACAAGGTTCGCGCCAAGCCCGACAGGCCCGCTCCATCTAGGCCACGCATATTCTGCACTTCTTGCACATGACCTTGCGCGCACTAACAATGGCCAGTTTTTCTTGCGGATGGATGATATCGATCAATCGCGTGCGAGATGCCATTGGGCTGAACAAATTAAAGATGATTTAACATGGCTCGGCATTACTTGGGATGGACCTGTGTGGTCCCAAAACGCGCGATCTGACAGTTATACTAAAGCGCTTAGACGTTTGTGGGACCTCGGCCTGCTTTATCCTTGTGGCTGTTCACGCGCCGATATCAAAGCCGCCGCGAATGCACCGCAAGAAGGTGCGCCAGTGTTAGGCCCAGATGGTGTCGTTTATCCGGGCACATGTCGGCATATTCCCAAAGGCACATTCCAGACTGATACACCGCTTCGCTTGAACATAAAGAAAGCACTTCAAATAATTGATTTACAATCAATAATTCTCACTGAGGGTGACGCAATCTATCAACGGACGGCACCCCAAATGATTGAATCTATTGGCGATGTTGTTTTACTGCGCAAAAACATGGGCACCTCGTACCACCTCTCAATTGTCATCGATGACGCGGACCAAGGTATAACTGATGTCATTCGCGGCAAAGATTTGAGGGAAGCGACGTTTATCCATATCTTGCTCCAGAAGATTTTGGAGCTTCATACTCCGAAGTACTTTCATCACCCACTGATCAGAGACGAAAACGGCAAGCGTCTCGCGAAGCGCGATGATGCACGTGCGATTTCAAAGTATCGCGACGAAGGACTTACGAGGAATGATATTCGCTCAAAGGTAGGTTTGGACGCTAAGACATTGGCGACATAAGCTCTGTCTCACAATCTTCTGTTATTGAGGTATAAAAACAGCTTAATCTATTTGTATGACAGGCCGGACCAGATTGCCGAACGACTGCAAGAAGACAGTCTTTGTCGCAATCCATGCGCAAGTCTATAAGCTCCTGAACGTTGCCCGAAGTCTCGCCTTTGACCCAGAATGACTGACGTGATCGCGACCAATACGTGACTTTGCCGCTTGCCAAAGTTCGCTTAACGGCTTCTTCATTCATCCAGGCCATCATTAATACAACGCCAGAGTCCTCTGCTTGAGCAATTACCGGAATAAGCCCAGATTCGTTATAAGCCAGCGTTGCCGGATTGAAAGCCATTGAGATTGTCCTTTGAAATCTGTCTCGTCCCAACTATTTAGACATCAAGACCCCACAGCGAAAGCCCTCTTCTCATGTCCGGCGAAACCGACCTCATAAAGCTCTATTCGGGGCGCATCCTTGCTCTTGCTGCTGATATCCCTAACGCGGAACGGCTCACGGGTGCTGATGCCTCCGTCAAAAAACGTTCGCCCCTTTGTGGTTCGATGGTGACAGTTGATCTTAGCATGGCAAATGACCGCATCAGCGAGTTCGGCCAAGATGTGAAAGCTTGCGCTTTAGGTCAGGCCGCCGCGTCAGTTGTTGGTGGTGCACTAATCGGCAGCACACCAGCGCAAGCCGTCAAAGCACGGGATCAATTGCGCGCGTTGCTCAAAGGAAGCGGCGTGATCCCAGATGCACCATTCGACGGGTTCGAGGTCTTTCTGCCTGCATCTGCTTACAAAAATCGTCACGCCTCTATACTGCTTTCAATTGAAGCTGCTTGCGAAGCCATAGAGGTGATTACAGCAGACGAAAAAAACGCCGCTCACCCTGTTTAGGATGGCGGCGCTAGGTAAGTGCTTTCATGTGGGACCCGATAATCGCCAAAGATGAGCCAGGCAAAGCTCGTTTAGGACAACACTCTCGTTGGGACAGGACGTGTTGAAGTGCATCTAAGTTGGGACAGGATGCGAGGCGGTCGGCACGAAATCACGAGGCAAAAACTCAAACAAATCCAGGAATGTGCAGGGCCGCGACAAAAATCGTCATCAAGGCGATTGCACCGATTGCATCCTGCACCAAAGTGCGGTCCGCGCGGGCAATGACTGTTTTGACTTGATCTACCATCGTATGTCTCCTGCTCAATCTTGCTTTTGTTGCACCTTTGTTCTCATTTTCAAAAAGCAAAGTAAAGAACAAAGTGGAACATTTGAGAACATTTCGTTAACTAAATTTCTAACCCACTGAAATTAAACGAATTGCTTGATCCTGTTCCATTAACCAAAGCAGAACACGAGCCGCCTTGCCGCGTTCCGACGTCAGTTCCGGATCATCATGCAACAATTTGCGCGCATCACTTTGCGCGATTTCCATCAATGACGTTTGGCTTTCCATATCTGCGACGCGAAAGCGTGGTAGCCCTGATTGCGCGGTTCCTATCAGGTCACCCGCGCCGCGCATTTGCAAATCTGTCTCAGAAATTTTGAAACCGTCGTTCGTTTCGCGCAGCACCGTCAAGCGCTTTTGCCCATTTTCGGACAAGGGTGCTTTGTACATGAGCAAACAAGTCGATGCTTCTGACCCACGCCCAACACGGCCTCGAAGCTGATGAAGCTGTGCCAAGCCAAAGCTCTCAGCACGTTCGATTACCATGATTGTGGCCTTGGGGACGTTAACGCCCACCTCGATCACTGTTGTGGCAACCAAAACTTGCGCGCGCCCCTCGACGAAATCCGCCATTGCAGCGTCCTTTTCCGCAGCGGGCATTTGACCATGCACAAGCCTTATCACGTCCTCCCCCAAGAGCGCGCGCAACGTTTTGAAACGTTCTTCAGCGGCAATAAGGTCAGACACCTCGCTCTCACCGACAAGTGGACAGACCCAATAGGCTTGCCGTCCTTTTGCAATCGCATCGCGCAAATGTGCGATCACTTCGCTAACCCGCTCATCTGAAATGAGGGCCGTTTTGATAGGTTGGCGCCCTGCTGGCTTCTCATCCAAAACAGACACGTCCATATCCCCGTATTGCGCAAGCGCGAGACTACGTGGAATGGGCGTTGCCGTCATGACAAGGACGTCAGCGCTTTGTCCTTTTTTGCCAAGCTCAAGCCGTTGGCGCACACCGAAACGATGTTGTTCATCGACAATTGCAAGCCGCAAATCTTTGAACTGCACATCTTTTTGAAACACGGCGTGCGTTCCGACAAGGATCTGAATTTTTCCCTCATGAAGTGCCGTCAGCTTCGCGTCCCGCTCCCGACCTTTGTCGCGCCCTGTCAAAAGCTCAAGCACCACGCCTGCCTGCTCTGCAAGGGGTTGCAGCCCTTCTAAGTGTTGACGCGCCAAAATCTCGGTCGGTGCCATCATAACACCCTGCCCGCCTGCTTCCACGACAGCGAGCAACGCCATAAACGCAACAAGCGTTTTGCCTGATCCCACATCGCCTTGCAGCAGACGGTTCATGCGGTGAGCACTTGCCATATCTGTGGTAATTTCATCGATAGCGCGCATTTGCGCACCCGTTGGTTTATAGGGCAGCGAACTTAACACTTTGTTACGCAGAACGCCGTTTCCGTGACTTTCCACGCCGGGGGCACGCCGCCGGTTGGCTCTTGCCAAGGCCAACGTCAATTGATGCGCCATAAATTCATCGTAAGCGAGCCGCTCACGTGCGGGTGAGTATGCCGCCAAATCGTTAAGGTTTTCAGGCGCGTGAACCTGTGCAATGGCCTCATGCCAGTCTGGCCATGCTTTTGTTTTCTTTTGCGTATCATCAATCCACTCTGACAATACAGGAACACGTTGCAGCGCGCTGACAATCGATTTGGTTAACGGCTTTTGTGTGATACCAGCGGTAAGTGGGTAAACAGGTTCGAAACTCGGGATTTGCGCTGCGTCCTCTACGCGAACCACATGATCCGGATGCACCATCTGCGCAAGACCATCAAAAAGTTCGACTTTACCCGACACGACCCGACGCTGCCCAGTCGGCAGGAGTTTGCCAAGGTAGTCGCCACGTGCGTGAAAATACACAAGCTGGAACGCAATTTGAGAATCGACAACGTCAATCCGATACGCTCCACCTTTGTTGCGCGGGGGGCGATGTTGTCCAATCTCAACCTCGACCGTCAAGGTCGCTGGTGTATCAGCGCCTTGAACGCTTGCTTTGATCGCTCGGTCAATCCCAGAAAACGGCAGCAAAAACAAAAGGTCACGCGGCTTTTCAACACCTAAACCTGCCATATTTTGCGCAGTCTTGGGACCGACACCATCGAGACTGGTAAGGTTTGCAAAAAGCGGAAAAAGAACTTCGGGGCGCGCGCTCATAGCGCCTCAATCAGGCTCAGCCATGTGTCTTCATCCATAGTTTGCACGCCAAGTTCTAAGGCCTTTTTTGCTTTCGATCCTGCGCCCAGCCCCGCAACCAAAATGTCGGTCTTGGCCGAAACAGAACCAGATACTTTCGCACCAAGGGATTCTGCACGCGCCTTGGCTTCGGCTCGGGTCATCTTCTCTAACGTACCTGTAAAGACGACGATTTTGCCGGCAACGGGGCTATCGGTATCGGGTTGTTCTGCGTCCTCGATCGTCAATTCATCGCTCAAACGAGTGATGGAGGCACGCTCGGCCTCGTTTTGGAATGCGGCGATCAAGGAGTTGGCCATGACTTCGCCGACGCCATCAATCGATAAAAGCGTATTCCAAGCCGCGTTGGTGGGATCTTTGGCTTCGTCCATTGCGTCAACAAAAGCTGTCCAAGATCCATAATGACGTGCAATCAGAGCGGCACTTTGCGCGCCCACATGACGCAAACCGAGGGCGTAAAGAACCCGTCCAAATCCAATATTGCGTCGCGCATCGATCGCATCAAACAACTTTTCCGCACTTTTAGCGCCCCAGCCTTCGCGATTTTTCAGCTTTGTCAGTTGCGCAGCATCGCGCTGCTTAAGCGTGAAAATATCTGCGGGCTCGCGAATAGAGAGGCCCTTATCATGATAGAACATTTCGATTTGTTTCGCCCCAAGCCCATCAATATCAAATGCACCGCGCGAAACGAAATGTTTCAATTTTTCAACCGCTTGCGCTGGACAAGTTAATCCGCCAGTACAGCGACGAATGGCATCACCTTCCTCGCGTACCGCTGGGCTATCGCATTCTGGGCAAAGGCTTGGGAATTCAAACGGCACGCTTTCCTTTGGCCGTTTGCTCAAATCAACATCCCGTATCTTGGGAATAACATCACCAGCGCGATAAATTTGTACCCAATCCCCAACGCGAATGTCACGTCCTTCGCGAATTGGAGCACCGTTGCTGTCGCGCCCTTCGATATAGTCTTCATTGTGAAGCGTCGCGTTTGAAACAACCACGCCACCGACTGTAATTGGTGTCAAACGCGCCACTGGACTTAGTGCGCCTGTGCGTCCGACTTGAATGTCTATGGCTTCAAGATGTGTCCAAGCCAGTTCAGCAGGGAATTTATGGGCAATCGCCCAACGTGGTGTTGTCGCACGAAATCCAAGTCGAGACTGATAAGAAAGATCATCAACTTTATAGACCACCCCATCGATATCATATCCAAGATCGGCGCGATCCTGCTCGATTGCGCGGTAATGTGCGATCAATTCAGCCGTTGTTTGAATACGCTTTGTGAAAGGATTGGTTTGGAACCCGAATTCTTTAAGCCGCGCGATGGCGAGGAACTGAGTTTGCGCGAGCGGTTCAGAAATTTCGCCCCACGCATAAGCAAAGAATTTTAGAGGACGACTTTTGGTGATTTCGCTATCAAGCTGGCGCAGCGAGCCTGCGGCGGCATTACGCGGATTGGCAAAGGTTTTGCCACCACGTTCTGTTTGTCGAGCGTTGAGAAACGCAAAATCTTCGTGGCTCATATAGACTTCGCCACGCACTTCTAAAATGTCAGGCGCATTGGCAATTTCTTGAGGAATATCGGTAATTGTTTTGGCATTTGCCAGCACGCCTTCCCCAACCGCACCATCACCACGCGTCGCGGCTTGTACGAGCTGTCCGCTTTCGTAGCGCAAAGATAGTGAAAGACCGTCGATCTTAGGCTCTGCTGTAAAGGCAAGCGGCGCACTATCCGCCAATCCCAAATACTTGCGAATACTTTGATCAAAATCGCTAACATCTTCATCGTTAAAAGCATTGCCCAGCGACATCATACGCTGTGCATGGGTGACTTTGGTAAAGCCATCTTGAACGGGAGCGCCAATCTGTTTGCTCGGGCTGTCTGCACGAATAAGATCAGGGAATCGTTGCTCTATTTCCGCATTGCGTCGCTTGAGTGCATCGAACTCAGCGTCACTGATGCTAGGAGCATCCTTGCCGTGGTAAGCGACGTTTGCAGCATTCAACTTTGCGGCAAGCTCCGCCAATTCCGCGCGCGCGTCATCAATCGTCAAGTCTGCAATGCTAAGTTTTGCCATTCGCGTCTCCCACAAGAAGTCGCGGTAGTGATAAGCGGGCGATGCAAGCTCGTCCAGAGGGGGGGAGAAAATGGACGCATCAGCGCCACATTTTATAGCAAAAGTGTTAGCCAGCCATCGCCGATTGCGGAAGTGCAGTTTCCGCTCCAATTGGGTCACGCAGTACATATCCACGGCCCCAAACAGTTTCGATATAACTGTCTTCCATCGTTGCTTCACATAGCTTTTTGCGCAGTTTGCAGATAAATACGTCAATTATCTTTAATTCCGGCTCGTCCATCCCCCCGTAGAGATGATTCAAAAACATCTCTTTGGTTAGAGTCGTGCCTTTACGCAGCGACAACAATTCGAGCATTTGATATTCTTTTCCGGTCAGATGGACTGTTGCGCCTTCCACCTCGACCGTTTTTGCATCCAAGTTCACAGCAATTTTGCCTGTGTGAATGGCTTTGTTGCACAAATCGGGCACTGTAGGATTCACTGTGTGAATCCAGCGTGATAGCTCGCGGACATGAGCA
>NZ_CBFHVK010000028.1:0-31099 GCF_965659345.1 Planktotalea sp. | reverse complement strand
ACCGTGGTCAACGTGGCCAATTGTGCCGATGTTGACGTGCGGTTTATTGCGTTCAAACTTTTCCTTGCCCATGGTGGGACTCCTTCAAATAAGACGGTGCTTGGCCGAAGCGATAAGCACCCTACGGGATGTTGTGTAGGGTGCGTGGTTTCCCACGCACCGCTCGTTTTATGCGTATTGCGCTTGGATCTCGTCAGAGATGTTCTGCGGAACCGGCTCATAGTGGCTGAACTGCATCGAGAAGTTTGCACGACCCGAAGACATCGAACGAAGTGTGTTGATGTAGCCAAACATGTTCGCAAGCGGAACAAAGCAGTCAATCGCGATGGCATTGCCGCGCGTGTCCTGACCTTGAACCTGACCACGACGGGATGTGAGGTCACCGATGATACCACCTGTGTACTCATCCGGCGTGATCACTTCGACTTTCATGATTGGCTCGAGCAGTTTCGCACCAGCTTTGCGCATTCCTTCGCGCATTGCCATACGAGCTGCGATTTCGAACGCAAGCACAGAGGAGTCAACATCGTGGAACTTACCGTCCAGAAGTTGAACCTTGAAGTCGATCACAGGGAAGCCCGCCAAAGGACCGCTATCCATAACGGATTTGATGCCCTTTTCAACGCCCGGGATGTATTCCTTCGGAACAGCACCACCAACGATCTTGGACTCAAACGAGTAACCTTCGCCCGGCTCTGTCGGCGTGATCTGAAGTTTCACCTCACCGAACTGACCAGAACCACCAGACTGCTTCTTGTGCGTGTACGTGTGCTCAACTTCGTGACCAATCGTTTCGCGGTAAGCAACCTGAGGCGCACCAATGTTCGCTTCAACTTTAAACTCACGACGCATACGGTCGACGAGAATATCAAGGTGAAGTTCACCCATGCCTTTCATGATCGTCTGGCCACTCTCGAGGTCAGTCTCAACACGGAAGGAAGGATCCTCAGCGGACAAACGCTGAAGCGCGATGCCCATCTTTTCTTGGTCGCCCTTTGTTTTAGGCTCAACCGCGATCTCGATCACTGGCTCTGGGAAGGTCATCGTTTCCAGAACGACAGGCTCGTTGACTGCGCAAAGCGTGTCACCTGTTGTCGTGTCTTTCAGACCACCAAGCGCGATGATGTCGCCAGCGAATGCTTCGCTGATTTCATCACGATCGTTGGAGTGCATGATCATCATGCGGCCAACGCGCTCTTTTTTGCCTTTGGTCGAGTTCAGGAATGTATCGCCCTTCTCCAACTTACCGGAGTAGATGCGTGTGAATGTCAGCGAGCCAACAAACGGGTCGTTCCAGATTTTGAACGCAAGCGCAGAGAACGCCATGTCATCATCCGCGCGGCGGGCAATGTCACGTGTTTCTGTTTCGTCACCTGGCTTAAAGCCCATGTAGTCAACAACGTCGAGCGGGCTCGGCAGATAGTCGACAACAGCGTTAAGCAAAGGCTGAACACCTTTGTTTTTGAACGCAGAGCCGCCAAGAACAGGAACGAACGCCATTGCAAGTGTACCCTTGCGGATCAACTTGCGCAGTGTTGGCACATCAGGCTCTTCGCCTTCAAGATATGCTTCCATTGCGTCGTCGTCTTGCTCAACAGCTGCTTCAACGAGCTTGTTGCGCCAAGTGTCAGCCATGTCCTGAAGCTCAGCACGAATTGGCGCTTTCGTCCAAGACGCGCCCAAGTCTTCACCTTCCCACAACCACTCTTCCATGGTTACGAGATCGAGAAGGCCTTCCAGCTCTGTCTCTGCACCGATTGGGATACCAACAGGAACAGCAACTGCGCCTGTACGATCTTCAATCATTTCAACGCAGTTGAAGAAGTCCGCGCCGATTTTGTCCATCTTGTTGACGAAAACCATACGTGGGACTTTGTAGCGATCAGCCTGACGCCAAACAGTCTCTGTCTGCGGCTCAACACCGGCGTTTGCATCCAGAACACAAACCGCGCCGTCAAGAACAGCCAAAGAACGCTCAACTTCAATTGTGAAGTCCACGTGACCGGGCGTGTCGATGATGTTCATGCGGTGCTTTGGAGAATCCGGCGTTTGGCCGTCCTCTGTGCGCTCCCAGAACGTCGTCGTCGCAGCGGAGGTAATAGTAATTCCGCGCTCTTGCTCTTGTTCCATGTGGTCCATCGTTGCGGCGCCATCATGCACCTCACCGATGTTATGCTCTTTACCTGTGTAGTACAGGATGCGCTCGGAACAGGTTGTTTTACCTGCATCGATGTGCGCCATGATACCGAAGTTGCGGTATAGTTCGAGGGGGTATTCGCGTGCCATCTGGCGTACTCCTCTAAATTACCAACGGTAATGGCTGAAGGCTTTGTTCGCCTCGGCCATCTTGTGCGTGTCTTCGCGTTTCTTGACCGCGGAACCACGTGTGTTCACAGCGTCAAGAAGTTCGCCAGCGAGACGCTCTTCCATTGTGTTTTCGTTGCGCGAGCGGGACGCTTTGATCAACCAACGGATGGCCAATGCTTCGCGGCGCTCTGGGCGAACTTCAACCGGCACCTGATACGTGGCACCACCAACACGGCGGGAACGTACTTCGACGGACGGTTTGATGTTGTCGAGCGCTTCGTGGAACACCTCAATAGGTGCGCGCTTGATCTTCTCTTCAACCCGCGTCATCGCAGAATATACGATGCGCTCGGCGACGGACTTTTTGCCGTCGATCATTAGGTTGTTCATGAATTTAGTCAGGACGCGATCGCCATATTTGGCATCGGGCAGGACTTCGCGTTTTTCAGCGGCGTGACGACGTGACATATCAGCCTCTCCTTATTTAGGACGCTTCGCGCCGTACTTCGAACGACGTTGCTTACGATCTTTGACGCCCTGAGTATCCAGAACACCGCGAAGAATGTGGTAACGCACACCGGGAAGGTCTTTTACACGACCGCCACGGATCAGAACCACAGAGTGCTCCTGAAGGTTGTGGCTCTCACCAGGAATGTAGGAAATAACCTCGAAACCGTTGGTCAGGCGCACTTTGGCAACCTTACGCATAGCGGAGTTCGGCTTTTTCGGAGTTGTTGTATAAACGCGTGTGCACACACCACGTTTCTGTGGGCACTGCTCTAGGTGCTGCGACTTAGAGCGCTTGATTTTAGGCTGACGCGGCTTGCGGATCAGCTGTTGGATCGTTGGCATAGAAGGTGTCTTCCCCATCTCTCAACTTAGTTTTGCCACGCGCATGTAACATGCCCGTGACGCGAAATCTGCCGTGCCGTGGAGCACAATCGCCTGTAAACAAGCGAAAAAACCGCAAACGTTCCCATTCCGAGGTGAACGTCGCGGTTGGTTTTCAGAGGTCGCTGGCTATAAGTGCCAAGGACTTGACCACAGTCGATATGATATCGGCAAAAGGAATGCACCTTGAGCCGGATAGCGCGCGTATAGGGGGAGTCGGGTGAGGTGTCAACATGGCCCTGCCCCTTGATGGATTGGGGTGGCAATGACATGCTATTCCTTGAGGTTGAGTAGCATAGGAACAGCGTCATGCAAATCATCGGATTATGCCGGTTTTCCTACCCTGCCCTTGGTGGCTTTCAGGTTGAGCATGACGGCACAGAAGAGCGTTCAGCATTTCTTTACAGCGAGAAGCGCATGGAAGAACGGTTTCGCCACTTTGAGGCAATCATGCTCCCCTCTATCGCTGCACAAACGGAGACAGATTTTACATTTGTCATTGTCATCGGTGACAACCTCCCCGAGCGATACCAAGAACGTCTTTTTGATCTTTGCGCACCGATCAGCCACATCCAGATTCAAGCCCACGCCCCTGCGGATCATCGTGAGACGATGCAGAAAGCCATCAACACGGCACGTGTAAAAAGCGATGCGCCCTGCCTGCAATTTCGCCATGACGATGATGATGCAATCGCGGTGACATTTGTGGAAGAGTTCAAGCGGGCGGCGATAGATTGCCGTCCTCTGCTTGAGCGTAACAAGTTTGTTGCTTTTGATTTCCCCCGTGGCTACGTCGTGCGCCCTGACGCAAAAGGGCTGCATGTGGAAGAAACCTATCACCCGTTCTGGGGCGTCGCGCTTGGCTGTTCGGTTGCGCCACATATTCGCAAAAGCATCATGAATTTCGCGCACGGTCGTATGGGTCGCTTCATGCCATCGATAAGTTTTGATCAGCCCGTGATGTATTTACGCGGGCACAATGACTACAACGACAGCCGCCAAGGGCCTAACGTTACTCAACCAAAGTTGAAACTACTTGATAAAGAGGGCGAGCAAATGATCCGTGACACCTTTGCCGTGGATGCCGAGCACATCAGGCGTGTGTTCGCTTAAGCGCTTTGCGTTTCGCCACTGCTTCGCGATAGAGCGTAAAGACACCTGTTGCGACGATGAGTGCGGCACCAACAAAGGTAAGCGGTTCTGGCCATTCGCCAAAGAACACATAGCCCAGCAGCAATGCCCAAAGCATCGCAGTATATCGGAAAGGTGACGTAAACCCGACTTCGCCGACGCGCATCACCATCACCGAAAAGACGTAGCCGCCAATGACAAAAAAGGCGGACGCAGCAAGCATGGCGATTTGGACTGCCGTTAAATCGACCCACTCCCCTGTGATCGCGGCCCCGACCCCGCCAAATACGGTAACGAAAATAGCGCCAACCAAAGTGACAGTGAGCGAGGGTACATCTTTGCTCAGACGCCGCGCCGCAAGGTCGCGGACGGTCACACAAACCACGGCAATCAAAACGTAGATGGAGTGTACGGTAAACCCGTCGGTTCCAGGCCGCACGATCAACATCATCCCACCAAAACCGATTACAATGGCGAGCATACGACGCCAGCCAACCGCCTCTTTGAACACCAGTGCTGCGGCGAGTGTAACTGTCAGCGGCAATGTCTGTAAAATTGCGGTGACATTGGCAAAGGGCATATGAAGCAAGGCCGTCAGAAAGAAGTATGCCGCCGCAACCTCTGCGCCTGAGCGCAATACAATAAGCCAACGGTCTTTCGCCTTTTCAGGCCAAGCCAGAGCCTTGAGATAGCGCGCAAGAAAGTAGATCAAAACGCTCGCTAAGACACCGCGCAGCAAGAGGACTTGAGGCAGCGGCACCTCTGTCCCAATCGCTTTGACGAAGAGATCATTAAACGTAAACGCCGCCATAGAGCACATCATAAAGAGCGCGCCTTTGGCGTTGTCGGAGAGGTTGTTGAATAGGGTCATGGGACCTCTATCGCTGAAACGAACTCGCGTGTGTAGTGCGTTTGCGACGTCTGCGCGAAACTTCAACGCGGCGGAATGTTTAGGGTTAGGCCCCTAAAGAGTACGCCGTTTTTGAAAACCCGTTTTAGACTGCTCGAAACCGGCGCTTTGATAAAAGCCTAAGATGTTAGGATCTTGTGACCCGCTCAAGAGCATAGCTTTGTAGCAGCCTTGTTTCCAAGCATGATGCGTCGCGAAATCAAGCACAGCTTTTCCAAATCCATAGCCACGATAGAGCGGATGGGTCACCACATTTTCGATCAACGCATAGGGTTTCGCACCGCGTGTGAGGTTGGGCACGACAACGACAGTGCAAGACGCGACAGGTAAGTCCTCCATTTCCCCAAGCACAATGGCACTGCCTTCGTATCTCAGGAACCGAGCGAAGGTATCTCGCGCCTGTGCGAGCCGATAGGGCGCGTTGCCCTCTGCAAGATGTGTGTAGAGATCAAGCAGCGGCCCGAGGTCTTTTTCAACGGCATGTCGTATTGAAAGGTCTGCAGTCATATGGTGAAGGGTAAGGTGATTTGCCTATCTCGGCAATAATGCCTTCACCTAAACAAAAAGGCCCACACGAAAATTCGTGAGGGCCTTTTTCAATTCTTAAGCGAGACGCTTTACTCGTCGCGGCTTTCAGGTGTGGAGAACACATCCTCTGGCTTATCGAATACGTCACCACCCACGATATCGTCCGTCGGCGCGGCCAATGCGGCGGCGGCTTCGGCTTCGATGCGGCGTGCTTCAACAACGACGTTGTCACGGTCCTGCGCAACACGCTGCATCTGCTGAGTTGCCCCACCCGTACCGGCTGGGATCAAACGACCGACGATAACATTCTCTTTGAGACCAACCAGCTTGTCCCGCTTGCCCTGCACGGAAGCTTCCGTAAGAACGCGCGTTGTTTCCTGGAAGGACGCCGCAGAGATGAAGCTGCGTGTCTGCAAGGACGCCTTGGTAATCCCGAGCAAGATTGGCTCACCCAGAGCAGGCTTGTAGCCACGCTGAACTGCTTTCTCGTTGGCCGCAAGATACTCTTGCTTGTCCACGTGCTCGCCTTTGAGCAATGTGGTTTGGCCACTGTCGAGAATTTCCCATTTCTGGAGCATCTGACGTACGATGACTTCGATGTGCTTGTCGTTGATCTTAACACCCTGAAGGCGATAAACGTCCTGCACCTCGTTGATCATGTAGTCCGCCAACGCCTCAACACCCATAATAGACAAGATGTCGTGCGGTGCTGGGTTGCCGTCCATGATGTAATCGCCCTTGGAGACAAAATCACCTTCCTGAACTGGAATGTGCTTGCCCTTTGGCACCATGTATTCAACCGCGCTCAGGCTTTCGTCTACAGGATCAATCGCGATACGGCGCTTGTTCTTGTAGTCTTTGCCAAAGCGGACATGACCGTCAATTTCTGCGATGATCGCGTGATCTTTAGGGCGACGTGCCTCAAAGAGTTCCGCAACCCGTGGCAGACCACCAGTAATGTCTTTCGTCTTGGCACCTTCACGCGGGATACGCGCAACAACGTCACCCGCCTGAACCTCAGAACCTTCTTCAACAGAAAGAACCGCATCCACAGACATTGGGTATGTTACTGGGTTGCCAGCATCGTTGCGCACAGGCTCACCATCTTTATCCATGATGATGATTTCCGGCTTCAGTTCGTTGCCTTTTGGTGCTGCGCGCCAATCGATAACGATCTTCTGCGTCATGCCTGTTGCTTCGTCCGTCTCGTCGCGTACGGCGATGCCGGATGCGAGGTCAACAAACTTGGCGATACCAGCCTTTTCAGCGATGATCGGCAGCGTATACGGATCCCACTCAAACAGCTTGTCACCGCGCGCAACTTTTGCGCCCTCTTTGACAAACAGCTTAGTGCCGTAGCCCAACTTGTGGCTTGAACGCTCTTCACCGTTATCATCGTTGATGATCATCTTCATGTTACGGCCCATCACCATGATATCGCCGGCGGCGTTCTCAAGGGTTTGTGGGTTTTCAAAGACGATCGTGCCTTCTTGGCTGGCTTCCTGGAAGGACTGCTGGCCACCTTGCGCAACGCCGCCGATGTGGAATGTCCGCATCGTCAACTGTGTGCCCGGCTCACCGATGGACTGTGCGGCGATGATGCCGACAGCTTCACCGGAGTTGACCATTGTGCCGCGTGCAAGGTCACGACCATAGCACATGGCGCAAACGCCCTCTTCCGCTTCACAGGTCAAAGGGGAACGAATGCGCATGGATGCAACGCCCGCCTCTTCGACCATATCCGCCATAAGTTCGTCGATGAGCGTACCTGTTGTGAGCAACACTTCATCAGTGCCGGGACGCAAGACGTCCTGAGCAACAACGCGACCCAACACACGATCCGCAAGCGAGGAGACAACCTCACCATCATTTACGGCTGCTTCTGCAGTGATCATGTTCTCTGTTCCACAGTCGCGCATGCGCACGATGCAGTCTTGAGAAACGTCAACCAAGCGACGTGTCAGATAACCAGAGTTCGCTGTTTTCAAAGCCGTGTCTGAGAGACCCTTACGAGCACCGTGCGTGGAGTTGAAGTACTCCAGAACGGTCAGACCTTCTTTAAAGTTGGAGATAATCGGTGTCTCGATAATGTCGCCATTCGGCTTCGCCATCAGACCGCGCATACCGCCCAGCTGCTTCATCTGCGTCACAGAACCACGCGCACCAGAGTGCGCCATCATGTAGACCGAATTCGGCTCCATTTCGGTGCCTTGATCGTCGTGACGCGCAGCGGAGATAGACCCCATCATCGCATCAGTGACTTTGTCGTTACACTTTGACCAAGCATCGACAACTTTGTTGTACTTTTCACCCTGAGTGATCAGACCGTCCATGTACTGTTGCTCGAAATCTTTAACCTGATCACGTGTTTCTTCAACCAATGGCCATTTGGTATCAGGGATCAGCATGTCGTCCTTACCGAACGAAATACCTGCCTTGAACGCTTCACGGAAGCCCATGGTCATAATGTGGTCACAGAAGATCACAGATTCTTTCTGACCACAGTAACGATAGACCGTGTCGATGACCTGCTGAACTTCCTTCTTACGCAGAAGGCGGTTTACCAGTTCAAACGGTGCTTTCGCATTGAGCGGCAAAAGTGCGCCAAGACGTACGCGACCTGGAGTGGTCTCGAAACGCTGCATGACTTCATTGCCCTCATTGTCGATCTGCGGCAAGCGTGCCGTGATCTTGGAGTGCAAATGAACCGTGCCATTATCAAGCGCGTGCTGAACTTCTTCGATAGAGCCGAAGATCATGCCCTCGCCCTTCATACCCTCACGCTCCAGCGTGGTGTAATAAAGGCCCAAGATCATATCCTGAGACGGAACAATGATCGGCGCGCCGTTTGCAGGCGACAGAACGTTGTTCGTGGACATCATCAAAACACGTGCTTCAAGCTGCGCTTCAAGTGAAAGTGGCACGTGAACAGCCATCTGGTCCCCGTCGAAGTCCGCGTTAAACGCAGAACACACGAGCGGGTGCAGCTGGATTGCCTTACCTTCAATGAGAACAGGTTCGAATGCCTGAATGCCGAGACGGTGCAGCGTAGGCGCACGGTTAAGCATGACAGGATGTTCGCGGATCACTTCATCCAAGATGTCCCAAACTTCGGGACGCTCTTTTTCAACAAGCTTTTTCGCTTGTTTCACAGTGGATGACAGGCCTTTGGCCTCAAGACGTGAGTAGATGAAGGGTTTGAACAGCTCGAGCGCCATCTTTTTGGGCAAGCCACACTGATGCAACTTCAACTCCGGTCCCGTCACAATGACGGAACGACCAGAGAAGTCGACGCGCTTACCCAAAAGGTTTTGACGGAAACGGCCCTGCTTACCCTTCAGCATGTCGCTGAGAGATTTCAAAGGACGCTTGTTCGCGCCTGTGATGACACGACCGCGACGACCGTTATCGAACAGCGCGTCAACAGATTCCTGCAACATCCGCTTTTCGTTACGCACAATGATATCAGGTGCGCGCAGCTCAATTAGACGCTTCAAACGGTTGTTACGGTTGATCACACGACGATAAAGGTCGTTAAGGTCAGACGTCGCAAAACGGCCACCATCGAGGGGCACGAGCGGACGAAGCTCTGGCGGGATCACAGGGATCACGGTCAGGATCATCCACTCTGGGCGGTTGCCAGATTCAAGGAAGCTCTCAACCACCTTAAGGCGCTTGATGATCTTCTTTGGCTTGAGTTCACCCGTTGCTTCGGCAAGATCCGCGCGCAGGGTTTCCGCCTCGGATTCCAGATCGATCTGTGCGAGCATTTCGCGGATCGCTTCCGCACCGATGTTCGCCGTGAATGCGTCCATACCAAAGGTGTCTTGCGCATCCATATACTCTTCTTCGGTCATCATCTGACCGTAAGTGAGGTCCGTCAGGCCCGGCTCGATCACGACGTAGTTCTCAAAGTAGAGAACACGCTCGAGATCACGCAAAGTCATGTCCAACATCAGGCCGATGCGGGATGGCAAGGACTTGAGGAACCAAATGTGCGCAACTGGGGAGGCCAATTCGATGTGGCCCATGCGCTCACGACGTACTTTTTGAAGCGTTACTTCAACACCGCATTTCTCGCAGACAACGCCGCGATACTTCATGCGCTTATATTTACCGCAGAGGCATTCATAGTCCTTGATCGGGCCAAAGATACGCGCACAGAAGAGGCCGTCGCGCTCTGGCTTGAATGTACGATAGTTGATGGTTTCGGGCTTTTTGATTTCGCCAAAAGACCACGACAGGATGCGCTCAGGGGACGCGAGGGAGACTTTGATCTCGTCGAACGTCTTGATGGGGGCAACCGGGTTAAACGGGTTGTTTGTCAGTTCCTGGTTCATTTTCAAATCCTTGAAAGGGGAGCATTGGAAGTCAAAGGAAGGTGCGTGGGATCACGCACCTTACGGACACTCTAAGCGCCGTAAGGTGTCGTGCTTTGCACGCACCCTTACTCGTCTTCCTCCGCGTCCAGGAGTTCCATATTCAGGCCAAGGCCACGGACTTCTTTGACGAGAACGTTAAAGCTCTCTGGCACGCCAGCCTCGTAGTTGTCTTCACCTTTGACGATGCTCTCATAGACCTTGGTACGGCCAGCGACGTCGTCCGACTTGACGGTGAGCATTTCCTGAAGCGTGTAGGCGGCGCCGTAAGCTTCAAGTGCCCAGACTTCCATCTCACCAAAGCGCTGACCACCGAACTGTGCTTTACCACCCAGCGGCTGCTGTGTGACCAAGGAATATGGTCCTGTAGAACGCGCGTGGATTTTATCATCCACAAGGTGATGCAGTTTCAGCAGGTACTTGATGCCTACCGTGACGGGGCGCGCGAATTGCTCGCCTGTACGACCGTCAAACAAGACCGACTGACCGCTTTCAGAGAAGCCAGCACGCTTGAGGCTGTCATTCACGTCATGCTCTTTCGCGCCGTCAAAGACCGGCGTCGCGATAGGCACACCGTTGGTGACATTGCCTGCTGTTTCCAACAATGCATCATCATCAAGACCCTCAAGACCTTCCGCATAGACGTCATCGCCGTAAGCAAGGCGCATCGCCTCTTTCACAGGTGTCAGATCGCCGTTGCGACGGTAATCGCCAAGCGCGTCATCGATGTTCAGACCCAGACCGCGTGCGGCCCAACCCATGTGGGTTTCCAAAATCTGACCCACGTTCATACGCGAAGGAACACCAAGCGGGTTCAAACAGAAGTCAACAGGCGTACCATCGGCCAAGAACGGCATGTCTTCCATCGGTACAACCTTGGAAATAACACCTTTGTTGCCGTGACGACCCGCCATCTTGTCACCTGGCTGAAGCTTACGCTTCACAGCAACGAAGACTTTGACCATCTTCATCACACCGGGTGGGAGATCGTCGCCGCGACGGACTTTCTCGACTTTATCCTCAAAACGCGCATCCAAAGTGCGCTTTTGCACTTCATACTGCTCGTTCAAGGCTTCAACGATCTGCGCGTCTTTCTCGTCCTTCAGGGCCAACTGCCACCACTGACCACGGGTCAGTGTCTCCAGTAGCTCTTCGGTGATCTCGGCATTTGGCTTGACGCCTTTCGGGCCTTTTACAGCCACTTTGCCCATAATCATGCCCTTAAGGCGCGCGTAGATGTTACGATCAAGGATGACCAATTCGTCATCACGGTCACGTGCCAAACGTTCGACTTCTTCACGCTCGATCTGAAGCGCGCGTTCGTCTTTTTCAACGCCGTGGCGGTTGAAGACACGTACTTCTACGACTGTTCCGAAGTCACCCGGCTTAACACGCAGTGACGTGTCGCGTACGTCAGAGGCCTTCTCACCAAAGATCGCACGAAGAAGTTTTTCTTCTGGCGTCATCGGGCTTTCACCCTTTGGCGTGATCTTACCCACGAGGATATCACCCGGCTCAACATCTGCGCCGATGTATACGATACCTGCTTCGTCGAGGTTGCGCAGGGCTTCCTCACCGACGTTTGGAATATCGCGTGTGATTTCTTCTGGGCCAAGCTTCGTGTCACGGGCTGCGACTTCGAATTCCTCAATGTGGATAGACGTAAAGACATCATCACGAGAAACACGCTCAGAGATCAGGATCGAGTCTTCGTAGTTGTAGCCATTCCAAGGCATAAACGCGACGACCACGTTCTTACCAAGCGCGAGTTCACCCATATCTGTGGATGGACCGTCAGCAATGACTTCGCCCTTTTGAACTGTATCACCAACCTTAACCAACGGACGTTGGTTGATCGTGGTGTTTTGGTTCGAACGCTGGAATTTACGCATGCGGTAGATGTCTACGCCCGCATCGCCAAGCTCTAGATCATGCGTTGCGCGTACAACGATACGTTGGGCATCGACTTGGTCGATCACGCCTGCGCGTTTCGCCATGATCGCAGCGCCACTATCGCGCGCAACCACTTCTTCGATGCCTGTACCCACGAGTGGGGCTTCGGCGCGAAGCAGTGGAACCGCCTGACGTTGCATGTTGGAGCCCATAAGCGCGCGGTTCGCGTCGTCGTTCTCAAGGAACGGGATCAACGAGGCCGCGACAGAGACCAACTGCTTGGGTGATACGTCGATCAAGTCCACATTTTCATTCGGCGACAAAGTGTAGTCGCCCGATTTACGTGTGGAAACCAGATCGTTCACGAACTTCATGTTCTCGTCGAGGTTGGCGTTTGCCTGAGCCACTGTGTGGCGCATTTCCTCAGTCGCGGACATGTAGTGAACTTCGTCCGTCACTGTGCCGTTGTTCACAACACGGTAAGGTGTTTCGATGAAGCCATACTTGTTCACGCGCGCGAATGTCGCGAGGGAGTTGATGAGACCAATATTCGGGCCTTCCGGCGTTTCAATTGGGCACATGCGACCGTAGTGCGTTGGGTGCACGTCGCGCACCTCAAAGCCGGCACGCTCACGTGTGAGACCACCTGGTCCAAGCGCGGAGAGACGACGCTTATGCGTAACCTCAGAAAGCGGGTTGGTTTGGTCCATGAACTGCGACAGCTGCGAAGAACCGAAGAATTCACGCACAGCCGCAGCCGCTGGTTTCGCGTTGATCAAGTCTTGCGGCATCACTGTGTCGATTTCGACAGAGGACATACGCTCCTTGATCGCGCGCTCCATGCGGAGCAAACCAACGCGGTACTGGTTTTCCATCAGCTCTCCGACAGAACGTACACGACGGTTACCAAGGTGGTCGATATCGTCGATATCGCCTTTGCCGTCGCGCAGCTCAACCAATGCTTTGATACAAGCAACGATGTCTTCTTTGCGAAGTGTGCGTTGCGTATCTTCAGCATCAAGCGCCAAGCGCATGTTCATTTTTACGCGGCCCACCGCGGAAAGATCATAACGCTCGCTATCAAAGAACAGCGTGTCAAACAGGTTGGACGCCGCTTCGACGGTGGGCGGTTCACCCGGACGCATCACACGGTAGATGTCCATGAGTGCTGTTTCGCGGTTCATGTTCTTGTCTGCCGCCATCGTATTGCGCATGTATGCGCCAACGTTGACGTTGTCGATGTCAAGGATAGGCAAGTCGGTGATGCCCGCATCGATCAGATCCTTGAGGGAACCACCGATCACATCGCCGTCTTTGTCCATTTCCAGCGTCAACTCGTCACCAGCTTCAGCGTAGATCGCACCAGTTTCTTCGTTGATGATGTCTTTGGCGATGAATTTGCCAACGATTGCATCGTATGGGATCAACAATTCAGAGACTTCACCCGCATCGATCAATTTCTTGACTGCGCGCGGCGTCACTTTCTTGTTGGCTTCCGCAATGATTTCACCCGTCTTGGCATCGACCAAGTCGTATGTTGGACGCGTGCCGCGAACCCGCTCTGGGAAGAACTTGGTGACCCAACCTTTGTTCTTTTTCAGCTTGAACTCAACGGTGTCGTAATATGCATCCATAATCCCCTCTTGGTCGAGACCAAGGGAATAAAGAAGCGTTGTGACAGGAAGCTTACGACGACGGTCGATACGTGCGAAGACAATGTCTTTCGCGTCGAACTCGAAGTCGAGCCATGAGCCGCGGTATGGAATGATACGGCAAGCAAACAGCAACTTACCGGAGCTGTGCGTTTTGCCCTTGTCGTGATCAAAGAACACGCCGGGAGAGCGGTGCATCTGGGAAACGATAACACGCTCTGTACCGTTCACAACGAAGGTACCGTTTGGCGTCATCAATGGCATGTCGCCCATGAAGACGTCTTGCTCTTTGATATCCTTTACAGACTTCGCGCCTGTGTCCTCATCAATTTCAAACACGATCAAGCGCAACGTCACCTTCAAAGGTGCGGCATATGTCATGTCACGTTGCTGGCACTCTTCAACGTCATACTTCGGCTTTTCCAGCTCGTAGTTGACGAATTCCAGAATGGAGGTTTCGTTGAAATCTTTGATCGGAAAGACCGATTGGAACACACCCTTGATGCCTTCGCCGTCCAATGGGATCGGCTCGTCACCAGAGTTGAGGAACAAGTCATAAGAGCTTTTCTGAACCTCGATAAGGTTCGGCATCTCAAGAACTTCACGAATTTTGCCGTAATATTTACGCAAACGCTTCTGGCCAAGGAAGGATTGAGCCATGATAGGTATCACCTTTTTAGTTTCTCATCAGACACATGCACGGTTGGGTCCCCGCGATGCATCCTGTCGAGACGACAGAGTTATGTGATCCATTCTCGCCATGCGTCCCACTGCGCGGCACTCGATCATATGGTCCTGTCTTGGAAAAACTCTTGTGCGTCAGAGGCTTGCCGAGAGAGGCGCGGTATATATGGGTGTTTTGTTTTGTTCTGTTCTTATTAAGAGGGATCAGGACAAAAACGCTGTGATCAAGACCTCCTATTCGGCAAACAGAAAAGCGGCGTCGAATCAATCGAAGCCGTCAGAAATTTTCAAATATGTCGTGAAGGGGGCGAACGCAAGGGGGGCTGCGCTAAAAAGCAGGTGTGGGCAAGGGTTTGCTGAATTGGTTTAGAGTTTTTTTGGGGAGGGGGGATCTTTGCTCTACTGTTGAAACAAAACCAGTCAAGAATATTTAAGTGGAATAAGTGAATCCGCGCCGAACCCAGAGCCAGAGATGCTACGACACGTGCAGATGGCAGCTATTTGATACATAGCTTGCCAGCACCTATCGACCGCGATCCCAATCTTCAACGATCTGGCGACCTGAGGCGAGCGATTACTTCGCCAGTATTTTCGCAAGCTGCGCAGCTGATGTGACGCCGTCAATAAGCCGCGTGTTTCCGATATTACCAACGTGGGCTGGAATATGTCCCATACCGGCGCAGCCGAGAACGACTGTATCAATTTTATCTTCGATGACGGCACGCTTGATTTCACCAATCACGACATCCGCCGTTCCGGCTGGGTCGGTTTCCAAATCTAACACGGGAACACCACTGGCGCGGACGCGGGCCATTTGAGAAGTGAAGCCGTAAGCGTGGATGTTCTTTTCCAGTATCGGAACAGAAACGTCCAAAGTGGTCACTACAGAAAACCTGCGTCCTGAAAGAACTGCCATGTGATAGGCGGCTTGGCCAATGCCAATGACGGGACAGGATGCTATATCGCTGGCCGCGTCCAGTCCGGTGTCATCAAAGCAGCCAATTATAATGGCCTTGGCACCTGCATCATTGGCTTTGCGCACCAGCGCCAACAAAGGCGGGATGCAGGCCTCACCGTCCTCTGGTCCCTGTATCGCGGCGGGTCCATCTTTAGACGTCCAGCCCGTCAGTTTCACGCCCGCTTTTGA
Source organism: Planktotalea sp. (assembly GCF_965659345.1). Classification (GTDB taxonomy): domain Bacteria; phylum Pseudomonadota; class Alphaproteobacteria; order Rhodobacterales; family Rhodobacteraceae; genus Planktotalea. Next base: position 15,577 of record NZ_CBFHVK010000028.1, on the reverse strand, counting down.
TGCAGTCCCAACCATGGCTTCAGTCATGGTATCGGTACTGTTGGGGTTGATCAGGACAATCATCAGACGGCCTTTCCGGCGTCACTAACCGCGCGGGCTTTGCGTCGGTTGCTCAGAAGTGCCAAGGCGAGAAATATGCTGATAATCAGAAGGGAGAACACGGTAGTTAGCGTGCCAAGCGCATAAAGCACAGGAGATGTGACATTCGTCGTCATGCCGTAGATTTCCAAGGGCAGCGTGTTATAGCTGCCCGCCGTCAGCAGCGTGCGCGCAAACTCGTCATAGCTGAGCGTGAAGCCAAACAAGGCGACGCCAATCAATGAGGGCGCGATTATCGGCAACACAACATAGCGGATTGTTTGCCAAGGGGATGCACCGAGATCGCGGGCGGCTTCCTCATAACTTTTGTCGAAACGGTTGAAGACTGCGAACATGATCAGCAGGCCAAACGGCAGCGTCCATGTCAGTTGCGCGCCAAATCCAGAGGTCGACCAATGCACGTTGAGCCCGCTTTGCGAAAACATGAGGCCCACACCCAATGAAATGAGGATCGACGGGATCACCAGTGCAGTGATGATCAGGTAAAACAAGATGCCCGAGCCTGCGAATTTCTTGCGAAAGGCCAAGCCACCAATAACCGAGACGACCACTGTTGTGACCATGACCAACAGGCCCAACACGATTGAACGGCGAAAGCTCCCCCAGATGTCGCCCACGGCTTGCTGTTCGAACAGGTCATAGAACCAATACATCGACACCCCGCGCATCGGGAAGGTCAGCCCGCCTCCCTCGCCTTGGAACGATAGAATGCCAATCGTCAGGGTCGGGCCATACAGGAACAGCATGAACAACGAGAAGAAGGCGGAGAGGATGTAGAAAGATCTTGGGCGCGGTTCCATCACAACTCCTTCCGAATGTCGACAAAGCGCAGCAGGATGCCGATTGTGATCAGCACTGTTGCGAGCAAAACAATCGCCGTGGCCGACGCACTTGGGTATTGCAGTAAGGCAATATCATTTGAGATCAGGCGGCCCACATTGGCTGATTGGCTGCCGCTCATGAACCGCACGGTGATGAAATCGCCCATTACCAGTGTGACCACGAAAATGGTTCCAATCATGATCCCCGGTTTGGTCAGGGGAATGATGACGTTCCACAAAATCTGCACGCCGCTTGCGCCTGCATCTCGTGCAGCCTCGATCAGGGATTTGTCTATCCGCATCATCGTGTTGAAAATCGGGACGACCATGAAAAGCGTGTACAGATGCACGAAGGCGAGGATGACGGCGAAATCACTGAACAAAAGCCACTCGACAGGTTCATCAATGACGCCCCATGAGATCAAGGTCGTGTTGGCAATGCCATTGCGCCCGAGGAACGGAATCCAGCTGATCATGCGGATGATGTTGGACGTCCAGAACGGGATTGTGCAGAGCAAAAACAATGCAACCTGCCATGTCAGGCTTCGAATGTGGAAAGCCAGATAATAGGCAACGGTGAACCCGATGGCCAAGGTAAACGCCCATGTAATGAACGCATATTTGAACGTGTTTAGAAAAACGGTGTAAGTGACGGGTGACCCAAACAGAAACTCGTAATTATCCCATTCAAAGGCCGGAATGATGGAAAATTCGGTCGCGCGCCAAAAGCTGACAACTACGATGAGAATAATCGGCATCACAAGAAAGACCATAAGGATCGCCGCAAGGGGGGATACCATCAACCAGCCGGTCACATTGCGATTTTCTAACAGCTTTTTCATGGGTCTTCTTTGTATTGGATGGGGGTGGGTGCGCCGCATGGCGCACCCGTTGGTCTGTCTTAAGCGGCGATAAATTCGTTCCACTTACGAACCATGTACTGGTTCTCGTCCATGACAGAGTTCCAGCACACAACTGATCCCATGCGATCAAGGAATGCGCCACCATCGCGAACTTCGCCCGCACCTGCCAGCTTGTCACCTGTTGGGGACAAGATGTCGCCTGCGGCAGCTTTGCCTTCGTACCAGAAGCCCCATTCGTCTGCGGTCATGAACTCTTTCGACGTCTCGGGCACAGCAGAGTAATAGCCCTGACGCATCAGATAGCCGCCGACCCAGCCGGAAAGGTACCAGTTGATGTACTCATAGGCTGCATCTAGCTCGATGCCAGACAGCGCCGCCGAAATACCCAAACCGCCACCCCATGACCGGTACCCTTCTTCGAGCGGCTGGTAGACGCATGGAATACCTTGGGATTTGACAGCTGTGATCGCAGGCGACCACATGGACTGGATCACAACTTCGCCGGACGCCATTAGGTTGACGCTTTCATCAAAGGACTTCCAGAACGCGCGGAACTGACCGTTTTTCTTGGCCTCAGTAAAGATGCCGAGCGTCAGGTCGATCTCTTCTTTTGTCATGTTGCCTTTGTCGGGGTAAGTATATTCGCCCATGGATTCCACGACCATCGCCATGTCCATTATGCCGATAGACGAGATATCGAGGATCGATGCTTTATCCTTGAACTCAGGGTTCAAAAGTTCGGACCAGTTGTTGATCGGGCGGCCAATCAGATCAGGGCGGATGCCGAGCGTATCAGCATTGTAGATCGTTGGGATTAGGGTCATCCAACCAGATTCTTCTTGCACGAAATCTGTACCGTTCGGGCCTGACGTAAAGCCGACTGTATGTGGTGCTGTGCCCTGTGCAATTGTACTTGTCGGTGTCAAAAGACCGCTGCGGAATGTACCAGCAATCTTGTCATAATTCGCGATCTTGGATGTGTCCATTGCCTGCATGTTGCCAGCGGCCCAGACCTTTTTGCAAATAAAGTACTCGATATCGGCGATGTCAAAGCTGTTGGGCTGAGTGGCTGCGCGTTGTGTCACGCTGTCCGTATCAAGCGCCGTCATTTCAAGCGTAAAGCCCAAATCTTCTTTAACTTTATTGGCGACATCATTGAGGTTGGATACCCCTGTGCCAAACTGGCGCAAGGTTACATCTTTGATGTTTTGCGCCCAAAGCATTGGCGCGCCAAGGGTGGTGGAACCAGCGGCAATCGCCGTCGATGCGGCACCTTTGAGCAATGTGCGGCGGCTAAGGCCGGTTCTTGATGTAAATTTAGTCATTCGTCGTCTCCTTGTCGGTGGTGAAGTGCCGCGCTTTATGCGGTCAGTTGGTGAAGATTAGTGGCATCCCAATGCAGACCAATCTGGTCGCCAGGGTGATGCGGAGTCGTGAAATATTGGGCTTCGGGCACAAGCGCCGTGACTTCTTGGTCGCCAGCAATGCGCGACAACAACGAGACATGGGTGCCTTGGTATTCAACGGCGGTCACTTGTGCGTCCATGGTGCCCTTCGTTGGCGCAGTTATTGCAACGGCATCAGTGCGAATTGCGAAATGTCCTTCAGGCAATGCAATGACATTGTGCCCGCCCATAAACTGCGCGACGAAGCGTGTTTTTGGGGCGTTGAATACGTCACGCGCGGCCCCTGCCTGTTCGATCACGGCGTCATTCATCACGACGATTTCATCAGCCAGCGCTAGTGCTTCGTCCTGTCCGTGGGTGACATGGATAAAGCTGATGCCCAGCTCTTTTTGCAGCTTTTTCAACTCACCCCGCATCCGGATGCGCAAGAACGGATCGAGCGCGGACAGCGGCTCGTCGAGCAGCAACACCTCAGGGCGGGTGATCAGAGCCCGGGCAAGTGCAACGCGTTGTTGCTGCCCCCCTGACAGCTGCTCCGGCAAGCGGTCGGCCAAATCTGTCAGATCCACCAGCTCCAGCATCTCATTAGCGGTGGCGTAGCGCTCTTTTGTGTCTACGCCCTTCATTTTCAGACTGAAGGCGACGTTGTCACGTACGCTAAGGTGTGGAAATAGTGCATAATTCTGAAACATCATCGCCGTGCCGCGGTTTGCGGGTGGCAAAGCGGAAACGTCACGCCCTGACAGCAAAATCGACCCCTCAGTCACGCTTTCATGACCTGCAATCATCCGCAGGGTAGATGACTTTCCGCACCCCGAAGGACCAAGCAGACAGGTATAAGTGGCAGGTTGGAATTTATGATTGATCGCATCGACTGCGACAGTTGAACCATAGCGTTTGGTGACGCTTAACAGTTCCAGATCATGTTTTGTGCTCATCAAAAGCCCCTTCGTTGAAACCATCAGGGTGCTTGCGATGGAGCAAGTTCAAACAATGTTTAGGATTTGCGACGGGAGTTCTAACCGCTGGCGAAAAATTGAGCGTTCTTAATGCTCAATGCCCCATTATTGGACACAATATTAATATCACATTGTATACAATTTTACCCTACCTTGTTCACGCGCCATGTCTCTGGCATCAGTGATTCTGAAGGAACGCTCATGTCGGTACTATCCGTTTCACACCCCAAACCGAAGGATGCGACGCAAAAGGTAGCTGATGCGCTGGCTTTGGCGATCCACGAGCATCGTCTCGTGCCCGCGACAAAGCTCGGTGAAGATGAAATTGGCGAAATCTACAACGTGTCTCGCACGGTTGTGCGCGCGGCGCTCCAATCTCTCGCACATGTCCAGCTTGTAGACATTCAGCGTAACAAGGGGGCCTTTGTCGCAAGCCCGACCCCGCGAGAAGCCCGCGAAGTTTTTGAAGCCCGCGCATTGCTGGAACCCCGCACCGCCCGTTCTGCCGCCAGCCGTGCCACGCCCCGCGACATTAAAATTTTGAATGAACATATCGCCGAGGAGCATGTGGCCTTGGATGCAGGCGATGGTGGCCGCGCGTTGAACCTGTCAGGGCGCTTCCATATCGAAATTGCGCGTATCGCAGACCAAGACACAATCGGGCGATTTATCGAAACTTTGATCGCCCGTTCCTCGCTGGTCATAGCGCTCTATTGGCGACGCGAAAGTGCGCTATGCGAAAGCCATGCCCATCATGCACTCGTGCAATCAATTGCCGACGGGGATGAACAAAATGCAGAAGAATTGATGCGAAGCCACTTGGTCGACCTGAATTCAGCCCTCGATTTGCGTGACCGCCCAGTTCAAACACACAATTTGCGGGAATTGCTGCAAACAAACGATGAACCTTAATGGGATTTGTAAATTGGTCTCAAAGGTGCATGCAAATATCTGCCTTGAGAAGTTCAGCTGACATCCACTCAAGAACGCCGAAAGCACGCTTCGTCTCCCTTTTTTGCTGGTTGGCGCGTTGTGCAGCAAAACGGCGAAATAACCGGTCATCCATGCGCATTGTAGAGATACCAAAATGCGCTAGAAATACGTCGCTGCAAAAGTCCCAAGGTCAGCCTAAAATAAAGTCGGCAGCCCGATCAGCGATCATCATTGTTGGCGCGTTGGTATTACCGGACACCAGCGCGGGCATGACTGAGCAATCAGCAACGCGCAATCCTTCAATACCGTTCACCCGCAATTCAAGGTCGACAACGGCGCTTGGCGTTGGTCCCATGCGGCAGGTGCCTGCGGGATGAAAGATCGTTCGCGCATGTTCACGAATGGCATCGTCTAGATTGTTCGACCCGATCCGACTGTCGATATTCGGACCAGGCCAGACTTCTTCGCCAACGTTGTCCTTTGGGCCCATCTGCTCAAAAATGCGCCGCGCCAGACGCACTCCGCGCCGCAATGTATCCAGATCGTCCATATGGCCCAGAGCATTGGACAAGAACTTTGGCGCATCAGAGGCGTCTTTCGACCTCAGGCCGAGCCTGCCACGCGACTTGGGGCGCATGGTCATGGGGTGAACTTGCACAGCGTGAAAGGGCAGCGGCGGCGCGCCAGGGGCACCGGGTGCAAAAGGTGCAAAGTTATATTGGACATCGGGCCGACCAGAGCCATCCGTGTCAACACATGCGCCCGCTTGCAACAGGTTCGACATCAGCAAGCCGCGTTTGAAGCCAAAATAATCAATGCCGTTTTTGAGCGCTGCAAACCCTCGATCCGCACCAAACAGGCCCTTGATGCCATCAAGACGGCGCGTAACAGGCGCGCCAACGTGATCTTGGTAGTTGCGCCCGACTTCGTCAGACTCAAAAACGATATCAATACCGTGCCGATCCAGCTCATCACGAGGGCCGATGCCCGAAAGCATCAACAGCTTGGGACTATGGAAGCTGCCCGCGCACAAAATGATTTCGCGAAGCGCCATGACGCTCACGTCTTGGCCCGCGTTGTCCTTTGCCTCAACGGCTGTCGCGCGCCGGTTCTCGGTCCGTATTCGCTGTGCATGATAGTTGGTGAGGATTGTCAGGTTTTCGCGGTGCAACTCAGGCCGCAGAAAACACGTCGCCGCAGACTGACGTTGCCCGTCCGATGCGGTGACCTGATACCACCCTGCCCCTTCCTGTTTGGCACCGTTAAAATCATCCGTGCGCGGGATGCCTGCGGCCACCGCTGCCTCAATCACCATCTTTGAAACAGGGTGTGGCGTCGCTGGATCATCGACAATCAGTTTGCCTTGGCCCCCATGAAAATCATCCATGAGGCGCGTGTTCTGTTCTTGCCGTTTGAACGTTGGCAGCACATCCTCGAAGGCCCAGCCAGTACAGCCATGTGCGTCCGCCCAATCATCATAGTCCTGATGCTGGCCGCGCATGTAAATCATTCCATTGACCGATGACCCGCCCCCCAGAACACGCCCTTGCGGCACGGGAAACGGGTTGCCATTCAGCGACGCGTCCGGCTCCGAGACGACCGCGTCCGCATCTTCGCTTTGCAATGCCTTGAAGAAGGTCGCAGGAATGTGGATCCATCTGTTGGTGTCTTGCTTGCCGCGTTCCAGCAGCGCGACAGTGCCATCGCTTTCAGCGGCTAACCTTGCTGCAAGAACGCATCCTGCGGCCCCACCACCGACGATGACGTAGTCGAATTCTATAGCATGACTCATTCTGTGACGGTCCTTTATCAATCTCGTCAATAGCGTTCGACATAGGGAAATTCACTGCTGAGCGCAGCAAGCGCGTTTTTCCAATGGGTGTCAAACGCATCAAGGTCTTCTCGCGTGAACAAGGTGGGCGCGTCCCCCACGCGCCCTTTGCGAATGATCTTGCCGTTTGGGTCGGTAAAGCGGCTTTGACGGGCTGGATAGAATTTATGGTTGATCGCTTTCATGACCTTTACAGAGGTCAAATGCGCGACGCGCTCAAGCTGTTCATTCGTAAGGCGAACCCCCAGAAACTGGGCGATCTGAGCAATGGCACCCATGCTGTCACGCTTCACGTCTTCAAAGCACAAGAATAGGACATTCTCGTTCTGACCCAGCCGGTACCATTCGTCAGTGAACACATCCCATCGGCCGAAGTTCGGCTCCTCAGACCTGAAATGCGCAAGCCAAACGTCTGGTGGTGGCATGGCGGCCCCGAACACCAATGATCGGAAAAAATGATAGGCAGACGCAGCGCAATCCTTTGGATCACGGGTCACAGCGATGTATTTGGCGCTTTCGTTGATCGGGATTTGGCTTGCTGGCAGGTGGGATTTGATCACCCGCAAGCCTGTCGGCGTTTGTCGGACCGTGTTGTCATGCACATTGATCCAAAAACGCGGCTCAGCAGCGTCAGGCCATGGGATAACATCCTGAATATGCTCGAACTCAGCTTCGCCGAGGTAGCAAATCTGATGGCACACATGCATGATCCAGTTGGTGCCCGCTTTGAAATAGGCCGAGACAACCACATCGCCTTGTCGCGGTGTATAGCGCGAAAATGCATCCCGATTACGGTTCATATGCTGCGCGACTTTTGACAACTGTTTGTCATAGGCTTTGTGCCCGACGAATGCTGCGGCCAATTTGCTCTTGGTGCTTATACCACGCGCAATTATCGGGCTTATAGCTTTGCGAAACCGCCCTTGCTCAACTTCAGCGTTCGCTCTTGCTTGCCGCGCGCCCTCAACAGTCCATTCAATGTGAGATTTTGCTGACTTCATGGAGTTGCGATGTTGAACCAAAGGTCGAAAGTATCGTGCAGGTTCAGCCACTGGGTTAGCGCCTTTATGTCGCCTGAAACGTCTAAATCTTTGGCGCTCAGGGTTCCCGCCGCCAGTGCTTCAAGGTCTTCCGCTCCAAGAGTCACAGCACAATCGACAGCGCTGGCGGTGTCCCCGATGCGCGCAAATTCTACCTGTCGCGCAACGCTCACAACGGCGGCTTCACCGTCAACAATGAACCGGATCGCAAAGCTAACATCTCGCGCTTTCTCCGGGTTCAGGCGCACGGCCATTGCATCGAACCAGTCTTTTAACCCAAGCGTCGCGGCAAGGTCACTATTGCGTCCTCCTGCCCCCTGAAGACGCGGCGCGCCTTGTTCTAATTCCTGCGCGCCCGCGAGGTAAATGTTACGCATAATCGCGCTTTCCTCGCCGTAGGCCATGTTGCGGTAAACCTCTGCAAGGGGGGCTTTGGCGCTGTCCTCATGCGCGAAAACTGCATGGTTCAACAGCGTCGCGGCCCATTGCAGATTGCCCTCTGACACCGCCTTTTCAGACAGCTCCAAAACGCGACCCACTCCGCCCAAAGCCTCAACGTAGTGCACGCCCAGTTGTTCTGGCGGCAGCGGGTTTAGGCTGATGGGACGGCCATCAAAAAAGCCGTAGTACTTTTGATAGGTCGCCCGGGCATTGAAGGCGAGCGTACCATAGTAGCCACGGGCATGGAGCGCCTCGCTCAGGAAGTCAGGTTCTCGCAGTGCTGCTGCGATCTCATCCGGTCCCATCCCATGATTTGCAAGCCGCAGCGTCTGGTCGTGGGTGAACTTATAAATGTCGCGCTGTTCGAGCATAAATTGCTCAACACCCTCGCGCCCCCAGATGGGCCAGTTGTGGCTGTTGATCAAAATGTCAGTGCGATCCCTGAACCGGCAGAGTGCATCATCGATGACTCGCGCCCAGAGCAGCGGGTCGCGCACTTCCGCGCCGCGCGGGGTCAGCACGTTGTGCATGGTTTGGGTGCAGACTTCGGCCATGCAAAGAACGCCATGATCGGGCATTAGAAAGGTGAACTCGGCAGGAGCCTCAGTGCCCGACGCCATCAGGAATTCAAACGCCACGCCGTCGATGATGCGTTTCTCACCGGTAGCCTTGATGTAATCGGTCGGCACCACAAAGCCGCGATTGCCGCGCGCCACGGTCTTGCCGATTCCACCGTCGATCATACCCTCAGGGCCGATGGGCAGCGCAATACCAAATTGATCCACCGCGCGGCGCGATGTGTGGTTGCCGCCCAGCACCCCTTCGGCAGCGGCGTAATCCATGAAATGTTCAGGCGCATAAATCGGCGGATTGTCGGACGTTACACCGCGCAGTCCGGCAAAGTGGTCTGGGTGCGTGTGCGTCACCAAAACCGCGCTGACGGGGCGCTGCCCGAGCGTGTCATTGACTAGGGCCAAAGCGGCGGCAGAACTCTCAGACGTCATCAGCGGGTCGACCAAAATCCAGCCAGAATCACCGCGGATAATCGTCATGTTGGCGTAATCGCAGCCGCGCGCCTGCCACACACCGTCGGTGACCTCAAACAGCCCGTGCTTGGCGTTGAGCTGCGCGTGACGCCACAGCGACGGGTTGGCCGTGTCAGGGCAGTCGGTTGCCAGGAAATCAAACCATGCGGGGTCCCACGCTACGCCGCCATCTGCGCGCATCACCGGACCTTTGAGCGATGCGAGCCATCCACGCGATGCATCCCGCTCTGCATCCGCGCGCGCGAGGGGCAGCCGGTTTGCGATGGCTGCGTTTGCTTTGTTTGTATGTACAGAAATCATTGTGATCCCTTCGGTTCGGCTATCTGTTTGCGAGTTCAGGTAGGAACGTCGCGACTGACGGAACTGCAATGATTAGCACGATCAACGCGATCAAAGCGATACAAAACGGCATGACGCCCGCGAAGATCTGCGACAGCGGAACATGCGGAACAACCCCGCGAATGATAAAGACATTCATGCCAAGCGGCGGTGTGATCAGCGCCAGTTCCACCACCAGAACCACCAGCACCCCGAACCAGATCGGATCAAACCCCAGTGACATCACAATCGGGAAAAAGATCGGAATGCTCAGGATGATCATCGCCATCGTGTCCAGAAACGCGCCCAAGATGATGTAGATGCCCACGATCACCAGAATGGTGCCAAGCGGTGACAGGCTTAGGCCGGTGATCCATTGCCCCAACAAGGCAGGTGTACCGCTCAGCGATAGAAACCCTGCAAACAAGATGGCCCCGATCAGGATCAAGAAAATCATCGAGGTGGTTTGGACCGTCTCAATCAAACATTCGCCGATCAATTTGAGGGTGAGGCGGCGCATTACAACGCCCAAAAATAACGCACCCACGGCTCCAAATCCTGCGGCCTCTGTGGGGGTAAAGATGCCTGCATAAATGCCACCGATGACCATGATGAACAACAATAGCGTCGCCCAGACCTTTCTGATTGATGACCCTTGTGGGTCTTTTTCAAAATCATCTTCCTGTTGTGCCACGTCAGGGGCGGAGGCTGGGTGAATGCGGATCATCACAACGATTGTAATCATGAAAAATAGCGTGAGCAGCAAACCCGGCACGATGCCTGCGATGAACAGATCGCCAATGCTGGTTTCGGTCAGGATACCATAGATCAGCATGATCACGCTGGGCGGGATCAAAACGCCAATGGTGCCGCCTGCCGCCAAGGCCCCTGTGGCCAGCCTGTCGCTGTAGCCAAACCTCGCCATCTGCGGCAACGCCACTTTGCCCATCGTTGCAGCGGTTGCGATGGACGATCCACAGACCGCGCCAAAGGCGGCACAGGCTGCGATACTCGCATGCGCCAGCCCGCCTTTGCGGCGTCTGAGCCAAGTGTTGAACGCTGAGAAAAGATCCGTGGAGATACCAGATTTCGTCGCGAACGATCCCATCAGAACAAACAGGGGAATAACGCTGAGTGAAAAGTTCTGCGCGCTCTCATAGACCGAAAGCCCAGCCAACGCCAAAGCACCATCTTGGCCGATAATCATCGTGGTGCCGAAAAGGGCGGCACCAGACATGGCGAGGCCAAGGTTTGCCCCAAGGAAAAGCACAAAGAACAGCAGTGCAAAAACCAGAGGAACCAGTGTTTCAATCGGCATAGGGATCGTCCTGTGGCCCGGTAACATCACGGATCAAGCGCAAGACCAGCAACGCAAAAAAGACTGCAAATCCAATCAGCATCAAGATCGCCGCAGGCCAGTAAGGCAGCTTAAGGATCATAGTGAACTCTTGCTCTGCAAGTACATCCAACGTCTTGGTAAAAAGCTGATTTAGGAGCAGACTAGCAACGCCAACTGCGAGTAGTGAATTCACAATCTTAGACGTGCGCTTTAGGGGCCTTGGAAACAGGCTCTGGAACGTCTCCACGACGATATGACCGCGATTAAGCTCGGTCACGGCGAGCCCGCTGAACACCAGTACGCTCATCATCAAAGACACCGTTTCAACAGTGCCAATCAAGGAACGGCCGAGAAAATTGCGTCCGATGACGTCCACAAACGTCATCGTCATGATTGCGACCAAAGTGAGTGCAGCAAACCAGGCAAGCCCAAGTGCGGCTTGCCTGCTCAGTTTTTCTGAGATTGCCAGCACCAATCTTACTTCAACGATGCCGCAATTTCGTTGAAATTGCTCATCAACCCTTGCCCGTCCAAGCCCGCCTCATTCGCTTTGGCGATCCAGTCATCCGCAAAGACGCGCGTCATTTCAAACAGTTTGGCAGTGTCTTCTTCGGACATTGTCGTAATCGTATTGCCTGCAGCTTCCGCTTTCGCGATCCCGACGGCTTCTTGTTCGTCCCACATTTGTGACAGGAACCGTGTGCCCCACTCACCTGACACAGATGTCACAGCGTCCTTTTGCGCATCGCTTAGCTTGTCCCAGGTCTTGGGGTTCATCGTCATCCAGAAGATGCCAGCATATGTACCACCCGGAATGACCAAATGATGCGAGGACACTTCGTCAAGGCGGAAGCCTTTGACGGACTCCCAAGGGAACTGTGACACGTCGATCGTACCCTTTGACATCGCCTCGTTGGTTTGCCCCGGAGGCATGCCGACAGGCACCGCGCCCATCATCTCTGCGATCCGCACGCCGTTGCCACCCGCCCGAATTTTCAGGCTATCAAAATCAGCCAGTGATGTCAGCGGTACAGCGCTGTGATAGAGGTGCGGCGCATGAGCGAAAAACGCGAGTAGTTTGGTGTCGCTGGTGTCTTCTTCGATGAACCCATTGCCCTCATACCAACGCCAAGCGGCAACAGCAGCGGCCTCAGCACTTGGGGCTGCAAACGGCACTTCTGCCGCGTTCAACTTCCAGAAACGTTTGGGCTGAAAGGCGGCGACGGAATAGGCGATATCGACGATCCCGTTCTTGGCCAGATCATATTGACCGTTCGGCTTTGCCAGTGGTGCTGACATAATTTCGACTGCGATTTCACCACCTGATGCTTTTTCAAGCTCATCTGCCCAAGCGCGCAATGTATCTGTCATGTGATGCACAGGCGGCAGCCAGTTTGCGACCCGTAGTTTGACCTCTTGCGCATGCGCCGCGATTGGCAGGGACGTCGCAAGCGCAGCAACCAATGCGGCCTTTATCAACCCTCTTCGTTTCATGTCTTTTCTCCCTATTTTTTGTCTGTACCCGGCTTTTTTGCAGGGATCATTTAAGGCGAGCGTAGGTGCCAGCCGCAAATTGAGTCAATAAAAAAGAATATGAGTTCAGTTTCTTTTTCTTTGACTCTGCCTGCAATTGCCAGATTTACTAACGGGCAAAGGAGGCCCTATTGTTTTGATGAACTTTGACATATTAGATTTGCACGAGGACATTCCGGGCGTTTTCAAAGCGCGCCAAAGCCGCAGTGTTAAAGCGCGCGATGGCTTTATCAACGCAGGTATCGAGGCGTTGCAAACACGGCGGTTGGATGATTTGAAAATTGTCGAGCTTGCGACAGTCAGCGGCAACTCTGTGGGCAGTTTCTACACCCGTTTTCAGGACAAAGATGCCTATTTCAGAGCGGTGAGCGCCTATGCATCGCAAGGAATTAGCCGCGAGTTCGAAGCGGCGTTTACTGCCGCAAAGCTGCGCCAGCTTGGTGGGGGTGCGGGACTAGATGCGCTCGTCGATCTAATCGGGGCCATATTCGCCAGTAAGTTCCGCGGCGTGCTGCGCGAAACCTATTTGAGGATCATGGATGAAGATGATCCTTGGGCCCCGTTTCGCACCACGGCCAAGCAAACATTGCTGACTGTGCATGAGGGGTTGAGCGACGCCTTTCCACACTACGGCCCTGATGAAACCAAGGTCCGGTTGAGCTTTTGTTTTCAGCTGATCGTCGGCGTTATCCAGAACGATCTGATCAACAAAAACCACGTCTTCACCCTCGAAGACGGCAGCGTTTTGACAGGCCTCAAAGAAACCTTGCGGGCCTACATGGGCGTGCCGTTAACCCCTCAGGACACCGTATGAGCAAACACCCAAACATCATTCTGATTTTTACTGACAACCAGCAAGCGTCCACTTTAGGCTGCTACGGTAACGATGAAATTCACACACCCAATCTGGACAGGCTTTCCGAGACGGGCGTGACGTTCGACAATGCGTTTTGTCCCAATGCATTCTGCTCGCCGTGCCGAGCATCTGTGCTGACTGGTATGATGCCGTCACAACACGGGGTGCATTCATGGATTGATGACCGGCAGATGGCCAACTGGCCAAGTGACTGGCATTCCCTTGATGGATTGAACACCTTGCCCAAAGCCTTGAAATCGCAGGGCTATGCAACGGCGCTTGTGGGTAAGTATCACCTCGGGCAGCCCACGTCCCCCGCTGAAGGTTTCGACAATTGGGTAACGCTCGAAGACGGCCATGTGCGCAGCTTTTATCGCAACAAAATTTTCGACAATGGCAAGGTTTATGACCAACCGGGGCACTCGGTAGATTTCTTCACCGACAAAGGTGTCGAGTTTATCGAGGAGCAAACACAAGCTGAGACGCCGTTTTTCCTCTACCTCCCATACCCTGCGCCTTACGGCCATTGGCCGGCGACAAAAGAAACCGATGAGAACCGCCATACCGCGCGCTATGCGGAGTGCCCGATGAATTCGATCCCGCGCCAAGGGCTGAGCAAAGCGGCGGTCGATGGTTATATGCTGCGCGCCTCTGACGCGTCCGAGCATCTGGATTTCTCCATGCTGATGCGTGCGCCGAATGATTTGGGGACCCTGCGCAACTTCTATTCCCAGATTTCGATGGTGGATGACGGCGTGGGCAAAATCATGGAGACACTGGATCGACTTGAGATTGCGGATGACACTCTGCTGATTTTCACGACGGATCATGGGCTGTCTACGGGTGAGCATGGTTTTTGGGGGCATGGCGCTGCGACGCTTCCGTCAAACATGCACCGCGCGGCGCACAACATCCCAATGATCATGCGGCAGCCGGGCACCTCTGAAACGGGCCTGCGCAGCAAGTTGATGGTCTCCAATATGGATGTATTTGCGACCATTCTGGATCACGCGGGTGTTGCACAGACTGAAACTGCGCTGCCCAGCCGCTCGCTCATGCCGGTTATCAATGGATCAGACTTGAGCAACTGGGGCGCGGATGTCGTGTTCTCAGAACAGGAAGAAACGCGCGTGATCCGAACACCGAAATGGGCGTTCTTTAAACGGTTCGAAGGCGCGCAACAAAAGTTCGAGGACGAGTTGTTTGATGTGGAAATCGATCCCGGTGAGACACAGAACCTCGCGACGGACCCGGCGTTTTCAGATGTTGTGTCTGCTTTGAGTGATCAACTCGCGGCCTTCTTTGAAACCTATGCCGAAGCGCAAGCGGATCTGTGGAAAGGCGGGCAGCCTATTCAGCACAGTGAACGCAAACAATACTGGCGCGACGCTTGGGGTGACGATTGGCAGCCTGTCTACGCTTATGAGCAAAGCTAACGCGTATTGCGCACCCCCTGTTGATACAGGGGGGAACGACCGACACCAAAGAATTTCAAAGGCGACTGTCGCGCCGCTGCACGATTTCATCGCTCTTGCGGGCGGTATGTTCGAGATGGGGGCGGCAGACGGCCCGCACCCAGAAGGGGGCGAACGCAAGGGGGTGGGGTTGGGAAAAAGCAATCTGATGCCACGCCCTACAGCTTAAGAATTGCCGTTGAAAGGCCAAGATTTTGCTAGCTTCTTACAGTCACTTTTCGAGTTTTAGGCAGCAAAGTTGCGCACCACTTCATTAAATACATCACTGGGGGCGCTTAATCCTTCAAAAACAGTTCACTTGCGCGAACCTGCATGTGGTGGCACAAAAAAATACTAAGCAGTCCTTAAGAAAGACACCGATTTGCCGAAAATGCAAATCTATTCACTAGCTACGTTCTGGAGATGTAGAGCCAACATTCTTCTTGCGAATCGAGGCATCTCCACCGCTAATTGAAATCAAAGTATTATTGGGATGAAGTTGATGCGCTTGCAGACAGTCAGACAATATTTTGGTTCGAGGTTGAACAAGTGGTTTGGGGTAGGCTTTGTTGCACAAATCGGTCTGAGGCCGATCTCCCCCTTACCCCAGACGGATTTAGCCTACAGCCACGGTACTT
>NZ_CBFHVK010000027.1:0-31484 GCF_965659345.1 Planktotalea sp. | reverse complement strand
AAGCTACCGGCATGGAACAGGGCGAGCCAAACTGGATGTAGGTCTCGAAAAGGACTGCGTTTCAATCTTCGCGAAAACGGAGTGATCATTTCGCACCCTATAGTTGCGTTCCGTCAATGTCCGCTTTACCCATAGTGGCGATTTGATGCCGCTTTGAGGCGAAGGTCCGCTTCCCGCCAACACTTACCGATAAATACGTGCCTGGTGCAGTTCTTGAAAACAGTGTCCAAATCGAGCTCCCGCAACCAACGTAGTCGACAACCCACCCTTAAAACGGTGGGTTTTTGTCGTTTTTGGGTTTAGTAAAGTCCAAGATCACGGCCAATTCCTCATAGAATTCAATCACATGACCATCATTTGCGTTCACCTCAGGATACAGCCGTGCCTCTGAAGCCAGTTCCCGAAATAGCTCTGCGACCTCTTGGCGACATGACACATCATTCAGGCTATCAGCCAATCCGACGATCTTCTTACGATAGGTCTCGGCGAGTGCCGGATGTAGGATGATTGGGTCTTATACGGGCAGAGCGGCGCGTTTGGCATCCAGTTCTGCCTTGAGCGCCTCCACCGTCCATCTTTGCCTTCATTGATGCGTGAAACATGCCCGCAGTGATTGCCTAGACGATTTTCTCAATTTGAGCGTTGACCTTCTTGAGATCGCGTCAGCGCAGCGGGAAAACTGGGCTTTCAAAGACCTCGGATTATGCACCAAGAGTTCGCGCTCCATCAGTGCGGTGGATTGGTGTCATTTACCGCAGTCAGAGCATCCCAGGAATTGTGCGCTAAACACTCTAAATTTGCCGAGCGGGGCACCGCTGTTAGTGTTGCTTCCCCTGAAAAGATAGATTGTAATCAAAACATCTTCTATGCGGTTCCCACAGCGATTTGATCTGGCAACAGATCGTCGGCGCGCAAAGCAACGAGCTCTTCCAGTTTGGCGCGAATAGGTGCCGCATCAGCATCATTAAAAAGATTAACCAATTCATCCGGATCCGTCTCAAGATCGTAGAGCTCACCATCGCCGGATATCAGATCAACTGTCATTTTGTGCCGTTTGGTGCGCACGGTTCGAAGCTCGAGCGCGACACCGACACGGCCTGGCCTCAGACCCCATTCACTGCGGGCAACTTCGCGTTTGGCGTCGCCCTCGATGAGAGGTCGAAGGGTTTGCCCGTGTTGGGTCAAAAGCGGATCGGCACTTCCGTAGTCAAAAAATGTCGGGCCAAGATCGAGGGTTGATACCGGCTCGGATACGCGTTTGCCCGCAGGTACGTTCGGGCCTCGCACGATCATTGGAACGCGCAGTAAGCCCTCATAGTGCATCGGTCCTTTCAGGATCAGCCCGTGATCTCCAAGCCAATCACCATGGTCAGAAATGTAGATGACAATCGTATTCTCATCGAGCCCTTCTTCCAATAACGCATTCATGATCCGGCCGATCTGGTGATCTATAAAGCTGATTTGGCCATATGTATTGGCGATGATCTCGCGAAGTTGCTCGTCGGTTTGTGGTGCAATGCGGCTATAGGCCTTGCGAATGTCCGCGAACTTGGGATCGGCGGGTTCGCCCTCCATTGCGGCCTGATGCCACCAGGGGCGACCTTCATAGCTGCGAGTGCGGTGCTCAGGTAGATCGACCTCTGCTGGATCGTGTAAACGCGACCACGGCTCTGGGCAGTCAAATGGATGATGCGGATCAGGGAAACTAACCCATGTGCAAAACGGCGTTTCGGTGTCGCGCCCATGGCGCAGCCATTCGATAGCGCGGTCCGCAGTCCAAGGCGTGTTGTGATAAGCCACTGGAAGCTTAGAATGCCAGACCTGCGCAGCGCCCTTTGTGTTGCCTGCATTTTCCCACATCGCCTTGGTTTTCTCGTCGCCCCGTCCATCCTTGTGATAAAATCGCTCGTAATGCTGTCCTGCGGGCGGCTTTTCAGGGGCCCACCAGTTGTGACCCACGAGCATCAACTCCAAATGCTCAAATCCCATGTAAGGTCCAAACCAATCCTCGCCAAAATCGGCTGAGGAGCGAAGGCATTCTGGTGTCCCCGTTGGTTCGTAGGTGTGGTACGTGGAAAAATGCGCCTTGCCAAAGTAGCTGGTTTGATAGCCAGCAGCAGCCATCGCCCCTGCAAACCCTTTGTCACCGATTTCTGGCGGCAGATCGATACCGTTATCATGAACGCCGTGGGTGCGGCACAGTTGGCCCGTCAGAATTGACGCACGCGCAGGCTGGCAGACTGGTGAGGGCGTGATACAGGCATCGAAAACAGTCCCTTCGGCTGCCAGCTGGTCTAGATGGGGCGTCTTGATCTTACGACCCATGAATCCCATGCAATCGGCGCGGTGTTGGTCGGACGAAATTAAGAGAATATTGGGTCGGCTCATAAAGCACCTTTTGTCTTGCGAGTAGAGAAGATGACGATCCCAAAGGCCGCTGCCATGAACAGTGCGGCAATGGGATTGTTGAACAAAAAGAACGGATCATTGCCAGTTGCCGAGTAGGCCTGACGCGCAGTTTCCTCGAGCCGACCCCCAAGGATGAATGCAATGACAAACGGCAGGGGCGAGATCGCAAGCAGCCGCATGAAATAGCCAAGCACACCAAAGGCGAGCGCGAACCAAATCGCCTCAATCCGAGTTTCCTGAACGTAGATGGCAGTTAATGTTAACAAAAGGACCGAAGGCAGCAAAATCTGTTTGGGAATGCGGATCATCACGCCCATTGAACGCATGAAGAGCCCCCCGATTGTCCAGTTCAACAAGTTCGCAACAACCATAGCTGTGAAAAGGCCAAAGGCCATGACCAGCTCGGTGTTCACTTGGTCTGCTGAGAATTTGAAGACAGATGGACCGGGATTAAAGCCGCCTATGGATTCCATGGCCAAAATCAGGAACACGGCCGCGGCATTGCCTGGAATGCCGAGCGACAAGACGGGAATCAGGTTTGCCCCTGAAACAGAGGAATTAGCCGCTTCTGTCGCAGCAATGCCCTCCATTGCTCCGTTCCCAAAGGCGGTTTGATCCGAGGTTTTACGTTTATCATGTTGGGCTTTGCCTAACGTATAGCCAAGCGTTGCAGCAAGGGTTGAGCCAACGCCGGGCAAGGCACCGATCGTCGTTCCAATAACGGCAGATCGCGCGATGTAGGGTGACAGACGGCGAATGTCGGCCCAGTGCAAGCGCTGGTCGCCATCGTCCGGCACGATTGCAATTGCGCCTTTGCTGCGTCGTTCGTGCCATAGCTCATCCAGACCCTTGAACACCGCACCGATGATCAAAACGCCAAGCACCGAGGTCGCGATCGGAAAGCCGCGCGAAAGCTCTTGCGTGCCCATAGATAGCCTTGGATAAAAATCCTCGCCGGTGCCTATGTAAACCGCGAGCAAGCCAAGTCCGGTGGAAATTAGGCCTTTCGCGGGCGATCCGCCTATCACCACCGCGATGAAGCTCAGCGACAAAATCAGCAGCGCGGTTTTCTCTGGTAAGTCCAGATAGGCCTCGACAAAGATCGCGAGAAATGGCGCGCAAACGAAGAGCACGATGTCCGAAAACGTGTCACCAGAGGCCGAAGATAAATGTGCAACGCGCAGTGCTTTCTTCGCCTTGCCACGTTGCGCCATCGGGTAACCGTCAAGTGTTGTCATATAGGCATCGGGCGTGCCGGGAGTATTGAACAAGACTGCAGGAACCGCGCCGCCGATCGTTGCGCCCTTCATGATGCCGATCAGAAATCCGACCACTGGCAACAAAGCATCGGGATGATATCCAAATACAGAGATCAGGATTGGAAGCGAGATTGCCATAGCGACCGGGCCAGCCATGCCCGGTGTTGCACCGACCATGATACCGAGTAAGAAACCAGCGAGGATCATCACGAGCGTTATCGAAACGGGCAATCCCAGAAGCGAAAACGATTCCGGCCCTTGAAACACTGCAAGAACACCCATCCAGATATAGTCAAGGACCGTCATCAAACGTCCCCGTTTGGAGGCAGTAACAGGTTTTCGAAGGGCAGGTCGTAGATTACGATCAGCGCTATGACGACGCAAATTCCAATCAAAACGCTGCGCGCTGACACGCGTCCTTCTGCCTGTGAAATTAGCCCAGCCACGATGACAATGCCGCCTAGGAAATATCCTATATATTTCCAAGGAGCCGTATCACGAAGTATTCGGTATTCTTCCTCAACTCCTGTCACTGTGATCGCAATCGCTCCTGCGTAGAGCATGACAAGAAATCCAAGAACCAAAACCCCGATTTGTACGCTAATGAACGTCAGATTGGCAAAGCTCACGCGGGGTTGATTAGGGGCGTTGCGTTCAAACAAAATCAAAAGGACACCGCCCAAACCGATGAAAAAGGCTGCAACAGTAGGCGCGAGCGCATCGCCGATATTGGTTTGGCGACGAACCTTTTCGATCAGCCCTGTTTCGGTATCAAGTGGAACCCAGACAAAGGCGACAATCACGGCAAAGACGATAAAGATCAGGCCCAATATTACGTTGCTACGGGAATGCTGTGTCATGTCTAGCCCAATATACAGGCAGGCCCAGCACACCACTGGACCTGCCGTTTTTTCTTTTTGCGTTACTCAGCTGACGCTTCAAGCAACGCGCCCGCATCTTCATAAGCCTTAGCAATCAGGGCATCTAACGCGTCACCAGAGCGAACATCCACTCCGCCAAATGCCTTGTTGATGAAGCCACCCGCTTTGGAACCCTCTGCGGAAATCACTTCAGCAATTGCTGCAGCAATGGCGTCACGCGCAGCAGGATCCATGCCACTCGGCCCTGCAAACATGAACATTGTGTCATTGGGGAAATTGACGCCAAAGTCCATCAAGTTTGGTGCCTCAGGCGTCGCCGCCAATGGTCCGCTTTTGGCTGAGGCCAGCTCAACCATATCACCTGCGGCCACAGCCTTGGCTTGAATGCCAGCACCAAAACCGACGTCCATATCGCCCGCGTTCAGACCGTTCATTACAGCTTTGCCGCCGCGCACCGAGATGATGTTGAACTCGACGCCGTTTTCTTTTCCGATAACATACGCAAGATCAGCAAGTGATGGGCTCATCACACCGAAGCGAATATCCTCGCCACCTTTTGCTGCCGCAATAACGTCTGCCAAGGTTTTGTAACCCTTAGAGCTCAGGGAAACGACGGCCATCTGACTGCCAGCAGTCGTTGTGATGGCTGTTGCAACGCTTGGATCGCCCGCATTCGCTGCTGCAAGATTGTAGCCCAACGTTTCGGTCACAATCATGCCAATTGCAGTGCCGTCCTTTGGCGCATCTTTGAGCGCATTAACCGTATTCAAGCCACCTTTTCCAGTAACCTGCTCGGGGATGATTTTCCAACCCTTTGCCGCCTCGATTTCCTCGGCGATCATGCGTGCTTGTGTGTCCGCACCGCCCCCGGCTCCAAATGCGATCATCAGTTTTATCGGGCCAGGTGGGGTCCAATCCGCCGCAAATGCGCCGGTGGAAAGTGTGAGTAGACTAGCAACGGCAATCGCCGTTTTAAAAATACGTTTCATGTGATCCTCCCTAGATTTTTGTTGATCATCCATACAAAAGTTGATGGGTCAACAAAAAAGTTGACGAGACAAGTAAATCACGAAATGCTAATCTCAAAGGAGACATGGATGAGTAATGCCCCCCCAAAGCCCGACCTGCCATATGTGCTCTTGGAGGACCTTCCACTTCAGCAATATCTGACGTTCCGCATATCTCGCGTTCAGGCAAAACTGAATGCGCAGGGGGCCCGTGTATTGATGGATACGGTGGGATTGACGCTGACCCAGTGGCGCGTCGTAGCTTTGATCGGTGCAGTCGGCCAAACCCGCTTGTCTGACTTGTCGCGAGAAGCGGCATTGGACAAAGGATTGCTTAGCAGGAACGTCAAAAATCTTGTAAATCAGGGGGTTGTAACATCGATCCCGGATGACATTGACCATCGCGTTCAGCATTTATCGTTAAGCGACAAAGGGCAAGATATCTTTGATCGCGCGCTACCAGCGACACGTAAAAGGCAGAACTGGCTCCGCGCTGACCTAAGCGCTGACGAGATCAGCACCTTCCGCCGTGTACTCGATAAACTTGAGATTGCTGCGGAGAAAACGAATTTCGAGGGAGAGTAATTATATGAACCGGCCCAACCTTCTGATCATCATGTCTGACGAACATCAGGCCCGCGCGATGGGCTGTGCGGGTCATCCATTTGTCAAAACCCCGAACCTCGATGCGTTGGCGGCAAAGGGCACGCGCTTTACAGATGCGTATACGCCAAGCCCAATTTGTGTGCCCGCGCGGGCCAGCTTTGCCACAGGACGATATCCACACCAAAACCGCCTTTGGGACAATGCCATGCCCTATACGGGTGCAACGCCGGGATGGGGCCACGCTTTACAGGACAAGGGCATTCCAGTGGAAAGTATCGGCAAGCTTCACTACCGCGACGCTTCCGATCCTGCTGGTTTTGATGTCGAACATATCCCGATGCAGGTGGTCAATGGTGTCGGCATGGTCTGGGCATCTATCCGGCGTGAAGACGAACGCGTCCAGCCCCCCGGAGGCGGGCGCATGTTGGGGGAATACATCGGACCGGGCACGTCGAAATACACCGATTATGATGCCTCTGTAACCAATCGAACTAAGCAATGGCTCGCTGAGAGAGCAGCGTCAGATGTAGGCCAACCTTGGTGTCTTTATGTTGGTCTCGTTGCGCCTCATTTTCCATTGATCGTGCCGCAAGAGTTTTACGATCTTTACCCAACGGACAGCCTACCCGAGGTCAAGTTGCATCCAGATACTGGCTACAAGCGCCATCCCTGGATAGAAAAGCAAAACGCATCCATGGATAGCGAGACCAAATTCAACAGCCCCGAAGAACGTCTACAGGCCATGGCTGCTTACTATGGGCTTTGCAGCTGGATGGATAATAACGTCGGACAGATCCTATCCGCGCTGGAAGGTGCAGGTATGGCCGAGGATACAACGGTCGTTTACACCTCTGATCACGGCGACAATGTCGGTGCGCGCGGCTTGTGGGGGAAATCGAACTTTTATCAAGAAAGCGTTCAAATCCCGATGATTATGGCTGGGCCTGGCGTTCCCAAGGGCACATGCGACACGCCCGTCAGCTTGCTAGACCTGTCCAAGACCATTGCTCAGCATTTCGGCACCGATATTGCCGCGGCCGATGGCGCTCAATCTTTGAAAGATATCGCCGCCCAGCCAGCCCAGAACGATCGCCCGATCCTGAGTGAATACCACGCCGTCGGATCAGTGTCGGGAGGATTCATGCTGCGTAAGGGGCGTTGGAAACTGAACTATTACATAGGTTTCCCGCCTGAACTGTTCGATTTGGAAGCGGATCCAGAAGAGTTAGTTGATCTATCCAATGAGCCCACGCATGCCGCGACTCTGGCCGAGCTTGAGGCGGCTCTGCGAGAGATTTGCGATCCCGAAGCCATGGATTCATTGGCCTTCGCAGATCAGGCGGCTTTGGTTGAACACTACGGAGGGCGCGAAGCGGCGCTGAAATTAGGGGCTCCTGGAGCGACCCCGCCACCTGCGACGTGAGGGTACCATGAAGTTAACAATTCTGGGCTCGGGTTCACCTGAAGCATACAGCCGTCGTGCCTCATCAGGCTATCTGCTGGAAGCAGGCAATGACCGCATTCTATTCGATTGCGGCGGTGGCGTTGTGGATAACCTGCTGCGGTCCGGACGATTGCCGAAAGACATAACACATCTCTTTTTTACACACTATCACAGCGATCACATGATGGACTACGCCCGCCTTGTGCACGCAGCTTGGGATGAGGGCGCCGCTCCGTTGAAAGTCTTCGGTCCCAAGCCGTTGAAAGACATCACAGAAGGCTATTTCGGGCGCAATGGTGTCCTGAACAACGATCTGCGCGCCCGCACCGAACTGCCGCAAAGCCAGCAAGTCTGGGTTGCGCGCGGCGGCACCTTGCCTCGACCTTGGCCTGCGCCTCAGATCATCGAGATCGAACCTGGTTTCACTTTTGAGGGCGACGGCTGGCACCTTGAAACAGCCCAAGCAACACACGCTCAGCCAATTCTTGATTGCCTGGGCTACTCGGTTGAGGCTGAGGGCAAAAAATTTGTCTATTCTGGTGATACAGGCATCAATCCAGACATCACTGATCTCAGCCGTGATGCAGATTTTCTGCTGCACTGGTGCTACCGAGGCAGCGGCGAGATTTTGCACCCCGCATTGATGGCTTTTAGTCCAGACCCTGGCGAGGTTGCACGGATGGCCGAAAGCGTCGGTGTAAAGCGCCTTTATCTCAGTCATTTTCGCATACACATGGACAATGAGGCCTCTCACAGCCGCGCATTGACTGACCTCTCTAAGCATTTTTCCGGCGAAAGTGGGATTGTCGAGGATTTGGATGTCTACGAAATCTGACCCGCCCCACTGCTTATAGGTCTATCTCGACAAGCCCGTCTTTCTTTGCGGCTCGTGATTGACACAGGATTATCGCATCGCGGCGCTGTGCCTTGGACAGCACAAAATCCCGATGCTCGACATCGCCGTCATTAAGTCCACATTTACAAACCCCGCAAATACCGTCGGAACATTTCAGATCAATTGGAAACCCGTTTTCAATCAGAACATCGGCGGCCGATTTGTCTGCTGGAACCGTAAAGTCTTTGCCCGATTTTGTGAGCCGTACGGTAAATTCATGATTTTCATATTCCGGCAGGTCCGGCACCGAGAAATACTCCAGATGCCGCGGCTCTTCCGGAAATCCTTGACGCTCCGCAGCATCCATAACGCCGGTCATGTAACGATCAGGCCCGCATGCGTAGACATGCCATCCCGATTGATGTCCGGCAAGAATATGATCCAGATCCGCGCGTTCGTTCTGATCTGAGAAATGAAACGTAACTTTGTCAGCCCATGGGAAAGCCTTAAGATCTTCTACAAAGCCCGCGTTAGCGGTTTTCGAGGCGGAATAGTGCAACTCAAAGTCAAAGCCGTTGGCGTGGCATTCATGCGCAAAAGCTATCATTGGCGTGACTCCAATGCCGCCGCCCATCAGGAAATGCTTCGTGCCCGCAGGTGCAAGCGGAAAATGGTTGATCGGTTTAGAGATGAAAATCTTACGCCCTTCCGTAAAAATACGGTGTAATAACTTTGATCCACCGCGTCCCTGATCTTCGCGCAGAACGCCAATCTGGTATTTGTTTTTGTCGCTCGGATCACCGCTCATTGAATATTGGCGCAGGTATTCAGGCGCGACGACGATGTCCAAATGCGCCCCTGCGGTCCAATCTGGCAAGGGTTCGCCATCTAGCGATGAGAACTCGTATTTGGTGACGTCATCCGTCATTTTCTCGGCTTTGGTGACCTGCACGCGGATCACCGGTGCAACGTCAGGCGGGCTGAACCTGTGGGGTGTTGGTGCCTCTGTACCAGCATCAAGACGGCGCTGATATTCCTTCGCTGTGATCAGCGCTTGATACGCCTCAATCCCCTTTTCGCGATCCATAGGGAAGGGAAAGGGCCATGGCGGCGGGGCGAGATCGGCAGGGTAGACGGCGAGCGTTTGGTCTGCATAGTCAAGTTTTAGATCGGTTTGAAGCTCACGGTAATTGGGCGGCTCATCTTGCGGATTGATCATTTCGCAAGTGCCATCTGGCTGCCATTTCAGGTCCCACCACCAGCGTTTCACCGGATTGATGCTGCCGTTGCCGACAACGTCGTCAAGCTTTGCGAGGATTCCCGCCATCGCCGGCACATTCGTTGCCATCCAGCGAAGTGGTTTTTCGTGTTGCAGCCCTTCGACATTCCACGGGCATGTCTTCATGCAACGCCCGCACATTGCCCCGCCTTTTTGCGTCAGGCGGTAAGTTGTGCATTTCTGGCTGTCCGATTTCCAAATTTCGTAACCGTTGAACATCAGCTTTGGACCGGCAGTAATCGCGCCGGACGGACACTCTCGTGCGCACTTGTTGCAAGATTCGCAAAAGGCTTGCATGCCAAAATCAATCGGCTTGTCATGCACCAAGGGCATATCGGTCGTGATAACCCCGGATTTGAGGCGTGGACCGAGAAAAGGGTTAACGATGACTTCACCAATCCGGCTGACCTCACCTAGACCGGACAACAATAAAAGCGGTGGATGCACGACCTCGCTTTGTACGTTGGTATGTGTCTGGGCCGCATAGCCGAGGTTGCGGATGTGCTTGGCAACGATCCCACCGAGCAAGGAAAACCGCAAGTAAGCGCGCATAGATTGTACCACCGCGATCCAATCGTCCCCCGAAGATGCTTCGGTCGTTTCAAACCCCTGATCGATGATGAAACTTATAGCATTCGGGTGTTCAGGCGTAATTGGATCGCCATTGGCGTCGTGAGAATACCAAGCCCACTCGGGACAACGTGAAATACCTACGGCATCCACGCCAAGGAAATAGGCAACAGCTTTGATGCCATCTGCGTTGGCCTGCGCATCCAGAGCATCTGGGCTAACACTTTCGGCATGCGCGCCATCTTGGAGGACTAGAAAGGCTCCTAACGGACGCCGGAGCGCCTGCGCAAGAGGGGATTTCTGCGCGAAATAGCCGCCGCGCGTTGCGTCTTGATTGGCCTTGCCCATGTCGCCGAACTTTGAGCGGGCGAACATATCCGCGCGTTTGGGAACCCGCGCTACGCGTTCTTCATCGATGTAGGTTGTGGGTTTTTCGACGCGCTTCAGTGTCTCAAAAGGATGAGGCCCGCTGGCATAACTGCGCTTTGCGAATGGATCGAGCGTCAGAGCGTTTTTAGCAGAGCCAATACCCAAGGCCCAAGCGGCTCCATTCGTCAGCGACGCGGGTTGCTGGTCCATGGGAGCCAGCGGCGCATCAGGTGTCATTTCAAAATTGGTTGTCACGACAGCAACTTGAAATCTCTCGCCCATAAAAGGGTTAACGAGCGCTCCGTCCTCTGGGGAGGCCAATCCCGCCGCGACGGTTAACTGGTTCAAATCTACGTCCGACGCTGAACCGCTATGAGTTCGTGCATCATATCCGAGCACGCGCAGGTAGTTTGCGACAACCACCGCTGTTTCAGTGGCGCGCACCGAGGCGCGTTGCCGTTGCGCGTCTTGCATCCATACAAAACCTGCTTCGTCCGGTTCTGGGTCCCGATTGAAAGGATATAGGAGCACGATGGCATAGGCATGCCCGTTCATCGATTTGGGCGGTGCCTCCATGCTGTCCTTGAGATCGGCCATCGTCGTTTCGATCCTTGCTGCCAGCGATTTGACCTGTTTGGTGCGTAACTCTTCGGCAAGGCGGGCAATGCCCGGATTGCGGATCGGCACATCCAGTTGCGCGGTCTGGTCCACACGCGCGATGCCAACCATTGGCGCGTCTTGAAAATAGGCAAAGGATTTGATGTGGCGGGCGCGTTCGTCAGGATCTTCTGGGCATTTCGCCTTGGTCTTATTAATCAACCCGTCCCGGATCGCATCCAGCATCGACTGATACTCGTCCAGCGCGTTAACAAGAGAACTTGGCCTGTCCAGTCTCGCGAAATCAACGGGCTGCATCGCAGGAACGGCGCCTATAGCACGCCCGCTCTGACGTATCATCCGCTCTAATGGAAATGAGCCCAAATGAAAGGCGCGCTTGCTGTTTGAAAAGATCGGGCTGGCCATGCCGTATCGGTTCCTTCAGCTCAATGCCGCTTGATCGGTTTTGGATCAACGATCACACGTACCGTTTTTTGCACATGGCGCTCCACAGTTGGCTTGCCGGAGCCGCCCTTCGGCTCGCCCCAGATTAAGGTCAACTCTTGACCTTCAATTGCCAAATCAGCCCGAATTGACGCTAGCGATATGCAAGCTCGATCTGTTTCTGAATACGCTGGATAATATGATACACCAATGTCTTCTTCGCCAAGTAGAACCCTATCGCAGGGGGCGACGGTATAATTTCCGACAGGCAATTCGATCTTCTTGTACCTGTCTCCACCGGAAAACCCGCTGGCATAGATGTCGACCACATCCTCTTGGTCCCAAATTAGACGCACCTTTTTGCGCTTTTGCTCGGGCGGCATTGCTTCCAGCGCTTCGCGTCCAATGAAGTCATGATCGAATTTGATCATGA
The DNA here is from genome assembly GCF_965659345.1 of Planktotalea sp. Lineage (GTDB taxonomy): Bacteria > Pseudomonadota > Alphaproteobacteria > Rhodobacterales > Rhodobacteraceae > Planktotalea. The sequence goes on along the minus strand of NZ_CBFHVK010000027.1, from coordinate 19,351 downwards.
AACCGTATCCCAGATCATAAGGTGTACGGTAAAAATCTTCCACGTTCCCCGTAGCAAGCGATCCACCGATTGCTTGACGCCCTTCTGCACTCGCGGCTGGCAGCCATTCCCGATATGCGCGCATTTTGTCTCCGGTAAAGATCGCCGGAAGAATGGAGCCAACCCAACCTGACACTGCAGCTGTAACAGGATATGTCCGGCCACCGATTTGGGTCAAATCGTATTTCTTGCCAGCCTCAAGGATCAAATCGCGGACCTCTGCGCCAACTTCGCTTGGGCCCCAAAACTCGTACCCCGGAAAGCCTGACATCCGATGGTTTAGGGCGACGACCTCATGCGGACCTATTTTGAAGCGGCCCATTTTGAAAAAAGGAATATCTGGCAAAGCGCCAACGTTCAGCTCTGCAAAAAGCTCGTCTGCCTTTGGACCCTGAACCTGAAAGCGAAATCGCTTGCGATCGGTAAGATTGGGAGAGGGGCGATCAATAGGTTCAAACTCGACGTCATAGTCACCCTTTTCTGCATGGTATCGCACCCAATTCGCCGCCATCGGTTTGCCCACGATACTGACAGCATTTTCTTCTTCACAAAACAGCACTGCATCGCCAATGAACTGGCCATCATAGTTGCACACGACATATTGTTTGGCCTGCATGGGCCCGAACCCTGCAAAAGAGTTGATCCCCAGATCAGAAAGCAGTCGAATGACGTCAGGCCCACGCAGAAAAACGTCCGTCATATGGTGCGACATATTTTGGAAAATCACAGACGTGCGCCATGCGATCTGTTCATCAATCCAGTTCGAAAACTCGGGCTTCACTGGGAACTCAAAACGATGAACCGGTCCATCGTAGAGCATCGACCAAAGGTCTCCGTGTGCGTCGATTTTGTCCTGCAAAGATTGCGTTGCCATGGTGCGTCCTCCCTGAATTACAAACGAAGCCTACACGGATCACCATGCCATATCTGTCATCTTTAAAGATGACGCCCATTCATCGTTCGAAGCGTTTAAGAAGTGCGCGGCGTTTGAATAAACAAGGCCATAAGTTCACGAGCCGACCCAACCTTCAATTTCCGAAAAGCGCGTTGGCGAAGTGTTCGGATCGTGGACTCTGACACGCCTAGCTGCAAAGCAGACGCCGTGATTGATTTGCCGTCCAGAAGAAGGTCACAGATTTCAGTCTCACGCTGTGTTAGCTCTGCAAAGCTGCCTACATTATTGTCCTTGAGCCGCGTCGCGTTCGCGCCATCAACGGCCCCATGCCGAGCAGTCCCAACAACCTGATGACGCAAGCCAATCAAGCTGTGAACGATGGGCAGTATGTTGCAAAGCGCCGCATACTCGTCATCATTAAAACACCCATCCGTCGCACTACGAAGGTAGAAAGAGCGAAGCCCCGAGCGACCGTCTTTCGATGACACCGCTACGCGTTCAACAACACCGTTTCGTTCATAAATAGCATTCCGATTGCTACCGGCTTTCGGGCGCCAACGATCAATTCGAACCCCTTTAGAGGGTGCATTTTGAATTTGAGTAATGATATGAGAATACGCGGTTTTCGAACTCAAAATGAGGTCGGCATCGCGTTGAAACCAGTAATCACTAATCCGCCCGGACCAAAATGAAAGCGCTGGGTTTGGTTGCGCCAAATCTGCAATATGATAAGCGCCAAAATTCTCGATTCTTGAAACATTTGAAAGAAACCGAAGCGCAGTAAGACCAAATGCATCTTTCGGAGCGGCTACGATCAATTGCGCCAACCCGTGATGGTTTTCAAATGATGATGAATCCAAGAATTGTTCCATTGGATCTTAAAAAACAGGCGTTCTAAGGAAAAGCAAGCCCAGCGGCACATTGCCATAGATCTCGGTTCAGCGCCGCCCTTTCAATCTTCGTTCACAAAACGCGCTTTCCAGAATGTTTGAAGCCGTTTGGCTCCAAGGGCCTTGATCTTTCTTGTTTGAATTTGGTTCTAATGAACTGAGGCAATTTGAGGTTTCCCATCATTCCTGTCCACAATGAATGCGCTTAACGGAATAATTGCTTGCTTCGCAAAGCTGACGGATTTGCCCGCTGTTTCACTCGCGGTTTCGGCGAATTCAAAAAAGCAGCTGCTTCAAACGATCGCTGAGATAGATTTTTCGACCTTAATTTCGCTGGATAGCTCATAAGAACGTCCAGCTTCACCACTTTCAACCATACGCACCAGTTCATCAGCAGCTCTGCGGCCCATTTCAGAATGTGGTACACAGACTGTGGTCAGCCTTGGCGTCACCACGCGCGCGAGCTCGATTCCGTCAAAGCCAGTTATTGAGACCTCCGCTGGAACTGCTATTCCCATTTCTTGCGCGCGCTGCAACGCACCAACGGCGAGAACATCGTTGCCACACATGACAACACTAGGACGCTTCGGTCCAGTCATCAGTTGTTCAAACGCATTTGCCCCGTTGTCGATGTCATAGGGCGTTTCAATGATGGGAACGTTTTCCAGATTAATCCCGGCAACTGCGAGACGCTCTGTGATACCTTTCAATCGATTTGTTGCGCGATCATTTCCTTCTGTCGTACCTGAGATGACAGCGATGTTGCGATGCCCCATCGTCAAAACTTGATCGCACAACTGATACATCGATGCGCGGTTATCAAAGCCAATTGCAGGCAAAGCATTATTCGCCGCAAAGGCCCAAGCCAACAGAAACGGAATGTTGCGTTGCTGAAGGAACTCATAGACTTTCTTTTCACGCCAATATCCGATTAGCAAAATACCATCTGCTCCGCGGCTTGCGAGTGCGCGTACTTGTTCTGCTTCGATTTCGGGGTCGTAGGAATTGCTGGAAATAAGCAAAGTGTAGCCAAGCGCGTGCAAGCGTTCCTGAAACGCCTGTATGCCTTTGGCAAAGATCGCATTCTCCATCGTTGGAATGATTGCGCCAATTGTCATAGTGCGTTTAGCAGACATGAATCGTGCGCCGAAATGCGGTGTATAGCCAAGCGTTTCAACTGCGGACTTAACGCGCTTTAAAGTCTCTTTGGACACCAAACTTGGCGAGTTCAATGATCTTGATACGGTGGCAGGGGACACTCCGGCAACCTTTGCGACGTCTTCCAACGTAGGAACAGCATGTTGTGACGTCATCGCAAGCGGCCTTTTAAAGTTTCTTCATGATCTTAGTTTGAAAATACTCCCAAAAGACAGACAAAACTGAAATATGCATGATTTGATGAAAGCGCTTGCATCGACTCACTGAAAGCGCTTTCATATAGATGTAACCAGCGCCTGGGAGGGTCGCCATGTTCATGTTCGCATCATTGATTGTATTCCTTGTCTATTTTGCAAATGTCGCTTCGGGCGCGTTTCTGGATCGGGTCTATTTTGGCGATGTTGGTGAAATGCTGGTGCTTTTCGCGGCAACGATTTTGTTTGTCGTCGCAATTTTACAAAAAGAAGCTGCTCGCGATGAGAAAGACGACAGCTAATCAGTCTTATGGGAGGAACTATAAATGAATGAAGATGAAAAGATGGTCGCATCTGCAGAGCGCCGCAATTTCCTGAAGCTCTCCGCAGCGGGCGGCTTTACCGCAGCTTTGGTTGCAGGGGCCGCAGGTACGCTTTGGTCTACGGAAGCAGCTGCGCAAACAGCAAATGAAGAGCGTGATCGCGAAAAAGCAGCTGAGCATACGATGACAATCGCGACTGCTTATGTTTTGGGTGCATCACGCAGCTATCCTATCATGCAGCTCGACCTGAAAGAGAATATCCAGAACGCGACCAACGGCAAAGTTTACGTCAAGCTCGCACCCGGCGGTCAGCTTGGTGCAGGTGGCGCACTTGTTCAGGCGGTTCAGGGTGGCACGATCCAAGCGGCGCAGCACTCGTTGTCCAACTTCGCGCCATTCGCGTCCACAGTTGACCTGATCAACATGCCATATCTTTGTGGTTCCAACCAGCGTTTCACGAACCTTGTGAACTCTGATTTCTGGAAAGGCAGTGTTGAGCCTAAGGTTGAAGAGAACGGCTTTAAAGCGCTGTTTTACGTCAACATTGATCCACGCGTTGTTGCGGTTCGCAAAGGCGGCGCAGGTGCAGTACTTTCACCATCCGATTTGGACGGCGTAAAGTTCCGTGTTCCGGGCTCCAAGATGTTGCAGCAGTATTACCGTATGGTCGGCGCAAACCCGACGCCAGTTGCTTGGGGTGAAACACCTTCCGCGATTAAGCAGGGTGTTGCAGACGCGCTCGACCCATCTGTTGGCGCGCTTTATGTGTTTGGTTTCAAAGACATCTTGTCCCACGTAACGTTTACCCAAGCGGTTCCGGATTCACAGGTTTACTCGTGTAACCTTGAGTGGTTCAACTCCATGCCTGCAGACGTTCAAGAAGGCATCATGTGGGGTTCTGAGATGACGGCGCACCAGAACCTCTCCAAGGTTCCATCCGCACGTGCATACGCAATGTCCGAACTGGCGAAGTCCGGCGTTGAATTCCACAGCCTCAGCGAAGATCAGCTGAACGAGTGGAAAGCAGCGGGTGGTTACCAGTTGGCAGAGTGGGACAGCTTCAAGAAAGACCTTGCAGGCTCCATGGATAACTTTGCGAAGATGGAAGAAGCGGCGGGCACGCAGGGCAAATATTACGTCCACGACGCTTAATCTGATGTCGGGCTGAGTGCTCCCTCACGTAGCCCGACCTTTTTCAATGCAGGCCTTTGCATGAGACGTTTTGTGCTCAAGGCCTGCATATTTGATGGAGACACCCGATGGATCTATTGCGGAACATTGACCGTAACGCCGAGCGCTGGTTGCTGCTTGTGTTTTACGTGATGCTTGTCATCACGATGGCCATCGAGGTTCTGAGACGCGAAATTTTCGCATACTCGTCCATTTGGGGGGAAGAGATCGTACGCTTCTCCTTTATTTATCTTGCGTGGGTTGGTGCCGCCGCCGCTGTGAAAGAGCGCGCGCACATTCGCATCGATGTGATTATGCACTACCTCTCGCCTCGCCTTAAAGCGCTGCTCTATATTTTTGGTGATTTGGTGATGTTTATCGTCGCCATAATTGCGCTCTATTGGTCACTCGAGACGCTGCATGTGTCTTATAAATTCGGCTCCGTTACTGACGGGTTACGCGTTTCAAAGGTCTGGTTTATCGCCTCTGTACCGCTGGGATTCAGCCTGATGATGTGGCGCTTGATGCAGTCTTTCGCCCGCGATTTTAAATCCCTCAAAGACGGCACAGACGTCTACGAGGGCGACACACTGTTTGAGTAGGGGACACCGCAATGCTCTGGAATACGCTGCAACAAACAGTTGAACTCGGTTGGGATTTTTACGTTCCCGTTATCATGTTCGTTGCTCTTATCGCAGTTGCTGTGCCCGTTTGGGCTGCGATTGGTAGTTCTGCAATTCTGATGTTGGTGATGTCAGGTGACTTGCCCCTTAGCCTTGTGGGCGAGCGTCTGTTCACAGGCATTGATGCCTTTGCCCTAACGGCGGTGCCCTTGTTCATTCTGACGGGTGACGTTTTGGTGCGCACGGGTCTTAGTCGTAAGTTTCTCGATGTTGCCGAAGCGTTGACTTGCTTCACAAAGGGCGGTTTCGGTTCTGCCACGGTGCTTGTCTGCGGTATGTTCGCGGCAATTTCCGGCTCTGACGCAGCGGGTGCTGCTGCCGTGGGTCGTATGACGATCGCGCGCTTGGTCGAAAGCGGATACCCGCGCCCCTACGCCTGCGCACTTGTTGCCGCTGGCGCATGCACAGGCATCCTTATTCCACCGTCCATTGCCTACATCATTATCGGGCTAGTGCTTGGCATATCGGCCTCCACATTGTTCCTTGCCGCGCTTATCCCTGGCATCGCTATTTTGCTCGCGATCCTCATCACCAACCTGATCATGAACCGCATTCACGACTATGAAGGTGGCGGCATGATGACGGCTGGTGAATGGCTCACGGGTGTTGGCAAAGCGCTAAAGTCGGGCTGGTACGCGTTCATCGTGCCCGGCATCATATTTTATGGCATCTTTTCCGGCCGTTTAACGCCAACCGAAGCTGGTGCCACAGCAGTTGTTGTCACGATCCTTATGGGCTTCATCATGCGCACACTGAGCTTTGCAGATTTTCCTGCGATGCTTGTGAGTTCTGCAAAGGTGAACGGTGTGATCCTGCCGATTATCGCATTTTCTGTGCCGCTTGCGGAAGCATTGGCGATTATGGGCGTGCCGCAAGGTTTTGTGACAGCCGTGACAGGCCTCACGGATGAGCCTTGGTTATTAATCCTTCTAATGATCGGCATTCTGATTGCAGCGGGCTGCGTTATGGAAACAACGCCAAACATCGTAATCCTCGCGCCGATCCTCAAGCCATTGGCGGATAACATCGGCATGAACGAAATTCAGTTCTGCATCATGATGATCACGGCGCTGGGTGTTGGTTTCATTACCCCACCGCTGGGGCTGAACTTGTTCGTTGTCGCAGGCATTACGGGCGAGTCGATACTCAAAATTGCGGCCCGCGCTGTGCCATTCGTCTTTTGTATGTTTGTTGTGGTGCTCTTCATTGCCTACGTGCCAGCGATCTCGACGACGCTTTTGCCGGATATCTACAAATAGATCTAGAAAACGGGTGTTTCACCGTACAGGTCAAAAGCAGTCCAAATCCTATTGCCGGCTGGCTCTAGTGTGGTTGCGTACTCACACGACTAACGACAACCTTATTGAACTTGCTAAATATGTTCGTTTTCTACCTCGCAAGTTTTTCAACTTCTTTAGTTGTCAACTTCACTAGACACTCATAAACATAGAGATATGAGCATTACACTTCCTTCCCCGACTTCACCGCTGATCATCGGCACACGTGGTTCGCCTTTGGCTTTGGCTCAGGCACATGAGACGCGTCGGCGCTTGTCGAGCGCTTTTGATCTTCCCGAAGATGCGTTTGTCATTAAGGTGATAAAGACCACCGGTGACAAAATACTCGATCGACCTTTGAAGGAGATCGGGGGCAAAGGTTTGTTTACGCGAGAAATCGAAGACGACATGTTGAGCGGTGCAATTGATATTGCCGTTCATTCCATGAAAGACATGCCTGTTCTTCAACCTGAAGGGCTTGTCCTTGACACTTATTTGCCGCGCGAAGATGTGCGAGACGCCTTTGTATCCGCGGGTCATGAAAAGCTTGCGGATTTGCCATCTGGTGCTGTCGTTGGAACATCCTCACTTCGTCGCCGTGCACAGCTTTTGAATTACCGCCCTGATCTCAACGTTGTTGAATTTCGCGGCAACGTTCAGACCCGTTTGAAAAAGCTCGAAGATAACGTCGCGGACTGCACGTTTCTTGCGATGGCTGGTCTGCGTCGTTTGGACATGGCACATGTTGCAAAAAGTGCGATTGAAACCGATGAGATGCTTCCCGCTGTCGCGCAAGGTGCGATTGGAATTGAACGTCGGATCGATGATACTCGCGCCGCAAAAATGCTAGAAGCGATCCACGATATTGAGACAGGACAACGTCTTGCGGCGGAACGTGCGTTTCTTGAGGCATTGGACGGCTCTTGTGAGACGCCCATCGCAGGTCTTTCGGAACTTAATGGAACAAATATGCGACTGCGTGGCCAAGTTCTGCGCCCTGATGGTTCCGAAAGCATTGGCGACGATGTCACCGGAAGCATCGAAGACGGCGCTGAAATGGGCCGAGCTATGGCGGCTAAGCTGCTTGCACAAGCTGGTGAAGGCTTTTTTGAGTGGCGCAGCTAAGCTGACTTAGTCGGGCAAAACCTTGCCAGGATTCATGATGTTGTTTGGATCAAGCGCGGCTTTGATTGATTTCATAGCTGCGATTGAGACAGGATCCTTGCGCCGTTTCATTGAATTGAGCTTGCTCACACCAATTCCGTGCTCCGCAGAAAAACTTCCGCCAAGTTTCAAGGTTTCATCCTCAACAGCTTCAGTGATGGCATCATGCACGTCTGGATCTTGGCTTTTGCCCCAAACTGAATAATGCACATTTCCATCGCCCAAGTGTGACACAATCATGGGTACAGCGCCGGGGTCTATCTCTTGCAGGCGCGGCTCCATGGCTTCGCAAAAAGCAGCTACCTTTTCCAAGGGAACAGCAACGTCGTGATTTATGAGCGGCTTGTGTCCTAAAACGATCTCTGCTGCAGCTTCGCGGCGTTCCCACATGGCACGGCGTTGTGCTTCGTTTTGCGCAACTGTGGCGTCAAGGACTTCACCGCTTTCAAATAGCCCTGCAAGAATGTTCTCTAGCTCAGCGGTAAGGGGAATTTGGCCAGATGCGTCCGCTGTAGCTTTGGCATCGATAGTTGTTCCTATTTCCACCATGATGTTCACATCGTGTGGCTCATCAAATGGTTCACGCGCTGCGCTATTAATATCAAGGTGACGCTCTACATAGGCGCGCGGCATGTATTCGAACGCTTCCACAGACCCACCCGTGGCATCCTGTAGTCGGTTAAGTAAGTGCAGACCATCACCGATCGAAGGGGCAGCCACCATAGCTGTCGCATAGGCTTTTGGTTTGGGGAATAGTTTGAGAACCGCTTTGGTGATTATGCCCAGCGTGCCTTCCGCTCCGATAATCAAGTGCTTCAAATTATAGCCTGAATTGTCTTTGCGCAATTCAGACATCAGATCGGCAATTTCGCCTGTTGGGAGGACGACCTCAACACCCAAGACAAGATCGCGGGTGTTGCCATAGCGAACAACATTGGACCCACCTGCATTCGTCGCCATGTTGCCACCGATCAGGGCACTGCCGCGCGCACCGAACGTAAGTGGGAAAACGAGCCCCTCAGCGTCTGCGGCGCTATGAATGTCGCTTAGAATAACGCCTGCATCAACGATTGCGATGCGCGAGTCACGTCGGATTTCATGAACGGTATTCATCCGCTCCATGGAGACCATGACGTGACCTTTGCCAGATACACCGCCCGCGAGCCCAGTGTTGCCACTTACCGGAACGATAGGTGTCTTCATCTCGTTACCAAACTTAACAATCTTTGAAACTTCAGCCGTGTTTGCTGGACGTACCACCGCAATTGGATCAGACGGATATGTATCAAGCCATTCGGTCTGCCAGCGTTTGGTGTCGCTGCCCGTTAGCACGTGATCTTTTCCAACGATGTCTACGAGTTTGTCGATCATATTTGGCTCTCAGTCTCTCAATGTGTTCGGTATTTGTGGGTTAAGCGTTCAAGGCTGTCAACGCTGCAAGTAGTTCCGTGTCTTTATTCAAAACAAGTCTGACAGGCACAGTAACGACGTGTTGGCGAAAGCTCTGGGGTAAGCGAACAGCGTCTTTTTCTGTCGTAACCAATTGGGCATCTTGCAAGAGCGCATCATTGGAAAGTCGCTTCATCAAAGCTGGTGTTAGCGTTTGATGATCAGCTAAGGCTTCTGCGCGAATGATCTGCGCACCAAGGTTGCGCAGCGTGTTAAAGAATTTTTCAGGGTGTCCGATACCTGCAAAAGCGATGCAACGCATGTTGGCAAAATCGAGTCCCGTTTGCAGTGGTTCAAGGAAACCTTTCAAGTGCGGAACGCTTATGGGTGTGCTCGCTGCGAACTGGGCTTGTTGCGCTTCAGTGCCGATGGACAACACGAAATCAGCGCGCTTAAGCCCTTTATTCACAGGTTCTCGCAAAGGGCCAGCGGGTAGGCACAGACCGTTCCCAAACCCTTTGCCAGCGTCCACAACAACGATCGCCATATCTTTTTTGACGCTTGGGTTTTGAAAACCGTCATCCATTAAGATGTGAGACGCCCCAGCCTTGCACGCCGCCTCGATCCCAAGGGCTCGATCTTTGGACACCCATGTTGGCGCAAAAGCGGCCAGCAACAAAGGTTCATCACCAACTTCGCGTGCGTTGTCTGTCGCACTAACGGCGTGGGGGCCCGTCAAAGACCCGCCATAGCCGCGCGAAACGATATGTGGCGCATGGCCCATCGACACAAGCATCTGAGCAATGGCGATAGTTGAGGGCGTTTTGCCTGTGCCGCCTGCATTAATGTTCCCGATGCAGATAACTGGACGTCGCGATACATAAGTGGGGGCTTGCCGTACACGATACGCAGTCATCGCCCCGTACAGTGCGCCCAGTGGTGCCAAAAAACGCGCGCGCCAGTCGAGTGCGTTGGCAGACGTATACCAAAAATTCAGGGGCTTCATTATGGCGTTTCCAAAGTGTCTAGCTGAACTTGGATGTCTTCGATGACTGCATCCGTCGCCTCCGCACCTTCGGAGATAGCAACCCATGCAGCATGAGCCATCAATGCCGATTGATCCGATGCAAGAAGTGTTTCGATTGCCATCGTCAGTCCAGCTGCATCTTTTACGATGCGCGCAGCACCAACCGCGGCAAGGCGAGAGTAACTGCTCGTGTGATGACGTACGTTCGGCCCATAAATGATGGCCGAACCAAGTGATGCGGGGATATATGGATCACAACCGTTGTAGCGTGGCTTCAAAGAACTGCCCAAGAAAGAGAGCGGCGCAATGCGAAACCACAGCCCCATATCTTCGGGTTCTTCGACAAGAATGACTTGTGTATTTTCTTCAATCGGATCGCCGTCTTCCCAATGGCAAACCCGCCAGCCTTGAGATTTAAGAATCCTGCGCGCCTCAACGCTTACAGGAAAGGACGCAGCGACAAGAATAAGGGCAAGGCGGTGGTTGATCTTTATGACGTCGCTGTGCGCATTAAGCACGTCTTTCAACTCACCTTCTTGGATATTCGCCGCGAGCCATACAGGTCGACCATTGAGATCATTTGAGACTTCCGTGAACGCGCTTTCGTTCGCAACCGGTGGGACAACGGAGATTTGCAGCATACCTTGTATTTCTACGTTACCTTGTGCGCCGATCATCTTCAGTAAGCTTCGCTGGGCAATCGGATCATGAGCCGCAACCGTATCAAAAGCACGCATTGTTTCGCGTGCGAGCGAAGGAAGCCAACGCCACACGGATTGATCGAGCAAGTGTTCCTCTGCTGACAAAAGCTTCATGTGGATCTTAGCAGCTTTGGTTTCGGCAATAAGAGTCGGGCGGAGATCCCCGCCGAACCATAGGCAAACCGATGGTTGCCAATGTTCTAGAAAGCGCTGTGCCATATCGCCGGTATCGACAGGCAGCTGTATGCAAAACTGTCCTTTGTGATCCGGCACGCGGGGGGGCTTATCGGCATAAGTGATAAGTAACGTACAAGGGCCGCGCAAATGATGTAGGCGTTCCACCAAGTGGATTAACGCGCGCGCTGAATGCTCATCGTGAACAACACCCCAAATGAGCGGCCCCTCAGGACGCTCCGGGTAGGGATCTGTCTGTGATGTTGTCGTGCTTCGCGCCAGCGCTTTGTAAGCAAATAAGCTGAGCGAGCTCATAACTGATCTATCCCAAATCTTGCGCCGCACGACCCGCGGCACCTTCATCCAAAAGGCCGCCTAGATCCGTAATAAAATAGCGCATATGGGCATTATCTACCGTTTTTTGCGCCTCGGCTTTCCAAGCATCGAATGCTTTTTCGTATTCCGAGAAAATACCAACGACATGCAACGCTTCGATATCTTTAAAGACGTTCTTTGTTGGATCCACCAGCTCACCGCCAAATACAAGGTGCAGTTTTTGTTCCATAATTCCGTCCTTTTCAGTTCCTGGGAGCGTATCTTTTGCAGTGTCCAAGGGTCAAGTTGCAGCTAACTTGTCAATGATCTTTGTGTGTAAACTCGGGCCTGCTGCGACAACCCCGTTCAAGCGTGGATCTAGATTGTTGAATTTCAACGCACGCCCGGTTTTGTCGCTGATTGCGCCACCTGCTTCAGACACGATCAGTGCGCCTGCAGCGATATCCCATTCCCAACTAGGTCGCAAAGTGAGCATTGCGTCAAACCGTCCTTGAGCGATCAAAGCGAGGCGATATGCGAGCGAGGGACGGTGATGGCGGCTAAACTCTGGGGCTGCGCCAGCACGCCAATGATGCGATTGAAGCGCAGGTCGGGTGGCCAGAATCTCGGATGTTTCGAAGCCTTCTTTCCGCGTCACAGCAAGCGGTTGCCCATTTAAAGTGGCACCTTGATCAAGTGCTGCGCTGAACATCAAATCCCGCATCGGCAACAAAACCGCCGCTGCGGTAACGCGCCCCTCGCGCGCAATGGCAAGTGAATGCGCCCACGTGCGGGACCCTTCGATAAAGCTGCGCGTGCCATCAATTGGATCTATGATGAAGACATATTCATTTGATTGGCGTTTAGTGTCATCCAGGGACTCTTCGCTAAGCCATCCATACTCTGGGCGGGCCGTGCGCAACACATCCTCAAGGTAGGTGTTCACGGCAAGATCTGCTTCAGTTACCGGCCCCGCGCCATCGTCTTTGTCCCATGTCTTTGGTTCGTTTTGAAAAAACGTTTTCGCGATCTCGCCTGAAGCGCGCGCTGCTTTTATCAAAAGATCGAGGTCAGTTTCCGGCAAGGGTCATGCCTTCAACCAATAACGATGGCACGACGCGGGACAGGTGCGTGCGCGCGTCATTCGCGGGTGTGATGCGCATCAACATATCGCGTAAATTCCCTGCAATTGTGCATTCATTTACAGGATGGCTGATGGCCCCATTTTCAACCCAGAAACCAGAGGCCCCTCGAGAATAATCGCCCGTTGTTGCGTTGATCGTAGAGCCAATCATCGACGTAACCAAAAGCCCGGTTCCCATATCGCGGATAAGATCTTCGCGGCTTTGTGCACCTTGTGTAAGCTCGATATTCCAGTTGCTCGGCGAGGGTGGCGAAGATGTGCCGCGCGCTGCGTTCGCAGTAGATGTCATCCCAAGTTTACGCGCATTCGCATGATCAAGCGTCCAACCTGTGAGAAGGCCGTTTTCGATGATCGCCCGTTTTTGCGTCGCCAATCCTTCCGCATCGAATAGGCGAGAGCCTGGGACACGCGCGCGGTGCGGGTCTTCGATAACACTCAAATGACTGGGCAATATTTGCGCGCCCAAAGCATCACGCAACCATGAAGAGCCACGTGCGATGGACGCACCGTTCACTGCAGCAAGTAGGTGGCCGATAAGCGTTGACGAAATTCGTTCGTCAAAGAGGATCGGGAAACTGCCGGTTGGCGGTTTGATCGCTCCGCTACGCGCCAAAGCACGCTCTGCGGCGCTTTGGCCAATTTCACCGGCGCTGCGCAAATCGGCCTGAAAAATGCGACTGTCGCCATCATAGTCACGCTCCATCGCGGAGCCCGTCCCTGCGATCGCGACACAAGACGTTGCGCGGTCCGTGCGCTGATAGCCACCCGTAAAACCATTACTCGCGGCCAGATGAATTTCACGTGCACTATACCCACCGGTGGCAGATTGCACTTGGCTGATACCGCTGAGTGCAAGTGCAGCAGCCTCCGCTTGCATAGCATCGTCCTGTAAAGCTTCCGGTTTTGGCTCTGGCGTTGGATCGTAAAGTTCCAAACCGTCGGCTCCGCGCAAATCGCTCAGCATATTTTCATCGCTTAGGCCGATGTAGGGATCTTCTGGTGCTTCTTTAGCCATTGCGACGGCACGTTCGCACATGGCATCAATGGTTGTTTGCGACGTGTCCGAAGACGACACGCAAGCTTGTCTTTGGCCAATCAAAACACGCAAGCCAATGTCGACCCCTTCAGATCGCTCTGCCTGTTCTAAAACACCGCCACGCACATCGATAGAAAGCGACGTGCCTTTAACTGCAATGGCATCTGCAGTGTCTGCGCCTGCCTTTTTGGCGCTAAGCAAAAGAGCGTGAGTGAGTTCTTCGAGATTTTGCGACATCAGTACTCCGGAAACTAGTTGTCATGGAGGTAGCCCGCACAGGCATGCGTTACAAGGTCATGAAAAAAAGGCCACGCTATATAGCGTGGCCTAGTCTCATCAAATTAGGTATATTTATTGGATACGTTGACCATTGGCGAGGATGTGGCCTTGTTCATTGATCTCCAATTTGGTGGTCAGTGAGTTTGGCCCATCGCCCGGGCGCGTAAATAGGCCCATCATCATGCGCGCACCCATCGCTTGCTCTTGCGGCAGAAGACCCATTTGAACAAGCTTGTCCATCAAACCGTTGCCGCCCACAAGCCCGACATCGATGCCACCCGTGGGTTTTGGAAAGCCGCCAAAACTCTCAAGATCGTTGTTATCAAAAGTAAAGTCACCTGTTCCGGTCAATTCCGCCCCAGCTGCAGCGACACGCAGATTACGCAGGGTTACAGCGTTTAGCTCTGCTGGCATCGCCTCGCCATTTTCGACGGCAGCCATTTGAGTTGGATCAAAGAAGTCAAACAGCAGTTTTGCTTTGCCGATCAGATCAAACGATATCGTAGCAGGATCGCGCGGCAAAACTTTGGCAGGGTCAAACATCGACCAAAGCTGGTCAGATGTGACGAAATCACCGAGTGTCACGCCAAGTGCGAAATCGCTCGGAGTTTCAGATTTGGCCACAGGAATAAGCATATTAAATGCAATTTGGCCAAGCCCAGCAACGATGGGCAACGGCACTTGGTTGCCATCCATATTGAAGCTAACACCCGTGCTGGAACCAGAATAGCCCAGCGCGTCTTTGTTCATCGTAACGCCGATACTGGCCGTTTCCGAACTACTTGACCCGATAATCTCATCGCCGCCGCCGATAATCGAGAAATCCGTTTTCGACCCTGTATAGCTGAGGCTGCCATCGACCGCGAAACCACTTTCAAGAGCGGCTTGAACGTTTTCCGGATCAAAGCTGATCGGAAGTACTGAGTCCCCTTGCATGTTCACACTCGCCATTGAACCGTCGAAATTCACTTTCGCATCGCTTTCTGGATCAACGAATGCCACCTTATATTGGGTCGCCCCAAGCGCCATTGTTTGCACGACCTTGCGCAGTGCCCCGGGCTCCATAATGGACTGACCGCTGAGCCCATTAGAGGTAAAGCTCACTTCAAGGGCATCAGACGACAAGGCTTCGTCATCGATTACCAGCTCGGTCAGGGTCATCCCGATCTGATCTGCGCTGTAGTCATATTGAACTTTATCGGGATCCCCGCTCGCGCGCATCTCCATATTGCTCATCGTGTAATCTAGCGATCCGCTCACAGCTTCGCCCTCAGGCCCAAGGGCGACGAAGCTCATCGGCATGGTCTCGGAGAATACGAGGTTAACAGTACCGTCGCCATTCTCAACGAAATCAACGCTGTCTAGGCTAAGTTCGAAATTGCCGTCGGATTCCGGCACGGGAATACTCATCTTCAAATTGCTGATGTTAAGTGTGTTTCCTGACATCGTTTCAGTGCCATCCACTGAATAGCCAAAGCCGGCCATGTAATTTTGCCAGTCGGTCCAAATGTCGTTCGCGCTCACATCAGCAGAGGCACCCGTCGCGATAAAAACAAGAGAAGTCGTTCCAAAAATAGCGGACCGCACAGACATATTCGTATCCTTTAAATGATAAATCAGCTTGCAGCTTTGACCGAGCTTGGGGCAACGTCAAGCTGAAGCGCCGGTTCTTGAGCAATCCGGCGGCAATCCCCCAAAATGATGAGGGCTGTAGAATGACAGATGTCACTGGAAAAACGGTTATTATTACCGGTGCAAGCCGCGGAATCGGTGAAGCAAGCGCACGCCTATTCGCGGATCAAGGCGCGAATGTCGTGCTATTGGCGCGCAGCGAGACGACGATCAAAGCAATAGCTGCTGAAATTTGTGGTACTGCGCTAGCAATTGCGTGTGATGTGAGTTCTTACGCAGACATGGATCAAGCGGTTCAAACCGCAACTGAAAAATTTGGCAAAGTCGATATTCTGATCAACAATGCTGGCGTGATTGAGCCGATTTCACATATCGCAACCGCAGATCCTGCAGCGTGGGCAAAAGCGATCGATATAAACTTAACTGGCGTTTTTAACGGTATGCGTTGTGTTTTGCCTGCGATGATCGAGGCGAAATCTGGAACAATTCTTACGGTAAGCTCGGGTGCGGCGCATAACCCAATAGAGGCGTGGTCTCATTATTGCAGTTCAAAAGCTGGGGCTGCAATGATGACGCGTATGGCGCATCTCGAAAACGCGGCGCATGGAATCCGCTGCATGGGTCTGTCTCCGGGCACTGTTGCGACGCAGATGCAAAAAGATATCAAGACTTCAGGAATCAACCCGGTTAGCCAACTTGATTGGGATATTCACATCCCTGCAGATTGGCCCGCCAAGACACTTTTGTGGATGTGCAGCGCAGATTCGGATGCGTGGCTGGGCGAAGAGATTTCGTTGCGAGATGAAGATATCAGAACACGTGTGGGTGTCTCATGATCGACCTAACAAAAGATGACGGCGTTTGGACCGTCACGATAAATCGCCCCGAAAAGGCGAATTCACTCACCCTTGAGATGTTGCAAGAACTCGCTCAGATCGCGCGCGATGCAAAAGACGCACGGGTTTTAATTTTGACTGGTGCTGGCAAGGTTTTCAGCGCTGGTGCTGATTTGGAAGCCGCGCGTGCGGGTCTCGCAATTTCTCCGATTTGGGAAGAAGTGTCTGGCGCAATTGCTGATCTTCGTTGCTTGACCATTGCGGCGTTGAACGGAACCTTGGCGGGCGGTGCAATGGGAATGGCGCTTGCCTGCGATGTGCGCTTGGCGGTGCCGAATGCGAAGTTTTTCTATCCAGTTATGAAATTAGGTTTTCTACCGCAACCCTCTGACCCAGCACGCATGCGCGCATTGATAGGGCCTGCGAGAACAAAACTTATCTTGATGGGCGGGCAAAAAATCTTAGCGGATGAAGCGCTAGCATTTGGTCTGATTGATCGCATTTGTAGTCCTGAAACCTTGCTGACAGAGGCAGAAGAAATCGCCGCTGACAGCAAAGTCGCTGACCCAGACCTTGCTGCGCAAATCAAGCAAATGTGTTGCGGTTAATTATCTTGCCGCGCGATGTCGGTGACCAATACATCGTTCACGACATCACCTAGAATTTTGGTTGCGTTCTCCTTAAGCGCACGTCTCATTCGAATGAGGTTTTCTGTGTTTGCGAACGCGCCATCAAAGCCACCACGGCTGGCATGATCAAAGAGTGCTTGCAAAAATGAATCCCGCAACTTCGGCTCAATCTGAAAGACAGCGTCACGTGAGCCGGCAGTAACCTCAAGGCTTAGGGCAACAACGACGACAGATCGCACAATATCGCCTTTGATAACAGGTACGATAAACTGATTGTTCAGCTTGGCGTATTCATATTTTTCTGTGCCGTCCTTCGTAGGTTTGCTTTCTTCTTTTGCTTTTTCATCGCCTTTATTCGGATTCTCCCCGCACGGGTTTTCCGCATCAAGCATAGCGACCTCTTCGGGTTTCAACATAAGTCCAGCTGCAACGCCGGCGCCGCCAAAGGTCAGGATTAGAATAATTGGGATAAGTTTTTTAATCATAGCAGACGTCCTTCAAAATGGGAGAATGGCTTCGAGCACTTGTCTGCCATAGCGCGGTTGTTGCATGTCACTGATCTGTCCGCGGCCACCGTAGGAGATGCGCGCGGATGCAATCTTGTCATACGTAATTTCATTTTGACGCGAGATATCTTCAGGGCGCACGTAGCCATTTACCAAAAGTTCGCGCAGTTCGAAGTTCACGCGAACTTCTTGCGTGCCTTCAATCGCAAGCACGCCATTTGGTAAAACTTCAACGATTGTTGCCGCGACCCGCAATGTCAGCTTTTCCTTGCGCCGAACCGATCCATCGCCTTTCGACTTGCTTGTGCTGTTCAGATCGACAGCGTTCGCAGGGCTCGCGTTATCTTCCAATTTTTTGGCAAGGCGCTGCGTGACACCGAAAAACTCAGGCAACGCAACGCTGTCAGACCCGTCGCGTGAGCGCGACGTCGTGTTTGAAATTTCTGCTTTATCATCGATTTCGATAACAACTGTCATGATGTCGCCTTGTTGCAAGGCTCGCCGATCCCCTAAAAGTGATTTTCGATCTCCCCGCCACAACGAAGACGCATCCAATACAGACGTGCGCTGTACTGTTTCCGGTAACCCCGGATAGATCATTGCACTGTGTTCGCGCGACTCCATTGGCGGGGAGAACGTGGGTGGTTTGCCCAAGTAGTCAGGATCGCTACAACTGATCAGAGAGAAGGCGCTAATAAATAGAAAATATATGCGCATGGGTATGAGCGTTCCTTATTTCGAGACACGCACAGAGCCATTGCGCTCTACGGTACCAAAAATTGAAGTTTTTGACGTGAGATTCATCACACGAATTCGCTGACCAACCGCGCCACGTCCAAGCGCTCGCCCCTCTGTCGACATCGACAAACCGTTGTTTGTGAAGACAAGCTCAACAATTTGATTTCGTTGAACACTCGCAGCAGCGGTAAGTTGATTACGTTTAATGATGCGCCCTGCGTAAAGCGCAGTTTTGGCTTCTGTTCCGATAACATCGTTAGGGTCGCTGAAGGCTTCTTTGGCAGCCCCGCGCACCATCAAAACATCAACGTTCTGAAGAATTTCTCCGGGCCTTATATTGCGCGTCGCGATTGCAATATCTGCAAAGGCAGGGAAGGAACCGAGCCAACAAAAGATGATGAGAATGCTACGTATCATCGGATTTGTGTCGTCGCGCCAAGCATTTGATCTGCAGCAGTGATGACTTTGGCATTAAGTTCATAACCACGTTGCGCCTCGATCAATTCAGTGACTTCGCGCACGGCGTCAACTGAACTGTCCTCCAGATACCCCTGCCGTAAGGTCCCAAGCCCGTCTGTGCCGGGCACAGAGACTTGCGACGGGCCGGACGCTTCGGTTTCAAGAAAAAGATTGCTGCCGATGGCTTCTAGACCCTTTGCGTTGGTGAAACCAGCGAGCGTGAACTGCCCCAGCAGCTGTCCTTCAGCCGCTTCTTCAAAGTAAGCAAAGACTTCACCATCGCCATTGATGGAAATACTCCGCGCATCCGGCGGAATGACGATTTCTGGAACCACAGGATAACCATCATTGGTGACGATCACGCCTTCGCCAGTACGTTTCAAAGAGCCGTCGCGCGTGTAAGCCGAGGCACCCGAGGGAAGAGTCACTTCCAGATAGCCACGCCCATCTATTGCCATGTCCAAATCGCTATTGGTGGCAGAAAGGGAGCCTTGCGCAAGATAAACCGAGATAGAAGAGGGACGCACACCTAAGCCAAGCTGAACACCCGTGGGCAGGACGGTGCCATCAGACGCGTTAATCGTACCTGCGCGAGACATCTGTTGGTAATGCAGATCGGCTTTGTTGCACAAATCGGTCTGAGGCCGATCTCCCCCTTACCCCAGACGGATTTAGCCTACAGCCACGGTACTT
>NZ_CBFHVK010000026.1:0-32872 GCF_965659345.1 Planktotalea sp. | reverse complement strand
ACTGCTCATGTCCGCGAGCTATCACGCTGGATTCACACAGTGAATCCTACAGTGCCCGATTTGTGCAACAAAGCCACTCTCAACCACAATTGTGCTGACGCTCTTGAGCACACCTTTCGCCTTCGCAGACAGTTACAAACGCATCAAGAAAGCCGCTGACTTCAATGCAATTGTAGTCGACAAAAATCTGGCGTTTGGGCCAAATACAGCCATCATCCGTTCTAACGGAAAAACCGATGGGAAATTAAAGAAACAGGGCAAATACTACGGTGCCTGGGCATGGCAAAACGGCTATTATTGCAGAAACCTCGTGATCAGCAAAAAAGAGACCGGTACAAATTGCCAGCTAGTAGAGTTTGATGGCAAACAGCTACGTTTCACCACTGACAAAGGCAAAGGCCGCGTGACAAACTTGACGTTTAAATAGAAAACGTCAAAGCCCTGAGGCCTTACCTCATGCGATAAAGTAGAGAGCTGCGTGAAGATATTGCAGCTCTTTGTAATTTTGAAAGATTGCCGCGGAGATGCCGAGACCTACCTGAGACACTCCATGAGCTATGTGATGCTGCCCCGCGCGTCTGAGGTTGCCCCGCTCAACACGAGCTTCGCTCAAAAGAAAGCCATCGGAAATTAAAAAGCGTCTGGTTTTGCCTCACGCGCAACGTGATCGAGCACGGCGTTCACGAAACGGCTCTCTTTTCCCTCAGGGAAGAACGCAGCTGCGATATCGACAAATTCTTTGATGACCACTTTTGGCGGCGTGTCGCTGGCAACAAATTCTGCACCTGCTGCACGGAATAGCCCACGCAACGTCGGATCAATGCGCGCGATGGGCCATTTGGCGACCAGAGCGCGATCTGTCATTTGGTCAATCTTAGCTTGGTGGTTCACCGCGTCCTTCACAAGGGCCGTGAACAGATCCACATCGCCTTCAACGAATTCCATATCCTCATAGATCGCACCAAAGCGGTGATCCAGGAATTCAACGATGATCTTGTCGGTCGTCTGGCCGGACACTTCCATCTGATAAAGCGCCTGCACCGCGTAAAAGCGTGCGGCAGACTTCATCTTACGTTTGGCGTTTCCAGAGAGTTCAGTGCTCATGCGAGGTCGTTTCCTTTGCCAAACCCAGCAATTTGATATTCATCGTCGGCAGGTTTGAACCCGACACCCTTACGCTGGCCGCCCCACTTACGAGCGAGCGCAATCAGATGCAAGGCCGCAGCGGCTGCACCGCCACCTTTGTTTTGATCCGCAGGGTCTGCGCGCACTTCCGCCTGTTTGCGGTTCTCAACCGTGAGGATGCCATTACCGATACACAGCCCTTGCAAGCCAAGCAGTTGCAAAGCACGCGAGCTGTCATTGCATACCGTGTCGTAATGCGTGGTTTCGCCACGAATAACGCAGCCCAGCGCGACATAGCCGTCAAAATTGCTTAGCCGTTCTGCAATACCAACCGCTGTCGGAATTTCCAGCGCACCCGGCACTTCGATCATGTCATACGTGCCGCCTGCCGCTTCGATTTCAGCAATTGCACCAGCGACCATATTGTCAGCGATGTCTTTGTAGTAAGGCGAGACAACGATCAGTAGCTTGACAGGCTTGTCAAACGTTGCGCGTGGCAAAATGTAGTGTTGTTCATGACCAGCCATTAACCAAGCTCCGAAATTTTGCGCGTACCCGTGATTTCAAGACCATACGCCTCAAGCCCGACGACCTTTGGCGAAGGAGAGTTGGTCAGCAATTCAAGTTTGCTAAGCCCAAGCGAGCTAAGGATCTGCGCCCCAAGCCCATACTGTCGCAAGGTCTGCGGCGATGCATCGTGATCCGGATCAAGTTTCATCGCCGTATCACGCAGCAAAACCACTACACCGCGCCCTTCAGCAGCAACGGCTTCCATGGCGTGACCAAATTCAGCGGCACGCCCTTTGGGACCTGTGCCAATCACATCCTGCATCGGATCCATCGCATGCATGCGAGTAAGCACGGGCGCTTCGCCCGAAATATCACCTTTGATCATCACGATGTGCTCTGCACCTTGGGTTTCGTCGGAATAAATGCGCATTTGCCATTCACCACCAAATTCTGAAGTGATGGTTTCCTCCGCACGTACTTTGACGAGGTTATCGTGACGCCGACGATAGGCGATGAGATCAGAAATCGTACCGATCTTGAGATTATGCTTTTGCGCAAAGCTAACCAGCTCAGGCAAGCGCGACATGGTGCCATCTTCGTTCATGATCTCACAAATCACACCAGAGGCGTTCAGCCCAGCAAGGCGTGACACATCAACAGCCGCTTCGGTATGCCCTGCGCGGACCAAAACACCGCCGTTGCGTGCCTTAAGCGGGAACACGTGACCCGGCGTTGCGATATCTGCAGCACCTTTCGCAGCATCAATCGCTACGGCAACTGTGCGCGCACGGTCATGGGCGGAAATCCCTGTTGTCACACCTTCACGCGCTTCGATCGAGACGGTGAAAGCAGTTTCATGACGCGAAGAGTTATTAGTGCTCATCAGCTCTAGGCCCAGCGCTTCGATCCGCTCCCCTGGCAGTGCGAGACATATCAAGCCGCGCCCGTGCATCGCCATGAAATTAATCGCTTCAGGCGTAGCCATTTGTGCAGGGATAACCAAGTCGCCCTCGTTCTCGCGATCTTCATGGTCCACAAGAACGAACATCCGCCCATTGCGTGCGTCTTCAATGATCTCTTGCGCAGAAGAAATCGCGTCGCGCCAGTTTTCTTCAACGGGGCCGGGTTTTTCAAAGCTCATGGATTTGCCTATTTTGAAACGAGTTACTCGCAAATAGCGGATGGGACGCGACTTTGCCAGTGCAGCGGTGCGTCAATCAAAGATATCCTCAATCACGTCTTTTGCTTCTTCCATGAACCACCTCAAGGCTGATTTGCGACGCTTTTTCTTTTTAGGCTTTTTGAAGCTTTTTGGCGCGGGTTTGTGTGAAATTGCAGGTCTTGCTGATTTCGGCGCGCTTTTGGGTTTTTGAGGTTCACGCACAAGACGCTTCATCACATGAAGTGGCGCTCCGCAACTGCCACATGCCAGTTCGTGGCTTTGCGATCCGCTCAACACCAACGCCGCGCGACTGCCGCAGTAACAACAGGTGGTAATCTTAGTCGGATACGTCACTGAAAATGCCTCTCATCACCTATGCCCCTAAGCTAAGGCGTTACTTGGCAATTTTAAGGGGCGCAGGCGCAAAACAGTCAGATCACTTAACGCGGCAAAGACGCGTACAAAGCCACCGCCGCAGCGTTGGACACGTTTAGCGAGCCGAAGGCATCGGCAAATTCAATCTTCACCAAAGCATCAACTGTTTCTTTGGTCTTTTCGCGCAGGCCCGGCCCTTCGGCCCCAAGAACCAAGGCAATCGGGCGATCGCGTTTACCCTCCAGCTCGGATTCGATGCTTTGTTCAGCTTCGCCATCTAGCCCCAATACAAGGTAACCCATCTTTTGTAAGGCTTCGATGCTTTCGGCGAGGTTGCGAATGCGCAAGTAGGGCTGACGCTCCAACGCGCCACTGGCTGTTTTCGCCAATGCGCCCGTTTCCGGCGCGGAACCGCGATGCGTACCGATGACGGCACTGGCACCGAACACTTCAGCTGAACGCAAAATAGCCCCCACATTATGCGGATCCGTCACCCGGTCCAAAAGGATCGCGCGCGGAACCGCAGCACTGCCACCCACGCAAACATCTTCCAAACGGCCCCATTTCAGCGGCTTCACTTCCAGAGCAGCGCCTTGGTGCACAGATTGTGGATCAAGCGGTGCGGAGAATTTACGCGGCTCGCACATTTCAGGTTCCATCCCTGAAAACGCAATAGCCTCTGCAAGTTTGTCGCTTGCGTTACGCGTAACAACCAAATTCAGTTTTTCACGCTCTGGGTTCATCAACGCGTCGCGTACGGCATGAAGACCAAAGAGCCAAACTGTCTCTGCAGCGGAGGCTTTTTTATCCTGCTCTTTTTTCACGACCCACTTAGGTTTTTTCATCTTGCGCTCCTCCGGCTTAGCAGCCTTCTTCGCCTTGCCTTGAATGAGTTCGCTCTGCAAGAGTTTTTCGGGTTGACGCAGATATGAGCCGATTGTAATCACCCGCTCACGCTTCGGGTTTACTCGAAGCAGTGGGCGACAGGCCGCAAGGTGTGGCAGGGGACTGTAACTCCCTCGCGGAGACGCACGCCTGGTTCGATTCCAGGGTCGCCCACCATTTTCAAGGTATTTGAAATTCACACAATCCTGAGCCGTGGAGCTGGATAGCGTGACCGCTCTTAGCCAAAGCGCCATAGGATTTCCGAAATCCTATAGAAAATCGTCTCAAACGCGGATTAGGAATTCAATGTCAAAGCCCCCGTCCACAACAGAACTGAGCCTCAAAGGTTTGGAGCTGTTTCAGATCTGCGCGCGCAATGGCTCTCTGCAAGCCTGTGCGCAGGAAACAAGACTGTCTGTCAGCACTGTGTCACATCATTTACGCAAGCTAGAGGATCACGTGGGCGTCGCCCTGTTTGATCATGCCCGTAAACCGATGGTGTTGACGCAAAAAGGGCATGTCTTTTTGCGCAGTATCGAAGAGGCGCTTCAGATTATTCGCGAAGCCAAAGCACAGGCGAGCGCAGGCAATGTCACAGACGCGCGGTCCTTGCGGCTTGGGGCGATTGAGGATTTTGAGAGCGATATCATGCCCGAGCTGGCGGTGCATCTGTCACAGAAAATGCCAAACTGCGATTTTGCGTATCACACCGCCTCTAGTCGCGAGATCATCGGGATGCTGCGCAATCGCGAAATTGATCTGGGCCTAGCTTCTAGCCCGAGCGAGCAGATCAAAGACCTGAATGAGCATGCGTTGCTGCGCGACCCTTTCGTGCTTGTCGTGCCTGCAGGTATCGAAGTGTCCAGCGAGATGGTGCTCAAAGGCCATTCGGATCTGCCGTTCTTGCAGTTCTCCAGCCATCTGATGATCGCCAATCAAATTGAAGCGCAACTTAAACGTCTTGGGCTCGCCTCGCCCAAAACGTTTGAATGCGCCAGCAATCAGACTTTGATGGCGATGGTTTACTCGGGGGCGGGCTGGGCGATTACCACGCCCCTCCTGGTCTCACGAGCGCAGCGCTTTCAAGCGGGTCTCACGATGCACCCCTTCCCTGACAAACAATTCGCGCGCACCTTGTCTTTGATCACCACGCCTGATTGCGCAGGGTCGGTGTTTAATCTTGTGAACGATAAAATCAGAGCCGCGATCAGCACCAAACTGATTGCACCCGTTCATCAAAGCGCGCCGTGGCTTGAGAAGTCGTTTTCTTTGTTGGGCTGACATTCGGCAAAATGCGCCCGTCCTAACGACGGATTTATCAATATAATCTTTCGATTTATTCGAAATTATGTAAAGACGATTGAAAGTGCCGCGCGAATTCGGGCCAATATCATCCAAACGCGCACAAGAGGATCACGCCATGAAATCTCGCACCAAAGTAGTCGTCATCGGCGGTGGCATCGCAGGGTGTTCCACGCTCTATCATCTCACTCAAGAGGGTTGGACAGATGTCGTTCTGATCGAGCGGGACGAGCTGACCTCGGGCACTACGTGGCATTCGGCTGCGCAAGTGACAAACTTTGGTATGAACCAGACGATGGTGGGCCTCAAATCCCACTCTGTTGCGCTTTATAAAAAGCTACGCGACGACCCTGAGTATCCTGTGGGCTACCATCATGGCGACGGCGGCATTCGTCTTGCCAACACCGAAGCGCAAATACAGGGCTATCGTCATTTCGCATCCATGGCACGTGGCATGGGCGTTGAATATGAAGTGATCGACGCAGAAGAGTGCGCGCGCCGCCATCCGCTTATTTCCACGGACAACCTGCTTGGTGGTCTTTGGGACGGTGAAGACGGTGACATTGATCCTGCACAGCTGTGTCAGGCGCTGGCCTTTCATGCGCGCAAAGCTGGCGCCGAAGTGTACCGCCACACCAATGTGACCGCCCTCACCCAGCACAAGGATGACACATGGACGGTTGAAACGGACAAAGGCAGCATTGATGCGGATATCGTCGTAAATGCATGCGGTTACCGTGTGAACGAGGTTGGTGCGATGATGGGTGTACACCACCCTGTTGCGTCGATGGAGCATCAGTATTTCGTCACCGAAGATATTCCCGCGATAGTGGACGCTGGCCACCGGATGCCCCTATTGCGCTGCCCGATCTCGGACTATTATTCGCGTCAAGAAAAGAACGGTCTGCTTGTGGGCTTCTATGAGCAAGATTGCAAAACATGGGGCATGGACGGCATCAGCCCTAGCTTTGCCAACGATCTTTGCCCTGATGATCTGGATCGCGTGATGGACGTACTAGAAGGCGCATTCGAGCGGATGCCAGCGCTGACCGAAGTCGGCATCAAACGGGTCGTCAACGGCCCGATCACCTACACGATTGACGGTGCGCCTTTGGTCGGGCAGATTCCCGGCAAGCGCAACGCGTTCTGCATCATCGGCCTGCGTGCAGGTGTTGGTGAAGGCGGTGGCCACGGTTGGCTTCTCGCGCAGCAAATCGTTCATGGTGAAGCTCAGTATGATACATGGTGCATCGATCCGCGCCGCTTCACTGGACACACCAACGTTGAGCTGACAGCGCTTAAAGCGATTGAGGATTATCAAAACGAATTCCGCTTCCACTTCCCGCATGAGCACCGCCCCGCAGGGCGCGGCGCAAAGACGACTCCGATCACGCCAATTCTGGAAGCCGAAGGCGCTGAGTTCACTGTCGTTAATGGATGGGAGCGTGTTGAATACATCAAGCCAAGCGCTGATTTTCATCCAAGCCTGACTTTCGATTTCGATGAGGCGTTTGACGTCATCGGTGCCGAAATCCGCAATGTACAAGAGAACGTCGGGCTGGCTGAGGTCAATGGTTTCAATCGCTTTGAGATCACCGGCGCAGATCGACACGCATTCCTCAACCGCATGTTCTGCGGCAACGTGACCAAACGCGACGGGCGTGTTGGGCTTGGTTACCTGCTGAACCATTTTGGCATGGTAAAAGGCGAAGCAACGATTGCGAATATTCCAGCTTCTGATCGCGGTCCTGCGCGGGCTTGGTATGGGTCTGCGGCCGCCTCTGAATGTCACGATATGGATTGGCTCACCGCGCATGTGAGCGCCGATGAAGATGTCCAAATCCGCTCGCTCACCAACGATCAGACGATTCTCGTGCTCGCAGGTCCGAAATCACGTGCGGTGCTCAGTGCCTGCGCGCGCGACGATTGGTCTAAAGAGGCATTTCCATGGCTCTCTGTGCGCGAATGTTTCATCGGCTTCGCCCCCGCAACTGTGATGGCTGTCAGTTTCTCTGGCGAGCTGGCCTACGAGATTCACGTCCCCAACACGTCCCTCTATGCGGCCTACACGGCACTGCGCGCAGCGGGCAAAGAACACGGGCTCAAACTCTTCGGCGCGCGTGCAGTAGAGTCTATGCGCATGGAAAAAGGCTTTATGCATTGGA
This sequence comes from Planktotalea sp., assembly GCF_965659345.1. Lineage (GTDB taxonomy): Bacteria > Pseudomonadota > Alphaproteobacteria > Rhodobacterales > Rhodobacteraceae > Planktotalea. The sequence continues at coordinate 25,348 of NZ_CBFHVK010000026.1, read as the reverse complement.
AGGCGGATTTGATCACCGAGTTCGACCCGTTCGAAACTGCGCTTGATCGCTTTGTGAAACTCGACAAAGGCGATTTTGTTGGGCGCGATGCGCTTGTCAAACGCCATGAGAACGGTCCAAGCAAAAAGCTGGTTTCACTTGAGATCAACACCTCAAAGACCCCTGCGCATGGTGGTGGATCGCTGATGAAGGATGGCAAGGTTGTCGGCACTATCACCTCTGGCGACTGGGGCCATCGCATTGGCAAGAACCTCGCCTATGCCTTTGTCGACGTTGATGTTTCCGAGGTTGGCAGCACGATGGAGCTTGATCTTTGTGGCGATATGATCGGTGCGGTGGTCATTCCGCCCTGCCCTTATGATCCGGACTTTCTGCGCATGCGCGCCTAAACGCAGTTGATTGTGCAATAAAGAGAGGCATTTGTGAAAAGACTTGTTCTAACAGGGGCCGCTGGCCGACTCGGGTCCTATTTGCGTGAACCTTTAACGACGCTTTGCGATGAACTGATCTCTACAGACATCGCAGATGATATTGGCAAGCTCTATAAAGGTGAGCACTATGTCAAAGCAGATCTTGCCAGTATGGACGACATCTTGGGCGTTACCGAAGGCGCAGATATGGTTATACATATGGGTGCATATTCCGATGAAGCGCCTTTCGAAGAGCTACTCGGCCCCAATTTCATCGGTGCCTATAACATCTGGGAGGCCTCTCATCGCCACGGCGTCAAACGCGTGATCTATGCCAGCTCGATCCACGCGGTCGGGATGCATCCCAAAACTGACTTTATCGACACAACGGTGCGCCACAGACCCGACACGTTCTATGGCCTGGCGAAGTGTTTCGCAGAAGACTTGGGCTCACTGTATTGGGATAAACACGGGCTCGAGAGCGTTCACATGCGCATCTTGTCTTGCGCGCAAGTGACAAGCCCTCGGGCACTTGGAACCTGGCTGTCCTATGAAGATCTCGTTCACCTTGTAACACGCTGTATTGATACGCCATCAACCGATTTCTCGATTGTCTATGGCGTGTCAAACAACGATCGCGCACCCGTCGACAACCGCCAAGTAAGCTTCTTAGGCTACCGCCCCAAAGACAATGCAGAACAATTTGCCGAACAAATTCTTGCCACGGCAGAGCCAACCAATTCACAAGACATCGGTGAAATGTGCCACGGCGGTCCATTTGCAAGTGTTTCACTGGGCAATAGCGGTATGGCGAATATGGATATTATTGACGACAAAAAGAAAACCTAGGCGGCGCAGCACATCAAAAGGCACGCACGGCCACGCTTCATTTTTCTAAATAAACTCTGGGGGGAGTCGGCGGCGCCGACGGGGGGCTAGCCCCCTCCCCACATCCCAATCAGCGCTATGGGATTAAAATATTCTCGCGCAAAAGCGTGACGGATTGCGTCGTCAGATTGTCGAGCAATACATCGATCCGGACCGATTTTATGCTTCCCAATTCATGCCGATGGAACGTCATCAAAGCTTCGTCGTTCAAGATCGAGTTGGGCTGTTGATATTTCATGTGACAGTCTGGCATCTCCAAGTCTTGAAGCGGTGCGCCATTAATCGAAAACTTCGCCCCCTTCAAACCACAGCGCCAGCTAAAGATGTGGCTCCAATAGACCAGATCTTGCCCATCATATTCACGCACCGCCGCCCAATTGCCTTGGGTCATTTGCAGGATCGGTCCAACCTCGGCCGCGGTCGTAAACTTGCCCGTGGGCGTTTGATCATCAGGGGTCATACCGCTTACGTCGAAACTGTCGGCACCATTTACGCTCTCACCGCTGCTGACCTCAGCGGAACCAAAACCGCTTTGCGCATGCGCCGCACCCGCGCACAAGAAAGCACTCAAAATCAAAAATGACGTTCTCATTACCTGTCTCCCAAAATCAAATCTTAACAATTCTTTCGATCCTGCCGCATCCGCTTCTGGAAATCTAGGATTTGTCCGCGTAGAGTTCTCGAAATCCCACGACAGAGATGGGCAGATAGGGCGAGCATGGCCAAGAAAAGCGCGAAAAACAGTACATTTAACATAATGATCGTCGTTCAGGACGGTCGATTGGCCTATGAAGCCGCCCTTTTCGCTGCCAGCCTGCGCCACACAAATCCTGACTTTGCAGGCAAGCTATACTACGCCGAACCTATGCCTGGCCCGCTTTGGAAAGCAGACCCACGCCTCCCTCAGGGGGAACTACGTGATCTTTTGATCGAATTGGGCGGCGAATTCATTCAGTTCGAAAACCGCGTTTTTGGGCAAAGCTATCCCTATGGAAACAAAATCGAAGCGCTTGCCGCGATGCCCAAAGGCGAGAACTTCGTGTTCTTTGACACCGATACGCTGATCACAGGCGATCTTGCGAACGTGCCTTTTGATTTTTCACGTCCATCTGCCTCGCTCAGGCGCGAGAACACGTGGCCACAGTTAGAGCTATACGGCCCGGGTTACGGCGCAACTTGGAAGTCGCTCTATGATAAGTTTGATCTAGATTTCGACAGCGCGCTCGATCTCAACCACCCCGATGAGTATTGGCGCCGTTATCCCTACTACAACGCCGGATATTTCTTTTATAAATGTCCCCAGCAATTTGGCGTACGTTTCCTCGAATATGCCAAAGCCATCCGCGATGACGCGCCACCTGAATTGATTTGCCAAGTACTGGACCCTTGGCTGGATCAAGTGGCGTTGCCTTTGGTTATTCACAGCTTTGGCGGTGGCAAACACACACTACCGCGCGGGCTGCTGGATGGTGACATAAGCTGTCATTACCGCATGTTACCCCTGCTTTATGCACGTGAAGGTACGCATGTGGTTGATCTGCTCGAAGAGATCACAGCTCCTAACAAGTTAAAGAAAGTGCTCAAAGGGTCCAACGTGATCAAACGCATGATCTATCAAGGGCGCGGCCACAAAACGCGCGATCTCTTTGATCAGAACGATCTTCCGCGCAAAGAACAAGCCATCCGCAATCGGATCAAGAAAGCCGGTTTTTGGATGCGGTAATGGCATGAAACATCCGTTTCCTTTACTCACTGATTTGCGAACGCGTGTTCTGAATTTGTGGCACTTGGTTGTGAGGTCCGCAACATTCGCCTAAACCCTTCCTCAGCTTTTATACACAACGCGAGGAATACCCATGACTGACGGACCAAGCTACGGTTTTGATACACTGCAAATCCATGCAGGCGCACGCCCTGATCCCGCAACGGGTGCCCGCAACACGCCCATCTATCAAACGACGGCTTATGTCTTTCGCGATGCAGAGCACGCCGCAGCGCTATTTAACTTGCAAGAAGTGGGCTACATTTACTCGCGTTTGACGAACCCAACTGTCGCAGTTTTGCAAGAGCGTATCGCCACGTTGGAAGGTGGCGTTGGTGCAGTTTGCTGTTCTTCGGGTCACGCGGCTCAGATCATGGCGCTCTTTCCACTGATGCAGCCGGGTATGAATGTTGTCGCCTCCACACGTCTTTATGGCGGAACGATTACGCAATTCAGCCAGACGATTAAGCGTTTCGGTTGGGAAGCAAAGTTCGTCGATTTCGACGACGAAGATGCAGTCAAAGCAGCGATCGACGACAACACGCGGGCTGTCTTTTGCGAAGCAATTGCGAACCCAGGTGGCTATATCACCGATCTTGACGCGATCTCTGCGATCTCTGACGCGGCGGGTATTCCACTGATCGTGGACAACACATCCGCAACGCCTTACCTGTGCCGCCCGATCGAGCATGGCGCGACGCTGGTTGTGCACTCGACCACAAAATACCTCACAGGCAACGGCACGGTCACAGGCGGATGCGTCGTCGACAGCGGCAAATTCGACTGGACTGCGTCGGACAAATTCCCGTCGCTCAGCGCGCCAGAGCCTGCATATCACGGCTTGAAGTTTGCGGAAACGTTTGGCCCGTTGGCCTACACATTCCACGGTATCGCCATCGGCCTGCGCGACCTTGGGATGACGATGAACCCACAAGCCGCACACTACACGTTGATGGGTGTCGAAACGCTATCTTTGCGGATGCAGCGCCACGTTGAAAACGCACAAGCCGTGGCTAGTTGGCTCGAGAAAAACGAGCATGTTGAATACGTTACATACGCTGGCCTTGAAACTTCACCCTACAATCATAGGGTTGAAAAGATTTGTCCGAAAGGTGCCGGCGGTTTGTTCACGTTTGCACTGAAAGCGGGCTATGAAGGATGTATCCAGCTGGTGAACAGCCTTGAGATTTTCTCTCATGTGGCAAATCTAGGAGACACGCGCTCTCTGGTGATCCACTCTGCTTCTACGACACACCGCCAACTCTCTCCAGAGCAGCAAGAAGCGGCGGGCGCGGGTCCAAATGTCGTGCGCATTTCTATCGGCATCGAAAATGCGGAAGACTTAATCGCAGACTTGGACCAGGCGATCAAAATCGCTTCGTCGTAAGCCAGTTAGTCTTAAGCATTTCAAAAGGCCCGAAGCACACCTTCGGGCCTTTTTCTTGCCTATTAATTTAACTGAAAGATGATCTTTACGCGCGCGCTTTGTGAGACTTCGCCCTGCGCGATGGGGACCGAACCTGAGCGTGATGCCGACATTTCCATGACAGGTGGCGGAAAGCCACTGCCGCCCCCTCCAAGCTCTTCAGTAATGAGCAACACATCGCCAAGCGAAACACCCGCCGACAACGCATAAAGCTCTGCCTTGCGCCGCGCATCCTGAACCGCAGCCTCACGCGCACGATCTTGCATAGGTTGCGGATCAATCAAGCCAAACCGAAAGCCCGAGAACGAGTTCGCCCCATCACGCGCAACTCGGTCGAGCACTGCACCCAAACTGGTTAAATCGCGCAATGTGACAGTGACCGTATTGGAGGCTTCGAAACCCACTGGCGCAAGCGAGGTGCCCGCATCATCATAGCGCTGGCCTTGGCGCCAGACAGGATTAAGGCTGAGCGAAGAAGTCTGAATATCGCGCTTTTCGACGCCCATTTCCTCCATCCGAGAGAGAATCGCTGCGACCGCATCATTCGTTTGCGTCAACGCGTCTGCCGCACTTTTTGCGGTGTGACGCGCGCCAAGGGTGATAACGGCCTTGTCCGGTGGCGCACTAATTTGTGCGGAACCGATCACCGTGACTGATCGTGAAATACCTTGGGACTGCGCAAAAGCGGGCAGTGCCAGAACGGTGCTTGCAGCGAAAATGATCAAAAAAGTCCAATTTTTTAAGGACATCGTAATACCTTTCGTAAACTTTATAAACAAATGAACTTAGCTCACTGTGCCAAGCGATACACTTTAGACGCAAGCAAACGTGATATCCTTGGCAAAAGCTTGGGAGTTGGGAATGGGAAAAAGGCCACAAACTTCTCTTATGCAAGACTTTTTCCTTTCGGCAAGAAGCTGCTATACTCGAGGCGTTATCGTGTACCGACTCCCAGTACGCGATTGGGGAGACTAAAATATTAGTATGAGACCGAATTTTGCATTGTCGCTTTCGTTCAGCGGTATTCAGCTTTTGCAACGGCAAGAGTCTGGATGGGGCCGTGTGGGCGATGTCGACATTAGTTCTGCTGATCTCACGGGCGAATTGGTGGCTTTGCGTGACAAAGCCGTAGCGCTTGGCAGTGGGCCTGTTCAGACCAAATTAATCATCCCTGATGATCAGATTAAATACCTAACCGTAGACGCGGCCGGCCTCGATAAGGACGCGTTGCAAACTGCAGTTCTGCACGCGCTGGATGGGGCGACACCATACCCTGTCGATGATCTTGAATTTGACTTTGCAAACGAGAACGGCAGCGTTCACATCGCAGCGGTTGCAAAAGAAACGCTACAGGAGGCTGAAAATTTTGCCTCTGAGCACGGTTTTGAGCCGATAGGGTTTGTTGCGGCCCCAACCCAAGGGAATTTCCCCAAAGAGCCGACTTTTGGCCTAAGCGCTTATGCCCGCTCAAAGGGCATCATGGCCCTTGACGCAGATGCCCATCCAGCCATTGCGACGGGTGAAGCCATTGCAGTTGTTCAAGTCGCAAAACCTGTCGAGCAAACACCCGAAGACTTAAGCATTCCAGTGGCAGGCTTTAGTTCCCGCCGTACTGCGCCTGAAAGCGAAACGAAAGCTTCCGACGCATCTCAACCAAAGCCTGTTACGCCTGTTGTATCGCCCGCACCGGAGGCATCTGTGCCCCTTGGTGGTGCCGATCGTAATATCGAACTGGCACCAGCCCCTAAAGCGCCTGCACCGATCCCTGCCAAGACTGCTCCAACAGGACCAACGCCCCAAATCACCGGCGTTTCTGATGCTGCCATCGACGAGAACGCGCTGGATGGTAAACTCTCAGGGCTACGTCCAGGTGCTGCTTTTGATGACGACGGTTTTGAAGATGACATACCGCCAATGCCCGCGAGCTTTGCAGCGGCTCCTCGCACAGGTGCGGCAATGCGCGGTGCAGCGGATGGCGCTCCCATCGCCGATCTTAGAGCACCAAACACTGCGCAACTTGAGCCAATCGCAAGTGAGCCGAACGCGCTAAAGGAAAATGGTGCAAAGGTCGCGGCGAAAGCGCTCGCAATCGCAGGAACGGCCGGTGGCGCAGCGCTTTCAGGCGCGCGCAGTTTCATGGCGAAGCAGCGCGCTAAAAAGGCCGAAGCGAAAGTAGCGCCTGTTGTTGAGCCTGAAGTCGCAGCCGCCGAAGCGTCTGTTGAAGACGAAAAGCAACGCATGACCGTGTTCGGCGCACGAAAACCGAAAAAGAAAAAAGAGCCTATCGCAATCGGTGGCAAGCCACGTTTCCTCGGGCTTATCTTGACCGCTGTCTTGCTGTTGTTCCTTGTTAGCGTCGCCGCTTGGGCGTCTGTGTTCTTGGATGACGGCTTAGCGCGTTTCTTCGGTGGACAAGATCGCGACAAAGCAATTGCAGAGCTGCCGAACCCTGACCCGTCGCTTGAGCCAAACGCGGAAGAGCTGATCGAACTCGCGTCTCTGGATACGGGCGAGAGCGACATTTTGTCGGACGATCTACCACTCGCTCAAGAGGGCTTAGCGCAAGTGGCGCCTGAACCGGCACCCGCCGTGATTACACCCGAAGAAGCAGAAGCGACCTATGCCGCAACGGGTATTTGGTTGGCGACACCAGAAATGCCGCTGCTGCCACCAAAGATCGCGCTTGAGGATGTGTATACGGCCTCTATCGATGCGCGGATTACAGGGCAGGATGCATTTGCGATGGAACCGTTGAGCCAGCCGCGCGACGTTGCACCGTCGATTGCGGCAGCGCCCACGACCGCGTCTGGCAATTCAGACTTTAACTTTGATCAAAACGGGCTTGTCATTGCGACACCTGAAGGCGCGATAACGCCTGAAGGCGCTTTGGTATTTTTGGGGCGGCCAGCTCGTGTCCCCCCAGCAATTCCAGAGCGCCTTCGTACGGCTGCGCTGACACCAGAAACGGCGGAGCCGACAGAAACACTCGACAATGGAACGATTGCTTCGCTGCGTCCTAAAACGCGGCCTGAAACACTGGTTGAGGACACAGAGCGGAGCCAGCTCGGGGGTGTTTCACGCGCCGAACTTGCAAAAATACGTCCAAAACTTCGCCCCAAGGTGGAAAAGGAAGTCGAAGAAGCAGAAGCCGCGCAGACCCCTGCAACGCGCCTCGCCGTTGCCACATCTCGCAAGCCCGCCCCGCGTCCCCGTAATTTTGCGCGCTTGGTTGACCGTGCGCAAAAGCAAGCTGAACGTGAAAGTGAGCAGCAAGAAACACGAGTGGCAGCTGTTGCCCCACGTACCGTCAAACCGAGCATTCCATCGAGCGCGTCTGTGGCCAAGAATGCGACTGTGCGAAACGCGATCAATCTTAGCCGCGTGAATTTAATCGGTGTCTATGGAAAGCCTTCAAGCCGCCGCGCTTTGGTGCGTCTCTCAAGCGGACGATACAAAAAGGTTAAGGTCGGTGACCGCGTTGACGGTGGCCGGGTTTCCGCGATTGGTGAAGGTCAGTTGATCTACACCAAACGCGGCCGCAACGTAACGCTGCGTATGCCGAAGGGCTGATCAGCTTACGCCGGTCAACTCTCCACTCTCAATTTGCTCTTGCTCAATTGATTCAAACAGCGCTTTGAAATTGCCCTCTCCGAAACCATCATCGCCTTTGCGTTGGATAAACTCGAAAAAGATCGGGCCAATCACGGTTTTTGAAAAGATCTGCAATAGGATGCGCGTCTCACCACCATCAACCACACCTTCGCCATCGATAAGAATTCCGTGCTTTTTCATCCGTTCTAGTGGCTCATCATGATCAACGACGCGGGTTTTACTTAGATCGTAATAGGCATCAGGCGGGCTTGGCATAAATTTGATCCCGCGCGCCGAGATTTCATCCGTTGCATCATAAATGTCCTTGGCCCCAACAGCGATGTGCTGGATACCTTCGCCTTTATACTTTTTCAGGTATGCAACGATCTGGCCTGTCTCGCCACGATCTTCGTTGATCGGAATACGAATGCGCCCGCAAGGAGAGGTTAACGCGCGGCTCAGCAATCCGGTGAACTTGCCTTCGATATCGAAAAAGCGGATCTCGCGAAAATTGAATAGGTCACCATAAAAGCCGAACCATTTGTCCATGTTGCCTTTAAACACGTTATGAGTAAGGTGATCGAGGTAATGAAAACCGACACCTTCTGGATTGGCTTTTGCGACCCAATCGAACTCTTCATTATAAGGTGACGTCGCCCAGTAGTTCTCAATGAAATAGATAAGCGAGCCGCCTATTCCAACAATCGCGGGTACATCCATTGTTTTATCAGCGCCATCATAGGGTTCAGCACCCTTTGAAATCGCGTGCTCATATGCATGCTGAGCATTCACAACACGCCAGCCCATCGACGGCGCACAAGGGCCGTGATCTTCGATAAAACGCGCTGCGAAACTGTTAGGTTCCGCGTTTAAAATATAGGTGATATCGCCCTGCTGCCAAAGCTCGATTGCTTTTTGCTTATGCGTCGCGGTGTGCGTGTATCCCATCTTTGTAAAAAGATCGCGCAGCTCTTGTGGTTCAGGGTGCGCAAATTCAACGAACTCGAAACCATCAGTACCGGCAGGGTTCTCTTTACTGATCGTCGCGCGCTCAGCATCATGTGGAAATGGGCCCATTGATCTTCTCCTTTTTGAGAAATTGTAATTGGAGGCACAATAGACGCATGAGTGTACGGATTTCCCGCATTTGTCATCGCAATGTTACAAAAATATGCTACATTTACGCACATATCAAATAATAAACGTGAATATCCCGCATGCTTGACCAAGTTGACAAAAATTTGCTTGCTGCTTTGCAAGAGAACGCACACTTGACGGCGCAAGACCTTAGTGAACGGCTGAATATGTCCGCAAGCCAAGCAGGTCGCAGGCGTCAAAAGCTAGAAGCTGAGGGCTACATTAAGAACTATCGCGCACATGTGGATGCAGTGCGCATAGGGTTAACAGTGCAGGCGTTTGTACAAGTCCATTTGGCGACCCATGGCCCTGAACAAGCACGCAACTTTGCGCGTATGATTGAATTAAGGTCCGAGATAACGAGTGTTTGGACGCTGACAGGTGAGGCCGATTATCTTTTACGGGTCTACTGCGCGAACTTGGCCGAATTAAACATGCTTATTCATGATGTGATTTTGCCGCATCCAACTGTGGCGCGGGTTCAAAGCCAAATTGTGATGGACCAATTGAAACAGGACGCGCCGCTGCCAACGTGAGCGCGTCAAACGTGAAGGACTAAACATGGAAGGGTTTCTCTTCTCTGCGTCGATCTACCTCGGGGCTGCTGTCATTGCTGTCCCCGTCGCCGCGCGCCTTGGGCTTGGCTCCGTGCTTGGCTATCTCGCAGCGGGTATATTGATCGGTCCGCTCCTAGGGCTTGTCGGAGCAGAGACGAAAGACCTTCAACATTTTGCAGAGTTCGGCGTGGTTATGATGCTGTTCTTGATCGGCTTGGAACTTGAACCCCGCGCGCTGTGGGACATGCGACATCGCTTGATCGGACTTGGCGGTTTGCAGATTGTGCTCACCACGGGTGCAATTATGGGTGGCGCAATGGCGTTTGGATTTAATTGGTCTGTGTCACTGGCCGTCGGTTTAATCTTTGCCCTCTCATCTACAGCAATCGTACTCCAGACGCTCTCCGAAAAAGGGCTGATGCGCACCGCAGGTGGTCGCTCCACCTTCTCAGTATTGTTGACGCAGGACATCGCCGTCATTCCCATGCTAGCGCTTTTGCCGCTCCTTGCCCTCCCCAAAGCGATGTCGCTTAATCCAGACGGCTCAATCGAGCGCCACGCCAATGATCCACATGCCACCGATCATGCAAGTTTGAGCTTGGTTGCGGATTTGCCAGGTTGGGGCGTCACCCTTGTCACATTGGCAGCAATCGGCGCGATCATTCTCGCGGGTGTTTACCTCGCACGGCCAGTGTTCCGCTTCATCCATGCAAGTCACCTTCGCGAGATGTTTACCGCGCTTGCCCTGCTCATCGTTGTTGGCATTTCTTTCTTAATGTTGCTCGTCGGTCTGTCACCTGCGCTTGGTGCGTTTCTTGCGGGTGTTGTTCTTGCGAATTCAGAATTCCGCCATGAACTTGAAACAGATATTGAGCCGTTCAAGGGGCTTTTGCTTGGCCTGTTTTTTATCACAGTCGGTGCCGGCATTAATTTCGCCGTACTGGAACGTGATCCCGCTGCGATCCTTGGGACCACGCTCGCGGTTATTATTGTAAAAGGTCTGGTGCTTTATGTGCTCTCACATATCTTCAAACTATATGGCAGTGATCGTTGGTTGTTCACACTTGGTCTTGCGCAGGCGGGCGAATTTGGCTTCATCCTGACTGCATTTTCGGTCGCACAGAACGTTATCCCAATTGGCCTGTCCGAGCGCATTTTGCTGGTCATTGCGCTGTCTATGCTGATCACGCCTTTGCTATTCATTCTGATGGAAGTGATCGGCAAACGTATTGGGACCGATTTGCAAGTTGATCAACATGATGAAGTAAATGAAGAAGGTCCAGTGATCATCGCTGGTGTCGGTCGCTTTGGGCAAATCGTGAATCGTTTGGTGGGATCAGCTGGATTTAAAACCGTTGTTCTAGACCATGACCTCAAAACGATTGAACTGATGCGTCGTTTTGGGTTCAAAGGTTTCTTCGGTGATCCAACGCGTCCAGACGTCTTGCGTGCTGCTGGATTGGCCGATGCGCGCGTGTTGGTCGTCGCACTTGATGATGCCGCAGCAGCGCTCAAAATGGTGCGCTATGCACGCAAAGAGCGGCCTGATCTGCATATTATCGCACGTGCGGGTGATCGCAGCGATGTATTCCGGCTCTATCAGGCAGGTGCGAACGACATTGTGCGCGAGATGTTTGACAGTTCTTTACGCGCGGGTCGCTACGTGCTTGAGAACATTGGCCTTTCAGAATTTGAAGCTGCTGAAGCAGAAAAGACCTTTTATGCGCATGACCGTCATGCGATCCGCGAACTTGCACAGGTTTGGGATCCCGAAAAACCATCTGGCGAAAACGAAGCTTACGTTGAGCGCGCGAAAGAGTTGGAACGAGACTTGGAAGCCTCGCTCCTTACCCTGTTAGAAACCCGTCGCTCTGAAAGTTAGCCAGCGGCGACGCCGGCTTCGGCAAACGTTGCCATGCCAGAATGACACTCCACCGCAGCAACAAGGATGTTGATGGCGAGCGTCGCACCCGACCCTTCGCCAAGACGCATATCGAGCGACAAAAGCGGATCTTTATCAAGCGCTTTCAATAGCTTGGCATGTGCGCCCTCTTGGCTCAAGTGGCCCGCTACCACGTGATCTAGTGCGCCGCTCTGCACTTTTTCAAGACAGGCTGCAGCGGCGGTGCAAATAAAGCCGTCCATTATGACCGGGATACGTTTCGCGCGTGCACTTGCAATTGCGCCAGCCATCGCCGCCAGTTCACGACCGCCAAGACAGCGCAAAATTTCAAGCGCATCATCACTTGCGTGTAAAGCGACGCCCTCGGATACAACGCGTGTTTTGTTGATAAGTCCTGCGTCGTCGACACCTGTTCCGCGCCCTGTCCACTCAGTTGCGTCACCTCCGAAAAGTGCGGTGGCGATCGCTGCGGCAGAAGTTGTGTTACCAATCCCCATTTCGCCAACGACAAGGAGCTCTGTATCACCATCAACCGCGTTCCAGCCTGCGGTGAGTGCCGCAACCACTTCCGTTTCGCTCATCGCGGCCGCTTTGGTAAAATCGGCTGTCGGGGTGTCTAAATCAAGTGCGTGAACGCTCATCTCAGCACCAGCGACGCGGCTCAACTGGTTCACTGCCGCGCCACCATGTTCGAAATTGGCGACCATTTGCACAGTCACTTCGGATGGAAAGGCAGATACACCCTGTGCCGTTACCCCGTGGTTTCCAGCAAAAACAATAACTTGGCGCTTGCCAACACGTGGGCGGTCGCTGCCACGCCAGCCGCCATACCAAATTGCAAGCTCTTCAAGACGACCCAACGCCCCCGGTGGTTTGGTAAGTTGTCCATTGCGATCTTGCGCAGCACTCACTGCGGTTGCGTCCGTTGATGGCATTGCTGCAAGCACTGCACGAAATTCGGTTAAGGAAGAAAATGCACTCACGTTCAGCTCTTTCATTGTAGCAGGTTTACATCCGTGTTTAACAAAAGTCCCATAGGCGACAAGGTAGGAACGACCCTTTTGGCACTTCAAAACGACCTTCTCAAAGATACTTTGCTCGCGCACAGCTTGCTTACACGACTACCGATCCAGCTTGATGAAGCGGCCTATGAACAGGGTGCACGCGCAGCGTGGGCTTATCCATTGGTTGGCATCATGACTGGGACTTTTAGCTCCATTGGGGCTCAAATCGCGCTTTGGATGGGTTTGCCACTTTGGTGCGCAGCGCTTGTCGCGCTCGCGGTTGCGATCATTGTGACAGGTGCGATGCATGAAGACGGGTTGGCAGATTGCGCTGACGGGTTTTGGGGCGGTTGGGATCCCGCGATGCGGCTTAAAATCATGAAAGACAGTCAGATTGGCACTTACGGCGTGCTGGCCTTGATCCTCATTATAGGGATGAGATTTGGCGCCTTGCTGGAAGTCCTGCGCTGGGAGAATTGGGTTTTACCGCTTATCGCAATACATATCGCCTCGCGCGCAGTAATGCCTGCGGTGATGAGTATTTTACCCCATGCACGTGACACCGGGCTTTCGAACTCTGTCGGGCGTATCAGCCCAAAGTCGGCGTTAATTGCTGCGGGCCTTGGTGCTATTGCACTCGCTCTCGGGGTCGGTGTTTACGGCCTGGTGATGACCTGCGTCGCTGCCGTTGCCGCTTTTTCTTGCATCCGGTTGGCGCGATTGAAAGTCGGTGGCCAAACAGGGGACGTCTGCGGCGCAAGCCAGCAAGTCACTGAAGTTGCTTTGCTTCTTGCATTACTTGCGGGGTAGCTAGAAATAGAAAAGCCGCGCCTCCTCCCAAAAGCGCGGCTTTCCCTGTACCTGAGAAGCCGGCTTATGCAGCTGCAACCACTCGGGACATCAAAACGTCAGTAATCTGACGTGCGGCGGCGTCTTCATCGCCCCCTTGTACGGCACCAAATTCGCGGGTCAGACGCTCAAGCGCCGCTTCATAAAGCTGACGCTCGGAATAGCTTTGCTCGCGCTGGTCATCCGTGCGGTGCAAATCGCGCACCACTTCGGCAATTGCGATAAGATCGCCAGAGTTGATCTTTTGCTCATATTCCTGCGCACGACGGGACCACATGGCGCGCTTGACCTTGGCCTTGCCTTTGAGCGTCTTCATCGCATGCGCAACTTCATCGCCTGTGCTGAGCGAACGCATACCAATATCAATCGCTTTATGCGTCGGAACGCGTAGGGTCATTTTGTCTTTCTCGAAAGCGATCACATAAAGCTCGAGCGTCACATCTGCGACCTCTTGCTCTTCAATGGAGACAACCTTGCCGACACCGTGCGCTGGGTACACTACAAATTCGTTCACGCTAAAATCGAGTTTCTTTGACTTGCTCATTATGGGCTTTCCTCAGCTCATTTAGGATCACAAAACACGACAAAAAGAGACGCGCAGGCTAACGCCAGCGCGGTACGCTTCATGTGCAATATGCTATTTCGCGGGTGGGCAGAAACAGATCAGTGTCAGGTAATCATTCATCATCTGTCGCAGACTATATCACAAAAATCGCCCCCTCGCCAGAGGTGTCTACTAGGGGCGTTTATCGCACTCAAAGCCCAACGACCAAAGGGACAAAGCAAAAAGGTGCCGCTTGGGCACCCTTTCAAATTCTCACAAGTGATTCGCGCGAAATTAGCCGCCTTCGCCCGGCTGTTCAGAGAAGTACTTCTCCAGCTTGCCGCTCTCCCCATCACGCTCATCCGCGTCTGGCAGCGGGTCTTTCTTGGTGATGATAACAGGCCACATTTCCGAATACTTGCGGTTGAATTCAACCCACTTTTCCATATCCGGCTCCGTGTCGGGACGGATCGCATCTGCCGGGCATTCAGGCTCGCACACGCCGCAGTCGATACATTCATCAGGGTGAATCACCAACATATTTTCGCCCTCATAGAAGCAATCTACGGGGCAGACTTCGACGCAGTCGGTGTATTTGCAAGCAATGCAGCTGTCGTTGACAATGTAGGTCATAAGGTGTGCCTCAATCGGAGTTGTCGTCTTGCTAATCCAAGAGCTGAGATCATTCAAGCTCTCCGCGTTTGATTTGCGCGCCCAGTTTGCGATCTGATTTGCTCGGGCGGCCACCGCGTTCGGCGTAAGGTTTTCCGATATCGCGCGGTTGCGCAGGGCTGAGATCAGTATAAAGCGTTTGTGCCTCAGAGGCAGGGCCACGGCGCGTGCCGATGCCGTCCACTTGAATGACACGAATATGATTGCCCTGAGGAAAGGTCAAAACATCGCCAACTTTAACAGTGGCCGAGGCTTTGACGACCTTATCGCTGTTCACCCTTAGATGCGATCCAGTGATAAGCTTGGCTGACAGGCTACGGGTCTTAAAGAACCGTGCCTGCCAGAGCCATTTGTCGGCGCGCAGCTTTTCAGCTGCGTCACTCACTTTTTAGCAAGACCCATCAAGGCCGCAGCAAACGGATTATCGGGATCAATCTTTTTCTCTGCTTTAGGTGGACGCGCAGAGAAGTTTTGGGCCTTGTTGCCGCCCTGTGGCTTCCCACGAGGTTTGCCTTTGCCCTTAGGAGCACCGCCCTGTTTACGTGGGCGGCTGTCCGCGTGCTTTTGCTGGCGGGCGCGACCCCAAGTGAAGGTGTAAAACACCTCCATCTCTGGTGGCGTGGCTTCTTTTGGTGCGTCGTCCTTGGACGCCTCTTCAGCAGAAGTTTCAGGCGCATCAGCTGTTGCGTCTGCGACCTTAGCCGTTTCTTCAGGCTTGACGGCGGGTGCAGTTTTCACCTTTTCACGTTCGCCCTTTACGGCGTTATAACCGAGGCCTTGCATAAGATCCGCAAATTGCTCCAGCGTCATGCCTGTGATGGAAAGCATATCTGCTTTGCCTTCAAAACCGCCACGGCTGTCCTCTGAACGCAGCATGTCTGCGAGGCGCTCGAGCATATCAATGCGGATCGCACGGGCACCCGCAGCACGGTAGCCAGACATCAAATGATAACCCGCAGGCGCATGCTCATCCGACGGAACCGTTACCAAACCGGGGGGTGGAGATTCTGGGAATTCTTGATGACCTGCCGCCAAAGACCAAAGCACAAGACGCAAACGCGTTGGCGCTGGCTTCAAAAGCAAAGGCATAAAGATCGTGAACTGACCAAAGCGAATGCCATGCTTGCGCAAGGCACCACGTGCATCCTGATCAAGCGCTTTGACATCTTCGGCAACGTCAGAACGCGCAACCAAACCCAGTGCTTCAACCAGACGGAAACCAAAGCCGCGCGCCATGCCGGAAAGCTCTTTATCACGTTGCAGGTTTAGCAAAGGCTCCATATGCAGCGCGATCTTGCGATCGATAAAGTGTTGTAAGCGGCGTGTGACTTTTTCAATCACATCCGCGCCAGCTTCATCATCAACAAAGGCTTGAACTTGCGGCTTGAGCGCCTCTGGACCAGCGACAAGTTTACCAACCGCATATTCGCCCCACATGAGGCCACCCTGCTCGGTAAAATCTATCTCCGTGTCGGGCGCGTTATAGAAACGGTCCGCGCGCAGATGGAAATGTGGGGTCAATGCCGCCACAGACGCAGCGCGCAGTGTCTTTTCCTCATTCCCGCTCGCAGATTTATCCTGCGAGAAACGGAACCCTTCCAAGCGACCCACGAATTCACCTTCGACGGTCACTTCACCTTTATCGTTTACTTCGGCCAAAAGGGCCTCCTTTTGTTTGAGCCGGCGCAAAAGCACGGATGTGCGCCGGTCCACAAATCTTTGGGTCAAACGCTCGTGCAGCGCATCTGACAAGCGGTCTTCTACAGCGCGCGTCTGCGAACGCCAATGGTTTTCGTCATTTGTCCAACCAGAGCGTTGCGCAACGTAAGTCCAAGTTCTGATAAACGCGAGACGTTTAGACAGCGTATCGATGTCGCCTTCCACCCGATCAATGCGTTTGATTTGTCGCGCAAGCCAATCATCGGGTATGCGCCCAGACTCGTGAAGATAGTTGAAAATTCCCTCAAGCAAGTTGGCATGTTCAGAATTGGAGATACCGCGAAAGTCCGGCACGCGACATACGTCCCACAAAAGCTGAACAGATTGCGCATCACTCGCGCGTGCAACCACTTCAGCTTCACAGGCAAGGGTTTTGAGCACACGTAAATCATCCGCTTCACGCGATTTTACCAAGCGATCATCGTGGCTTGGCTGCTCAAGCGAAGCGATGAGCGCATCAAGGCGACCCATTTGCAGTTTCGGATTGCGCCATTGCAGTTTGCCCACGGGCTGGAAGCGATGTTCGGTAATCGCGCGGGCGAGTTCGTCATGCAGCGCTGGTGCCTCACCTGTGACGCCAAAAGTGCCCGGCTTCATGCCGCGCCCTGCCCGACCTGCAATTTGTGCAAGCTCATTGGCCATAAGGGGGCGCATCCGCTGGCCGTCAAATTTGCTCAACGATGAAAAAGCGACGTGATCAATATCAAGGTTAAGACCCATGCCAATCGCATCGGTCGCAACCAAAAAATCAACATCGCCATTCTGATACATCTCGACCTGCGCATTGCGCGTGCGCGGGGACAAAGCCCCCATGACAACCGCAGCGCCACCCTTTTGACGACGGATCAGCTCGGCAATGGCATAAACGTTTTCAACAGAAAACCCAACGATCGCGCTGCGTGGACGCATACGCGAGATATTTTTCGGGCCGGAATAGGCAAGTTGGCTCATCCGTTCGCGCGCAACAAACTGCACATCGGGTATAAGTGATTGGATCGGGCCGCGCATCGTATCAGCGCCCATAAACAGCGTCTCGTGCTGACCCCGCGCACTTAGCAAGCGTTCTGTAAAGACATGCCCGCGCTCTGGATCTGCGCAAAGCTGAATTTCATCAACAGCGAGAAAATCAGCTCCCATGCCTTGCGGCATCGCTTCCACGGTGCAGACCCAATACTGCGTGCGCGGCGGGACAATGCGTTCTTCACCCGTAACCAATGCCACAACTGACGGACCGCGTATCGCAACAATGCGGTCATAGACCTCACGCGCAAGCAAACGCAAAGGCAGGCCAATTACCCCAGTGCGGTGCCCCAACATACGCTCGATCGCGTAGGTTGTCTTGCCCGTATTGGTCGGCCCGAGAACCGCGATGATGCGTGATTGCGCGGCCATACATGCCCCAACTCGATAATTAATTAGAGGGCGGGACCTTTGACTTTCGTCTCCAACCGCTTCATCGCTTCGAGTACGTCTGCGTGATGCGGATGTATAGTCAGAACTTGCTCATAGACTTCATAAGCGCGCGCAGAATCGCCAAGTTGCTCAAAAATTGCACCCAGGCCTTGGATTGCTTCAAAATGGTTCGGATTAAGCGCCAATGTCTTTTCAAGGTCCTCTAGCGCGGGACCGTACATGTTTTGCTGATAAAGCGCACTGGCGCGCATGTGCCACCCTTCAGCAAAATCGGGCGCATGATCTGTCAGTGCTGTGAGGTGTTCGATCGCAACTTTCGGCTTTTTCGCCTGAAGCGCGTCACGGCCGCGTTTCAATAACAAGTCCGCAGAGGCAGAGCCAGACCGCGCCCAAGTGCGTTTGATCTGGGTAGCAATCTTTGCAGCCTCACCCTCAGACGCATCCCGCAACTGTTCCAGCAGCACTTGTGCATTGGTCTCTGCCTCATTTTGCTGCGGAAGCTCTTGTGCGTAACTCTGACCGGCATAGGGTAGCGCGAGCACCAAACTTGCCGAAAACAAGATCGCACCAAGTTTACGTGGGTGTGCCGCAAGGTAAGGTTTGCGCATATGATTTATCGCTCTCATATGAGAGAGTGTAGCGCATGTATGGCAAGATGCCAGATGCAATGAGATAACGAAGCGGAGAGCAAGATGAGCGATATTATTGATGCAGCAGTTACAGCATTGAACGAAAAACTGGCAGATGCCGCGTTTGATGGCAGCGCAAAATTCGAAATTACCGGTGAAGGGTCTGTTCGTATTGACGAAACCGGCGCATCAGCGTCTGATGCAGAAGCGGATGTAACCCTGACGGCGGATGCAGATACGTTTCAAGCCATTCTTACAGGTGAACAAAACGCAACCGCTGCATTTATGTCCGGCAAGCTTTCAGTCGATGGCGATATGGGCATGGCGATGAAGCTTGGTACCGTGCTGAGCTAATAGTTGGACGAGTAACAATGACGAACGCACCCTATCACGCTGAAATTTGTGATGGCCCAAGCAGCGGTTACGCGGTTTGGCGCAAAGCGAGTGATGGGGTGCGTTTGCGCATCGGCCTCTGGCCACTTGAAGGTGCTCGCGCAACAGTCTTGATCTATACAGGACGCACCGAGTACGTCGAAAAATATGCTCACTTGGCGGCGGACCTACATGCGGCAGGCTATGCCGTCGCAACATTGGATTGGCGTGGCCAAGGATTGTCTGATCGTTTGATCGATGAGCAATATCGCGGCCATGTAGGCACATTCAGTGACTATCAAAAAGATGTGGCGGTGTTGCTCACAACAGTTAGCGAAGTTGGTATGCCTGCCCCTATCGCAATCCTCGGGCACTCTATGGGGGGATGCATCGGTTTGCGCTCGCTGATCGATGGTTTGCCGGTTAAAGGCGCGCTATTTTCTGCGCCGATGTGGGGCATCTTGATGTCGTCCGCTTTGCGCCCCGCTGCTTGGGTCCTGTCGCGTGCGGCCGATATGTTTGGCGTTGGAACAACACTTGCCCCCGGCACCAACGCGCGCAGCTTCATTCTCAGCGATCCGTTTCAGGAAAATACGCTCACGCGCGATCTTGATATGTGGAACATGATGCGCGATCAGATCAAAGCAGTTCCCGGATTGGAACTCGGCGGCCCAAGCCTTCATTGGCTTAAAGAGGCGTTGGTGGAATGCACTGCAATCATGTCCGCACCGACACCAAAAATTCCCGCCCTCACGTTTCTCGGCGATAACGAGCGCATTGTTGATGCAAGCGCGATCCATCAAAAGATGGCGGCTTGGAACAACGGTACTTTGCAAATGGTCCAAAACGCAGAACACGAGGTGTTCATGGACATCCCTGCAGTGCGCGCAAGACTGACCGCGCAAGCCGTTGCCTTCCTTGACGCGCTTTAAGGATCACTGCGCCGCGCTATACTGACGTGTATGGCTAACGACCCACTTATCACATTTACCGACCGTGGCATTTATTGCCCGCGTGCTGACGTCTATATCGACCCGTGGAAACCTGTTGCGCGCGCGCTGATTACACACGGTCACGCGGATCACGCACGCCCGGGTCACGCACATTACATGTGCACGCGAAGTGCCGCGCCCATCATGCGGCACCGCTTGGGTGAGATCACTTTGCAAACGGTTCGATACGGGGAAGTGACTTGCATCAATGGCGTGGACGTATCGTTCCATCCGGCAGGTCATGTCATCGGCTCTGCGCAAATTAGGTTGGCATATAAGGACGAGGTTTGGGTCGTCTCTGGCGATTACAAAACCGAAAATGATGGCATAAGCGAACCCTTTGAAACCGTCCGCTGCACCCACTTCATCACGGAATGCACCTTCGGGCTACCGATCTTCAAATGGCAAGCGCAGCCAAACATTGCGCGCGACATAAATGCATGGTGGGCGCGCAATCAGGCGGACGGCAAAACAAGCATGATCGGTGCTTATTCGCTCGGCAAGGCGCAGCGCATTTTATCTATGCTCGACACACATATTGGCCCAGTCTTAACCCATGGTGCGATTGAAGTGAGCAATGGCATTTTACGCAAGCAGGGCATCACGTTGCCGGACACGTTGCAGGTGACACCAGAGCTTGATCTCAAATCCCATCAGGGTGCGATGGTGCTCGCACCACCCGCAGCGCTCGGCTCTAAATGGGCCCGTGGTTTTGGGCCAAGCTCAAGCGGATTTGCAAGCGGATGGATGCGTCTGCGTGGCGTGCGCCGTCGCCGCGCACTGGACCAAGGCTTTGTCATTTCCGATCACGCAGACTGGACTGGCCTACTGGAGGCCATCAAAAACACCAGCGCTGAAAATGTCTATGTAACACATGGTTACACAGACATCTTTGCCCGCCACCTAAACAGCATCGGCTACAACGCTGCAATCGTTGAAACCGATTTTCAGGGTGAGGACATTCAAGCAGAAGAAAGCGAAGCGTTATGAAAGACTTCGCCGTCCTTTTTCAGACATTGGACGAAACAACTAAGACAAGTCTTAAGGTAAAGGCGCTTTCGCATTATTTTGAAACCGCCGATAGCCAAGACAAACTTTGGACCATCGCGTTGTTTTCTGGACGCCGGCCAAAGCGGGCAATCACAACGACACTTCTGCGCACATGGGCCGCAGAATGCGCAGGGCTTGAGCTTTGGCTCTTTGAAGAGTGTTATCCTATTGTCGGGGATTTAGCCGAAACGATCAGCCTAATTTTACCCGAAAATTCAGAGAGCTATGACCACACACTCACCTACTGGCTGAATGCTTTGATTGCTTTGGACAAAGAACCAGAAGAGACCAAAAAAGCATTCGTAATCGACGCGTGGACGCACTTGGGCGGCACCGAAAGGTTTCTATTTAACAAGCTGATAACCGGCGGCTTTCGTGTCGGTGTGTCGCAAAAGCTGATGACACGCGCACTTGCGCAAGCAACCGGGCAAGATGAAGCCGACCTCGCACATCGGCTGATGGGCAATTGGACGCCGCAAACGACAAGCTTTGAAACGCTTATTGAAGCCGAAGATCCCGAAGCCGCGCTATCGCGCCCTTATCCGTTTTATTTGGCACATGCTGTTGAAAGCGCGCCAGCGCAACTTGGCCCGATCACGGACTGGCACGCAGAATGGAAATGGGACGGCATTCGCGGGCAAATCATTTTGCGCGGCGGCACTCACTTTGTGTGGTCACGCGGTGAAGAGTTGATGACAGATCGCTTTCCCGAGTTTGCAGCCCTGCTGGATTTCCTACCAGATGGCGTGGTTCTTGATGGGGAGATACTTGGTTGGAAAGATGAACACCCGCTGTCCTTCGCCGCGCTTCAAAAACGCATCACGCGCAAAACAGTTCCAGCCAAATTGCTGCGCGACACACCCGTCATCTTATATGCGTATGATTTGTTGGAATTGAATGGCGAGGATCTGCGAGAGTCCGCTTTTATCGAACGACGCGCACAGCTCGAAAAACTGCTCAATACTCTGCCAAAGGACACCCCTGTACGCCTTTCACCCAGCCTAAAGGCAGACACTTGGGACGCGCTTGCATCACACCGTGCACAAGCGCGTGAAAAGCAGGCTGAAGGGTTGATGCTTAAACGCGGCGCTAGCCCGTATTTGGCAGGTCGCAAGAAAGGCGATTGGTGGAAATGGAAGCTCGATCCGCTGACGATTGATGCGGTAATGATCTATGCGCAGTCTGGGCATGGACGGCGCGCGAACCTGTTCACCGATTACACTTTTGCGGTTTGGAACGGGAATGAATTGGTCCCCTTCACCAAAGCCTATTCTGGATTAAGCGACGCCGAATTTCGCCAAATCACCGCTTGGGTGCGTAAAAACACATTGCAGCGCTTTGGCCCCGTGCGCCAAGTGCCCGCTGAGCATGTGTTTGAAATCGCATTTGAAGGTATTCAGCGCAGTACACGACACAAATCAGGTGTAGCGCTGCGATTTCCGCGCATGTTGAGATGGCGTCAAGAAAAGGTCGCAAAGGACGCGAATACACTTGAGGACCTTAACGAAATGTTGGCGATCTATGGCTAAGTCCATCACCAGATCGGCATTAAGCGCTTTTGGGGTTTAACTCACTGTGCGCATGCCTAGATTGTGGGCAAAGAGATATGAGGTTTTTCAATATGTTCCACCTGCCCTTCCCTGTGCGCGATGCAAACGCTGGTTCCGGCGCTGATCCCCTTGGTAATCTGCCAGAATGGGATCTAAGCGATCTCTACACTGGTGAAGATGCGCCGGAGTTAAAGCGCGACCTTGATTGGCTGGAAGAGGCTTGTTCCAGTTTCGCGCGCGATTTCGAGGGGAAGCTTGCGGATTTGGATGACGCGGGATTGCTTGATTGTGTGCTTCGCAACGAGCGGATCAATTCAGTCGCAGGGCGCATCATGTCCTTTGCAGGATTGCGCTATTATCAGGTCACAACAGACGCCGATCGTGCAAAATTCATGTCTGACATGCAGGAAAAGATCACGAACTTCACCACACCTTTGGTTTTCTTCACGCTCGAGCTGAACCGCCTAGAGGATGACGCGCTGGATGCACATTTTGACGCAAACTCTGACCTCGCGCGATACAAACCTGTATTTGATCGCATCCGTGCCATGAAGCCATACCAGCTTAGCGATGAGTTGGAGAAGTTTCTGCATGATCTCGGTGTTGTCGGCGACGCTTGGGAACGGATGTTTGATGAAACGATTGCCGGGCTCAGCTTTGAAGTCGATGGCAAAACCCTTAACATTGAAGGCACTTTGAACCTCCTAACAGAACAAGATCGTTCCAAGCGCGAAGCGGCAAGCCGCGAGGTTGCGCGTGTTTTGGGCGAAAATGTCAAAACGTTTGCACGGGTGCACAATACCCAAGCCAAAGAAAAAGAGATCATTGATCGTTGGCGCGGCATGGAAACACCGCAAACGGGTCGCCACCTTAGCAACCATGTAGAGCCCGAAGTCGTTGAAGCCCTGCGCAGTGCAGTTGTCAAAGCCTACCCCAAGCTCAGCCACCGCTATTACGAGATGAAACGCGGCTGGCTTGGCCTTGAGCGCATGGAAGTCTGGGATCGAAATGCGCCACTGCCTATGGAAGACAGTCGCATTGTCGACTGGGACGCCGCTGAAGCCACTGTGATGGAGGCATATAACGCATTTGATCCGCGCATGGGCGAGATCGCAAAGCCCTTTTTCAAAGATGGCTGGATCGATGCGGGTGTGAAGCCCGGCAAAGCCCCGGGCGCGTTTGCGCATCCCACGGTGACCGATGTTCACCCATATGTGATGCTGAACTACCTTGGCAAACCGCGTGACGTGATGACGCTTGCGCATGAACTTGGGCACGGTGTGCATCAGGTTCTGGCAGCGGGCCAAGGCGAAATGCTCTCCTCGACACCGCTCACATTGGCTGAAACGGCCAGTGTGTTTGGCGAAATGTTGACGTTCCAGAAGATGCTCGAAAAGGCTGAAACCCAAGCGGAGCGCAAAGTTCTCCTGGCCGGCAAAGTGGAGGATATGATCAACACAGTCGTGCGCCAGATCGCGTTTTACGACTTTGAGTGCAAGCTTCACGATGCACGCCGCGGCGGCGAATTAACACCAGAGGACATCAATGCGCTCTGGATGAGCGTTCAAGCAGAAAGCCTAGGGCCTGCGTTTGACTTTATGGAGGGGTATGAAACCTTCTGGGCCTACATCCCGCATTTTGTGCATTCGCCGTTTTATGTTTATGCCTATGCCTTTGGCGATGGCTTGGTAAACGCGCTGTATGCGGTGTATCGCGAAGGTGGTGAAGGCTTTGAAGAAAAGTACTTCGACATGCTCAAAGCCGGCGGTTCCAAGCATCACAAAGACTTGCTTGCGCCTTTCGGCTTAGACGCCTCTGATCCGAAATTCTGGGACAAAGGTCTGTCCATGATTTCTGAAATGATTGATGAGCTTGAAGCGATGGGCTAACGCGTTTTGTAGGGTGCGTGATATAGCGCACCCTACCCCAAAAGACGACGCTTCTAGCTGAAAACGAACCCCTTATTGCAAGACAAAAGGCTGAGCGAGCCACTCATAAATCGCTTCGGTCGTGGCACCAGGGTTTTCCAGCGTCGGCAAATGACCCGCATTGGAAATCACGCGAAGCTCTGCGTACGGAATCAATTCCGCCATAAATACATGGCGTTTCACAGGGCACAGCGCATCATGTTCACCGCACAGAACCAAAGCCGGCACCTTGCATTTGCGCAATGTGGATTGCTGATCACGGCGGCGCTGCAATGCACGCGATTGGCGAACAAACACCTCTGATCCCATGACCGCGGCCATATCCATCACAAGGTTGAGCACATCAACGCGTTGCGGACCCGGTGCCAGGTAGTTTGGCTTCATTTCTTCACGCATCACTTCTAACAAACGGCCCGACTTTGCACCGATGATTTGCGCTTCGCGCCCAGCAGCAACTTGTGGCGTTTCTGGAAGTGGGTTGGTGTCCATCAAAGCGATACGCGTAACCCGTTCGGGCGCACGACGTAGAATTTCCATAGCAACGATCCCGCCCATAGACAGACCCGCGAGCGCAAATTTCGCTGGCAGCGACGCGAGCAAACCAGATGCTATTTCCTCAACCCGCTCCCCTTGGGAGATCGGTGCGCACATAACTGCGCGGTCAGAGGACAATTCAGCAATTTGCGGACCAAACAGACGCGCATCGCACATTAAGCCGGGCAAGAAAACAACGGGTTCGTTCATTTCACGTCCTTGGAAAAATGATGCGTTCACACCTCTCTCAGATTTATCTGCTTAGGCCGCAGGTGCAAGCCAATTTCACCCCCCCCCACAGTTGTGAGGCATTAATGAGTACGAACAATACAATTGTTAGGGGGCTTTGTTGCACAAATCGGGCACTGTAGGATTCACTGTGTGAATCCAGCGTGATAGCTCGCGGACATGAGCAGTT
>NZ_CBFHVK010000025.1:0-38044 GCF_965659345.1 Planktotalea sp. | reverse complement strand
CTGCTCATGTCCGCGAGCTATCACGCTGGATTCACACAGTGAATCCTACAGTGCCCGATTTGTGCAACAAAGCCGATCTGGACCAGACTTTATGTCATTGATGTTCCAACCAAAATCGCAAATAAGATAGTCGTACTTATCACTAGGCGTGTAAGTGAGATAATCTTCGTTTATAATCTCTAAACCTGTTAAATCTCGCGCTACTGAGGCCAAATTCTCTACATATTCTAATCCTGAATAACTGAAGTTTGGATAAACTTTTTGAAGGTAGCTAAGCAAAAAACCTGCTCCACAACCAAGTTCTAAAACTGTCCCAGGCGAAGACTCAGACATTGCGTTAGAAATCCAAGTCATAGAAGCAACGGCCCGGTTTGCATCATGCGAAAACAACTTAGCTGCTTGCTCTGGCGTTTTCGGTAGATACAATGTTGAGTTGGGGTCATGGATGCCCATTTTGGCCATTTCCCACATATTTTCGAGCTTTTCTTTTTCTTGAGAAAACAGAGATTTGTGGAGTGCTTTCTCTATTGGCCAAGGCTTATTCTCAAACAGAAAACTACTTTTTTTTAAAAATGCTCTAGCGCCTAATTTCATTAATCTTCTCCATTTTTAAAAATACTATTATATGTTTTGAACGTATTTCCATGGTTCTTGCATAGGCAAACACTTACGAGCATTTCATATCAGAGCAACTGGAAATCAACCTTCTACCGACTTGTGATGCCAATGGTAGCAGGTGTTCAAATTACAACCTTCGCCATATCGCTTTGCAAGGAGCCGACCTCATAGCCGTGCCAACAGCATTCGCTGCGAGATGCACCAATGTCCGCTTAGAACCGAAGCTGTGAAGTCCTTGGTTACAACATATATACTCCACGCGTTTGTGTCCCGAACCATGTTCAACCAAAACTTCGCCAACACTGTGTCTCAACACACAAACCCCAAACACAGTGTCCAACACCGTGATTCCGCAGTCAAAATAGTCAGCAACACGGCAAAAAGTGTGTTTAAGGTGTGTTTTTGATTTGCACAACTTTAGCGCGCATTGCGAAATGATAAGTCATTGTTTTTATTGGTAAAAGTGGTGCCCAGGGGCGGAATCGAACCACCGACACGAGGATTTTCAATCCACTGCTCTACCCCTGAGCTACCCGGGCACGGGATGCGATCGAGATCGCTTGGGTTTGCGCGTTCTAGGACGCTCAGAGGGGACTGTCCAGACCAAACCGCACCGATTAATGCAGTTTTTCGTCCGATGGGTCATCGGGATGCTGAAGTGCCTGCTCCATTGCTTCAAACAGCTCTTCTGCATCATCAGGATCGTTGGATGGCAGGGCGTAAGATCCATTTAACCATTTTGCCAAATCCAGATCCGCACAGCGTTTAGAACAAAAGGGTTTGTAGGCGACTAGCGTCTCTTTATCACAAACGGGGCAACTCATTTCAGTAACTCTGACAAAGGGATGCGGGCACGCTTGCGTTGCAGTTCTACATGGCCCAGAGGCGTCCAGCCGACGAAGTTTGTTTCGATTCCATCTGCGCGCAAAGCCGCCTTTAGAGCGCTTTCAAATCCACGACGGTCCTTTTTGGGCATCGGTGCAAGGTCAAGCACGATCTGACCGCCCAAGCCACGTACCCTAAGCGCGCGGGGTAGGGCTTTGGCGAGCGCAAAATTTGCCTTGATGCCAGCACTCATGGAGGTGTCATTGCCGGTGTTCACATCTACCGCAACAAGCGCGCGTGTGGGTTCCACATAGGCAAATGCGCCGCCACTCAAGTCAGTACGCGGACTTTCGAGCGCTTCTAAAGCATCCAGAACTCCGTGGTTCTCAAAGCTGCCTTCGTCCGTGACCACATCTGCCGGCTCGACCCAGTCGCGCCATGCAAGCAAGTGTGGCCCGTCACCCTCCGTCAGTGTTTCTGCACCTGCGCCTGTATCGTTCAAGACCTGATCCGCGAGGGTGAGCATCGACAAAAGGTCTTCTGAAATGTCCTCGTCGCCCGCATGTTCGCAAGAAGATCGCAATATAATACCGTGTGGAACATCCTCGACTGTGTCGTGCACAACTGCCAGGATTTCTTCGCGGCGTTCATCGTCGCGGATCGCGCGAGAGACGTTAATCCCAGGTGCATTCGGCGTCACAATCACATAGCGCGACTTAAAAAGGACGCGGTGCGTCACAGGGATCGCTTTGCCATCCTCGGAATAGCCCGTCACTTGCACAAGCAGCTCATCACCGGGGGCCATACCCTTAATCTGGCGCAGAAACGCGTTACCATCAGGCGTTTTCAAAAACATTCCACCTTGGCCCTTTACTGGACGATCCGCGATAGCGCGATAAATCGTACCGGGGGCAGGCGCATCTGAGGCAATGTGTATGTCATCGAGCTGGCCATCCACCATCAATGCCGCTGCTTCACGGCCATTGATATGATCTAGGATTATGCTGCGACCCTTCATAGGCGTTCTCCGTAAACTGGGTATCCTGCGGCTAGCAGCAGGGCGGCTGTTTCGGCCAAAGGCAAGCCAACCACGGCACTAAAACTGCCACTGATCCAAGGAATGAAAGCAGAAGCGGGGCCTTGGATGGCATAGCCACCTGCTTTGCCTTGCCAGTCATTGGTGGCGAGATAGCTGTTGAGTTCAATATCTGCGAGACGCTTCATCTTCACGTTTGTTACGACGTCACGTTCCCAGATATTGTCACCCTCTTTGATGGCGACAGCCGTAATAACGCGGTGACGACGACCAGAAAGCGCCAATAGAAATTCTGCTGCTTCTCCGGCATTTGCGGGTTTGCCCATAATCCTGCGTCCCAACGCGACAGTCGTGTCTGCGCAAAGCACAACTTCACCCTCGTTTATTGGTACGGCCGCGACCTTTTCGCGTGCCATGCGGGCGCAATAGGGGCGTGGCTGTTCCGCCTTGTAGGGCGTTTCATCAATATCGGGCGCGCGAATGGCGTCTGGTTTCAACCCGATCTGGGCTAACAACTCAAGCCGCCTTGGGCTGCCGCTTCCAAGAACAAGTTTCATAGGGTCCTCAAAGCAAAACCGGCCCAAAGGACCGGTTTCATTCGTCTGATCGTCGTTACGCGCAACTTATTTGAAGCGATAATTGATACGACCTTTTGACAGATCATAGGGGGTCATTTCGACCTGAACTTTGTCGCCTGCCAGAACACGGATGCGGTTCTTGCGCATCTTGCCTGCCGTGTGCGCGATGATCGTATGGCCATTTTCTAGCTCGACCAAAAATGTCGCGTTCGGCAGGAGTTCCTTTACGACACCGGGAAATTCGAGCGTATCTTCCTTGGCCATGGTATCTCCATTGTTACCTGATCCGCGTCTGTGCGGAATTGGCGCTTAAATGAGCGCATTTTTCCAAGATTTCAAGGTCAATTCAACGCAGATCGCAATATGTGATGGGCAGGGTGCCTTTCGCAGCCTCCTTTTCGCTCCAATGGCTCGCGTTTCGCACGACACCATCGCTGCGCACATGCCCAATTGCGCTGCGCGGTGCATCGCCAATTGTCCAACCAGCTTTGCCGATTTCACCTGTCGCGATAACGCCATCGCTCGGGAATCCTGTGTCGGGTGGTCCAAAAATGCCACCCATGCCGGTTGTGTTGTCTACGCTTGTCGACCAATCCACAGCGCCAACCAACGACGCCATAACGCTGACGCATTGACCCTCCAGCGCTCGCGACATCGCGCCTAAGCGCACGCGCCAAAAACCAGCGAGTGCCTCTGTGCAGGATGGAACAAGGATATATTCCACACCTGCTTCAATCAAAGCGCGTCCAAGCAGGGGAAATTCACTGTCGTAGCAAATTAGAATACCGATTTTGCCGAGCTCTGTATCAAATACCGTCAAAGGGGCGCTGCCTGTTGCGACATTCCAAGGATCGCGCTCAAACATCGTCATGATTTGCTTGTCTTGCACTGCACTTTTGCCATTGGGCGCTATCAGCCGTGTGCGATTGACAGGTCGGTCAGGGTGCACGTTTACATCAAACACAGGGGCCGACGGGGTGAGAATGTGAACGCCAAACTCGGCGGCGAGTGTCGTGTAATAAGCATCAGATTGCGGGACGCGCTCGGATACGGCATGCAAGCTTTGCTCCAAATCCATAGAAACGTTGCGCCCAGCAAGCGTGCTAAGCTCCATAGCGCCGTATTCAGGGAACACCAACAGTTCTGCTCCTTGGTCCGCTGCATCGGCAACCCAACTGCGCACTTTACGTTCGAACGCTGACCAATTTTCAAACCAATCTAGCGGATACGCGGCCGTAGCAATTCTCATCTGTACTCTCCTTATGCTGCAACACTCTGCCGCTCTTTCGTTCATATGCAAAGCAGGTTAGGCAGCGCCATGGCATTTAAGCTCGATAATTTGCGCTCTGACGCACTCTCACGGTTTGACACGGTGATTGATGTACGCTCGCCTGCGGAGTTCGCAGAAGATCATGTGCCAGGGGCTATTAATTTGCCTGTCATGAGCAATGAAGAGCGCGCTACGATCGGGACAATCTACGTTCAGGAAAGCGCGTTTCGCGCGCGAAAACTCGGTGCGGCGATTGTTGCGCGTAACGCTGCAGATCATATCGAGACACATCTGAGCGGAAAGGACGGAGCTTGGCAGCCGCTGGTCTATTGTTGGCGTGGTGGGCAACGCTCTGGCAGTTTCGCGTCGATCCTAAGCCAGATTGGTTGGCGTACGGAGGTGCTTGAAGGCGGGTATCGCAGCTATCGCACTCAAGTGGTACGGATGCTTTATGAAGACGCGCTACCGCACAGTTTTGTCTTGCTTGATGGCAATACGGGGTCTGGCAAAACCGCGATCTTGCACGCATTGAAAGCGCAAGGTGCGCAGATGTTGGACCTTGAAGGCTTGGCAAACCATCGCGGGTCTCTGCTTGGGGCGATGCACGATGAACAACCCAGCCAGAAAATGTTTGAGAGTCGACTTGCTCAGGCGTTGATGCAGCTTGATCCATCCAGACCGATTGTAGCCGAAGCAGAAAGCAGCAAAATTGGGGAACGTCTAATCCCTGCGTCTGTTTGGAAAACTATGCGCGCTGCGCCACGGATCGATATTGCGGCCAGCTTGGAGGCGCGCGCGAAGTTTCTGACCCGCGATTATGCAGATGTGCTCGAAAACCCTAGTCGCATGGCAGAGCGGTTGGATAAGTTACGCGCACTTTGCAGCCATCAACGGGTTGAACAATGGCTAGAATTTTTGCGCCAAGGGAAGCACGAACAGCTCGCAGCAGACTTAATGCAGCATCATTATGATCGCGGATATGAACGTTCGCGTGCGGGACGTGAAAATACTGTGCTCGCAACGCTGCAAACAGAAGGCTTAGAGCCAAGTGACATCGCTCAGCTTGCCACAAGGGTCATAGCTTTACTCGATCAGGGTTAGTGCAACTGGGCCTTGAACGACCCGACCAATCTGGACTGCGTCGATTCCCTGCGCTTTCATCTGCGCTATTGCTTTCTGGGCCTTGGCGTCTGGCAGGACTGCGAGCAACCCACCTGCGGTTTGGGGATCAAGCATCAAACGCCCCCGCGCGCTTGTCGGCGCATTCATCAACGTTAGCGCATCAGAGAGGTTGTCGGGATAAAGGCTCGATTGCACACCTGCTTCGCTGAGCTCAAGTGCACCATCCAAAAGCGGCACGGCGTTGACATTCAGTTCAGCGCCGACCTGGG
The DNA here is from genome assembly GCF_965659345.1 of Planktotalea sp. GTDB lineage: Bacteria > Pseudomonadota > Alphaproteobacteria > Rhodobacterales > Rhodobacteraceae > Planktotalea. The sequence goes on along the minus strand of NZ_CBFHVK010000025.1, from coordinate 32,326 downwards.
AAGCTCTGCATATATTGGCAATATGACCTGCAAGCCCGAAACCTGTGACATCCGTCATTGCGTGCGCAGCGTTCAATGCGCGCGCGTCTTGTGCGACTGCACGGGACATACTGGCATAAGCCGCGCCCACATCACTACCACGCGCGCGCATTTGCATCTCAGCGGCAAGCAAAACACCGGTACCAATAGGCTTGGTAAGTACAAGCACATCACCAATTTGCGCACCACCCAAAGTGATGGGCGCACGATCGGCAAGGCCTGTGACACTGAACCCAACCGTGAACTCTGCGCCCATACTTGTATGCCCGCCAACAATCTGTGCGCCTGCATCGCGCATCACGTCGCTGGCGGTGCGCATAACTTCTTCAAGTGTGCGTTCTTGCAGCGCGGTGCTCATGCGGGGCAGGATCAGGCTGACCATTGCGCTTTGCGGCTTTGCGCCCATTGACCAAATATCGCCCAAGGCATGAACAGCCGCGATCCGTGTCATCAAAACCGGATCGTGGGTGAAGGCGCGCAGATGATCTGTGCTCAACACTTGTTGCAGATCACCCATTTGCAGCAAGGCGGCATCGTCACCTTTTAGGGTTACAACGTCGTCGCGCTTGGCTCCAGTGTGATGCAACGCAGTGCTTGCCAATGCCCCACGTCCAACCTTAGAGCCACATCCAGCGCAGATTGGCCCCGCATATTGCTCTGCATCACTTGCATACTCAGCAGGCAATTCGAACCCAGCCATTGGTTTCAAAGTCTCAAACTGATCCATAAACTTACGATCAATCTGGTCCTTCCATTTCCACATCACCGCACCTGAAATTGCCACGCCTAGCTTCTCGGCCAACGCGATTTTGCCACCAAGCGAGATGAGTTTTAGATAATCTGATTGCGGGTGATATTCTTTCATCGTGCCATTGCTTAGAGCGGCGCGCAGGTTGTGAAATAGGATCGGCGCTTCACGCACTGCAAAAACCCCAGCTTTTGGACGTGGTGCATGTGTGAGATGCGCGCAATCGCCAACAGCAAAAATGTCAGAATCCGTTTCACTTTGCAGCGTGGGGAGCACCTTGATGTAGCCTTGCTCCATCGCAAGCCCGATGTCGGAGAGCCATTCATACGCCCGTGTCCCAGCCGCCCCCAACGTTATTTTTGAGGGGATCGGCGCGCGACCTTCTACAATAACTTGGTCCGCTTCAATGCGTTCAACTTTGGTATGCTCCAGAAGCGTGACCTTCAGCTCTTTCAGGCTTTTCAGCACCTTTGTACGCGCTTGAGCGCCCAAACGACTGAGCGCTTTGGAGCGATCAATCAGCGTTACATCTGCGGCGCGTCCAAGTCGTTGAAGCCGGTGCGCTGCTGCCATCGCCACTTCCGCACCCGCGACGCCAGCGCCTAGTACGGCAACTTGTGCGGGGCCGGTCTCTTGGCAAAAACCTTCCCAAATACGTGCGAAATCATCGAGCGGCTTGGCAGGCACAGCATGTTCTGTGAACCCGTCAAGTTCGGGCATGCCAGAGGTAATCCCAATATCAACGGAACAGACATCATACCCAATCGGCGCACGCCCCGGCACAATTATGTGCTTTTGCTCTCGGTCAATATGCGTGGCTTTGCCCAGCACAATGCGTGCGCCTGCGGCGCGCGCGATACGTACGAGATCGATGTAGAGTTCATCACTTGTGTAATGGCCGGCCACAAACCCAGGCAACATTCCACTGTAGGGCGCGCTGGGCGCGGGGTTGATGACTGTCAGGCGTGCACCAGCAAGCGGTTTCATCGCCCACATCTTTAGAACAAGCGCGTGCGCGTGACCGCCGCCAATCAAAACAAGGTCGCGGGTCTGGGGGTATTCGATATTCATAACGTTCTGCTACACGCAAGGTGCGCGCAGGGCTAGCGCTCACGGCGTCACACTCTTGCGATAAGTTGTTTCACTCGTAACCCGTCATTTCGAGATATCCTGTGCCTTGATGTGAGCCATCAAAGGTAATCGGACCTTCCCAATAAGGCACTGATGTTGTCATCCAAGCCATCGGATTAAGCGCGCTAACGGTCAGATCGACACCCTTTTCGGGCAACTGCACGGTCCAGGTCGTTGGAACGCTCCGCCCCGCCACATCCGTGCGTGTGACCTCTTGTGCTTGGAAAGCACCATTAGGCATAAGGGTGGCGGTGCCGTCAGCCTCGATCCAAGTGGCCGACGTGTAAGGGGCAGTTTCATTTGATCGCAGCACAAACCCCATCATCCGTGCACCGCTGTCAAAGCTGAGCGAAAACCAATCCCACCCTGTTTGATCACTTGCCAATGGCTGGGAGGACCATTCACGATCAAGCCATGCGTGCCCTGTAACGGCGATGTCCCCGTCAGGTAGTTTGAGCGTCCCTGAGATGTCGTAAAACGGTTGGGAGTAGTAATAACTTGCTTGCCCAGCAGCGGATTTGACAGAATACCCCTGATCGCCCTGCAAGACCAAAGGTCCTTGCGCATCGAGTGTCATGTCATAGCTAAAATTTGGCCCAACAGCGCGCATTTGCATTGTGTCGTAATCCAAACTTCCACGCAGGAACCAATCATCTAACCATGCATCGAACGCGTCGGTCACGTCGACACCTGCCTGTCCGATTCCGCCGCGCCCAAACCGTTCGGTCACATAGTGCGCGTCTGCTGTGGTGACGGCCGCATGCCCCATCCAAAGCTGCGAACTGTTCCAGCCCTCAGCGTCTTTTGGCGTCAAAGCGCTTCGAAATAATGTCCATTGTAAGCCGTAGGGCGCGCCATCTGGTCCGGTCAAATTGGCCGTCAGATACCACCATTCAATGCGATAATCATTGTGCGCACCGTGATCTTGCGGAAACGAAAGGGCTGTCCCGCGCTCAGGCGTAGAAAAGCCTTCGACGTCATTGCCTAAACCAGCAAATCCTTGGGCAATCGCAGCGCTGGGCAAAACCAAGATGAAGAAAAACCATTTCATGTAAGGATAGGTAGTCCGCTTCACACAAAAAGAAACGCCCCCGAGGACCTCGGAGGCGCTAAAAGTGCTCGCTTGAGTGAATTTAGCTGATTGCTGCCGCTTTCACATCTGCATCAATGTAGGGAATGTATTGCTGGAAGTTGTCTGCAAACATATTCACAAGCTTGGTCGCTTGGCGGTCATATGCTTCAGGATCGTCCCAAGTACGGCGTGGATCGAGCAGAACCTCTGCGACGCCATTTGCCGCGACAGGTACATCAAACCCGAAGTTCGGATCCTTACGGAACGTTGCGTCCCCCAAAGAGCCATCAAGCGCTGCGGTTAGCAATGCACGCGTAGCGCGGATCGGCATACGCGAACCTGTGCCGTATGCGCCGCCTGTCCAGCCGGTGTTTACTAGCCAGCAGGTTGCGCCATGCTGTGCGATCTTCTCTTTCAGCAAGTTGCCGTATACTTCTGGACGGCGCGGCATAAACGGCGCACCAAAACACGTGGAGAAGGTCGGCTGTGGCTCTGTCACGCCACGCTCTGTACCGGCCACTTTAGCAGTGAAGCCACTTAGGAAGTGATACATCGCTTGCGCAGGTGTCAGGCGCGCGATTGGGGGAAGCACACCAAAGGCGTCGCATGTCAGCATGATGATGTTTTTGGGATGACCCCCAAGTGCTGTATCTGAAGCGTTAGAGATGTAGTGCAACGGGTAAGCACAGCGCATGTTTGCGGTCAGGCTGTCGTCATTGAAGTCCAGCTCTTTCGTGTCCGCATCATAGACCATGTTTTCAATGACGGTTCCGAACTTTGTTGTTGTCGCGTAGATCTCTGGCTCTGCTTCTTTGCTGAGGTTGATCGTTTTCGCGTAGCAACCGCCCTCAAAGTTGAAGGTTCCACGATCTGACCAGCCGTGCTCATCGTCACCGATTAGTGTGCGCGCGGGATCTGCAGAAAGCGTGGTCTTGCCCGTGCCGGAGAGGCCGAAGAAAACAGCCGTATCCACAGGATTGCCATGCGCATGGTTGGCAGAACAATGCATCGGCATGATGCCTTTTTCTGGCAAGAGGTAGTTCAACAAAGAGAAGACGGATTTTTTGTTCTCACCTGCGTACTCTGTGCCACCGATCAAAATGAGCTTCTTTTCAAAGTTCATGGCGATGACTGTTTCAGAGCGGCAGTTGTGACGCTTCGGGTCAGCGAGGAAACTTGGGCAATTAATAACTGTAAAATCAGCCGTGAAATCGTCCAGTTCTTCACGATCAGGACGACGCAACATCGTGCGAATGAAGAGGCCGTGCCACGCGAGTTCAGTAATGACGCGCACGTCGATGGAGTGTTTGGGATCAGCGCCGCCAACAAGGTCCTGAACAAAATAGTCACGACCCTTCATATGCTCGAGCATGTCTTCGTGAAGTGCGTCAAAGCCTTCGACGCTCATTTCAGCATTGTTTTCCCACCAGATCGTATCGACGACATCGGGAGTTTTCACGACGTGTTTGTCTTTTGGCGAACGCCCCGTGAACTTGCCGGTGGTCACCAAAAAGGCACCGCCGTTGCCAAGCTCGCCTTCGCCTTTTTCGAGCGCTGTCTGGATAAGCGCTGGCTCCATCAAGTTATAATAGACATTCCCAAGCTCCGTGATGCCTTGATCTTCAAGCTTGAAAGAAGGGTTCACCCGTCCAGTTGTCATATTAAACTCCCGTGGCCATGCGTTTGCGGCCTAATTTAGTTTGACAGCCCACACCCTCGTCGGCGCAAGACTGATCGCGATTGAACATATCATCGCGGTAATTCCTCTTAACATGATGATTTCACGGGTGAACAGGACGGTTTGGCACAGTTAGCGCAACCAACATTACTTTAGCGCAATCATCACCACATCTGGTGGGGTTGAGTAAAATTGAAGGTACAAAATCTACGCTATTCAGCAGAAAATAAGGGTTTGCGGTGCCAAATAAGTCACGCATTTGTAGCTGATTCGCACTTGGGGATTGATCTGAAACTAGAAACACGCGAGTCATAGTGAAAAAAATAAACTGGTATTGAGCAGTATAAGGAAGCAGGCATGTCCAAAATCGCATTGGTGGACGACGACAGGAATATCCTGACGTCGGTCTCTATGACTCTTGAGGCCGAAGGCTTTGAGGTAGAAACTTACAACGACGGTCAATCGGCCCTAGATGCGTTTAATCGCAAGCTGCCAGATATGGCCGTTCTCGATATCAAAATGCCGCGCATGGACGGAATGGACTTGCTTCAGCGCTTGCGCCAAAAAACGTCTATGCCGGTTATCTTTTTGACATCAAAAGATGACGAAATTGACGAAGTCTTGGGTCTGCGGATGGGCGCAGATGATTACGTCAAAAAGCCTTTTTCCCAGCGTTTGCTGGTTGAGCGGATCCGCACTTTGTTGCGTCGACAAGATGCCGAGGCGGGTGTCGTTGTCGCAGAAACAGATGAAAATAAAGTCATCGAACGGGGTGACCTGATAATGGATCCCTTGCGCCATGCGGTGAAGTGGAAGGGCAAAGACGTTACTTTGACAGTAACAGAATTTCTGCTTCTTCAAGCGCTCGCACAGCGTCCAGGCTTTGTAAAAAGCCGTGATCAGCTGATGGACGTTGCATATGACGATCAGGTCTATGTGGATGACCGTACAATCGATAGCCACATCAAGCGCTTGCGCAAAAAGATGCGCAGCGTTGACCAAGAGTTTTCAGCGATCGAAACGCTCTATGGCATCGGCTACAGGTATAACGAAGAGTAATGGCTCTCGCAGAGCGTATAACACCTGCGCCACGCGCACGTCAGGAAGTCGATGTGGTTCTGGGCGACGATTGGGTCGCCCCGGATAGCACCGTTGAGAAAGACGTGCGTGAAGAGCGCAATCGCCGTGGGCTATTCTCACTCAAGCAGAGCGCGTTAACTCGTAAAATCATTACCTTTAACCTAATCGCCTTGAACATCTTGGTTGCGGGTATCCTCTACTTAAACTCGTCTCGCGACAGTTTGGCCTCACAGCGTGCGGCATCCCTTGTTGGCGAAGTAGAGCTGGTTGCGGATGTTTTTGAAGCACAAATTGAAGTAGGCGAAGGACAAACTCTTGCCGAAGAAGACGAAAGCATCGAAGCAACACTGAATGCGCTCGATCTTCGCAATTCTGTTCAGGCCTATGTCTTTGGGTCAGAAGGTGGACTTGTTGCGAATGCCACAGGCAGCACCGCAAACCTTGATGCTGAACTCGGCGCTACACAGGGCCGCACGATCATTGTCGATGCGCTGACAAAACTCTGGACGCTGACAACATCGCCCTTCACAAGCGAGACACAGGTTCAAATTCCGCCTTTAGAAGAGCAACTGCGCGATCTTGTCACGAAATCTGCGGTTGGCGAAACAGTGGTTGGTAAAGGCTTAAATGCTGAAGGCGGCGCAATTTTCATCGTGACGACGCCTATCATGGTGGACGGTGAAAGCGTTGGCGTTGTGGCACTTGCGAGTGCGTCGGGTGAAATCGATGCGCTTGTACGAAGCGAACGTGAACGCGTTTTGCAAATGTTTTTGATTGCGACGCTTGTGTCTATCGGCCTGAGCCTGGTCCTCGCGTCGACGATCTCCAATCCGCTTTCCGATCTTGCAATGGCCGCGGAAGTTGGTCGCCGCAATGACAGTGGCAAAGTTAGCCCAGCGCGCATCCGCATTCCGGATTTGACTGCGCGTCCCGATGAAATCGGACGACTGTCCGGTGCGCTCAGGGGAATGGTTGCCGCACTATATGACCGCATTGATAGTAACGAACAGTTTGCGGCTGATGTTGCTCATGAAATTAAAAACCCGCTTGCGTCGTTACGCTCTGCGGTGGGCACTATGCGCGTCGCCAAACGCGATGATCAGCGCGAAAAATTGCTTCAAGTGATTGAACATGACGTGCGCCGGTTGGACCGCCTTGTGAGTGATATCTCCAACGCGTCGCGTCTCGACAGTGAGCTGGTTAAGGAAGAAGAAGAACGCTTTGACTTGCTCCATATGGTTAGCAATTTGGCCGAATATTTGGGTGAGCAGGCCAAGGACAATGGGGTCGAATTCATTGCTGACTTGCCGGCAGAGCCAATCATGATCTCTGGCCTTGAAGGGCGTCTTGCGCAAGTCTTTGTCAACCTTATCACCAACGCAACAAGCTTCTGTGAAGAAGGCGATGCAATCCGCGTATGGGCGCGTCAACGTGAAAATCGCGTGCTTGTCGTTGTCGAAGACACAGGTCCGGGCATCCCGGAGCAAGCATTGAGCAAAGTGTTCAAGCGCTTTTATTCAGAGCGACCAGAGGGTCAGTTTGGTAACAACTCGGGTCTTGGCCTCGCGATTTCTAAGCAGATCGTTGAAGCACATGGTGGTGTGATCTGGGCTGAAAATATTCGTCCAACAGCCGCTGATGTTACTTCCGAGCCGCTTGGTGCCCGTTTCGTTGTTGGCCTTCCACTCTAAGCCTTATGGGGGATAATCAACACATCCAGCTGCATGCAACTGTTGTTGCATGGGCTGGAAACGGCGTTTTGATTGTTGGCGGCTCCGGTTCTGGCAAGTCGGCTTTAGCATTGCAGCTCATGGCACATGGTTGTGATCTTGTAACGGATGATCGCACTGATCTGTTTCGCGAAAATGATCAATTGATCGCATCTGCCCCCCAATCAATTCAGGGGCAGATCGAGGCACGTGGATTTGGAATTTTACAAGCACCATTTGTCAAAAAGGCGGTGATTGTGTGTGCAGTTGATCTGAACCAAACAGAGCAGAAACGCCTGCCGGAGCGCAGAGCTAAGGAATACCTTGGTGTGACGCTCGCATTGTTTCACAAAACCGATATGGGTGTTTTGCCTTTCGCAGTTTTGCAATATCTTAAAGGTGCAACACGGCTTCCCGTGTGAGTGAGTCCTTTTAATGATGGCAGACCAAATGATCAGTCCTGAAAAACAGCGCCTCATTCTGGTGACGGGCCCGTCTGGTGCCGGTCGCTCTACAGCGATCAACGCGCTTGAAGACCTCGGATATGAAGCGATTGATAACTTGCCTCTGTCCCTCTTGCCGCGTTTGATGCAAGGGCCACCGCATGAAAAGCCGCTCGCGCTGGGTTTGGATACGCGCAATCGGGAATTTTCAACTCATGCACTTATGGAGGCGATTGAAGAGCTGAGCGGTCGTAGAGCCTATGATTTCGATGTGCTTTTCATAGACTGTTCTGACAACGTGCTGCTGCGACGATTTTCAGAAACACGCCGGCGTCACCCTATGGCCGGTGCTGACGATCCTTTGCGCGGCATTTCGCGCGAAAAAGAGATGTTAAACTCTATCCGTCAAAGGGCGAGCATTCTGATTGATAGCTCTGAACTCAGCCCACATGATATGCGCGCAGAAATATCGCGATTGTTTTCGCTTGAGATGGATCAGAAGTTATCGGTCTCTGTGCATTCTTTTTCTTATAAGCGGGGATTGCCGCGATCTGCGGATATGGTTTTTGATTGTCGCTTTCTACGCAACCCGCATTGGGAACCTGAGCTGCGCGGGATGACTGGGTTAGATCCGGCTGTGGCGCAATATGTGTCTGATGATGCGCGCTATGCTGCCTTCTTTCAACATATCAAGGATCTGTGCAACACGCTCTTGCCAGCCTATCAGGAAGAGGGAAAATCCCATTTTACGATTGCATTTGGGTGCACGGGTGGGCGGCACAGGTCGGTGACGTTGACAGAAGCGACGACGCAGATGCTTGCACAAAGTGGGTGGCAAGTGTCATGTAGGCACAGAGAATTGCAGCGCGAATTCGCGGCATCAAATGCGTAACGTGTAAAAACGAAAGATCGGTAAGGTGCTTAAGTGATTGGAATTGTGATCGTTGCCCATGGTGGACTCGCGCAAGAATATCGGGCCGCGATTGAGCATGTGGTTGGCGCGCAAGGCGGCATCCAAGCGATTGCGATATTACCCGATCACGATCGCAGCTCGAAAGAAGCGGAGATTTGTGCCGCTGCTGAATCGGTCGACGACGGGGCCGGTGTTGTTCTGGTTACGGATCTTTTCGGTGGCTCGCCTTCGAATCTATCCTTGCGTGCGTGTCGTGTGAGCGGACGACGCATCCTTTATGGTGCAAATCTGCCGATGCTGGTGAAGCTTGCGAAATCAAGGGATTTGCCGTTGACCGATGCTGTTCGTTTGTCGCTCGATGCCGGGCGTAAGTACATTGACAGCCAAAACTATTCAAATATCTGAATTAAAGGGACAATTTTCATGTCTGAAACCGTTCAACGCACCCTGAATATCATCAATGAGAAGGGTCTGCACGCGCGCGCATCTGCCAAATTTGTTGAAGTCACTGAAGGGTTTGAAGCAAGTGCAGACGTCAGTCGCGAGGGCTTGAACACGATGGGTGATAGCATCATGGGGCTTTTAATGTTGGCAGCTTCCAAAGGAACAAGTATCAACGTAGAAACCTCCGGCCCAGATGCAGCTGCACTCGCGGACGCATTGGAAGCGCTGGTCGCGGACAAGTTCGGCGAAGACAATTAGCAGAAGCGTATCGTTTTCTGCAAATGAAACGACAAGGAATTGGCAAAAGCTATGGTTGAAAGAGTGCAGAAACCCGCAGTTATGACGACGCCTGTCGCCGGAGCAAGCGAACCTGCGCCCTACGACAAGCGTAAGCTGTCTTATGCCAACACGTTTACAAATCCTTGGAAGGCCAACACCATTCGCGTGATGGAATGGCTCACCGGAAAGATCCCTTTGATCCGCTTGGTGCGTCGTTTTGAACGCGATGGCGCTGCGGACGGGCAGGCGTTCTGGTCGCAAGCTCTGTCTCATATGGGTATTGAGCTTCAAACACCGGATGAACAGATCGCGCATATCCCCAAAACGGGTCCTGTGATTATTGTTGCGAACCATCCGCATGGCTTGGTGGACGGGATGATTTTGGCCGAGCTGATTGGTCGTGTGCGCACGGACTACCGTATTCTCACGCGGTCCCTGTTGACGGGTGTAAGTGAAATCGAAGAGTTCATGATCCCGGTGCCATTTCCCCACGAGGAAGACGCGCGTGAGCAAAGTCTTGAGATGCGGCGGCGTGCAATGGACCACCTTGCAAACGACGGTGTGCTGGTCTTGTTCCCTTCTGGTGTTGTTGCATGTTCGCAAACATGGTTTGGCCCTGCGATTGAAAAGCAATGGAACCCGTTTACCGCAAAAATGATCCACCGTTCTGGTGCGACCGTGGTGCCTGTTCATTTCCCGGGTCAAAACAGTCGCGCGTATCAGATTGCCAACAGAATTTCTGCAACCTTGCGCCAAGGTTTGTTGATACACGAAGTGATGCACGCCTGCGGCAAGCCGCAAAAGCCGATTGTTGGCGCGCCTTTTGATGCTGATGAGATCAAAGAATGGTCGAGCAACCCACGCGGTTTCATGGCATGGTTGCGTGAGCAGACGATGAGTCTTGGTAAAAACTAGGGGCGTTTAACGCGTCGGCACAGGAACATCACCGCGATAGTCGTAAAATCCGCGCTTGGTTTTGCGACCGAGCCAGCCAGCTTCTACGTATTTGGTGAGCAAAGGGCAGGGGCGATATTTAGTGTCTGCCAGTCCGTCATGCAGAACATTCATAATGGCAAGACATGTGTCCAATCCGATGAAATCCGCAAGCTCGAGCGGCCCCATTGGATGATTTGCGCCTAATTTGAGCGATTGATCGATGGAGTGGACTGATCCAACACCTTCATAAAGCGTGTAAACAGCTTCGTTGATCATCGGCATTAAGATACGGTTCACGATGAAAGCGGGAAAATCTTCCGCTGATGCGGCTGTCTTATTCAAGCGTTCGACGACAGCCAGACAAGCATCATAGGTTGGCTGGTCTGTTGCGATCCCGCGAATAAGCTCGACCAGCTGCATCAAAGGCACCGGGTTCATGAAGTGGAACCCCATGAAGCGTTCAGGGCGATCCGTCTTTGCAGCAAGGCGTGTAATAGAGATGGAAGATGTATTTGACGTCAGAATCGTGTGCTCTGCCAGATGCGGCAGAAGTGTTGCGAAAATTTGATCTTTAATTTCTTCGCGCTCTGTTGCGGCCTCGATTATCAAATCGCACGGACCAAGGTCGCTTAACGTAACTGTGGTGTTGATCCGCGCCATTGCCTCGGCTTTTTCCAGAACGCTTACCGCCCCTTTTGAAACCTGACGCTCAATATTTTTGTCGATGCGCGCAACCGCTGCTTCAAGAGCTTCGCCACTGATATCATTGAGTAAAACATCGTAACCCGCCAATGCCATAACATGGGCGATGCCGTTGCCCATTTGACCTGCGCCAACGACTCCAATGCGTTTGATATCCATCTGCCACTCCTGCGCGAATTCTATTGCGATAGTAGGCTTTTGGTGAAGACGTCCGCAAGGGTCACTCAGTCGAGTTTGTCTAAAGTTTACCGTTTAGTAATTTGTTTAGTTTTTTGCGCGACTCTCATCCTCGGGTGAATAAAAGGGTGATTGGCATGAGCTATGATAGCAAGGGCCTCAATCGCATAGACTATGAGCTATGCCGCTATGAGGGGTCGCGCATTACATTCCGTGGACCAAAGGTGGATACTGATCAGCGGTACATAGCGTTTTTGGGCGCGACTGAAACGTTTGGCAAATTCGTTCAGGATCCATTTCCAAAATTACTGGCTGAATTTCTGCCAGCGAAACCGTTGAATTTGGGGATGATCAACGGAGGGATAGACGCGATTTTGGGCGACAAATCTGTGATGGATCTAGCGAAAAATGCTGATCTGCGCATTGTTCAAATCATTGGGGCACTTAATCAAACAAATCATTATTTCAAAGTCCATCCGCGCCGGAACGACCGTTTCATTGCTCCAAAAGAACCGTTGAAACGGATGTTCCCCGAAATTGATTTTGCCGAATTTCATTTCACCAAAGCTATGCTGACGGCGCTGCAAGGCTGTTCGAAAAGACGTTACAAAATGCTCTGTGATGAGCTGCAAAAATGCTGGCTTACAAGTATGGTCCAGTTGTTTGATCAGCTTGGTGATAAGACAATCATGCTTTGGTTTGGATCGGTGCGACCACCGGCAGATGCGGTGCTTGATCCACGTGATCCGATGTTGATCGATGCAAACATGATTTCACAAGTGCGCAAGCACGCCTCTGCCTATGTCGAATGCGTTCCTGGTGCTCAGGCATTGCAGCGCGATGCCAATGAATTGCGCGGCACACTGATGAGCCCAGAGGCGATTAAGCAAGTGATGGGGCCAACTGCGCATGTGCAAGCGGCGCAAGCATTGCAAGAGATAAGCGAGCAAATGATGCGCTAGAATAGCCAAAGGCCCGCGTGTAAAACGCGGGCCTTTGGTCTTTTCAGGGCTTGAGCAATCAGAGCTTCGATGTCAGCTCTGGAACCGCGTCAAAGAGGTCTGCAACAAGACCAAAATCCGCAACCTGGAAAATTGGCGCTTCTTCGTCTTTGTTGATCGCTACGATGATCTTGCTATCTTTCATGCCCGCCAAGTGCTGGATCGCACCGGAGATACCAACAGCCACGTAAAGATCAGGCGCAACAACTTTACCCGTCTGACCAACCTGCCAGTCGTTTGGTGCGTAGCCGCTATCAACCGCCGCGCGGGATGCGCCAACCGCCGCGTTCAGCTTGTCTGCCAACGCTTCGATGATCTTGAAATCATCCTCAGAGCCAACACCACGACCACCTGACACAACCACGCCCGCGGACGTGAGTTCAGGACGATCAGAGGCTGCGACTTTGTCTTCAACCCAAGAGCTAAGCGCAGGATCAGCCGCCGCGCCGATGTTTTCAACAGAGGCGGAACCGCCCAGGCCAGCCGCATCGAATGTTGCAACACGGAACGTGATCACTTTCTTTGCATCAGACGACTTTACAGTCTGCATCGCGTTGCCTGCATAGATCGGACGCTCAAAGGTCGAACCGTCTACGACAGCCGTCACATCAGACATCACCATCACATCAAGCAAAGCCGCTACGCGGGGCATGATGTTTTTCGCGTCTGTCGTCGCTGGCGCTACGATGTGCTCGTAGTCGCCCGCAAGGGAAACGATCAGATCTGCGACTGGCTCTGCCAAACGCTTGCCGTAGATCGCATCTTCTGCGCAAAGCACTTTGGAGACGCCGTCGATTGTCGCTGCTTGTGCTGCTGCGTCTGCGCATGTCGAGCCTGTGGCCAATACAGTGACATCGCCCAAAGCTGTTGCTGCTGTGACAGCTTTCGCTGTCGCGTCTAGCGCCAATTCGCCGTCGGTCACTTCTGCAAGTAAGAGAACAGCCATTATACAGCCCCCGCTTCTTTGAGTTTCTCCATCAGCTCTTCAACAGAGCCGACCTTGATACCTGCTGCGCGTGCAGCTGGCTCGACGGTATTGATGACTTCCAAACGAGGGGATGCGTCAACGCCATAATCTGCTGCTGTTTTCTCATCCAAAGGCTTTTTCTTTGCCTTCATAATGTTTGGCAGGGACGCGTAGCGTGGCTCGTTCAAGCGCAAATCAACAGTGACAACCGTTGGCATGTTCACTTTGATCGTTTGCAAGCCGCCGTCGACTTCGCGCGTCACAGTAGCACTGTCGCCATCGATGTCGATTTCGGACGCGAATGTTGCCTGTGACCAACCCATCAAAGCTGACAGCATTTGACCGGTCGCGTTCATGTCGTTGTCAATCGCCTGCTTGCCACACAGAACAAGACCTGGCTGCTCTTCGTCGATAATCCCTTTCAGGATTTTCGCAACTGTAAGCGGTTCGATATCTGTGTGAACATCTTCTGCTGCAATCACGAGGATCGCACGATCTGCACCCATCGCCAAAGCCGTGCGCAGTGTTTCTTGCGCTTGCTTTACGCCGACAGAAACTGCGATGACTTCGTCTGCTTTGCCAGCCTCTTTAAGGCGGATCGCCTGTTCAACAGCAATCTCGTCGAACGGGTTCATGGACATTTTCACATTGGCGAGATCAACACCGCTTCCATCCGCTTTGACGCGAACTTTCACGTTATAATCAATCACGCGTTTGACAGGTACGATGACCTTCATTGGCGGAAGCTCCCTTATCAATGCGCCGAGATGGCGCAAAATTACACAGTCTCAATACGCACGTGTGCGCAGAATCAACAGGCTAAAATCGACACCACACAAAGCCATGACGTCGCGTTTGTGAAAAAAAGACCTATTTTTTCACGAAGTCAATGAAGCTAGCATAAAAAAGGGTATTTACCGGTTGGCACCAGGGACCCAAAGAACGTCGTCTTTACCGCCATTGTTTACAACGCGACCCGCGACAAAGAACCAATCAGAGAGGCGGTTCAGGTATTTCACTGCAGCCGGGTTGACGGATTCCATCGTTGCAAGCTCCACGGCCAAACGCTCCGCACGCCGCGAGACAGTGCGGCAAAGGTGCATTTGCGCGGCGAGGGCGGTACCGCCCGGCAAAATAAAGCTGCGCAGCGGTTCAAGGTCGCCGTTCATCGCGTCAATTTCGCTCTCTAATCGCGCGACTTGTGTGTCTGTCATGCGCAAAGGTGGATATTCCGCATCTTTGTCTTTTTCCATGTCTGGACGGCATAGATCAGCACCAAGATCGAACAGATCGTTCTGAATCATCCCTAGCATGGCATCCATATTGCCATCCGCATGCTGACGTGCGAGGCCGACAGTCGCATTGGTTTCGTCCACTGTACCATAGGCGTTCACGCGCATCGCATGCTTTGCAACGCGCGCACCATTGCCAAGCGCGGTTTCACCAGCATCGCCGGTTTTGGTATAGATTTTATTGAGAACGACCATGGTTTAACCCCTTGTAAAGTAGACTACCGCGAGAATGATAAGCACGGCCACGAATTGTGCATAGATGCGGTATCGCATGATGCGGTTGGCATGTTTGCGATTAAACTCGCCACCTTTGGCAAAACCGCCAATGCCGACCATAAGAATGCCGACAACCGCGAGCATTGCGATGATCATGATAATAAAGAGCGGATCACTTGCCATATTCTGTCCTCACTGGCTTTGGAGTCTATCTAGGGGCACGCGCACAAAAAGCGAGCGCTTTATATTTTGGAAACGATCCAATCAAGCATTCGGGTGCTACATACCCGTCTCAGTGCACCCATGATATAGGTCGCTTTGGTGACGTAATACCGCGGTTTGGGACGCGCTGCGGTGCAGGCGTGGAGCAATTTTTTAGTAACCGCGCTCGCAGGCAGCTCAAACGGATCAGGGCCAGTGCTTGCATACAGCCGGTCAATCAGTGCGCTTTCATATTGTGCACGGCGGGCTGAGTTTTTCCAATCAATCCAGCGCTCGAAATGTGGTATTGAATTGACACGAATGTCAGAGGTGACAGGACCCGGTTCAATCAGAATGATCTCAATATCGGTGTCACGCATTTCAAGGCGCAGGGTGTCGCTTAGACCTTCCATTGCAAACTTCGTTGCCGAATAAGCCCCGCGCCATTTCATTGTGACAAGGCCAAGCACAGAAGAGCAATTGACGATCCGTCCGTGTCCTTGCGCGCGCATCACCGGCAAAACTGCGCGGGTTAGGTCATGCACACCAAAGAGGTTGCACTCAAAAATTTCACGCAAACCATCCCGTGGCAAATCTTCTACTGCGCCGGGCTGGGCATAGGCCCCATTGTTAAAGACCGCGTCAAGCGTACCGCCCGTAGCGTCAAGAACGCTGGCGAGGCCAGAGGTAATCGTATTTGTGTCGGAATAGTCGATGAGCGGGCTCTCAAAGCCTTCGCTTTCCAAGCGCGCGCAGTCTTCTTGTTTGCGGCAAGACGCAAAAACGCGCCAGCCTGCGGCGCGCATTCCATGTGCGGCATCGTAGCCAATGCCGCTAGAACAGCCAGTGATCAGAATGGATTTTTGAGTTTGTGCATCATGCATGAAAAAGCCCGCCGCTGAAGATCAGGGCGGGCTTATCACGCGAAACCAGCTTCGCAAATTAGATGTTGGATGCCGTGAGCAAGAAATCTGCCATCCATCCGACACGGCCACTTTCCTGAACTTTCAGCTTTACCCAACCATCGCCGGGATCTTGCAGAATTTCGACTTCGTCGCCGCTGTTGAGCTTTGCGACAACGCTGAAGTTTTGGCCCGGTCCTTGACGCATGTTCACACGCGCGGCCGTAACTTTACGTATATCTACGGGTTCTTCTTCGACAACGGGCTCTACGACTGCTGCGACTTCGGTTACCGCTTCGATTTTCTCTTCTTCGACCAGTGGTGCCGTTACTGCTGCCTGTTGAACGACTGTACCAGAGGTGGAAACCGTCGCGCTGGCAAGGACGATCTGTTCTTGTGGCTCGGCCTTAAGACGTTCTGCTTTTGCTTCAGCAAGCAAGCGTTCTTCTTCCAAGCGTTCTTCTTCGGCTTTCTCAATCGCAAGCGCCGCGCGCTTTTCGTCAGCGATAGGAACAAATTCGTTTCCGCCGCTGAGCTCGTAAAAAGCAAACGCCATAAATGCGAATGTAGTGATGATGATCTTACCCATGATCCCCCCGGATACATAACCAAACTCGACGCTTATCGCGCCCGTTAGGTATCCATATACCTGATTCTCGATGTGTGTGAGGGGTTTAAAGTTAATATATTTCCCCGTTGCACGAATACATATCCCTCGTCTTGGAGCGCTTCTCATCTTGCCGCTGTGAATCGAGGCGGCTAGAAGCGTCCCTATGAGCGATGATACCAAAAATGACGATCCCTTGGTCCCAGACCTGAGCGAGCCTTTGCGCCGCGCTCTTGGTGATCGGTATCTGACCTATGCTTTGTCCACGATTATGCACCGCGCTCTGCCCGATGCACGCGATGGCCTCAAGCCTGTGCACCGCCGCATCCTTTATGCGATGCGCGAGCTGAAACTGTCCTCGAACGGCGGCTTTCGGAAATCGGCAAAGATCTCTGGCGATGTGATGGGCAACTATCACCCGCACGGTGATGCTGCGATCTATGATGCTATGGCGCGCCTCGCGCAGGATTTTAACGTGCGCTACCCGCTTGTGGACGGGCAGGGCAACTTCGGTAATATCGACGGGGATAACCCTGCGGCTGCGCGCTACACAGAAGCGCGCATGACCCTGGCCGCTGAGGCGCTGCTTGAAGGGCTTGCTGAAAACGCCGTTGATTTTCGCGAAAATTATGATGGTACGCTGACAGAACCTGTTGTTCTGCCTGCAAGTTTCCCCAATCTGCTCGCCAATGGTTCGAGCGGAATCGCGGTGGGAATGGCGACGAACATCCCGCCCCACAATATTGCTGAACTGTGCGATGCCTGTTTGCATCTGATCAAGGTGCCGGACGCGCGTGATGACACGCTCATGAACTTCGTGCCGGGCCCTGATTTTCCAACCGGTGGCACGATTGTTGAACCGAAAGAAAACATCGCTGAGGCCTACCGCACGGGGCGCGGCTCGTTCCGTTTGCGCTGTAAGTATGAGGTCGAAGATTTAGGCCGTGGGCAATGGCAGATAGTCGTCACAGAAATTCCCTATCAGGTTCAAAAATCCAAGCTGATCGAAAAAATCGCTGACCTGATCCAGACCAAAAAAATCCCCATCCTCGGCGATATCCGCGACGAGAGCGCTGAAGACGTACGCATTGTGCTAGAACCGCGTTCCAAGAACGTTGAACCTGAGATTTTGATGAACATGCTGTATCGCAGTTCTGATCTTGAGGTACGTTTTTCGCTAAATATGAACGTCTTGATCGATGGTTTGACGCCTAAAGTTTGCTCGATGAAAGAAGTCCTGCGCGCGTTCCTTGATCACCGCCGCGATGTCTTGATCCGCCGCTCTCAGCACCGGATGGAAAAGATTGATCACCGGCTTGAAGTGCTCGAAGGCTTGATCATTGCATTCCTTAATCTGGATCGCGTGATTGATATCATCCGTTATGACGATGATCCCAAAGCTGCGCTGATGCGTGAAGATTGGGGACGCACGTTTGAGCGCGCGATGAGCGAAAAAGACTACGTTGGCCCGCCGGAGGGTGAGGGCGAGCTGAGCGAAGTACAGGCAGAAGCCATCCTCAACATGCGCCTGCGCTCTTTGCGCCGTCTTGAAGAGATGGAGCTAAAGCGCGAGCGTGACGCTTTGATGGAAGAGCGTGCTGGTCTGGATGACCTCTTGAACAGCGGCGATCTGCAATGGAGTCGTATCGCGGAGCAAATTCGCGAGACTAAAAAACAGTTTGGCAAAGGCCACCCCGCTGGGGCGCGTCGTTCAATGTTTGCGGAAGCTGGTGAAGTCGAAGACGTGCCGCTCGAAGCGATGATTGATCGTGAGCCAATCACGGTGGTCTGCTCCGAGATGGGCTGGATCCGCGCGATGACGGGCCATATCGATCTAACCCGTGAGTTGAAATTCAAAGATGGCGACGGCCCACGTTTCATATTTCACGCCGAAACTACGGACCGCCTTTTGGCCTTTGGCTCTAATGGGCGGTTCTATACAGTTTCAGCGGCCAATCTTCCGGGGGGCCGTGGCATGGGCGAGCCGCTGCGCTTGATTGTGGATTTGCCGAACGAAGCCGAGATCGTGGATCTGTTTATCCATAAAGCGGGGCGCAATTTGTTGGTTGCCTCCTCTGCTGGGGATGGTTTCGTGGTACCAGAAGACGACGTCGTCGCGCAAACACGCTCTGGCAAGCAAGTGCTGAACGTGCGCGGTGACACGCGTGCGCGGGTTTGTAAGCCTGTGACTGGTGATAGCGTCGCGGTTGTCGGTGAAAACCGTAAGGTTTTAGTGTTCCCGCTGGAAGAGTTGCCTGAAATGGGCCGCGGCAAAGGTGTGCGTCTGCAAAAATACAAAGATGGCGGTATGTCAGATGTGACGACCTTCACATTGGCAGAGGGTTTATCGTGGCTTGACCCAGCAGGGCGAACGCGCACCGAGCTTGAATTGGCCGAATGGCAAGGCAAGCGTGCTGGCTCTGGCCGTATGGCACCACGCGGTTTCCCGCGCGACAATCGCTTTACATCCTAGATTGATTGATCTCGTGGCCGCACTGCGCTAGCACTGCGCGGCTGCCAAAGGGGTTCTCTGCATGTTTCGATTCTTTACCATTCTGATTGCTGCTGTGTTTCTAACGGCCTGCGAAAACATAGATGATATCTCTGGCAAGCCTACACCAATTGGTGAATTCGCACTTGGCCATAACGTCGTTGTTGCGCCAAATTTAGTGATGGGTCCTGCGTCTCGCGAAGCGTCGGATGAGGATTGGATTGCATCCGTCACAAAGGCGATCGATGATCGCTTTTCGCGCTATGAGGGTGAACAGCTTTATCACTTTGGTGTGTCCTTAGAGGGTTATGTGCTTGCCCAGCCGGGCATCCCAATTTTGTTGTCGCCCAAGTCTGCTTTGATTTTGAAATTGACCGTATGGGACGATGCAGCTGGCAAGAAACTGAATGAAGAACCGGAACAAATCACTGTCCTAGAAAACTTGGATGGCGATTCTGTCGTTGGCTCGGGTCTCACCAAGACTGCTGAAGAACAGATGCTGGCACTTTCCGAAAATGCTGCAAAGATGATCCAACGTTGGATCACGCGCCAACACCGTCAGGAAAAGTGGTTCAAGCGTCGCGCAGGGGAGGAGCCTGAAGCAAGCGAAGAAGCCGCTGAGAAGGTGGCTGAAGAGCCCGCGGCAGAGGTTGAAGAGCCATTAGAGCAAGTCGAAGAGGCGGTTGAGGAAGTGCAAACGGACCTCGCAGAAAGCGTCGAAACCGCCGAGGATGAGACGGCGACCAACTGACGCTTGATTTTTATTCCTTAAGCCAATATGTGCGCGGCAGAGTAATTCGGGTTCGTTTTGAACCCCCTAATCTGTGAGGCTCCACCATGGGCAAGGAAAAGTTTGAACGCAATAAACCGCACGTCAACATCGGCACAATTGGCCACGTTGACCACGGTAAAACGACACTGACAGCTGCGATCACAAAGCAGTATGGCGATTTTCAGGACTACGCGTCCATCGACTCCGCTCCAGAAGAGCGCGCACGTGGTATCACGATCTCCACAGCGCACGTCGAGTATGAGACAGAGACACGCCACTACGCGCACGTCGACTGCCCAGGTCACGCCGACTACGTCAAAAACATGATCACCGGTGCTGCTCAAATGGACGGCGCGATCTTGGTTGTGAACTCTGCGGACGGCCCAATGCCACAGACGCGTGAGCACATCCTGCTCGGCCGTCAGGTTGGTATCCCGTACATGGTTGTTTACATGAACAAAGTGGATCAGGTTGACGACGAAGAGTTGCTCGAGCTGGTTGAAATGGAAATCCGCGAGCTGCTCTCTTCTTACGAGTACCCTGGCGACGATATCCCTGTGATCGCGGGTTCTGCTTTGGCAGCGCTTGAGGATCGTGACGATGCGATCGGCAAAGACTCCATCGCGAAGTTGATGGAAGCTGTTGACAGCTACATCCCAACGCCAGCACGTGCGGTTGACCAGCCGTTCTTGATGCCTGTTGAGGACGTATTCTCGATTTCTGGCCGTGGTACAGTTGTAACCGGTCGTGTTGAGCGCGGTGTGATCAATGTTGGTGACGAGATCGAAATCGTTGGCATCAAAGACACGCAGAAAACAACATGCACAGGCGTTGAAATGTTCCGCAAGCTGCTTGATCGCGGTGAAGCAGGCGACAACATCGGCGCACTTCTTCGTGGTGTTGACCGTGAAGCGGTTGAGCGTGGCCAGGTTCTTTGCGCACCTAAGTCCGTGAACCCGCACACAAAGTTCGAAGCAGAAGCATACATTCTGACCAAGGAAGAGGGTGGCCGTCACACGCCGTTCTTCGCCAACTACCGCCCACAGTTCTACTTCCGTACAACGGACGTGACGGGCACGGTTGAGCTTCCAGCGGGCACAGAAATGGTGATGCCGGGCGACAACCTGAAGTTCAACGTCGAGCTGATCGCGCCTATCGCGATGGAGCAAGGCCTGCGCTTCGCGATCCGCGAAGGCGGCCGCACAGTTGGCGCGGGTGTTGTGTCTAACATCACTGAGTAAGTTTAAGTCCGCGTAAGCGAACTTAAACAGTGCACGGCATACGTTTTTGCTAAAAGCAAAACACGTGGAGAGCGGCACCCGGTGCTAAACTGGGTGCTGACAGCGCCAAGAAAATCAGACGGCATCCAGAGAAATCTGGGTGCCGTTTTTCTTTTTTAAACCTCGCTTAAACCCGCTGCCCAGAAACTTCATGCCGACCCACTCAAAGCACTTTCGCTTCTGTTTGCGAGACCAGCACAAATTTTTTTCAAGAAACCGATCGGATGAAATGCCGCTCTGCAGCATCCTCGCAAGGGTCTAGGCTCGTTCAAGAATTCCGTTTCTGCATGCAATAGCATTCTGATTGGGTATGCCGTGGTATTCCGTTAAGTGTTTAAAATCATTTGATTTTTATTGGATCAACCAGCATATACTCGCAAATGCTAGACGATAAAAACTCAGACCCTGCGCGCGCCCACACACCCGATCTTAGTGATTGGATCGGTCGAAGAGAACGCTTACACGGCTGCGTGACCGAACAAGCTTCGCACGCGATCCGCGCGACCTTGCAAGCGCAACTCAAACCCACCTCTGACGCAGATCCCATGCCGCCGTTGTGGCATTGGTATGCTTTTCCACCGACTGCGCCCATGGACGAATTAGGCACCGATGGCCATCCTAAATTAGGTGGTTTCCTCCCACCAATCCCGCTTGAGCGGCGTATGTGGGCAGGGGGCAGCTTAGAATTCTATCAGCCCTTGTATGTTGGCGAACCGCTTGAGCGTCGCTCTAGCATTATGAATGTTGTCGAGAAAAATGGCGCATCAGGCGCGATGGTCTTTGTCACACTGAGGCATGACATTTTCACGGACAAAGGGCTTTGTGTAAGAGAACAACAGGATATCGTTTATTTGGATATCCCTGATCAGTTCTCGCCGCCCCCCGCTAAACCTGTCCCCACAGCGTCGCTTGATACAGAGGTGGTGATCGATCAAACCGTCCCGATCAGTGAAGCACTGCTGTTTCGCTATTCTGCAATCACATTCAATGCACACCGTATTCACTATGATTTGCCCTACGCTAAAGGCGCAGAGAAATATCTAGGCCTCGTTGTGCATGGCCCTTTGCAGGCGCAGCTTCTTATGGATGCCGCTCGGACATGGGCGGGCAAAGCGCCAAGCCGTTTTAAATTTCGCGGTGTCCATCCGATGTTTCATCAAAACGACCTTCGTTTGATCGGGGTGCAAAGCGCCCCTGAGGGCCAAGCCGCGCGCAAGCTAACGCTCTGCACCGCGCTTGGAGATCAGCATCAGGGCATGCAGGCCACAGCAGAATGGGAGGAAGAATAATGGGAATTTTATCTGGGATGCGGGTTGTGGAAGGCTCAGCCTTTGTTGCGGTGCCTCTTGCGGGGATGACTTTGGCGCAGATGGGCGCGGATGTGATCCGATTTGACCGTCTTGGTGGCGGTTTAGACGCTAAGCGCTGGCCACTGGCCCCGTCTGGACAAAGCTTGTTTTGGGCGGGTTTGAACAAAGGCAAGCGCTCTATCGCAGTGGATATGAAAAGTGACGAAGGGCGCGAGTTGATCACCCGGATCATAACGGCCCCCGGCGAGGATGCCGGGCTTTTCCTGACCAACCTACGCGTGCGCGGCTGGATGGATCATGAAACTCTTTCGCAGTTTCGAAAAGACCTGATCATGGTGACCCTGACAGGGGATCGCCATGGCAATCCTGCGGTGGATTATTCAGTAAACCCCGCGCTCGGTGTGCCTGATATTACCGGTGCCGAAGGGTCAACTAATCCCGTCGCACATGCGGTGCCGGCTTGGGATCTGCTCGCGGGTAATCTTTGTGTATCAAGTCTGCTCGCGGCTGAACGCCATCGCTTGCGTAAAGGCGTCGGGCAAGACGTGGAACTGTCTTTGAAAGATGTCGCTGCTGCGGCCCTGGGACACCTTGGTATGATTGGTGATGCGGCTCTAAACGAAGCGCCGCGCGCAAAAGCAGGTAATGCGCTATATGGCGCATATGGTCAGGACTTTGTGTGCAAGGATGGTGAACGCGTCATGGTCATCGGGCTGACAGACCGTCAGTGGCGCGGGCTGGTCAAGATTACTGAAACACGAGATCAGATGGATGCACTGGCAAAGCGCACCGGACATGACCTAATGCAAGAAGGCGCACGCTGGGAGTTGCGTCACGAGATTACGGAGATTTTGAAACCTTGGTTTGCAGCGCGTCCTGTCGCAGCGTTTGAGGCGGCGTTCAATGCGGCTGGTTTGACTTGGTCGCAATTCCGATCACTCAAAGCGGCTTTGGCAGAAGATCAAGATCTCAGTGCGGACAATCCAATGTTTACAGATCTGCATCAAGCTGGGCTGGGTACTTTTCCCGTACCAAGCTCACCTGTAAGTTTCTCAGAGCATCCGCGCGAAGCACCGCGTGCTGCGCCGCAACTTGGCATGCACACAGAAGAAATATTGGGGGACGTTGTAGGCATGGATGATCGTGAAATATCGCGGTTGTTTGACAAAGGGATCGTGCAAAGTCCGAGTTTTTCGGTTGTTCGCCCTGCCGCTTAGGGCAACAAATCGACGCGCTGAAACCAAGCTGACCTCTTCAGGGAGCTACATTTCCGAGGTACAATCGGCACTTTTACTGTTATCATCAAGGGATGACAGATTATCCGCCACCTGACCTGATGCATCCCGTGCGCCTTGCTGATGGAAGCGCGCATTTAGGCAGCGTTTTTCTTGCCGCAGCAATAAAGCATCCGCGTATTGAAGTGGGTGCCTATACCTATGCATCCGCGCACATTTCTCCGGTTGATTGGGCTGCACATCTTGCGCCTTATCTGTACGATTTTTCGCCAGAGCGTTTGAAAATCGGCAAATTTTGTCAAATTGCCAGCGGTGTGCAGTTCATCACTTCGTCTGCAAATCATCGCTTTGACGGCATCTCAAGCTTTCCTTTCGCGATTTTCGGTGGTGGTCCGCGCGAGGGGCGTCCGTCCATGCCTGATACAGGCCCTGATACGGTGATCGGCAATGATTGTTGGATAGGAACGGGCGCAATATTAATGCCGGGATGCGTGTTGGGTGATGGCGTTATAGTGGGGGCAGGGGCTGTTGTGACAGGTCAGCACGCTGATTACACGATCATCGCGGGAAACCCTGCGAGCGTCGTGCGGACTCGCTTTAAGACAGCTGATATCGAGCGGCTAAAAGCAATCGCATGGTGGGATTGGCCGATTGAGAAAATTTTGGCCCATGAAGCTGCAATCTCTGGCGCGGATATTGCCGCGTTGGAACACGCCAGCACATAGCAAGCGTTATGATGAAGATTGCCCCTTGCAAAGGCGACCGCCCCGCCGTAAACGAGCAGTGGCTTTAGGGGTTTAGCTCAGTTGGTAGAGCATCGGTCTCCAAAACCGAGGGTCGTGGGTTCGAGTCCCTCAGCCCCTGCCAAAGCCACCCTCCTCACATGTTAGCACTGTGGATCCTCAGTAGATGCCTGTGGCCCCCCAGAAGAAACCGAATGCGGCAGCGGCGGTTGCAGCGATTGCTGCAAAGGCCAGTAGTTTGGGTCTCGAAAAAGGGCGTTCGCCAAAAGTGCGCCCATGCAAGCCACAGGTCGCGACCTTCATACGCTTGCCTTTATATTCGTAGTGTAAAATCCAGACAGGCAGTAGAATGCGGCGATACTTTATGCCCGTCGTATCTGTTTTATAACTCACGTCAAAAATGCGTTTTTTGCCAGAATGGGCTTTGATCCGATTGCGTAGCAATAGGGCTTTGTCCGGTGCATTGTGCGATAGCCCTTCGCGCACGCTTTGATGGTGTCGCTCAGCGGCGAACCCTGCAAGATACGCGGGCTCAAACGGACGTAGCTCATCTGGGTCAAATTCATGCAAAATCCCATCACGAATAAGTGGCGTAATGTGGTGCGAGGCGGGCATGAGCAGATCATCAAATGCAGTCTTCATCGCGCCAACTTTGGAACGTGTCACAGTCCTGTCGCCGCTTTTGACTTTGTACCAGACTGTATAATCCACATCCTCCAAACTATCGAAGGTCCAAAACGGCACATAAAGCCCTGCAACACGTGAAGTCGCCACTACATCGCCAAGATCCGAGGGTGCTGCCCAGCGTCGCGCAACCCAGTCTTGTGCATTTTGTTGCGCAGTTTCTTGGTTAATCGAAAACGGGATCATGCCAAGGATCGCATAGCTTTCATCACTGTTTTTTGCGACCAAAGCACCGTTGCAATATGGACAATTCTCAGAAATCGAATGTCCATGGAACACCACCGCACCTGCACATGTTTCACATTGAAACTGTCGGTCAGTTTCAAACTCGGGCTGCTCTGTATGGGGCAGATCAGGGTGATAATGTTGCTCTTCAGCGGGGTTTGCATTTGGATCGATGGCAATCTCATGTGCTGTTGTGCAGCTAAAGCAAGTCAGGGTGCCGTTTGTTGGGGTGAAGACACATTGACCGCCGCAGCTTGCGCAGAGCAAATCCCGTTGAGCGATTGGCGCGACCTTATCCATCGCCGAGCGCCGAAAGGATATGAAGCAATATTTCTAAACGTCGAAATGAACGCGCAATCGCGCTTCCCAGATCGCCAAATGCCCACCAGTCCCCGATAATGCTCGCAATGAACCAAATTGCCGCAAGCCATAAAACGATAATGATCCAACCAGAGAGCGTTCTGAAAAAGCCCGGTGATCCATGTTTAAGTTCGTGCTTGGCTTCTTGAACCTGAATGAACTTTTTGATCGGCACAGTCCCCAGACTTGTCGCGGCACAGACAAGCGCGACCAAGGCGATAAGCGGAGCAAAAGATGTAAGCGCGTCCAAAGCGTGGTGGTCTCTCTTTACGAAAATTGCGGTGAACCGAAAATAAAGCAAGGATAAGACGAAATCGAATGACTTTCAATTTTTTGAGCAGTGCAGCTGTCACCTCTTGGTTACTATCGCTCAGATCACTTAAAAGCGGTGCAAACCTGTCTTGAAACCGCCGCACTCTGCGCGTATGTGACACACAACGCGTTTGATGAAAGACACTAAAATGGCCATGACCAACCCGCTCCAGTACGTTCAGCAAGTTCGCTCTGAAGTCGCCAAAGTTGTTTGGCCGACGCGCCGTGAAGTCATGCTGACAACGATTATGGTGTTTATCATGGCTGCTTTGACAGCCGTGTTCTTTGCGATCATCGATATCATTATCCGCTTTGGCCTTACCAGCGTATTGGGCTTCTTCGGCTCTTAAGCTAACAGGAATGTGCTCCAGGAGCGCTTTGTCGAAAATTGACAGCAGCCCTTGAATTGCCCGCGCGGCAAGGGTATTGCGCTGCTATCTTCCCAAAATGACAGCTCTTCAGATTCGAACGGCACACGCATTTTGTCTGGAAGATCGCCGCATCGCGCTATGCAGTGTGGTGCCAACAGATTAATGTGACCCTTTAGGGTCCAGACAAGGATAAGTGTCAGATGGCGAAGCGTTGGTATTCGGTAAGCGTTCTTTCGAACTTTGAAAAAAAGATCGCTGAGCAAATCAGAACGTCGACCATTGAGAACGGCCTTGAGGACGACATCGAAGAGGTGCTTGTCCCGACCGAAGAAGTTATGGAAGTCCGTCGCGGCAAGAAAGTAACCTCCGAGCGTCGCTTTATGCCGGGCTACGTTTTAGTACGCATGGAAATGTCCGACCAAGGGTACCACCTGATCAACTCGATCAACCGCGTCACAGGGTTCTTGGGTCCACAAGGCCGTCCAATGCCGATGCGTGATGCCGAAGTTGAGGCGATCTTGGGCCGTGTTGCAGAGGGCGAGGAAGCACCGCGCAACATCATCCACTTTGAAGTGGGCGAGAAGGTTAAGGTCAATGATGGTCCGTTTGAAGATTTCGACGGTATGGTTGAAGAAGTCGACGATGAGAACCAGCGCCTGAAGGTGACTGTCTCTATCTTTGGTCGCGAAACACCGGTTGAGCTAGAATACACTCAGGTAACGAAGCAAAGCTAAGCCAAACTAAGACTGAGACATTTAAAAAGCGCGCCGCTCACTACGGCGCGCTTTTTGCGTTTTTGGCTAAAAATAAGCGCTTTTGGCCCCGATCATTGCTCAAAGTGCAACATAAAAGACTCACCTCACCAATGAAGTGAATCAAATCGCGTAAAAAGCGTATCTTTCTACCTTTGAGATGTTGACGCCGCCACCAGTTGTGCCGCTACTTATAAATACGAGCACAACATACAGCGGCAAGCTGCAAAGCCGCGAATACATTTGGGGGATTACTATGTTCATTTCTTTGTTGAGGAGCCATTTGCCATGGGTTGCACCCACGGCAGCTATTGTTTTCGCAGCGTCTACAGGTTTTTTTGATCGCTCTGGATCTACGGAGCAGGTCACGCAAGCGCCCGCGCAAGTTGCGTATGACATCAACGCACAGGCCCAAGCGGCTCCGCGCGTGGCATCTGGAGCCTTTCAGCCGACACAGCAAGATCAAATCGATGATGCAGATGTTGTGACGCGCTTGAGCGTTGTGACAGATTCATCCTTGCAAGCGCTGCAGCCAGAAGCAGCACCCGCTCCTGAACCATTCGTAGCACCTGTGGTGCAGGCTCCGGTCGCGCCGGTCGTTGAACCCGCAAAACCTGCAGTTCAAGTCGCATCCTTGCAAGAGAGTGAAGAAGCGGCATTATTCTTCGCGAATGCTCAGGCCAAGTTGATTGCACAAGAGAGCTGCGTCTCCGATCTGCGCTCCCTGACGGAGCAAGCACGCGTTTATTTCCCCGCAGGTGGTCTCACACTTGATGAAGGGGGGCTTGCACAAGCCCGCTTGATCGCTGACTTGGCTCGCGACTGTGCAGGGGTTCAGATCATTGTCGAAGGGCACTCCGATCCTTCGGGCGATCCTGCGGTGAACCTGCGTTTGAGCAAGCAGCGTGCGGAACAAGTTATTCAACGTCTTGGAGCGAGGGGTCTGGATACAGACATTTTCATCGCTGAAGGTCTTGGCAGCAAGCGCCCTTCAGGTGTCACCGGACCAAGAGGTGACGCCTATTATGACCGACGCGTTGAGTTTGTCGTGGTCGAGACCAATCAGGCGGCAAGAACCTTCAAAGCCACACCTGCGGCTTGGGCGTCTTCAAGCTGCGTGAAAGAGCTGGAGAGTGCAATTTCCAACGCTCAGATCTTCTATTCGCCGCGCTCCGTTGCTGCGTCGCAAGACGACGTGTCACAGGCGCTCTTGTTTGCGAGCATGGCGATGGATTGCCCCGATGCCCGTCTTCGTGTGATCGGCCAGCACTCTGATGATCGCCGTATCGGTGAAAACCCTGCGACGGGTCGTTTGCGCGCCAAAGCCTTGATGGCGATGTTGGTCGGGCAGGGGATTGATGCAGGCCAGATCATCATGGCTGCGCCTTCACGGTCAATGGCGACAGATGAGCTGAGTGGCAGCCGTTTGGATTTCGACGTTATCCTTGATTGAGCCTCTGCTCTCCATTTAAAGAGCCTTACAAAGCCTCTGTTTGATCGTAAAAGATCGAACAGGGGCTTTTTCACGGTTTGGACAAGTTAGGGCTCGGAGTGGTTTTCTGCACGGCGCTCAAAATATCATTTGCACTTATTCTAGATTCGGACTATGCGCCGGAGGCTCATGGGCAGGGCTTTTGTTCTGTCCTTTTTTCCGTGGGAGGCACGGTCATCGCGATGGCCAAACCAGACCACGGCGACAGTATCTTCGGAAACGCGTTTCCGCGGAGTTGAATTAGGAGAAAGCCACATGGCTAAGAAGCTAGCTGGTACGATGAAACTGCAGGTTCCTGCAGGTCAAGCGAACCCATCCCCACCCGTCGGCCCTGCATTGGGTCAGCGCGGCATTAACATCATGGAATTCTGTAAAGCGTTCAACGCAAAGACAGCTGACCTTGAGCCAGGCGCACCATGCCCGACAGTGATCACATACTATCAGGACAAGTCCTTCTCGATGGACATCAAGACGCCACCAGCGTCCTACTTCCTGAAGAAAGCTGCAAAGCTGAAGTCCGGCGCGAAACTCCCTGGCCGTGAGACAGTTGGTACTGTGACTGTGGCTCAGGTCAAAGAAATCGCAGAAGCGAAAATGAAAGATCTGAACGCGAATGATATCGACGCGGCAATGCAGATTATTCTGGGCTCTGCCCGTTCTATGGGCATCGAGGTAAAGTAATGGCTAAGCAAGGTAAGCGTTTCGCCGCTGCAAGCGCGGCATTCGACGGCAAAAGCAATCTTTCAATTGAAGATGCGGTTGCATTGGTTAAAGCAAACGCCAGCGCGAAATTCGATGAAACTGTCGAAATCGCAATGGTTCTTGGTGTTGACCCACGTCACGCGGATCAAATGGTCCGTGGTGTCATTGGTCTGCCAAACGGCACAGGTAAAGACGTGCGCGTTGCAGTATTTGCACGTGGCGCGAAAGCTGAAGAAGCTCAAGCAGCTGGCGCAGACATCGTCGGTGCAGAAGACCTGATGGAAATCGTTCAGGGCGGCAAGATCGACTTTGATCGTTGCATCGCAACACCTGACATGATGCCTGTTGTGGGTCGTCTTGGTAAGGTGCTTGGTCCACGTAACCTGATGCCAAACCCAAAAGTCGGCACAGTGACTATGGACGTTGAAGCAGCTGTGAAAGCGGCCAAAGGCGGCGAAGTTCAGTTCAAAGCTGAAAAAGCTGGCGTCGTACACGCGGGCGTTGGCAAAGCATCGTTCGATCAAGCCAAGCTTGTTGAAAACGTTAAAGCCTTCATCGGTGCCGTCGCCAAAGCGCGTCCATCCGGTGCAAAGGGTGCCTACATGAAGAAGATCAGCGTATCTTCTACGATGGGCCCAGGCGTAAGCCTCGACGTTGCTGCGGCAAACGAAGAGTAAAGAATTCTTGCGATGCGTCCTTCGGGGCGCGTTGTTTGATGGCGGGGCCAGCTAACTTGGCCCTGTCCTGTCCGAGACGAAGGGTGAGAGGGCGACTTCTCATAATTCCTTTCTGAGATGGGGAACGAGACGAGACTTTCGAGGATTTAAGTACCTCGGGCGATCAACTCGGGACCCTCAATTGGACCCGAACGCCTAACGCTTTCATATGAAAGTTGCGGGCATAACTGAGCCGGAGGGGAAACCCTCCACATTTGGAGTAAAACTGTGGATAGAGCACAAAAAGAACAATTGGTCGACGAACTCGGCCAAATCTTTGAAAGCTCTGGCGTCGTTGTGGTAGCCCACTACGCCGGTCTGACAGTTGTTGAAATGCAGGATCTACGTGCGCGCGCAAGCGAAGCAGGTGGAGCCGTGCGTGTTGCCAAAAACAGGCTCGCCAAGATCGCCCTTGAGGGAAAGCCATGCGCAAGCATTGCTGACTATCTCACGGGTATGACCGTACTTACCTACTCTGAGGACCCTGTCGCAGCAGCGAAAGTGGCCGAAGACTTCGCCAAAGAGAACAAGAACTTCGAAATTCTTGGCGGCGCAATGGGTGAGAACGCTCTGGACCGTGCCGGTGTGACAGCCGTGTCTAAGATGCCATCCCGCGACGAGCTTATTGCTTCTATCGCTGGCTGCATCGGGGCACCTGCTTCGAACATCGCCGGTGCACTTGGCGCACCTGCAAGCAACATCGCGGGCGTTTTGTCCACGATCGAGGACAAGGCCGCGGCCTAAACAACAAGAGGACTGGCGTGTGGCTGTATAGCGCACGTTGGAACACATCTTAATCAAACGGAAAGAGTCAAAATGGCTGATCTGAAAAAACTTGCTGAAGAGATCGTTGGTCTTACACTTCTCGAAGCACAAGAACTGAAAACAATCCTTAAGGACGAGTACGGCATTGAGCCTGCTGCTGGCGGCGCAGTTATGATGGCTGGCCCAGCGGACGGCGGCGGCGCATCTGCAGAAGAGCAGACAGAGTTCGACGTAATCCTGAAATCTGCTGGCGCATCCAAGATCAACGTGATCAAGGAAGTCCGCGCGATCACAGGTCTCGGCCTGAAAGAAGCAAAAGAGCTTGTTGAAGCTGGCGGCAAAGCTGTCAAAGAAGGCGTCTCCAAAGAAGAAGCTGAAGACGTTAAGGGCAAGCTGGAAGCAGCTGGCGCGGAAGTCGAAGTTAAGTAATTCTGCTTGTCAGATTTATTCGGAAACGGCGGCTCCCTGGGGCCGCCGTTTTTCGTTGGGTAGATGCATCGCAGCTCACGAATAGTTCCATCGCGTAGGCTTCTTAGGCGGAAGTATCGAGTGATTGGCGCGAACTTGAACCGCTATTGTCCTTGTCTCGGTGCAAATGTGCTTTGGGCTCGTGATCCGCATGAGAAAGCCGGTTCGTGTAGGCTAATATGAATGCGGAAGCGACGAATACAATATGAACTATCGCTGTCCACATAATAACATCTTGATCAAATTCCCCGTTTTCATATGTGTCGATCCTCATGAAATTGAGAAGCAAGTGGATAGAAGAGATTGTTGCTATTGATGCCGCTACCTTTATCTTCAGATCACCGATATCAAGGCGGCCAAACCAGCGTGGATAAGCATGGCTTATTCCAATACGAGAAACAGTGTTTTCGTATCCACCTATGGTAACCATCATAACCAGTGCAGAAATAAGCATCATATCGAGCATCGAAAGAATCGTCCCATAGAGACCCGCTAGTGCTTTTTTGCCCTCACTACTATTTTGAGAATATCCGTCGATAGCACCTGTCATGAATGACCATGAGTCGCGCAGAACAATAAAGCTCTCCCCGACTAGGATAAAAACGATAGCAAAGACGATAGGAATCGCAGCTA
Source organism: Planktotalea sp. (assembly GCF_965659345.1). GTDB lineage: Bacteria > Pseudomonadota > Alphaproteobacteria > Rhodobacterales > Rhodobacteraceae > Planktotalea. The sequence continues at coordinate 478 of NZ_CBFHVK010000025.1, read as the reverse complement.
AGAAAATGAAAGCCGCGATCCATCGCAACCTAGTTAGGGCCGTATCGAAAAAACGCTCCCCGCCTGAACCCGCACGGTACTGTTGCTCAATTTGCCTCAATATACCACGAGACATTTGAGCTGCCAAAAGTTCAGAAAATTGCTCTTCAAAAGTTTCATTTGTTTTAGCTACGAGTTCTCCGACATCATAATTGCTAATACGTTCGCTAGATTTTTCGTTGGTTTGCGAATTATTAGTATTTTCGGCCTCTGGCGATGTACTACTAGATTTATCTTCACTTCTGGCTTGATTTTCGCCGGAGTACTTTTCGTGAAAAGTTTCGTTAATAGACTCCGCTAGCTCAACGTATAAGTCTTCAAAATCCGTGACGTCTTTTCGGCTACTGGGTTTGTCTACCCCAAAGGCTTTGTTGCACAAATCGGGCACTGTAGGATTCACTGTGTGAATCCAGCGTGATAGCTCGCGGACATGAGCAGT
>NZ_CBFHVK010000024.1:0-42025 GCF_965659345.1 Planktotalea sp. | reverse complement strand
ACTGCTCATGTCCGCGAGCTATCACGCTGGATTCACACAGTGAATCCTACAGTGCCCGATTTGTGCAACAAAGCCGCCTGAAAAGGCGTGATGGACCGGCGATTTTCCTTATTGTTCCATAAGTGAGGTGAATTGAGCGAAAGAGCGCCGCCTTAAAATTGCATTTAAGACGTGCTTGGCCCATACGATTCGTACTCCTCGTGATGCGCGCTTAGATTTGTGCGCCTGCAAGCGAGTTGCGGACCGCTTCTGTGATGCGTGTTTTCACCAGATCGCCTGGCTGAGCGGAGCAATCATTTATGTGAACCGCATGTAGATACTCTGACTTGCCAACCATCTGTCCGGGATCGCGCCCTTGCTTTTCAACCAATACGGTCAAATCGCGTCCAACCATGCTTTGTTGGATTTCGGTTTGTTGACGGGTGATCAAAGCTTGCAAGCGTTGCAGGCGTTCGGATGCAACAGCGTCCTCAACCTGCGCGCGCTCAGCAGCCGGAGTGCCGGGGCGCGTGGAGTATTTGAAGGAATAGGCATAGCCGTAGCGCACCTCTTCGATCAAATCGAGCGTGGCTTGAAAGTCTTCTTCGGTTTCTTCCGGAAAGCCCACAATGAAATCACCAGACATCAAGATATCAGGGCGTGCACCACGAATGCGTTCGATTAAGCGTAGGTAGCTGTCAGAAGTGTGGCTGCGGTTCATGCGTTTCAGAATGCGATCAGAGCCAGATTGCACAGGTAAGTGCAGATAGGGCATCAGCTTGGCGCAATGCGCATGGGCGTCGATCAGGTCGTCTTGCATATCGTTTGGATGAGATGTGGTGAAGCGGATACGCGCCAAACCATCGACTTTATCCAGCTCCCAAATGAGCTGTGCCAAACCCCATTCATTTCCATCAGGCCCCGCACCGTGATAGGCGTTTACGTTCTGTCCCAGCAACGTGATTTCGCGCACGCCACGTTCAACAAGCTCTTTGGCCTCATCAACAATGCGCTGCACGGGGCGCGAGACCTCAGCTCCGCGTGTATAAGGGACAACGCAGAATGCGCAGAATTTATCACATCCTTCTTGAACCGTCAGAAATGCCGCAGGTGCGCGCCGCGCTTTTGGGCGGTTTTTGAGCGCTTCAAATTTGTCCTCTACGGGAAAATCTGTATCCAGTGCTTTTTCCCCACGACGGGTCTTGGCTTCCATCTCTGCAAGGCGATGATAGCTTTGGGGGCCGACCACGAGATCAACAGCAGGTTGGCGGCGCATGATTTCCTGCCCCTCCGCTTGTGCAACGCACCCAGCAACACCGATCTTCAAGTCTGGCTTATCTGCTTTGAACGCCTTCATTCGGCCAAGCTCAGAGTAAATTTTTTCGGCGGCTTTTTCGCGAATATGGCAAGTGTTGAGCAAGATCATATCTGCATCATCAGGCGTTTTCGTCTCAACATATCCCGACGCACCCAGAGCTTCGCTCATACGTTCGCTGTCATAAACGTTCATCTGGCAGCCGTATGTTTTGATAAAGAGTTTTTTAGTCTCTGACATGATAAGCAGCCTTTGGCGGTTTTACGTGATTTGGTGCGCGTGCCTTGCGTTCTTGGCGCGTGTTACATCAAAAGCGAGGGCGCTTGCAATGCGCGTGCAAATGACCGATTCTAGGGAAAACGACATGGGCAAAGGAAACACGCGGTGGCGCACTATTCATCTTTGAAGAAATTCATCTCTGCCGCGAATGAAGTTTTGCTCAAAGGACCAGTTGCGCTGATCTTCGTGGAAGATGATGTCGAGGTTGATACAACGCTGCGCCATCATATCGACTGTGGTTTTAAGCATGTTGTTGCGTTCATGCCGGATGCATTTGATTTACCGATTGATCTGGCTGACCGTGTGCAGCGCGTGCGCTATGATTTGAGTGCAGATGGCGCTTTGGAAAAAGCCGTAAACGCTGTCATTAACTCAGTGCCAGATATCTGGCTCTATTACTGCTACAATGCTGAATATCTGTTTTATCCGTTCTGTGAAACACGTTCGGTCGGAGAAATGATTGCGTTTAATGCCGAAGAACGGCGCTTCACGATCATGACCTATGTTGTAGATCTATATGCGGACGATTTGGAAAAGTTTCCAAATGCGGTGTCTCTTGATTATGCGCATATGGATCGCTCCGGCTATTATGCACTGGCACGGATGAAACCCGGAACAGAATGGCCCGAAGAGCGGCAGCTAGATTTCTTCGGCGGTCTGCGTTGGCGTTTTGAAGAGCATATTGCAGAATCCAGCCGCAAGATTGACCGCGTTGCACTTTTCAAATCATACAAAGGCTTGGAGCTACGCAGCAACCACACATTTAATGAACCGGAATACAATACCTACTCCTGCGAGTGGCATCACAACCTGTCTGCTGCAATAATGTCGTTTCGAACGGCTAAGGCGCTAAAGCGTAATCCTGGGTCAACTTTTGATATTCAATCATTTCAATGGCATAATTCTGCACCCTTTGAGTGGCACTCACGTCAGCTCCTCGATCTTGGATTAATGGAGCCGGGGCAGTGGTTTTAAATACGCAAATTTATTGAGAAAACTCGACAAGGGGGGGCTCCGCCCCCAACTCAGCAGGCTGAGTTTCCCCCGGAGTTTAGAGGAAAAATGAAGCGCTATAGGTTGTCTTGCTGCGGCATGCCGAGCACGTGGAACCCGCCATCTACGCGCAATATTTCACCAGTCGTACACGCCCCAACATCTGAGGCGAGGAAGACAGCAGCGCCGCCCACAGCTTCAAGTGTCGCATTCGAGCGCATAGGCGCGTTTTGATCTGTATGTTTGTAGGTTTTGCGCGCGCCACCAATCGCAGCACCTGCGAGTGTTTTCATAGGGCCAGGGCTTATCGCATTCACGCGGATGCCTTCGGGACCAAGATCGTTTGCAAGGTAACGCACTGTAGATTCTAGCGCCGCTTTCGCCACGCCCATCACGTTATAGTTCGGCGTGACACGCGTGGAGCCCATGTAGGTCAACGTCAAGATTGTGCCGCCGTTTTCAACCATCATTGGATGCGCGCGGCGTGTAACTTCGATCAAGCTATAGGCGCTGATATCCATCGAGTTTTTGAAGTTCTCGCGCGAGGTATTGAGAATGCGTCCAGTGAGTTCATTTTTGTCCGAATAGGCAATCGCGTGCACGACGAAATCAATCGTGTCCCAACGTTTGCCGAGTTCGTCGAATGCGGTGTCGAGCGAGGCATCATCGGTGACGTCCACATCAACCATAAAGTCCGAGCCAACCGACGCCGCGAGTGGCTCCAAGCGCTTGCCAAAGGCTTCCCCTTGGTACGTGAAAGCCAGCTCCGCGCCAGCCTCCGCCATCGCTTTGGCAATGCCCCACGCGATAGAGCGTTCATTCGCGACGCCCATAATGAGGCCGCGTTTTCCTTGCATGGAACCTGTCATATCATATCACCCGTGAAATTTGCTAAGCAGCATAGAGCCGTTGGTACCGCCAAAGCCAAAGGAGTTGGTCATCACCGTATCAAGCCCTGCGTTATCAACGCGCGCTGTCGCGATTTCCGCAGCGTTTAAGGCTGGGTCGAGCGTTTCGACGTTGATGGATGGGATGATGAAGTCATTCTCAAGCGCGAGCAGGCAGTAGATCGCTTCTTGCGCGCCAGTTGCGCCCTGCGAGTGGCCAGTCATCGACTTGGTCGAGCTGACCGCTGGCGTCGTGCCTTCGCCAAACACACGGCGGACCGCTTCGATTTCACCAACATCACCCACAGGAGTAGAGGTGCCGTGCGCGTTTATATAGCTGACCTTGCGATCGCTGCTGAGGGTTTTCAGGGCACCGCGCATCGCGCGTTCACCGCCCTCACCGGATGGGGCGACCATATCTGCGCCATCGGACGTCGCAGAAAATCCTGTTACTTCTGCGTAAATCGTCGCGCCGCGCGCTTGTGCGCTTTCCAAGCTTTCCAGCACCACCATGCCGCCACCGCCGCCGATCACAAAGCCATCGCGGTTCGCATCGAACGCGCGTGACGCTTTTTCTGGCGTGTCGTTATATTTTGAGGACATCGCGCCCATCGCATCGAACAAGCAGGACAGCGTCCAATCAAGCTCTTCGCCGCCGCCTGCGAACATCGTGTCTTGCAAGCCCAAAGCGATTTGTTGCGCGGCCATGCCGATGCAATGCAAGGATGTGGAGCAGGCAGACGTGATCGAGAAATTCATGCCCTTGATCTGATAAGCCGTCGCAAGGTTCGCGGAGACAGTCGAGGACATCGTCTTTGGCACCGCGAAAGGACCGATGCGTTTTGTAGCACCCGTCTTAAGAACAATCTGATGTGCCGCAAGCATGGCAGAGGTGGACGGACCACCCGAACCAGCAATCAAACCGGTCATCGGATTAATGATCTCTTTCTCAGTCAAACCCGCATCTGCAATCGCCTGGCCCATCGCGATATGCGCATAAGCAGACCCCGGACCCATAAAACGCAGAGTACGCTTGTCTACGTGATCGGCAACATCCAGATCGACGGATCCCGCGATTTGGCTGCGGAACCCATGCTCTTTCATGTCCTCGTTGGCGGTGATCCCTGAGCGACCCGCTTGCAGAGAGGCCAGAACCTGCTCAGCATTGTTGCCGATACTAGAGACAATTCCCAGACCTGTGACGACGACACGGCGCATGGCGCACTCCCTTTGTTAGCTTGACTCCTATGTAGGGCAGAGCGGTGCGCAGGTGCAAGGGGGAGAGATGCGCGCAAAGTGACGGTGCGTCCAACTGAACGCGCGCTTCTTGTCGGATCGATATCGCGCGTTTACGAAAATCAAACAGAGTTTCGCGTTCAAAGGACACGCCCATGTCGATCCAGATCAATCCCGCTGAATTTAGCAATCTCGCGTTAGAAGCCCATGACGATGGCGTCTGGGTGGTGACCTTGAACCGCGCCACCAAGCGCAATGCTTTGGATATCGACACGATTGAAGAACTGGTCACATTCTTTAGTGCTGCGCCGCGTGCAGGCGTTCGCGCTGTTGTGCTGGCAGGTGCGGGCGATCATTTCTGCGCCGGGCTGGATTTGATTGAGCATCACGATGAAGATCGCTCGCCCGCGGATTTCATGCACGTTTGCCTGCGTTGGCATGAGGCCTTCAACAAGATGGAATATGGCGGCGTGCCGATCATTGCCGCCTTGCAAGGCGCTGTTGTTGGGGGTGGTTTGGAGCTTGCCAGCTCCGCCCATGTGCGTGTGATGAATGAAACAACGTATTTCGCATTGCCCGAAGGCCAGCGTGGCTTGTTCACAGGTGGCGGCGCTACGATCCGTGTCACGGATTTGGTCGGCAAGGCGCGCATGATCGACATGATGTTGATGGGGCGTGTGTATTCTGGCGCTCAGGCGGAAGAGGTCGGTTTGGCGCAATACCGTGTTGACGGATCGAGTTTTGACAAAGCGTTGGAACTGGCGCGCCGTGCGGCGGAAAACTTGCCTTTGTCCAACTTCGCGATCTGCTCTGCGGTGAGTCACATGCAAAATATGTCCGCTATGGATGCGGCCTATGCGGAAGCGGTTGTTGCAGGCGTGGTGAACACCCAGCCCGATGCACGTGCGCGTTTGGCAGCGTTTGCGGATAAGAGTGGGGCGAGGATTAGAAAAGACGGGTAAGGGCCAACAAAACTTAGCGAATGGCGGCAAGGAGCCCAAACTGTACATCCCCAAAGGTTGCGATTCATCATTAGGTATGCAGTAAATCGTGGACTAACTGCTCCGCTTTTGAAGTCGAAATCCCTGTGTTTTGGTCCGTGAAGAGTGGATGATCCGTTTCATGTATTTCAATGTACGGTCTTATGCCGTGATCGAGCAGATGAACGGAAGTCGCCAGATTTACGGAACTTTCGTAGAAGGGTAACCGCGTATTGAGCCATCCAAAAAATGGGCCAATATGCGAACGGCTCTCAAGCTCATATGCATCTTCCCACTGTTTATAGCTTTCTTTGCTAAGTGAGCACCAAACCAACCAGATAAAGGAATCTTCACTTCCAATGATCGGCAGTTCAACGCGGCCTCTGACGAAGAATAGTTCGTTCTCAATAATGCAATTGTCACTTCCCAATATTGCTTTGTTAGACCTGTCGAGTTCGCTCATGGTCGCGTAACTGTCAGGAGCGTCCGGCCCAAAACTTGGAAGCCCCTCATGGGTCTCGCTACATGTCTGGCATTGAAAACTGAATGACATACGATGCCCCTGAAATAAAATGAACTTCCTGCAAGGCCCGCATAGTCGCGAGAAATTGCAGCAATGTCGAGATATCTTGAATGTTGGTTAAGTCCGCGATGCAGACATCGACTTTTCAACTATGAAGCATCCCATGCATCAACTTACCGACAACGCCACCTTCTTCGCTGCCACCTCGTAAATCACCTCACCTCGCTTCACCAACGCCAAGCGCATCACCGCGCTCTTGTCAGCGCTGCCACTAAGTAATGGTGTCCAAGAGCTCAGCAAGCGCACTTGGCTTGGCGACCATCGCATCGTGCTTTGTGTCGATTTCATGTGTTCTCCACGTCTGGTCGGTCTTTACGCGTTGGTATTCGCCCTGAAACGGTGACGGGCTATTGCGCGAGCACACTATGAACTGGCGATCTTTCACTTCGTTCTGACGGCCAGAAAGCGTAACGCCGTGACGAAAGCTGCCGATTGGGTGCGGCGTGCACATGGTTTTCAGCCAAGACACTTGTTCTGGATCATCGCTCCACGCGTCGAAAAGATCAGGCTCAACCAGAAAACCACCGTTCGCGAGCTGAGCTTCGAATTGCGCCAAACGGGCTGGATTCGCATTTGCAAAAATGGATGCACCGCTTTGTTCGGGAACAAAAGCATCAAGGTAGATTAGGCTCGATATTTTCTTCGGCACGGCCGACGCGACGCCTGTGATGATAAGCCCACCATAAGAATGTCCCACCAGAATAATGTCATCCAATTCTCGCCATTTGATGACTGCGAGAATGTCTTCAACATGACTGTCAGGCGTGATTCCGGCATGGGCGAGATGCGCGCGTTCTCCCAAGCCCGTCAGGGTCGGTGCATGTGTATCATGACCCTTGTCGCGAAGTTCTTGTGCAGTCTTTGCCCAACACCAGCCGCCGTGCCACGCACCATGAACGAAGAGAAAAGTTTTGCTCATGGGGTCCTCTTTTGGATTTGTAAGATATCCTGTTGATTGAAGTCGCGTCTCAACTCTCGCTCAGCGCCACCTTCATCCCAGTCACCTCGTAAATCACCTCACCATCTGCCTCGACGATCCCGTCAGCGACGCCCATCGTCAAACGACGTGTCTGGATCGCCTTGGTGAAATCAATCTTATAGGTCAGCATCTTGCGATCAGGGCGCACCATGCCTTTGAGCTTCACTTCACCCACACCCAAAGCATAGCCACGACCCTGCCAGCCGCGCCAGCCAAGGTTGAAACCCGTCAACTGCCACAATCCATCAAGACCCAGACAGCCGGGCATGATCGGATTGCCCGGGAAGTGGCAATCAAAGAACCACAAATCAGGCGTGATATCAAACTCAGCTACGATGTGCCCCTTGCCATGCGCACCGCCGTCGCCCGAACAATCCGTGATGCGGTCCATCATCAACATAGGCGGAGCCGGAAGCTGGGCATTGCCCTCACCAAACAGCTCGCCGCGGGCGCATTTGAGAAGGTCGTCTTTGTCAAAGCTGCTGGGGAAATCGGACATGTTGGCTCCAGTATTAAGCATGTTTTCCCATCTCTATCACCCGTGCCCAAGCGCGTGCAAGTGAACCAAAGTGCACAACTGCGCAGGAGATGATTGAAAACGGTGCGCAAAATGGCATATATGAGTGTGAGCCAACAGTAGGACGATCCATGACAGATGTTTTGAGCCAGCCCGAGAACCGCGCATCCGATTGGCTGTCGCGTGGCGGATTGCGCCCGACGCGACAGCGTTTGGCCTTGGCGGATCTGCTGGTTGGCGACGGAAAGAACCGCCACGTCACTGCGGAAAGTCTCTTTGCGTCTGCCAAAGGGCAGGGCGAGAGCGTGTCGCTCGCGACTGTCTACAACACACTACGTGCTTTTTGCGACGTGGGTCTCGTGCAAGAGGTCACGGTGGATGGCTCCAAAAGCTATTTTGACACAAACACCCACGATCACCCCCATTTTTATTGGGAAGATGAGGGTCGCTTGAGTGATGCTCACGCAAGTGATTTGGTCATTGCGGCCTTGCCGGATGCGCCAGAGGGCATGGAAATTGCCAAGGTTGATGTGGTGATCCGTTTGCGCAAAAAAGGCGCATAAAGCAGAATGCGCGCTATCGGGTACAGTGCATTTGGCAGTGCGTCAGATGTCCTCTCTCTACATGATCTAGAAATGCCAGAACCGGCTGCTGGAGAGGTGCGCGTGAAGCTTACTTATTCCGGTGTGAACCCGTCGGATGCAAAAGCGCGATCTGGGACACGGCCCGGAGTGTTGAAGCCTGCGTTTGATTTGGTGATTCCGCACTCTGATGGCGCGGGTGTCATTGACGCAGTGGGCGCTGGCGTGAATCCTGCGCGTGTCGGTCAGCGGGTTTGGATCTGGAACGGTCAATGGCAGCGCGCGTTTGGCACCGCTGCCGAAGCGATCTGTCTACCCTCGGAGCAGGCCGTGTTGTTGCCTGATGGTGTATCTGACGAAGCCGGCGCAACACTTGGAATTCCTGGCCTGACCGCTGCACATGCGGTGTTTGGCGGTGGCGACATTACTGGACAGACCTTGCTTATTTCTGGCGGCGCTGGCGCGGTTGGTCACAATGCGGTGCAGCTCGCCAAGTGGGGCGGCGCGACAGTGATTGCGACCGCATCGCCAAGCGCGTTCGAACGGGTCAAAGCAGCGGGTGCTGATCATGTTCTGGATTACCGCGCTGATGATCTGGCCACACAAATTCTATCGCTGACCAAAGGTATAGGCGTCGACCGTGCGGTTGAAGTCGAGTTTGGCGTCAACGCCCCATTGCTCGCAGAGGTCGTGCGCGCGAATGGCGTGATCGCAGCTTACGGATCTCAACTTGATATGGCACCGACTTTGCCGTTCGGTCCATTTCTGTTCAAAGCGATCACGATTGATATCGTGCTGATTTACATCCTCGAAGCCGCGCCGCGTGCTAAGGCGATCACTAAATTGCACAGCGCTTTGCAAGCTTCAGCATTGACCCCTGCGATTCACGAAGTCCTGCCATTGGAAGACGCCGCTGATGCGCATGAGCGCGTGATGACGGCTGGTCGAAATGGCGCGGTCTTGTTGAAAATCTAAACTATCGCCTCTTGCTCCCTCCACATGCGCGCGCCATGGTGTCGCGAATTGGGAGAGAGCGATGACTATCAAAATATGTGTTTTTGACGCGTATGGAACTTTGTTCGACGTGGGCGCGGCTGCGCGTATTGCAGCAGGTGAAGATGGTCGCGATGCCTTGGCCGCGAAATGGCCCGAAGTTGCAGAGTATTGGCGTCAAAAACAGTTGCAATACACTTGGCTGCGGGCCGTAACGGACAATCACACAGATTTTTGGAGCGTGACCAAAGACGGGCTTGATTGGGCGTTGGAGCGCACGGGATTGGGAGATGATCTGGAGCTGCGCGAGCGGCTCTTGGCGCTCTATTGGGAGTTACAAGTTTATAAAGAAGTTCCAATGATGCTGGCACAACTCAAAGCTGCTGGTTTGCAAACTGCTATATTGTCCAATGGCGCGCCCGACATGCTTGATGGTGCCGTGAGCTCTGCGGGAATTGAAACCTTTCTTGATGCTGTCTTGTCTGTCGAGGAAGTCGGCGTGTTTAAACCCGATGCGAAAGTCTATCAGATGGTGCTTGATCGGTTTGAGTGCACCACGGAGGAGGTTCTGTTTGTGTCCTCTAACGGTTGGGACGCCGCAAGTGCGTCTGGTTTCGGGTTTCAGACGGTCTGGGCCAACCGCGCGAACGAGCCGATGGATCGATTGTTTGCAGAACCGCGTGAAGTGGTCAGCGATCTTACGACCATTCCTGCGATTGCTGGTGTGTAATGCCACAGTTCAAAACCTCCGACGGGCTGTCATTGCATTTCGAGGACGCGGGCGCTGGGCTACCGATCTTGTGTTTGTCGGGTCTCACGCGCGACGGTCGTGATTTTGAGTATGTTATGCCCCATCTTACAGGCTGTCGTGTCATCCGGCTTGATTATCGTGGGCGCGGTAAATCAGATTGGGCACCCGATCCGATGAGCTACAACCTACAACGCGAAGCGCTGGATGCGATCGAGTTGCTCGACCATCTGGGGCTTGAAAAGGTCGCTGTGCTCGGAACGTCGCGCGGTGGCCTAATCGCAATGGGTCTTGCGGCGACGCTCAAAGAACGTTTGCTCGGCGTTGCGCTAAATGACATTGGGCCTGAGCTCGATCCCAAAGGCTTAGACGCGATCATGGTCTATCTAGGTGTAAAGCCCGGCGCAAACACGCTGGCAGAGGCCTCAGCGGGGCTCGCTTATGTGATGCGCGAGAAATTCCTGAACGTCCCGCAAAGCCGTTGGGATGAAGAGGTCGCGAAGTTCTTTGTACAGACAGACGATGGCCTTGCGCTTAGCTATGATCCGAAACTGCGCGATGCGGTTGAGGCTGCGAGCCAAGCAGACATGCCAGATCTTTGGCCATTTTTCGATGCTTTGGCGGGTTTGCCTTGCGCAATTATTCGAGGGGCAAATTCTGATCTATTGGCCCAAAGCACCTACGATGAAATGATGACCCGCATGCCACAAGCACATGGCGCTGTGGTGAAAGACCGCGCGCATGTGCCGTTTTTGGATGAACCCGCAGCGGTTGAAGCCCTGCAAGGTTGGATTGGGGATATGACATGAACATTGAGATGATCCGCGCAGCCCAGAAGCGCGGCCAAGGTCATGTGCGCTATACGCCTATGCTTTCTTCGCCCTTCTTGGATGAAATCGCCGGGCGTCGCCTGTTTTTGAAGGCAGAGTGTTTACAGCATACAGGCAGCTTCAAATTTCGCGGCGGTTGGTCGGCTTTGTCTGGCATGGATGCAAAGCTGCGCGCCAAAGGTGTCATTGCGTTTTCTAGCGGTAATCATGCGCAAGGTGTTGCTTTGGCGGCTAAAATGCATGGCAGTCATTCCGTTATTATTATGCCAGTCGATGCACCACGGGTGAAAATCGAAAACACCAAAGCGCTGGGCGCAGAGGTGGTGCTCTATGATCGAGAAACCGAAGACCGCGATGTGATAGGGGACCGCTTATCCAAAGAACGCGGATTAACGTTGGTTAAACCCTTTGATGAGCCTTTGGTCATCGCAGGTCAAGGCACGTGCGGTTTAGAGATAGCAGAGCAAGCGCAAGAACACGGGGTCAAAGACGCCGAAGTGATCACCTGTTGTGGCGGCGGCGGTCTCACGTCTGGTATTGCAATGGCGCTGGAGGCGGAGCAGCCGAGTTTTAAAGTGCGTCCCTCGGAGCCGGAAGGCTTTGACGATGTGGCCCGTTCGCTTCGTGAAGGTACGATACAGCGCAACACTGCGATGACCGGATCTATTTGTGATGCGATCATCACGCCGCAACCGGGCGATCTGACGTTTCCCATCATGAAGCGACTGTGCGACGCAGGCTTTGTTGTTACCGAAGACGAGTGTCTGCGCGCTATGGCGTTCGCATTCGAGCGGTTGCGCGTTGTGATTGAACCGGGTGGCGCGGCCGCTTTGGCAGCGGCGCTCTTTCATGGAAATGAGCTGAATTCTGATACGGTGATCGTGACAGCGTCAGGTGGAAATGTTGATAGAGCCGTGTTTGAACGCGCTTTGGCGACTTTGGAGTAAGAACATATGTTACGAGCGCGCGTCGCCAGTTTTAACGTCAAAAACCTGATCGGGCCGGAACAGGAATATTACAAGTTTCAACAATATACCGAAGAAGAATATGCGTGGAAATCTGATTGGCTGGCAGAACAGCTTGTCACGATGGATGCGGATATTGTTGGCTTTCAGGAAATTTTTGAGGAAGCCGCACTAAGCGACGTGATCGAGGCTGCGGATGAGATTGGACAGGAAAGCAATGAGGTTTCTGTTCCTGATCGCTCCAAACGCTATCGCAAACGCGCGATCTTTCGCAAACTCAGCTACACTGGCTATGATGATGCGGCGCTCGCGTTTGCACCGAACGTAAATGACGGGGAAGCGGGGCATCGCCGCCCCGGCGTTGCACTTCTTTCGCGCTTTGGATTTGAAGGCACGCCCGAGGTGATCCAAGAGTTAAAGACGCCTATGGATATCCCATTCCAAGACTTTGATGGGGAGGAAGGCGGCTACTATCGTGTGTCACGTCTATCGCGTCCAATTTTGAAAGCGCGTATTCCGATGGGCCGTGAAGTGGTCACGGTCTTTAACACGCACCTCAAGTCCAAGCTTGGTGAATTTGTGCGCCCTGAAGATGCTGAATTTGCGCCAGAATCTGATTTGGCAAGTTACGATGCAGTTGGTCGCGCACTTGGTTCGGCGCGCGCAGCGATGCGGCGCATGGCAGAAGCTTGGGTCCTTCGCGGCGAGATCGTCGCAGAACTCAAAGCAGGGCGTCCGGTCATTGTTATGGGTGATTTCAACGATAGTGAAAACGCAGTGAGCAGCGAAATTATCGCGGGCGAAAAACCGTTTAAGAATTATTCCTGGATGCTGCGTCACAATGCCAAAGCGTCCAATGATCGTTATTCGCGCGAAGAAAACGAGCATATTCAAGAGGCCATCGCGTCGGTTCAACTGCACTCTGCGGAAAAGCTTTTTGTTAAAAAGTCCATGCGTGATATGGTCTATACATCCGCTTTTGGTGGTGTGTTTGAGAGCATTGATCAGATTTATATGTCGCGTCATTTCGTTCCTGAAGCAGGGGGTGAATTGGGCGAGATGGAGTACTTCAGTGTGCTGAATGACCATTTGACGGATGGCAGCCATGCAGAAGCGCCTTACAACAAACTCGCTTCGGATCACGGGCAAATTATGGTCCATTTGGCGTTGAATGATAAGCGGGGAGACAAGCGATGAATTGGTTTGATGCAGGTGATGCGCATCTTCATTGGCGCGAAGATGGCGACCCGGGTGGTGCGCCTGTGGTGTTCTCTAATTCGCTTGGAACGGATTTGCGGCTTTGGGATTTTGTGATTGAGCGCATGCCCAAAGAAGGCTTGCGATACATCCGCTATGATACCCGCGGTCATGGTTTGTCCTCTTGTCCTGATGGCCCTTACGGAATGGGTGCGTTGATCACAGATACCGAACGCTTGATGGAGCACGTCGGCGCGAAAGACGCTGTATTTGTGGGCCTGTCGATGGGGGGCATGATTGCGCAAGGGTTGGCGGTAAAGCGTCTTGATCTGATCCGTGGGGTGGTTTTGTCCAACACCGGTTCGAAAATTGGCAACGCCGATATGTGGAATGAGCGCGTTGATGCGGTGAACGCAGGCGGGATCGAAGCGGTTGCGGATGCGACGATGGGGCGTTGGTTCTCCAAAGGGTTCAATGAAACGCCAGAGCTTTTGATGTGGCGCAACATGCTTACGCGCCAACCTGCGGCAGGGTATAATGCGTGCATGGCCGCGATTGCTGGGACGGATATGATCACTGTCACCTCGGGCTTGCGACTGCCTGCAATGGGGATTGCAGGCTCTGAAGATGGCTCTACGCCGCCTGATATGGTGCGTGAATTGATGGGTTTGATCCCGGGCGCTGGTTATGAGTTGATCCGTAAGGCGGGTCACTTGCCCTGCGTGGAGCAGCCCGATCTCTATGCGCAACACCTGATGCGCTTCCTTGATAGTATTGGTCACGGCACCCATGGCTGAGTTTTTATTGATCCATGGCTCGTGTCATGGGGCGTGGTGTTGGCGCGATGTTTTGCCAGAGCTTGCCGCTTTGGGCCATTCGGCACGCGCGATTGATTTGCCGTCACATGGGGAAGATACAATGCCCATAAAAGACGTCACGCTGGATCTTTATCGCGATGCAATTTTGGCTGCGATTGACGCACCAGTCATGTTGGTCGGTCATTCTATGGCGGGATTTCCAATTGCAGCGGCCGCTGAACATGCGCCGCAAAAGATCGCCCGTCTAATCAATCTTTGCGCATATGCCCCCTTTTCAGGATATTCATTGGTTGAGATGCGCAAATTGGCAAAACGTCAGCCTTTGCTCGATGCGATCGAGAAAAGCGCAGATGGCATGAGTTGGACCCCTATCCAGAGTAAGGCGCGCGAGACGTTTTATCATGATTGCCCTGATGAAAGCGTCGCATTTGCGCAAGATCATGTGACGCCTCAAGCGATCTTGCCGCAAGCTACAAAGCTTGAGTTAGGTGCGCATTACGACAGCGTCGCCAAGTCCTATATTCGCTGCACAGAAGACCGCACAATTCCGCCAGAGTTTCAGGCTGAAATGGCAGCAGCCTTTGCGCCAGAAGAGCGCTACGAGATGCAAACATCTCATTCGCCTTTTTTTGCGGATCCAAAAGGATTGGCTGCATTGCTCGACAAGATTGCGCGAAGCAGCTAACAGGCGCGCCATGAGCGATGAAAAACCTGATCTAAAGCACCCCTCTGGCGCGCCTTGGCGTAACTTTTATGGCCGTTTTAAAGGCCATACGCTGCGCGGCGCACAACAAGTCTATCTGAAAGAAGATCTGGAGAGCTTGTCTCCGGGTGCGGTGGGTTGGGAAGAAAACCCAGAGCGTGAAAATCTCGACCTTAAGGGTTTGTTTGGCGATCGCCCTTTATGGCTCGAAATTGGTTTTGGTGGTGGGGAGCATTTGATCCATCAAGCAGTACACAACCCCGATGTCGGCTTGATCGGTGCTGAACCCTATATCAATGGCGTTGCGATGCTACTTGGCAAAATCCGCGAGGCGGAGGTGTCTAACCTGCGCGTGCACCCCGGGGATGCGCGCGACGTGTTTGATGTTTTGCCATCGGGGTCCGTGTCTAAAGTCTTTTTGAACTACCCTGATCCTTGGCCCAAGAAGCGCCATCATCGTCGTCGCTTTGTAACGCCAGAGCATTTGGAAGCATTGGCAGAGGTCATGCACGAGGGCGCAGAGCTGCGTGTTGCGACGGATATCGAAGACTACGTGCGTCAGACACTCGAACAAGTGCCAAAGGCTGGGTTTGAGTGGCAAGCTGAGACAAGTGCTGATTGGAAGCAACCTTGGAGCGATTGGGTGTCCACGCGTTATGAGCAAAAGGCGCTGCGCGAAGGGCGTGTGCCGCATTATCTGACGTTTATTCGAAAGGGGGGTGCGTGAATCACGCACCTTACTAGTGACGCCGCAAAGGGCTTGGGGTATCAGGCCTCTAATTTCGGATTGTTAAAGAAAGTCTTGCGCATGTCGTCTCATGGCACACCTGTCCCAATGTCATCGTCTAAATGTGGACCGTTGCAGGGGCGTGCAGATGTTCCAGGGGACAAATCCATCTCGCACCGTTCGCTTATTCTGGGCGCAATGGCGGTGGGCGAAACGCGGATCACAGGCTTGCTTGAGGGCGAAGATGTGCTCGATACAGGCAAAGCGATGCGGGCGTTTGGCGCTGAGGTCACAGATCATGGCGGCGGCGAATGGTCGGTGCATGGCGTCGGTGTCGGCGGCTTTGCAGAGCCTGAAAACGTGATCGATTGTGGCAACTCAGGCACCGGTGTGCGCCTGATCATGGGCGCAATGGCAACCACCCCGATTGTTGCGACATTCACGGGGGACGCGAGCTTGAATGGTCGCCCTATGGCGCGTGTCACGGATCCGTTGGCGCTGTTTGGTATGGAGGCTGTTGGGCGGACCGGTGGGCGCTTGCCAATGACCATCGTCGGCGCGAAAGAGCCGGTTCCAGTACGCTACGCTACGCCTGTTCCGTCTGCGCAGGTGAAGTCAGCGGTCTTGCTTGCGGGGTTGAATGCACCGGGAAAAACAGTTGTCATCGAGAAAGAAGCGACGCGCGACCATACGGAGCGGATGTTGCAAGGCTTTGGTGCAGAGCTGACGGTTGAGGACACGGACGAGGGTCATGTGATTACTTTAACGGGTCAACCAGAGCTGAAACCTCAGGTGATCACCGTGCCGCGTGACCCAAGTTCTGCCGCGTTTCCAGTCTGTGCCGCTTTGATTACTGAGGGCTCGGATGTGCTGGTCCCCAATATCGGCCTTAACCCGACGCGCGCTGGTCTCTTTGATACGCTGCGCGAAATGGGTGCTGATCTGACGTACGAAAACGAGCGCACTGAGGGCGGCGAGCCTATGGCGGACCTGCGGGCGCGGTACTCGCCCGATATGAAAGGGATTGAGGTTCCACCAGCGCGCGCGGCGTCAATGATTGATGAATATCCTGTGCTATCTGTGGTTGCTGCGAATGCGACAGGCCCAACGGTGATGCGCGGCGTAAAAGAGTTGCGCGTGAAAGAAAGCGATCGCATTGACGCGATGGCGACAGGTTTGCGTGCCAATGGTGTTGAGGTTGAGGACGGTCCAGATTGGTGGATCGTGCAAGGGCGCGGTATGGGCAATGTGCAGGGTGGTGCAGAATGTGCGAGCCATTTGGATCACCGCATTGCCATGTCTTTCCTTGTTCTTGGGATGAGCACGATTGATCCTGTACGCGTCGATGATGCGGGCCCGATTGCGACGTCTTTCCCAATTTTCGAGCCACTCATGGCGGAGCTTGGCGCAAAGATCACACGGCGCAACGCGTGAAGAAGCCTTTGGCACTTGTGCGCGGTCTGGGTTTCGGCGCGCTTGGGCTTTTCTTGCTTATGGTTGCGATATTGCAGATCAAGATCGCGCCAAACGTTGCGTTCTTGCCGCAAGCGGAATTCAGTGCTTATCCAGATAGCGCATTGGTCAACTTGTCGGAGGCCCTGCGCGAACAAGGGTTGGATAGGATCTATAAAGCGGTTCTGCTTTCAATTGATTTCCTTTTCATCACGGTTTTTGGCCTTTGGGTGATGTTGGTGCATATGATGCGCAGCGCTGTTGCTTGGCGGTTTTGGGGCGTTGCGATTGCCGCGCTTTTCATGGCGTTGGATTTCAGCGAAAACATGATGCTTGCGACGCGACTGGGCTTGGCGACAAAGGGCAATCTTGCTTTGACAGATTTGACGGCGCAGATTAGCGCGGTGCATTGGGTCACTTTGACAAAATTTGCGGTTGCAGGGATCTGTCTGCTCTCTGCCTTTTTAGCTTCAAGGAAACGAGGATAATGGGTTTTACGATTGCGATTGATGGACCTGCGGCAGCGGGCAAGGGCACACTTTCCAAGGCGATAGCTTCGCATTTTGACTTCGCGCATCTTGATACGGGGCTTTTGTATCGCGCCGTTGGAGCCAAAACTTTGCTGGGTGTGGAGCCACTTGATGCAGCGCTAAAGCTTGTGGCGGCAGATATGGATGACACCGACCTACGCACGCCTGAAGTGGCGCAAGCGGCAAGTAAAGTCGCCATCATCCCAGAGGTACGCGCAGCACTGGTAGATTTCCAACGTGCATTCGGCGCGCGCGCGGGTGGTGCTGTGCTGGATGGGCGTGACATTGGCACGGTGATTTGCCCTGATGCGAAAGTGAAGCTCTACGTTACTGCCTCTGCCGAGGTGCGTGCGGAGCGGCGGTATCTTGAGCTCTCTGCTAAGGGTGATCCATCCACGCGCGGCCAAGTTCTGGCGGATGTCAAAGCACGCGACGCACGGGATATGGAGCGGGTTGAAGCCCCTTTGAAACCTGCGGATGATGCGGTTTTGATTGATACCTCTGATCTGAGCATTGCGGATGCTATCGCACAAGCGATCCAAGTGATCGAGGCGCGCACGGGCGAGTAACGCAGGCGTTTATCGACAGTATCGTCGCGACATGAGTATGCTGGGTCAACCTGAATGAAAGGCTTGGCTATGCGACGTTTGATGATCTGTTTGACCCTTCTTGCGGCCCCTGCATTTGCGCAAGAGCGTGAAGCGGCAATGACGGGAGAGCGCATCGAGGCGATCCTGAAAGCGATTGATGGTGAAGCAGTGACGCGCGGGATTGCGACGGAGCTGACGATTGATGATGTGCCGATCATGGTGATCGTCGATGAACCATCGGATCGGATGCGCGCGATGGTGCCTATTCGCAGCGCTGAAGGCATCGCGCCCGAAGAGTTGCAACGCATGATGCAGGCTAATTTCGACACGGCGCTTGATGCGCGCTACGCGGTGGCGCAGGGGCGCGTTTGGGGGGTGTATATCCATCCTTTGGCGGCCTTGCAGCGCGAGCAACTGGTGTCTGGTCTGATCCAGACGGTGAACCTCGCGCGTTCGTATGGGCAGGCCTACACGGGCGGTGCGCAACACTTTGGTGGTGGCGATAGCAACGGGATTTACCGTGAATTGCTGGAAGAACTGCTGAAAAAGGGTGAAGAGCTCTGAGCGCCTTGCCTTAGCGTCGATCTGCGCCACCTCTCTCAAACAGGAGGACCCTTTGATGAGAGTATGGGCATGTATTTTGATACTGGCGGCCAGCATGGCCAGCGCTGAGCCGAAAGTTTTAGAGCGTTTCGATGCAGGCGCGGGCGAGCGCTGGCGCTATATTGGTGACAACGTCATGGGTGGCGTGTCGTCTGGGCAGGCACAGATTGGCGCTGGAGGGCTGAACCTGACGGGGCAAGTGAGCACGGACAACAACGGCGGTTTCATCCAAGTGCGGCGGGAGTTTTCTGGGTTGCCTGAAGGGAGCGAGGCTTTGGTCCTGCGCGTTCGCGGGAATGGCGCGAGCTACACAGTGTTCCTGCGCACCCGTCAAGCGCGCTTGCCGTGGCACAATTACAAAGCGTCGTTTGTGGCTGGGGCTGGGTGGTCCGAGGTGCGTTTGGCGTTGAGCGATTTTGAACGCTCCACGGGTTTGCTGGCGAAGATGGTGTCGCCCGAAGATGTGAAGAGCATCGGTTTGGCGGCCTACGGCGCTGATTATGAGGCGGATTTGTGGGTTGGCGAAGTGCGGGCTGAGTAGGGCCCACACACGCCAAGCGGCGGCTGGGGCGTTTGCCCTGCCGCGTTGGTAATTGATGTATCTATAAAAATGGCGGCCGCCATGAAGCGGATCGTTTGAAGGTCTCGGGGTGTTTTAATCCCCTTGCTCGCTCTGGCGGCTGTTGACCGCGTCGTCTTGCGCAAGATCGGGCGTGGCCCTGCGGGCCTATTATGGGGTTCGTAAATTTTACCTGCACGCAAAACTAGGTCGCGTTTAGGTTTAAACAGCGAACCATTGAAGCAATCTGTCACTTATTCTATTGTCACAACATGCATAAATTACTGAATGAAATTCCCAAAGCGTGGTCTGCTGAGAGGAGGCCAACCAAAGAAGCATTGGAAAACACGGAACTTCTTTTAGGCCGGTTGAAACCGTTAGCGTTACTTCCTTTGGAAGCAGATATCGGGTATTGGCCGACGGTAGCATTGATCTGGTTTGATAGTCCTGTTCAGGTTCAAGGATTTGATTTTGGATATGAAATCGGAGTCTACCCACCGTTTGGCTCTAACTTCGATTACGAAATTTATGAGTTTCACAATGGAGCCTTAAAAGAGCTTGATCAGGTTGTGACTAAACTGAGCTTGTTAATGGCGAGAGATTACGATTTGTAGCCGCCCACTTTGTTACGATCAAAAAATGCAACTTGCCCGAAAAGCACATTCATGTGCCGGGCAATCGCCAGACCGCCCGACAGGGCTGGCGATTTGGTGAGTGCAGGCGCTCAGTTTGGATCAAGTTCGGACTTTGCTGGTATAAAGTGTTTAGAACAAAGGGTGGATCGCCTGCCCAGCGGTCTGGCGATTGCCCTGTGTTGGGATATCCTTGAGACTCCGCTGCGGTCTCGCTCATCGCCCTGTGTTTCAAGGAAGAAGCGCCTTGCCAGACACCCGATTCCCCTCTATACGCGCGAGCGTTGAGACGGTGGGAAACATCGCGTGCACAACAAGCGAGTAGGGTTGGAGCTTCCAGCCCTCTTTTTCGTTTGCACCAAACTGCCTCGACCAAAGCAACCCAAAGACCGGCGGAGACAACCGCACGGCCAGTAAAACCAAGTTAAAGGATATGAAACGCCACATGGCTAATCTAATGGACGAGTTTGAAGCACTCTTGAACGAAAGCTTCGAAATGGACACACCCGACGAGGGGACAGTTGTCAAAGGTAAGGTCATCGCAATCGAAGCGGGCCAAGCCATTATCGACGTAGGCTACAAGATGGAAGGCCGCGTTGAGCTTAAAGAATTCGCAAACCCTGGTGAAGCTCCTGAAATCGCTGTTGGCGACGAAGTTGAAGTGTTCCTGCGCTCCGCAGAGAACTCCCGTGGCGAAGCGGTTATCTCACGTGAGATGGCGCGCCGTGAGGAAGCTTGGGATCGCCTTGAGAAAGCATACGCAGACGAAGAGCGCGTTGAAGGCGCAATCTTCGGTCGCGTTAAGGGCGGCTTTACGGTTGATCTTGGCGGCGCGGTTGCGTTCTTGCCAGGTTCTCAGGTTGACGTGCGCCCTGTGCGTGATGCGGGCCCATTGATGGGTCTCAAGCAGCCGTTCCAGATTTTGAAGATGGACCGTCGTCGTGGCAACATCGTTGTATCCCGTCGTGCAATCCTTGAAGAGTCCCGCGCAGAGCAGCGTGCAGAAGTCATCGGTAACCTCACAGAAGGTCAGGCAGTTGACGGCGTTGTTAAGAACATCACCGAGTACGGCGCATTCGTCGATCTTGGCGGCGTAGACGGCTTGTTGCACGTGACAGACATGGCATGGCGCCGTGTGAACCACCCGTCCGAGATTTTGACAATCGGCGAGACGGTCAAGGTTCAGGTCATCAAGATCAACAAAGAGACGCACCGCATCTCCTTGGGCATGAAGCAGTTGCAGGAAGATCCATGGGATCTGGTTGCAGGTCGTTACCCACTTGAGTCCACGCACACAGGTCGCGTCACCAACATAACTGACTACGGCGCATTCGTTGAGCTGGAGCCAGGTGTTGAAGGTCTTGTGCACGTTTCCGAAATGTCCTGGACAAAGAAGAACGTACACCCGGGCAAGATCGTGTCTACGTCACAAGAAGTCGAAGTCATGGTTCTGGAAATCGACGGTACGAAGCGTCGCGTTTCCCTTGGTCTCAAGCAGACACAGCGCAACCCATGGGAAGTCTTTGCAGAGCAGTTCCCTGAGGGCACTGAGGTTGAAGGCGAAGTGAAGAACATCACCGAGTTCGGTTTGTTCATTGGCCTCGAGGGCGACATCGACGGCATGGTTCACCTCTCCGACCTATCTTGGGACGAGCGCGGCGAAGAAGCCATTCAGAGCTACCACAAGAACGACATCGTTCAGGCGGTTGTGTCTGAGGTCGACGTCGAGAAAGAGCGTATCTCACTCTCCGTTAAAGCGCTTGGTGGCGACAAGTTCGCTGAAGCGGTTGGCGGCGTGAAGCGTGGCTCTATCGTGACTGTAACTGTGACAGCCATCGAAGAGGGCGGCGTTGAGGTCGAGTATGAAGGCATGAAATCCTTCATCCGTCGTTCTGACCTGTCCCGTGACCGTGCAGAGCAGCGCCCAGAGCGTTTCTCCGTTGGCGATAAAGTCGACGTGCGCATCACAAACGTAGACGCGAAGACACGCCGCTTGGGCGTCTCCGTGAAAGCGCGCGAGATCGCAGAAGAGAAGGAAGCAGTCGAGCAGTACGGCTCTTCTGACTCCGGCGCGTCCCTTGGCGATATCCTGGGCGCGGCTTTGAAGTCTGACGACTAAGCTTTCGTGCTTTAGAAATTGAGAAGGCCCCGTGGGAGTGATCCTGCGGGGCCTTTTTGGTTTGGGGAGGTGAATGGCTGGTTTGAGCGAATTCTGTTGAAAAACTCTTGCTTGATCGGTGGTGCTATCCCTGATTCAATTTCTTTATTGATGGGGGTATTTGACGATGACGGGACCGAAGCAAGAAGCACAGGCTGCGCTATTTTATGAGTTCTTGCTGGAAAAACACGTCCCATAAGATTACTTGTTGCGTTCGATTGATCGGTTTGTCGATCTGAGTGACATCCGCCAGTATTTATCTGAGTTTTACAGCCACGCTGGTCGCCCATCCATTGCACGGCAGGCGCGGCGCAACTATTCAAACCCAAATCACGGAACTGACGGTAAAGGCACCGCCAAGTATCGCGGATTAAAACTGATCTTTCAGGCCTGTCCATCAAAAGCAAAATGCAGTCTCAACGCGGACTTTCGATCCTTTACCCGCGACACAAAACGATAAGCGGCCATTTGCTCAAACGAAGCATTGGCCATGCATTGAATTTTCAGTTCGCGATGAAGCGAACCGGTTCAATCGCTGCACGAAAAAACCGCTATTATCAGTTTGATCGACGGCGTGTTTTTACTTGGACCGGGCCGTAACCTGTATTGTTAAGCCGTCCCCGCCAATTTCAATGCCTGCCAGACGAAATCCAGAGCGGGATCTTTTGATGCTGGCTGCAAGCGGACTGCATGGAATTCAGACACGATTGGAGTATGCAGCGGTGCCAATGATACCAGCTTGCCAGCCTTTACCCAACCAGCGGCGTAATGATCCGGGAGCAAGCCTACGTAGCCACCAGACAGTGTATAGTAGGCTGTCAGTTCTATGGTATCCTGTGCCACCCCTTCGGCGTCTCCAAGCAACATCGGATTCAATTCTTTGTCCATAGGATTGAAGACAAAACTATGGGCGGAAATTTTGGCGTCAGCCAGTTTTTCCAAAAGGGCCTTGGGATCTGATACTGCCGCGCAAGCGTGGTCTGGGCTGCAATAAAGGGTGCTAGTTTCCCGATAAAGCGGGAACGCCTCTGCTTCGCTTGGAATGCGTTCGTTCCCTGCAATGCCAACGATCGCAATGTCCAATCGGTTGGCCCGCAATTCTTCCAAGCAGGCTAGAAAATCCAGAATACCAATGCTGACCTGTACGTCGGGCATTGTCCTGCGGGTCTTTGCGAGAACAGGGACAAGCGGATTATTCGGATCCGTGACCATTGAATCCACGACACCAATGCGCACCCGCCTCGTGCCGGGCGCGCCGATCGCGTTCAGACGGACCGCCGCGGCATCAATCTGTTCAAGCAACGTTGTCACTTCTTTCAGCACGTCTTTGCCTTCAGGCGTCAGTGCAAAACCCTGTGGCCCACGATCGCACAGCCGCAACCCCAACCGATCTTCCAGCTTTGCGATTTGCGCGCTGATTGCGGGTTGCGAAATGCCAAGCGCGCCTTGCGCCTTGGCAAAACCGCCAGCGGTTGCAACGGCCTGAAACACGCGCAGCAGGCGCAGGTCAATGTCAGAAAGTTTCACGGGCCGTCCACCTTTCGAGTTTACCCTTAGCAAAGCAGCGTCCGGGCCCCATGTCGACAAGGTTATGCAAACATAAGACGTTTGATATGGTTTGTAGATCCAACTGGATCTACGTTTTCTGGGAATGTTGAACAACACCGCCGGGAGAAACGTCATGACGATCACACGAAACCTGCTTAGCTCGACTGCGGTCATTCTGGGCCTGACAAGTTCAGCTTGGGCGCAAGACCTGACCGTCAGCGCCTGGGGCGGCTTTTTCGAAGAAACACTAGCGGCAGAGATTTATCCCCTCTTTACGGCCGAAACAGGGATTGAGGTCAAATCCATTGCGCAGCCCGAAGATTCTGCGTGGATGACCCAATTGATGGCCGCGGCGCGCGCAAAGCAGGCGCCTGCTGATTTGTCGTTGGTTGTGGACGAAGTGTTGCTGCGCGGAAACGAAGTTGGTCTTTGGGCCGAGTTGAACCCCACAGACATGCCTGGCACACAAAGCCTGAACGACGGTTATGTAAAGCTGAATGATGCCGGCAACGCATATGGCGTCGGCGCGTTGGCATTTTATACAACTTTTGTCACCAATACCGACTTCGCCCCAGATGCGCCAGCCAGTTGGGCCGAGCTTTGGGAGCCGAAGTGGGACGGCAAACTGGGCATCGTGACCACACCAAACTCTGGCCTGTTGGAGGTCACTGCAACGACGTTCTTTGGCGGTGTCGACATTCTTGAGACACGCGACGGGATCGAGCAGGTCATTGCAAAGATTGCCGAACTGAAACCGCAAGTCAGCCTGTGGTATCGCGATGAAGGCCAATTCCAACAGTCGCTGGAAAGCGGTGAATTGAATGCAGGTCTCTATTACCACGATGTGACAATGCTTTCGGTCTGGGACGGGTTGCCGGTGGCCTCGACCTTCCCCGCCGAAGGGGGGATCGTGTCGGATGCCTATTGGGTTGTGCCACGCGATTCACAAAACATCGACGCCGCCGAGCAATTCCTTGATTTCATGAGCCGCCCTAACACACAGGCGTTGATGGCGCGCACGATGGGCGTTACGCCGATTGTCCCGCGCGACAGCATGGACCTGACGGATGAGGAGTTTTCCGCTGTCGGCAGTGATATTGCCCCCATTCGCGTTCAGACGCATATCCATCTGCGTGAGGGCGACTGGCTTGAGACCAAGTATCAGGAAATGATCGCACAATAATGTCATTGGTGGCGCGGCTGGGGTCGCGCTGCCTGTTTCACAAGGGATCATCATGACTACATTGACCATCACCAATCTGCGAAAATCTTTTGGCACCTTTGAAGCGCTCAAGGACATCTCGATCGCGGTTGAGGATGGTGAATTCATCTGCCTTCTGGGCGGATCAGGTTGCGGCAAGACCACGTTATTGCGTTTGATCGCGGGGTTAGAGACCCACGACGAGGGCGACATTCACTTGGGCAGTACGGATCTGTCGCAAATCCCCTGCCACAAGCGCAACATTGGCATGGTGTTCCAATCTTTGGCCCTGTTCCCACACCTAAGCGTGGGCGACAACATAGCTTATGGGATGCGCCTGCGCGGAACCTCTTCGGAGGTTGCCGCCAAAGACGTCACGCGTTTGTTAGAAATGGTTGGCCTTTCGGGTCTGGAGGCACGGTTTGTCGCCGCGCTATCGGGTGGTCAGCGCCAGCGGGTGGCCATCGCCCGCGCGTTGGCGTTGCAACCGCAAATCTTTCTGATGGACGAACCCTTTTCAGCCCTTGATGCAGCGCTGCGCGACCAAATGCAGGATGAGGTGAAACGCATCCAGCGCGATCTGGGCGTGACAACCGTTTTCGTCACCCACGATCAACGCGAGGCGATGGCCTTGGCCGACCGTATCATCGTCATGAACGATGGAAAGGTTGAACAAGCCGCCAGCCCAGAAGAGCTCTATACCCGCCCCGCAACGCGTTTTGTCGCGGAATTTATCGGAACCAACAACATTATCGCGCGAGACGGTCAGCCGATTGTTGCAGTGCGCCCAGAAGCCATCATTCTGGCCCGTTCCGGCGATGGGCTGACCGGCAAAATCACGCGGCAGCGGCGCTTGGGCGCGATGCTGGAACGCGAAATTCAAGTCGCAGACCAGACCTTCCATCAATGCGAGATCGCCGGGTCCGGTGACAGTTTTGAGAATGGCGAAGCGGTCACGCTTCTTTGGGACGCAGCCAAAGCGTGGGCGTTACCACAATGATGCGCTCGGTATCATATGGCCCGCGCCTTATCGGTGGATTGACCTTCGGCGTGATGGGGGTTTTCTTTGTCATCCCGATGATCTTCATGGTCATCGTCAGCTTCTATCAACCTGACCCAATGGGGTTCTACAAAGTTGATTTCGTGTGGGAAAACTATGGCAAGTTTTTCTCCAGCTTCTACTACACCGTGTCATTCCGCTCGCTTTATTCCGCGGCTCTGGGGGCGGTACTTGTCGTCGCGCTCGCCTTCCCGTTGGTGCTTTTTGTTTCGGACCTTGGCCGCAAGTGGCAGCTGTTCTGGATCATCCTATTGCTATCCTTGATGTGCCTCAGTGAGGTGATCATTGGCTTTGCCTGGCTGATCTTGATGTCAGAAAGTGCGGGTATCCCACGCCTGCTGGAGTGGGTTGGGTTGTGGGACAATCCACGCTCATTAAGCCCAAGTTTTGGGGCGATGATGATCGGCTTGATCTTCCTTGGGTTCTCCATCGTGTCCCTGATCCTTTATCCATCCGTCTCCCGTAGGGATCGCAGCATCGAAGAGGCGGCCATAACGCTGGGCACGCCGCCGCCCATGGTGTTCTTCAAAGTGCTGATCCCCACATTCCGCACCAGTTTGACCTCGGTGACGCTAACCATGTTTGTCTACTTGCTGGGCGTCTTTGTGATGCCCACGATGCTGGGGCGACCCAAGGACTGGACCATGACGGTCATCATCAGCGACAAGGCATTGGGCGATGCTAACCTGCCGCTAGGGGCAGCACTGGCAGTGGTTATGCTGATCGTGACGGTGCTGGTGCTGATCGCCTCGGCGCTGCTGACACGGCGGCGCACGGCATGAGAACGCTGTACCTTTGGATCATCGCTACACTGCTGATCGCGCCCTTCTTGGTCGTTCTGGGCGTGTCCATCGGGGCCTCCAAGAATATCGCATTCCCACCCGATGCCCTTTCTGGCGCTTGGTACCATGAACTGTTGACGGAAACCGAATGGCTGCTGGCCATAGGCCGTTCGATGTTGATCGCGGCCATCGCCGGTGTGATTGCAACCACATTGGCGCTGGCCATCAACTACGTGCTGTGGCGGACAGGATCTGGGTTTGCCAAGGCGACATTCGCGCTTGGCCTTGGCCCGTTCTTGCTGCCTCCAATCATATTGGCATTGGGGGCCAGCCTGTTCTGGGCAGAGATCGGTTGGTATGGACGCATGGAAGCAACGATCATCTCGCATGGTGTGTTCTTTGTGACGCTGCCAATGGTCATTATCGCCCGCGGATTTGCAGCCCTTACGGACGAGGTAATCGAGGCAGCGCAGATGATGGGGGCGACGCCGGCACAGGTCTTCCGCACAATCGTGTTTCCGCTGATCGCACCTTACGTGTTCACCGGGTTCGCCCTGGTCGCCATCATCAGCGTAAACGAATATCTGATCGCCAATATGATCTCTGGCTTTGTGGTCGAAACCCTGCCCATCAAGATTTTCAACAACGTACGTTATGGATATTCGCCGGTCGTCGCGGCGGCCTCGATGCTGTTTGTTGCACTCACCGTGACCATCTTGCTGATCTTGTCGCGGATCACGGATTTGGTCGCGCTTTTCGGCACCTCCAAGGACAACTGACATGAGAACGCTCACCCGACAAAACCTTGAAGACATGCTGTTTGGCGCAGTGATCATGGGCGCAGGCGGGGGCGGCGATATCGCAGAAGGCCGCGCGTTAATTGATACGGCACTGAGCGCAGGAAAAACCTTTGATCTGGTCAGTGTGGACGATGTGCCCGCTGATGCACTGATCTGCACGCCATATCTGCTGGGATCTGTGACGCCGCTTAATCCAGAAGAAGAACGAATGTATGCAGGGCTGGAAGACAGTGATCAAGATCCACTGTTGCAGGCCTACGCGGAATTTCAGAACCACTTGGGACAGGAATTTTTTGGCACGACACCTTGCGAATTGGGTGGGTCCAATACGGCAGCCGCCTTCTTTCCGGCAGTTATGAATGGCCACAAGATCATCGATGCGGATCCCGCGGGGCGCGCAGTGCCTGAAATCACCCATTCGACCTATTATCTGGCTGGGCTACCTGCGGCCCCGATATATGCGGTCAACCAATTCGGAGAGTCCTTCCTGATCGACAAAGTAAAAGACGATCAGCGGGCCGAAACTTTGGTGCGTGCGCTTAGTCAGGTCAGCCGCAACACCGTCGCCGCGATTGATCATGCGCTACCGATGCGCGATTTGCGTGATGCCCTGATCCCCGGAACGATTACAAAAGCAATGAGGCTGGGCGAAATCTGTAGGCAAGCGATGGCGGCTGGAACGGACGCCGCCGCCGATGTCGCCAATGCAAGCGGCGGCGCGGTCGTATTTTCGGGGCGCGCCACATCGGTCACGTATAAGACCGATCAGGGCTTTACGATTGGGCAAATCGAACTGGCAGACGGGGACCGAACGATGCAAATCAGCGTCAAGAATGAGAACATGGCCTGTTGGCTCGATGATAAGGTCTTTGCAACCGTACCGGACTTGATTTGCCTGTTTGATCGCATGTCCGGTGCCCCCATTGCAAACCCGGATGTTGTCGAAGGGCAGGACATCAATGTGGTGATTCTGCCCGCCCCGCGCCCGTTTACGTCGCCCAAAGGCCTTTCTATCTTTGGCCCAGAGTACGCGGGTGTGAATGCCACCTTCACGTCACCACTCGCGACCCAGCAAGACCTCTAATAGAACGGCAAGGGGCAAAGGGTTGCGGGGTCGCGATACCCACCACGTACGACATCAATCTCGTCTCCAGCCGTCAGGTCTGCACGGACCAATGCAAATCCGATCATGGACCCAGCACGGCGCGACCATGCCCCGCAGGTCATGTGACCAACAGGCCTTTCACCCTGCTGGACCGCGTACCAGATTGCATGTCCAGGCCTGCGTTCGGGGTCATCAAGGACGATCCCCAGCTGCTGGCGTTTTACACCGGCGGCCTTGATTTGCCGCAGCGCTTGAATGCCGACCACTTCATCACCGAGGTCGAGATCTACGTATTTGCCAAGACGCACCTCAAACGGGTTTGTCTGGTCATCCGTATCGCCGCCATATGACAGCAAACCACTTTCGATCCGCTCAATAGGGTTGGGATTACCAGGGCCAATATCCCATGGCTGGCCCGCTTCTTTGATGATGTTCCAAAGCTCTGTGCCGCGCGACCCGTCGCGCAGGTAAATCTCGAACCCGCCCTGTTTGGAGTACCCTGAGCGCTGAATGATCAAGGGGATGCCATTGATCTCGGCGGGCGCGAACCAGAAGTATTTCAGTGCGCGGACTCAATCGCCAAAGACCGAGGCGACCACCTCTTCGGCCTTCGGACCTTGCACTGCCATGGGTGAGACATCGGGCTCGCAAATCTCAACATTCATCCCACGCTCTGCTGCAATGGCGCGGGCCCACATGAGGATGTTATTGTCGCCGATGGAAAGCCAGAAGCTGCCGTCTTCGTGCTTCAGCACGACGGGGTCATTGATCAAGACACCGCGGTGATCGCACATAGGCACGTATTTGCCTTTGCCGACTTCGATCTTTGAAAGATCACGCACTGACAACAGCTGCACCAAACAGGCGGCGTCTGGGCCGGTGATTTCCACCTGACGTTCGACGCTGACATCCCATTGGGAGACGCGCTTCATCAACCGCTCGTATTCCGCCTCTGGATCACCAAAAGACACTGGCATCAGCATGCTGTTATAGGGTGAGAAGGCAGTAACGCCTTCGCCGATCGTCGCTTCGTAAAAGGGTGAAACACGCAAGCGGGTGTTGGGGCCAATCTCTGCCAAATGAAATGTCCTTTAGTCGCCCAGCTCGGCGGCACTGAGTGCTGCTTTTTTCAGGAGGTTTGCGAGTGTTTTGCGTTCGTTGGGGCTAAGCACGGCCAAGATTTCATCTTGTCTGCGCCCCAAATAGCCAGAAATTGCGTCATGCAAACTGCGCCCTGAAGGTGTGATCTTTAGGCGAGATTGCCGACCGTCCGTTGGATCAGGCGCGCGGTTTAGATAGCCTTCGTCCAGCATGCGATGCACTGCCCGGCTGATCGTGTTGCGGGGGCGGCGAGAGATGCGTGCGACGTCCTGTGCCGTAAGAACGTCGAAATGGGACAGGCAAGCCAGCAAGATATATTCTGCGCGCACCAGACCAAAGTCGCGTTTAATTTCCGCGTAGGCGGGAAACACAATGGCATTGGCCAGATAGGTAATGCGGTAAGCTTCTGGGTATTCGATCGTGTCGAATATACTTGAAAAGTTTGTGTCTTTGGATCTGTCCATGATCGCTTGCCCATTGCCAGTTCCAGCTTTCTTAGCGCATATTGTTCCAAATGGAACAATAAATGCGACGATTCTATTGTCGCAAAGGACCGTAATGAGCGAACAGCGCAAAAAACTTACCCTACCTGAACTCGCGCAGAAAAAAGCAGCAGGTGAGAGACTGGTCATGGTCGCTGTGGGCGAAGTGTTGACGGCCACGTGAGCAGAACGTGCAGGGGTCGATATTGTCGGGGTCGGGGACAGTCTGGGCATGACGTTGCACGGGCATGAGAACACTCTGGCGATGACTGTGGAGCAGATGATCATGCACACGCAGGCGGTGCGTCGCGGCGCGCCAAATACGCTTTGCCTTGTCTCGATGCCTTATGGGTCTTACGCGACACCTGAATTAGCCGTGACCAACGCGGTGCGCATGATGAAGGAAAGTGGCGCGGACGCGTTGAAACTGCAATTGGGTCGTAAAGGCGCGCATATTATCCGCGCAGTCGCGGATGCGGGTGTCCCAGTAATGAGCCACGTGGGTCTGTTACCGCACAAAGTACACCAGATGGGCGGCTTCAAGATGCAGGGGCGCACGGCTGAGGCGGCGATGGAGATCATAGCGGACGCCCGCGCGATTGAGGCCGCCGGTGCCATTGGCCTTGAGATTGAAGCGATGCCCTATGAGGTCGGCAAGGCCGTGGACGAGGCCGTTGACATATTCACGTTTTCCATCGGCGCGGGTGCAGCAGGGACTTGTCAGTTGCTCAACGGATACGATCTGCTCGGCGCGTTCGACACGTTCAAACCCAAGTTCGCCAAACGCTATGCCAATCTGGCCCAGGACGCGACCGATGCCTTTGCGGCTTACGCCGACGATGTGCGCGCGGGCCGCTTTCCAGATGTTGAGCACAGCTACCAAATGAAATCTGAGGAAATCGCGCGTTTTGAGACGCTCTTGAACAGTGAGGATGCCACATGAAAGACGACGTAAACCGCACGAACGGCCAGACGATTCCTAATGGAATGCTCGAGGACAACTACCCGCGCAACATGTGGTGGGTGGCTGCGCACCGCGATGAAGTGACGACCAAGCCGCTGGCCCGTTGGCTGTTGGAAACGCCAGTGGTGCTTTATCGTCTCGAAGACGGTACGCCCGCCGCGCTTTATGATCGTTGCCCCCACCGTTGGGCCCCGCTGTCCGAAGGCTATGTGCGCGATGATAAGATCATCTGCCCCTATCACGGGATGGAGTTTAACACCGCCGGACGCTGCACCAAGGCACCCACCCAACACATGAAACCCAAAACTGCTGAAATCCCCTCATTCGCGGTGCGCGAAACTGGGGCCTACATCTGGATTTGGATGGGCGATCAAGACGCGATAGATTGTGATCCGCCCGAAGTGGGCTATCAAATTGATCCTGATTGGACTCCCGTTAATGGGTATTACGAAGTCGCTGCCAACTGGGTGTTGATCCGTGAAAACGTGCTCGACCTGACGCATATCGCCTTCCTACATAAGAACACATTCAAGCAAGATGACTGGATCACCGCGCCCGACACCTACATGGACGGCGAGACGATTTGCTATGAACAAGAGTTCGACCTCGCGCCGCTGTCACCGCTATTTTGTGCGGGCATGGGGCTGCCGGAAGACAAACCCATCAAGCGCGTCCAAAAAGGCCGGATGCCGTCCCTCGCGATTTCGTTCTCGGACTGGAATGTGCATGACCCTAATCCTGATGCTGGCAAACGATCCGACTTTATCGTGCGTGGCTGCCACATCGTGACACCCGCGCAACGCGGCAAAACGCGCTACTTCTGGATGGCGGCTTTCGATGTGCCCTCGCTCACGGAAGACGTTGCCGCCAAAACCAGTGCCAGTGTCACGGCCGCATTCGATGAAGACAAACATTTGCTCGAAAAACTGCAAGCGAGCGTGGCGGCTGACCCGCGTGGGCTCGATTTTCTGGAAGTCACCCTCGGTGCGGATGGTGCAGGCATAAAGGTGCGACAAATCCTGAACAAAAAGCTCAAAGCTGAAGGTCGATCACTGTCGCGCTGAATAAAGCCTAACCTGAGATTAGTGCAACCTCAGCGAAGGGACGGCTTTGCTTCCAACGTATTTACCAATTCGAATGGCTGGTTCAGTAAAAAACGCCGCGCTGCTGAAAATTTTAGTACTGCGATTGCGAGCAAATGCTGCGCCACCAAGTGCGAAAAATGAGTGGCGGCTTCTCTAATTGAGTCTATCGGTCAAGCTCTTTTCCTTTGATCAGTTTGGCATCGTACTTGTCCGGGTCACGCTTCTCTTCGCAGTCTGATTGGTACCTATGCGGCACCGCTGCATGCATGTGTCGGATTGGTTGTGGAGAGCCTTGCTTCGTCTCGCGCTTCTCGTTGCGCAGCAGCCATATTCGGCTTCACCCACAGACCTCGTCCGGAAAGGACGATCCCGTTTGGTTTGGTTTTGGGTCGGCTTAAGTCATCTGATCCCCTTCAACCCTTCCAAACGGAATTCCGTGTTTTCAATCCACATCCGATGCAGCAGGACCGCCAGCTTGCGCGCAACAGCAACATCAGCGCGCCGCCGTCCTTTTGTGCGCATCAATCGCATGCCCCATGACTTCAGTTGCGACGCCGCCATCGTTCGCATCAACATCGCGTTTGCGGCTGAATAGAGTGTTGATCGA
Organism: Planktotalea sp.; assembly: GCF_965659345.1. Taxonomy (GTDB): domain Bacteria; phylum Pseudomonadota; class Alphaproteobacteria; order Rhodobacterales; family Rhodobacteraceae; genus Planktotalea. The sequence goes on along the minus strand of NZ_CBFHVK010000024.1, from coordinate 9,456 downwards.
ACATCACGGTCTCCCGCACGTGATATTCTGCCAGGATTGTCACTCTCGCCTGATTGGTATCGTCGCGGTGTGAGACCAAAATGCGCGGCAACCGTGCGGGAGCTTTTGAACCGCAAAGGATCATCTACAGCCGCTTTGAACGTGAGCGCGGCTATCAGTCCAACGCCCGGAACCGTCATCAGTCGCATGCAAACTTCGTCTTGGCTGGCCGCGCGCTTCACGCGGCGATCCAACTCAAGATAGTGCTGATACAGAGCGACCCGCGCGTCCAGCAACGGTATCAAGGCATGAATGAGGACGTTATCCATCTGGACCATAGGCCGTACGATATCGTCAAAGCTGCCATGACTGACGGTTTTGGGTAGACGCAAGCCAAAGATCTTTAGCAACCCGCGCACTTCATTCGAAAGATCAATGGTCTTGTTGAGCAGCGCCTTTCGGCTGCTTAAAAGAGCTCTTAAGCCATGCGCCTCGCGGCTCTTCATATGAACCGGACTGAACCACCCCGTGCGCAGGATCTGAGCGATCCCTCGCGCGTCGTTCTTGTCGGTCTTGTTGCGCATCGCAGAAAGGGCGGCGTTCACTTGCCGGGCCTCCATGCAAACGACATCAAAACCCTCGGCTTGCAGACCAAAGAACAAATGCTGGCTCATCGTCCCTGCTTCAAAACCGACCCGTTCAACCGGATAAGCGAACTTCCTCAACCAGTCAGAAATATCACCCACTTCACAAGCAAGCTCGCGTTCAAGCACAACCTTTCCCTTGGTATCGACGATGCAAACAGCGCACGACCGCAGCGACACATCTAATCCAGCAAAATATTCCATCTTCAATCTCCCTTGTTCACAGTAATCCTGTGATCTTATCGGGAGCTCGACCTCAGAACAGAGGGCAGCTCAATTACGCATGCTTCGTCCCGCAGAGCAGACATTGGCAGATCAGACTAGGGGATCGAAGAACTGACTGAACCTGAAAGTGTAGGAAGCAATTGAGTAGTATGGTTCTGCTAACAATTGCGCGGTCTTGGGCGATACCTTTGACGTAGTTTGAAAGATAGATAACTGCTAACTTTTGCCAATTTCACAGCAACGCCTCTTATGGAAGCGATCTGGCGGAGCCTTTCGAAATAAAGGTCATTGCGTTGTTTGATGGGTTTAAGGTCTTAGGCTAGGCTGGCCTACGTTTAAAAGGAGCCCTACATGGAGCGCGCAACACCAAATCTTCCGTCTCGCGACTTTGATGCGACGCGCGCATTTTATGCAGACCTCGGGTTTGAAGCTGACTTTCAAAGTGCGCAGTGGATGATCTTGTCACGCGCAGATGTGACGCTCGAGTTCTTTCCACATCCGAATCTTAACCCTCTCGAGAGCTGGTTTAGCTGCTGCCTACGGCTTGATGATTTGGGTGTTTTTTATGGGGTGTGCCGCAGTGCAAAGATTGCTGAAGGGAGCGAAGGTGCCCCGCGATTGCACCCGCCTACGGATCAAGGTGGTATGCGGATGGCTGCGCTGATTGATGTTGACGGAACGTTGCTGCGGCTGATCCAAAATTGACACCCTTTCGATCAGCATCGGAATGTTTGGAAAATAAGGGCTGCGGACTGCAATTTACTTGAAAGTTCCCAATTCGCCGATGCGATAGCCGCTTGGATAGGTCGGTCGCTTGCGTTTGGTAAGCAATCGTGGCCTGCGGCGTGCTGGCAAGGCTCGAACGGCGCGGGCACGAACCAAAAGGGCGACATGGACAGTGCGCTCGAGCCAGCGAGGAGGGTCCGCGAACCCCATTGCGCGGCGTAGGTTTTCATCGCAAACGGCATGAACTATTGGGCGGCACGATGCGACGAGCCAGCTGGGCACATACATAGACAACAGCAAATCACGTGTCAGGCTGCCAATTTCTGCGTTCGTTTCAGCAAAGCGGAAATGACGCGTTTCATAGCTCTGTTGATAGGTTTTGAAATCCGCAAAAGTGTTTGGAATGTCGCGGATCCCCATCTTTGTACCAAGAGCCTTATAGTAGGCGACGCAGGCTTCAAGTTCAGTTGGCCGCATTGGACGTTTGCCAAAGCGCGACAGCCAGGTCACGGGCTCTACCACAAAGGTTGACAGCACATAGAGCATGTCATCGTTTGAAATTTTGTAACGCGCATGCATGTCGTTCATACGTGTGATGGCCGCGCGCCCATTTTCGCTGCCTTGGCCATTTTCAGCAATCTCTGACAGGATCAGTTCGGTATCATCATAGCGTTTGCGTGTTTGTGTGCCGAACGCTCCTGTACGCGACAAAAGGCCAGAGATTGATGGCACAGCGTAGGTGCGAAAAAGCGCAAATTCGAGCGCTTTTTCGATGTCCCAAGAGAACTCATAAACACTGAGGAGATAGACCATGCGCTCGTAGTCGGTTTGTGGATCGAGCGTTTTGAGTTCTTTTGACCAAGCTGGCATGTGATTTTCCTATTCCTACGCCAACTTAGCGCTTAGAGATTAGAATAGCGAAAGCTGATTGGGATCTGGCTTTTTCGCAGGCTTCTTGCGGCGTTCAGGCGACTTGCGACTTCCGAGTTTTTGAAACACTGCATTCGCTTGCACACGAAACGTATCGCCGCGGCGCAATGCGCTTATGCGTTCTTTAGCACGCCGCGCACTGATCGCTTGATCCACGATGGGGGCAGGGTAGTTGCGGCCCAATTCGAAATCGCTGTCATCGACAAGCGTCTTTTCCCATGTCCAAGGCTCATGAATGAATGCATCCGGGACAGAACGCAATTCAGGCACCCATTTGCGTATGAAATACCCTTTGGGATCATGTTCCATCGACTGTTTAATTGGGTTGTAGACGCGCATTGTATTAATGCCCGTCACGCCCGATTGCATTTGAAACTGGCTATAGTGGATGCCTGGTTCATAATCCGTAAACAGCTGAGCGAGATGCGGGGCGGTGACACGCCAATCGAGCCAAAGCTGGTAGCTTGCGAAACTCACAAGCATCGCGCGCATTCGAAAAGTGATCCAACCGTTCGCGGTAAGATTGCGCATACATGCATCGATGAAGGGATAACCGGTTTGTCCGCTCTTCCAAGCTTCAAAGAAGTGTTCATTGTGCTCACTCTCGCGCAGGCCCTCAAAGGCGGGATGCATGCAATGAGTTTCGATTTGAGGCTGGTCTTCGATCTTTTGTATGAAATGGCACCGCCATGCGAGGCGAGAGCTAAAAGCGCTTAGGTTGCGCGCAAATGCTGGCTTATCAAGTGGGGAGAGTTGCTTGCGGCGTGCGCTAATCGCATGGGTCACTTCGCGCACAGATAAGTTGCCCCAAGCCAAATGCGTAGACAGCCGCGAACAGTGGTATTCGGAGCGATTAGGTGCCGAGATATGCGCGAGATAGCCGCGTGAACGATCCTCGAGGAAACTACGCAGGTCTTTTAACGCTTCTTTTCGACCACCCTTTTGGACGCCGCCTATGGGTATACTTCCAAACATAGGGTCGCCTTTGCGTGGGAGCGGATCGGACACAGCGGTTGAGGGCATGAGTGGCCCCTTTGGTGCGGGTAGAATGGGCTCACTCATACGTGCATTGCGAACTTGAGACCAATCATCACGGCTTTTCAGGCGACGCACCACGCCGTTGCTGGGATACTCATGGAGTGCGATGTTTTCCTGTGAGCAGATCGCGCTTACGTTGATATCACGTTGGAAGGTCCAAAGATCACCGGCTTCTTCGTGGGCATGGATCGCCGCGATCCCATGCTCTTTATGCAGATCGTGCAGCACGTCGCATGTTTCGCCTACTTTTGTGATCAGCGGCTGGCCAAGTTTTGAAAGGGCGGTTGTCAGCTCGCTCAAACAGTCGTGGATATAGTGCCAATGACGGCGCGACGCAGTCGGTTGGCGCCAATACTCAGGTTCAACAATATAGAGGGGCAGAATAGGTGCGCCGCTTTTTGTAGCAGCAAGCAAAGGCGCATGATCGCTTATGCGCAGGTCACGTTTAAACCATACAATATGAACATCGCGCGCCATCGCGTTTTAGCACGCAAGCCCAAGGCCATGCAGTATTTTCGGGATTTGCTTTTTGACCTTAAAGAACCCCTTATTTGCTTGGGGCCAAGTGAGCGTATCATAGGGCCTGCGCACGCGATGCAGTTGCATGCCGGCTTCAGCAAATGCGGTGTTCGCAGTGTTCAGTTGATCTGCATCAGGGCCAATCGGCACGTATGCGGTGACGATGTGGTGTGTATTGGCGGCGCGCGCGGTTTCGATGATTTGCATAATCCAGTCGGACGTCAGTAACGTCGCGTCCCAGCCCGCAACACTGTCTTGCAGTGCTTTCGTTTTAAACGCGTGGACGCGGTCGCTTTGACGGTCTTGCTTGGGCGTTGGAAGCGCGAGCACATTGGTTGCCTTGTCCGCCCACAGCGCGGGCGCTTGGCAGTCCTCCGGTGTTACAAGCAAAACGAATGGCGCATCCGGCAGCGCGTCTGATGCAGGGATGGGGAGCGATGGGTGATCGAAGTCCTCGATCAAAGGCACAGCAGTGGGCGAGAGTTGCCCGACAGGATCAAAGCGACCATCCGTGAATTTTGCGATATTGGATGGGCGCGCAAGATAGCTTTTGCCTTTTGTGTGCAACCCAGACACCCAACGCCATGAGAGCGTGTTTGACGCAGGATCGCCGTCCAAAAGATGTTGCATGAAGAAGTCTGCACCGAGCTGCCAAGGCAGCCCCAAAGTGAATACCCAGATCGAAGCAAACCACATTCTTGTATGATTGTGCAGATAACCCGTCTCAATCAATTCATGCGCCCAGGTATCAAAGCAATCGATGCCTGTGCGGCCTTCAATCGCTGTGAGATAGTCTGCGTTCGCAAAGCTATTGCCCGCAAGGTCATCTAGCTTTTGCGTGAGGTCTCTTTTGTAGTTGATCCAAACGCTTGGGTGTTGCTCAAGCCAACCTTTGAAGTATCCACGCCAGAAAACTTCCTGAATGAATTTCTCGGCGCTAGAGGGTGAGTGACGTGCCAAGGTGAGCTTTAGCACGTCTTCTTCTGTGATCAGGCGGTGCCGAATCCACGGTGATAGAACAGAGATGTTTGAGCGTCGCTCTGGGCCAAAATCGTAATTGCGATTGCGTTCGTAGTGCTGAGCGGTGCGCGAGAGAAACTTCTCCAAACGCGCCAGTCCTGCGGCACGTGTTGGTGTGAATGTGACGCTTTCACCGGGGAGGGTTTCTTGATCAAAAAGTCCAGCGTTGTCCATGCTTTTGCCCTTTGCGCGCATCGTTGATTTGCTCTTGAGGAGTTAGCTTTAGGCTTGTCTTTTTCCAGTGTGTTTTGAAAGCGTTTGAATTAGCGCCGATCGTTTGATGCACAACAGCATGGGTCGCAAAAATAAAATCCCGTGTCGTTTTTCGCTCGCACCTCATCGCGTTTCATGTTCCTTTGTTGCCAGCCTCTTTCCACACTCGGAGAGAAAAAATCCACAGGGAGCTATAAAATGAAAAAAATCGTAACTGGCGCAGCAACAGCTGTCGCTCTCACATTCGGCGCGAACGCAGCAATGGCCGACGGCCACGCATGCGGCGACGTCTCAATCACACAAATGGACTGGGCTTCTGCGGCGGTTGTAACGGCTGTGTCCAAGTTCTTGATGGAGCAGGGCTATGGCTGCTCCGTGCAGGTTGTGCCATCCTCCACAGTTCCAGCGCTGACATCTTTGGCGGAAACAGGCGAGCCTGACATTCTGACAGAGGTCTGGGCAAACTCCACACCATCCTATGAGCCACTGCTTGCGGATGGCAAATTGGTTGAGCTGGGCAATGTTCTGTCTGATGGCGGCGTTGAAGCATGGTGGATTCCTGCGTATCTCGCGGAGAGCAACCCAGAGCTGACAACTTGGGAAGGCATCATGGCTAATCCAGCGGCTGTTGGCGGCAAGTTCCACGACTGCCCATCAGGCTGGGCGTGCGACATCATCAACAACAATAACTTGAAAGCAGCTGGCATCGAAGGCTCCGGACTTGAGCGTTTCCAGCACGGTTCTGGTGAAACACTCCAGACGTCTATTGCGGCTGCCTATGACGAAAAAGCGCCATGGTTCGGCTACTACTGGGCGCCAACAGCTGTTTTGGGCAAGTACCCAATGGTTGCGGTTAAAGTTCCTGACTACGACGCAGAAGCACACGCATGTAACGGCGACGTTGACTGCGCGACACCTGGTTTCTCTGCATATCCAGCGTCTAAAGTTGTGACCGCAGCGTCTAAAGCGTTCGTTGAAGAGAACGCAGCTGTTGCTGAGTTGATGAGCAAAGTGTCCTTCACGAACGCTCAGATGGGCGAAGTGCTGGCATGGCGCCTCGACAACAACGCATCTTATGATGAAGCGGCTGTGTACTTCCTGACAAACAACCCAGACGTTTGGTCCGGTTGGTTGAACGATGGCGCGAAAGAGAAGCTCTCAGCATTGCTGAAGTAAGCTGAGTGACACGATAGGAGCCTTCCCGCTTTTTCTGGCGGGGAGGCTCTATTCTTATAAAAACAATAAAGTCTTCAAGGGACTGGGGAGAACTACAAATGGCCTTTTATGATGGTGTTTTCAAAGCACTAGGCCTGTCAGATTGGTGTGGCGCGGAAGCCTCCAGCGCCCCAATGTCGATGGCAGATTTGCTTGCGCAAAGCAGCGGCGAAGAAACAAAGGGCGAGTTTTTCCCGTTTCCTTCCCTCGATAACCTTAATGAAAGCTGCGCGGGCATTATCCAATCGCGCGATGTGACCAAAGGCATCGAAGAGGGCTTTTTGGCCGCCAAGCCGATGCTGAAATCTATCCTTGATCCGATCACTCAGCCACTTAGCTGGCTTCTAGATGGTGCGCTTTGGACCTTTGCGGCTACTCCTTGGTTCATCATGGTGCCGATCTTGTTGGCCATTTCTTATTATGCGTCGCGCTCTGTTGGGGTGACCGTTTTTGTCGCATTCTCTATCTTCTTGCTCGGTCTTGTTGATCACTACGATGTGGCGATGCAGACGCTGTCGATCATCTTCGTGTGTACGGGCATATCCGTCATGCTTGGGGTGCCCATCGGGATTGCAATGTCTAAGTCGGACCGATTGCAACGCTCTGTTGTGCCTGTGCTCGATCTTTTGCAAACACTGCCGACCTTTGTGTATTTGATCCCCCTCATCTTCTTGTTCTCAGTCACGGAATCAAAACTCTACGGCATCGCGATTATTCTATATGCTATCGTGCCAGTCGTGCGTTTGACTGACCTTGGTATCCGCTTGGTGGATCAAGATGTGATAGAAGCGGCCAATGCATTTGGCATGAACTCGCGCCAGAAACTGCTGGGGGTCGAGCTGCCGCTTGCGCTGCCAAACATCATGGCGGGCATCAACCAGACAATTATGATGAGCCTTGCCATGGTCGTTATCGCATCGCTTGTTTCTGCGCCTGGTTTGGGTGTGAACGTTCTGCGCGGTATTCGTAACCTAGAACTGGGTGTTGGTATTGTCGCTGGTATTGGCATCGTTCTTCTCGCGGTCATTCTGGATCGTGTTTCCAAAGCAGCACTTTCGCGGGCCGATATGACCCGTATCAAACACTAAGGACACCGAGCATGGCAAACGATCCTAAAGTCCGCCTGCGCGGCTTATACAAAATCTTTGGCTCTAAGGACAAAGACGTCCTACACCACGTCAAAAAAGGCATGGGCAAGGAAGACTTGCTTGAGCAGCACCAGCATGTCTTGGGCTTGCAAGACATCAATGTGGATATGCAAGCGGGTGAAATTACGGTTGTGATGGGCCTGTCGGGCTCTGGTAAGTCCACACTTATCCGTCACCTTAACCGTTTGATTGAACCCACCGCCGGCGAGATCCTTATAGATGGTGTCGATGTGATGGGCCTTTCTGAAGAAGACCTGCGCGAAGCGCGTCAGACAAAGATGTCGATGGTCTTTCAAAAGTTTGCATTACTGCCCCATCGCACTGTTTTGCAGAACGCCGCGATGGCGTTGGCTGTGCGTGGTGCGGATGAAGCAACGCAGACCCAAGAAGCGATGAAGTGGCTCGCGCGGGTTGGCCTACAAGGCTATGAAGATCGTTATCCTGCGCAGCTTTCTGGCGGTATGCAGCAGCGTGTAGGTATTGCGCGCGCGTTGACAGCCAACACTGATATCATGCTGATGGACGAAGCGTTTTCCGCGCTGGATCCGCTCATTCGTACAGACATGCAAAACCTGTTGCTGGAGCTTCAAGATGAGCTGCAAAAGACGATTGTTTTCATCACGCACGACCTTGATGAAGCGTTGAAACTTGCAGATCACTTGGTCATTTTGAAAGATGGCGCGGTGGTTCAACAGGGTGAGCCGCAAGGCATTTTGATGAACCCGTGTGACCCCTATATTGAGGACTTTGTCAGTGACATTAACCGTGCACGCGTATTGCGGGTGAAGTCGGTGATGCAGCCTTTGAGCGGCGACACTTTTGCAGGTGATGTTGATGTGCGCGACAATTTGGAATCGCTCATTGCGCGCTCAGAAGGTGACACAACGTTGCAGTATCGTGTCATGGATGGTGAAACCCCCGTGGGTGAATTGCAGATGCGTGACCTGGTAAAGGCTTTGGTGCCACGTCTCTCGTCAAGCGCAACTGTTGAATAAACGCTGAAGGGCGCGCGTGTTTGGGCGCGTCCCTTTGATCACTAAAGCAACAGGAGCGGCTCGGATGATATCCTATGTGACTGTCGGTGCCGATGACATCGCGGCTGCGAAGCGTTTCTACGCGTCGTTTTTGCCTGCGCTTGGGTACGGCTTTTCAGAAGGGTCTGAAGGGCTTAGCTATGCACTTCCCGTGCCGCATGGCGAGCGACCGTTGTTGCCAGATTACTACGTCAAACCAACCTATAACGGTCAGCCCGCAACGGCTGGCAACGGCACAATGATTGCCTTTGAAACGGACACACATGAACAAGTGCGCAGATTGCACGCAGCAGCACTTGATGCTGGTGGTCAAGATGAAGGTCAGCCGGGGTTTCGCGCATCTTATGGGCCGAATTTTTATGTGGGCTACTTGCGCGACCCACAAGGAAACAAGATCGCGTTGATTTGCAATAATCCTGACGAACCCAGCCGGGACGATTAACGTGTGCGTGTGTTCGCAAAGTCGCGGTTAAACTGCAGATATCCGTCATCCAGATGCTTGATATGGGCTTGGGTGTGCTGATGGAACTCTGGCAGTTTGTGGAACGGGACTGACGGGTAGGCGTGATGCTCTACGTGATAGGGCATGTTCCACGCGATAAAGCGCACAACGCGGTTGGTGAGCGTCGTGCGTGTGTTTTCAAGCATTGATGGAACATGTGCGCACTCTGCATGTTCGGCCAAAAGATAAGCGCGCAGAAATGGCATGCCAAGCAGGTATGGCACCAGCCAGATCTGAACAAGAAGTGTTGTTTGAAACTTCAC
>NZ_CBFHVK010000023.1:860-42085 GCF_965659345.1 Planktotalea sp. | reverse complement strand
CAGTCTTATGGCATCCCGCCCAGCGTGCTGGGTCCTGCGCTCTTCTTTCAACCGAATGAGCCTCCCCGCCGTCTTAGGCTAGAAGAGATCGCAGCGATCAACGGGGTCACGCTCGAGGAGCTGCAACAAAGAGTGACCAAAGCATCGTCTGCGTATCGGGGCAATGGCAATGATTGACGCTGTCCTTGATCTCATGACCAACTACAGCATCGCGATTTTGTTTTTAGTGACCTTTTTTTCCTGCCTTTGTATCCCAATACCATCGTCGCTTGTGATGCTCACCGGCGGTAGTTTTGTGGCAACGGGCGATCTAGCACTAGTTTCCACGTTGGCGGCCGCCTATTTGGGTGCGATCACCGGCGATAATGTCGGTTATTTTCTAGCTCGTACATTTGGCAATCTGATCACGGGCTGGCTCGATGCGAACCCTAAACGCACCAAACTGCGCGACAGCGCCAAGGCCTATATGGATGGTAAAGGACCTATCAGCGTGTTTCTTTCCCGCTGGCTCGTCGCGCCGCTCGGTCCCTATGTAAATTTGGTCAGCGGTCTCACCCGTTACAATTGGCCTAAGTTCGCTCTTTGGGGTGCATTAGGCGAAATATTTTGGGTCGGACTCTACGTTGGATTAGGTTATAGTTTTTCAGATCAAATCACTGCGCTTGGCACCATGCTTGGCAATGCGAGCGGCTTTTTAGTCGCTCTTTTTGCTGTCATTTTTCTTGGTCGCTGGCTTTGGAGTGTCAGTAAACCCAAGGCCTAAATTATCTTTTTAAAAAGGACACCACCATGAGCTGGACCACATTTCTAAACGACACAATGGGCCGCATTGGCGCTTTGCAAAAAGAAACGCCTCAGATGTTCGCAGGCTTCAATGCGATGTCAAAGGCTGCGAAAAAGAACGGCGTGCTCGATGAGAAGACCAAAGAGTTTATCGCGCTTGGCATCGGTATTTCCACGCGTTGTGATAGTTGTATTGGCTTTCACGTGAAATCTTTGGTGCGCCTGAAAACGACCCGCGAAGAGCTTTGCGAAGCTTTGGAGATGATCGGCTACATGGGCGGAGGTCCGTCGATTGCTTATGGGGCCAAGGCGCTCGAGGCGTTTGATGAATTTAGTAAGTCATAACGCAACATAATCCTCATTATGCCGGAAGCGATAAGAACAAAAAAAACGCCGACCCCTAGTGGAGCCGGCGTTTCTTCAATTATTTCACGTAAATCTTAGGCAACGTCGAAGCGGTCTGCATCCATCACTTTAGCCCAAGCGGCCACGAAGGATTTCACGAAAGCTTCTGATGCATCGTTTTGTGCATAGGCTTCCGCCATCGCGCGCAGTTGTGAGTTTGCACCGAACACCAGATCGACGCGTGTGCCTGTCCAGCGGACCTCGCCCGTTGCGCGATCACGTGCTTCATACACAGTTTCGCTGTCGTCTACCGCTGACCATTCTACACTCATATCAGTGATACCTGTGAAGAAGTCGTTCGTGAGCTGGCCTGCACGCTCTGTGAACACGCCGTGGTTTGCGCCATCGACATTCGCACCCAACACACGCAGACCGCCAACAAGCGCTGTCATCTCAGGTGCGCTCAGTGTCAAAAGCTGCGCGCGATCCACCAAAAGCTCTTCTGCGGACACAGAGAATTCTTTTGGCGCATAGTTGCGGAAGCCATCGATTTGCGGCTCAAGAACGGCGAAGCCTTCGACATCCGTCTGCTCTTGCGTTGCATCCACACGGCCTTGTGTGAACGGTACAGCCACGTCGTGACCCGCCGCTTTCGCCGCCTGCTCGACACCTACGTTACCCGCAAGCACGATCAGGTCAGCCATGGACACATCGCTGGAAGACGCGCTCTGAATGCCTTCCAACACACCAAGCACGCGTTCAAGTTTCGCAGGCTCGTTCACTGCCCAAGAGCGCTGTGGCTCAAGGCGGATACGCGCACCATTGGCACCACCGCGATTGTCAGAACCACGGAACGTAGACGCGGACGCCCAAGCCGTTGACACCATATCCGCAACTGACAGATCAGAAGCAGCAATCGCCTCTTTCAGCGCAGCAACATCCGCATCGCTCAAAGCTTTACCAGACGCCGCTGGAAGCGGGTCTTGCCAAATCAGATCTTCGCTTGGCACTTCTTTACCCAAGTAGCGCACTTTTGGACCCATATCGCGGTGCAGCAGTTTGAACCAAGCACGTGCATAGGCATCGGCAAACGCATCGGGATCAGCCATGAACTCACGAGAGATCACTTCGTAATCTGGGAACATACGCAGTGCCATGTCAGCAGTTGTCATCATAGGTGCGTGTGATTTGGACGGATCATGCGCGTCTGGCACCGTGCCATCTGCGCCAACAGCCGTCCACTGGTTCGCACCTGCGGGGCTTTTCGTCAGCTCCCACTCCCAACCAAAGAGCGTCTCCCAGTAGGAATGATCCCACTGCGTTGGTGTTGGTGTCCATGCGCCCTCGATACCAGACGTGACTGTGTCATAGCCTTTGCCTGTGCCATTGGCGTTCTTCCAGCCAAGACCCATCTGCTGCAAAGGCGCGCCTTCAGGCTCAACGCCGACAAGTGCTGCATCACCGTTACCATGTGCTTTACCAAAGGTGTGACCACCTGCAACAAGCGCCACAGTTTCGCGATCATCCATGCCCATGCGCGCGAATGTATCGCGGATGTCATACGCAGATGCGAGCGGATCAGGGTTGCCATCCGGACCCTCTGGGTTGACGTAAATCAGACCCATCTGCACAGCAGCCAACGGGTTCTCAAGATCGCGCTCACCAGAGTAACGGCTGTTTTCACCACCAGAGTTTTGGAGCCACTCTTCCTCAGACCCCCAGTACGTATCCTCTTCAGGCTCCCAAACATCCGCGCGACCACCGCCGAAACCGAAGGTTTTGAACCCCATGGATTCCATCGCGACGTTGCCCGTTAGGATAAACAGGTCGGCCCAAGAGATTTGGTTGCCGTATTTCTGCTTGATCGGCCATAGCAAACGACGCGCTTTGTCGAGGTTGCCGTTATCAGGCCAGCTGTTGAGCGGCGCGAAACGCTGTTGACCTGTAGAACCACCACCGCGACCATCTGCTGTACGATATGTACCAGCCGCGTGCCATGTCATGCGCACGAACATTGGGCCATAGTGACCATAGTCTGCTGGCCACCAGTCCTGGCTGTCCGTCATCAAAGCCGTCAAGTCCGCTTTCAACGCGTCCAGATCGAGCTTTTCGAACTCTTTCTTATAGTCAATCTCACCACCAAACGGGTCGGTCTGTTTGGTGTTCTGGTTAAGGATTTTCAGGTTCAGCGCATTTGGCCACCAATCGCGATTGCCACGTACATCGTTGCGCGCGTGCACTGCTGTGCCATGCATAACTGGGCATTTGCCAATATTATTACCGTCCATGATACCTCCGGAAGAAATTGAATTAAGCGGTGTGAAGCACACGAATGACTCGCGTGATTAGAATGGTTCTAACAGGGTGAAATCATAAATAAAATTCACTTTTTCTTATAGTCGTCATAATTTTTCCCTATCACTGTTATATAACGATAACGTCCCCGCATATATCAGTTCGCCACAGACAGCGAGCCACACACCACATGCACAAGCCATCCTCGGGAACGTTTCTCTGGTCGATGGCAATTGGACGTCACTTGAACCAGCCGCTACATCAAGTAATGTGACGTTAAGCTTCGCATCCCCCAAACCGGTGAAAGAAACTATGCAAATCACACGCAGACATATGTTGCTTGGTCTTACTGGGGCCGCTGGACTTGTTGGCGCAGGCTACCTGCTGGCCCCTACCCGTTCCGGCGCTGACGAAAGCGCGCTTCTTGATCCTGTGGAAGCGCATCGACAGGCGCTGAATGGCGATATTCTTCTCGTGGATATACGCCGTCCGGATGAGTGGCAGCGCACAGGTCTTGGACAAGGGGCTGTCCCAATTGATATGCGGCGCAAAGACTTCGTTGATGCGCTTCTCGCCGAACAAATGAAACGGGATGGTTTGCCTGTTGCGCTGATTTGTGCGCGCGGTGTGCGTTCACGGCGCGTGGCTTTCGCGCTTGCGCAAGCCAATGTGGGTCCCATCATCGACGTCCCTGAAGGAATGCTTGGCTCACGTGCAGGTCCAGGGTGGCTCAAGCGAAAGCTACCGCTTGTCGCATGGCGCGGATAAGGACGATCCGACGTTCACAGAAACCCTAACGCGCCGTAGCGGCGCGCGTGAGCTTTGGAACCTGTCGCCGCCTTGGATTAGAAAAATTTGTGCCTCAAAGGCAATGTGATAATGACAGCCTATGAACAACTTAACGCTCAAACAGCTCAGATATTTTGAGGCCGTCGCCAATCAAAAGCATTTTGGTCGCGCAGCACAAGTCTGCAATATCTCTCAACCCGCCATTTCCGTTCAGATCAAAGAGCTGGAAGAAACTCTCGGGCAAACCCTGTTTGAGCGGCGCGCACGCCAGATTTGTCTAACCTCCTTCGGTGAGCAATTTGCTATCCGTGTGCGTCCCATTCTGCGCGCGGTCGATGATCTTTCTGACTTGGCGCGCACGTCTCATGAAGGGCTGGTTGGTAAACTGCGCCTCGGCGTTATTCCCACAATCGGCCCTTACCTGCTCCCGCGTATCGTTGCGCAAATGAACACCGCTTATCCGCAGGTCGATCTGCATATCAGAGAGACGCAAACGCATAATTTGATAAGTGATCTTCTTGGGGGTGCGCTTGATTTGGCACTTGTCGCCCTGCCCATTTCAGAACCCGAATTGACAGAACTTCCACTGTTTGATGAACGCTTTGTTTTGCTTCGTAGCGCGCGGGATGCTGGCAAGCCTGTCCCAGATGGATCTGCGCTGTCAAAGATGAAATTACTCCTGCTTGAGGAAGGTCATTGCTTTCGTGACCAAGCCCTTTCGTTTTGCCGAATGCCCAGCAGCACTCCGAAAGAAAGCATGGAAGGCAGCTCCCTTTCGACGCTTGTACAGATGGTTGCCAGCGGTCTTGGCGTGACCCTTATTCCCCAGATGGCCGTTGCACTGGAAGCGCGGTCTGCTGATGTCGATGTCGCCCGATTTGCGACGCCCGAACCTACCCGTACAATTGGCCTTGTTTGGCGCAAAGCCTCGCCGATGCGCGAAAGCGTCGAAAAGATTGGTGATTTGATCAACGAAAGCAATGAACTGGCAACACGCGAAAAATAGGCGTTACCTAATTTCCCAAACAGTTGGGCCATTTCCGCCAGTAATCGTTATCGTGCCGTCGCCAAGTTTTGTTATTTGGCACAGTGTACCTGCTGCTTCTTTCGGCTCGGTAAGCGTGCGGCACCAATGACCCTCTTTTATCGTCCATGCACCTTTGAATTTCCTCGATCCATCGCTGCCGGTCAAACGTCCATTCCGGTGCGCTTTGACTTTGAATTTTCCATAAACAAGTGTCTTGCCAGCAATGGCTTCTCGAACTTTTTCTGTCTGGTCAGCTTGCGCTTGAACCACCCCAAAACCGGTTGTCAGGGCGAAAACTCAAGCGATTAAAATTGATTTTTTCATCTATAAGTTCTCCACGTTACAATCGTTATATCAGGGTGGAATTCACCCCGAATAAGTCAACGCCGTAGAGCACTATCTTTAGCGCGTCATTCTACTCAAACGAGCATTACATAGCAGTTCTTACGCGTGAAACACCGCCCAGAACTCGTAAATGCCCAATGTCGGGTGTGCGGACTTAGTTGTCGTTCAGCTTAGAAGCTTGAATGGCCGCTTCTCCATCTTCAAAGATATTTTCAATAGCTTGCCCGAACAGCCGAGCGATTTTGAATGCAAGCGGTAGTGAAGGGTCGTAGCGCCCCGCTTCAATGGCATTGATCGTCTGTCGAGATACATCGAGATGGACACCAAGGACGGTTTGAGACCAACCCCGTTGGGCTCGGAGTTCCTTTAGGTGGTTCTTCATTAGAACACACCTTCGCGTTTCGAAATGATTGCTAGGGCTGCGGATTGCGCCACCCAAAAGATCGGCAAAAGCCAAAACACTGGAAGTCTTGGCGCATCGGCCAGTGTCTCCAGAGTACCCCAGCCGGCCGCGACGATCATCACGCAAGCGATGCCAAAAATGACCCCCTTTATCTGAATCAAACGCATAAATTCATCAACATCGTTCGCGAAGCGCCAATGCGCCCAAAATGCAAAGAAAATCGCAACAATCGGTATAAGAGCCAATACGTACTGGGTAATTGATGAGACTGCCGCATTTTCGGCGAGCCAAAATATGCTTACCGTTCCCACTCCGTAGACGGCTACCGACGGGATAAAGGCTTTGAAGTATCGATAGGTTGCTTGCTCTGTTGTCATGTCAAAAACTCCGGATATGGAAAGCTTCCTTTACATACTGGGCGCGTAAGTAGATGTAAAGGAAACTTTCCATTGTGATAAGATATGAGTGGAGAAACAATAGGACTGACACGTTAAACCGTGCGCAGCAAACATTGGCCGCAATGTAGAAAATCGGCAACGCGGGCTCACAGCAGACCTTGGATGCCTGATTTTCAAACATAACATATCAGCCCTTATCGGATTTTTGCATCGTTTCCCGTTATGAGCTACGTTGTTTTCCTAGTCTCATAGTACTCCATATTTTGCTTGCTAGGTCTTACTTATGCCGTTCCTGCCAACAAAAATAAACGAAGAATGCCCTAGCTGTGGCGCGGAAACCTTTGGTTTCTGGCGACGAGCTTCAGCTTCTAGAAGGCGTGTAAAATGTCCAAATTGCCAAAATAAGATTAGATTGAAAGGCACCTATTGGGTATTTTTTCTATCTCTTAAACTTACATTTCTTTGGATGTTCTTGGCTCTCGGGATTTTGACGTGGTCAATACCTTTTTCATTGTTTTCTTTGTTCGTTCTTATCCTTCTTGTACAACTATTCTGGGGAAGCATTGCAGGCCTCGAAGTGGTTGGTTGAGCTGGCCTAACTCGCCTCAAACATGCATCACATAAAACCCGTTACACGATGTTCTATTTTTGTTGAAACGCTAAAAACAACCCGATGTTGTTTCTCCTACCCCGCCAAATGCGCCTTCGCCCCCGAAGCCGCACGGCGCATACCGCCAGCAAACAAAGTCACGTCAATCTCCGTCGCGATAAAGCTCGCCCCCAGCGCGCGGCACTGGGTTTGCAGCTCTTTATCAAGCGTTAGAATTCCTGCTGCTTTGCCACCTTTGACAATCCGCTCAATCGCCGAAAGCACAGCCGCCTTCACCTCTGGCGCGCCCGCTTGACCGATGAAGCCCATGTCAGCCGCCAAATCCGCAGGGCCGATGAACACACCATCGATCCCCTCAACCGCGAGAATGTCATCCAGCGCGTCCATGCCAAGGCGGTTCTCCACTTGCACGATCAAGCAAATCTCATCCCGCGCTGTCGTGAGGTAGTCTGCAATCCCCGAAAACTCAGATGCACGCGCAAGCGCAGAGCCAACACCGCGCACGCCATGCGGCGGATAGGTCACCGCATCCACCATCGCCTGCGCCTGCGCGCCGCTTTCCACCATCGGGATCAAAAGCGACTGTGCGCCTGCGTCCAAATACTGTTTGATCAGCGCCGTATCGCCCACCGGCGGACGCACCATCGCATGTGTGTCGCTGCCTTTCAGCACCTGCAATTGCGCCATGATCGAGCGTAGGTCATTGGGCGAATGTTCCCCATCCACACAGACCCAATCGAATCCAGCACTCGCGCTGATCTCTGCCACGTAAGCATCCGCAAGGCCTAGCCAACAGCCCACCTGTAGCTCCCCTTTGTTGATGGCATGTTTGAACGGATTGTGTGGTGCAGGCATAAGCGGATCTCCCTAAGCGAATGAAATATCAACGCATCCAAACGCGCCGAAGTCTGCATGAATATCTGTGCCACTGGGGCACTCAACGGGGCGAATGAAACTGCCAGACAGAATAATCTGACCGGGTTCAATGCTCTGCCCATATTGCGCCATGCGCCGCGCGAGCCAGACGACGCTTTCCACAGGATCATTCAAGACGCCTGCCCCAAGCCCTGTCTCTTCAACTTCATCATTGCGCGACGTAATCGCCCCAACCCAACGCAGATCAAATGCGTCAGGCGCATGTTTCTTGTCCCCCAGAACAACACCCGCATTCGCCGCATTGTCGGAAATCGTATCATAGACTTTGCGCGTTACGCCCGTATCAGGATCAGCACGCAAGATACGTGTATCAAGGATCTCGATCGACGGGGCAACATAGTCCGTTGCGGCCAAAACATCATCGCGCGTCACATCTGCACCTCCGATGGAGGACTTCATGACAAAAGCAATCTCCGCTTCGATCCGAGGTTGGATAAAGCGCCCTTTGGGTACAGTTGCACTATGTTCAAAGACCATATCGTCAAACAAAATACCGCTGTCGGGAATATCAATGTTTAGCGCATATTGCATCGCTTTGGAGGTCAGTCCGATCTTCCAACCAACCACCTTACGCCCCTGCGCGAGCTTTGCACGATAGATCGCATTTTGCACCGCATAGGCGTCATCCATGCCCATCTCAGGATGCTTAAGCGTGAGCAAACCAATCTGCGCGCCAGAGCTCTCTGCAGCTAACAAGTCTGTCGCTGCTTGTGCATGATCGCTTTCGTTCATAGCACTTCATCTTCCACAGTATTCACGAGCGTGCCGATACCGTTGACTTCAACCTCAACCACATCACCGGGCTTGAGATAGCGTGGCGGATCAAAACGCGCACCTGCTCCAGTGGGCGTTCCCGTGACGATAACATCGCCCGGCTGAAGTGTCATAAAGGTTGAAATATATTCAATCTCACGACGGATCGGATGCATCATTCGGCTAAGCACATCATCTTGGCGCACCTCACCGTTAACGCGCGTGATAATGCGCGCATCGTCAAGCTGGCTCGCATCTTTGAACGGCACCAGCCAAGGGCCCATCGCAGCAGAGCGATCCCAGTTCTTGCCTTGCGTGACGTTGAACTTCGCATGGCGCACCCAATCGCGAATTGTACCTTCATTACAGATCGTAATCGCCGCGATGTGATCATACGCATCTGCTTGCGCAATGCGCCGTCCGCCTTTGCCAATAACAATCGCGACTTCGCCCTCGTAATCGAGCGTTTCGTTTTCAGGTGGCCGGATCAGGGGGCGATTATGCCCTGTAAAACCGCTGACGAAACGCGGAAACAGCGACATATATTTCGGCGCTTCTGTGGTGCCGTCTTTATATTCTGCGTTGCGGTCTGGAAAATTGACACCCACACAAAGAATGCGCTTGGCATTGGGAAGTACCATCTCAAATTCGAAATCTTCATGCGTGACAGGTCGCCCTTTGGCAACGCTTTCCAGCTCACTCAAGGCACCCGCTTCAATCACGTCCAACAGCGTTGGCCATTGTGGGCAAACCGCGTTCAGCGCGACCATACCGCCGTCAGCAACGACGCCGTAAAAACTCTCTCCACCAGATGAAAAGCTCGCAAAATTCATGACAGTGTCTCCCACACTTCTTTAATAACGCTGTGCGCCATCATAACATCGTCGCGCGTCGTATCGAATTGACCCACTGTAAATCGGATGATTTTCCGCCCGTCAAATGCCCCTTGGGTGATGTAGATTCGGCCATCATCATTGATCGCATCAACAAGGCGCTGTTGCATGTTATCATCGCCCGGGCAGCGGAATGAAAACAGGCTCAGAATGGGTTCCGTCACAATTTCAAACCCGTCTAAACCGCGTAACGCGTCACACAGCTCACCTGCCCAAAGCACATGGTTGCGGATACGCGTTCGCAGCCCTTCAAGCCCGTAAGAGCGGATCAAGAACCACAGTTTAAGCGCGCGAAAACGGCGCCCCAGCGGGATTGTCCATTCGGAATAGTTCACCACAGTTTCACCCGTAGTCTTGAGATACTCCGGTTCGATTTTCAACGTGTTGAGCTGCGGCTGCGCATCACGCAAGAACTGAACGGAACAATCGAAATTCGCACCAAGCCATTTGTGCGGGTTGAATACAATACTGTCGTAGCCATTCACATCAGCCCAAAAGTCTTGCTGAAACTCCGGCACAATCATCGCAGCGCCCGCCCATGCGGCATCAAGATGTGTGTAAAGATCCTCAGCCTGTGCAACGCGCAAAATCGCGCCCAGATCATCGCACGCACCAATGCCAGTGCCACCCGTTATCGCAATAATGCCAGCGGGCGTATGCCCAGCTGCGCGGTCTGCATCAATCGCCGCCTGAAGGGCATCTGCCTCCATGCTGAACCGCTCACCGGTGCCCGCGATCTTTACCAAATTCGCCTGACCAATGCCCGCAACCCAACAAGCACGATCAATCGAGGAATGTACCTGCTCGGAACAATAAATCCGCAAGTTGCCTTTCCCGTTCAACCCATCCTGATTGCCCGTGTAGCCAAGCGCACGTTCACGCATGGTCAGCACCGCAGACAACGTTGCAGAAGACGCGCTATCTTGAATAACGCCTGTATAGCCCTCTTGCAGACCCATCGCTTGGCGCAGCCAGTCGATCATCACGCCTTCAACTTCGGTTGCGGCGGGTGACGTCTGCCATAGCATGCACTGCGCGGCGATGGTCGTGACCAACAGCTCTGCAAGCATCGAGGGTGCCGCAGCGTTGGAATTAAAATAGGCGAAGAAACGCGGATGTTGCCAATGGGTGATCCCTGGCATCACGATATCCTCAAAGTCCGCCATGATCGCTTCCATCTGCTCACCACCCTCAGGTGGCGCTTTAGGAAGTTGCGCAGCAATCTCACCATAAGCAGTTTGCGCACGCACCGGCTGGTCACGAAGTCCCTTATGGTACTCCGCACTCCAATCAGCAATTTTCTTGCCCCAATGGGCGTATTCGTCCCAATCCATCGCTCTGCCCTACCCTATGGCGCTATGATCGGGCTAGCCGCGATCTGGGAATCTTTCGTTTCCACGCCAACAAATTTAGTGCCGTGTTCAAACCAACTGCGCGGCGCGGCGGCCCCCCAAAGCGTTTGACGCTGTGGGTCTTGCAGATCCCATTTGATCGGCTCCATATCCGGATCGACCGTTTGGTAATCAGAGCAATAAATCTCAATGCGGTGTCCATCCGGGTCCAAAATGTAGAGGAAGAAAGCATTGGAAATGCCGTGCCGCCCGGGACCACGCTCAATGTTATCCACATGTCCTGTCGTCGCCATCAGATCGAGTAAATCAATGATGTTGAGCGGTGTGGGCACCCAAAACGCAATGTGGTGCATCCGCGGACCAGTGCCATTGGTAAAGGCCATATCATGCACGCCACCTTTGCGGTGCATCCATGCTGCCCAAACCTTTTTGCTTTCATCATCCTCAGTATATTCCGTCACACGAAAACCGAAATCAGAATAGAACGCGACAGACTCGTCAACATCATGGCTGAAGCAATTAAAGTGATCAATCCGAAGCGGCTTTACCCCACGATAAAGCGCGTATTTCTGGTGAATTGGCTCAAGACGATCCATCTTGTGGTAAAACTCCAGCGGAATTCCCATGTTGTCTGACGTCAGCAAAGTGCGGCCCTGATAGGGACGATCCACCCAAGCCGTGGGGCGCCCCTTGCCTTTGAAATAGACCTCGGCCTTATCAAGGTCATCCTCATCAAACGTCTTGAAACCCATCACCTCAACCGTGCCGGGCTGGTCAGATTTTTGCAAAATGACGCAGTGATGACCACGCTCTTCCATGGCGCGCAGATACACGTGCGTGTCACTTTCATCTGTGACCTGAAGACCCAAAATATTGGTGTAAAACTCCTTGGACGCGGCAAGGTCTTTCACATTCAGGCACGCATGGCTCAAACGGATAGTGTTGAAATCAGGATAAAGATTGGGTGCTGGAACTGGCATCAGAGCGCTCCTAGTTTTGTGATTTTATGTTGACCTGTCGCAAAGCCAATGTGCTTTTGCTCCATGTAGAATTCGAAAGACCAGTCGCCGCCATCGCGTCCAATACCGCTGGCTTTGACACCGCCAAACGGTGTCGGCAGATGGCGCACATTCTCGGAATTCACCCAGATCATGCCTGCCTCTAACGCGTCGGTAAAGCGTAGCGCACGGGTTAAATCATTGGTCCACACATACCCGGTCAAACCGTAGTTTGTGTCATTCGCGATTTGCAGCGCCTCTTCCTCAGTGTTGAACGGAATCGACGTTAGCACAGGGCCAAAGATCTCTTCCTGAGCAATCCGCATATCGTTGTTTGCATTGGTGAAAAGCGTCGGACGCACGAAATACCCCTCATCACCAACAACCTCACCGCCTGCCGCAACCTTTGCGCCATCCTCTTTCGCAATATCGAAATAACTGGTCACCTTGTTGAAGTGCTCTTCCGTCACAAGCGGGCCAATTTCAGTCGCCGGATCCAACGGATGACCAACCTTGATATTGTTCACACGCTCGACCAACTTCGCCTCAAACTCTTCGCGAATTGTGTCCTGAACCAAAAGCCGTGACGACGATGTGCAACGCTCGCCATTGATCGAATAGATCATGAAAATGACAGCATCCAAAGCGCGCTCAAGATCCGCATCATCAAAGACAATCACAGGGTTCTTGCCGCCCAGCTCCAAGTGATTGCGCTTCAATGTATCCGCACCTTGCTTGGTGATCAGCGATCCTGTCGAACTCTCTCCAACAAAGGCAATCGCTTTGATCTTGGGATGTTCGCACAGCGCTTTGCCCGCGCCTTCGCCAAATCCGTTCACCGTGTTCAGAACACCGGGTGGCAAACCTGCCTCTTCAGCGATCTCTACCAAAAGTCGCGCTGTCAACGGCGACGCCTCGGCGGGTTTATGAACCACAGTACAACCCGCAGCGAGCGCTGGCGCGATCTTCCAGGTAGAGAGCATAAATGGCGTGTTCCAAGGGGTGATCACCCCAACAGGGCCAATCGGCTTGCGCATGGTGACATTCATCAGCGTTGGAGATTGCAAATGCTGTCCATCGCGCGCTTGCACAACCTGATCCGCGAAATAGCGGAAATTTTCCGCCCCGCGCAGCGCCGCTTTGGACATGAATTTCAACGCCTGGCCAGTGTCCCAGCATTCGCACAAAGCAATCTCTTCTGCGCGCGCCTCGATCCCTTCAGCAACCTTGATCAAGATCTTCTTACGCTGAAGCGCAGGCATATCACGCCACTCGGCAAATGCATCAGACGCTGCGTTTGCCGCTGCATCGATATCTTCTGCTGTCCCATGTGCGACATCGCAAATCAGCGATTTATCCACAGGTGAATGCGCCTGAAAGACGCCGCCGCAACCGGTGACATCCTGCCCCGCAATCCGGTTCTGAATGCCGCCGCTTTTAAAACGCTCTAAAAAGCCGTTCAGCTTTGCAATATTGTCATCAAGGCTGCTCATGAAGGGGTCTCCAAATGATCTCTAATCGTGCCAAATTTCGGGGACAAAGACGCGTCAATGTCACGTATCTCTGCGGAAAGTGCGATGGAATGCGTGCTCAGGGCATCTGACATAAAGCTCTTAAGCGTCGCGAAGATGCGCGTGATGCTATCCGACTTTACATCCTGCGAACGCCCTTCGCGCAGACGGATCGAAAGATCGATAAACCCGTGCTTGGCGTTGCCATCGGCAATTGCATAGTGGTCAACACGCGTGGCCCGTACACGCACACCGGCCAAAGGAAACGCATCAATCTGCACCGCTTCAGCGCGGATCGCTTCGCACAGCGCGCCAACATCAACCACCTCTTCAAGGTTCGCCGAATATTCGATGTGAAAATGTGGCATGATATTCCTTAACATGTTAACTATTGCTAAATTAATTAAACTGAGGCACCTTTGTCAAGCATCACTTGGCAGCTTCAAAAACTTCGTGCAAAACAGGCGTGTTATGTCATCTCAATTACCAAGCACCTCGCGCTCACTTCCAATCGCGCTCATCCGCGCCCGCGAAGGCGCAATGTCGCCGATTCGCGAAATGCTCGCAGAAACCGGCATCACGGAACAACAATGGCGCGTTCTGCGCGTGCTAAGTGAATTTGGCGCGCTGGACACTTCAACGTTGGCCAGTCGCGCCTCCCTGCTCTTCCCAAGTCTAACGCGCATCGCAACAACCATGCGCGGCAAAGGGCTCATCACTCAAACACGAGATAGCGTAGACAGGCGGCGACAGTTCATCAAAATAACTGACAAGGGCCAGAAAATAATCGATGAATATGCCGAACCAGCAGCGCAGATCGTTGCGGAGTTTCGCAAAACCTTGGGGGATGAAAACTATGAAACACTGCTCGATTTGCTCGAACAGCTAGACCCAGGCAGCAAGCCTTCTAAAGCTTGATCCAAGCCGTCTTGAGATTGATGTACTTCTCAATCGCATGAAGCGATTTATCGCTGCCATTGCCCGATTGCCCCACGCCACCCAGCGGCACAGTCCCATCCGCACCACCATAAGTGTTTACATGCATCACGCCTGTTTTGATCTCGCGCACCATGCGATGTGCACGGCTCAAATTTGACGTCCAAACAGCGCCCGCAAGCCCGTATACAGTTGCGTTGGCCAATCTCACCGCCTCTTCCTCGCTATCGAAAGCCGTGACACCCAGCACAGGCCCAAACACTTCTTTTTGGGTCAACGTCGCTTCTGCTGTTACCCCAGTCACAATCGTCGGTGCCATATAATAGCCCCCCGTCTCTTGCAGAATACGGCTTCCCCCTAAAACAACATCACCGCCCTCGGCGCGCGCTGTTTCAACAAACTCAAGGTTTTGCTTAAGCTGAATTTCCGAATTCACAGCCCCAATCGCGGTTCCCAAATCTAAAGGATCCCCAACTTTCATTGCACTGCTCGCTTTCGCGACCTCAGCGACAAATTCATCATGAATAGACGCTTCCACCAAAAGCCGGGATCCAGCCACACAGACCTGTCCGGAATTGCGAAAAATGCCACCAGCGGCGACCTGCGCGGCTTCTGCTAAATTCGGCGCATCGGCAAAAATCACGTTTGGGGATTTTCCGCCCAGCTCCAGATAGACCCGCTTCATGTTAGAACGCGCGGCATATTCCATCAAACGACGACCCGTGCCCCCCGATCCG
Organism: Planktotalea sp.; assembly: GCF_965659345.1. GTDB lineage: Bacteria > Pseudomonadota > Alphaproteobacteria > Rhodobacterales > Rhodobacteraceae > Planktotalea. The sequence goes on along the minus strand of NZ_CBFHVK010000023.1, from coordinate 26,974 downwards.
GTAAAGACCAACACATCAACGTCCATCGACAAACCCATCGCTTCGCCGACAACTGCGCCCTCACCCGTCACTGCGTTCAACACGCCATCAGGCAATCCCGCGTCATGCGCCAGCTCCACCATGCGCATCAGCGACAAAGATGCAGTTTCAGATGGTTTCAAGACAACAGAATTGCCCATCGCCAGCGCAGGTCCCAGCTTCCAAGCGCCGATCATCAAAGGGAAGTTCCACGGAATGATCGCGCCAACGACGCCAACGGGCTCCTTATGGATCATCCCTAAAATATCAGATGGCGTGGCCGCGATCTCACCATAAATCTTGTCCAAAGCTTCCGCATAATAGCGGATCGTGCCAGCGGCACTGCCCGGCTCCGCTTTGATCGCCATGTTGATTTCTGTACCATTGTCGCGCACGCCCAATACGGCCAGTTCCAACGCATGCGCCTCGATCAAATCGGCCCATTTCATGAGCACCTTCTTGCGTGCAGCAGGCGATTGACCAGCCCATCGCTTGTCCTCAAAAGCGTCGCGCGCCGCTTTGATCGCGGCGTTCATATCTTGCACGGTGCCTTTGGCCGTTTGCGTCAATACCTGCCCGTCAATAGGTGACAGAATATCCATCAGACCGCCGTCAGACGCAGACACGTGTTGGCCCGCAATAATATGCGTGCGCATCGCAACTGGTTCTGCGCGCAATGCGTCAATTTTGGTCTGATCCATATTTTTCCCCTTGGCCGAGCTTTGGCATTTTCAGCGTATAGACCGCCGAACGTGCCTAAGGTTCAACAGTTAATTCGCAATCGGTTCACATATAGAACCGATGGTTCAAAAACATATTGTCCTAACTGACGTACTCTGTCAAAATTTGAAAAACGCCCCATATATTGGACACCGCACCATGAAAGACTCCAACTTTTTGAAAGAGAACAACGCGCGCCAGATGTGGCACCCGATGACCTCTCCACAGGACAGCGCTGACAATCCACCCAAAATCATCACAGGCGCAAGCGGCGTCAGCATCACAGATATCGACGGTCACACCGTTGTGGACGGCGTTGGTGGCCTGTGGAACGTTAATCTTGGTTACTCTTGCCAACCCATCAAAGACGCGATGGCAGCGCAGCTTGACACCTTACCCTACTATTCAACGTTTCGCGGCACGACCAATGATGTGGCCATCGAACTGGCCTATGAGCTAGGTGAATTTTTTGCGCCCGACGGGTTGAGCCGCGCGTTCTTTACCTCAGGTGGGTCCGATTCAGTCGAAACTGCTTTGCGCCTCGCGCGACAGTATCACAAGCTGCGTGGCGAACACGGACGCACCAAGTTTCTGAGCCTCAAGAAAGGCTATCACGGCACCCATATGGGCGGTGCATCGGTCAACGGCAATGCCAATTTCCGCACCGCGTATGAACCGCTCTTGCCTGGCTGTTTCCACATTCCGGCCCCCTACACATATCGCAACCCTTTCAATGAAACCGACCCTGAGAAGCTCGCTCAACTCTGCGCGCAGGCTCTTGAGGATGAAATCGCATTTCAAGGTGCCAACACGCTCGCCGCAATGATCATAGAACCCATCCTTGGCGCAGGTGGGGTTATCCCGCCACACAAGTCCTTCGCGCCGATGGTACAAGAGATTTGCAATCGCAATGGCATCCTTTTGATCACCGATGAAGTCATCACCGCCTATGGACGGACTGGCGCATGGTCTGGCGCACGTCTTTGGGGGATCAAACCTGACATGATGGCCACTGCCAAGGCGATCACCAATGGCTATTTTCCTTTCGGCGCCGTTATGCTTGGGGAACGGATGGTAAAAACATTTGAAGATAATCCAAGCGCTAAAATCGGTCACGGCTATACCTACTCTGGTCACCCCGTTGGCGCCGCCGCCGCGCTTGCTTGTCTTGCAGAAACCAAACGTTTAAACGTCATCGAAAACGCCGCCGCGCGTGGCACACAGCTCTATGAGGGCTGCCTCGCTCTGAAAGAGAAATACGACATCATCGGGGATGTACGTGGCGGCCATGGCCTGATGACCGCTATCGAAATGGTTTCAGACCGTGCCACTAAAAAGCCGGTCGATGCAGGCCGCGCGCAAGTCGTCCAAGATACAGCATATGACAACGGTGCAATGGTACGCATATCAGGCCCTAACTTGATCCTTTCGCCCTCATTGGTGCTAAGTGAAGCAGATGCACAGACCCTTCTTGATGGCATCGAAGCGGGCTTTAAAGCGGCGTGACACGCTCCAAAGATCAACTCATCAAAGATCGGGCCCGCCTTATGGGCCCAAACGTCGCAACCTTTTATGATGACCCCGTTCACTTTGTTAAGGGTGATGGCGTTTGGCTTTGGGATGCGGACGGGCGCAAATACCTTGATTGCTACAACAACGTCCCCCACGTCGGTCATTGCAATCCACGCGTCGTGGACGCGATCCATCGTCAAGCCAGCACGCTCAACACCCATACACGCTATCTACACGATGGCATCCTTGACTACATCGAACGCCTTACAGCGACGATGCATCAGTCTCTAAACAGCGCAATAGTGACTTGTACAGGCTCTGAAGCCAACGACATCGCCTTGCGCATGGCCGAAGCCGTGACAGGCAAACGCGGCATCATCGCAACCGATGCGACCTATCATGGTAACACATCCCTTGTGAGCCAACTCAGTCAAAGCAATGTCCCTACAGTCGGCTTCGGTCTTGAGCAATATTTCCGCTTTGTCGATGCTCCCGATAGCTATCGCGCCTACGATCCTGACGGTACAATTTTTGCAAACAACGTGGCCCAACAGATCGCTGAACACGAAATATCAGGCACAGGTTTCGCAGCGTTACTGATCTGCCCGTATTTCCTAAACGAGGGTTTTCCAGACAACCCAGATGGCTGGCTCAAACCCGTAGCCAATATTGTGCGCAAAGCAGGTGGTTTGTTGATCTGCGACGAAGTGCAATCAGGCTTTGGCCGCGTCGGAACACATATGTGGGCGCATGAGAAAATGGGTGTAGTCCCTGACATCGTCACCCTTGGCAAGCCTATGGCAAACGGGCACCCTGTTGGCGGCGTTGTCACCAACACTGACATCATCGCGCGCTTTCGTGACGGGTATCGCTATTTCAACACATTCGGCGGCAACCCTGTGTCCTGCGCCGCTGCACTGGCTGTTCTGGAAGAAATGGACGCAGAAAATCTCATGGACAACGCCAAGACCGTCGGTGCCTATGCGCGCGCGCGTCTAACCAAGCTGAAAGAGAAGCACGAAGTCATAGGCGACATTCGCGGCTCTGGTCTCGTCTTCGGTGCAGAAATGGTTATGGATCGCAAAACCAAAGCTCCGGCAAGCGTGCAGACTGACAAAATCATCAACGCGATGCGTCACCGTGGCGTCATCCTCTCCAAGCTCGGGCGTCATAAAAACACACTCAAAATTCGCCCGCCAATGCCCTTTTCGATCGATAACGCTGACCTCTTGTTCGACACGCTCGATGATGTCCTCAGCACGGCCCTATGAACGCAATTGTCGAAAAAGCGCTGCATCTTTGGGGCTGGCACAGCGCTGACTATTCTCTGGTAGCCGCTCGCGAAAACGCTGTCTTTCGCGTCAGGTTTCGCGGCGAAACCTACGCGCTACGCCTTCACCGCATCGGCTACCGCACCGATACAGAACTGCATTCGGAACTTGATTGGATGGCCGCTCTCTCACAAAGTGGATTGAACGTCCCTAGCCCCATCCCCAGCCCCAATGGCGAAACCCTTCTGACAATTGACAACACCCAAGTCGATGCTCTCACATGGCTCAACGGCGCGCCCCTGTCCGAACACTTACCCTCTCAAAACCGCGTAGCGATTTTTCACCAGCTCGGCCAAAACATGGCCCAGCTCCACACCATCAGTGACGCGTGGAACCCTCCAAAAGCCTTCGAACGCCCCGCTTGGGATCGCGCCGGTCTGCTTGGTGAAACACCCCTCTGGGATCGCTTCTGGGAGAACCCGTATCTTGATACGCAGGAACAAGCGTTCCTCAGCAACCTACGCACCCGAGCGGACGCGCTTTTAAGCAAACATGAACATGCGTTAGACTACGGCCTGATCCACGCAGACCTCGTTCCAACGAATGTGATGTACGACGGCACACAGCTCACGTTTATCGATTTCGATGATGGCGGCTTTGGGTTTCGCCTGTTTGAGCTGGCAACTGCTTTGCTCAAATACATCGATGACCCCGACTACCCTGCCCTGCGCAACGCGTTGATCCAAGGCTACACCAGTAAACGGGGGGTAGACTTAGAACACCTTGATTTCTTTATACTTTTGCGCGCTTTAACCTATGTAGGATGGAACATTTCGCGCATCCATGAGGACGGCGGGCTAGAGCGCAACAAGCGGTTCAATGAGACTGCCAAAAATGTATCTAAGCATCTGATAATAAATTAAATGTTCTGTCTGCCGCGTGTAACGCCCCCTCTAGATACCCACCAAATTGATCAGCAACCTCCGTTCCACTAAAGATCAAATGACCATCCCAAAGACCACTCAGGTTTCGCGGCGAACCATAGGTTGGGTGCGCATACATTGGCGCCTGATCCGCCTGTGTCGCCGTCCTCGGGTCAAACGCCCAGTCTTTTATGAAAAGCGCTTTTGGCTCTGCGGCCACCTCTCCGAACAAGCGGACCAATTGCGCAATAATATGACCTCTCAGCGCATGTTCATCTGCCCGATCGCGCGGCGAAACACCTATGAACCCAAACAGGGCATAGGGTCCAGCGGTCTTTGGCGATGCGTCGTGGATTTCTACCATAGGGCCACGTCGGCTCATCGCATCCCCAGACAACCCCGCTTCTCGCCAAAACGCCGTGTCATAGACAGCCACCGCCTTCGCTTGACCCGCCATCCAAGTCGGCACATTGGCCATCGCACTGCGAGCACTATCGGGCAGAGGGGGCTCAAAAGTGACCTGTGCCGCAAGCCGTGGTGGCATTGCAAAAACGACTTTGTCAAAGCTGGAGGTTTCGCCGCGAAACCTCGCCCTGATTTTGGAACCGTCATACGAAAGCGCGCTCACTTCAGAATTCAAAGCCCGCTTGCTTTGCGGAATTTGCTCAACAAGCGCATCAATCAAGGCAGACAGCCCACCGCTGACACGCCACGACCCCGCCATTGAAGACAGGCCCGCACCACGTTGAACTTGACCGCGCTCATCCTCAAAAATCAAATCACCAGTGGCATATTGCTCGAACGTCTTTAGGCCAAAGCGCTGGATCAAAGCAGCCATCTTTGGCTGCCCAGACCAGAACCAAGCTGGACCCATATCGAAAGACCCGTCGCCTATGTGCTGCGTCTTTATTCGGCCCCCAAAGCGAGGGCGCGCGTCTAGCAATAGATAGTCGTGCCCATTTCGTTCCAACATATCGGCAAGCGCCAAGCCAGAAAGCCCGCCGCCAATAATCAGTGTTCGGTTGGACATTAAACTGCCGCGGCTTGGGCGTAGGGCAAATGACCAGTCTTCATCCAGAGTTTCGCGCCCTCGTCACCAGCAATCAAATTCAGCGAGTCCCCATCAGGTAAACGCAGCCAACTGCCCTGCCCCAAGGTTTCGCCGCGAAACCTCACCGAGCCTGAGAGCACCAAAACTTCGGCGCCACCTTGTTCTGAATTCTCAAAGTTTGCGCCTGCCTTCAGTGAAGCGTAGCGCACCACTTCACGCGCGTCGCGGAACAGTTCAGCGCTTGCGACACCCTCTACGTAAGTGCCAAGCTCATCCTCCATAGTTTTGCGAAATTGGGTGCGATCCTCCATATCAAATTGCCACAGCTTCACAAAGATCGTGCAGCCCTCAGCAGAGCTGGGCGTATGAGCTGTTGTTGGCGGATTGCGCACATAGGTGCCTGCTGGATAATCACCATGCTCATCCTGAAACACACCCTCAAGGACGATAAATTCTTCGCCGCCCGTGTGGGTGTGGGCGGAAAAGCGACTGCCCTTGGCGTAGCGAACGATACTGGTTGCACGGGCAACTTCATCGCCAATACGGTCCAACATTCGACGATCAACACCTTTCATAGGCGATGCAATCCAGTCGAGCTTTTCTGAATGCACAATTACTGTTGCGTCAAAATCGGCGTTAAGTTCCATAGGAAGCCCTTTCAAAATCTATGGCTTAGAAAGGGCGATTCCTGCGACAATGCAAGGGCTGCAACACTGCTTCAACCCGACGTGATAGGTTTCGCGGCGAAACCTATCTCCTTAGTCTTTGGGTTTTTCGAGCAAATAAGCGAGGTGTTCTATCGCGCTTTCGATCAGGTCTTTGTCCAGCGTTTTACCACCAATTCGGATCATATGGCCGTTGCTGTCATGGGCGTGGCGCAGGGTCACACCAGAAGAAAGAACCCGCGTATCCCCCTGCCAAGTAGGTTTCGCCGCGAAACCTGCGGGCCGGCCACCGCGCGCAGGATCTTTGCGCGACTGTGCTTCTTGCGCCTCAATGATGGCCTCAAGCGCTATCCATTCATGCTCTGCATTCTCGAATGTGCCGCGGGACAGCACATCGCGCAAATCAGCTTCCGCCCCATTTCGCAATGCATTGGCAAGTCTTAAACCATCGCGTTCTTTCAGCGCTTCTGGATAAATCAGCAGATCACCCAGCTCTTCAAAGATCAAAGCAAACGCGCGAATTTTGCTACGCTTGGCTTTGGAGGCGACGGCGAAAAGTTTGTTCACCCCGTCTTCAGTATTGGCAAAAACACCTTGTTGAGCTGCCACAACGGCAATGCGACCACGTTCAAAATGCGATAGGTTGGAGCGTATTTCATTCTCTTCCACCATAGCTGTGATTGCACCACCAAGCGCTTCTGGATCACGCTCTATCGCTGTGATTTTTAGCCACTTTGAATCATCGCTTTTGGACGCCAATTCACGAACAGCATTGTAGCGGCGAAAGCCAGATAGCAGACCGTAAGGCGCATCATTCGCCTCGGTCGTTTCGCGACGAAACACTTCGATAGGAAGGCGCATGCCATGGGCTTCAATCGAGTCTTTTAGCTCTTTCATTTCATCAGCGTTGATCAACGTGCGGTCCCGGATCATCGCGCGCGGATCAATTTGATCAAGTGGGATCGCAAGCAGTTCACGTCCCTCAGACCGCAAGCTTTGCAGCGCATCAGAATCGGCTTGGAGCTTTGCACTGGCAGCGCGGCTTTCAACATCTAACGGGCTGCTGGCAAGCGCGGCGTCGGCGCTGATCTGGCTGATGGGCGCCATTCCTGAACGGGGGGAGGTTTCGCGGCGAAACCTCTCTTCGATCTGATTTAGATCGTCCGCAGAGGGGACAGCAACTTTTCTACGCTTGGCCATTCTCAGTCTCCATCAATTGTTCTGCTGCATCTTGGAACCATGCACCGACAATAATCTCTTTCACTTCAGCCCAGGTCCGATCGAAAGTCTCGCGGCCACGAACATAAGTGTCGCGATTGAATTCGCGATAATCCGCTTCATAAATCCCGTTCACCTGCTCACCTGCTTGGCCAATCATCGCGGTCACATCTTGTCGGAAGGTGGTCATCAGATCCCCAAAGTACGCTTGGATCACGTTGGCCAAATCCGTCTGTTGGTTCGCATCGAAACGCGTGATGAGCGTGCGCACAGCGTCCCATTCGAACTTGATCTCTGGCAATCCTTGTTGGCGGCGCTGCGCGTTTTCACCATCTTCGATGCTGGCGAAGGTAGAGTAGAGCATATCAAAGAAACGACCCGTTGAATCAAATTCCAGAAACGACGCACCAAGGGGGACGAGCAAGATATCAGCGGCGGCCAACGCGTTGATCGTGAGGTAGCCAAGGGCAGGGGGGGTATCGAGAAAGATGAGGTCATATTCGTCGAGTAGGCCACTGTCATTCAATCCATTGGTCAGTCCATCCCAGAGCTGCCAACCACGCCCTTGCATACGCCATACAGGGATCTGAAATTCAGCCCAATAGAGATTGAGCTGTGCGCCGATCAGGTCAATGTTTGGCCAGTGGGTTTCCTGAACGAGGTTTCGCGGCGAAACCTCTAAGGCTTCTGTGAGGGTTTCATCGAGAGGAATTTCAGCTTCACCGCGCGCACTGCGCACCTTGTTTTCCGCTTGCACGTGCTGCGCAAAATCGCGTGCGAGAATAGGAAAAGCGGTTTGCCATTCATCACTTACGGTGCCGCCCATGATGCTGGTGAGCGAGCCCTGACTGTCCAGATCAATGACTAAGACTTTGTAACCATCCAGTGCGGCGGACATGGCAAGGTGCGCACAGGTCGACGTTTTACCAACACCACCTTTGAAATTGGCGACAGCGATGGTTTTGGCCTGCGCACCGTTCGGTTTGTAAGGCTGATATTCACGGTTTGCCGCACCTTCAGCCGCGAAGTGGGCGCGCAGCTCAATCACCTCTGACAGATCGAACCATTTTGAATTGCCCTCTCCCGTGCCTTGAGGCAGGTCAGGATTAGCCCGCAGAACGCGGCGAAAATGAGCAGGGGCGACAGGGATTAAATAGCGGCACACTTCCCAAGTAGAAAAGCGGCGAAGCTGTTTCTTGCCATCAGGGGCATGGCCTGTCTTGGCAAGTTCATCGCGCCCACGGGCAGCAAATGCCGCTGCTTTCGCGAATCGCGCGGTGTCGATAGGCTGGGTGAGTTTCGCAGCGGAACGTTCGGGATCGATTCCGAAATAGGGTGGAAGGGGCTGCTTACCTGCTGTCGTCATTGTGCGCGTCTCATGTTCTTTTTTATGTGTTATATCATTCAAAGAATGGCACATCCTATCGAAAAACGGAAATATTCATGTAAGAATGTTAAAGAAATCCTAAAACAATGCCCTTACTGTTTAATATGTATAGAGTCTTTATAGACTTTGGAGTTTATTAATTACCTAATAACAATAGGTTACGTTCTTTAGAGTGCCTTTGCACGGGACAAAAGGTACCAAGTTACGGGATGACAGGGACCATAGATCAGGATCAAAGGTACCGATTCGCGGGATGTCGTGTCTAAACGTCTTGTTAGGGTCTTGTTGGGCGAAAACAGTGTGCTCTCATCTGATATGCGTCCTGTATCTGGGTACCTTATCGGTTAGCGTTGGTTTGGTGAATGGCGCGGTTAAAGCACCTACAAGACAATTGAAGCGAGGTGCTTTTACTGGTAAGTGTCGTCATCAAAAGGTTCCAAAGAGAACCGTGAGCAGAGGTACCTTAGCTGTGCAAGATGACATTCCCAAGGATAAACTGACGGGCGCTTTGCGCCGTGGTTCGGTCAAGAAACATGTCGCTGCGATACATGTGTCCGGGAAACTGACGCTGTTGCAACGCAAGCTTTCTAATGTGTTGTTGCTGAATGCGTATGACCGGCTGGGCGATGCGCAAACCTTCGAGATGGATGCGCGGACCTTGTGCATGATGGTTGGCTACAATTCGAACGATTTTGACACGTTGAAAGCGTCGCTGCGCGGCTTGGCGGAAACGGTTGCTGAATGGGACATGTTGGGTGCAGATGGGGCGCAAGAGTGGGGCGTGTCGAGTTTGCTCAGTTATGCCAAGTTAAAAGGGGGCGTTTGCGAATACGCCTATTCGCCCGCGCTGGCGGAAAAGCTGGCAGACCCAAAGGTTTTTGCGCTGATTAACCTGAATATCCAGCGCAGGTTCACTAGTGGCCATGCTTTGGCGCTTTATGAGAACTGCTATCGCTTTCATCGCACAGGCAGCACGGGGTGGTGGCCGCTGGACACGTTTCGCCGTTTGATGGGGGTTGAGGACAGCGCATATTACCAGATTTATAAACACCTGAACGCGAAGATTATTAAGCCTGCGGTCGCGGAAGTGAACAAGTCGAGCAATATCATTGTGACCCCGGAGACGCGTAAGCGGGGCAGGGCGGTGACTGATATTCGTTTTGTTATTAAGCCGAACCCGCAGCTTGCGATCCTTGATCTGGATGATGGGACGGGCCTGCGGCGTGCGCCGGTTTATGACCGATTGCGAGGAATGGGGGTGAGTGATCGCCTAGCGCGACAATGGATTACGCAGCACGGCGAAGATGTGGTGGCGCAAAAGCTGTCATATGTAGAGGCGCAGGATGATGTGCGCTCACCCATCGGGTATTTGACGGCTGCCTTGCGCGATGACTTTAAGCCAGAAGCACCCGCAAAGAGCGCTGTGACCAGTGCGCGGGCGCAAGCCTTGGCGGCGGTGCAGGACATTGTTAAAGGGCGCACGCCTACGCAACGGGACGCAGATAAACGGTTGTTTCTTGCGTCGCTCAGTCAAGCCAATGAGCGCGATGATTTTGCGCGACATGGTTGGATGTCTGCGTTGAACCGCGATGCGATTGAGGCGTTCTGGAAAGAGCTGTTCCCTGATGCTTTTGCTGATTTGGGAAAGTAGCGTTTGCTACAGAAGTAGTTGGATCATGTCGCCTTGAACGCGCGCTTCGATCATTCGCAGAGCAATACGAGCAGGGGCAGCGCGCGCGGCCCCTGTGCGCGCGTCGAAAAGACCCTGATGCAAAGGACATTCGATATGCGTGCCATCAAAATACCCATCACACAGATTGGCAGCGCCATGGGTGCAGCGCGCGTAAGCGGCAGTGATGCCATTTTCGGAGTCAAAGATCGCGAGTTCGCGGGTGCCGAGGGTCACAGGTGTTGCATCACCTTTTAGCAAGTCAGCGAGCGGCAATGCGTCTTGCCAGCTTTTCTCACGCGCCATTATGTGCATCAGCGCGGGTTGCGCGTCCTGTGAGTTGGCGCAAAATGTCGATGTGCGCGCCTAGATATCCGCGCGGTTCGACCTCGATCACGTGTTTGATTTTCTCGTGCAGTTTTGGAAGCGCATAGTAGGGAACGGACGACGCATAATGATGTTCCGCATGGTAGTTCATGTTCCAACTGAGGAACTGCATGTGGCGCATCACATAGTTGGTGCGCGTGTTCTCTGTCATCTCGCGAATGCAGGGTTTGCCCACATGTTCGGTCATGCGAATGAAGCGCATCACAGGTTCGCCTAGAACAACGGGAAGCCACCAGAACCAAATAGGCGCCCACCAATTCGTGAGCGCACATGTCGCAATAATGGCGGCGTAGAGCATCAGCATGATGCGGGCTTCCCAAATGATTGTTGCGTGCTCTTCCTTGGGGACGAAATGCTTTTCTTGATCGCTCAGATGCCCGCGTGTGTGCAGGAAAAGTTCGGTGAACTTGTTGCGCCAATAGGGGATGGAGGAGAGATACCAGAAATACCCAGCGAGGGTTTTTGGCAGGGGGATCAACTCAGGGTCATCGCCGTGAATTTGTGTATGTGTGTGGTGGTCGCAATGCTCATAGCGGAAATGGCGGCTGGGCAGCATGATGATGAAACCGCAAATATTGCCGACCACATCGTTGAGCCAGCGGGTTTTGAACACTGTGTAATGACAACATTCATGTTGAAGCGAAAAGTGGTGCACGAGGATGACGCCGTGCACGAACATCGCGGGCCAGATCCATAGGAAATTGTAGGCAAGTGCAATAAGGGTCGAGGTGACGCAAAGCGCAGCGATCCAGATGGCGAGATGGATGAACGCAGGGGTGTTTGAGCGCTGCATCAGCGCTTTGAGCTCTGCGCGCGTGAGGGTCCCGTCGTTTAGCGCTTGTGTGACGGGGGTGAGAACGGCTTGTGTCACGTTGGGCTTATCCTTGACCGGCGGTTTGTTCGCGATGATGATCTTACAGAAGAATTTAGGCGCAACAATGCGAAGTAAAGGGATCACGATGAAAACTGCGATAGCTGCGAGCATTGATCTGGATGCGATGGGTCGAAATGTGGGCGATTTGCGGGTGAAGTGGTCGGATAATTCTGTGCCGCTTGGCTATCACCCTGTGCCGATCATTAGCTTGAAGAACGGTGATGGCCCTGTGGCGTTGATGATTGCGGGAACGCATGGAGACGAGTTTGAAGGGCCGTCTGCAATGATGCGTTTGGCGAATGATCTCAAGCCCGAAGAGATCAGTGGACAAATTATAATTGTGCCAGCTTTGAATGCTCCTGCTGTGCGTTTGTCTGAGCGGTGTTCGCCGCTGGATGATGTGAACTTGAACCGCGCGTTTCCAGGGGATCCGCTTGGGAGTATCTCGCAGCAGATTGCTTATTATGTTGAAACGGAATTGATGCCACGCGCGGATATTGCGGTGGATTTACATTCTGGCGGGAAAGCGTCGTTTTTCGCGCCTTGTACGTTGGCGACGCGCACGAAGGATACGGAATTATATGCAGCGAACTTGGAATTGGCGCGCGTGTTTGGATTGCCGCTGATTTGGGTTCTAGGCAGTTTCAACGATGCGCGTTCGCTTAATTCTGCTGCGGAGCGGGCAGGGGTGGCGATGATTGCCACGGAGCTTGGCGGTGGCGGTGGCGTCGATCCTGATATCACCAATCTGACCGAGCAGGGCTTGTATAATATGTTGCGCAGTCGAGGGATATTGAAAGGCGATGTTGCGCCGCGTGCGGATGTTGAGATGGTAGAGATCACCGCAGCGGAGCATAGCTTGAACGCCAAGAGCGAGGGTGTCTTTGATCGCGTCGCGTGTGCAGGTATGCGGGTCAAAGTAGGCGATATTGCGGGGCGGTTCCATTTTGCATTGGAACCTGAGCGTGCCTCAGAGGAGGTTCGGTTTAGCCACGATGGCATGGTGCTTGCCCATACCAATCGCGGCTATGTGCAGCGTGGTGATATGTTGATGATCGTTGTGCAGGATGTGGACAATTAGGGTTGTTCCAACCGCCTGAACAGCATCGAAAGGCCGAAGCAGATAGCGAAGTAGAAGGCAGCAGCGACGAGCCATGCTTCGAATATCATACGTGTCGAGGCGACGAGCTCGACGGTTTTGAACGTCAAATCTGGCACGGAAATGAGCGAGACGAGTGAGCTGTCTTTGACCAATGTGATGAATTGGTTCGCCATTGGCGGCAGCACTTTGCGCATGGCTTGTGGTAAGACGATGTAGCGCATTTCCTGAAAGCGGCTCATCCCGATAGAGCGCGCGGCTTCGCGTTGGCCTTTATCGACAGATTGAATACCTGCACGCACGATTTCCCCGACGAATGCGCTTTGGAATAATCCAAGGACGATGACGCCAGAAATGAGGGCAGGGAAGCGCCGCATGTCACCGAAGAAAAAGGTCCAGATTGCGTTGTCGTCACTGCGCGCGATTTCGCGTGCCCAACGCTCCATATTGAGGGCTTGGATCAGTTGTTCAGATAGGAAAAAGAAGAAGATAAAGATGACAACGACAGGGGGGACATTGCGCAGAAATTCGAGATATGTCCGCGCGAGCATGCGCACGGCAAGGTTGGCAGAGCAGCGCGCAACCCCGAGGATAACGCCAAGAATGAGCGCAAGAATGCTGGCGTAGATGGAGATGCGAATGGTCGCCACGAGGCCTTGAATCAACAGGTTGGCGACCCAGCGTTCTTGATCTTCGCGGTAGCGGAAAATGTAGTTCGGGATTTTCTCCCAGCGCCAATTATAGTTAAGCGTGCCGCCAATGCGTTGGATCACAAAGACCACAGCAACAAGCACAAGCGCTACGATAACGTAGTCGAGCCAGTGAAGTCGTTTGAGGAATTTTTGCATCTAAGTGGGCTTTCGAGAGAGGGGAGCGGAGGGCGACTTAACGCCCATCCGCTTTGTTAGGGTCTGATACTACTCAGCGACTTGGTCTTTCCAGTCTTCGCCGCGGAACCAATAATCGTGGCGTTCTTTCAACCAGCCTGTACGTGTTTTCGTACCGATCCAGTTGTTGAAGAAGTTCTCTGCATCCGGATCACCCTTGCGCATTGCAAAGGCCTCGCCGCCCGCTTGGAACGCTTCATCAAACGGTACATAAAGCGTGTCGGGGTAGCGGCGCGCACCCTCTGACGGTGTTGGCTCCGAGGCCATTGTCGCGTGCGCGTTGCCATTGAGAACCTCTTGCGTGGCTGCGCCATCCTCATCGAACAAGAGCAGTTCTGCTTCTGGGAACATATCAGCAATTACAGCCGCTGGCGTTGCGCCACGGCGGGCTGCGAATGTCACGTCTGCGGAGTTATAATCCTCAAGCGCGAAACCATCGGTCATTGCTTTGTTCGCCAAGATCGTCATGCCGGAGTACGCATAGGGGTCAGAGAAATTGACCGTCAGGTTACGCTGGGGTGTGATCGACATGCCGGAAATGATGACGTCGAATTTGCCGGATACAAGAGCAGGGATGATGCCATCCCAAGAGGTCGGAACAAACTCGACTTCGACGCCCATGTCTTTGGCCAATTCACGGCCTACGTCCAGCTCGAAACCGACGAGTTCGCCGTTGAGGTCGCGCATGGACCAAGGGCGGAAGATGGACAGGCCGATTTTGATCACGCCGTCTTGTTTGATGCTTTCAATCACAGAGCCGCTAGAAAGCGATTGCTGCGTGCTTTGCGCGGAAGCGGGCAGGGCGAGCGAGAGCGCTGCTGCTGATGCAAGCGCGAGGCCTGCGAAGCGTCTGGTGAATGTCATGGGTATTCTCCTTGGTTGGGTTTACTAAGTATTAACTACAATTGAACGGCGTATTTCTTTTCCACTTGCGAGACGCCGATAGAAAGAAGCAGGGTCACGACCATGTAGACCGCCGCGATGGTGAACCAAATTTCAAAGCTCATATACGTGTCGGAAATCAGGTTGCGCCCAATGGTTGTGAGTTCGGCGACAGCAATGACGCTGACGATGGCAGAGCTTTTGATCAGATGCACAACTTCGCCCGTCATAGGCGGAAGCATGAAGCGGACCGATTGCGGCAGGATGATGTAGCGGTAAGCTTGGGATTTGGACATGCCGATGGATGTCGCGCCTTCCCATTGGCCCTTGGGGATCGCGTTGATGCCTGCGCGGAAGATTTCCGAGATGAGTGCGGCGTGAAAGACGGCAAGGCAGAGCACGCTGGCGGTGTAGCGGTCCAGTGAAAAGACAGGACCAAGGACATAGTAAAAGAGATAGAGCAGAACCAGCAGTGGCATGTTGCGCAGGAATTCGAGCAGCGCGATGGAAAGGCCGCGACCGATCACAAGATCGGAGAGGCGCAAGAGCGCGATCAGCAAGCCTAAGAGCGTAGCAAGCGCGAAAGCGGTGATCGAAAGCTGGATGGTTTTGCCAAGTCCGATCATGATCTCGCCCAGCTGGAAGCCATCATCGGTGAGTGTGTAGAAGTACTGCGGCATTCGATACCATTGCCAATTATAGCCCATCGCTTGCGCGCCGGCGTATGCGCCATAAATGATCAGCCACATCACAAACGCATAAACCGCGACTGAGACGGGAACCGAGTTCAGCATTTTCTTGAGTGTCAGAGGTTTGGCGCGCGTCCTCATCTGTTAGTGATCCAGAATCTGACCAAGGAAGAGTTTGAGGCGTTCGCTATCGGGGTTTGTGAAGAATTTCTCTGGTGTGGCGGTTTCAACGATGCGTCCCGCTTCCATAAACACCATGCGATCCGCGACCTTGCGCGCGAAACCCATCTCGTGCGTGACGCAAACCATCGTTATGCCCGTATCGGCAAGCTCGACCATAACATCGAGCACTTCATTGATCATTTCAGGATCAAGGGCGGAGGTCGGTTCATCAAACAGCATGATCCGTGTTTCCATGCAAAGCGACCGCGCGATGGCGACGCGTTGCTGCTGACCACCGGAAAGCTGTGCGGGATATTTGTCGGCCTGCTCTGGGATGTGAACGCGCTCTAAATACTCGCGCGCGCGCTTTTCAGCCTCTGCCTTAGCGATCTTGCGCACTTTCATCGGACCGATGGTCAGGTTTTCGAGGATCGTCAGATGCGGGAACAGATTGAACTGTTGAAAGACCATGCCCACTTCTTGGCGCAGGGTTTTCAGATGTTTGCTGTCTTCTTCAACAGAAATCCCGTCAACGATAATCTCGCCCGCATCGTGGAATTCTAACCCGTTGAGGCAGCGAATAAGCGTGGACTTGCCTGAGCCGGAAGGGCCGCAAATTACGATGCGTTCGCCCTGGTTCACGGTCAGATCAACGTCGCTCAGCGCTTTGAAATCGCCATAAAATTTGTCGACTTTTGAGACGTGGATCATCTCTGCCGCAGGTGTATCTGAATCAAAAGTGTCAACTTGCATAGACACTAGTTTAGAGCCTGATGTCACATCGGCAAGGACTAAGCGAGCATTTGTTATGATATTTATTAGCTGAGCTAATGTTTTTAAGTGCATCAGCGTGACAGGTATAAATACGTGATTTTACAGGTTTTTTGAGCTTAAGCGCGTGCCTCCTGCAGTAGCCAATCGCGAAATGCGAGGACGGAAGGGGAGTCCAACGCTTCGTGTTTACAGACAAACCAATAGGAGAACTGTGAGTGCGCAAATTCAGGAAATGGATGAACTAACATGCCAGCCTGTAGGGCGTCTGCAACCAAGGGCCCACGTCCCATTGCGATGCCAGAGCCGCTGATTGCGGCTTGGACCACCATATTGGCTTGGCCAAATTTACGAGTGCGCGGGGAGTGGGGCAGTTTGACGCCGACCTCTTTTGCCCAGAACGCCCAGCTCGACAGATGGTCGGGGATGTCCATCGTATCAAGCAGCATCACATGTTTGGCGATGTCATCAACGCTGTGAATATGTGCCGCAAGTTCAGGTGCACAGACAGGGGACATCGTTTCCGACATCAGCGTCTGCGCATGCATCTTGGGAAACCCACCAGCGCTGTAGGACAGGATCACATCAGCATCGCTGGTGTTTGGCGCTTGAGAGGTGGGATCACTGGAGAGCGAGATTGGGATCGTAGGATATGCGGCATCAAAGCGGAACAGGCGGGGTAAGAGCCAGATAAAGCCGAAACCGGGGGGTGTGGCGACAAGCAAACCCTCGCGCTCGGTGTTTTTGCTGTCACGCAGCTCATCGCAAAGCTGTTGCACAGTGCCAAATCCTGCGCGCACGGCTTGCGCGAGCCGCGCGCCTTGATCTGTAGGGATGGTCTGGCGACTACGCCGGATCAAGAGTGGATGACCGAGCCACTCTTCGAGTTGTTTGACATGTTGACTGACGGCGCTTTGAGTGACGTTGAGGTCTTGTGCGGCGCGCCCAAATCCTTCCAAACGCACGACGGCTTCAAGAGTACGCAAGGCGTTGTAGGGAAGGGTCTTTAACATGCCCGCAAAGCTACGGGTTCTGGTGGGTGGAGCAAGCGAAATCGCGCAAGCCATTAGACAATCTAATGAAAAGAAAGCTGTTTGAGGATTGGCATTCGCCCTACGCGCATTAAGCTACTTCAAAAGGAACAGGGAGCGCATCATGTATTTACGCAATTGCTGGTATGTTGCGGGGTGGAGCAAGGATTACGAACGTACGCTCAAGCCACAAATGCTGTTGGGTGAAGAGATCGTGTTTTATCGTCAAGCCGATGGCACGCCTGTGGCGCTGGAAGATGCATGTCCACATCGCAAACTGCCGCTTTCTATGGGGGCGCTAGAAGGGGATACGGTCGTTTGTGGTTATCATGGCCTGACGTTTGATTGCACAGGCAAGTGCACTGATAGCCCGACGCAACGCGGGATGACGCCGCGCCGTGCGCGGGTGCGCAGCTATCCTGTTGTGGATCGCTACCGTTTGCTTTGGATTTGGATGGGGGATCCCGACAAGGCTGACCCTGACGAGATTTTCGAGATCGAGAATTTTGACAACCCAAAGTGGGGTTCCACTGACGGTGGCGTTCTACCGATTGCCTGCAACTATCTGTGGGTCGTGGATAACTTGCTGGACCCGAGCCATGTTGCGTGGGTGCACGTCAGTTCATTCGCGGGGGGTGGAACCGATAGCGCGCCCCTTGATATGGAAAAGACAGAGCGCGGTGTTATCGTGTCGCGCTGGATTTATGACCAACCCCCGTCGCCTTATTACAAAGACCTTGTGCGCTTTGAGGGCAACTGCGATCGCAAGCAGCACTACGAGATGTGTTTCCCCGCGATTGCCTTGAACAAGTCGGTCTACACGCCTGTTGGCACGGGCGGTCCGGGCAAGCCCGAGGTGGCGCAAACCTATCTTAACATTTCATATAACTTCATGACGCCTGTGGATGAGAACAACACGCAATACGTTTGGTTCCAACACCGCAACACGGACCCTGATGATGCTGAAATTTCAAAGGTCATGAACGCAGGCGCGCTCATGGCGTTTCAAGAGGACAAAGCGATCTTGGAGAAGGTGCATAAAGGCATGGCGGCGATGCACACGCCTAATATTGATCTAGGTTTGGATCTGGGCGCAAAGACGTTTCGTCAAGCATTACAGCGACGTATTGATGCGGAATGAGACTTGTGCAGTATAATGGCTAATATGTAAGCCTAGACGGTCTTAACTGTACCGCTCAAAGCCCCAAAATACCCCGCGCCTCAGCAGTTGTTGCTACAGGGCGTTCGTATTTCTCGCACAGTGCAACGGTGCGTTGAACCAAAGCGGCATTGGACGGGGCGAGGGTGTTTTTGTCGAGGCGGATGTTGTCCTCTAGGCCCGTACGGGCGTGGCCGCCTGTGGAAATCGCCCACTCATTCACCACGATTTGCTGAGGACCGACACCAGCAGCGCACCATGGCGCATCAGCGCCGAAGAGACGCTCAACAGTCGCGCGGTAGAAGTCGAACACAGCGCGATCTGCGGGCATGGCGTTTTTCACACCCATCACGAACTGCACATAAGGCGTGCCTACAAGTTGCCCGCGTTTGTGCATCAAAGCGGCGTGAAAGATGTGGGAAAGATCGAAGGCTTCGATCTCGGGCTTTACGTTGTATTTGATCATCTCGGAGGAAAGCCAATCGACCAGATCGGGGCTGTTCTCATACACACGTGTTGGGAAGTTGTTGGAGCCTACGGTGAGCGATGCCATCTCTGGACGCAGGGGCAACATACCGCCGCGTTCCCGACCTGCACCAGAACGCCCGCCAGTAGAGAGTTGCACAATCATATCAGGGCAATGCGTCTTGATGCCTTCCATCAGCGCGGCGTAGCGATCTGGGTCGGCAGTTGGCTTGCCCTCGTCATCGCGCACATGGCAATGGGCGATGCTTGCGCCCGCCTCGTAAGCCGCATGAGTGCTTTCGATCTGTTCAGATAGCGTAACAGGCACTGCCGGATTGTCCGCTTGCGTGGGCACAGAGCCGGTGATCGCAACGCAGATAATGCAAGGGTCAGACATGGGTTTATCCTAACGGAAAGACGCCGCTGTTTCAGGCAACCAGAGCGCAATGCCGGGTACAAGAAACACCAGAATGATCAGGACGAATTGTGCAATCACAAAGGGGATCACGCCGATGTAAATCGAGGAGAGTTTGACGTCTGGCACCATGCCTTTGATGACAAAAACATTCATACCAATCGGTGGTGTGATCAGGCCCAGCTCTACCACCATCACAACGATGATGCCGAACCACACCGGGTCAAACCCAAGGTCTGTGATGATCGGGAAGAAGATTGGCACCGTCAAAAGGATCATCGCAAGCGCATCAAGGAAGCAGCCCATCACAAGATACATCAACAAGATGATCGCCATGATCGCCATAGGATGCATATCAAGACCAGAGACAAAGCCAGACAGCGCCGCTGCGATGCCGGAGAAGACCATCAGATTGTTCAGTGTCAAAGCACCGATAAGAATGGTGAAGATCATCGCGGTGGTCGTCACCGTCTCCATCAACGCTTCGCGCGTGTTGGCCAAGGTCATGCGGCCCCTGAGGGCGGAGATAACAAAGGCGCCAACAGCGCCGATCCCTGCGGCCTCAGTAGGGGTGAACACGCCGAAATAGATGCCACCGATGACGATAGCGAAAAGCAGAATAATCGCCCACGTGCGGCCAAGTGCTTCGAACTTTTCTTTCGTCGTGGCTTTTTCACCAGCAGGGCCGATGTCAGGATAAATGCGTGTCACAATGACGATGACCAGCATGAACCCAAGGATGGTGAGAACACCAGGTAGAAAGCCCGCGATGAACAGATCCCCGATCGAGGTTTCCGTTAGAACACCGTAAAGCACAAGCACAACAGAAGGCGGAATAAGAATACCAATGATGCCGCCCGCAGCGACAGACCCTGTGGCAAGGCTTTCGCCATATTTGTAGCGTTTCATTTCAGGCAGTGCGACTTTGGACATTGTCGCAGCCGTTGCGACGGAAGAGCCGCAGATCGCTGCAAATGCTCCACACGCGCCAACAGTTGCGAGCGCAAGACCACCGCGAAACGCGCCCATCCAAGCGTTGAACGCACCATAGAGTTCTTTGGACAGGCCAGAGCGCGATGCAACCGCACCCATCAAGACAAACAGTGGCACGATCGAAAGATCGTAGGTCACGGTCGTTTCGTAAACTGTCGTACCAAAGAGCGATAAAGACGGGCCAAAGCCGATAATCATCGACATACCCGCAAGGCCACAAATACCCATGGCAAAGCCAATAGGTACAGTGAGAATAAGCATAACGAAGAGAACGATGAACGTCAGCGTGCCAATTGTAATCGGGTCCATCAGTCTTCCAAATCTGGGGCTAGCGGGTGTGTGTGGCCCTGAATGCTAGGAATGAAGAATTGCACAAGTGCGATGAAAGCAGCAACGCTTGCGGCGCAGGCCATCAAGATCACGACCGGCCAGACGGGAAGGAACAGAACGTCTGTTGCAAGCCCGTCTTCATAGAATTTTATGCCACGGTCCCAAAGGCGCCAGGCTACAAGCGTGATGAACACCACCGCGCTGAGCGCAGCAATCATCGCAAATATGCGCTGCACAATTTTAGGCACCACAGTATCAAGCACGTCTACCGCGATATGCCCGCGATCAAGCGTTGTTATCGCAAGACCAAAGAGCACCAAAAGCCCCATGCCCAGTTGTATCATTTCCACCGCAAAGGTGATCGGAGCGTTAAAGAAATAACGCCCAACAACATCAACAAAGGTGATCAGCATCACTGCAATCAACACGACACAAGCAAATGCGGCCAATGCTTTGGACAAGGATTTCAACAGATTTTCCAAGGGGGCCCCTCACGAAAAAGAATGGCGCCAGAGCTGGTCTGGCGCCATATTTTCACTTTAGCGATTAGTTAGTGCCTGAGTACTTGGCAACTGTCGCTTTGAAGTCTTCCAGCAGAGCTGCGCCATCAAGGCCCGCAGCGTTTGCTTTTTCGACCCATGCATCATTCATGAATGCAATCTTGTCGCTCCAGCGCTGAAGCTCTTCGCCCTCAAGCTTGTGGAATACGCCACCTTGCTCTTCTGCAAGTTTACGGCCCACTGCGTCCGCGTCATCCCAGCCTTTGCCAAAGATTTTCGCACCAGCAACGCCACCAAGGTCTGTCAGCACTTTCTTGTGCTCATCAGACAGGCTGTCAAACTTTGCAGGGTTCATCATCACAGCGAATGGTGTTGTGTACAGACCACCAGGAATTTCGAGGTGATAGTTCACCAGCTCACCCAAACGGAAACCACCGATGGACTCGAATGGGAACATTGCACCATCTGCAACACCCTTTTGGATCGCTTCATACGCTTGTGTCGCTGGCAGAGCCACTGGCGTCGCGCCAAGTGCTTCACCCATGCGAACACCGCCACCGCCAACCCGCAGCTTTACGCCTGCGAGGTCTTCAAGCGTTTTGATTGGCTCTTTGGAGTGGATCGCACCCGGGCCATGCACGAACATGGTGATGATTTTGACGTCTTTGAACTCTTTGTCGAAGCCGATGTTGCGGTCATACCAGTCATACGCCGCCTGGCTGCCGATTTCGCCGTTTGGTGACAGGAACGGAAGCTCTGCACCGCGCAGAATTTCGAACGGGCCAGGTGTGTACGCCACAACGTGATAGGACATATCTGCCGCGCCATCGCGCACAACGTCGTACTGGCCTGGTGGCTTTGCGATCGGCGCTGGGTCGATCTTGATCTTAAGCGTACCGCCGGATGCTTCTTCCACAGCTGCGATCCATGCAGGCAGGGTTGTCGCAGTATGGTGATGCTTGGGTGGCAGCCATGTGGACATGCGCAGCGTTACTGTTTCGGCAAACGCCGCTGTCGCACCAAGGCTGAACGCGAGCGCGCCGGCAACCAAGCTGGTTTTCATTAGTGTTCTACGTTTCATTTTGTTTTTCCTCCCAGAAAATTTCGTTTGCTGTTTTACCATGCTTTGGCACCGCAACTTTATGACTCGCAGCAAACACCATCTTTGCAAGGTCAGCAATACAGATTCGTTACTTGTTTTGTCGTAGGGTCTCTAAGTGTGTAACAAGATCATGCGCCGTCTTCCAAGCAATCTGTTGAATGTCTTGCGGGCTCAACTCAGCAGGGGCGAGCGCGTGGGCATAAGGATCATCCTTGAAGATCGGATAATCAGACCCGAGCATAATGCGATCTGCGCCAAAAAGTTTGACTGCTGCCTCAAGCGCGCGAGGGCCGAGAGAGGCGCAATCGTACCAGATCCGGCGCAAACGCTCTGTCGGGAAAGGCGCGTCAGCATTGCGGTGGCGTGCGATGCTCTCAAGCCGCTCAAAGATGAAAGGAAGCGTTCCGCCAAGGTTCACCACTTGGAACGTCACACGAGGATAAGCATCGAGCATGTCGGAGAGGATCACAGTCAATGCCACCTGTGCGGCACTGTTTTGCAGATCAAGCGCAGACAGGCGATATTGCATATGATCACTTGGGCGGGCAGGGGGTTCCTCTCCAACTTTTAGGCCCGGATGCAGCATAATATGACAACCATATGTGTTGGCCGCCTCAAGCAGGGGGCGCATCTCTTCCATGTCACCGAGCGTGTTGAAATAATTTGACGGTAGGATGATCCCGATCAACCCGAGGTCACGGCGAATGCGGATCACCTCAGCACAGGCGAGATCCATATCTGCAAGCGGTACGCCTGCGAGGCCGATGAGAGCGCCATCAGTTTTTGTGCCAAGATCTGCAAGATGGTCGTTGAATGCATAGATTGCTGTTGCGATCTCTTCTGCGGGTAACAGATCAACCCCCAATGCGCCTGGAAAAGTAAGCATACGATGGGTCAGTCCTTGGGCTTTCATCTGCGCAAGGCCAACCCTGTGATCATAGTAATCTGCGGTAAACGGAAACGCGCCGTTCATCGCAATCATATTCAATGATCCGTCCTCTGCTTCGCGCAGAAAAGGTCGTTTGTCACGGGCTGCAATCACCTCTCGCAAACCACCGCCGTAATAGTGCGAATGCATATCGATGCGAAAATGATCGTTGCTCATACGCGCGCCCTTAAATGCGAAAAACCGCAGCGCCCTAATGGGAGCCGCGGTTCAACTTAACTTAGCCAGTTGCTAAAACGAAAGTCTTTTACAGACCCCATTTCGCCGCTGTTGTTTCAAAGAAGCCTTGTGTCTTTTTCAGCTCAACCCATGAGTTCACGTAGTTGATCCAAACTTGGTCAGCTTGTGGCAACAACATCGCGATAGGCGTTGGTGCGCGCGCGCTTTCCACAGCAACCTGCTGCACGTTCGGGAACTTTTTCACCAGCGTTGAGCCCTCAATGTTGGATGTGATGAAAACATCCGCACGGCCTGACAGCACTTCTTGATAACCACGTGCGGGCGCTTCTACGACTGTGATTTGCGCATCAGGGAACCACTCGCGTACGAGCTTTTCGAATGTCGTGCCCAGTGTTGTGGCGACCTTGACGTCCGCCATGTTGATGCTGTCCCAGCTGCTGAAACGATCTGCTTTGTCTGCTGTTGTGAACGGCAAGATCTCAACAGAGATATAGCTGTTGGAATAACCTGCCGCTTTGAGACGTGCAGGGCTGATCGAAGCAGATCCAGTCATGTGATAGTTGCCCGCGACAACGCCGTTCACCAGTGTTTTCCAATCCGTTGGTACGAACTCAACCTCAACACCAAGGTCCGCACCCAGCTGCGTCATCACATCGATGTCGAAACCTACATAAGAGTTTGTCGCCGGGTCGCGCACAGACATCGGGTTCCAGTCACCGGTTGTGCCGACTTTCAGAACGCCGCCCGACAGAATTTCGTTCAAAGCTGATTGCGCGCTTGCAGGTGCGCCGACAAGCGCCGTCATGCAGGCGGCTACAACGCCCAATTTTTTGAATAGGTTCATCATTTTCTCCGATACCTTCGCGCGGAAAGCGCTTTTGTGAGTGTCAATTTCTGTTGACATGTTTTAAATCGTTTATCGCGAACTTCAAGGAGCGCAGGATGAGTAAAACGGGCGATGCTATTGAAATTAGCAATCTCAACAAGTGGTACGGCGACTATCAGGCGCTTAAAAACATTGATCTAAAAGTCGCCCACGGTGAACGTATTGTTGTGTGTGGCCCGTCAGGTTCTGGCAAATCCACCTTGATCCGTTGCGTGAATTCGTTGGAAGAGCACGACAGCGGCCGCATCGTCGTTGATGGTATCGAAATGATCGACAACGCATCCATCAACGCTATCCGCTCTGAGGTTGGCATGGTCTTTCAACAGTTCAATCTGTTTCCGCATCTCACGATCCTGCAAAATCTGATGCTTGGCCCAATGAAAGCACGCGGAATGAGCAAAGCGGACGCGGAAGAGCGCGCGATGAAATACCTTGAGCGCGTGCGCATTCCTGATCAAGCGCACAAGAAGCCAAGCGAGCTTTCCGGTGGCCAGCAACAACGCGTCGCGATTGCGCGCTCCTTGTGTATGGAACCCAAGATCATGCTCTTTGATGAGCCGACATCGGCGCTTGATCCCGAAATGATTTCCGAAGTGCTCGACGTGATTGTCGACCTTGCCGAGGAGGGTATGACGATGATCGTTGTCACCCACGAGATGGGATTTGCACGACGCGCGGCGGATCGAATGATCTTTATGGATCACGGTGAAGTGATTGAGACAGGCACGCCCACCGAATTTTTCGAAGCGCCCAAGACCGAGCGCTGCAAACAGTTCCTCAGCCAAATCTTGCAGCACTAAGGATGACCCTTATGAACACACGAAATATCTTTTTGTTCGGCTGCCTGATCTTTGTGGCGGGCTGTAGTTCAGCCCCTGGGACATGGGGCTGGTACGTCATCGACCCGCGCACGACCTCTGGCTACAACAACATCCGCTTCTTGCTGAACGGCTTCGGCGCAACGATCCTTTTGTCCGTGATCGCAGCGGCCATGTCGATGATCATCGGCATGATGGTCGCACTGCCCGGCATGTCGAGCAACCGCTGGATCAGATTGCCCTCGCGCATCTACATCGAATTCGTGCGCGCCATTCCTTTGCTGCCGATGCTGTTCTGGGTGTTCTATGGATTGCCTGTGGTGCTCAAATCCATGGGCATCAACGTCAGCATCGACGCCTTCTGGGGCGCGATTATCACTTTGGCCATCTCTGATTCTGCGTTCACTGCTGAAATCTACCGCTCTGGAATCCAATCCATCGCGAAGGGGCAAACAGAGGCGGCGAAAACCGTTGGTTTGAATTACCGCCAAACGATGCGTTATGTAATCCTCCCCCAAGCGATCCGCCGCATATTGCCGCCTTTGGCGAACCAATTCATCTACATCGTAAAAATGTCAGCTTTTGCGTCGGTGATCGGGATGCAGGAATTAACCCGTCGCGCCAATGAGCTAGTGGTAACAGAGTACCGTCCTTTGGAGATTTATACGCTGCTGATTTTGGAGTATTTGGTATTGGTGTTGATCATCAGCTTCTTCGTGCGCTGGCTCGAGCGGAAGATGGGGTCGGATGAGAGCAGATAAGCGTTGGTAATATTGGCCTAGTGCGTCAGCTGTGCAGCCTGTACTTAAGGTAAGTGAAATGACGCTACAAAAGACCTGAGACTCATGCTTCCTCGATTGAAATTACTGTGGTCGCAACACCGTATAGCTTTGTTGGCATTCATTTCTGCGCTCTGCGTAGCGGTATATTTCGGGGTGAAGGCGGTCACTGCCGCGATATATTGGAACGATCCACGCCATCAGGATCAAACGCTCGCGCCATGGATGACCCCTCGCTATGTTGCGCAGTCTTATGGCATCCCGCCCAGCGTGCTGGGTCCTGCGCTCTTCTTTCAACCGAATGAGCCTCCCCGCCGTCTTAGGC
>NZ_CBFHVK010000023.1:0-852 GCF_965659345.1 Planktotalea sp. | reverse complement strand
CAGTCTTATGGCATCCCGCCCAGCGTGCTGGGTCCTGCGCTCTTCTTTCAACCGAATGAGCCTCCCCGCCGTCTTAGGCTAGAAGAGATCGCAGCGATCAACGGGGTCACGCTCGAGGAGCTGCAACAAAGAGTGACCAAAGCATCGTCTGCGTATCGGGGCAATGGCAATGATTGACGCTGTCCTTGATCTCATGACCAACTACAGCATCGCGATTTTGTTTTTAGTGACCTTTTTTTCCTGCCTTTGTATCCCAATACCATCGTCGCTTGTGATGCTCACCGGCGGTAGTTTTGTGGCAACGGGCGATCTAGCACTAGTTTCCACGTTGGCGGCCGCCTATTTGGGTGCGATCACCGGCGATAATGTCGGTTATTTTCTAGCTCGTACATTTGGCAATCTGATCACGGGCTGGCTCGATGCGAACCCTAAACGCACCAAACTGCGCGACAGCGCCAAGGCCTATATGGATGGTAAAGGACCTATCAGCGTGTTTCTTTCCCGCTGGCTCGTCGCGCCGCTCGGTCCCTATGTAAATTTGGTCAGCGGTCTCACCCGTTACAATTGGCCTAAGTTCGCTCTTTGGGGTGCATTAGGCGAAATATTTTGGGTCGGACTCTACGTTGGATTAGGTTATAGTTTTTCAGATCAAATCACTGCGCTTGGCACCATGCTTGGCAATGCGAGCGGCTTTTTAGTCGCTCTTTTTGCTGTCATTTTTCTTGGTCGCTGGCTTTGGAGTGTCAGTAAACCCAAGGCCTAAATTATCTTTTTAAAAAGGACACCACCATGAGCTGGACCACATTTCTAAACGACACAATGGGCCGCATTGGCGCTTTGCAAAAAGAAACG
>NZ_CBFHVK010000022.1:0-47324 GCF_965659345.1 Planktotalea sp. | reverse complement strand
TGCTCATGTCCGCGAGCTATCACGCTGGATTCACACAGTGAATCCTACAGTGCCCGATTTGTGCAACAAAGCCCATAAGTATCCCTTAACCAAATTTCTTCAGGCAATGGGGCTGCGAGTAGCATGAGGATGGATGGCAATCCAATCGTAAGTGCGGCGGGCGAAGCCGACATCAGAACCCATCCAGTGACGATCAAAATGTCTGCGAGGTATTGAGGGTTGCGGGAATACTGGTACAGCCCGCCCGTCCGCAGAGTGCCATGTGCGCCACCCGTCTGATCTATTCCAAATTTTGAGACCTCCAACCACACTCCGACATTGCCAAAGATTATCAACAAACTGCCTAGTCCGAACCTGATCGTAGTGGGGATAGACCATGTACCCCATTCCAACACACCAACTGCGATCATGGTTCCGAATAGTGTGAACGTCGGCACCCACACCAGCAAAGGTGTCAGCCGCGTATATTGCCTTGGTGGCCAAAGGCGACGTTCGGGATACACGATTGACCAGACAATCGCGGTGAGCGTTGCGACAGCAATCGCCACCCCTAAGGCTGTCAAAACACCGATCATCATGCAGTTCCTCCGACATGAGAGGTGGCGTCACGCCGTTCTTGCAATGCTTGACGGACAATCTGGAAAGCCGACGACAAGAAGAGAGTCGCCATGACACCAGCCACGATCAAGTCAGGCCACCCAGTTGCGGTTCCCCAAACTCCGAAGGCAGCGAATACGACCGCGACATTGCCAATGGCGTCGTTTCGTGAACACAGCCACACCGACCGTACGTTGGCGTCCCCGTCCTTATACCTTACCAACAGCATCACACTGGCCAGATTGGTTGCCAACGCGAGTAGTCCGACGACGCCCATGATTTCGGCTTCTGGTACGCCAACATAGAAAACGCGGTACAGGGTCGATCCAAAGACCCAAAGGCCCATCAACAGAAGGCTCACGCCTTTGAACAGAGCGGCGTTCGTACGAACCTGAATTGATGCACCGATAACCGCCAATGAGATGCCATAGGTCAGCGCATCGCCAAGGAAGTCCAATGCATCAGCTTGAAGTGCCTGAGATTTGGCGTAGTGACCTGCTGTCATCTCGACAACGAACATCGTCGCATTCAATGCGATAACGATCCACAAGCGACGCTTATAGTCAGCCGACACGCCATCGAACTTGGCATCATGTCCACAGCACCCTGCCATTAGATCGTCTCCTTTGTATCTAACTGTTGAGGTAGTCGAATTGTGGGATGCCAGTCCTGAACGGACTTGTGGGTGCGAGATTGGTGGGACATACGAATCGCCTTTTCTTTGTGTCCCATCCTATCTACAACCTCTAGTCACTAGAGCTTCAAGGGGTAATGCAAATGTTTTCCATTGGACAGTTGTCAAAGCAGACTGGGGTCAAGGTTCCGACCATTCGTTACTACGAACAAGTTGGGCTGCTGGAGTCGGCGGGGCGTACTGATGGCAATCAACGCCGATACGACAAAGATGGTGTGGAACGGCTCGGATTCATCAAGCACGCCCGTGACCTAGGGTTTTCAATCGAAGCCATCACCGCATTGATTGATCTGCAACAGCATCCCGACCGTTCCTGCAAGTACGCTACTGAGATCGCTCAAGACCAATTGGCTGATGTCCGTGAGAAACTTCGGAGGCTAACAGCGTTAGAAGCCGAATTGGAGCGCATCTCTGATGGTTGTGATGGCGATGGGAGTTCGAATAACTGTTACGTGCTGACCTCTCTCGCCGATCACAGGCACTGTCGGACGGAGCATTAGTAGATCTTGGCTAGAATCAATACACAAACAACCAGTTGTGTTTCCTGACCAGTTAATGCGGCGACCGCCCAGTCGCGATCATTAAATGGTGCTGTTGGTGATGCGCACCAACGGTCATCAACCCGAAGAAGCCAAGACCAAGCACCTGGTTCAACTCATCGTCCGAACCAACCTGCACCAACATGGTCGCACCATCATCCGGTTCTTCGGCTAGGACGGTCCAGTCCGATGACCCTTGCAACATCGGGCTATGGGCCAGCACCATGCGTTGGATTGAGGCTGAGACCACTTCGTCACCCGTGATAACAAACGTCACAGTCAGCCCGTCAATCATCCGCTCAACCGACGCACCCGTCGTCACGTTGTCCATATCCACGAGATGATCACGCAATGCTTTGATATCGACCTGTTCCCAGTTCGTGTCAGGGTCATTGCGCAACAGTGTGACGATCTCGGCAATTGCAGCGAATTGGGCTTGCCCTGTTTCGCTTGGTGAACCGGAAGAGGTATGGGCGTGTTGCGCCATTGCGCCCGACGCGGCGATGACAAGTCCGGCTGAAAGTAGGCTTCGTTTCATTGGATACTCCTTTTTCCACATCAGCCTATCCAACTTTACCTTAGTCACATATGATTTGGATCATATGAAATCTGATCCCTTCTCAAACCTGCCCGCTACGGCCTATCGCACCATTGAAATGCGGAAGGGTAATGTGCTGTTTCGGCAAGGGCAGGCAACATCTGGGCTGTTCCGTGTTGTTTCGGGAAGTGTGACGTTGCAACGCATTGGGCTGGGGGGCGACACTCTGACCTTACACAGAGCGGTGACTAGCGGGTTCTTCGCCGAAGCCTCCGTCTTTTCAGAGACCTATCATTGTGACGCGATTTGCACCGAGGATGGTAGCGTTCTGAAGATCGCCAAAGCTGATGTCCTTTCAACAATGCAGTCCGACCCCACATTCATTGAGGGGTTCACCAGATTGCTTGCCGTTCAGGTTCAACAGTATCGCGCTCATATTGAGCTACTTTCGATCCCATCTGCCAAAGATCGTGTCTTGGCGGCTGTGCAGGCAGGATACCTTGATGCAACGGTGACTGAGTTGGCGACCCGGATAAACCTGACGCATGAAGTCTGTTATCGCACCCTCAAAGCATTGTGTGATGACGGTCGTATGGTCAAGATTGCACGTGGCAAGTATGCGTTGTCATAGTGACCAGATCAGCCACAAGCCGACCCCGACGATCACATCAACAACGACACAAGCAGGAATATACCACTTAGGCATAGCCACCTCGAACAACGGGGTATGATGCAGGAAATCCCAACCTGCGTGGGCCAGATAGCCAAAAGGTATCAACCAAGACGCAGTCATCAGACTCCAGACAGCAAAGACCATGAAGAGACACGCCACCGTGGCTTCGACCACAATGCGTTTCATCCGACCATCCATCGCGGCAAAGCCAATGTAGACACCAGCGATCAATGACAAAAGCATGGCCGCAAGGACCTGCGATACAGTCTCAGGCAGCAGCAGGTGAACAGCCAATGACGATAAGGAAATCACACTCCAAATCGGCAAAGTGTGTTTCGCCAGAATGTTCGTATCTCGACGTGCTTCAGTCATGCGGTGGGTTTCGGCTGGCTTGAACGTCCCGCTCTCGGTCAGACCAAGTTGATCGAATATAGGCGAGGATGTTCCATATTTCATCATCGGTGAGAGTTTCGCCAAAAGCAGGCATACCGCTGTTGAACCCTGTCACACCACGCACCTCCAATGCGGCCTGGCCACCAAGCTTGGTATACTCAAACAACAGCGCATCATCGTGGTGCCATGTGTGGCCCGTCCGATCATGTGGAGGTGCTGGAAGAACACCATCTGCGTTCGGGGATTGCCAGTTTGGTTGACCTTCAAGGTTAGCTCCATGGCACGATGCGCAATTGTCGGCATACAGGTTACGACCCGCATTAATGTCTCTGTGATCCCAGTTGTGATCCGCAGCAGCGGGTGAGGCCAAAGTCAGCAAGGCAAGTATCGTCCATTTCATGCTACGTTCACCCATGTGCGCATCCCGCCAACAGCGTGGCTGAGCATGTGGCAATGCAGCATCCAACGGCCTGGGTTGTCGAAGACACAGATGATGTCGCGGCTTTCGTTTGCGTTCACCAGCGTTGTGTCCCTGAGATCACCCAAGTCACCGTCCTCGCCTACTTCATAGAAATGGTGGCCATGCAGGTGGATGCCATGAGGGAACGATGTGTCATTGGCGAGTGTGATGCGGACCGTCTCACCTCTCTGAAATGATCCGAAAGGGTCGGCCTGTAGGTCAGACACGTTGTTGAATGCCCAGATATTGTCGCCATCATGGCGACCACCCATCGCCCCGCCCATCATGGTCAGGGTCAAATGTTGCGTGGGTTCAGCAGGCGTTGGCACAGCGGGCTGCGACAGAGCCATAATCGGACCAGCACGTCTGTCGGGGTTGGTTCCATTGACCACAAGGTCAGCGAGGCGATACGAACCCTCACGGGTCATCATGTCAAAGCCAACGGGGCCATTGATATCAACGATCACGTCGGCACGTTGTGCAGGGGCCAGCACGAGGTCTGTCATGTCACGTGGCGTAGGCAGGGCCATGCCATCGAAGGCCACGATTGATCCCGCAACGCCACTGATCGCCATCGGGAAAATGCGATTTGTTGCTGCGTTGATCAACCGCAACCGCACTCGGTCCCCTGTCTTCACCTCATCCTTGGACAGGAACGCGCGGACAAAGTTGCCTATGTAACCGCCATGAGCGACCGAGTGCATATCGGTGAACTCATCGGACAGGCTACCATCTTCCTGCATTCGCCAGTCAGACATCAGAACCGTAATGTCATGATCCACGTCTGGGGGCGTTTCATCTTCAACGATCAGTGCGCCCATCATCCCCCGCGCAACTTGTTCGTGAGAAATGTAATGCGAGTGGTACCAATATGTGCCTTCGTCAGGCGGGGTGAAGCTGTAGGTTTTGGTGCCCGCAGGGTTGATCAATTCCTGGGTCAAAATCGGCACCCCGTCCATCTTGTTTTCCAACCTGATGCCGTGCCAATGGACCGCCGTGCCTTCATCAAGACCGTTCTCGACATCGATGCTCACCCGCTCACCACGACGCACCCGCAGTTCTGGACCTGGCATCGATCCGTTAAAGCCCAATATGGGGGTCGCATTGTCCCCAGTTGGCAGAATTTGCTGCGTTACCGTCTCGGCCTTTAGCCGCCAGGTGTCTTGGGCCGCAAAAATTGGCAGTGGCAAGAGTGCTGTGGCCGACACAGTGGCCAGGAAATGTCGTCTGTTCATATGTAGTCTCATGCTGGCAGGGTCAGATGCGTTGTAAGAAGGGCGGTCACACCAAGCACGGCAAGGATGACCAACCATTCGATTGATATGGATTTGGAGAGATGACGTGCAGCGGCGGGATCACCTGACCGAAGCGCGGGTATGAACCGTAATTTGTTGGCAGCGGCCAGACCCAGAAGCCCCGCAACCAAAAGCACCTTGAGGATCAACGCCTGCCCGTATCCCGTGCCTAAAAGGGCAGAGAACGACCCCACAAGCTGAAACCCCATGTAGCCGCCGACGAGGATCAACACAGGAACAGTAACGGAGGCCACAACACCAAACCGCTGCCCAACATCCGCCGCCATGCTATATGTTTCAGCTTGCGACGCCAAACGCTTGAGGGGCGTCAGAACACCGATCCAAAAGGCGACCGCCAGCAGGTGCAAGGTTAATGCGATATCCAGCAGCCTGGTTTCACGGCCAGACACATGTCCGACGTGATCAAACGACCAGATCGCGATGATGCCACCAACCACCGATACCCATGACCCGACACGGCCCATAAACAGGCCAGCGACCACCAAGCAAAGGCCCAAAAGACGTAACATCAAAGCCGTGCCAACAGGTGTAGACCAGAGCAGACCCAACATTTCGGGATCGGTCATGCCAGTGACATCGCCAGTCAGGTTTGCACCACGCAATGCGAAGGCCAGAATTGCTGCACCAAAACCGAGCAGGCCGAAGATGATGACCAGCCCACGGGTGTTTTTCAGGCGAAACATCACCGTTGCAATGACTGTGCCAGCGGCTGTCATCACACCAATGTAGAGTGCAAGTTTTGTGACGATTGCCGCCAACCCGAACGCATCAGGCATCGCTATTCAACAGTGAAGCTAAAGGTGCCGTTCAGGGCATGACCATCAGAGCCAAGCCCTCGCCATTCAACAACATAAAGACCCGCTCCCATATCGTGCATTGGCAATGTAAACTCCTGTGCGAATGCAGTTTGATCGCCAAGGTCCATCTCCATGCTATGCGTGTCGGCATGGGTGATCGATACTTTTGTCAGGCGGATGTCGCCTTTGAAATCCATCAGGACTTCGACGGGCATCTCTGTCACGGTCGCCTCATTGGCGGGTGTTGTTCCATCAAGGGGTGAGTGCGCCATCACCCCTGTCGCCCACATCCCGATCATACCTGCGAGTAAAATTTTCTTCATAGTCATGCCTTGTCTACTTGTTGTGTTATTCGCCATCAGTTGATCCCGTTGGCACGTTGTAATTCGCGAATGTAGGCGGTGATCATCGTAACATCTGCCCGTGTGACACCCTCCACAGGGGGCATGTTCCCAAATGGCCAATGATGCCCACGAACACCCATCTCCGCCGCCCGTTGGAACGATTCATCGCCGTGGTGACTTGGTTCGTAGATGACATGGACCAATGGCGGGGCAACGCCATCTTCACCCGCCGCATTCGCACCATGACAGGCTGCACATTTGGCTTCATAGCCAAGCTGTCCGATTTGAGCATTTTGTGACAAAGTGTCTGGCACCAGCACATCAACTAATGCACCACCTTCCAGACTGGATACGTCGTCTGATTGGGATGTCTGTGATGCGTTCGGCCACAGCGCGTAGCCGAGGCCACCTGCCACAAGTATGGCTGCAATTGCTAAAATTGGTTTCATAACTGTCTCTGCCCGTCAGGTCTTTTGGGTGTTGTTAATGCTTCCAGTTGGTGGAGGGTCAAACGCTTTCTCATCACAGCTTCGAGAGCATCCAGATCGCCATGCCGACCATCATCAGGTTCTCTGTCAATGACACGAACCCCAATGGCACCTTGCTATCACCACCGACGCAGGCGCATTTGAGGTCACGTTTGTCGATGTAGACCGCTTTGAACACGCTCACCGCACCGATACTGGCAACGAATAAGGCCGCTGGTGCTGAAAGCCATGTCAGGACTCCCGCCATCATGAGAAGACCTGCACCTGTTTCAACGAATGGGTAAACATATCCGTATCGAACCCAGCGTTGTGCAAGCAGGTCGTAGTTGAGGAACATGGTGGCAAACCGTTCGACATCTTGCAGCTTTTGCAGGCCCAACAGCACCATTGAGATCGAGATGAACCACTCCACTGTCCGTCCTGTGAACATGGTCCCAAGCGTGAGCCAGGTGACCACGAAAGCCATCAGTGCCGCGACCGAGAACAATGCGATCACTGGCTTGTATGTTGTGGCATCTTTGGCCTGAACAGCCTTCCCAAGATACGCGCTCAGATCATCAAAGCCGCCCACACGTTCTTCACCAATAAATGTCTGCGGGGTGGTTTTGACTTCGTGTTCGGCTTTGAACGCATCGACATCTTCGCGGCTGGTTAGATGTCGGTCATCAACCTGATAGCCTTGACGTTCCAGGAGGTCTTTGGACTTCAATCCGTAAGGGCACATGTGATCGGTCATCACCATGCGATACAGCGTGGCGGTTTTGGGAGTAGTATCTTTAGGCACGAGATTGAATCCTTTCGGGCGTGAATCGCACCCTTGCAACTGTTTCAGCATCAACCTAGTCTTTCCAGTAACTGGAAGGTCAAGGACGTATTTTATGAATATCTCTGCTGCATCAAAAGCTGCGGGGCTGCCCGTCAAAACCGTGCGCTACTACGCCGACATCGGGTTGGTGGAGGCACCCTCCCGTTCAGATGCAGGCTACCGTAGCTACGATGACGCAGCGGTTCGCAAACTGGTATTTGCCCGAAGGTCACGTGAGTTCGGCTTCAGCATAGAAGAATGTCGGGAGCTTCTGGGACTGTATCAGGATCAGGACCGCACAAGCTCTGAGGTTAAGCGCATTGCGTCCAAGCGTCTTCAGGAGATCGAAGTCAAACAACGCGAACTACAATCGCTTCATGATGAGTTATCACACTTGGTGAAATCGTGCCGTGGGGACAACATGCCTGACTGCCCAATCATCGATTACCTTGGGTGATTTCGATACAACGAGGGACCATTTCGATACAGTTTGTCTACGAGTGAGGAATGATTTTGCCTAACAGACCTTATTTTCACAATCATTTCTGTAAATCCCAATTTGTGCTAACTTCGATTCTACGACCGCGCACGCTGTTCGGCAAACTGTGAGTCATCGTGTGTAGTTTTGGACTGGCGAAATTCATCTAGATATCTTTTTTAAACGATTGAATTCTATAAAAACCACTCTCCGGTAATCGCCTTGTCATGTCGGCGACAATTCTGCGTAGCTCTTGAAAATTTGAGATCGAACCCGATATAGGAGCTAGGGTTGCAATACCCGCTAATCAAATCCTCTCGAAGACGGGTGTAACCACGGTCGAGACCACCAAGGAGGTGTGTCTTGATCACAACCGACCCCATAGTATTCGAAAAGCAGGTTGCTTTTGCCAACACGCAAAACATTCTTCATCCAAGCAGACCGACCAAGCCTGAAAAACAACCAGCCCGATGGCCCAGACTGCTCAACAAACGCATGGTTGCCGAATACCTATCGGTCAGTGAGCGCACAGTCGATCACTGGGCCGAAGATGGTACAATTCCAAAACCCAAGATCAGCCCGTCTTCTCGCCTGAAGCGGTGGGACCGCAATGAAATCGATGAAAGGCTTGATACCTCGGGACGCTGTGTCTCTGGGTCGATGTCTGCCGATGCTTTACTACAGGCTCACATCAATCGCAGAGGGCAATGCTGATGCCCAAGATTAGAGAATGCTTATATTCAGAGAAAACTCGTCATGGAAAACTCAGATACAGGTTCTTTCGCAACCGGGATGCACCAAAGATCACAATCAAAGGTCAACCGGGTCAACCTGGGTTCGAACAAGAATACCGACGACTGATGAACGGCGGTGATGCAGAGGTCCAAAAGCTTCGCTCTCGACGGCAACGCGCATCCAGATTTGATGAGGGAACCTATGGCGAACTCGTTGAACTCTACCTCCAGCACATGGATGGAGAGGTAACCAAACAAAAGATCGCGCCGGGTACTCGCGACACCTATACAGGTATCTTGAAGCGTACGCTGCCTGTTCTTGGCAATGCAGACCTAAGTACATTCGACGATGCTACCGTTGAGTTTACCCTCGACACGCTGACAAGTACGCCCGCAACACATAACAATATGCTCAAAGCACTGCGGCGAATGTTCAAATTTGCAAAGAAACCCGGTCGCTTGATCCTCAAAAACCCGACAGATGGGGTTCAGCCTTTGAACTATGATACAATCGGGTTCGTCGAATGGAGCGATGCGCAGATCACGCAGTTCCTCAATTTTTACCCACTTGGCTCAACGGCGCATCTAGCAGTCACATTGTATTTATACACCGCCTGTCGGCGATCAGATGTTGTCTTGCTCGGCCCGCAGCATATCACAGAATATGATGGGCGACGCTATATCGAGTTTACTCCCGTCAAGGGCAGTCTGCGCAACAAGAAACCGGTATTTGCGCCGCTTGATCCATACATCGAGCATGTCCTTGATCAGACGAATACCGGTTCAAAAGCCTTTCTGTTGAGCGAGCTTGGGCAACCCTATTCGGCCAAGGGTTTCGGCCATCGAATGCGTAAGTGGATCGATGCTGCTGGCTTGCCCAAGGACATCTCATCACACGGCATTCGTAAGCGTACCGGAAGCATCTTTGCAGAGTCTAATAGTTCAGAGTTCCAAATCATGGCTGCGCATGGTCATTCCAGCCCGAAGGCAAGCGAGGTTTATACACGTAGAGCCAACCGTCGGGTCCTGTCTGATCAGAACTACGACAACGCGGATATAACCAACCGTTTTGGCCTCGAAACTTGATCGAAAACGGCGGTGTTCCCACCTCTGTTCCCACCTAACAGGTGGGTGCAGAAAAACGTAATGTTTTCAAGGGAAGTGGCGGACCGAGGAGGATTCGAACCCCCGACCCCCTGATTCGTAGTCAGGTACTCTATCCAGCTGAGCTATCGGTCCGTTAAGTGCTGATTAGACGAGGCGCGAAAGCGTTGCAAGGGCAAAACGCAGCAATCTTGCGGCTTTCTTCAGACAGCCACATCACCCTTTGGCAAACGCATTTCAAACATAGTTCCTGCATCCGTGGAACGGACCAATTCAAGCACCCCACCGTGCCCGCGAATAAGCTCTGCTGCAATCGCAAGGCCAAGACCTGTGCCACCTTTTCGCGCACCGCCCTGAAAGGGTGTAAACAAATGCTCAAGCGCTTTGGCGGGCAGGCCCGGGCCAGTATCATGCACTCGGATCACCCAATCATCATCGCTTTCTTGCGCACTAACCGAAATTTCACCTGCTTTGCCTGTCGCAATAATTGCCTGGCGCGCGTTGCGCACAAGATTGGAAATCACTCGGTAAAGCTGCTCAGGATCCGCGCGCACCGACAGACCAATCGGCACGCCTTCGGCAAAGCTCAAATCATGCTCACCCACAGCGAGCCGTTCTGAAGCGATTACATCACTTACAATCTCATTGAGCGCAAATCGCGTAAGGCGCGGTGCCGGCTCTTCCGCTTTGCCAAAGGCAAGTGTTGTTTCACACAAATTGACCGCACGCGTGATCGAATTGACGAGTTTCGGTGCCATGCGTTGCACAACGGGATCCTCGCTCATCTCGATGCGGTCGGTGAATAGCTGTGCAGAGGTCAGAATATTGCGCAAGTCATGGCTCACGCGTGCAACAGCCCCTCCCAGTTGCGCGAGTCGTTCCTTTTGCTTGAGTGCCTGTGTCAATTCAACTTGCATCGATTGCAACGCGTCCTCCGCTTCGCGCAGCTCGGTCACACCAGAGGATGGCTCGATAATCTGGCGCGCATCTTCGGGCGCAGCAGCATAGCGCTGCATGTGATCGACAACCCCGCGGATGGGCCGCACAAGTAAAAACCGTACCGCTAGGAACAACAAACTCGCGGTAAAGATAGAAATGACCGCAGAAAGCGCCAAAATGCGCAAACCGTAATCCAGCATTGCAGCACGCAACCCTTCGGTCGGCATCGTGACCTCAATCAGTAAACCCGCTTCACGCACTGGTGCGCCGATAATACGGATCACCTCGGGCTCACTCTTTAAAAGGCGCGTGACAGCATCTCTTATAAGGATCATTGCGGGTGGATCGCGCAGATCAAAGGTGCCGTCAATCGGTCGGGGCATGGGCGATGTGAGCACCAACTGCCGCACAGCATCACGTCGTAGAACCACATTAAAGACCTCTGCATTCAGCAACAGCTCTTCCTCAAGATCCGCCGCTATCATGTCATCCGCCAGAAGTGCGAGCGATGCAATCTGCGCGCGCTCTAAGCGCGATAATAAAAAGTCTTCGCGAAACCGTGCAACGGACGGGAAAAAGATCAACATCTCCGCCAACATCACAAACACGGTGGTCAGGATCAAAAACCGACCAGAAAGCGAATTCAACATGCGCACGCGCGCCCTTCTATGCTTGGCAAGCTCTTCATTTTTCCAAGTAAACTCCCCGCGGAGCGTCCCACAGGTTCAAAACATGCGCGCAGACAATCACGGCAACCAACGTTGCACAAGGCGCACAACTTTTTTGACAGTGTCATTCTCAAACAGACGGGGCGTAAAATATGCACCAGCTGCACGTTTGTTCACCTCAAATACAGAAGGATAAGGCGCAACCATTGCTGAAATCTGACTCATTTTCAATTTGTTCGCAATCGCGAGTGACCACATACCGATAAGCTCTCCCGCTTGCGGGCCCGCGATAGAAACACCGACAGGGCGGCCCTTCACGACCATTACTTTGATCAATCCATAAGCTTTGCGCTCAGCAATCAAGCGGTCGTTGTGATGAATTTCGAACCGTACGACTTCCAATTGCGCACCGTGCTGCTTCTTCGCCTGCGCTTCCGTCAAACCGACTTGTGACAGCTCGGGATCCGTATATGTCGCCCAAGGGATATGCGTCGTACTTTGCTTTGCCGGCAATCCAAAAAGCGCAGAACGGATAATAACCCCAGCCTGATATCCAGCAACGTGCGTGAATTGCAAACCACCCGCAACATCGCCAATGGCGTAGACCTTTTTGTTTGTGGTTTTCATACTGTCATCAACAGCGATGCCAGTACGATGTGTCTTGATGCCTGCAGCCTCAAGGTTCAACTTGTCCATATTGGCCTTGCGCCCCACTGCCATCAAAAGATGTGAGCCTTTGAAAACACGGCCATCTTTTGCGTGCACTTCGATCGCGCCCGCAGTGCCTTTAATCTCACCCGCTAAGGCGTCTTCTTCAATCACAAGCCCCTCTGCGCGAAGCTTATCAAGCACAATCGCCGCCATCTCGGGATCGTCCTTGCCCAGCGCCTTCGCGCCTTCAATGACTGTCACTTTGCTTCCCAAGCGCAAATGCGCTTGCGCCATTTCCATGCCGATGGGACCGCCACCGATAATCAGCAAGTGTTCTGGCTGCTCGCGCAATTCAAACAATGTCTCATTCGTTTCATAAGGCACAGTATCCAAACCGGGGATGGGCGGAACGAACGGAGACGACCCTGTAGAGATCACAATACGCCGCGCCTTGATGCGGTATTCCCCAGCTTCCACTTCTGTTGCAGAAATAAATTTTCCGTATTCACGGATCACGCGCACGCCCAGACCTTCAAACCGTTCTTGACTGTCCACAGGCTCAATCTGCGCGATCACACCTGCCACATGATCCTTGGCAGCAGCGTAATCCACCTTTGGCGATACATTGGCGACACCCAATTCAGATGCATGCGATTGTGCATAAGCCGCCTTAGCCGAAGCGATCAACGCTTTGGACGGGACGCAGCCGAAGTTCAAACAGTCGCCACCCATCTTGTGACCTTCCAACAGGACCACTGACGCTCCCATTTGGACCGCGCCGGCAGCAACTGAAAGACCCCCAGAGCCAGCACCAATGACAAGAATGTCTGTTTTGATCGTTTCCATGTTCAAATGTCCTTTTTGCCGGTCACGGCTTTCACGAGAATTGGCAAAAGCGACAGCGCGCTCAGGCCGAGGATCGGCAGAAGAATGTGTGGTTCAAAGATGATTCCAAGATTGGGCGTTTCACCGGCAGCGAACACTTCGCCCAGTCCCGCACCAACGGATGTGAACACTAGGGTTCCCGGAATAATGCCAAGGAATGTCGAGATCATATAGCGGTGCAAAGGCACCTCAAGGAACGCAGGGATCAAGTTTGCAATGAAGAAAGGAACTGCAGGCACAAGGCGAATAATGAACAACATAGACCATTGGTTTTCATCGATGCCGTCTTTGATTTTCTTTACAGGCCCTTTGCTACTTTCCAGTTTAGCACCCAACTTTTCGCCAAACCCGTAACGCGCGGCCAGAAAGATCAGGGTCGCTCCAATAGTGGCACCCGTCACGTTAAAGAGCGTGCCAAAGACGGTACCAAACAAGAAGCCACCAGTCAGCGTAGCTATCGTTGCACCAGGAAGCGAAAATCCAACAATCGCTACGTAAATCGCTAAAAATCCAATGACTGCAAAAAGATAGTTACTATCGCGAAACGCAATCAACGCCTCGCGATTATCGCGCAAAGCATCAAAACTC
The DNA here is from genome assembly GCF_965659345.1 of Planktotalea sp. Classification (GTDB taxonomy): domain Bacteria; phylum Pseudomonadota; class Alphaproteobacteria; order Rhodobacterales; family Rhodobacteraceae; genus Planktotalea. The sequence goes on along the minus strand of NZ_CBFHVK010000022.1, from coordinate 33,633 downwards.
AGGTAGTCTTTCAAGGTAAATGCACCAATCACAGCAATCACTAAGATCGCCAACATGGGGATGATTCTGGCCAATCCAGATTTTGTCTCGGGGGAGTTCGTCATATGGCTCATCGTGTTCTTTCGGTTCAAATCTGTTGCGCTTGCTTGGATGCAACATGCTGATTTAAACGCGATTGCGGTAGCCTCATCACGCGCGCTTGATCTCGAGTGACAGTTGGCGTGATCAAAGCTGGACATTCTCATAAAACTGTAACATTCGCTCTCTCAAGAACAGCTTAAATGTTGCAGAAAATTGCGACGCTTTGGTTTGACTTATCCACCACGCCCCTCTATTGGACGGGCTTCAAGTTACATCGGGTCTGCGCGATTCTACGCGGCAAGCCTACTAAAACGGAGACGGAGCGATGAAACGCACCTTTCAACCATCGAATCGCGTTCGCAAGAACCGCCACGGCTTTCGCGCACGCATGGCGACAAAAGCAGGTCGCAAGATCCTGAACGCGCGTCGCGCCAAGGGCCGTAAAGAGCTGAGCGCGTAAGCGTCACTCTTTTAGGTTTATGACTTTGACACCGCCGGAGGCCTCTGAAGCGTTAAACGCTGATGAGACTATGCCCCCGGCGGTTTCTTTGCGTCTTGAGGTCATCAAAAAGCGCAACGACTTTTTGCAAGCCGCGCGAGCGCGACGTCAAGGCACGGCCTCCATGATGGTGCAGATGCGCAATCGCCGTGATGATAATCCTGCCAAGCGCGTCGGGTTCACCTGTTCCAAGAAAGTCGGCAACGCTGTGGCCCGCAATCGTGCCAAACGCCGCCTTCGCGAAGCCGCGCGTACCGTTCTGCCAACTCATGGTGCTGACGGGTGCGACTACGTGCTCATCGGCCGCGCAGAGGCGACCGCAAACCGCCCTTTCGATCTGCTCATCGGCGACTTGCGCTACGCCCTCAAGAAACTGCACGCTAACAAATGACCCCCCTGGCCCATATTGTTGCTTTGCCTGTGCGCGCTTACCGCTTGTTGCTGTCCCCTTGGGTCGGAATGCACTGCCGTTACGACCCAACGTGTTCCGCCTACGCGATGGAAGCGTTGAAGAAACACGGCGCGTTTAAAGGCAGTTGGCTTGCCGCGCGTCGTATTGGCCGTTGTCACCCTTGGGGCGGCTCTGGCATTGATAACGTGCCAGACTAACTGCCATCCCTATGTTGAGGCCATCCCATGCTTGATGATCACGATGACATTCACCCGCTCTTTCACGGCGCTCCGTCCACGACAGAGTTCAAGAAGCTGCGCAAACGTATTGTGCGCCAAACGCGCGAGGCGATTGAACAGTACGGGATGATCGAGCCAGGAACGAAATGGCTTGTGTGTTTGTCTGGTGGCAAAGACAGCTACACTTTGCTTGCGGTTTTGACGGAATTGAAATGGCGTGGGCTTTTACCCGTTGAGTTGATCGCCTGCAATCTGGATCAAGGCCAGCCCAATTTTCCTGCGACAGTGCTCCCTGAGTTTCTTGAGAAAATGGGCGTGCCAAATCGTATCGAGTATGAAGACACTTATTCCATCGTCATGGATAAAATCCCCGCAGGTCGCACATTCTGCGCGCTGTGTTCGCGTCTGCGTCGTGGAAACCTCTACCGTATCGCGCGCGAGGAAGGTTGCTCTGCCGTAGTACTCGGCCACCACCGCGATGACATTCTAGAGACATTCTTTATGAACCTGTTCCACGGCGGTCGCCTTGCCACGATGCCGCCTAAACTGCTCAATGATGAGGGAGATTTGTTCGTGTACCGCCCTCTCGCTCATGTGGCCGAAGTCGATTGCGAGAAATTCGCGAGCGCAATGAACTACCCGATTATTCCTTGCGATCTTTGCGGCTCACAAGACGGGTTGCAGCGCCAACAGGTGAAACAAATCCTGGATCAGTGGGAAGCCAACAGTCCCGGTCGTCGCCAAGTGATGTTTCGCGCATTAACCAATGCGCGGCCTTCGCATTTGTTGGACCCCAAGCTCTTTGATTTCGCTGCGCTGATGCGCGGGAATGTGCCGGAGACGGAAACAGACACCTGATTGTTTGCACACTGGAAACAATGCTTTAGGCTTATGCGCAAAATTAAAGAGATAAGCGCGAGCAGTGACATGAGTTTTTCCAGACGTGAGTTTGCCCTGACCCTAGGAGCTTTTGGTGGTGCTTTTGGCCTAAGTGCATGCAACGGTTCGCGTGGCAGCACCGCTGCACCGCGCAGCGCGGGGCTTGCACCTGAGTTTCGCCCGCAACCCAACGCAGGGTATGATGCTTGGGTCTCTTCCTTCAAAAATCGTGCAGGTGGATACGGGCTGAGCGCGGCCACAATTGCTGCCGGATTTCGCGGTGCTGGCTTCTTGCCTGGTGTGATCAAACGTGACCGCAATCAAACTGAATTCAAACGCTCGCTCGAGGATTAACTCTCTATTGCCGCCTCGGATGCGCGGGTCGCAAAAGGGCGCGCAGCATTTGCACGCCACCGCACGACCCTAAACGCTTTAGAGGCAAAATACGGTGTTGATGCAGAAATCATCTGCGCCATTTGGGGGCTTGAGAGCCAATATGGCGAGCGCATGGGAGATATCCCTATCATCTCTTCCACCTCTACGCTCGCGTTTGACGGACGGCGTGGCGTGTTCTTTGAAAAACAACTCGTTGCAGCGCTAAAGATCATCCAAAACGGTGACATCCGCGCAGAGCGTATGGTTGGCAGCTGGGCTGGTGCGATGGGGCACACACAGTTTATCCCGACGTCTTACGAAGGGTTTGCCGTTGATTTCACAGGCGACGGTCGTCGTGATATCTGGTCCGCTGATCCTTCTGACGCACTTGCGTCCACCGCCGCTTACCTTCAGCGCAACGGTTGGACGCGTGGCGTAAAATGGGGATCGGAAAGCAGTTCAGGCACGCTTCAGCCACAAGCAGGTGGTCCGAAATTTGCAACCACTGGCAACTTCCGCGCGATCAAACGCTACAACAATTCAGACGCTTACGCGATTGGTGTCGGGCATTTGTCTGACCGCATTGCAGGCGCTGGTCCTTTGCGTGGGCAGTTCCCACCAGATGCAAATGGCCTGACCAAAGACGACCGGATCGCCTTACAACAACGCCTCACACGGCGCGGGTTTGATACGGGAGGTGCGGACGGTGTATTCGGCCCCAAAAGCCAAGCCGCAGTGCGCGATTATCAACGCAGCAAAGGTCTAGCTGTGACCGGAACACCCTCGCAAGAACTGCTCCGCAGCCTTTAATCCATCGCGTTGAAAGTAAAAAGCTGTTCGCCATTGATCGTGTAACTATTGATCAAGTCAGCAACCTTTTGCGACACAAGCCACGCTTCGAGACGCTGTGCCGCATCTGCGTTCACATGTGGATGTTTCACTGGGTTCACTGGCAAATAGGCATATTGATTAAAAAGCACCGGATCACCAGCGTAGAGCAACGCCAGCCCGGTTTTATTTCCGAAATTCAACCAACTTGCGCGATCTGCAAGAATATATGCGCCCATAGCTGACGCCGTATTCAAGCTCGCGCCCATGCCCGCCCCGACAGCTTTATACCACGGATCAAAGGTTTCTACGTCAAGCGCCGCAGCATCCCATAAAGCCAGCTCTTTCTTATGGGTTCCGCTTTCATCACCCCGTGAGACAAAAGACGCCTTTGCTGATGCGATCCGAGTTAAAGCATCACTTGCACTCATCGCTTGCTTAAGTTGAGCAGGGTCAGTCTCAGGCCCGATCAGAACAAAGTCGTTGTACATAATCTCACGACGATAAGGCGCGAAACCTTCAGCGACAAAAGCGTCCTCCACCGCTTTGGAATGTACAAGGATCGCGTCAACATCTCCTGCCCGCCCAAGACGTAAAGCTTGCCCAGTTCCAACGACCAAAAGCTGCACTTCGAGGTCGATATCTTCCTTGATTGCGGGCAAGAGCACATCCGACAATCCCGAATTGTGAAAGCTTGTTGTCACTGCAAGCCGTATGGTTTCGGCGAATGCTGCACTGCCAAAGGCCAGCCATATCACTACAGCAAGTCGTATCATTCAATGATGTCTCCATTTAGGAACGCTTGCGCTTCAGAGGTTTCAGGCTTTGCGAAAAATCTGTCCGCCGCGCTGCGCTCATGTACTTTTCCAGCTAACAGGAACACCACTTCAGACGCCATGCGCCGTGCTTGTCCCAGATCATGGGTTGTCATGATTATACGCGTTCCGTTGGTGTGGGCCTCTTTCAGCAATGTCTCAATCTCACGCGTGGAGCGCCCATCTAAGTTGGCGCAAGGTTCATCCAAAAACAGCACATCCGGTTCACGGATCAGTGCACGCGCAAGGGCAAGTTTTTGTTTTTCGCCCCCTGAGAGCCTTGGCGCGTGACGCTCTAAGGCATCCGCCAGTCCAATACGCTCAGCCCATGCCTCAACACGCTGGGCAATGTCGGGTTTGGCTGTACCAACAAGTTCTAAGGGATAAGACAGATTAGCGCGGACACTGCGCCGCAACATGATTGGACTTTGAAACACATAGGATTGTTCCTGACGTGCTTGCGCGTCAGGTTTTGAAAGGCTCAATCCACCAGAGGAAAGACGCTCAACCCCATGTAGCACGCGTAACAGCGTGGTCTTGCCAGCACCGTTCGGCCCCAGAACAATCGTAATATCAGGTGCATTCAGCGCCAGATCAACGGGTCCTAGAATGATCTTGCCACGGCGCTTCACCACAACCTTGGACAGCGACAAACTCACCAGCGTCCCTCCTGCTCTGTGCGCGACAGGGAATGAATCAAGATGTTCACCGCCAAAGCAAGGGCGATCAGCACAAAGCCAAGCCCGAGCGCGAGCGCAAAATCACCTTTGCCTGTTTCCAGCGCGATTGCAGTCGTAAGAACCCGTGTCGCATGGTCAATATTGCCCCCAACGATCATGATTGCACCGACTTCGCCAATCGCACGCCCAAATCCTGCCAAAGCTGCCGTCAGCAATGCACGACGACCATCCCAAATCAAGGTCATGATCCGTTGACGCTTGGACGTGTTCAGCGAGATCAGCAAATCATGGTATTCCGCCCATAACTCACGCATCGCTTGATGCGTGATCGAGGCGATCAGAGGCGTGATAATAATCACCTGTGCAATGATCATTGCAGTGGGCGTAAAGAGCAACCCAAATACGCCAAAAGGGCCAGATCTGCTAAGCAACAAATAGACGATCAAACCAACCACCACAGGCGGCAAACCCATTAAGGCGTTCAACACAGCAATCGCGGTACGGCGATATCTGAAACGACGGATCGCAAGCCATGTGCCGAAAGGTAGTGCTATCAAAGAGGCAATCACAAGCGCGCTCACGCTCACTTGCAACGAACGCAACGTGATTTCGACAAGATCACTATCGAGCGTGACGATCAGCCAAAAAGCAGCCTCTAATCCGGCCCAAATGTCGTTCATCACCGCGTCCTTCATCAGCCGTTTCGGCCTTTGGGCGCACTCAATCACCTATCCAGCGATGAAACCATCAGATTAACGGCGCGTTTTCACCCAGAGACGACGAGGTGCTAAATGCCGAAAGGAACGCCGCCCGTCACTGGAAGACTGATCCCTGTCACATATTGCGCATCGGGGCCCGCCAGAAAGGCAACTGCATTGGCCACGTCTTCGGGCAATCCTGCATCGCGCAAGGCAACATTGGAATACCTGCTTTGTTTAATTTCAGTCACGCTTTTCCCTTGCTCTTGGGACAGCCGCGTATTGGCCGCTTCGTGCATATCCGTCGCGATAAAGCCGGGACAAACGGTATTACACAGAATACCATCCGGCCCAAACTCTGCGGCCAGCGTTTTCGTTAAACCCACCAGACCATGTTTCATCGCCGTATAAGCCCCAAACCCTGGCTCAGCCCCAAGGCTTCCCGTAGAGCCAATATTGATGATCCGTCCCCCGCCAAGTTTGCGCATTTGGGGGATCACCGCTTGTGACAGCATCATTGGCCCCAGCAAGTTCACCTCAAAGCTGGAGGTCCATTGCGCGGGGCTCGTGGACAAGAAATTGTCTGAACCTGACAAGGATCCTGCATTGTTCACCAAAATATCCAAGCGTTCGAATTTGGTCAGAACGTGCTCCATCATCGCTGCGATGTCCCGCGAAGATGTCACATCAAGCGTTAGGGCGATGGCAGATCCACCTTGCGACATGATATCTTGCACCAGCCCTTGCAGAAGGTCTGCCCGCGTCACCTCGATGTCCTGTTGTTTGAACGTGCCATTAATATCCGTGATGACAACATCCGCGCCCTCTTTCGCCAAACGCTGTGCAATGGCGCGTCCGATACCCTTTGGCGCGCTAGCCCCTGTGACAAGAGCCACTTTTCCGTTCAAAGTGCCCATCGCATTCCCTTGTCATCTATGTTCCTCCTGCAGAGGTAAGCAGTATGGCTAGATCTGCAAGAGCGCGGCAATCACGCTATTTGATACCGCTCATATTTGCGCTACACATCACTCCCATGACGCCAGATTTCGCCAGTTCTTTTCCTTTGCGCACGGCGCGTGTGCATGAAGTTTGCGGCCCAAGTGCTGCAAGTTTTGCTGTTGTATGCGCCAGTGCCGCGCAAGGCACAGTGCTGTGGATTCGCGAACATTGGCGTCCCGAGGGGTTGAACCCACTCGGCCTTAGTCCTTTCTTTGATCCAGCTAAACTCTTGATTGCGCAGGTAAAGGATCAGACCGAAGGTCTTGCCGTTGCCGAAGAAGCCCTACGCGATGGCTCTGTTGTATTGGTGATTTTAGAAATCAGTCAGCCCATGGGTTTGATCCAAGGGCGGCGCTTGCAACTTTCTGCAAAGGCTGGGAAATCCACAGGGCTATGCCTGATTCCAGAAGGTATGGGCAGCAATGCCGCCGAGTCCCGATGGCATGCCTCCCCAATTTTTGACCCTTTCTCTGCCGCAGGAGACTCGACTCTCCAGCGTTACGAACTTATTAAGAACAAATCAGGAACATTAGGATCTTGGCATGTTCGATGGGATACAGCGTCGCGTCGTCTCCATCTGGTTTCCGCGACTGGCGAGTGATCGCGTTTTACGGATGCGCCCCCTTGAGGGGCCATTCGCGCTGACGCATAGCATCAGCAATACCAACCGGATTTATTGCTTGAATGGCGCAGCAGAGCGGCTGGGTTTGAGCGCTGGCATGCCCTTTTCCGATGCACGCGCCTTTTGTCCTGATTTGCAAAGCCGTCCGGCTGATCCTTTGGCGGATCGGCGTTTCCAACATGCGTTGCGTCGCTGGGCCGTGCGGTATTGTCCTTGGGTCGGGCTTGAGGACGGTGATGGTCTCGTCCTCGACATCACAGGCACCGCGCATCTGTTTGGTGGCGAGGCCGAATTGCTGATGGACATGCGCCAACGCCTGTCCCGTGCAGGGATTTCAGCGCGCATCGGTCTAGGTGACAGTCGCGGTGCGGCTTGGGCTTTGGCGCATCACGGTGAGGGCGCAGCTCCTGTTGGCGCTGCTTTAGATGTGTTCCAAGATCTCCCCGTCGCCGCGCTGCGCCTTGAGGAAAAGACAGTCACGGGCTTGGGCCGCCTTGGCCTGCGCACCATTGGTGAGCTGTCAAATGCCGCGCGCGCGCCTTTAACGCGTCGTTTCGGCCCATCTCTGCTCATGCGTCTCGATCAAGCGCTTGGCCAGCAGCCCGAACAGATCACACCACTCAAAGATCCGCCCCACTACGGCGTGCGCATGACCTTGCCCGAGCCGATCGGCATCAAAAGCGATGTGATGGAAGGCACCTCGCGTCTGCTCACCCAGCTCTGCGAAAAGCTCAAATCCCGCGAAACTGGGGCGCGCGTGCTGGCGTTGACCCTGCGCCGGATCGATCAAGACAGCCAACAGGTCGAACTGCGCCTCGCCCGCCCCATGCGCGACGCAGCACGTATTTTACCATTGTTTGAACGCGGCATCGGTGATGTGGACGCGGGCTACGGCATTGATCAAATGCGCCTTGAAGCAGTGCAGGTGGAACCCATGCCGGTGCAGCAACTCAGTCATGTCTCCTCTGGTGGCAAAGATCAGCTTGATGATCTTGTCACCCGTATTGGCACACGTATCAGCCTTGAAAATGTGCAACGGTTTTTGCCTGCTGACAGCCATATCCCAGAGCGCAGCTTCCTGATCTCTCCCGCAGCATACTCTGCACCAAACAGCGCTTGGTCTACCATACGCCCCCGTCCGCTTCATATCTTTCCACCCGCTCCTTTGATCGGGACCCATGCGGCCCCTACCCCACCAAAACGATTTCGCTGGCGACGTATGTCCTTCGCCACAGCGCGTGTCTCTGGCCCCGAACGCATAGCACCAGAATGGTGGCTGGAATCGGATGAATGGCGCACAGGGGTCCGCGATTATTGGTGCGTCGAAACACGCCAAGGACGTCGTTTGTGGCTGTTTTTCACCCCGCAAAGCCCAAGCTGGTATGTCCAAGGGGAGTTTGCATGAGCTACGCCGAACTCGCCACCACCACCAACTTCACCTTCCTGCGCGGCGCTTCGCATCCCGAAGAATTGGTCACCCGCGCCGCAGAGCTGGGCCTGCAAGCCATCGCGATCACGGACCACAATTCACTGGCGGGCGTGGTGCGTGCCTATGCAGCGCTGAAGGAACTCAAACGCGCAAGTGAAGACACCATACGCATCCGTTCGGAAACGCAACTTGATCATTCTTCGCGCCAAGAAGTTGGCGATCCGCAACATATCCCACGCCCTGAAACGGTCCATCTCCCCAAGCTCATCGTGGGTGCACGGCTAGTCTTGCGCGATAGCGCTGTCGATTGGATCGCACTGCCCAAAGATCGCCCCGCCTACAGCCGTCTCACCCGCCTTTTGACCCTCGGCAAACGCCGCGCTGAGAAAGGGCAATGTCACCTCGACCTGCCCGATCTACTAGAGGGCTGCGCTGGCATGATCCTCATTGCCCTGCCCAATGGTTCCTTGCGCAAGGCCGCCAATGATATCCAGAAAATGCAACGCCGCTATCCCAGCCACGTCTTTCTAGGCGCCGCGCCACGCTACAATGGCTCTGATCAGTCCTATCTCAGCGCTTGCGCGCGGCTTGCACTCAAAACCTCAGCACCGATGGTCGCCGTGGGCGATCCGCTGATGCATCACGGTAAGCGCCGTCAACTCGCAGATGTACTCACTTGCATGCGCGAACACATCACCATTGATCAAATCGGCACCCGCGCGCTGCCCAACGCCGAACGCCGCCTTAAGGGCCACACTGACATGGCGCGTGTCTTTCGTGATCATCCCGCCGCCCTTCAGCGCTCTGTCGAAATCGCCGCGCGCTGTAGTTTTTGCCTGAGCGAGCTGTCTTATGAATACCCCGATGAAATCAGCGAGGGCGAACCACCCCAAGAACGCCTGACCCGCCTCGCTTATGAGGGCATGATGCAGCGGTATCCAAACGGCGCAACCGAAAAGGCGAAAGCGCAGATCAAGAAAGAGCTGAAGCTGGTCAAAGCTCTCAATTTTCCTGCTTATTTCCTGACCGTGCATGACATTGTACAATTTGCACGTTCCCAAGGAATCCTCTGCCAAGGGCGCGGTTCAGCCGCCAATTCAATCCTGTGTTATCTGCTCGGCATCACCGAAGTCAGTCCCGAAGTGATCACCATGGTGGTCGAGCGTTTTGTGTCTGAGGCGCGTGCTGAGCCACCAGATATCGACGTCGATTTCGAACATGAACGCCGCGAAGAGGTGATCCAGCACATCTACGCCAAGTACGGGCGTCATCGCGCAGGGCTGTGCGCCACGGTCACCCATTTTCGCACGCGCGGCGCGATCCGCGAAGTGGGCAAAGTTATGGGGCTGAGCGAGGATGTCACTGCAGGCTTGTCGAGCCAAATTTGGGGGCAATCCGACAAAGGGGCCGACCCTGAACGCGTGCGCGAATTGGGCCTCAACCTAGAGGATCGTCGCCTTGCGCAAACCATCCGCCTCATTGGGGAAATCATCGGCTTCCCTCGACACCTCTCCCAACATGTGGGTGGATTTGTCATTACAAAAGAACGGCTTGACGAGCTGTGCCCCATTGAGAACGCCGCGATGGAGGATCGCACAGTCATTGAGTGGGACAAGGATGACATCGACACGCTTGGCATTCTGAAGGTGGATATTCTGGGCCTTGGGATGCTCAGCTGCATCCGCAAAAGCTTTGATTTGTTGCAAGAACATGATCGCAAAACGCTCTCTATCGCGACGGTGCCGCAAGAAGATCCTGAAACCTATGATATGCTTTGCGTCGCCGACGCTGTGGGCGTATTTCAGGTGGAAAGCCGCGCGCAGATGAACTTCCTGCCGCGCATGCTGCCGCGTAAATTCTACGACTTGGTGATCGAGGTCGCCATCGTGCGCCCAGGCCCTATTCAGGGCGGTATGGTGCATCCCTATATCAACCGCCGCCAAGGTCGCGAAGACGTGCATTTTCCCTCGGCTGAATTAGAGGATGTGCTCGGCAAAACCCTAGGCGTGCCGCTTTTCCAAGAACAAGCTATGCAGATTGCCGTGGTCGCAGCGGGCTTTGATCCATCCGAAGCCGACCAGTTGCGCCGCTCGCTCGCCACGTTCCGACGCATGGGCACGATCAGCACGTTTAAGGATCGTTTCATCAATGGCATGCTCGCGCGTGGCTATGACGAAGACTTCGCACAGCGTTGTTTTGCGCAGATCGAGGGGTTTGGCGAATATGGCTTTCCTGAAAGCCATGCAGCCGCCTTTGCGATGCTGGTTTACGTCTCCGCTTGGCTGAAAAAACATCATCCTGCGGTCTTTGCCTGCGCTTTACTCAACTCCCAACCCATGGGCTTTTATGCCCCTGCCCAGATCGTGCGCGATGCGCGGGAACATCACATCGAAGTGCGCCCTATTTGCGTGAACTCCAGCGCATGGGACAACACGTTAGAGCGGCGCGGCGATGGTGCTTTGGCACTGCGACTTGGTTTTCGCCAAATCAAAGGCTTTCGCGAAGCAGATGCCGATTGGATCGTCGCTGCGCGCGGCAATGGATATCGTGACCCAGAAGCGGTCTGGTTGCGCGCAGGCGTTGCGCCTTCCGTGCTCGAACGTCTCGCTGAAGCGGATGGGTTTTCTGACATGGGTCACACCCGCCGCGATGCGCTTTGGTTGGTAAAGGCAATCCGCGGACAACAACCCTTACCGCTCTTCAATGATCCCATTGATGGGGAGAGCATTTCGGAACCTGACGTGGTTCTGCCAGCGATGCATTTGGGCGAGGAAGTGGTGGAGGATTACGTCTCCATGCGGCTCACTTTGCGCGCGCATCCTATGGAGCTTTTACGTCCGAACATTGCGGGTCTGACGCCGCATGATAAACTCCCCGATGCGCTACTGCACCGTATTTCTGTGTGCGGTTTGGTGATCACGCGTCAACGCCCTGGCACAGCGTCGGGCGTTATTTTCCTCACGCTGGAGGATGAAACAGGAGTTAGCAATGTAGTAGTTTGGCCCAAACTTTATGAGAAGTATCGTCGCGCTGTGATGGGCGGGCGCTTGTTACGCGTCACAGGTTTTTTGCAGCGTGAAGGGATTGTCGTGCATGTGATTGCCCAAGAGGTCGAGGACCTTTCGCATCGTTTAAGCGAGCTCGGCCATCCGCTGGATGATCAGGTTGGAATCACACACCCCGAAGCCGATGATGCACCGCGTCCGCGTCGCCAACCTGCGCGCGCGATGCATCCGCGTGATCAAGCAAAGCGGTTGTTTCCAAGTCGTGATTTTCATTGAAAGTGGCCGGGGCTCTGCCCCGTCTCGGCAAGCCGAGCCTCCCCGGGATATTTATGGAAAGAGGAAGCGATTAAGGTTAACGCGAGAACGTGATGTCGGACATCATTGCATTTGTATTCGTTCTGTCCGTCGCCCGTAGGCGAAGCCCATCAGAGGACACGCGCCATTCGACATTTTGCGCAATATCGCGGCCTGTTTCTGGATCTGTCGCGCGAAATGTGAACGCCAAGATGTCATCACGTTGAACGCCGTTGATACGAACAGAGCCTAGCCCATCTGGGTTGAACCAATGCCCTGTGATTTTTTCTGAGCCTGCTTCACGTCTGATTTCACCGGACAAGGTCAATTTGCGCCCAGGCACAACGCAGCGCCCCTTAATCGTAAGAGTGTTGGCGTCGTACGCATTCTTGAGACGACAGCGAACCGTTTCTTGCGGACCGCCAAGCATTTCGCGCGCCCAGCCAGACCCACTCCACGCACCTTGCATATCAACCATAGGATCCGCCAAAGCGCTGCCACTCAGAAGCAACCAAACGCATGTTATAAATCGCATCATATTTTGGATCCTCGAGCCGTCAAAAGCGCAGGCAGCAAAAGCAAATCAAACAGCAACGCAGCCCAAAGCGTGATGATCATCATGCCCCCAAACAACCGGATTGGAAAGAAGCCGGAAATCATTGTGATGGCCAAACCAAACGTAAGCAACACTGTGGTCAGCACCATGATCTGCCCCGCAGAACCCGTCGCCGAAAGCACAGCTGCGTGGGGTGAATCTCCGCGCGCACGCGCTTCAAAGAAACGGTTGAGAAAATGAACACTATCATCAATTGCAATGCCAAAAGAAATCGTCAGAGCCAGAACAGCCGTTGGCGATAATTGACCTGATGCCCATAAGTGCAAAGACGCGCCCGTTACCATCAAGGGCAACACATTTGGCACCAACAACAGCGGAAACAAACGCAATGAACCAAACGCCAGCGCCACCACAAACGTGGCCCCTAGGGACGCAATAACCAATCCCAATGACAGTTGGGAAATCAAACTGACTGCTTCTTGGCGCATCAGGCTTGGCAGACCATAAATGCGCGCAGCACCTCCAGCTTTCGCCGTATCGTAAAGTGTATCGAAGAGGATGGCAGCGTCTGCACTACGCATAGGCTCTGGCACAGAAACAAAGATACGCGTTATGTCCTCATCAGGGCGAAGCTGGGCAAGCACTTCATCAGGAACCAGCGCGAGCTCATCCGAAGTTGGCCTGCCTTCAATACCCAGCCAGCGCGCCACATTCACTGTTGATAAAACGGCCTCATTCCCGGCAAGATCCGTGAGCGCATCGACCACCACTTCTGACTCTGCCCAATCGCCTTCCATCTCGACAATCATTTGGAAAACACCGCCAAAATCATCAGAAATCGCGTCATTTACTTGTACGGTTTCGCTTCCTGAGGGCAGATTTTGATAAAGCGGGAACCAAGCTTTGGTTTGCTGAAAGCCATAAACAGAACACACCAACAGCAACGCGCCTGAAACGATAAATGTCTTTGGAGCTGCCAAAGATATACGCGACAACTGTTGTGCAAAGACACCCGTAAAGCGCGGCGCTGCTCCGACGCTTGGACGCATAAAGATTGCCAAAATCGCGAAGGTCGAAATTGTGACGACAAACGCCAACAACGTTCCCAGACCGCCGAGCACCGCAAAATCAAAAAGCTGCGCGTTGCGTGTGACCATAATGCTGGTGAAGGCCAGTGCGGTCGTGATCGCGGTCAATGCGCAAGCGGGGCCTATGCGCAAAATCGTTTCGCGCGGACTGTCCCCTGTTGTTTTCAAATGACCAGCCAAGTGAACGCCGTCTGCGACACCCAGAACAAGCAGTAAAATCGGAATCACATTGCTCAAAACAGTGATCGGATGGCCGAGCCAAACAGACAATGCCAACACGCTAGCAGCACTTAGAAGTGCCGGAATTACAGCAAGTAAAACCATCTTTAGATCACGCAACAGGACCAGTGCGGCAAAACCAACAAGCAAAGCGCCCCAAAGATTGAGCCGGATCAAATCTGATTTAAGACCCGTGACAATCTCATGGCTGATTACCTCTTCTCCCGTGATGTGAGCGATGACATGTGACGGCACAGCCGCAACCACCTCGGCCTGCAATTGAGGCAGGATCGCGCCAATCTCAGCGACATTCATATCCACGCGCACCCCGACAAGCATCGTTGTCTGTGAGCCGTTCAAAAATGTTGGCAATCCTGTCCTAAGCGCACGAAACCGTGAAAGATCGTCGTTATACTTCTCTGAAATCTCTGTGCCAAATACAGGTGCCCCATTTGGTGCCGTGTCACTTGGTGAAAACCGCAATGCGAAAGGAGAAATCACGCTTTCCACCCCATCCAAAAACTCCAGATCGAGGGCAAGATCACGCAAATCCGACACGTCTTGCGACGAGAAGGCACGCTCAGATTGGAGGTGGATCAGAACTGTGCTGATGTCAGACTTTTGCTCTGCGCGATAATTCAGTTGCGCTTGGGATAGTTCACTATCACTGAAAAATGCGCCGTGGATGTCGTTCTCAAACCGCAGGTTTGGCAAACTCACTGCAATCAAAAGGGCCAGCGCAAACAGCATAGTCGCAGCAATTTTGGGCCACCTTAGAACAAGCAGACCAATCCGCTCTGCGCCAAAACCAATCCCTAGCGCCATGGTTATTTTGTCCGCAACTGTTCAAGCGCTTTGTCTTCGACCCCAATGCGCACATAGAGCATGGCCGCATTCAACATGGTAAAGATCGCCGCGACCCAGAAAAGTCCCAAAACCATTGGCGCAACGATGATTTCAGCGACGACCAGCGTGTAGTTAGGGTGCTTGAGATATTTGAAAGGCCCGGCAACGACCAAAGGTTCTGGCAAAATAATGACCCGCGTTGTCCAACGTGAACCAAGCGTGCCAAGGATCCAAACACGCAACACCTGCAACACAGCAAAGAGCGCAAGCCAACCGTATGAGACATTTTCATCATAGCCCAAAAACAACAGGCACGCGATCCAAAGACTGTGCATTCCAACCATGACGGGGTAATGCTCTGCACCGACCTCATAGGCCCCTTTTTCAATCAAACGCGCTGTGTTGCGCTTGGCGATCATCAACTCGCTAAGGCGCTGAACAATAATAAAGCTTAGAAACAGGAACGTTGCAGTTTCCATCATAGTGCCCCTTCTGAGACATGGAGCGGTAAGTAGGATGCGGTAAAGCCGGGACCAAGTGCGCAAGCCATCATGCGGCCGCGCGCGCCGCTGTCTAACACTTTCTTTAGAACGAACAAAACAGTTGGTGCTGACATGTTGCCAGCTTCGCGCAAGGTTGCGCGCTCCGCGTCTAAGCTGCCATTGGGCAACTCCATCGCTTGCTCAATCGCGTCAACAACTTTCGCGCCACCGGGATGACAGACATAGCGATCAATCGCGCTGTGCGTCAGCCCGGATGCCGTCAATGCGCCTTGAGTAGCTTGTGCAAACTCACTTTGGACAAAGGCAGGAATAGATCGGTCAAACACCACACCAAAGCCCGCTTCATCCACATCCCACCCCATAATAGCAAGCGTGTCGGGCCAAATCTTTTGATAACCCTGATCAAGTTCGACGCGCGTTTTTCCAACGGGCGTTTCTGTACTCAAACAGGCAGCGGCAGAACCATCACCGAACAAAGCAGTCGCTATGATATCGGCTTTTTGCAAACGATCTGCACGAAACGAAAGCGAACATGTTTCTATCACGACCAGCAATACTTTCGTACCGTGTCTTGCCTTGGCCAAAGACTGGGCAACCGAAAGCCCAGTCACCCCGCCTGCACAACCCAAACCAAACAAGGGAACCCGCATGATATCGTCGCGAAACCCCATGTCGTCGAAAACCTGCGCTTCAAGTGTCGGTGTCGCAATACCTGTCGAAGACACCGTTACAACGCAGTCCACCTCTTCGCTCTGCCAACATGCGTCGCGCAACGCTGCCCGCGCCGCATCAATGAACATAGCTTTTGCACCCTCAATGAAGGCAACGTTGCGATCCACCCATCCATGTTCTTCAGAGAACCAATCAATTGGCACGACTGAGTACCGACGATCAATACCCGCTGTCGCAAAGCTTTTCGAAAGGCGGTCAAACTGCGGGTATTTCGAGCCAAAAATTATACCAGCACGTTCACGTACTTCATCTTGCGTCAGAACATGCGGTGGGAGCGCTGTCGATAATCCGTGCAAAAAGACAGGCATCACGCCTCCTCAACCTAAGTGCGAATAAGTAGTTTTTAAGTAATCACATCTGGTTCAATCCGGCCGATCATAGACTGCATATCGCTTAAATCAAAAGCTGCATTTCGCACGTTTTCCAATGCAACTTGGGGATCCAAATCAATCGCGCCATCACTGCCCGAATATTGCTCAAGATAAAGCCGAAGCGTCGCACCTTCGGTCCCCGTTCCGGAGAGACGAAAAACAGCGCGCGCACCAGTTTCAAATGAGATTCGAACGCCTTGGTTGCGACTTACGGACCCATCAACAGGGTCGTTATAGGAAAAATCATCTGCGCTTTTGACGATCATTCCATTCACGCTTTGACCGGCGAGATCGGGAAGCTTCGCTCGAAGGGTGCCCATCAAGGCGTCTGCCCTATCACTTGCAACGGCTTCGAAATCATAGCGCGAATAATAATCACGCCCGAACGTCTGCCAGTGATCCATGACAATCTCTTTTACCGTCTGTTTTCTCACGGCAAGAATGTTGAGCCAGAGCAAAATCGCCCAAAGTCCATCCTTTTCACGTACGTGATCAGAACCTGTGCCAGCGCTTTCCTCACCACAAAGCGTAACCTTGCCAGAATCGAGCAGATTGCCGAAAAACTTCCAACCTGTTGGCGTTTCATAGGAGCCAACACCAAGTTTTTCAGCGACCCGATCGCTCGCTCCGCTGGTTGGCATGGAGCGCGCGATCCCGGCAAGACCCTTCGCATAAGCAGGCGCAAGATGGGCATTCGCCGCCAATACCGCGAGGCTGTCTGAGGGCGTAACATAAGCCCCTTTGCCAACGATCATATTGCGATCACCGTCGCCGTCCGAAGCTGCACCGATATCAGGCGCATCGCCAGACATCATCAAATCCATCAAGTCTTTGGCCCAGATCGGGTTTGGATCAGGATGTCCCTTGCCAAAATCCTCAAGCGGGACACCATTAACGACCGTCCCTTTGGGCGCGCCTAGGGCACCTTCTAAAATCGCATGTCCATAAGGGCCAGTCACCGCGTGCATTGCATCAAACCGCATGGTGAAACCACTGGCAAACATCGCGCGGATCGCGTCGAAATCAAACAGCGTTTCCATTAACTCTTGATAGCTATGAACGGGATCCACGACATTCACGCTCATCGCGCCGAGGCTTTGCTCACCCAACGCCTCAAGGTCCAGATCGGGGCTCTCCACGATTTTCAACTCTTTGATATTCAAAGTCGCGTCAAAGATTTTTGCCGTCAGCCCCTCAGGCGCAGGTCCGCCGTTTTGACCATTATACTTTACGCCAAAATCTTCATCTATGCCGCCGGGATTGTGGCTTGCCGAAAGTATGAACCCGCCGTCAGCCTTGCCCAAACGGATCAAATGGGACGCAGCAGGCGTTGATAAAATGCCACCTTGCCCAACCGTAACATGCGCCGCCCCATTTGCAGCCGCCATTTTCAGAATAATCTGGATCGCATCTTTGTTGAAGTAACGTCCATCACCCCCGACGACAAAACGCTTGCCACTCGCACCACCAATCGCATCAAAGGTCGCTTGGATGAAATTCTCCAAGTAGTTGCGTTCCATAAAGACACGGGTCTTTTTGCGCAGCCCCGATGTTCCGGGTTTTTGGCCTTCAATTGGGGTCGTTGGGCGAACTTCGATACGCATTGTCACTCCTCATGTCTTTGGAATGTCTAAGCTTGCACATCTCCGAACCAAAGCAAAGGATCTCCCGCGTGCCACATGCGATACTTATACATAATCGACGCAAATCTTTCGGACGCTAAGAACTGATCTAGCCATTTACGCAGGCTTTTGAATGCATCCATGTCAAAGCGCGCGCGATCTATGTGCGCAAATTGTCGAATAAACGGAAAAATCGCAAGATCCGCGAGGGTGATGTCAGAACCACAAAGATACGGGCCTTCATCCAAACGTGCGCCGAGAAGATCAAGAAACGGCTGAGCCCTTGCCCGCTCTGCTTCAGGATCAGTGCCATAGCGGCTCACGTATTTCGTACGATCGAGCGCAGTCTTAAAAGGCCCATCGCAGTGTTCAATCAGCGCAAGCCCATAAGCCGGACACTTTAGTAAATTTTCCGGATCATTTTGCGCCAACGCCCAGCGCATCACATCAAGGGATTCTTCAATAACAAGGTCACCGACAACAAGCACTGGTACAGTACCCTTGGGTGACGCCGCCAAAAATTCAGGGGCTTTATCACGCAGCACAATTTCACGATGTTCAGGTCGCAGACCTGCCGACGCAATCGCGAGCCGCGCGCGCATTGCATAAGGACACCGACGAAAACTGTATAGGACAGGCACACTCATGCCCTGTATTGCCACGCCCCATCAAGCAACTGCAAGCGTGACACCCGCGCGGCGTGTGATAAAGCTCTGATCAAGACTATCAAATATCGCCGCAGGAGAGACCAAATGCTCGAAACAAACATGACCTTCCGCCAATTCCTGCTGCACGATTACCGGCACGAAGGGCTGGAGAAAGATCTGGTTTTTCTGCTTGAGGATATTGCGACCGCCTGTGCAATCATTTCAAATCACGTGAGAGACGGCGCATTCAAAGGAAACCTTGGCGTTGCAGGCAGCACCAACGTCCAAGGCGAAGACCAAAAGCAACTCGATGTCATCGCCGACGAGGAATTCATTCGCCATTGTAGCAACTGCAGCCGCGTTGCCGCGCTCGTGTCTGAAGAGGTTGATGAAGTACATTGGCTTAAAAAGGAAACCAAAGCAGGCGATTACATTGTGTATTTCGACCCGTTGGACGGCTCTTCCAATCTTGATGTGAACCTCTCTGTCGGTTCCATCTTCTCTATCGTTCAAATTGCGGAACCAATTGATACCAGCACTGACGCCTCGGTGCTTATCAAAGGAAGCGAACAAATTTGTGCGGGCTATTCTGTTTATGGACCCTCTACATCCTTGGTCATAACGACAGGCCACGGCGTGAATGGCTTCACCCATCAGCAAGGAACGGGAGAGTTTCGTCTGACGTTTAAAGACATGACAATCCCCGAAACCACGAAAGAGTTTGCGATCAATGCCTCACGCTATCGGCTGTGGGAGGAGCCCATCCGCGCATATTTCGATGAGTGCCTCGCAGGCGTAGAAGGCCCGCGCGCGAGCAATACAAACATGCGCTGGACCGCCTCAATGGTCGCGGATATCCACCGTATTTTGACGCGCGGTGGCGTATTTTTGTATCCGCAAGATGAAGGCAATCGTGCAACTGGCGGCAAGTTACGTTTGATGTATGAAGCCAATCCGATGGGCTTCATCGTAGAGCAAGCTGGCGGCAGCGCTTCTACAGGGACGCAGCGAATTCTGGATGTCACGCCGACGTCACACCATCAACGCGTGCCTGTCATTATGGGCTCGAAAGACGAAGTTGCGCGCATTGATGCGTTTCACACAAAGAGTTAGGCGTTCACTTTTGCCCAGAACGCAAGTTTGCGCTCATGTCGTGTTTCCAATTTTTTCACATAGGCATCATGGGTATCAAACCCATGATACTCTGTGATGTCCCCGTCTACGGACACGCAATCCGCTAGATGATCTGCCGCATGCCCGTATCTGGACGCGCGGCCATGGTCTAAAGCGAAATCTATCATTGCGCGCCACAAAAGCGTTGCAGCCAACGGGTAACGCGTGCGCAATTGCTCTGCCGCAGGGGCGAGTTGGAAATACCGGTCACCATCAAGTTCGCGCGCGCGCGTCAGAACAAGTTGCGCCGCTGTTAACAAATCGGGCCACTGCAAACAGAACTCCAAAGCAGGCGAAATATTAGGATAGGTTAGGACATGTGCCTTTGCTTTGTCTTCAGCTTCCACATCTTCAAAATCAGGTAAGCCTTTAAGGTAGCTGCGTAAATGCTGAGGATTCAGAGTTGTCTCAAAGCACTGCCAGCGATGTGCTTGCGCCTCCTCTTCGCGGCCCAAAGCGACAAGCGCCGCAAGATAGGCGCTGTCCCAAGCTTGCTTTTCAGCGCCATTTACAAAACTGTCAGCCGCTTCCAGCAGTTCCAAAGCCTCCTCTGCTCTGTCGTCGTCGATCCATAACAACGCAACCTCAGCCGCAATATCAGGCCGCTGTAAATCAGTGTCAGAATATTGATCGATATAGGCATCTGTATCACCGCTGACTGCGGCAATTTCTTGCAGCAATTCTTTGACAAACGCTGCTTTGCGGTCCGCCTCATAACTTTCGCTGCCGCGCAATTGGCGCAGAAACTGAATGGCATCGTGATCCTGCGTGTTTTGTTCGACCGGCGCATCTGCGTGCGCTTGGATGTGTGTGCGCAAGTTACTTAGCCCACTCTCGCCCAGCGCGTCAGTTGTCAGTAATATGACACCATCCCACTGACCATAATCATTATCTTGCAACGCAATCCAAACACGATCCGCCAGCGTCTTGGGGTCGATCACCGCGCGCGGCGCAATGTCTTCAAGCTGTTCCAACGCTTGCTCAAACACTTCGCCTACGCCACCGCGACTGTCGTCCACGCGTTGATAAATTGACGGGGCCATTTCGATAAAATCCCACAATAGATCAAACGCCAATGTCGGTTCATCAGGGGCGATCTTATCGGTGATCATCGACAGTTGGGTATCAAGATCTTTGATAAATGTTTTGCGTTTGCGCCAGCCCACATAGCTTTTCGATTTACGCAAAGACGCGAGACGCTTGCGCACCTCATGCGCCAATTCAGAAGCCCCCAAGTTGTGCACCAGCTCAAAACGCAAACGGCGTTTGATATCTGCGCTTCCTGCGCTGACCTCCATCAAGAGGTCCGCCAAACGTTGCGCGCCAAGCGCTTCTAAATTGGATGTATTCAGGGTCTTTTTTGACATGCCCTATGCTCTCACGTCCAGCGCGGGGCGCAAGCTATTTATATTGGGCGCGGCGATCACCAAAGCTTCGCACACGGCGGCGCCATGCTTTGTAACTGCCTGTCTTCAAAGTATCGCGCATCAACGCTTTCACTTGCTTTTCGCCGATCCCGTACTCACGCTGGATATCCGTGAAACTCACGTGATCAGACAGCGCCATTTGCACGATTTCACTGACGTGCGCGTCGGGGAGAGAGATTGTTTTGCTCATGCAATGCGAACTAGATGCTTGCGCGACAAAAGCAAGTTGGCCCAGTGTGGTTTCTAAGGCCACTGGGAATGATAGATGACAAAAGACTTCGCTACGTTTGCAACAGATCTTACCTTTGAGGATCTGCCTCAGGACATGATCAAATTACTCAGACGCAGTTTTCTCGACACGTTAGGCGTGGCCGCGATTGGTGCGCAAACGGAAATGTCGCTTATCGCGCGTCGCGGGGCCTTGGCGATGTTTGGCGCGGGCACCGCTGGCGATAGCCGTATTCTTATGGATGGCAGACGCCTGAGCCCTGCTGGTGCCGCAATGGCGGGTGCCTTCATGATCGACAGCATTGATGCGCATGACGGCACCACGCCAAACAAAGGGCACGCAGGTTCTGCTATTTTTCCGGCGCTACTGGCAGTCGCAGATACCATGCGCCAGAATGGCACCCAGTTCAGTGGTCAAGATTTCGCGCTCTGGCTCGCGCTCGCCTATGAAATCAGCTACCGCGCCGGCCAAGTGCAGCACGCATCCTGCTCTGACTATCACACATCAGGCGCGTGGACGGCCGTCGGCGTTGCAGCAGTTATCGCACGCATGATCGGATGTGACTCAAATCAAATCCGACACGCTGCGGGCATCGGGGAATATCACGGACCGCGCAGCCAGATGATGCGATGTATCGATTTTCCGACAATGTTGCGTGATGGTGTTGGTTGGGGCGCACCCTCTGGTGTGACAGCCGCTTATCTTGCGCGCGAAGGTTTCACTGGCGCGCCCGCGCTCACCTGTGACAGCGAAGAAGCTGCCCCCTATTGGAGCGATCTTGGCACACGCTGGCTGACCCTAGAGCACACGCATTATAAGCTTTACCCATGTTGCCGTTGGGCGCATTCCTCTATCGATGGTGCGCAAAAACTCATGCACGATCACGGGCTGCAACATACCGATATTGCGCAGGTCGAAATTCGCACATTCCACTATGCGACGCGCCTTGCGGGGTATGAGCCAAAAACGCTGGATGAATTCAGCTACTCAATCGCTTTCCCTGTCGCCACGATGATTGTTCGGGATGAAATTGGACCGAATGAGCTAACCCCTCAGACCCTGCTCGATCCTGAAATCCTTCGGATCAGTCGCGCGACCACGCTGATTGATGATGATGAAATGACGGCCCGTAGCATCGAAAAACGCTGGGCCGCTGTGACGCTAATTCTGTGCGATGGCACACGAATTGAGGGCGACGCAATGACACCACGTGGTGATGTAGATCAACCCGCAAGCGACGCTGAAATAAGCGCGAAGTTCCATCTGTTTGCTGATGACACGTTAGGCAGGGCGCGCGCGGACGAGATCGAAACACTTTGCGGCAGGTTTGATGACCTTGATAGCGTGGGCTTTGAGCGGTTGCTGGATCTGGCGTTAAGCGCTCCTGAATGACGATGGAGGCAACATAGCTCTGTTGCAGCAGAGAACTTCGATCTAAACTAGCTGCACTCTAGGATTATCGATATGACCACCGCCGAACACCCCAAATCTTGCTGCACACCGAACCGACCTTTAGGCATTCAAACGTCAGCTGAGCAGATCAAGACTAACCAACAAGCCTTTGACAGGTACAAAGCGGCTGCCATCGCGGTAGCGGGTGGGACGGGTCTGTTGGGAACCGCGCTCGCCTCAATTGCAAACGATGGCGAAGCGCCCTTGCGTAAAACCCGCATCAAGCCCTTTCGGATAAGCGCCACAACCGTCACAAACGCTAAATTCAAGGCCTTTGTCGATGCCACGGGGTATATCACGGAAGCAGAACGCATCGGTTGGTCCTTTGTCTTTTGGGCGCAAGTTCCTGAGTCCATTGGCATGACCCAAGCTGTCCCTGAAGCGCAATGGTGGCGACGTGTGGATGGGGCCAACTGGCGTGATATCAACGGGCCTGACACGCAAAGTGAAGCATGGCACGCTGACCATCCCGTGGTGCAAATTTCTTGGAACGATGCACGCGCCTATTGCGATTGGGTTGGTGGGCGATTGCCGACAGAGGCAGAATGGGAACACGCTGCGCGGGGCGGACTAGGCGATGTAAAATTTCCGTGGGGCGACACGCTTCCCAATGACACAGACCATTTTCCTTGCAATATCTGGCAAGGGCGCTTTCCCGAAACCAACACTGCGCGTGATGGATATCACACCACTGCTCCAGCAAAATCGTATGAGCCAAATAACATCGGTCTCTACAATCTCGTCGGTAATGTTTGGGAATGGACATCAGAAAACTACAAAATCAAATCGCTCAAAAAAGATGTGCGTGCGCGATTGGCCCAGATGAAAGGGTTCAAACTCTCTAAAGGCGGCTCTTTCCTGTGTCATGCATCTTACTGCTTTCGTTATCGCATCGCAGCCCGCTCGGGCACGTCACCAGACAGCGCAACGACACATCATGGGTTTCGCGTCGTGTGGTCTGAATAAACGCGCCAGAGCGCACCAACTCTATTGTTGATCGAGCGGCACTCGCTTAAGCTTAAGCGTATGAAACTAAGTGCAACATTTGCCTCTTTGCTGGTATCGACAACATCGCTTTTGGCGGAGCCTTTGCCAGCGCCCCTAAGCGATGCTGACTTTGCAGCTGTGTCCATAGACGAAGCGCTTCTGGGTCAGTTGCTATTTTACGACCCGATCCTTTCAGGCAACAAGAACATCTCTTGCGCGACCTGCCACCACCCTGCTTTGGGCACATCAGATGGGCTTTCACTTTCTTTTGGGGACGGTGGAATTGGCTTTGCACAAGAGCGGCGCGCTGATCCAAACAACATGCCAGAAGAACGGATCCCTCGAAATTCGCCCGCTCTTTTCAATCTTGGGGCCCATGAATTCACAGTGCTGTTTCATGACGGCCGCCTAGAAGCAGATCCAAGCCAGCCCACAGGCATACGCACGCCAATGGGGGCGGACATGCTTGTGGGGTTTGACAACATTCTATCTGCGCAAACCATGTTCCCAGTGTTAAGCCGTGATGAAATGGCGGGGTCGTTTCGCGAAAATGAAGTCGGCCAACTCATCCGCCAAGGGATCATAACCGGACAAGGTGGCGCTTGGGATGTCTTGTCGCGACGCGTCGCAGATATCCCAGAGTATGCGGATCAATTCGCGGCGGTCTATCCTGAGATCAACACACCTGACGATATCGCCTTTACAGATATTTCAAACGCGATTGCCGCTTTTGTTTCTTTTGAGTGGCGTTCTGACACTGCCCCGTTTGATCAGCTTTTGCGCGGGCAAACCACCTTTGAGGGCGCCGCACAGGACGGGCTGGAATTGTTTTACGGTGAAGCTAACTGTTCCTCTTGTCATTCTGGGACGTTCCAAACGGATCACCAATTTCACGCAATGGCCTCGCCACAAATCGGACCGGGCAAGTCAGCAACGTTTGAAGATCACTACCGCGACGATGGTCGCTTTCGCGTGACGGGAAAGGAAAGCGATCGCTATGCGTTTCGCACCCCGTCCTTGCGCAACGTGATGCTGACCGCACCCTATGGTCATGCTGGTGCACACTCGGACATAACAGCCTTCCTCGAAAGCCACATCGATCCAGCCAAGGCGCTTGAATCTTATGACCGCTCACAAGCGCGTTTGCCGGACTATTCAGAGCAAGATTTCAACGTTTTGGATGATCCCGAACAGGTTCAAGCAATCGCAAATGCAGTGAAAGTCGCGCCCGTTGATCTAAGCGGCGACGACATCAAAGCTTTAATCGCTTTTTTGGAGAAACTGACCGATCCGGTCAGCATTGCCGGGCGTTTGGGTGTGCCCGAAACCGTTCCCAGCGGGTTAGAGGTGCTAAATCCCTAACTAGGGTTTGATTATTTTGTGTCTCGCACCGGCTTTGAGTGACCTTTCAGTTTGCGTGCCATCCGGCCAAGTCACGCGCACCTGCGCCATTTGTGCTGCGCCCAAGCCAAAGTGGCGCGGAAGGATCTGACCGCCCGCATGACCGCCGCCAATCACATGCTGCACAGATTGATCAACACCCTCTGCCGAGACCTCGATCACTGCGCCAATTGCATTGCGGTTACCGCCCACTTGCTCGAGCGAAACCGCGATCCAAGTGCCTGTCGCTGGCGTCACATTGCGATAAAGTTCCAGCGGAACACGACGATTGGACACGATCAAGTCAAGCCGACCATCCAGATCAAAATCGGCCAAAGCTGCGCCGCGTGAGCGATCCATACTCGCAACACCTGCAAATTGAGAAATTTCTCTAAAAGTACCATCCACTTGCTGCTGCAAGAGCGTATTTGGATCACGCATCGCCATGCTGGGCATTTGATCCACATTTCCTTTTGCAATGAACAAATCAACGCGGGCATCGTTATCGATATCACCAAATTCCGCGTGCCAACCCGTGGATGGACGCCCTTCATCGCCAACATGTGGACGGTGCGCATAGGTCCCAAATCCGAAGGGGGCAGCCTTGTAGCCGCCACCCTGAGTGGCGAATTGCAAAAGCTGATCGCCCATTGACGTCAGCATAACCTCATCAAGCCCATCGCCGTTCAAATCCCGACTCGCGATACCCATCCCCCACAGCGAAACACGTTTCCAGCCATCCTCTTCCCCCAAGAAACGCCGCTCTTTGATATCCCACATTTGCTCGCGCCCGCCGCGCACGTAGTAGTGGCGATCATTGGAAATCCTTAGCGTATCGCGGCCACGGGAATCCTTGGCAGCAAGCATTGAAAGGGAACAAAAGCCCGGCTGAAGGGTTTCTTTCAGATATCCGGTCTGAGCAGGGCGCAGAATTGCATTGGTATCGCAGGCCTCAAAAGGTCCCTTTGGGTCTTCGCGATCTACATAATTGCCAATCGCGAAAGTTGGTCTTTGATCACCCTCTTCCCACCAAGCGGTAAATGCCGTGCTCCACTGATCTGATACAGGCAGGCCAAAATCCTGGGTCGCATCTGTAAATGTGCAATCACCCCCCCCTTTCAGGAGCGTATTCGGTCCGGCGCGCAGAACAAATAGATCAAGAAACCCATCGGCATCCACATCAATGGGATAGGCACCCGTGACACCGGTCAGTTCAGGAATAACCCGAGGTTCAAAAGTGAACGCGCCTGTGTTGCGGATCAGCTGGGCGGGCTCAGTGCCACCCGCTGCGAAAATATCAGGGAGTTCATCGCCATCACAGTCAAACACCGCAAGGCCACCACCTACAAAATGCTCCCAACCACCGCTGTAGCTATGCTCGGGCAATGCGGACGAGCGGTTCTCGAACAACGGCTCGGCCGAAACCGTTCCGGTCAATAAAGCAAAACAGGCAAAGATTGCGCGTTTCATGCAGGCACCATCCCAATTCCACCGACAAGCCGGTCTGTTAAAGCCACAAGCGCCGGAACCGTTGCCCCGCGCGCCCAGAATTCATCGCCCCAAGCGTGCGCTTCTACTTGGCAAGGTTCTCGCGTGCTCGACAACGTGAGTTGTTGCATTTCATCCATCACCTCGGGTGCATAGAAGTAATCAAAGCGCATACAATCACCCGAAATAATGATCAAAGGCGGGTCAAACAGCTGAACAACATTCGACAATCCAATCGACAAAAAGCGCCCTGCCCTTTGGAAAACCATCTCTGAGGGCTGGTGCCCTGCCTTTGCTTTTTCAAACAATAGATCGAGCAGTTCATCCGCTTTTTTGTGCTGGATATTATCATGATCAAGCACGGTTAAGGCTTCGCGCGCCAAAGCATAGTCCCCCAAATACGCCTCAAGACATCCCCTTTGTCCGCAACGACATAACGCGCCGTCCAGCTGCACCTTTGTATGTCCAAGCTCTAGGCCAACGCCATGTGTTCCACGGTAAAGACGGTTGTTCAGAACAACACCCATTCCGACGCCATTCTCAATGGTGACAACCGCAAAATCAGTTTTGTCGCGCCCTTCGCCGAACCAAAGTTCAGCGAGCGTTAACATATTGGTATCATTATCCAAAAACATAGGAGCTGAGAATTTTGCCTCGAACGCACCGACGATATCAACGTTTACGTCGTTCAATAAAGAACACCAACTAATTCGGTTGTCAGACAGGTTTATAATCCCTGGTACACCCAGACCTACAGCGCCGATATCGCTTTCTTGCATACCAGCTTTGTCGATCACAATTTGGCATAGCTCAAACACCTCATCCAAAAGCGCATCAAGCGTGCGAATAGCACCTGTCGTTTGCAATTGCGCAGTGACTAAAACATCACCTGCGAAATCACACAACACTGCGGTATGTTGTTTGAACGATAGCTTGATACCAATCATGTAACTTGCTTCACGCACCACTTCCAAAGCCACTCGTGGACGGCCGCGCCCATGTTCGCGATCAGGTTCATCAACTTCTCGTAAAAACCCAGAATCGATCAAGTCAGCCGTCAGCGTGGTTGCGCTTGCCCCGCTGATGTTCAAAGATCGCGTAATATCGGCGCGTGCTGCACGACCAGCAGCTCGCACGCGCTCAAAAACTTGCTGTCGCAATGCCGGCAAGCGCGCGGCATCACCAGCTAATAAAGGGCCACAGCCTGAAGCTTGGTCTATCTGCGTAATATAATTCACTAGCTGAATTTATTCCCTGTATGCGGACCACATTCACAAGCGTACATCCGAGATCGCCCAGTAAAAAGGAAAATATTTTCAAGTAAACCCAAAATTTTTTAATTTTTATTTTGCAAATCAAATTTAATCGATACAAGTTACCTTTCATGCGAGTCACATGACTCGTCCTCAAGCGGTGCTTGGGGTTCTATTGGGAGGACTAAAATGAACAAACTTATAACGGCGGCAATCGTCGCGACGATTGGATTCAGCTCAGCTGCGCTCGCAGAAGGCAAGCGTATCGGCGTTTCTTGGGCTAGCTTTCAAGAAGAGCGCTGGAAAACAGACGAAGCAGCAATGGTTGCAGCGATCGAAGCCGCTGGAAACACATATGTATCTGCAGACGCGCAGTCATCTTCTGCAAAGCAGCTGACAGACATCGAAGCACTGATGAGCCAGGGCGTTGACGCACTTATCATCAACGCGTGGGACAAAGACGCAATCGGCCCAGCAATCGACGCAGCTGCGAACGAAGGCATTCCGATGATCGGCTATGACCGTCTGATCGAAGACGAGCGTACGTTCTACCTCACATTCGACAATGTTGGCGTTGGCCGCATCATCGCTGAGTCCGTGGTTGCAGTGCAGCCAAAGGGTAACTACGCAATCATCAAAGGCGATCCAGGCGATCCAAACGCAGGCTTTTTGCTTCAGGGGATGATGGAAGTCATCGGTGGTGCAGTTGAGTCCGGTGATATCGTGATTGCTGGCGAAAACTTCTCCGATAGCTGGAAGCCAGAAAATGCTCAGAAAAACATGGAGCAGATCCTCACAGCCAACGACAACAACATCGACGCTGTTCTGTCCCAGAACGACGGCATGGCAGGAGGCGTAGTCGCGGCACTTAGCGCACAGGGTCTTGTGATCCCAGTGGGTGGTCAAGACGGTGACTTGGCGGCGATCAACCGCGTTGCGCGTGGCACGCAGACTGTGTCTGTTTGGAAGAACGCAACAGACCTAGGTACTGCTGCTGGTCAGATCGCTTCTGCTTTGGCAGACGGCATGGCGATGACAGACATCGAAGGTGCAAGCATGTTCACAGGCGGAGAAAAGGGCACACCAGTTCCTTCCATCCTTCTGGATCCAACACCGCTTACAAAAGCAAACTTGAGCGTTGCGATTGACGCGGGTCACATCTCCAAAGAGCAAGCCTGCGAAGGCGCGATGGACGGTGTAGACGGTTGCGGCATGTAAGCTAACCCTTTGACAGCGCGCCCACAATCGGGCGCGCTGCCTTTCTTCTTTTTCAACAACTCCATAGTTGTACGTACGTCGTTCTGATCCTGAGTAAGGATCAAAACGCCAGCAAGCGTCGAGGTCGCCACCTTCGCTTGAGCCAGGGATTTAATGACATCATGACCGACACACCCGACACGTCTTCTGACCCACACGCGCCCAAAGAGCAGAATGTGAACCTGTTCCGAAAGTTCCTGAACGGGACAGAGATTGATACACGACTTCTTGGCATGTTTGGAGCGCTGGCTCTTATCTGGCTCGGATTTCATTTTTATGGGCTGATCTTTAAAGGCTTTGGCGCGATGCTTACACCGCGCAACTTGTGGAACCTCTCTGTTCAAACCTCATCCATCGGGATCATGGCGACAGGAATGGTTTTAGTCATCGTAACGCGTAACATTGACCTCTCGGTGGGTGCGCTTGTCGGTGTCACTGGCATGACTATGGGTATTTTGCAGGCCGAAATATTCCCGCAATACATCGGACTAGGCCACCCAATGATGTGGGTGATCACAGCCATTTGTGGTATTTCGCTGGGCGCTTTGATCGGTACATTCCATGGCTGGCTCATCGCCTATCGCGATATCCCCGCGTTTATTGTCACGCTTGGCGGTCTTCTGGTCTGGCGCGGAACTGCCTTTTTGGCAAACAATGGTAAAACCATTTCACCGCTGGATGACACGTTCAAGCTCCTCGGTGGCGGGCCTTACGGAACAATCGGTGCGACGGGTAGCTGGATCGTCGGTCTACTGGCCTGCGCTGTCATTATCTACATGCTGTACAACGGCCGCCGCAAACGTACGGTCCACGGTTTTGCAAAGCGTCCAATGTGGGGCGAGTTCACCGTCGGTGGACTATCTTGCGGCATGATCATTGGCGCAGTTCTTTTGGTTAACGCCTACCCTTGGCCGAAAGGGATTGTGAAACAGTACGCTGCTGCGAATAACATCACAGTACCCGAGGAAGGTCTGTTCATCAGTCATGGTTTCGCTATTCCGGTTCTTATCCTACTGACAGTCGGCATTTTGATGACGATCTTAGTCAATCGCACACGTTTTGGGCGCAACGTTTTCGCCATTGGC
The DNA here is from genome assembly GCF_965659345.1 of Planktotalea sp. GTDB lineage: Bacteria > Pseudomonadota > Alphaproteobacteria > Rhodobacterales > Rhodobacteraceae > Planktotalea. The sequence continues at coordinate 3,484 of NZ_CBFHVK010000022.1, read as the reverse complement.
GGCAACCCGGAAGCGGCGGCGCTCGCGGGCATCAACGTAAAATGGATGACGTTGAAAATCTTTGCACTCATGGGGGCTTTGGCAGGCCTTGCGGGTGTTGTTGCCTCCGCGCGTCTTAACTCAGCGACCAACGCGCTTGGCCTCCTTGATGAGCTATACGTGATTGCGGCGGCTGTCATCGGTGGCACGTCGCTCGCAGGTGGTGTGGGCACGATTTACGGCGCAATCCTTGGCGCGCTGGTAATGCAGTCATTGCAATCAGGCATGGTCTTGATTGGCTTTGACACTTCGATCCAACAGATCGTGGTTGGCTCCGTGCTCGTCTTTGCCGTCTACCTCGACAATCTTTACCGCAAGCAAGCGAAATAAGGGGACCCACAATGTCACAAGAACGCACAGGAACCCCGCTCGTTGAAATGCGCGATATCTCGATCTCATTCGGTGGTATCCGCGCAGTCGATGGCGTGTCGCTGGACCTTTATCCTGGCGAAGTCGTTGGCTTGCTCGGTCACAACGGTGCTGGAAAATCGACGCTGATCAAATGCTTGTCAGGCGCTTACAAAGCGGACAGTGGCGACTTTTTCGTCGATGGCAAAAAAGCGACCATCAGCTCCCCGCGCGATAGCCGTGATCTGAACATTGAAACGATTTACCAAACACTTGCGCTTGCCGACAATCTTGATGCCGCCAGCAACTTGTTCTTGGGCCGTGAGATTACGACGCCCATGGGCTTTTTGGATGAAGGGCAGATGGAAGCGGAAACCCGCAAAATCATGGCGCGCTTGAATCCCAATTTCAAGAAGTTCAAAGAGCCGGTCTCGGCGCTGTCTGGTGGACAACGCCAATCTGTCGCGATTGCGCGGGCAGTCTATTTCAATGCGCGCATTCTAATCATGGATGAGCCGACAGCGGCCCTTGGGGTGCACGAAACGGAAATGGTCGCCTCACTTATCAAAGAGCTGAAGAACCAAGGTCTTGGTATCTTTCTGATTAGCCACGACACACGTGAAATGATGGATCTTTGTGACCGCGTCGCGGTAATGAAAAACGGTCAGCTTATCGGTAACGAGCGCGTCGAAGACGTGACTGAGGATGATATCCTGTCCATGATCATTATGGGTAAGAACCCCAAAGCCGCTGCGTAATGTATATTGGTCTTGATCTGGGCACGTCTTCCCTGAAGGCGATTTTGATCGACGATAGTCAAACCATTTTAGCGGAGCACGCCGTGTCTTTGGAGGTGGCGCGCCCGCAAGATGGTTGGTCTGAACAAGACCCTAGCCAATGGCTTATCGCGACAGACAGCGCAATAAGAGCCCTGAGTAAGCAAGTTGACCTATCCGCTGTGCGCGGCATTGGTCTGTCGGGTCACATGCACGGCGCGACATTGTTGAACAGCGCCGATCAAGTGCTGCGGCCCTGCATCCTTTGGAATGATACCCGTTCCGCAACTGAAGCAGATATGCTTGATGCTGATCCCCGGTTTCGCGCGCTATCAGGCAATATTGTCTTCGCGGGCTTCACAGCGCCCAAAGTTGTCTGGGTCAGGAATAATGAACCAGAGATATTCGCGCAGATCGCTAAGGTGTTGCTGCCAAAGGACTATCTGCGTCTTTATCTCATCGGTGATCACGTCGCAGAAATGTCGGATGCCGCCGGGACAAGCTGGCTTGATGTCGCAAAGCGCGATTGGTCTGATGACTTACTCGCGGCAACGGATCTTGACCGCACACACATGCCGACCCTCGTAGAAGGGTCGCAAAGTTCAGGCACGCTCAGAGACGCGCTTGCCGATGATTGGGGCCTTCCCAAAGGGGTCGTCGTGGCAGGTGGCGGTGGCGATAACGCAGCTTCCGCTATTGGCGCGGGGGTCGTTAGCAAAGGGGATGCTTTTGTCTCCCTTGGCACGTCAGGTGTTTTGTTCGCGGCTTCCGATGCGTACCAACCCGATGCCGCAAGCGCGGTGCATACATTTTGTCATGCGCTTCCAGAAACATGGCACCAAATGGGGGTCATTCTTGCAGCCACCGATGCGCTGCAATGGCTCTCTCGACTTACAGGACAAAGCGCTGCGGACTTGACCCAAGATCTTGGCCCTTTACAAGCCCCTTCGCGCGCGCTGTTCTTACCATATCTTGGCGGCGAGCGCACACCGCATAACAATCCTGCAATGCGCGGACAGTTCTTACATTTGGATCAAGCCACAGACGCACGCGCAGCCGCCCGCGCTGTGCTTGAGGGTGTCACATTTGCCTTCGCCGATTGTCACGATGCGCTGCGCTCCACCGGCACAGTGGTCGAACGCGCCCTCGCTCTGGGTGGAGGTGCAAAATCGGACTACTGGCTTAGCGCGATTGCGACGGCGCTAGATCTGCCTTTGATGCTTCCAAAGGCGGGTGATTTTGGTGCCGCCCTTGGCGCGGCACGGCTGGGCATGATGGCTGCAAACGATGTTGGCGTCGAAATCGCGACGCTCCCACCGATTGAGAAAACGATCTCGCCAGACCTTTCATTGTCTAGCGCATTTCAGGACACACACGCGCGCTACCGCGCGGCTTATTCCACGCTAAAGGATCTCTAAAATGACGGATTTTTTCAAAGGCATTCCCGCGATCACATATGAAGGCCGCGAGAGCGAAAATGATTTTGCCTTTCGTCACTATAATCCGGATGAAGTGATCATGGGCAAGCCGATGAAAGATCATCTTCGCTTCGCGGCAGCCTACTGGCATTCTTTTGCATGGCCTGGCGGCGACCCTTTTGGTGGTCAAACCTTTGAGCGCCCTTGGTTCGGTGACACGCTTAAGGATGCACGGCTCAAAGCCGACGTCGCCTTTGAGATGTTTGCCCTACTCGGCGTGCCCTACTTTTGTTTTCATGACGCGGATGTCCGCCCAGAAGGTTCAAGCTTTGCAGAAAGCACCAAAAATCTGGAAGCAATTGTCGATTACTTTGGTGAAAAGATGGATGCGACGGGGATCAAACTGCTCTGGGGCACGGCCAACCTCTTTTCGCACCGTCGTTTTATGTCAGGTGCAGCGACGAACCCCGACCCTGATATTTTTGCCTACTCTGCGGCGACAATCAAAACCTGCATGGACGCAACAATCAAACTGGGTGGTGAAAACTACGTTCTTTGGGGTGGCCGTGAAGGGTATGAGACCTTGCTGAACACTGACATGGGCCGCGAGCGCCAACAGGCGGGCCGAATGTTGCAAATGGTCGTCGATTACAAACACAAAATGGGCTTCAAAGGCGCGATCTTGATCGAACCGAAGCCACAAGAGCCGACAAAACACCAATATGACTACGACGTCGCAACGGTTTATGGCTTCCTGAAAGACTTCGGTCTTGAGGACGAAGTGCAGGTCAATATCGAGCAAGGTCATGCAATTTTGGCAGGTCATTCGTTTGAACATGAACTAGCCCTTGCGCGCGAACTGGGCATCTTCGGGTCCATCGATATGAACCGTAACGATTATCA
>NZ_CBFHVK010000021.1:0-47730 GCF_965659345.1 Planktotalea sp. | reverse complement strand
TGCTCATGTCCGCGAGCTATCACGCTGGATTCACACAGTGAATCCTACAGTGCCCGATTTGTGCAACAAAGCCGCTCGAACGCATAGAGTCGATGCTAGGAAACAATTCGTTTCATGTTAGAGCTTTTCGAAATATCGCATGTTCGTGCCTCAGAAATGCCTTTTTTCGAATCAGAGTCAGGTCGTTTTCAAAGCGACAAGGCGTTGGTGGCAAACCTAAAGATATAGCTAACAGCTGGGCAGCTAAAAACCCTAACTGTGGGGTTCATGTGAACCGTTCGTTTCATAAAATTCTGATGTGGAAGACCCTGGTGCTGCTAGAGAGAATCGAACTCTCGACCTCTCCCTTACCAAGGGAGTGCTCTACCTCTGAGCTATAGCAGCGCCGTGTGGGCGGGTGATTAGTCCCAATCTGCCACTCGCGCAAGGGTAATCTGGACCCGCTGGGCAGGCTACGTTACAGAAGTTATATGAACACGAAAAATGACCCCAAAAAGCCCCCATCTGAAGCTGCCGCGCGTGAAGCGCGTTTAAAGGCAGCCTTGAAGGCGAATTTGGGTCGGCGTAAAGCGCAGGCAAAAACGCGTACGCGCACAGAGCAAGGATCCTCAGAGGCGTCTCAAAAAGACGTCGAGTAGGGCAAAGATAAAGAGTAGGTCAGGCACATGGATTCAATTCTCGTAAGAGGTAACGGCGCACTCAACGGGCAAATCCCGATTGCAGGTGCTAAAAACACAGTTCTCAAGCTCATGTGCGCCGCGCTTTTGACCGATGAACCGCTGACACTGACCAATGTGCCACGCCTTGCTGACATTAAGACGCTCAGCGACGTGCTTGAATCGCTTGGGTGCGAGATTGCGCAACTGGCCAATGGCCGCGTACTGGCGCTGAATGCAAGAACGCTGACGTCAAATAAGGCTGACTATGATCTTGTGCGCAAGCTGCGCGCTTCTTTCAATGTGCTCGGCCCCATGCTCGCCCGCTCGGGTGAGGCGATAGTCTCCATGCCGGGTGGTTGTGCGATTGGCGCGCGTGCGGTTGATATGCACTTGGATGCGCTCGAGCGTCTCGGCGCGTCTATTGAATTGAAAGACGGCTATGTCCATGCGACTGCGCCGAGTGGCCTGAAGGGTGCGGAAATCCCGCTCCGCTTCGCGTCTGTTGGGGCGACGGAAAATGCGATGACAGCGGCAACTCTCGCCAAGGGTACAACCGTTATCAAAAACGCTGCGCGCGAACCGGATACAAAAGCGCTGGCCGATTGCTTGATTGCGATGGGCGCACAGATCGAAGGTGCGGGCACTGACACGATCACGATCACCGGCGTTGAAAAGCTTCACGGCGCGACCCAAGCCGTCATTCCGGATCGCATTGAAATGGGCACCTTCATGATCGCGCCAATGATCGCGGGCGGTTCTGTAGAACTCCTTGGCGGTCGCTTGGATTTGATCCCATCGTTCGCTGAAAAGATGCAAGAGGCCGGCGCAATCATTGAAGAAACAAAGCTCGGCCTGAAAGTCACCAATCCCGGTAATGGCATTAAGCCTGTTAATGTGACAACAGAACCATTTCCCGGCTTCCCGACGGACCTTCAAGCGCAATTCATGGCTATGATGTGCTTTGCGGATGGCGTTAGCGTTTTGGAAGAAACCATTTTTGAAAACCGCTTTATGCACGCCCCAGAGCTGCTGCGCATGGGCGCAAACGTGGAAGTGCAGGGCGGCACAGCCACGGTCACTGGCGTTGACAAGATGACTGGTGCACAGGTTATGGCCACCGATCTGCGCGCATCTGTTTCGCTTATTCTTGCGGGCCTGCGCGCTGAGGGGGAAACACAAGTGAACCGTGTCTACCACCTTGATCGTGGTTATGAGCAGATCGAGCAGAAACTTGGCGCAGTCGGCGCAAATATTGAACGGGTCCCGGGATCATGAGTGAAGACGCACGTTTTGAAGATGGTCGTGAAGCACCGCTAAACGTTGGTGCACTTGATGCGGAGGACCTCAAGGTCCTTTCCGCTTTGGTGCAAGATGGAGTGTTTCCGTCATCTGAAATGAAGTTCGCTGCCAAAGATCGCCGTTTTGCGATTTTGCTCAATCGGTTCCGTTGGGAAGATGGTGGTAAGCGCACGCCAGAGCGTGTGCAGTCGCTGCTGAACATTTCCGAGGTGCGCAAAGTTTCGAGCCAAGGCATCGATCGCACGGACAAAGATATGATCCTCTCAGTGCTTAGCATGGAGTTTGAAGAAAGCGATGCGCCTTCTGGTCATCTCATTCTCACGCTTGCGGGTGATGGCGCGATCCGCGTGGACGTGGAAGCGTTGGACGTTTCGCTAAAGGATGTGACCCGTCCTTATCTTGCACCGTCCAAGAAAGTACCAAACCACGAATAACGTGGTGCGACGGAAAAAGCGCTGCGTTGCGTATTACCCTGCACAATCAAAAAAAGAACAGGGACACAAACGATGCAACGCCTTTTAACACCACTGGTTTTTCTTTCATTGCTGCTTTGCGGCGCGATCTTTGGTTTTTTCTATGCTTGGGTCTGCTCGACGATGTGGGGCTTGGACACGCTTGAACCCAACGTGGCGATCATGGCGATGAACGCGATGAACATTTCTGTGCGTAACGGAGTGTTCATGCCAGCATTCTTTGGCACACCCGTTGTCCTAATCGCTACATCTGTTTTGGCCTTGCTCGCAGGACAGCGCAAGGTTGCGATGCTGATTGGCGCAGGGGGACTTGTGTACATCTTTGGTGCATTTATCCCAACGGCAAGCATTAACGTCCCCATGAACATCGCGCTCGAGCAGTATAATACGCCGCTGATCGCTGAAGATGCCGCCGCAATCTGGGCGGAGTACTCGCCGCGTTGGCAGTTCTGGAACACCTTTCGCACTATTGTCTCCGGTATCACGCTCTTACTGGTAAGTTTCGCGCTTTATGCGTTGCCGCGTCGCGCTTAAGCGCTCTTGAGGCTCCCTATGTCGCGCGCTAAGTCAATGCCGAGACATGAGGGATGCAGATGCCACAATTTATAAGCACAACCGACGCTGATTTTGAAAGCCGTTTCAACGGTCTTCTAAATGCTAAGCGTGAAGATAGCCCGGATGTGGATGCCATCGTCGCTGACATTATCGCAGATGTACGCGCGCGGGGCGATGCTGCGGTGATTGAGCTTACGTCGAAGTTTGACCGTTTGGATCTTAAGCCTGAAACGCTTGCCTTCTCGCCCGAGGATATTGAAGCCGCTTGTGCCGCTGTCCCAGATGCAGAGCGCGCAGCGCTAGAACTCGCAGCGCAACGCATTAGAGCTTATCACGAAAAACAGATGCCTCAGGATGCAAGTTGGACGGATGATGCCGGCGCAACGCTTGGCTGGCGTTGGAGCGCGGTGTCAGCTGCGGGTCTTTATGTGCCCGGCGGTCTCGCGTCCTATCCTTCGTCGGTCCTGATGAATGCAATTCCCGCTAAGGTGGCCGGTGTTCAGCGTCTCGCCATCGTTGTGCCAACCCCTGATGGCATTGCCAACCCAGCGGTTTTGCTTGCCGCGCGTATCGCCGGCGTAGACGAGATTTACCGTATTGGCGGTGCGCAAGCGGTTGCAGCCTTGGCGTATGGCACCGACACCATTCAGCCTGTCGATAAAATCACAGGTCCGGGGAATGCTTTTGTTGCGGCCGCCAAGCGTCGTGTGTTTGGTAAAGTCGGTATCGACATGATCGCGGGTCCGTCCGAGATCCTTGTGATCGCTGATAAGGACAACGATCCAGACTGGATCGCACTTGATCTGTTGAGCCAAGCAGAACATGACGAAAGCGCGCAATCGCTTTTGATTACAGACGATACAAGTTTCGGAAAAGCGGTTGCCGCCGCTGTTGATAAACGTCTTGAAACATTGCAGCGCCGCGAGATTGCAGGAAAAAGCTGGCGAGATTTCGGCGCTATCATCACGGTCTCGGATCTCGACGAAGCAGCGATGCTGTCTAATCGCATCGCGCCAGAGCACTTGGAACTCTGCGTCGCTGATCCAGAAGCGCTTGGCGAAAAATGTGTCCATGCGGGTGCGATCTTCCTTGGTCAATGGACCCCTGAAGCCATCGGCGACTACATCGGTGGCCCTAACCACGTGCTGCCTACCGCACGATCAGCGCGCTTTTCTTCCGGTCTTTCCGTAATGGACTTCATCAAGCGCACAACACTCGCGCGTATGACACCCGAAGCCTTGCGCGCGATTGGCCCGTCTGCTGAAATTCTTGCAACATCTGAAAGCTTAGAGGCGCATGGCCTGTCTGTTACAGCGCGTTTGCGAAAGTTGAATGAGTAAATCGACAAGCTATCGACTGAGATATCCACGCGCGACTGTCATTTTGACAGCACTGTTCTTGGGCGCTTTCGTCTATCTATTCCAAACATTTTGGCTTGATCGCGCAACTCTGCTCGTACCTTGGAAGACAGCGTTAACCGCAATGGTTTTGCATGTTTGGACCCTGCCTGCGGTCGAAGGCAATATGCTTGCCTTGAATCGGCGCGGAACCAGCTGGCAAACATACGCAGCGAATGTATATGCCAGCGGATATACTTGGGGGGCGCTGATGTTTCTTGTGCTCGCGCAGCCCTCACAGATCTTTATCGATGGTGTCGTCTGGCTGTCTGCGGGAATGATATACGGGTTTGCTCTGGCGATGCTCGCGAAACCCGAACAAATCGCACAGCACGGCATCTTTTATGATGATGAGCATATTTTGGATCAGGGCGGCGCGCGCCGCGTGCTCTTTATTATCTGGCCGTTTGTCACGATAGGGTTTGTTTTATTGCTCTTGGGCCTTCCGCCAGCGGAGGGTTGGAATGACGCCTATATCCCCTCACAACTCTTGATCTTTGCAATGCTATGGCCGCGTCCTTACGCACCGTCCTTGGCGTGCAAACGTGATGATGTGATCTTTACGTTCGCAGGGTTGGGAATGTTGCTTGCCGTGTTGTTCATCGACTAACTTGCTGCGCGCGCATGCTTGCGATATTCCAAAGAGATTAGAAAACTGAGTTTAAAAATGTCACGCATCGCCCACATTGAAATCGACGACAGCAATCTGCCTGCGCCCACGCCCGAGATCGAGCAGGAGCGCAAGGTCGCCGTGTTCGATTTACTCGAGGACAATTCATTTGTTCTGCCTAAGCGCAAGGACTGGGACACGCCGGAAGGTCCTTATGATCTGACACTTGCCATCCGTGAAAAACGGCTGGTGTTTGACATCAAAACCGAAGCCAAAGAAGTCGCTGCCGAATTTCATCTCTCGCTAGGCCCATTTCGCCAAGTGGTTAAGGATTATTTCCAGATTTGCGAAAGCTACTTTTCTGCGGTGAAGAACCTGCCGCCAAGCCAGATCGAGACAATTGATATGGCGCGACGCGGGATTCACATGGAAGGCAGCCGAATTTTGCAAGAACGCCTCGAGGGCAAAGCAGAAATCGACATCGATACAGCACGCCGGCTCTTTACGCTGATCTGCGTTTTGCACTTCGGAGGTTAGGTTGGTCAAAGAGCTTCCTCAGTCCGTTCTCTTTTGCTGTGATCATAATGCCGTGCGCTCCCCTATGGCCGAAGGGATCATGAAGAAATTCTACGGTCTTGAGACATATGTTCAGTCTGTCGGTGTCCACAATGATCTCGAGATCGATGGATTCTCAATCGCAGCCTGTGCTGAAATGGGCGTTGAATTGCAGCGGCATCGTTCGCGCTCTTTTGATGAGATGGAGCAATATGGCGATGACCTGAGCTCGTTTGATTTGGTCGTAGCTTTGTCGCCTGTCAGTCAAGCGCGGGCATTGGAATTGACGCGTGTGTTTCATCTAGAAGTGGAGCTTTGGCCAATTGCGGACCCAACTGCCGTCGGCGAAACACGCGACGCAAAGCTTGACGCATATCGACAGTCGCGTGATCAGATCATCCAACATTTGAAAGCAAAATGGGGCGAGCCTCAGGCTTAGGGTCAAAACTCTTTTGCGGCTCAGTCTGTTTCAGACATTGCAATCATTAAATCGGTAAGCGTCGATAGCGCTGCACTTCCGGTTTTATCGCCAACCTCCGCGATTTCTTGAAGCCCGATCAAGCTTGCGTAAAACAGTCTTGGCAAATCTGGATTGCCCAAGCCCAACTCGTTGAAAATGTCGCTGACGTAGGCCAGCCTTGCTTGATCAACGTCGTGAACCGCTTTTGCAACGTTCTCATCGCCTTTGGCCCATGCGCGTATTGCGGGTTCTGCGCCAATGCCGCCGTAATGGTCTTCCGGCGTGGCGGAGGCCTGAGACAAAGCGCGCAGTTTTAGAACGGGAGAGGGGATCGCCTCCACCAGCGAAATGATTGCTTGGGTTGCCTGCTCTTCCCAATGCGAAAGCATCGCGGCCTGAAAGGCAGGCACATCTTTAAAATGCCAGTAGAAGGAGCCTTTGGTGGTCTTGAGATGACGTGCCAACGGTTCTGCCTTCAAGGCCTGCGGGCCCTGTGTGGTAAGCGCGCGAAATCCGGCTGCGATCCAGTCAGTTTGGGATAATCTACTCATTCGTAAAACATACGTCAGCGTATTGACAGGTTCAAGCAGTCTTACTATACGCATACGTATGGAAAATCGAAAAGCAAATATCGCGCTTTGGAGTGCAGCAGCTTTGATGGGTCTCACCACAGGGGTTCACCTTTTTGCGGGCACACCCGAAATTATGGGTCCAATTCTTCAGGCAGATTTGCATTCTTTTATCAAAGCAACAGCGATGGTTGTTTGGCATGTGGCCACGCTTTTGCTGGCGCTCATGACATTTGGCATCGCCTATCTCGCAAAGCGCCGAAACGCTGCGTTATCGCTCTTTATAATCTTGATACACCTTAGTTTTGCAGGGCTTTTTCTGTGGTACAACATCACAGTGTTCAGCGGGCTATTCGCGCTTCCGCAATGGACCGTTTTTCTGATCGTGCCAGGGTTGATGGGCTATGCACTGCTTAAAGACGCGTAACAACAGCTAAGCGCCGTGCAGCCAAGAACGCTCGCAATGCGGACTCAGGCGTCAAAGCCAATGCTGTATCATAAGCACTGATAGCGGCATTCAAATGCCCTCTCGTGGCCAAAAAATGTGCGCGTGCGGCGTGATAACTTTGATGGCCCGCGACCAATTTAGGATCAAGAGCATCAAGCACCGCAAGGCCCGCATCCGGCCCATGCACATGGGTCAGCGCCGCCGCATATCCGATTTGCGCGCCAAGGCTGGGATAGAGCTGACATAGCCCCGCATATAACTGCGTGATGGCGCGCCAATCCATGTCATGCCCATCAATGCGCCGCGCGTGGACGGCTTGGATCGCGGCCTCTAGCTGAAAGCGACCCATCTTTTCCAAGGCACTGGCACGCTGCAACAACGCCTGCGCACCCCGCAGCAAAGGTTCGTTCCATTTCCTCGGCTCCTGCTCATCCAAAGGCACAAACATGCCCTCGCAGATCCGTGCCTCGCGCCGTGCCGCGGCAAAGCCAAGCAGGGCCGCCAGCCCCAAAGCTTCTGCAGTATTGGGGAGTTGCGTGCTAAGGACATCCGCTAAAAACAGTGCTTCAATTCCCAGATCATTACCGGTTTCCAGCCAATCCAGCGCGTATGCGCCATAAATCGCTTCCATAACGCTGCTCAGTCGCGGGGCGAGTGCATCATCCTTGGGAATAGCAAAGGGCATGGCATTCGCTTTAATCTTCGCCTTCGCGCGCACCAAACGTTGCGCCATTGTGGCTTTGGGTACAAGAAAAGCACGGCCAATCTGTTCCGCGTCCAAGCCCATCACACATTGCAGCATCAAAGGTGTGTGCATTTTCCGATCAATCGCTGGATGCGCGCAAACGAACATCAATTGCAAACGCTTGTCAGGCACTGTGCGCTCCGGTTCTGCGATCAGCTCTGGCATATCATCCTCGGGGGCAAGTTTGGCATCACGCCGCTGGCCATCAATCATGCGATTGCGCGCAACGCGGATGAGCCAAGCGTCGGGATTGTCGGGAATGCCTTCAACGGGCCAACGGGTTAGCGCTTTGGAAAACGCATCGCTCAAGGCGTCTTCGGCCGTTGCAATATCCGAACTGCGCGATGCAAGAATGGCAAGCAAACGGCCGTAGCTGGTGCGCGCAACATCTTCCGCTGCGCGCACCGCGTCGATCATAAACTGTCCATCGCGGAGGCGCGGATTTCGACCTTGCCAAATTGCGCGGCGGGGCATTTGCCAGCCCATTCAATGGCCGTATCCAAATCCGGCACATCAATCGCAAAGAAGCCGCCAAGCGTCTCTTTGGTTTCTGCAAAAGGGCCGTCTTGCACTTGGACAGAACCGCTTGCCGCGCTCAAAGTCGTCGCGGTTTCAACGCCTTGCAGCCAATCGGTATCTACGAAGACGCCTGCCTGTTGTAGCGCGCCAATGTAGGCACCGTAGACCTCTTTCTGTGTGGCCCAATCTTCGGGCGTCATGTCAGCAAAGTCAGCAGGGTTCGAGTAAAGCAAAAATGTATAACGCATGATTTTAAGTCCTTATGCAGCAGTGTTGAGGTTTGAGAGGCCCTGATCGAGAGTTTTCCCGATCATTCCGTCCATGAACAGCCCAAAAATGCGGGCGATGGGATTGCGACCAAGATCGGCTTCCATGCGCCATTCGACGGCGGAACCACCAGCGCTGGGGCGAACTTCGACGATTTGCTTGGGTTGTCCCATTGCGCCCATGTCGATGTCGAACGTGATGGACGTGTCTGTCACGCGCGCCACGGTCTGGCTGCCTTTGCCGTCTTTGCCGTCAAAGTGAAAACCGGACCCAACGCCGCTGGATGGCCCGAACAGCGTGATCTTGAGGTTTTCATCCGATGCTTTGTAGGGGTTAATCTTTTGATACCCTTCATTGGAGGCAAGCAACGCAATCACGTCGCTTGGGCTAGCATCTACCTGCGCCTTGCGCATGACTGTCACATCACGTGGCAAAAGCTGTGTGGCGAGTAGGGCTGCTGTGATAATGCCTGCGCTGATGGCTGCTGTTGTAAGAATGGTCATTTTAAGTCTCCTCATTGGTGAAAAGCAAAAGCGCTTTCATGAGGATGACGAACGAAGATCACGCCAATCGACACAATCGACAAATTTTTTTGAAAAAAGTTTTTGCGCATAGAAAAACCCCCGAAACAAAGTCTCGGGGGCTCATCAAACTATAGGCGCTCTGCGCGTGCTACCCGAGAAGACGACGCGCAATGACCTGAGCTTGAATTTCTGCGGCACCTTCAAAGATATTGAGAATACGCGCGTCACACAGAATGCGTGAAATTTTATATTCCAACGCGAAACCATTGCCGCCATGGATCTGCAACGCATTGTCGGCAGCCGCCCAAGCAACACGGGCACCCAACAATTTCGCCATGCCTGCTTCAAGATCGCAACGACGGCCTTCGTCTTTCTCGCGTGCAGAAAAATACGTGAGCTGACGCGCCACCATGATCTCCACTGCCATCATAGCTAGTTTGCTAGAAACGCGTGGGAAGTTGATCAGGCTCTTGCCAAATTGTTTGCGATCCTCGGCATACTGCATCCCGATATCGAGCGCGGATTGCGCGACACCAATCGCACGCGCCGCCGTTTGGATGCGCGCGCTTTCAAACGTCTCCATGAGCTGCTTGAAGCCTTTGCCCTCTTCGCCACCAAGCAAGTTTTCACCTTTGATGTGAAAGCCGTCAAACGCCAGTTCATATTCTTTCATGCCGCGATATCCGAGCACCTCGATCTCGCCACCTGTCATCCCGTCGGTTGGGAAAGGGTTCTCTTCCGTACCAGGCGTTTTCTCTGCAAGGAACATCGACAGACCTTTGTAATTGTCCGTCTCAGGGTCCGTACGCGCGAGCAATGTCATGATCTGCGTGCGCGTCGCGTGTGTGATCCATGTCTTGTTGCCCGTGACCTGATAATCACCGTTCTCATCTTTCACAGCGCGCGTGCGCAATGCACCAAGATCAGACCCTGTATTCGGTTCCGTAAACACAGCTGTTGGCAAAGTTTCAGCAGAGGCCAATTGTGGCAACCACTTCTGCTTTTGCTCTTCCGTGCCGCCGGCTATAATCAATTCCGCAGCAATCTCAGAACGCGTGCCCAAGGATCCAACACCGATATATCCGCGTGAGAGTTCTTCAGAGACAACACACATCGACGCTTTGGAAAGACCAAAGCCCCCGTATTCTTCAGGAATCGTCAGACCGAAAACACCCATCTCGGCCAATTCGTCGATGACCTCCATCGGGATCAGCTCGTCCTTGAGATGCCAATCATGCGCGTGTGGCTCGATCTTCTCGAGAGAGTAGCGGCGGAATTGATCGCGGATCATTTCCAGCTCTTCATCAAGACCGGACCCACCAAACATTGTTGCGCCGGCTTGCTCTTGCATCAGCTCAACCAAGCGCGAGCGCGCAGCTTGCGTGTTGCCACCCTGCGTCAGCGTCATCACAGAGTTATCCATCATGGAACGCATATCGTCTTGCCCAAGACCGATATCTTGCAGGCGCAGAATCTCTCCCTGATTCATCGGGATGCCGCCATAAATCTGCCAGAGGTACTCGCCAAAGGTGATTTGCAAAAGCAGTTGCTCTAGTTCGTTGAACTTGCCATCCGCCTGTTGACGCTCTGCCCAGCCTTGCATTTGGCGCAGGCTTTCTACATATGTCGCCAACCAAGCCAGCCCGTGGCTAGCCGTTTGATTTTGCTCAATAAGGCTTCCAGAAATGCGGCCATCTTCGGTCACGGTCGCACGCAATTTCTCTCGCGCAATGTCAAAGATTGCCTCAACAGGGCCAAGGGCTGCTTTTGTCAAATGCAGCAGATCCGGCAAAAGAACGGGGGCTGTTAAAGTCATGTCTTGTCCATCATGGGGCATCGCGGGTCTCCTAAAATCGGTTGCCTTGGAATAATCCTTTCGCACTTGCAGCGCAACTTAAATGCGCGACCAGTGCAAAATTTGTTTTTATATTGCGCATTGACCCGTCGAGCTTACGCCCTAGCAAGGCGCTCGCACGTCGCCAAGCGCGCTGCTAAGACGGGGCCATGGACGCATTCTTTTCGATTCTGTCGCTACCACTATTAATTATAGCACTTTGCATCGCCTTTTTCGCGGGGGTGATCAAAGGTATTGTGGGTTTTGCGATGCCAATGATTTTGCTCTCTGGCATCAGCACGTTTGCTGACCCTGAATTGGCGTTGGCCGCGTTAATCCTGCCGACTTTGGTCACCAATGCGATGCAAGCGCTTCGATACGGTCTGAGCGATGTTTGGCGAACTATGAAGCGGTTCAAGGTATTTTTAAGCGTCGGTGCATTGATGCTTTTTGGAGCAGCGCAGCTTGTTCCTGTTTTGCCAACCAATCTATTGCTGTTGGTCATTGGACTTGCGGTAACTTGTTTTGCACTCTGGCAGCTCTCCGGACGTGCGCCAGAACCGGGCAAATGGTCACAGAATAAAATCCTCGATGTAGGGATCGGCGCGTTTGCTGGTCTGATTGGTGGACTTTCGGGTATTTGGGGGCCGCCTACAGTTGCATATCTCACCGCAATCGGGACCCCGAAAAAGCAGCAAATGCTCGCTCAAGGCGTGATCTATGGGTTGGGCGCAATTCTGTTGATGCTGGGTCATTGGAAATCGGGTGTGTTTAACAGCGCGACCTTCCCTTTGTCGCTTTCTCTCTTGCCCCCCGCGGTCCTTGGCATGTGGCTGGGGGCGCAGATTTCTGATCGCTTTGATCAGGCAACGTTTCGTAAAGTGACGCTTTTGGTGCTCATCTTAGGCGGGTTAAACCTTTTGAGACGTGGCTTGTTTGGCTAGCGCTAGCGCCCGCTGGAAAAGACTTGCAACAATTGATGCGGAGCAATGCGCGCCAAACGCAGGGCTGGCCAAGTCGCCGCAATCACGGCTGCAAGTAGGGCAATTGCTGCAAGGGTTAGATAGGATTTCGGGAAAACGAACATCGGCAATTGCCATCCGAACGCCGCAACATTCACGACCGCCAAAAGCACCCAAGACAAAGCCAGCCCCAATGGAATAGCCAAGACGGTGACGACAAGCGCCAATGCGACCGAGCGGAGCAATTCGAGCCGCCCCAGCTGTGCGCGCGTCACACCAAGTGCCCAGATCGGCGCAAGTTGTGGCAGCCGCATCTGCGCCAGTGTCAAAAGGCTCATCATGATCGAAAAGCCAGCAACGCTGAGCGTCAGAATATTAAGCGCAGCAGTGACAGTGAAGGTTTGCTCGAAAATTCCGAGTGACAGCGCTTTGATCCGCGCTTGATTGGCGACAGCATCAGGTTGCACGTCGACGGTTTCAATAAGCTTTTGAGTGATTTCTTCGATGTTCTCGGGGGCCACACGTAAACCAAAGCGCACTGCCGACACATCCGGATAAAGCGTTCTAAAGGATGCTTCGCCGATGATTATCTGCGGTGCTGGGTTGCCGTAATCAGAATAGATCCCGATGATCTCTTGACCCTCTGCACTTGGCACCAAATCACCAACAGAAAGCTCAGCGCGCAACGCGAGTTGCTCGTTGATAATTGCTGTTCCTGGCTCTTGCAGGCGATCCCAAACATTGTCGGTCTGTGCTAAAAGGGGCCAGTGATCGCGGTAGGTCGCATGATCATTCACGCCGTAAACATCACCCGATTGACCATTCAAAATAGCAGGCGCGCTGACAATTGGTAAGAATGCGTCAACGTCATTGGCCAAAACGCGTTGCATCGTTTCGGCCTGATCAGCGCTTTCTAAGGTCACATATAATTCTGATGCCAACCGCTGATCGAGCCACCCTGTGAAGGTCAGACGAAAGCTTGAAACCATCGTGCTGACCCCGACGTTGGTGGCAATCGCCAGCATGAGCGCCATCAGCGCCATCGACAGTCCCGGCACTTGTGAACGCGTATCTGCCCAGAACCATTGCGGCATCGCCTTTTGGCTCAAGGTTTCCGCCAGGGCCAAGCAGCGATTCAACGTCCAAGGGAGCAGAAAGGCAGCACCGATCAAAAGACATCCAAGCAATAGAAACCCTTGGACAAGACTGCCCGCAAGGGTGCTAAGCAACACAGCAACGCCCAAAAGGGCAATGCCCAAAAGCGCCAAAATCGTCATAATCCGGCGTGACGCATGCGCCCAAGCTTGTGGTGTCCCCGCATCCATCAAAGGCAAGCGCGCAAGGCGTATGAATGTCCCAATGCTGGCAATTAATGTGCCACCGACTGCCATACCAAGACCCGAAACCCACCAAGACGCACGAATTTGAAGCGTTCCAGCAACATCCGCCCCATACAGCCCACGCAGGGTCGCGGCGACGTCGGGCAACAAGGCTGCGGCGATAAGATAGCCCAACAAGATACCAAAAAGGCCCGCGAGTGTCGCAAAGATTAAAAGCTCCGCAATCAGCAAACTAATGAGCAACCGCAAAGAAACGCCAAGCGCGCGCAAAGTGCGAAACATTGTCCTACGCTGCTCAAAGGCGAGACCAATCGCGCCGTAAACGATGAACAAACCCACTGCAAAAGACAGCAGGCCAAAGGCTGTGAGATTCAAATGAAAGCTGTCTGTAAGACGCGCAATCTCTCCGTTGTCTTGCGTGGCGGCCCTGTAACGCAAGGATTGTGGCAGGGTCGTGGTCTCTTTCATATTCGTGGGCAAAACAAGCAAACGATCCAAAGTATTCCCACGCTCAGATAACTGTGCAACAGCACCGATGTCGGCGATGGCTGTTCCTTCAGCAAGGTCTGGCGCGACCCTATAGTCCCAGCCCAAGGCATCTATCGCTGCTTCACTGCCCTTTGCCACCAATGCAAAGCCGGAACCGCCAAAGAATTGGTTGATTGGAACGCTCTGGATATCAAACGATCCTGGCAGGGTAGGGGCGGTCAGGGGATCAATCCCGAGGATACGCAGTGTTTGGCCATTCAGTTCTAGCGTTTCGATAATTTGCGGTGTGACAAGCCATCCGTCTCGCCGCAAAGCGACGTACTGTGCAACCCGCAAGGCCTGCCCATCGTTTGATACGATCTGCGCTAACTGGCTTTGATCTACCTGTGCTGCCGCTGCGCCATAGGTTGCGCGCGCTTCGCTGTTGATGGCTTGCACGCCGGACCAAAGTGCTGTGGCCAACGCGAGGCCAACCAGCAACGTGAACAATTGCAAAGGTGAACGCCACCAATGCGACAGCAATGCGCGAAGGGCAGGGACGGCGCGCATCAGCTGATCACACCGCTGCGCAGGGTAAGTTGACGATCAAGGGCACCTGCGTGTTTTGAAGAATGGGTCACCATCAACAACGCTGTTTCAGTTTCGCGCGTGATCTCCAAAAGCAGGTTTAACACCGTTTGCGCAGTCTCTTCATCAAGATTTCCTGTCGGCTCATCTGCCAAGAGCAAAGCGGGCTTTGCAGCCAATGCCCGTGCAATCGCGACGCGTTGTTGTTGCCCACCGGAAAGCGCTTCGGGAAATTTGTTCAGTTGATCACTGAGCCCCATACGCATCGCTAATGTCGCGCACCAACCCGCGTCGTAGCGTCCTGCAAGTTGCGCTTGAAAAGCGATGTTTGCATCAATGCGTAAACTTGGGATCAGATTGAACTGTTGAAAAATGATGCCAACCAAACCGCGCCGCAGTTCTGCGCGTTTGGTATCGCTGGGCACAGCCATATTTTGTGCTTCAACCAGAATGCTGCCTGCGTCTGGTACATCAAGGCCCGCAATCATGTGCAAAAGCGTGCTCTTGCCCGATCCGGATTCCCCCATAAGCGCAAGGCTTTCACCTGCCTTGAGCGTCACTGAGACTCCACGCAAGACTTGCGTACGCGTTCCTGCAACTGCGTAGCTTTTATGAACATCACTTGCGTCCAAGATCATGTGATCACTCCAATGGCTCCGTCCTACTAGATAGGGGTGGCTACCCGCTTTCAAGCAAACCTCAGCTTATTGGACAGCTTTGACGATGCTTTCGTTTACGAAGCGCTACAATTCATCTAAAAGCGCGCCTACTTGCTTTTCTGGGCCAACGTGTGGATCGATCTGTTGAAGAAAACTTTTACTCTTATCGCGGCGTGTACTCTGCTCACGGCTTGTGGCGATCCGCTCGCTAAGGTGGACAAGTTGTCCTCGGTCGAGCTCGCACCTGACACAGAAACTGTTGCCGCTCTTCCTGATCCTGCACAACAAGTGCGCACAGGTGGTTTGTTTTCCAATCTGTTCAATCGTGGCGCAAATCCTGAACCCAGCACTGCGGCCATCGCGCAAACGGATAGTGCTGTAAGTGAAGCTTTGGGTCTCGAAACGCCTATGGTCGCAAGTGCCGCGGCAAATGAAAGCCTAACAGAAGTTGCTGCAGCCGTTGCGGAACCGACGCAACCGGCACTCCCCGAAAGACGCGGGCTGTTTGGTTTCTTGCGCGCGAAAGAGACGGCTCAACCAGCGCAACCAGTCGCACAAATTGTTGCTGATGCGCCTGCCGCTACCGCAACATCAGTTGAGCAAGCGGTTGCTGTTGAGCCTGAAAAAGTTGCTGAAGTGACGCAAACAGTTCCTGAAGCCATAGCGCAACCGCGGCGTGGCTTGTTCGGTCTTCTTGCAGGCGCGCGCGCAAAAGACAAAAGCGATGATGAAATCAAAGTGCGCACGGCGGCTTTGACCCCCACAATTGAGCCAAAGTCGCTTCCAAGAAAAACACCGCGTTCCAACACGCGCAATCGCAAGCACAAAGGTCCCGACGCTCAGATTGTTGCCTTTGGGACGAGACTCCCGTCCGGTGTCGTAGCGCGCGTGTGCGATTTGCCCGGCGGCCGTCTTGGTAAAGAGATTGAAAGGTTTCCTGCGCGCGGACGCGGTTACAAACTCATCGATAGTAAACCGGGCTCCAGCGCCACGCGCCCCTTCTACGTGACAGGGTTTGATGACAACTGTGCACGTACGTTTACAGCCGCTTTAGCGCTTTTCGGTAGCCCAACGATGCATGAACAACTACGCTATGGTTTGCCGAGCAAAGTGCAGCCTTACAGCCTGACCGATAAAGCCTACGAGGGCATCAAACGCTCTGTCTGTGGTGCCGCTAAGAACAAGCCTTGCGGTGCGAGCATCTCTAAGCTTGAGAAAAACACCGTCTTCATTTCTATGTACGATCGCATTGGCAGCAATGCGTCATGGTCGAATATTCTTGTGCATGACGGCTGGGTGTTGGCGGCTGATCGTAAAGGCTAGCTTCGGAGAAAAAAGTGCTCAAATTTATGACCTTGTTTGCGGCAGATATGGGTGCCACCTGTGAGGTCTATCGTGCCATTGGCCTCACTTTTGTCAAAGAAAAGCATGGCAATGGGCCTGTACATTATGCGCATGAAAGTCAGGGTCTCGTTCTGGAAATCTACCAGCGAGCAGGGGTTCAGAATGATGGTCTGATGCTCGGGTTTGATGTGACTGATCTTGCTCTGACAAAGAGTAATTTACAAAAGACAGCAGCAAAGCTGGTGAAAGATATCAGCGCTATTGAAGCTGGGAAAAGAATGATCTTTTCAGACCCCGATGGGCTTCAAATCTATATTCAGCAAATCGATTAAGTGGGTGCTTGATCAATAATGCGGCGGACGCTCATCGCCCAGAACAATCCCACCGCCGCCTTGGCTTTCTCGCTCACCTTCGCGCTCCATGAGCATTTGCACGCGGTGCGTCAGGATCGCAATCGCACGTTCTTGGCGCGCAACGACGTCAGACAAATCATCTGTCGTTTTCAACAAGTCTGCGATTTTCTCTTCGAGCGTTTGAAGTCTAATATCTGTCATAATTTGGCGCTATCACGGCATCACGCCAAGCGCAATTCGCGCGCGCCTGTTGCCCCGCTCGCCCTTGGGCGGTAAAGGGCAAGCACGCATGGATAGAAAAGAGAGACCCATGGCCAAAGTCAAAAAAGCCCCCCGTCCCAAGGCGCAAGCGCCCAAAGGATTTCGCGACTATTTCGGCGCCGAAGTAACAGAGCGCTCCGAGATGCTGCAAAAAATTGCAGGGGTTTACCATCGCTACGGGTTTGACGCGTTGGAAAGCTCTGCTGTGGAGACGGTTGAGGCACTGGGTAAGTTCCTACCAGACGTGGATCGACCGAACGAGGGCGTGTTCGCGTGGCAAGAGGACGAAACAGCCGATTGGCTCGCACTGCGCTATGACCTGACCGCTCCTTTGGCGCGGGTTTATGCGCAAAATCGCAATGACCTACCAACACCATATCGCCGTTACGCAATGGGTCCGGTGTGGCGCAATGAAAAGCCGGGTCCGGGGCGCTATCGTCAGTTTTATCAATGTGATGCGGATACGGTTGGCGCTGGTTCTGTCGCGGCCGATGCTGAGATTTGCGCGATGCTTTCTGACACTTTGGAAGTCGTTGGCATTGAGCGTGGCGACTACATTGTGCGCGTCAATAACCGTAAAGTTTTGAACGGCGTGATGGAAGTCTGCGGCATTGCAGGCGATGACAAAGCGGATGAACGTGGCATAGTTTTGCGCGCGATAGACAAGCTGGATCGTCTGGGCGAAGACGGCGTGCGCGCGCTTCTTGGGGAGGGGCGCAAAGATGAAAGTGGCGATTACACAAAAGGCGCGGGTCTAAGCGGTGAGCAAGCAGAAATCGTCATGGGGTTCATGTCGGCAAAACGTGCCACTGGCGCTGAAACAGCGGCGCGGTTGAACGAGTTGGTTAAAGGGTCTGTCGTCGGCGAAACGGGTGTGAGCGAACTGCTCACGATCGCAGAGCTGCTGGAAGCACAAGGATATGGATCTGACCGGATCGAAATTGATCCATCGGTTGTGCGCGGACTTGGCTACTACACAGGCCCTGTTTTCGAGGCAGAACTGACATTTGAGATCCAAGATGAAAAGGGCCGTCCGCGAAACTTTGGTTCTGTTGCGGGTGGTGGTCGTTATGACGACCTGGTGAAGCGTTTCACGGGGCAAGAAGTTCCTGCAACGGGCGTTTCTATCGGCGTTGATCGCCTGCTTGCGGCGCTGCACATGAAAGGCCGAATTGAGAGCCATTCAGCTGGTCCCGTCGTCGTGACAGTCATGGATAAGAACCGCATGGCGGATTATCAGGCAATGGTTGCGGAGCTGCGAAACGCTGGTATCCGGGCTGAGGTCTATCTGGGCAATCCCAAGAATTTCGGAAATCAGCTAAAGTATGCGGACAAGCGCAACGCGCCGATTGCCGTGATCGAAGGTGGTGACGAAAAAGAGAATGGCGTCATTCAGATCAAAGACCTGATCCTTGGTGCGAAAATCGCTGAAAGCGCGACTTTGGAAGAATGGAAAGGCCGTCCCAGCCAATACGAAGTGCCGCGCGGTGATCTTGTTGCGAAAGTGCGCGAAATTCTGGAAAGCCAGTCCTAATGACCAAAGTCTCTGCGAAAGCGGCGTCCTTGCGCGCGCACTTTGAAACGCTTGGTGCGTTGCCTGTCGAAACGGCGATCTTGCAGCCTGCTGGCACTTTGCTTGACCTGTACGGCGAAGACATCCGTGGGCGCGCCTACATCACCTCTGATGCTCTACGTGGGGAGCAAATGCTGCGCCCGGATTTCACAGTACCCGTCGTTCAAATGCATATGGAACGCGGGGCGGATCCTGCGCGCTACACCTATTCCGGCACTGTTTTTCGCCGTCAGGAAGAAGATGAAAGCCGACCAAATGAATACACTCAGGTGGGCTATGAAGTTTTTGATCGCGCAGAACCTATTTCTGCGGATGCAGAAGTTTTTGCATTGATTGCGTCTGCACTAAGTGATGCGCCTGTGCGCGCGTCCACGGGTGACATTGGTATTTTGGTCGCGGCAGTTTCTGCGTTGGAAACCTCTGATGCGCGCAAATCTGCGCTGTTGCGACACATCTGGCGGCCACGCAAGTTTCGTGCGCTGTTGGAGCGCTACTCAAAACCGGTGAAGGCACGTGATGTTTTGGCTTTGGCTGATCCGTTTGAAAGTGCTGGTCCTGAAATCGGTTTGCGGCGTAAATCTGATATATCTCAGCGGCTTGATGAGCTTCGCGCAGACCAAGAGATCGCCCCAATTTCCAAGCGAGAAATGGAACTGATTAACGCGCTTTTAAACGTGCGTGAAATGTTGCCATTCGCGTTGGAACAACTGCGGGATCTTGCGGTTGATTTGCCTGCGATTAGCCCCGCTGTTGAACGTTTGGGCGCACGTATGATCGCGCTGAAAACGCGCGGAGTGGATGTGAATAAGCTTGAATTTGAAACAAGCTACGGACGCTCATTGATGGAATATTATGACGGTTTCGTCTTTGGTTTTTATGCTGAAACCCATGCTGATCTGCCACCCGTCGCGACAGGTGGGCGCTATGACGCACTGACAAAGCAATTGGGCCAAGGTGCTGAAATTCCAGCGGTTGGTGGCGTTATCCGCCCTGATCTACTGATCGAATTGGAGCGCGCAACATGACCCTCAAATTAGGCGTGCCCTCAAAAGGGCGTTTGATGGAAAAAACGTTTGAATGGTTCGGTGCGCGCGGCATCGAGTTAAGCCGAACTGGGTCTGATCGTGAGTATGCGGGTGCTGTTCGTGGCGTTGACGGCGTCGAACTTGTCTTGTTATCAGCGGGTGAAATTCCGCGCGAACTGGCTGCGGGCCGCATCCATTTGGGTGTGACTGGCACAGATTTAATCCGTGAAAAGCTAAGCAACTGGGAACAACGCGTCGAAGAGCTTGCGCTTTTGGGGTTTGGACATGCGGATTTAATTATTGCCGTGCCTGACTTTTGGGTCGATGTGCGCACGCTTGAGGATCTTGATGCCGCCGCGGCAAAGTTTCGCGCGCGAAACAACTTCAGATTGAGGATTGCTACGAAGTATCACCGTTTGATCCGTGAGTATCTACGTCAAAACGGCGTCGCCGATTACCAATTGGTGGATAGCCAAGGCGCAACTGAAGGCACGGTAAAGAATGAAACGGCTGAGGCCGTTGCTGATATCACGTCCACGGGTGAGACGCTTCGTGCGAACCATTTACGTTTGCTGGATGATGGTCCCGCGCTAAAGTCGCAAGCGACTTTGTTGCGCTCGAGAACGGCGGATCTATCCAAAGATGAGGCTGCTTCTATGAAAGTGATGATTGCCAAATTAGGGCTTACCTAACGCCAATTTCGGCCAAGGCAGCGCTAAGTTCTGCTGGGATCGGCTCTTCATGTGTCCGTCCTTCAGGAAGATCAGCGGGTGCATCCTCTGGTTTGAGATAGCGCCAGCCTTGGAAAGGGCGTTTCAGGGCGTGTTGTGTGCGAATTAAACATGGCTTTAGCACAATCGCGCATCGGCGAATGCCATCGTCGCCAATCACTTCATCAAGGCGCAAAACAGGTTGGCGTGCTTGAATAACGCCCTTGATTACCCAATAGATCGAGCCACCTCGCACAATCTCTGGCTCACGTTTGGGCCACATGCGGGTGACATGCCGGCAAAGACCATCATTCGCCGCAGCGCGCATTTGCTGCCATTCCTCGAGTCCTTCGACCGATTCTGTGCCAACGCTTAGTTTTATAAGGTTAATGTGCTTGTTCACAGGTTTTTTCCAATTTTGACACAACATATGGTATGTGAGTTATGCGCAACATCAAGGGCTTGTATTTTCGCGATATGCCTAAAAGTTCGTTGCCGCCTATTGATCGCGCCGTTAGTAGGCTATCTTAAACGTCTGCACATCAAGGGAATCGCCACATGAACCGTTTTGCCGCGCCTATCGCTGAACAGATTTGGGATATGAAATATCGCTTCAAAGAAGCGGACGGAACGCCGATCGACGCAACGGTTGAGGACTCATGGGGTCGCATCGCCAAAGACCTCGCAAGGGTCGAAAAAGATCCTGAGCATTGGGAAGAGCAGTTTTATGCTGCTTTGGAAGACTTCAAATATCTTCCAGCCGGTCGGATCACCGCGGGCGCAGGCACAGCGCGCAACGTGACGCTGTTCAATTGCTTTGTGATGGGCACGATCCCAGATTCTATGGGTGGCATTTTTGAGATGTTGAAAGAAGCCGCGCTGACGATGCAGCAAGGTGGCGGCATTGGCTATGATTTCTCTACGATCCGCCCCAAAGGCGCAGATGTTAAGGGCGTAGCGGCAGATGCGTCCGGCCCGTTGAGCTTTATGGATGTGTGGGATGCAATGTGCCGTACTATTATGTCCGCAGGTTCGCGCCGTGGTGCGATGATGGCGACCATGCGTTGTGATCACCCTGATATTGAAGATTTCATCACGGCGAAATCCGATGCCGCACGCCTACGCATGTTCAACGTATCCGTGTTGATCACCGACCCGTTTATGGAAGCGGTAAAGGCCGATGCGGAGTGGGACTTGAAATTCGAGGGCGAAGTCTATCGTACTGTGCGCGCGCTTGATCTGTGGAACAAGATTATGCAGGGCACGTATGATTATGCGGAACCTGGTGTGATTTTCATTGACCGTATCAATAAAGCCAACAACCTTGGCTATTGCGAAACGATTGCGGCGACGAACCCGTGTGGTGAGCAACCGCTTCCACCTTATGGCGCGTGTTTGCTTGGCTCAATCAACCTTGCACGCTTGGTCGCTGATCCGTTCGAGGCAGAGGCATCAGTCGATATCGTAGCGTTGAATGAGCTGGTCGCGACGGCCGTGCGCATGATGGACAACGTGGTTGATGCATCCAAATTCCCGCTTGAAGCGCAAGCGCGTGAAGCAGCGGCAAAACGTCGGATTGGCCTTGGCGTGACGGGTTTGGCGGATGCGCTTTTGATGGTCGGTCAGCGCTACGGATCAGAGGAAGCGGCGCGTCAAACGGACGAATGGTTGCACGCAATCGCGCGCGCCGCATATCTCGCGTCGGTTGAGCTTGCTAAGGAAAAAGGGCCCTTCCCGTTGTTTGATGCAGACGCCTATTTGGCGAGCGGCGCAATGGAAGACATGGACGAAGACGTACGTGAAGCCATCCGTGAGCACGGCATTCGCAACGCTTTGCTCACGTCTATCGCGCCGACTGGGACAATCAGCCTTTATGCGGGCAATGTTTCCTCAGGTATCGAGCCTGTGTTCGCTTATGCCTACACGCGCAAGGTCTTGCAAAAAGACGGATCGCGCACGGAAGAAGAAGTCGTTGATTACGCCGTTCAAATGTGGCGCGACAAGTTTGGTGATAAGGAATTGCCAGACTATTTTGTGAACGCGCAAACACTGGCACCGCTTGATCATGTGCGCATGCAAGCTGCGGCTCAAAAGTGGGTCGATAGTTCAATTTCCAAGACGATTAACTGCCCTGAGGACATTGCGTTTGAGGACTTCAAAGAAGTCTACATGGAAGCGTGGGATACTGGCTGTAAAGGCTGCACAACCTACCGCCCGAATGATGTGACCGGTTCTGTTTTGAGCGTGTCCGAGGACAAAAAAGAAGCACCTGACGTCGTTGCCAACACTGACGCAGAGCCGATGCGCCCGCATGGGGACGTCGTGTATATGTCTGAGCCACTAGATCGCCCGCAAGCCCTTGAAGGGGCGACATATAAGTTGAAATGGCCTGACAGTGAGCATGCGATTTATCTGACGGTGAACGATGTGATTGAAGGTGGTCGCCGTCGTCCATTTGAGGTGTTTATCAACTCCAAGAACATGGAGCACTTTGCATGGACCGTTGCTTTGACACGGATGATGTCAGCGGTGTTCCGTCGTGGTGGCGATGTCAGCTTTGTCGTTGAAGAGCTGAAAGCGGTCTTTGATCCGCGCGGTGGTGCATGGGTTGGTGGGAAGTACATTCCTTCCATATTGGCGGCGATTGGTGGCGTCTTGGAGCAGCATTTGGTTCAGATCGGCTTTCTCGAAGGGGAGGGCATGGGCCTGAAAAGTGACCCACAGGCTGAAATTGTGAGCATGCCGCAGAACCGCGGTAAGTCTTGCCCGAGCTGTGGCCAGTATGATTTGCGGATGGTTGAAGGCTGCATGACATGCGGGAGCTGTGGTCACAGCAAATGCGGGTGAGCTAATGTTGTCAGGAACAATCGGCCGCGTTCAATCGCCCCGTGTCATTAGAATTGGCGGTGGGGTGGCTTTGGAAGTGGCCGACGTTCTTGAGCAGTTGGGGCTCTCGAAACCCTTAATCGTTACAGATAAAAATCTCATCACTTTGGGCCATGTCGCAACAGTTACGGATGTTCTGGATAGTGCAGGAGTGGCTTGGGGTGTGTTTGACGATGTTGTCGAAGATCCCACGGATACTTGTGTTGATGCTGGTCTGAGCGCGTTTGCCCAAAGCGATTATGATTGTGTCATAGGGCTTGGTGGTGGCTCCCCTATGGATACGGCGAAAGCCATCAGCTTCATGAGCAACAACGCAGGTCACGTGCGCGATTACAAAGCGCCATATCAGATTGATCGCTGCGGACCGCCTGTGATTTTGATCCCAACGACGGGTGGTACTGGCTCAGAATTGACCCGTTGGTGTGTGATCACTGATACGGAACGGACTGAAAAATACAATTTGTCGGGGCTCGCCTGTGTCGCCACTGCGGCTTTGATCGATTGGACATTTACGACGACAAAACCTTGGCGGATTACAGCGGATACGGCAGTGGACAGTTTGACCCACGCGATGGAAGCCTATGTGAGCCGCCGTGCGTTCGCATATACCGACGCTTTTGCTTTATCTGCCATGCCGCTCATTTCTGAACATGTGCGCAGCGCTTGCCATGATCCAGAAAATGCAATCGCGCGCGAAGCGCTGATGCTTGCGGCGTCGCAGGCGGGTATGGCATTTTCAAACGCATCGGTCGCATTAGTGCATGGCATGAGCCGCCCGATTGGTGCGCATTTCCATGTGGCGCATGGGCTGTCGAACGCAATGCTTTTGCCGGCTGTTACGGCATTTTCGGTCAATGATGCACCGGAGCGATACGCAACCTGCGCGCGGGTGATGTGCTGGGCTTCTGAGCGCGAGAGTGATGAGATGGCCTGTGCGAGATTGGTTGAGGAATTGACGCGTTTAAACGATGATTTGAAGGTGCCGTGCCCTAGCGAATTAGGCCATGCAAAAGATGATGCTATGTTTTCTGTGATGGCGGAACAGGCACTTGCGTCAGGATCGCCCCAGAACAACCCGCGTATCCCGAGTGCGGATGAAATTATTCAATTATATCAACAGATTTGGTAGAAAAGGGCGCGCATGTCTACGCGCCCTCTGGTTCACTTACTCGGCAGCGATCAGGCCCATGCTTTCCAGCTTGAGGATCACTTGGTGCGCGCAGTTATCAACGTCGACATTCTCTGTCTCAACACTAAGCTCTGGGTTCGCAGGTACATCATAGGGATCTGAAATACCCGTGAATTCCTTGATCTTGCCTTCACGCGCGAGCTTGTAGAGGCCCTTGCGATCACGGCGCTCACATTCCTCGATCGAGGTGGCGACGTGGATCTCTACGAAAGCACCGAAGGCTTCAACGTCTTCACGTACCGCACGTCGTGTGGTTGCGTAGGGTGCGATCGGCGCGCAGATTGCAATACCGCCGTTCTTGGTGATTTCTGAAGCCACATATCCGATGCGACGGATGTTCAGGTCACGGTGTTCTTTGCTGAAGCCCAGCTCAGAGCTGAGGTTCTTGCGCACGATATCGCCATCCAAAAGGGTCACAGGACGACCGCCCATTTCCATCAACTTCACCATCAACGCGTTGGCGATTGTTGATTTACCGGAGCCAGAAAAGCCTGTGAAGAAGACCGTAAAGCCTTGTTTGGAGCGTGGTGGTTTGGTCTTGCGCAGCTCTTTTACGACTTCGGGGAAAGAGAACCACTCTGGGATCTCAAGACCTTCGGCCAAGCGGCGGCGCAGTTCCGTGCCTGAGATGTTGAGGATCGTGACCTTGTCTTTGTCCTCGATCTCATCAATCGCTTCATACTGTGCGCGTTCATCAACCCAAACCATGTGTTTGAAATCGACCATTTCGCAACCAATTTCAGACTGGTTCGCACGGTAGAGTTCTTGGGCATCGTATGGGCCGTAGAAATCTTCGCCTTGTGAGTTGCTACCGGGGCCAGCGTGATCGCGGCCAACGATGAAATGTGTGCAGCCGTGGTTTGCGCGGATCAGACCGTGCCAAACGGCTTCACGTGGACCAGCCATGCGCATAGCGAGGTTCAGGAGAGACATTGAAGTAGTGGAGCTTGGATATTTGTCCAGCACCGCTTCGTAGCAACGTACGCGCGTGAAATGATCGACGTCGCCAGGCTTCGTCATGCCAACAACAGGGTGGATCAAAAGGTTTGCTTGCGCTTCTTTCGCGGCACGGAAGGTGAGTTCCTGATGTGCGCGGTGCAAGGGGTTCCGGGTTTGGAACGCAACAACTTTGCGCCAACCCATTTTGCGGAAATACGCGCGAAGCTCATTTGGTGTGTCGCGGCTTCCACGGAAATCGTAATGCACAGGCTGTTGGATCCCTGTGACGGGTCCACCGAGGTAGATCTTGCCCGCTTGGTTATGAAGATAGTTCACTGCTGGGTGCGCATCGTCGTCAGCACCGAAGACTTTTTCGGCTTCATTAGCCTTGTTGGGTTCCCAACGATCTGTGACCGTCATTGTTGCAAGGATGACGCCTTCTTGATCGCGAAGCGCGATGTCTTGGCCAAGCTCAATGGACTGTGCGAAATCTTCAGACACGTCCAAAGTAATCGGCATGGGCCAAAGCGCGCCGTCTGCGAGACGCATGTTTTCGACGACACTATTGTAGTCTTCTTCGCCTAGGAAGCCTTTGAGCGGGTTGAAACCACCATTCATCAAAAGCTCTAGGTCGCAAGTCTGGCGCGGCGATAAATCGTGTGATGTAAGGTCTGCCGCTTCCATCTTCATCTTTTGTGCGGAATCATAAGAGACATATAGCTCTGGGATTGGGGCAAGGTTGTTTTGCATTAGCTTGGTCCTGTGTTTGAAAGGGGCAAGGCCGCTCGTCGTGCCAGTTAATTCGGCATGAAGCGCGTCATATTCTGCGAATTTGCGGGTGAGAAAGTGATCTGTGAGACGGAGCTTCTCAGCTGCGCCGCGCAATGTAAGGGTGTAAGCAACGCGTTGACGTTTGTCGGAGCTGTTGCGGTCGCTTAGACGGACGAAACCAGCTTCAGTTGCGCTGCGCAGAAGTGTGTTTAGCCGTCCGAGTGAGATGTTCAAAGCCGTTGCCATCGCACGCTGCGACCCTTCCGGCGTCAGATCGATCTGACGCAAGAGCCGGAAGAGCTGATCTTCTTCCTGAGGCAAAGTTTTGATGTCTGCGTGCTGCATGAGACGTCCATAAAGGTTTGTTCATCCGTGAACAAACTTCGTATCATCTATGTGCAGAATTAAATCAAGCGGCCATTTTGTGGCACAATGTGGCGTGTCGTAGATGCAACGAAAAACGCCCCACGAAGTAAGTGGGGCGCTATTAAATAACCATAAAACAGAAGGTTAGTCGTTCTCAGCCAGCCAGCGTTCGGCCTCGAGTGCGGCCATGCAACCCATACCTGCAGAGGTTACGGCTTGGCGATATTTGTGATCCGTTAAATCGCCTGCAGCAAAAACTCCGGGAATCGAAGTGGCTGTGCTGTCAGGTTGCGTGACGACATAGCCGCCCATATGCGTTTCCAAAACGTCGCTGACGAGTTCATTGGCGGGCGCATGACCGATGGCAACGAATACGCCCTTGCATGGTAGGTCTGTGATTTCGCCTGTCTTGGTGTGCTTGACCTTAACACCTTCTACACCGAGGGGCGCATCAGTGCCGTAGACTTCTTCGATCTCGTGAAACCAAAGCGTTTCGATCTTCGGGTTTTTCATCAAGCGATCCTCGAGAATCTTCTCAGACCGGAGTTCATCGCGGCGATGCACAAGCGTTACTTTGGACGCGAAGTTGGTTAGAAACAGGGCCTCTTCCACAGCGGTGTTGCCGCCACCTACAACGACGATTTCCATGCCGCGATAAAAGAAACCATCGCAGGTTGCGCAGGCAGATACGCCGAAGCCTTTGAACTTTTCTTCCGATGGCAGGCCAAGCCATTTTGCGCGCGCGCCGGTCGCAAGGATAACGGAGTCGCACGTATAGAGCGTGCCGCTGTCGCCTTTGGCTTTGAACGGGCGCTCGGAGAGGTCGAGGTCAGTAATGATATCACCAATGATTTCTGTGCCCATCGCCTTGGCGTGAGCTTCCATACGGATCATCAAATCGGGGCCTTGTACTTCGGAATCGCCGGGCCAGTTTTCGACTTCCGTTGTCGTTGTCAGTTGGCCGCCAGGTTCGATACCTTGCACCAAAATAGGGTTCAACATCGCACGACTGGCATAGACGCCGGCGGTGTAGCCAGCAGGGCCGGAGCCGATGATAAGAACTTTGGAGTGACGTGTCTCGGCCATATGCGCGCTGCCTTTTGCTAAATTTCGTGGCTCTCTATAGCGGGGAATCAAAGGCGCTAAAAGCGCCAAGCAATCCAATCACCCGATTGCGATGTTTGTGTGAGCAAATGAATGATAGGATAATTTTCTTGCGCACTTGCGAAACATTATTGCGTGTACCATGTGGTTTGTATTACATCGGCAAAGTACACTCATCGGAGGGACACGCATGGCTGGTACGCGACTCGACCCAATTGATCGCAAAATTCTTGCTGAATTACAGGCGGATGGTCGAATGACCAACGTTGAACTCGCCAAGCGCGTCGGAATTTCCGCGCCCCCCTGCTTGCGTCGTGTGCGTACGCTTGAAGAAGCGGGTTACATTAAGGGCTATCATGCTGATGTGGATGCACGCGAACTTGGCTTCGAGGTGCAGGTGTTTGCAATGGTCGGGCTGCAAAGTCAGGCAGAGGCAGATCTGAGCGCCTTTGAGGAGCAGTGCCGTAATTGGCCGTTGGTACGCGAATGTCACATGCTCAATGGTGAAGTTGATTTCGTTTTGAAATGCGTCGCACCTGATCTGAGCTCATTCCAGAGTTTTCTGACCTCCGAACTTTTGACCACGGAAAATGTAGGAAGCGTGAAAACCTCGCTCGTCATTCGTGGGGCAAAGGACGAGCCAGGTGTTCCATTTGACGTGCTTGAAGAGCGATTGAGCCAGTCAGACTGACTTAATCGCTTAGTAGCGGGTCAAGCTTTCCAAAGTTTCTTTGGACATTCGTGGATAGGCCAAAGCGCCGAAGTCCTCGAAGCGATCAATATCTGGAAACAACGATAAAAAGAGCGAGCGCATGTTTTCGCCAAGCTGATCTTCTGCGCCTTTTCCCGGGTGGTAAGTTTCGACTTCGCGACCGTTTGCATAGATTGCTGTGTGTTTTTTAGTGCGTAGATGAAACAATCGCACAGGGCTAGGCGGTGAAACGAGAAAGGTGGAATGACCATCTTCAAGGTCGCGCGCAGGCGTGAGAACGCAGCTAACCCCTATCTTTTCTTCAAGCGATGGGGGCCTTTGTAACAAGCGGGCATTCTCGCCAAGAAGAACGTCGCCAAGCGATCCTATATTTGAATACCCATCAGAGACGAGACGAATAAGCCCTTTAAGGGACGATGTCGGGAGGGCTTGCGCAGGTACAAAGCTGGTCGAGCCGATCCAGATCAAAGGCTCAGGATCGCCATTAACCGTATCAATCAAATCGCCGGGAAGCAGGTCTTCGACAGCAACCGGACCCATAGGGGTCGAGATGAGAGTGCCACGCGCAAAGGCGGAACAGGCTGATTCAAAGAGGTCAGTGGCAGGCGCAAGATGGTGAGAGGTGCGCGCCGCGCCACAGGGAAGGAGGGAAGCAATCTCAAATTTGCGCATGAGAGGTTGAGTGCGCTGAGAACGCTCCTGGGAGGGAGAGTACCGATCAGTTGTGACCGGGAGGGAATATGTATTTTCTGCCCGCAATGCGGGTGAAAGTTGGTTCGCCATGAATATACCTATCGAGGTATGTCACAACCGCGTCGGCCCCCACCGACAACGACGACCGGACAAGTCGTTAAATCTGAATTATGAATGTCATGCCCGTTGGGCGTGTGTCAAAATTTAGGTTAATTTCTTCATTACTCTTCACCAATGCTGCTCGTTTTGAAGGGACTGTTTCGCCAGAAAAAGGCAAAGCTGCCACATTTGTGCCCAGAAGTGGGCGTGTTCTGCTTATGTCGCGCCGAATCGTGGTGCGTTTAGAAGTCGTGAAAACGCTCCGATCTGAAGATCAGGCCGACTTGAGTTCTTTTTTCTCAGTGTTGCGCTTGGCTATGAAGGCCGCACGTCGTGCACCGCGCTCAAAAGGGAGCGCCGGAACTTCGGATTTAGCTGTGTTCACGACAGATGCTATGAAGCGTGCTTTGGGTTTCATGGTTAATCCTGCCTTATGCTCGTTTTTGTTTACCTATCGGTAACGGTGATGCCGCTTGATTAGGGCGGCAAAGTGGCAGGCATTAGGTGGATTTAGGTTAATAGCGCGGACACTGTGTGATTGTTCACAATCGAATAACAGAGATGAGCCGCCCGTAGTCGGCTTCCTTGCGGTGCGTTGTGCGGCGATAGGAGTAAAAGCGTGCCTCATCCGCGTAAGTGCAGTGACCGATCCATTCCGCTGTGCCAACGCCTGCGTCGCGCAACATGTGTAAGCCAAAGCTTGGAAGGTCAAATTGCATACGATCGTTTTCGCCATTTGCAAAGAAGCGCATGAAATCGGGGTCCGTTGCGACGAAGTCCTCGAAAAATTCTGGGCCAACTTCATATGCTTTTTGTGAAATGCAGGGACCAATGGCCGCTGAGATATTGGCACGTTTCGCGCCAAGCGCTTCCATCGCGTTAACTGTGTTGGAAAGAACCCCGTTCAAAGCGCCCTTCCAACCCGCATGTGCCGCGCCGATTACGCAAGCGTCAGCGTCGGCAAGTAGGACTGGTTGGCAATCAGCAGTAAGAATACCTAGGGCAATGCCCTTTTGGTTCGTCACCATGGCATCTGCTTTGGGGCGCTCATCGGTTGGTTCAACGATTGTTACAACATCCGCGCTGTGATGCTGATGAACCCCAACCAGAGCATTCACCGAGGTCCCTATGTGATCTGCAACGCGCGCACGATTGGTTTGAACCGCTGGTGCGGCGTCATTTGAGCCAGAGCCACAGTTCAAGCCTTCATAAATGTCGGTTGATACACCGCCTTTGCGAGTGAAAAAGCCGTGCTTTATGGCGTGCAGTGAGTCAGCCTTGAGCGTTTCTATCGTCATGTTTCATATCCCGCTGGTGGATTTGTGCCGCTTGGAAAGAGCGCGAAAGTTTTGAATATCGTCCCCATTTCATCAGGATGGGTCAAGCGTCTGTGCGCCGCGATATGCTGTTTCAAGTCTGTACCGTTTAGGTTTTTCGCAAGCGCTTGTGCGCGATCTGTAATGCCGAGACGTTCAAGGAATATCCCTTGCGGCGTGATACGCGAGTGGGCGCAGGGTAAATCAGCGACAAGCACTTCAAAATCAACATGCGCAGTGAGATCGCTTTCGCCGGGTTTATAAAGGGCAGCAACTTTTTCATGCGCACGCAGCGCTTGCAAAGTGTCGCCAAGGGAGCGCCAATCGCCATAGTCAAAAATCAGGGCAGCGCCGCCATTTGCATCGACCCGCTTTGCGAGGCTTTGCATAATCGTGGGCGCTTGCGGGCAGAATTCAACAAGATCACCGTCTTTTGTATCTTCAAGACGATGTGCAAGTACACTCAAAGGTGCGCCAGCGCTCAGGCCGAATGTCAGTGCTTCGCCTTCAATACCGACTTGCCGTTCGCGCCAAGAATCGCCGTCGCGGATCATTTGATGGATTGGCAGTGCATCAAAGAACTCATTTGCCACAAGGTAAAGCGGCACATCGGTGGGCAATTCTTCCGTATGATCATGCCAAGTCGGTGTCACGTTTTGCAGCGTCTGTGCTTGAACTTTGCGTAAGCGTTGTGACGCCTCAACAAGGTGAATCTCGCAGGCCGCTGCAAAGGCTGGAACTGCTTTTACAGTGCGTAAAATATCAGCCATTAGAGTGCCACGCCCAGGACCAAGTTCCGCCAAGGCGATACGCGCGGGCTTGCCCTGCTCTATCCATGTTTGCGCAAGCGTTAGGCCAATGAGTTCGCCAAACATCTGGCTTACCTCAGGTGCCGTGATGAAATCACCAGTCGTACCAAAGGGGTCGCGCGTGCTGTAGTATCCATGCTCTGGATGAAACAGGCAGATTGCCATGTAGTCCGATACGCTGATCGGGCCTTGCGCTTTGATCTGCGCGGTTAGGATCTTTTCGAGCGGGGTCATGCTTTACGGGCGCGCAGTATGAACCATATGCCGATGAGGATCATCGGGATCGACAGGAGTTGGCCCATCGTAAAGCCATATCCTCCTGTTTGCAGCGCGAGGCCAAGGGGATTGCCTTCAGTGATGAATTGCGCGTCGGGTTGGCGTACGAATTCCACAAAAAAGCGTGCAGCGCCGTACCCTGCAAAGAATATTCCCATTATTGTGCCGGGAAACTTAAGCGCATCGCGTCGCCAGACGAGCCACAAAATGACAGTGCCGAGGATCAACCCCTCGAGCAACGCTTCGTAAAGTTGTGAAGGATGTCGCGCGCAGATATCTATCAATGAGCCACATTGTTGCGCTGCTGCGTCAGGGAATATGACGCCCCATGGAAGATCAGTCGGACGGCCCCAAAGTTCTGAATTGATGAAATTCGAAATGCGCCCAAGGAACAACGCGGGTGCAACGGCAAGCGCCATCATGTCCGCCG
Source organism: Planktotalea sp. (assembly GCF_965659345.1). GTDB lineage: Bacteria > Pseudomonadota > Alphaproteobacteria > Rhodobacterales > Rhodobacteraceae > Planktotalea. Next base: position 15,943 of record NZ_CBFHVK010000021.1, on the reverse strand, counting down.
TATGAAGTTTGGAAATACCGGTGCGCGCGCAGAAATAAAGACCAGCCGCAATCACACCAAGGAGGCCGCCGTGAAACGACATCCCGCCTTGCCAGATCATGAAACTTTCAAGTGGGTGAGCAAGGTAATAGGCAGGTTGATAGAACACCACATACCCAAGACGCCCGCCAACAATTACGCCCAAAATCACCGAGGTGAGCAAATCCTCCACTTGCGCAGGTGTCATCGGGGATTGATCGTTGGGCCAAAGCCGCGCGGCTTTCACAGCCATCAGCGCGAGCCGCCAACCTATCAAAATACCCACAATATAGGCTAGCGCATACCACCGCAGCGCAAAGTCAAAGCCGAACAGGTCGATGGAAAAAATCTCTGGTGAGATTGGGGGGAACTGGATCGCTGCCTGCATTATGCTCTGCCTTGATGTCATCTGCGCCGAGTTGACGCCTTGTGGCTTGGTGCTTTCAAGCCCATATATCACTCAAATGGAGCGACGGAGGCAAATATGCAAACTCGAAACAAAGTTCTAGACGATATTTCGCAACTGATGACCAATGCAATGGGCGTGGCGCAGGGTGCAAAGACAGAAGCCGAGACGGCGATGAGCTCTTTGGTGGATCGCTGGCTGGCAGATCGCGACTTTGTCACGCGCGAAGAATTCGACGCAGTACGCGCGATGGCGCAAAAAGCGCGCGAAGAAAACGCTACGCTGAAAGCGCGCCTTGATGCCTTAGAAGCCAAGTAAACGCACGAAAGACTAAGAATTTATGAAGACCTGCTGCATCTTGTGGCAGGTCTTTTTTTGTCCACAACTTATTGCGGTTATCCCCAAGTTATTGCTTTACAGCTGCGCGCAACACCCCCACGATATATGGTAAGCAGTCTGCAGGCGTCTACTAGATGGGCGATGTATAACCACAAATGGGGGTGACCATGGCCAATCTCGAGCAGTTTATCGAAGACGATATTCATCCGATTGATCTGGTGGAGCATGTGGCCGAGCATCACGAGTGGGAATTTGACCGCATTCACGATGATCAAATTGCGATGAACGTTGAAGGCCAGTGGCGCAATTATGCGATCACGCTGGCTTGGTCAGCGTATGATGAAACCTTGCGGATGATTTGCACCTTTGAAATGGAGCCGCCGAAAGCCAAACTGCCCCAACTTTTTGAAATGCTAAACGCGATCAATGATCGGTGCTGGGCCGGTGCCTACACGTATTGGGAAGAACAGCAGTTGATGGTGTATCGCTACGGCTTGGTTCTTGCGGGCGGTCAGGTCGCTGGCCCCGATCAGATCGACACGATGATCAGTGCTGCCGTGACAAGCGCAGAGCGATATTATCCTGCATTGCAACTTGTCATTTGGGGCGATCGCAGCGTTGAAAACGCGCTCGATGTTGCCATTGCAGAGGCCTACGGCCGCGCGTAACACTTTCCCCAAAGAAATTCGGGGGTACACATGAATATGGATGCTGTCGCGGCACGCGGCTTGGTGCTGCTGGGATGCGGTAAAATGGGCTCTGCAATGCTCGCGGGTTGGCTCGAGGGCGGATTGCCTGTTGGTTCGGTTTGGGTGCAAGATCCCTTTCCATCAGATTGGTTGAAAGCCACAGGTGTGCATATCAACGAAGGCTTTCCAAACGCCCCTGCGGTCGTTTTGATCGCCGTGAAGCCGCAAATGATGGGCGAGGCTTTGCCCGCGTTGGCGGCTTTGCCGAAAGACGGCACGGTCTTTTTGTCCGTCGCTGCAGGAGTATCGATTGCATCTTACGAGGATGCGCTGGGCAAGGACGCCAGCATCGTACGTGCCATGCCGAATACGCCGGCAGCGGTGGGCAAGGGAATCACGGCAATTATTGGAAACAGAAATTCTACGAGCGCGGACTTGGACTTGGCCGAGGCATTACTGAGCGCAGTCGGGCAAGTGGTCCGCTTGAGCGAGGAAAGCCAGATGGATGCGGTCACGGGCGTGTCCGGCTCTGGTCCTGCATACGTTTTCTACATGATCGACGCGCTCGCCGCGGCGGGTGTTGCGCAAGGATTGCCAAGTGATTTGGCGATGCAGCTCGCCAAAGCGACAGTTGCAGGGGCAGGGGTCTTGGCGGAAACGGCGAACGAGACGCCCGAGCGATTGCGCATCAATGTGACTTCGCCAAATGGCACGACGCAGGCGGGGCTTGAGGTTTTGATGGGCGAGGATGCACTTGCACCGCTCATGGCCGCGACAGTGAAAGCTGCAACAGATCGTTCAAAGGAATTGGGCAATGGTTGAGATAACATTTGATGACTTTATGCAGGTCGATATCCGCGTGGGGCGGGTTATCCACGCAGAACCTTATCCAGAAGCGCGCAAACCTGCGATCAAGATGCAAGTGGATTTTGGCGGTGAGATTGGTGTGAAGAAAAGCTCTGCACAGGTCACCGCGCATTATACTCCTGAGACCTTGATCGGTCGGCAAGTTATGGCGGTTGTAAATTTCCCGCCGCGCCAGATTGGGAAGTTCATGAGCGAAGTGCTGGTCCTTGGTGTACCCGACGCAGATGGCGAGGTTGTTTTGATCGCGCCTGATCAAGATGTCCCAAAAGGTGTGAGATTGTTCTGATGAAACTGCTTATGACCCGTCCCCTTCCGACGCCAGTTGTAGATGCCGCGCGTCAAACGTTTGATGTGAGCGTGCGCGAGAACACATCAGTATTAACAGGTGATGAATTGCGCGCGTCCTTGCGAGATTACGATGCAATCCTTCCCACTTTAGGTGATCTTTATAGTGCTCAAGTGTTCGCTGATGTGCCGGAACCTCGTGCAAAAATGCTCGCTAATTTTGGGGTCGGGTTTAACCATATTGATGTCACTGCTGCGAAAACGGCGGGCCTTTTTGTCACCAACACACCGGGTGCGGTGACTGATGCGACGGCTGATATCGCGATGACCCTTATGCTCATGAGCGCGCGGCGCGCGGGTGAGGGGGAACGCTTGGTGCGCGCGGGCGCTTGGGAAGGGTGGCATCCGACCCAAATGCTCGGACTGCATTTAAGTGGCAAACATGTCGGCATTGTCGGTATGGGCCGGATTGGTCAGGCGATTGCACGGCGTTGCCACTTCGGGTTTGGGATGAAGGTTAGCTATTTTAATCGCTCAATCAAAAAGATGGATTTTCCTGCCGATCAAATTGCGACCTTGAATGAGCTTGCTGCTCAAGTGGATGTGCTGGTGGTTGCTGTTCCGGGGGGATCAACGAAGCATTTGGTAGACGCAGAGTTGCTTAAATCCATGCAGCCACATGCGCATCTTATCAATATCGCGCGTGGTGAAGTGGTTGAAGAAGAAGCACTGATTGCAGCCTTGCAATCGCGTCAAATCGCTGGCGCTGGACTTGATGTGTATGAGTTTGAACCCAAGGTCCCCGATGCGCTGAAGGTGATGGAAAATGTTGTCCTGCTTCCGCACCTTGGTACGGCAACGTTAGAGGTGCGCACGAGCATGGGGTTGATGGCTGTCGAAAATGCCGTGGCTTTCGCAAAGGGCGAGGCATTGCCGAACCCTGTTTAAGAGCGTTTTTTAGCGGCCTGTTGCTTCGCGCCAATGACGGCGACACAGTGAGACATAAACCTCATTGCCACCGATTTGAACTTGTTCGCCTTCGGTTAAAGCACGGCCATTTTCGTCCTGTCGAATGACCATCGTTGCCTTTTTCCCGCAATGACAAATGGTTCGCACTTCGCGCATTTCATCGCTCAACGCCAACAAAGCCGCAGAGCCAGGGAAGAGCTTACCGCGAAAATCGACGCGCAAGCCGTAGCACATGATAGGGACCTTTAAGTCATCGACCGCGCGCGCGAGCTGCCATACGTGGTCTTCTGACAAAAACTGCGCTTCATCAATGAATACACACGCACAAGGGCCTTGTGCCAAACGCATTGCAAGTTTTTCGTAAAGATCGTCTGTATCATCAAACGTATCAGCATCTTTGCCGATCCCAATTCGGCTTGCGATACGGCCATCCCCAGCGCGGTTGTCAAAACGCGCGGTTAACAAATGTACGTTCATACCGCACTCGATATAGTTATGGGCGGCTTGAAGCAGGACAGTCGATTTGCCCGCGTTCATCGTTGAATAGTGGAAATACAGTTTGGCCATACGTGCGTTTTGCCCAAAGCTGCAGGCACTGGCAAGTCGGCTTTGTGGCCCAGAAAAACAAAAGGGCGTGTAAAGCAGAAACCCCTGACCCTCACACGCCCAATACTCATGACACCAACTTTGACGACCCACCGCAGAAAGCGCTTTGGGTCGCCCTCTTTGGTTTACACCCTAAACTTAGGGTCACTCGTTACTCACACGCTCTGAAACCATCAGAACGGTTTACAAATCTCACATTCCCGCTAAATGATGCATGGGAATGTAATTAAGAACTTCCCCCCAAAAGTCTTGGGGGAATTGGGGATGCGGTATGGCCGGAGTTGGCAGCTATCTAAAAAAGCATACGGAAGCTTTGGTGAAAGACGTTGGCATCGAGCCAGCTTGCGAGCTTACCGGAAAATCCAAAGCGACACTCGGGCGTTACTATTCGGACAATGACGAGCACGCGGACCGCTTTATGCCGGTCGACGCAGTCGCCGCATTGGAAGAAGCCGCATCTTACCCACATGTGACAGCAGCGCTGGCCGAATTGAAGGGAATTACCCTGTCATTTGACGAACGTCGCAAGAATTCAAATGATAAAGGCGGTGTGAATCAAGACGTTATCGCCCTTAGTCAGCGATTTGCGATGTTGATGGCTGAGTACAATCTCTCCATCGAAGATGGCGTCATCACAATGAATGAGGCAAAGCGCTTGTTGAAAGAAACAGTCGCGATCCAGCAAGTCCTGATTGATATGAAGTTGCACTTGGAAGACGAGCACACGTAAGCGCTCCCTTCGATATTCAACACATGAAAAAAGCCCCGATTTGATATCGGGGCTTTTTTCGTTTTAGGATAAAGTGCTATTAGACGAAGAACTGAGCGCCGTTCGCAGAAATCGTCGAGCCATTGATGAAACCCGAATCGTCAGATGCAAGGAACGCAACGCAGCGCGCGATTTCTTCTGGCTCACCAAGGCGACCCGCAGGGATTTGACTGATGATGCTGTCGCGCACTTTTTCAGGAACGGCCATAACCATTTCTGTCGCAATGTAGCCCGGGCAGATTGCGTTTGCTGTAATGCCTGCGCGCGCGCCTTCTTGCGCGAGGGACTTCACAATGCCCAAGTCGCCGGCTTTTGTTGCCGCGTAGTTGACTTGCGCGAACTGACCTTTTTGACCGTTGATCGAAGAAATCACGATAACGCGGCCAAACTTGTTTTCACGCATGGAGGGCCAGATCGGGTGAACAGTGTTGAACACGCCTGTCAGGTTGGTGTCGATCACTTGGTTCCACATCTCTGGTGTCATTTTGTGGAAAGGCGCGTCTTTGGTGATGCCAGCGTTTGCAACGACAACTTCGATCGCGCCAAGATCAGCCGTGACCTGAGCGATGCCCGCTGAGCTTTCTTCGTAGCTTGCGACATTCCACTTGTAGGTTTTGATCCCTGTTTCTGCCGTGAATGCGGCTGCGGCTTCGTCGTTGCCCGCGTATGTGGCTGCGACTGTGAAGCCGTCTGCCTGAAGCTTTTTAGAAATAGCAGCGCCGATGCCGCGTGAACCGCCTGTGACGAGTGCAACTCTTGCCATGATGTAGTCTCCAATTATCAATTGCGTCAGTAATCTTATTACTGATCGCGATAGAATTTAGCAATAATGTTTCGTGAAGGATTTTTAACGTTATGTGAGGGAGGTTTGATCCCCCCCCTCACATCCTTAGTTACGCACGTTCGAGGCACATAGCGACGCCCATGCCGCCACCGATGCAAAGCGTTGCGAGACCTTTTTTCGCATCGCGGCGCTTCATTTCAAAGAGAAGCGTGTTGAGGATACGCGCGCCAGACGCTCCGATTGGGTGACCAATCGCGATTGCGCCGCCGTTGACGTTTACGACCTCCGGGTTCCAGCCCATGTCCTTGTTGACAGCACAAGCTTGCGCCGCAAACGCTTCATTCGCTTCTACGAGATCAAGATCTTCTGCTTTCCAGCCAGCTTTTTCCAAAGCTTTGCGGGATGCGTGGATCGGGCCAACGCCCATGATGGACGGATCAAGACCTGCAGTCGCGTAAGACGCAATACGCGCGAGCGGCTCGATGCCGCGTTTCTCTGCTTCATCCGCAGTCATCAACAATGCACCTGCCGCGCCGTCGTTCAAGCCAGAGGCGTTTGCCGCTGTGACGGAACCATCCTTGGTAAACGCTGGGCGCATCTTTGCCATTGCTTCAAGGTTTGCGCCGTGGCGGATGTACTCGTCGCTATCAACAATGATGTCGCCTTTGCGTGTCTTGACGACAAACGGAACGATCTCGTCAGCGAATTTGCCAGCTTTCTGCGCAGCTTCTGCTTTGTTCTGGGAGGAGACAGCGAACTGGTCCTGCATATCACGGCTAATTTGCCACTTTTCTGCAACGTTTTCGGCTGTTTGGCCCATGTGGTAGCCGTTGAACGCATCCCAAAGTCCATCGCGGATCATGCTATCGATGTACTTCATGTCACCCATTTTGTGACCTGCGCGCAGATGTGCGACGTGGGGGCTCAGGGACATGTTTTCTTGACCACCTGCGGCAACAATGCTCGCATCACCAAGCTGGATGTGTTGTGCAGCAAGCGCGACAGCGCGAAGGCCGGAACCACAAACCTGGTTAATAGACCAAGCCGAGGATTCGATAGGGAGGCCTGCATTTACGTGCGCTTGGCGTGCTGGGTTTTGCCCTTGGCCTGCGGTCAGAACCTGCCCCAGAATCGTTTCTGAGACGTCAGCGGCGTCTATGCCCGCGCGTTCAACAAGGCCTTTCAACATTGTTGCACCCAAATCATGTGCAGGCGTATTTGCGAAGGAACCCGTGAAGCTGCCAACGGCAGTCCGAGCGGCGGAGGCGATTACAATATTTGTCATATGACCCTCTGTCTTTTTGTGGCGAAGAACTCTGTCACCAAGTAACAGCTGCCAAATTGCTTGGGCATCTGCTACGTGCGTGTCTATCTTTCCGCCGCGTCAATAGCCTGTGCAAGGGTTGCGTGTAAACTGTCAGGGTGTCTCAGCCAAAAGCATAGGGTCAGGGTTGAGCATTTTGCATGGCTCGGATTTATGCGCTGGCGCGCAGCGCTGTTGTGTTTTCTTCCCAAGGTGGGCGAACCGTCGGGGCACCGAAATAGTAACCTTGCAAGCAGTCAATGTCGTTTTCGGCGAGGAAAGTTGCATCGTCACTATTTTCGACAAACTCGGCGACGGTGAACATGTCAAAGTGCTGGGCAATAGAGACTAACGCGCGCACCAACACCTGATTGTCAGGGTTGTGGGCGATTCCACGGATAAACTGTCCATCAATTTTGATCATGTCGAAGTAGAAATCCCGCAGGTATCGGAAAGAAGTATATCCAGCACCAAAGTCGTCGAGCGCAAAGCAAACGCCCCGCTCTTGCAGATCGGCCATGAACGCAATGACAAGTTCTGGCACAAGCATCGCAGAGGTTTCTGTGATCTCCATTATCAAACGTTCACCAAGCGTTGGATCATTTCGTAGGTTGCGATCAAGGACACGCTTCCAACGACCATAACCGATAGAGCGTGCGGACATATTGATTGAAAGTCGCAAGGTCGGGTTCTTGCGAAGTGCGCGCAGGCCCTTTTCCAGAGCGAGGCAATCAACAATGCGCCCCATTTCTGTTTCTTCAATCACGTTGATAAACTCACGCGCAGGAATGATACGACCGGTTTCATCCAAAACACGAATAAGGCCCTCGTAAAAAGCCACGTCACCCGTACTGGCCATGATTGGCTGATAGGCCAGCATTACTTGCTTATGCTCAAGCGCAGAGCGTACCATTTCAAGGGTAGAGCGATCGCGTTGGTTCACCGCAGCCGAGAGCGGGTCATCATAGCTGTGTGGATCAAGTTGGCCACGTTTGCGATTTTGCTTCATTTCAGTCCCCTTGAAAATCAAGTGATTGATAATCGCGAAACATCTAACAATAGATTAATATTCCCATTTTGTTCTAATTTGATTAGAACAGAAGGTGATTTTGATTGAAGGGTATTGAGATGGGTGAAATCTGTGGCTGGGCCGGGTCTGAAGAGATTTACGTTCATTATCACGATACTGACTGGGGTGTTCCGGAGTATGACAGCCGTGCGCTTTGGGAAAAGTTGATCCTTGATGGGTTCCAGGCTGGGCTGAGTTGGATCACCATCTTGAAAAAGCGAGAGAATTTTCGAGAAGCGTTTGCTGGATTTGAACCAAACATCATAGCAGGTTGGGGCGAAGACGACATCGAGCGCCTATTGCAAAATCCCGGTATCATTCGCCATCGCGCAAAGATTGCAGCGACAATAACCAACGCGCGTGTTTGGCAAAGTATCGAGCAAGAGCAGGGGTTTGATCGCTATCTATGGGATTTTGTAGGCGGTGCGCCGATCCAGAACTCTTGGCGTACACTTGATGAGGTGCCGCCATTCACAGAATTGTCTACAAAAGTTTCGAAAGATTTGAAGAAACGTGGCTTCAAATTTTGCGGTCCGACGATTGTTTATGCCTTTATGGAAGCGGTTGGCATGGTGAATGACCATCTTGTGAGCTGTCCGCGCCATGAAGAGGTGAAGACGCTGGTACGCTAGCTAGATCGCTTGGCAGTTCTATTTTGCGATGAACGTGCCAAAGACAAGACCGTCTTGACTGCTGGAAACGATGACACCGCCGACTTCAGCAGGTGTTAGCGTGTCTGAACTGTCCCTTTTCGCGCCGAAGAACTGGCCAGATGCATCGTTGTCCGCAGACGTGCCGGTTGGGCGAACGCGTTCACCATTCTTGAACATTTTGACATTGGTGCCAGAAAACAAAGACCCATTCAGCGACATGCCGCGCGCCGACAGTCTGTCGATCTGGCTACCGAGTTGTATAACCGGTTCATCAACCTGGAGCGCGGCGTTCACCTTGCCGGTTGCGAAATTCACATCGACTTCACTAGAGGCCGTATGATTGATGATCCTTGGGGCGGTGTCTGGGAAATTCGAAGGGTAAATCTCGGTGACTTCTCCAAAGCCAGAAAAGGTTGCGGTGCCGGACATGGGCATGTCGGCGACGCTGGTTGCGATGCCAAACACACCTGCGGTCGCGTTTGTGCCGTCTTCAATCGCATAGCGCGCCGAGAACTGGTAGTCAGCCTGATCGACAATCATGGTCAGCGTGTCATCGGAAAACTCTTGAGCAGAGTTTTGGCCGTCCGGATCCTGAAGTGTGAAAACAGTATCACCAAAGTCGAGGCTGCGCCCGTCTGGTCCTATCGTACCACTGGCCAGGTTAATCCTAAGCAGCGGCGCTGTTTGATTTGGCGTCAAAGAAACACCGCTGATCATGCGGGTCTCCTGTTCGGGTGAAATAAGCGGGTTGTAGGGTATCGGGTCCTGCACTTCAGGTTCTGGAGGGGTTTCGGGTTGCGTTTCCACAGATGCTGTCTTCGCAGGTGTGACTGTGATTTCGGTTGGCATTTCGGCAGCGACGGTCGTGATCGTGTCCGTTGATGTTTGTGACACACAGGCGGACATAAGGAACCCCGACATGAGCGGAAGTGGGATGAAGGCAAAGCGTTTCATGTGAGGTCCGCAGTTTCAGGTCTTAGTTCTGATTTGCTATGCATTTTTGGCAAAACTGTGGTCATCATAAAAAGAATTAAGGGTCCGCGAAAGACATATCCCTTCATGCGCCATATCGTGCTTTTTGCCGCGCAATAATTGTTTATTCGCAATAATCATCCAAACACCTTCATGAGCGGTTGACTCATCTTGGACGCTAAGTATATGCGCCCCTTCATTGGTGTTGGTGGCCCCCGCAAGGGGATGCCTGTCGGGATACGCTCTTTTTATACCTTCACGTATAGAGCAAATCCAAAGGACAGCACCTTTCAAAATTGAAACTTGAAAGGATCCAGATTGTGACCAAGCGTACATCTGCCAAATATAAAATTGACCGCCGTATGGGCGAAAACATCTGGGGTCGTCCGAAGTCCCCAGTGAATCGCCGTGAATATGGCCCCGGCCAGCACGGTCAGCGTCGTAAAGCCAAAGTATCTGACTTTGGCCTTCAGTTGCGTGCAAAGCAGAAATTGAAGGGCTACTACGGCGATTTGACCGAGAAGCAGTTCAAGAAGATCTTTAAAGAAGCGGACCGTGTTAAAGGCGATACAGGTGAAAACCTCATCGGCTTGCTTGAGCGCCGCCTCGATGCGGTTGTTTACCGTGCAAAGTTCGTCCCTACAGTGTTCGCTGCGCGCCAGTTCGTGAACCACGGCCACGTCCGTGTGAACGGCAAAAAAGTGAACATTGCATCTTACCGCGTTAAAGAAGGCGACGTTGTAGAAGTACGTGACCGTTCCAAGCAGATGGCAGCAGTTCTCGAAGCGACTCAGCTTCCAGAGCGTGATGTGCCTGACTACATGGAAGTAGACCACTCCAAGCTGACAGCGACATTCACTCGCACGCCTGGTTTGTCTGATGTTCCATACCCAGTCGTGATGGAACCAAACCTCGTCATCGAATATTACGCACAGAACTAAGGTTCTTTTGCTGAAAATTATGAAAGGCCCGCAGCATTTGCGGGCCTTTTTTTGTTGGATTCAGGGCGCTATAAAATTAGGTGCTGGGGGTCTGATATGCGGATAACCCGCTAATTCGCTGCAGTTGTGCAAATGAGTGCTATCTCGATCAGATTGAGGCGTCAGGATGAATAGACTGATAGTGTGCTATGTCGCTTTAGCATCATAAATTTCTCGCGCGGAATCGATTTTAGCAAGGTTACCTAAGGCCCAGTGCCCTAATGCATTGACCGGCTCGCGGAATGATTGACCCATCGGTGTGAGATTGTATTCCACCTTTGGTGGGATCGTCGGATGATAGGTCCGGTTGACCAATCCGTCTCGCTCGAGCTCTTTCAACGTCAGGCTTAGCATCCGTTGCGAAATACCCAAATTGCGCTTTAGCTCATTGAAGCGAAGGGTTCCGTATTGGCCCAGAGAAATAATCACAAGAACGCTCCAACGATCACCAACGCGCGATAAAACTTCGTTGATGCGCTTGCAGTCGGGGCATTGAGCCGAATCTAACATATCGGTTCCTTTTGTGTGACCGAGTATCTTTGATGTGCGTTCTTGTGCGGCGTGTTGGTTCTGAATATGTCTCTGGTTACTAATATATACTGCACAGAATACGTGCCTACAATAGGAACAAATACATGACCGACAGCACTCTTCTCGAACAGTTGAACTGGCGCTATGCGACTAAAAAAATGGACACAGCCAAGGTGGTTCCACAAGAAAAGCTTGATGTTATTATCGAAGCAATCCGGATGGCTCCAACATCGAGCGGCACGCAGCCCTTTGAACTGCTCGTTGTAACAAACCCGGAGAAATTGGCGGCCATTCGAGAAGCGGCAGGCGGTCAAGCGCAGATAACAGATGGGTCTCATCTTCTGGTTTTCGCTGCGTGGGACAATTACACAGCCGATCGTATCGACGAGGTGGTTGATCTTAACGTTAAAGCGCGCGGCGATTTGCCGATGTTGCATGCATACTATGACAATCTAAAGAACAACTATGTACCGCGCGATGCGGCAGTGAACTATGCACACGCTGCACGCCAAGCTTATATTGCGCTTGGAATTGCGCTGGTAGCTGCGGCAGAGCAAGAAGTCGACAGCACCCCGATGGAAGGTTTTGACCCAAGTAAAGTTGATGAAATTCTAGATCTAAAATCGCGCGGATTGCGATCAGTCGTGCTGTTGCCTCTTGGCTACCGTGACCCGACTGGCGATTGGTTGTTGCCGATGGGCAAAGTGCGCAAGCCACTCGAAACGATTGTTACGCACGTCGATTAATCTTTGCGGGGTTTAGTGCGCTTAGTCTGCTGCCTAAAGAATTGAAGATAACGCAAAGCGGTCATTGGCCGCTTTGCGGAAAACAAGCACAGTTGGTTTATCCACGCATCGCAAAACCGCAGTTTTCGTGAGAACCGTTCTGCGCGCGCATTTTCTTCCTATCGACTGTTTGAGGACCAAACGTCGCTGCAAAGCAGAAAAATGCAACGAGATCTCAGGGTTGCATTGCCAAGGCTTTCGAACAGTCCATAACTCATGCTGCTATGTGCGTGCTTGTGAGCAAATCTTTCGCGCTAGCCTTCCTATCCCCTCACGGCTAAAACGCCTTAAAGGAGACAGACATGAGCAAGATTAGACCACAGCCCGGCATACTCGATATCGCGCTATACCAAGGCGGTGCGGCCCATGTTGAAGGCGTGAGCAATGTTGTCAAACTGTCCTCGAATGAGAACCCTTTTGGACCATCACCCGCAGCTATAAAAGCTTATGAAGCTGGAGCGCGCTTTTTGCATCGCTATCCATCTTCTGATCACAGCGAACTGCGCGCGGCGATTGCGTCAGTCTATGATTTAGATCCAGAACGTATCATTTGTGGTGCCGGTTCGGATGAGATTATTGCGTTCTTGTGTCAGGCCTATGCGGGCAAAGGGGATGAAGTCATTCACACAGAACACGGCTTTGCAATGTATGCGATTTCTGCGCGTGTCGCTGGGGCGAAACCTGTTGAAGTAAAAGAGCAAAGTCGCGTCACAGATGTTGATGCGATCCTCGCAGCATGTACCAAAAAAACAAAGCTTGTCTTTATTGCCAACCCTAACAATCCGACAGGCACGATGATTTCCCTGTCAGAGGTTGAGCGCTTGGCGGAAGGGTTGCCCGAGCAAGCGATTTTGGTGCTTGACGGTGCCTATGCCGAATATGTCGAAGAGTATGATGGTGGCGCGGCTTTGGTAGACGCGCGCGACAACGTTGTTATGACGCGCACATTTTCCAAGATTTACGGCCTAGGCGCTTTGCGGGTTGGTTGGGGATATGCACCCAAGGCGATCATTGATGTTCTGAACCGCGTCCGTGGCCCATTTAATCTGAGCGATGCTGGCTTGCGTGCTGCTTTAGCCGCGATGCAAGATCAAGCTTACATTAATCAGTGCCGAGAGGCGAATGCGAAGTGGCGTGATTGGCTTTCGCACGCTCTAGCAGCGCACGGTGTGCCATCTGATGTAAGTCTCGCTAACTTTATTCTTGCGCGTTTTGGCAGTGATGAGGAAGCTGGCGAGTGCGATGAATACCTTAAAAGCCAAGGCCTGATTGTGCGACGTGTTAAGGGTTACAAACTGCCAAACGCTTTGCGCATTACGGTGGGTGATGAAGCCTCCTGCCGTCAGGTTGCGCATGCGGTTGGACAGTTCAAAGGCGGCGCGCGATGAGCCAGGTTTATGAACGCGTTGCGCTGATTGGCCTCGGGCTGATTGCGTCCTCGCTCTATTGGGCGTTCAAACGCGATGATTTGGTTGGCGAAGTGACGGGCTATGCGCGCTCAAGTGAAACACGTGATATCGCGCGAGAAATAGGCCTGTGTGATCGCATTTGCGACAGTGCTGCAGAAGCCGTTGCAGGTGCTGATCTTGTAGTCCTTTGTGTGCCTGTTGGTGCGATGGACGCAGTCGCCCGCGAGATTGCACCGGCTTTGAAGGCTGGAGCGACGGTGACGGACGTTGGTTCGGTCAAACAAGCTGTTATAGCTGCGGTGCAACCGCACTTGCCTGACACAGTGCATTTTGTGCCCTCACATCCGCTTGCGGGTACTGAGCATTCAGGTCCGCGGTCGGGCTTTGCTGAACTGTTTGAAGAGCGCTGGTTTTTGATCGTACCCGTTGAGGGTAGTGATGTATCCGCGGTGGATCAGCTTGAAATATTATGGCAAGCGATTGGATCGAAAACAGCACGTATGGATGCAGATCATCATGATCGCGTGCTGGCGGTGACGTCACACGCCCCACACCTCATCGCTTATACAATGGTTGGGGTTGCTGATGATCTTAGCCGTGTGACCGATAGCGAAGTGATCAATTATTCAGCGGCGGGATTTCGCGACTTTACGCGTATTGCCGCGTCAGACCCTACCATGTGGCGCGATGTTTTCTTAAACAACAAAGACGCGACGCTGGAAATTTTGGGACGCTTTACAGAAGAGCTTTTTGCTTTACAGCGCGCCATTCGCACGGAGGACGGAGATATGTTGCACGACTATTTCACGCGCACACGCGCGATCCGGCGTGGCATTGTTGAAGCGGGGCAGGATACCGATGCTCCTGATTTTGGACGAACGAAAACATGAAACATGTGATTGCTGCGATTTTGATTGGCTGTTTAGCAATGCCCGCAGCTGCGATTGCACCCGATACTTCAACGCGCCCACTTGCAAGGGGGCAAGAGCCTGCGCAAGCTTTGACGCGCCCGAAGCTCCGTCCAGAAGCCAAGGCGCTGTTAGCTATCGAGGCAGCCTTGCCAAGTCGTCCGAAGTTACGCCCAGCATCTGAACAGGAAAAGGCAATGGGCGCGGGTGCGCAGGTTATTCTGGCCTCTGCTGCTGTTGGACTGCCACAATCACTTCATCCTATGACGCGCCCAAAGGGTTTGGCAGAGAAGGTCATGGGCCAACGTCGCCAAGCCAAACGCGAACTTGCCAAAGGTGCCGTTTGCGGTGATCCCGCAATTCAAGGGGATGCTGTTGGCGCTGTGCCGGGTCGTATTCGTGGATGTGGCGTTCAGAATGCTGTAAAGGTGCGATCTGTTTCTGGCGTTGTTTTGAGTCAATCATCGGTGATGGATTGTGGCACGGCAAAAGCATTGAGAGCCTGGATTGATAAGGGTGTGAAGCCCGCACTTGGCAATCGCGGCGGTGGCGTAAAGTCCTTGCGCGTTGCCGCGCATTACGCTTGTCGCACCCGCAATAATCAAAAAGGCGCCAAAATTTCAGAGCACGGCAAAGGCCGCGCGATAGATATTTCTGGCATCAAGTTGAAGAATGAAGAAGTGATTACAGTTTTGAAAGGGTGGCGTTCAGCCAAAAACGGACCTGCTTTGAAGCGTATGCACAAAGCGGCCTGTGGGCCGTTTGGAACAGTTTTAGGGCCAAATGCTGATCGCTTCCATCATGACCATTTTCATTTTGATACCGCGCGCTATCGCTCCGGCAGTTATTGCAGGTGATGGTTTCGGATCGCTGTGCGATCCGACCGGCTGGGGGACTAGTCCCCCAGCCGGTCGGATATTTTCAGAGAAAGGAAGAGATGTGCTTTATTCGCGTAATTCTTCTGGTTTAACACCCCAAAGAGAGGCTTTAGGTGCCCAACCTTTATAGCCCGAAGACGTGAGGCGGCACCATGCGGGACCGCATTTACCTAAACGCGCGATGACGCCGTGTTCTAAGCGCGCCATTACTGGCGTTGATGGATCCGCGCGTTGATAAAGGGCGAGCATATCTTGTTCAATCAGCACGTAGCGTGTGCCAGAAAGCAATGAGTAATGGACCCAACCGCCTGCGCCATCGCGATCACGCACGCGCCGCCAGTGACCGTGTTCTGCGGTGATTTCTAGGGGCATGTCGCGACGTTTGAAGACCCAGTCGATACGATGGCTGAGCGATGGTCCACGGCGGACATTGCCTTCGCTCGCCTTTAAGGAAACGTATCGTGGCAATGGCAAATTGGTCACCGCCCCGCGCTCTGATGCGCTGGCAGTTGCTGCTATAAGCGCGAGCATGCCTGCTCGCAAAAGCGTCGCAATTGGTTTCATTGACGGGCCTGTATTTTTGACTGCGTAATATTATTGCGCCTCGCTTCTTGTAGGTGGCGGCGCTTTTAGGCACTCTGCACGTCAATAGCCTGTTTGAAAAGCCGCAAGGAGAGCAAGATGCCATCAGAACGCTTAAGTGTTGTCGTGACGCGACGCCTG
>NZ_CBFHVK010000020.1:0-49885 GCF_965659345.1 Planktotalea sp. | reverse complement strand
CTGCTCATGTCCGCGAGCTATCACGCTGGATTCACACAGTGAATCCTACAGTGCCCGATTTGTGCAACAAAGCCATTGGCGCGTTGAACTATAATGAAAGCGCACGACAGCTGTTCGACGGTGCCAGCGAGATTGATTTACCTCGACGCGAGATGTCAGTCTTTGAATGCTTGCTTGCTGCTGATGGTCGGCTCGTTTCAAAATCCACTATTCTAGATCATGTCTATGGCGTCGGGACCGACACAGAGGACGCGGTGGTCGAGGTCTATGTCTCTCGCCTACGCCGTCGTCTTTCTCCCTATGGAATCAATATTCGCACGCGGCGCGGGCTTGGTTATCAAATGCAAGATGCGAGCGAAACATGAGGCCAAATTCGCTCCGAATGCGGTTGATTGTGATTATTCTCACGCCGCTCCTCATGCTCTCTTTAATTGCTGCCGCTTGGCAATTTCGCACAACCACAACGCGGGCAGAAAACATCTTTGACCGTGGTTTGCTCTCTGCCGCCCTTGCGATCTCGCGCGATGTTGCCGTGTCTGACGGCGACGCCATCAGCCCCTCAACGCGGCGCTTGGTCAATGACACTTCAGGCGGCACCTTGTTCTATCACGTCTTTGCACCGGACGGAGTTTTTGTGACAGGCTACTCAACCCCCCCCGTGCTGCCGCAGGGAGCGCCGAAGGATTTTGTCGATCCGTTCTATTACGATGGAAACTATCAAGGCGCGAAGGTTAGAGTGCTTCGTTTTCAAGATGTTACCGTCGTTAGCGGTGTTGCCGGCGTGTTCAACATCACCGTTTGGCAGAGCGCCAGCGTGCGCAGCAGTTTTGTCCGCGACGTACTGACACGCTCTTTTTCGGTGATTGGCTTGCTGGTGATCAGCGTCGCCGTGATCGTTTGGTTTGGTGTTGGGCTGGGCCTGCGCCCCTTGCTCGACCTAGAACAAGCGATTGCCAAACGCACCCCGAGCGAGCTTGAACCCATCCGCCGCGCTGTTCCCGTTGAGGCGCAAGGTCTTGTAAGAACCTTGAACCAATTGCTCGATCGCGTTTCGCGGCGCATCAGCTCCAAGGATGAGTTTATTTCGAATGCCGCCCATCAGCTTAGAAACCCAATGGCAGGCGTTCTCGCCCTCGCCGAAGCGGTTCAAAGTGCGCCAAATGCAAAAGCCGCAACAGCGCGCAGCACAGAACTGGTCTTCGCCGCGCGCGAGGCCAGCGATTTAACCAACAGGCTACTCTCCTTCGAGCGCGCGAGCGGCGCGGATATTGCCGCCTCTGGTAAGGTGCTCGATCTCAAGGCGCTTGTCCAAGAGGTTTGCGATTCATTCACGGCGCAGCATTTGGGCCAGTCCATCGCTTTAAGCTGCGATTTACCTGTTCAAAAAGTGACGATTAAAGGGGACGGTACGATGCTGCACGAAGCACTGCTCAACCTGCTGATGAACGCGATCATTCATGGCGGTAATACGCTGTCGAAAATCAATGTGGAACTTTCGATCCAGGTCTACAACGCAGCACTAACGATCACCGACAACGGGATCGGCATTCCTGCTGATCGGCATGTGCAAGCCATCAGTCGATTTGGTCAAGCGGGCGGTGGCCCCGGCAGCGGATTGGGTCTGCCCATCGCGGCAAGAGTGATGACAAACCACGGAGGACGTCTAGAAATCCTCGACTGCGTAGCAGGTACGTCAATCAAGTTGGTATTGCCCTTGTCCAGCGATCCAAGCCGTAAATAAAGGCTATTGAGAAAGCGGTGTTTTGCAAAAAAATGAGCGCCAAATTATTTGCGCTACATATGCGAACAATGATTGCGATTGGTGCGTCGGTTTTTAATACCATTTCAAGGTACTTTCCAGCCAAAATACTAGACGATGTACGATTGATCGGAGTGGCAAGCCCCAGCGAATGGTCAGTTTAGAGCCCAGTCGCTTCTCCTTGATCCAATAACCGGTTTGGTGAAAATCGTTACGCCGCTTAAGATTTTGTGCAGCGAACGCGACCAATTGCTGCGCAAGTAATAGCTGCATCTGCATAAGTCCGGTTTCTCCGAACAGCCAACTTTCAAAGAATGGACAAGACGACCTCGGCTCTGTCCTCGTTCACCAGAAAAACCAAACCTGAAAAAAATTTGCGTACGGAGGGCCTATAAGCCGGATTTTGTCCAATGCGCGGCTCTCGACGCGCAAATAGATGACCATTCATCTCAGCGCTGGATTACCCCAGCGCCTCTAGCTGCCAACCCGGATGCCTCAGGCTAAAGCGTCCCTGCCCGGATATCGATTGCTCGATCACACGCGCGCAGCATCCCTATTTGGCATTGCTCCCGGTGGGGCTTGCCGTGCCGGTCCGGTTACCCGTCCCGCGGTGCGCTCTTACCGCACCGTTTCACCCTTACCTGTGCAGAAACATAGGCGGTTTCTTCTCTGTGGCGCTATCCCTCAGGTTACCCTGGCCGGGCGTTACCCGGCACCGTTGCTTCATGGAGTCCGGACTTTCCTCGATCCAATTAAGAACCGCAGCCATCCAGCCTTCCGTACGCAACGCTCGCCTAGCTGTTGGCCACCCATGGGTCAACTGCGAATCGTGCAGCCAAGGAGGCCGAGTCACACCGATCTTCTTTGCATTCCGCCCCACTGCGCCAAGGGGCAAAACGTAAGCGAAACGCGTTCAAACAAGCCTCAACACCGAACTCAGACAACTCATAGCCCAGTGCCTCTAAACTTTCGGGCAATGGCCGTTCCCCAGCAGCAGAGGGCCACACAGACAGCCCCTCAAGCGCCAAGCGATGCCAATCAAACCGCGCGCCCGGATCACATTTGCGCAAAGGGGCCAAATCAGAATGCGCGATCACATGATGCGCGGGAATATCCCAGCGCTGCAAAATCCCACCTAGCAACTCTTCCAAAGCATCCATCAAAGCGGCAGAGAACGGCGAAAACCCGTCGTTATCCAGCTCAATTCCGATGGAGCGCGAGTTGATATCATCACACCCAGCCCAACGCCCTGCCCCTGCATGCCAAGCGCGCGCGCGTTCATCCACCATCTGCGTCACAACACCATCGCGAGCGATAAGATAATGCGCGGACACTTCTTTTTCTGGGTCACACAGCGTGCAAATCGCATCCTCAGCGCTATGCATCGCCGTGTAGTGCAGCACCACCATATCAGGCTTTAGAATGCCAGCTTTGCGCGGCCCAAAATTAGGCGATGGGCGCTGCACAATTTGCGCGCCCTTCAAAGGATCAGCCGTTCACAGCGTTGCGAAAGGGGGCCGGATCCCATGCACAGGCGAAACCGTCGCCATCAGGGTCCATGCCGCTGCGATCTTTCATCGGACCACCAGCGGCCAGAAACTGTTGCTGCGCCTGATCTTGCGAGGCAAAGCCAGAGCACGCACGCTGATATTTGCGCTCAGCATTGAAGCTGTTACGGCGATATACGCGTTGGCCCTTGGCGTTCTTTGCGGCGAGTGCGAAGGCCACGATATTTGGGCCCGCATTGCCCTGACGCGTCGGCAATGCCGTCGGCTGGATCACTTGATATTGCTGCTGGTTTTGCGCGCGCTTAGCGGCGTCACCCTCGATAGAGCGTTGGCCAGAGACCGCATTGAAATCATTCTCGGCACTGATTCCGCCTGCGCGCAGCACCGGTGCCGCGTTGGCCGGGCTTGCATTTACTACATCGCTTGCACCTGCTGGCGCTGTCGTCGCTTGCGCGATGCCAGAGGCCGCAGCGGGCGCGAGCGTTTCAGAGCTCACCGCTTGTGGCGGCGGCAAAGCCCCACCGCCGCTCAAAGCAGCATCGCGCGCGGCTTGCGCTTGTTCAAATTCGTTGTAATCACCAAAACCAACACCCGCGCCACTGTCAGGGATTGTGGGGCTACACGCGCTCAGCGCAACAAGAGCGCCCAGCGCGACTGTCGGAAGGAAAAACCGCTTCATCTTAGATATGCCTCGAGTGACTTTTGGGGGCGTTTACCACCATTTGTTCGGTTTTGCTACAAAACCCGCAGCTTGCTCTAGCGCATAGGCGGTATTTAGCAGATCGCCCTCTTCCCACGGCTTACCAATCAGTTGCAGCGCCAAAGGCAAACCTTGTGCGTCTACGCCTGCAGGCACAGCAACACCGGGCAAGCCCGCAAGGTTCACCGTCACGGTAAAGACGTCGTTAAGATACATCTGGACCGGATCTGCATCCTTCATTTCGCCGAGCCCAAAGGCAGCACTTGGCGTCGCAGGCGTCAGGATCGCATCAACGCCCGTCGCGAACACATCATCAAAGTCTTTCTTGATCAGCGCACGCACGCGGCGTGCACGGTTGTAATACGCATCATAAAAACCGGCGCTCAGCACGTAAGTTCCAATCATCACGCGGCGCTGCACTTCGGAGCCAAACCCTTCGGCGCGGGTCTTTTCGTACATCTCTGTGATACCATCACCCGCATCCAGCGTTGCACGGTGGCCATATCGCACACCATCATATCGCGCGAGGTTGGACGATGCTTCCGCAGGCGCAATCACATAGTAAGCAGGCAGCGCATATTTCGTATGTGGCAAAGAGATATCAACAATCTTCGCGCCCGCATCTTTCAACATCGCAGTGCCATCGGCCCAAAGCTGTTCGATCTCGTCTGGCATACCATCCATGCGGTACTCTTTCGGAATACCAATAGTTTTGCCCTTGATATCGCCCGTAAGCATCGCCTCAAAATTCGGCACAGGCAGGTTCGCACTGGTGCTGTCTTTGGCATCAAACGAGCACATCGCTTCTAGCATGATTGCCGCGTCACGCACGTCTTTGGTCATCGGTCCCGCTTGATCAAGCGAAGACGCAAATGCAATCGTGCCCCAGCGTGAGCAACGTCCGTAAGTTGGCTTGATCCCTGTAATGCCCGTAAACGCCGCGGGTTGGCGGATAGAGCCGCCTGTGTCCGTACCTGTTGCGGCCAAACATAGATCAGCAGCAACCGCGGACGCGGAACCACCGGATGATCCACCTGGCGTCAACTCTGCATCATCGCCATTGCGACGCCATGGATTAACGACATTGCCATAAACCGACGTCTCATTGGACGAGCCCATCGCAAATTCATCCATGTTGAGCTTGCCGAGCATAACCGCACCTGCATCAAACAGGTTCTGGCTGACTGTGCTTTCATATTCTGGCTTGAACCCGTTCAAAATAGCGGAGGCCGCTTGTGACGGCACACCTTTGGTGCAGAACAAATCCTTGATACCGATCGGCAAACCGCACATGTCAGGCGCATCGCCCGCTGCAATACGCGCATCTGCGGCCTTTGCTTGCTCAAATGCAATCTCTGGCGTGTGGTGCACAAATGCGTTGAGCGCGCCTGCGCCCTCAATCGCCTTCAGGTGCGTCTCGGTCAATTCAACAGAGGTCGTTTCGCCTTTGCGCAGCGCATCGCGCGCGCCTGCGAGCGTCATTTTGGTGAGATCAGACATTATTCAACCACCTTTGGAACTGCGAAAAACCCTTCGCGCGCGTCTGGCGCATTCTTGAGAACTTTTTCTTGCTGATCACCATCGGTGACTTCATCGACGCGTCGATACAGCTTTTGCGGCGTCACAGACGTCATCGGCTCAATACCCGCAACATCGACTTCGTTGAGTTGCTCAATGAACCCAAGGATATTTGAGAACTCCTGCGCCAAGGCAGGGAGTTGGTCATCTTCGACCTTAATACGGGCCAGTTTCGCCACGCGTGCGGCAGTTTTTTCATCAATCGACATAACGGACGTCTCCGGTTTGCTGTTGTCCAAGCCTTTAGCGCCCAGCGCCAAGGGCTGCAAGCGACCGACGCGCTCTAGCCCAATAAATCGCGCGCGATCCGCTCAAAAATATTCACACCAAGCGGTATCAAATCATCAGGAAAATCATAATCGGGGTTGTGCAGCGCCGCATGCTCTGCCCCTGCCCCCAAACAAAGCATCGCCGCCTTGGCTTTCCAGCCAAACACACCAAAGTCCTCAGAAGCGCGGATCGGCAAATTCCCGTCGCTGACCTCAATCCCTAAATCTGCCAAAGCCGCACAGGCTATCTGCACCGCTTCTGCGTCATTTATAGAGGCCGCAAAATCATCGCAGGTTTCAAACGAAACCTTAAGCCCATGCGCCTGCGCCGCCCTTTGCGCCATCTCTTGCGCCTGTTTTGCAAGCTCTGCCATGGGCGCATCCTGTGCTGTGCGCAAGGTAATGAAAATTTCCGCGTCCCCAGGCGCAATGCCAAACGTTGGCTCGCCAATACGCACATGGGTGATTGTGACCAATTTGAATGCATCATCAAGCACACCGCCCACACCCAAGCTGTCAAGTTGCGGTATCAAATCCGATATTGCCAAGGCGGGCGACGTTCCATCCTCAGGATTGGCCGCATGAGCGGTTTTGCCACTCAATTTAATCGCCATGCCTTGCGACGCGCAATTCACAAGCCCCGCGCGCGTGGCGACTTGTCCAAGCGCAATACCTGGCTCATTATGAATAGCAAAAGCATACTGTGGCGCGATCTGAGCAAACGCAGGATCAGCCACAACCGCACGTGCGCCGCTGCCATCTTCCTCTGCAGGTTGGAACATCAACACGACACGCCCCTTACTGACAGGCGCTCGCGATAGACGCCGACCCAATCCCAGCAAAAAGCACATATGGCCGTCGTGGCCGCATAGATGCCCTTTACCCGGCACGTCCGAGCGCCAGTCAAAAGTCGAAATTTCCTCGATTGGCAACGCATCCAGCTCAGCGCGAAACAGCACCGTGGGCCCTTCGCCTATACCTTCAAACACTGCTGCAACACCGTGACCACCAAGCCCACGCAGAATCGCATCTGGCACAAGCGCCTCCAGCTCAGTGACAATCCGTGCTGCTGTTGCAGCCTCTTGACGTGAAATTTCGGGGTATCGATGCAGCTCTCGGCGAAATTCTGTCAGCTCTTGAACATCAGCATTACTCAGCACGGCGCAGCTCCTTCGTTATGTTGCTTTATCGCCGATCTGGTCTAAACTGGAGCTATAATACAAGGTAAATTATAGAAGGCACATCTCATGAAGATCATTCCGCTCGGACATTCCGGCTTTCGTATCGAGATTGAAGATCAAATCCTTCTTATAGATCCATGGCTCACGGGGTGCCCTGTCTTTCCAGAAGAGCGCCGAGCCGAAGCTATCACTGGTGCAACACATGTTCTGGTAAGCCACGCTCATGCCGATCATTGCGGCGATGCCTTCAAGATTGCCGAAGAGCTCGATATACCTGCCGTCGGAATATACGATCACATGGGTTACGTCGAAGAAACGCTGGGAATCAAAATTATCGGGTTCAACAAAGGCGGCACAGTAAAGCTGGGTCAAGTGGCAGTCACAATGGTCACAGCAGCGCATTCAAGCACCTATCGCACAGAAAACGGCCCGATCTACGCGGGAACCGAAAGTGGCTTTATGATCGCTGGTGAAGGCAAAGTGATCTACTTTAGCGGCGATACGGATGTGATGATGGACATGGAGCTGTTTGAAGCGCTGCATCAGCCAGACATCGGCATTTTGTCCGCAGGTGGCCACTTCACGATGGACATGACGCGCGCAGCCTACGCCGCCAAACGTTTCTTCAATTTCAGCACAATCATTCCGTGCCATTACAACACTTTCCCTTTGCTCGAACAAAGCGTCCAGCCGATGATAGACGCTGTGCCAAATGCGCGGGTGATCGAACCAGAAGTCCTCGTTCCGATCGAGCTATAACGCTAAATGGAGATCATGTGCCTCAACGCATGGGGCGGCAAACTACATGAACCTCTGCTGCCCTACCTAAAGGACGCCGCGCCAGACATCTTGTGTTTACAAGAAGTTGTGCACAGCCCTGCAAGCAACAAGGATTGGCTCACCTATCGCGACGCTGCTCACATATTACCGCAACGCGCAAATTTCTTTCGCGATGTCTGCTCTGCCTTGCCTGATCATCAGGCTACCTTCTGCCCGCAAGCCCAAGGCATACTTTGGGATGACGACAAACAAATCCCGTCACAATTCGGCATCGCAACCTTTGTGAACAAAGCCTTGCCCATCATCGGTCAGATCCAAGGGTTCGTTCATAAAGACTACGCGCCCGATGGCTACGGCGATCATCCCCGCTCGCGCAATGCTCATGGGGTGCGCGTCTATGATGAACTCACAAATAGGCCCATAAGCGTCCTGCACATGCATGGTTTGCGCGATCTAAGTGGCAAACACGACACCCCGGACAGAACCGCACAAGCGCATCGCCTGCTTGCGCTGAACGAACAACTAACTGACCGAAATGGGCTCAGCGTGATCTGCGGTGATTTTAACGTCGATCCAAATAGCGAAACGCTCCAAATTCTAAACGCCGCCGGGTTTCACGAGCTGGTTACAGCGTACAACATCCCGACCACGCGCACATCTCACTACAAGAAAGCGGCTCGGTTTGCCGATTATATGCTGATCAACGACATGCAGGCCGTTAAAACGTTTGACGTTATCCGCGGCCCAGAAGTCTCTGATCATTGCCCCCTGATTTTGCGTCTTTAACATCGCAGTTTTTCGCTAGACTTTTGTTGTCCCCAACATCCATTTTTATCGGGGTCAAATTATACGTTCATGCGCGACGTCACTCAGCACACTGAAAGCCAAATAAACCAATGTTCAAATGCCACCACACTCCAGCCAAAACGCTTTTTCAATGACAGAAGATCTGTTCGCCCCCTACACCGCGCTTGCGGCTCAGCTTTTGCCCTTTGCTACTCCAGAGACGACAGATGGCGCGCATGATATCGCTCATATCACGCGAGTTTGGAAAAATGTGCAAAACATCTCGCAAGTCGAAAACGGTGACTTAGAAATTCTGGCCGCCGCAACGCTCCTGCATGATTGCATAAGTGTCGAAAAAATAGCCCAGATCGCGTAAAGGCGTCCGCGCTGGCCAGCGACGCGGCGCGCACACATCTTGAAACGCTTGGATGGGCAAAGAAGCGCATTGATCAAACCTGTCATGCGATTGCAGCGCATAGCTTTTCCGCGGGCATCCCACCGCTCAGCATTGAGGCGAAAATCTTACAAGATGCCGACCGTCTGGACGCAATAGGCTTGATCGGAGTTGCGCGCTGCTTTTACGTTGCAGGCCGAATGGGCAGCGCCCTTTACGAGCCAAACGACCCGCGCGCCACAGACCGTGCTCTTGATGATCGCGCCTACGCCCTCGATCACTTTGAAACCAAGCTATTAACCCTCGCGGAGGGTTTTCAAACCAATGAAGGCCAACGCCTCGCAAAAGCCCGCCATGACGAACTCATCGACTTTCGCGCGGCATTTCTCACACAAATCGGCGCTTAAACAACGGCTTCATTTTTCCAAATAAACTTCGGGGGAGTCGGCAAGGCCGACGGGGGCTGGCCCCCTTATGACCTCAAATATAAAACCCCTGCTGTCACTCACTCCAGCAGGGGTCTTCAAGTCCGCTGGGGAGAACAGCGGACACGGGTGACGCTACTCCGCAGCCGTGGCCGCGGGATTATTCGGATGTGTCGTCCAATTGGCGTATTCTGGCTCAACCACACGGTCTGTGCGCGGATCAACGGCGCCCTCGGGCATCGCCTCCATTGTGATGCAATTCTCCACGGGGCAGACGTTCACACATAGATTACAAGCAACGCATTCTGCATCAATCACGCTGAAAACACGCTCGTCTGACATTGCAATCGCTTGGTGCGACGTATCCTCACAAGCCGCGTAGCACCGCCCGCAAGAGATACACAGATCCTCATTGATCTTCGCCTTCGCGATATAATTCAGGTTCAAATACTGCCAATCTGTGGTGTTTGGCACAGCCATGCCAACAAAGTCGGACGTATTGGTGTAACCTTTCTCATCCATCCATTGGCTCAAGCCTGAAATCATCTCTTGAACGATCTTAAATCCATAGGTCATCGCAGCCGTGCACACCTGCACGTTGCCGCACCCAAGCGCCATGAATTCAGCCGCGTCGCGCCAAGTTGTGATGCCGCCAATCCCCGAAATCGGCAGGCCCTGGGTTGCTTCAGCGCGCGCAATCTCACTCACCATGCTCATCGCGATTGGTTTCACCGCAGGGCCGCAATAGCCGCCGTGCGTTCCTTTGCCATCAATAGACGGCTCAGGGCTCATACTGTCCAAGTTCACAGAAGTGATTGAATTTATCGTATTAATCAGGCTGACCGCATCTGCACCGCCAGCATGCGCGGCCGCAGCGGGTTTGCGCACATCTGTGATATTGGGCGTCAGCTTCACGATAACGGGCTTGGAATAATACTGCTTGCACCAGCGCGTCACCATTTCGATATACTCGGGCACTTGACCAACGGCTGCGCCCATGCCGCGCTCGCTCATACCGTGTGGACACCCAAAGTTCAGCTCAATCCCATCCGCTCCTGTGTCTTCCACCAGCGGCAGGATCGCTTTCCACGCCTCTTCCTCACAAGGCACCATCAGCGAGACAATCACCGCGCGATCCGGATAATCTGCTTTCACGCGTTTGATTTCTTCAAGATTGGTGAACAGGTCACGATCGGTAATCAGCTCAATGTTATTAAGCCCCAGCAACCGCCGATCCGCACCGTAAATCGCACCGTAGCGCGGGCCATTTACATTCACCACTGGCGGTCCCTCAGAGCCGAGCGTCTTCCAAACGACGCCGCCCCATCCCGCTTCAAACGCGCGGCGCACGTTATATTCCTTGTCCGTTGGGGGCGCAGACGCCAACCAAAACGGATTAGGGCTTTTGATCCCCAGAAAATCAGTTGTGAGATCCGCCATTAGCTTGCTCCTCCCATGAGGCTTGCGTGTATATCCATTGCCGCGTCGCGCCCTTCAGCCACGGCCGTGACGGTCAAATCATCTCCGCCAGAGGCACAATCGCCCCCCGCCCAAACGCCTTTCACCGACGTTGCTCCAGTCTCAGACACCTTTATTTTGCGACCCTCGAGCGCGGGCAAATCATCGCCCACGAGGCTTTGACCAATCGCGCTGAATACGTGATCCGCCGCCAAACGCACGCTTTGACCTGTGGGTTTCAAATCGTCATCGGTATATTCAAATTCGATTTCACGCACCGCGCCATTGCCGTGCACAGCCAAAGGCGAGGCGTTGGTGATGATCCGAACGCCCTTAGAAGCCGCCAAGTCCTGCTCATATCTGCTCGCATTCATGCGCGCGCGCGAACGACGATAGACCAACGCCACGTTCAAGGCACCAAGCAACTTGGCTTGCACAGCTGCATCCACGGCTGTCATCCCACCACCGATCACAACCACATCGCGTCCAACCGACACGCCGCTCAGATCACTGGCTTGGCGAAGATCAGAAATGAAATCAACAGCGTCCATGATGCCTGCTTTGTCATCCCCTTCGAGCCCCAGCCCATTTACACCACCAAGCCCCATGCCGAGAAACACCGCATCATACTCACTTTGCAGATCGGCGAGGCTCATGTCCTGACCAAGGGCTTTGCCGTGAACAATCTCAATCCCGCCTATCTGCAAAAGCCAGTCGACTTCTTTTGCGGCAAAATCATCGGTGCTTTTATATGCGGCGATCCCAAACTCATTTAGTCCGCCCGATTTGGCCCGCGCGTCAATAACCACCACATCGTGCCCATGCATGGCCAAACGGTGCGCACAGGCAAGTCCAGCCGGCCCGGCCCCAACAACCGCAATGCGCTTGCCCGTTGGCGATGCACGCTCAAAGGGATGCACCTCCTTTGCCATTAACCCATCCGTTGCGTAGCGCTGAAGCTG
Organism: Planktotalea sp.; assembly: GCF_965659345.1. Lineage (GTDB taxonomy): Bacteria > Pseudomonadota > Alphaproteobacteria > Rhodobacterales > Rhodobacteraceae > Planktotalea. The sequence continues at coordinate 38,085 of NZ_CBFHVK010000020.1, read as the reverse complement.
GCCGATCAAAACAGGCTTGCCCTCCGCGACTTCGCGCACACAGACCTCTTCGCACAAGGTTTCTGTCGGACAGACCCGCGCGCACATGCCGCCCATTATGTTTTGGCTCAAAATAGTTTTCGCCGCAGCATCCGAGGTGCCTGTCGCGATTTGGCGAATAAACAACGGGATATCAATGTCCGTCGGACAGGCTGTTATGCACGGTGCATCATGACAAAAATAACAACGATCAGCTGCTACCAAAGCTTCGTGGTCATTCAGCGGCGCATGTAAATCTGCAAAATTTGCATCGTATTGCTCAGCATTTAAGCGACCTGACTGGATCCCCTGAGCGAACATATCCGTGGGCATGGATCTCTCCTGTGAGTTTCACTTTCTTTCACGTTTGCAGGGTTTTATTTTTTTATCAACTGGTAAAATTTATTTCCGCGATTTTTTACGCTGTTCCGCTTTGACTTGCCCATATGACAAGCGGACGCTAACCAAGGGCGCAAGAGGTCCCAACATGAAGAAACAAGATATGAACCGCGATTGGATCGCCACCGCGCAAACGCTTTCGTCTGCCCTTCCTTATTTACAGCGCTATGACGATGCGACGGTCGTTATAAAACTTGGCGGTCATGCCATGGGCAGCGATGCCGGCATGGAAAGCTTCGCGCGCGATGTCGTTTTGATGCAGCAGGTCGGTGTGAATCCAGTGATCGTGCATGGCGGTGGCCCAATGATCAACGCAATGCTGGAACGCTTGGATATCAAGTCCGATTTCGTAAACGGCAAGCGCGTCACAGATGCCGCCACTGTCGAAGTCGTTGAAATGGTTCTCTCAGGTAACGTCAACAAACGCATCGTACAGGCGATCAATGCGCAAGGCGGCAAAGCCGTTGGCCTTTCAGGCAAAGACGCAAACCTGATGGTCTGTGATCAAACCGATGCTGCTTTGGGCTTCGTGGGAACGCCTGTAGAAATGAACCCGGATTTTCTGCGTGCTTTGGCCAAAGACAACGTCATTCCCGTCATCGCCCCACTTGGCACTGGCCGAAATGGCGAAACGTTCAACGTCAACGGTGACACAGCTGCAGGTGCAATCGCAGCAAGCCTTAAAGCGGATCGCCTCTTGCTGCTGACCGATGTGGCTGGTGTCAAAGACAGCTCAGGCGAGGTTGTCACCGAACTAACCGCGGCACAAATCCGCGCGTTGACCAAAGATGGCACCATTGCAGGCGGGATGATCCCGAAAACGGAAACCGCGCTAGATGCAATTGAGGGTGGCGTGCGCGCAGTCGTGATCCTCGATGGTCGCGCGCCAAACGCCTGCTTGCTCGAGCTTTATACAGAACATGGCGCAGGCTCGCTCATCCGTGATTGAGGACATTCGCAACGCGGCGCGACTGAACTACCTCGATGTGTTCGGTGTCGTAGTTGAAAATGATGAAACTGTTGTCCTTCTTGGACCACATGAACCGGGCTTTTGGGCGCATGTCTCGCAAAGTGCTGAACTGACAGATGGGCTACCTGATCCACTCGATCGCTGGTCAAAACGGGTCATTGGCAAGCTGGCTGAGACCTTTGAAGCAGACACAGCGTTTCCCTCCGATGGCCCGCCCTATCCCCCGTTCATTTCTTGGGCGCTCGCAAGCGCGCAAGCTTGGCTCGCGCCGATTGGAATGCTGGTTCATGAACGTGCAGGTCTTATGACCTCCTATCGCGGCGCGCTCAAAATCAAAGGTGAACACGCTCTTTCCACACGCTCAGCATCGCCTTGCACCCCTTGTGACAAGCCGTGCAAAACAGCCTGCCCTGTCGATGCGTTGAGCGACACCAGCTACGACGTTGATGCCTGCAAAACCCATATCCTTGGCCCTGATACGAAATCCTGCCGAACACTTGGCTGCGCTGCACGCCGGGCCTGCCCGATCTCTCACGCATATGGTCGCTTGCCAGAACAATCCGCTTTCCATATGCGCGCCTTTTTGGGAAAGTAGCATATGAGCAAAACCTTGATCGTCATGCGCCACGCCAAATCAAGCTGGGACTTTCCCTATGATGACTTTGACCGCCCGCTCAACGCGCGCGGATACAAAGCAGCAGCAACACTTGGCGACTGGCTACGCTCTCAAAATCTCGCACCTGATGAAATCCTGTGTTCCGCCGCAAAACGCGCGCAGGAAACAGGTGCAGGTCTAAACCTTCATAGCCCGCTCACGCAGATCAAAGAACTCTACATGAGCTCGCCGGAAATTTTGCAAAAATACGTCCAACAAGCTCACGGCAATACTGTTCTCGTCATCGCCCATAACCCTGGCATCGGCGAGTTCGTCGAACGGCTCGCAACGACAGCACCAAATCATGAACGCTTTTTCGACTATCCATCCAGTGCAACGACTGTGTTTGACTGTGATATCGACGACTGGAGCGAACTGACTTGGCACACGTCCAAAGTCGCGCAATTCGTAATCCCACGCGAACTCTCTTGATCCGCTTCCCTTTTCTAAAAATATCCCGGGGAGTCTCAGCTTGCCTGAGACGGGGCAGCGCCCCCTTTTAAAACGACTATAGGCACAAAAAAAGCAGGCCCGAGGGCCTGCCTTTCATCTCGTAAGGTGCGTGAGACCACGCACCTTACTATTAGCTTAATGACCCAAAATCTGGGACAAGAACAATTGCGTACGCTCAGACTGCGGATTGTTGAAGAACGCTTCCGGCTCGTTCTGCTCCACGATCTGGCCCTGATCCATAAAGATAACACGGTTCGCAACTTGACGCGCAAAGCCCATCTCGTGCGTTACACAGAGCATTGTCATGCCCTCCTCCGCGAGCTCAATCATCGTATCAAGCACTTCTTTAATCATCTCAGGATCAAGCGCCGATGTCGGCTCATCAAACAACATGATACGTGGCTTCATGCAAAGTGATCTCGCAATCGCCACACGCTGCTGCTGACCACCAGACAACTGCCCGGGATACTTGTTCGCTTGATCCGGAATTTTCACCTTCTCAAGGAAATGCATCGCCGTTTCTTCAGCTTCCTTCTTGGGCGTTTTACGCACCCAGATCGGAGCCAACGTGCAGTTCTCCAAAATCGTCAGATGTGGGAAAAGATTGAAGTGCTGGAAACACATACCCACTTCAGAGCGGATCTTGTCGATGTTCTTCAAATCAGACGACAACACAGTGCCGTCCACTTCGATACGCCCTTGTTGGTGTTCCTCAAGCGCGTTGATACAGCGAATAAGCGTAGACTTGCCAGAGCCTGACGGCCCACAAATCACGATCCGTTCGCCACGGTTCACAGTCAGATCAATGTCACGCAACACGTGGAACGTGCCGTACCATTTGTTCATATTCTCAATGGTGATCGCGATCTCGTCGGATACCTGTAGTTTTGCTTCGGCCATGTTATCAGCCTCCTAATTAACGATGCCCCGTGGCAAGCTGACGCTCGAGCCACTGGGAATATTGTGAAATGCCGTAGCACACGATGAAGAACAGAACGACCGCAGAGCCAAACAGCTCCCAGTAGACCCCATTCCATTCGGTCGATGCCAAGATCGGTCCGCGGATCATGCCCACAAGATCGAACATCGAAATGACCGAAACAAGCGTGGTGTCTTTGAACAGACCCACCGCCACGTTCACGATCCCTGGAATAGAAATCTTCAACGCTTGCGGCAGAATGATCAAACGCATGTTTTGCGCATAATCCAGACCCAAAGAGCCCCCTGCTTCATACTGACCATTCGGCAAAGCGGCGAGACCGCCACGGATCACCTCGGCAATATAGGCCGCCGAGAACATGGTGATCATGATGATAACCCGCAAGATCAAGTCGAACGTTGTGCCGGGTGGCAAGAAATACGCCAAAACAACGTTTGCCACGAACAAAAGCGTGATCAACGGAACGCCACGAATGAATTCGATGAAGACAACGCAGATGCCCTTGATGATCGGCATATCCGACTGTCGCCCTAGCGCGAGCAGAATGCCAATCGGGATCGACAAGCTTACGCAGACCACACCAAGGATAAAGTTCAACATGAACCCACCCATGTCGCGGCTTGGAACGGGCTCAAGTGCCAGCACACCAGACAAAGGATCGGTAATGTAGCCAGCAAAGGACCACACAACGACCGCAGCAACGACGCTGCCAATGAGACCCATAGCAAAGCTTTGTTTTTCGAAGTGCGCGAACACAAAGTAGCCCACGATGAAACCAACAGCGACCATCACGGGCACCAAAATCGTGCCGCCCCAGATCAACCAAAAGGCCAAAAATGGATAGACTGCAGTGAACCAAAGCATCTTGCGTGGCAGCTTGCTAAAGAGCACGGGTGCTGCCGCAAAGAACAAGCCGATAAAGGCCAATGTTGGACGCCAGTATTCCTCAGAGGGGTACTTGAAGCCGAACAAGAGCTGATTCCAGCGTTCGGTCAGCACTGAGAAACATCCGCCCGTCACCCCCTGCAACACTTCACGACACGCGGCCAGCGATGGGGTATCCCAAACGCCATTGGCAAACCATGGCAATGCGCCAGCAACGATCTTGTAAATGATCAAGAGCGACACAAGGGTCAAAAGGCAACTAAAGGCATTCCCGATAGAGGCAAAGGGATTGGGAAACAGGTTTTTGTTTATCCAACCGACAATGCCCGCATTCGTGACTGGCGGCGTTTTCTGCACCAGCATTGCATCGCGTACAAAAGCGACAGGTGTGGTGTTCGTATTAGTCATCCTACCGCTCCTTCAGTTTAACGGAATTGTTGTAGACGTTCATCACCGCAGAAATGCTCAGGCTGATGACAAGGTAGAACGCCATAAGCAGCAAAACTGTTTCAATCGCGCGCCCCGTTTGGTTCAGCGTGATGCCGCCAAGGGTGCCCGTGACGTCCATGTAGCCAACAGCAATCGCCAAAGAAGAGTTCTTAGTGATGTTTAGGTATTGCGAAATCAGCGGTGGGATAATCACACGCAGCGCTTGCGGGAGAATGACCAAGTTCATAATCCGACCCGGACGCAGACCCAGCGACGCTGCCGCTTCTGTTTGACCTGTAGAGATCGCCAGAATACCCGCACGCACGTTTTCCGCGATAAAGGCTGCCGTGTAGATCGAAAGCGCAAAGGTCAAAGCGATAAAAGAGTTACGCGCATAAATGCCGCCTCTAAAGTTGAAGCCCTTCAGCTCTGGGATTTCCCAAGTCAGCCCCATGATAACGCAAGCTGCGATCAGCGGCACCAACCAGATGGCCAAGGTGAAATACCAAGTGGTTGGACGATCACCAGTTGCCTCTTGCGTGGCTGCTGCAGACTTGGCCAGCGCGCGCGCACCAAAAAAGCTAGCGATCAGCAATGCGATAATGATGAGCCAGCCTGTTGCACCCGTCGCCCACTCCGCTGCGAAGTAAGGTCTTGGGAAGTAGAAACCACGGCCTGTAAACGCGAAGAGATCAAGGAACATGCTCGCTGTCGCATCATCGCCGCGAAACTCACGAGGTTGCGGCAACACAGCGACAAACACCGCCATAATGATCAGGATCCAGATCAGGACAGGCACGTTACGGAAGATTTCCACATAAACGCCCATCAGCTTGTTGACCAACCAGTTATTGCTCAGACGTAAAACGCCGACAAAAATACCGATCACCGTGGCAAAGAAACAGGCCACCACAGCCACAAGCAGTGTATTTAAAATACCGACGATCGCCGCACGAAAGTGTGTCGATTGCGAGGTATACTCGATCAAGCGCTGGTTAATGTCATAGCCCGCAGGCTCGCTTAGAAACTTATAAGAGATGTTCAGACCTGCTGCCCTGAGGTTAGCAAGCAAGTTGCTTCCCAAATAGGCAAAGGCCGCAATCAGCGCGATCAAAGCAATGAATTGAAACGTGTAGGATCGGTAACGTGTATCGTTGATAAGCATCGATACCCGAAAACCGCCCTTGGGAGGATCAGATAGAGTCGTCATGGACTGTTCCCTGGGTGTGCTGTCTTTGGTGAAACCTGCCGGTTGCTCCGGTCATGGCTCAAAGACGGCTTTTCTAAAATAGCCTAGAAGTAAGAAGGGCGCGGAATGTCCCGCGCCCTTCCTTTAGTAATCCGGGTTTAGCGGAATGGTGGGACGTAGAGCAGACCACCGTCTGTCCACTGAGCGTTCAGACCACGGGACAGACCGATTGGTGTGTTCTCACCAATGTTCTTCTCGAAGATCTCGCCGTAGTTACCACCAGCCATGATCGCGTTCTTCGCCCAGTCAGCGGACAGACCGAGCATCTCGCCCAATGTGCCTTCTGTACCGAGGAGACGGTTGATCTCTGGGTTGTCGCCAGCGGCTGCACCCATGTCTGCGATGTTTGCAGATGTCACACCCAGCTCTTCAGCTGCGATAAGTGCGTTCAAAGACCAGCGAACAACGTCGCCCCACTCAGAATCGCCGTGACGGACCAGTGGGCCGAGTGGCTCTTTAGAGATGATCTCTGGAAGAACAACGTGATCACCTGGGTTCTCGAATGCGGCACGTGTCGCTGCAAGACCGGATGCGTCAGTTGTGTAAACGTCGCAAGCACCCTCGAGGTACAGCGGCTGTGCTTCAGCGTTTGTCTCGATTGGGACTGGCTCATAAGAGATGTTGTTTGTACGGAAGTAGTCCGCCAAGTTCAGCTCTGTTGTTGTACCAGTCTGGATACATACTGTCGCGCCATCAAGCTCTTTCGCGGACGAAACGCCCAAAGCTTTTGGAACCATGAAGCCCTGACCGTCGTAGTAGTTTACGCCAACGAATTCAAACTTCAGGTCAACGTCACGAGAGAACGTCCATGTTGTGTTACGTGCCAGCATGTCGATTTCGCCGGACGCCAACGCTGTGAAGCGTGTCTTACCAGTTGTTGGAACGAACTCGACCGCGGATGGGTCGCCAAGAACAGCAGCTGCGACCGCGCGGCATACGCCCACGTCGAAACCTTGCCATTCGCCGTTCGCATCCGGTGCCGCGAAACCAACGAGACCAGTGGTCACGCCGCAGTTCAGCTTGCCACGCGCTTTAACATCGTCAAGCGTGCCGGCCGCTGCTGCGCCAGCTGCCAAAGCAGCTACAGTCATCGCACCAAAAAATACGGATTTTTTCATTTTTACCTCTTCCTATTGCCCACCCTTTTGTGGGTGGCTCTTCCTGCGAGTGAGCGCAGGGTTTCATACCAAAGAGAAGTTACTCCCCCCTTAGTGGGAAAGAGTTTGGTCGCAATCATCAGGAAACGTCAAGTGGAACATCCTAAGAATTGATCAATTTCGGCTTGCTAGACCTTAGGTCAACCAAATGTGTTTACAAATGCGCCAAACACGGTGTTTTTACCCGCGTCCTTTGCTCAATAGATAAAAATTATAGGCGTGTTCATAAGCCGCTAGCTTGATTCCTGCCATCTCCTCGGCGTCGTCATCAAGTCCCCATTGTTCTTGCTGATAACGCTCATCTAGGCGCGAAAGCTCCCAGAGTTCTTGTGGCTTGGCATACTTATGAATCGCCGCAAGACCGATTACAAAAGAACCGGGCAAAGTGATCAGGTCATGCATTGCGGTCAGCTCAAATGCAGTCATGTCATCCAGAAGCGCGCGCAAAGCGATCAAACTTGATTCGGGTTGCGCTGCGAACATGAGCCCTGAAACCGGGTTCAAAGGGGCCGCAAATGTCTTGGCGCACCATTCCAAAAGCGGGTCCCACTGCTCGGCTTGACGTTTTACTAATTCTTCAGGTTGCTCGGCGCGGTAACACAGCAAATCTGTTCCCGCATATTCGCCCAACATATCAGCCACCGCGTCGAACTGGGGTGTTACTTTATCAACAGCTGAATTGGCGGATTTCGTAACAGGCATCGTCTCTGGATTGATCTCTTTAGGCTGCGCGTCCCATTCGCGCGCCATCTGCTCTGCCATCACTCGGGTTGGCACCACCAACGCGGATTTGCCAGGTGTCTTGATCGAGCGCCCATCAAGATGCACGGTAAAACCGCCCTCGACCTCCACCGCGTCAGCCACGTCCCAAAACCGCTTTATTTTCCAATCAGCCATTGGCCTTGCTCCAAATCATCTCAAGTGCGGCGTCGAGCTGCGCGAAACTGTCAATTACAGCGTCTGCCTCTGAAAGTCGGCTGGCTTCATGATACCCCCAGCTGACACCAATGAAATACGCACCTGCGGCGCGCGCCATATCCATGTCAAAACTGGTGTCACCAATCATCACCGTATCGCTTGCCTCAACCCCAAGATCACGCATTGCTTGTAGTAACATTGACGGGTTTGGCTTGCTGGGATGATCATCCGCCACTTGTTGCGTAAGAAAAGTACCCGCCAGTCCGTGTGCATCTATCAGTTTGTCCAAGCCGCGCCGCGACTTTCCGGTTGCGACTCCAAGCAGGATTTCATCTTGCTCTTTTAAACGCGAAAGTGCCTCGCGCGCACCTGCATATAAAGGCGATGATACATCCGCCCCCTGCAGCATACGCAAACTCGCGTAGGCATCTTTGTAACCCTGCACCATCCGTGTACAGGCGGCATGATCGCTGCCCGGCGCAAGCTTTGGGATGGCAACATCAAGCGACAGCCCCACAATACCTAAAACGGCATCTTTGCTGGGTGGCGCAAGGCCTTCCGCCTCGAACGCGCCGGACATCGCAGCCAAAATATCCGCTTGGCTGTCAACAAGCGTGCCATCCACATCAAAAATTACACCGCGCAATCGCACTACATCAACTCTTCAAACGGATCTTCGGGCACCTCTTTTGGATCCCAAGCAAAGGTATCCCAAGTGCGCTGCATGTGATCTGGCAAGGGTGCTTGCAGATGCAGCATCTCTTTGGTGTGGGGATGTTCAATCTGTAAAGAGCGTGCATGAAGGTGCAACTTCTTGCTCAGGTCGCCACCCAACTGAGAGCCCCAACCATCGCCAAGGTTTTCCTGACCAGAGCCACCGTATTTGCCATCGCCCACGATGGGATGCCCCATCTCGGCCATATGCGCGCGCAACTGGTGAGTGCGTCCTGTAATCGGGATCAAAGCACACCAAGAGGTGCGCTGCCCTGCGGTTTCGAGCACTGCATAATCAGTCATAGCGCGCTTGGCGCCTTCAGTCTGATCTACTTCGCGCGGATGAATACAGATCATTTTTTCACCCTCACCGCGGGCGCCGTGACCGGAGGCTTTCATCAGGCCGTACTTGATGGTGCCAAGACGCGGATGCGGCACGCCTGCAATAGCGGCCCAGTAAATCTTGCGCGTGTTGCGATGACGAAAAGATGCAGTCAAATCCGCCGTCGCGCGCCGTGTACGGCCAAGGATCAGAACGCCAGACGTGTCTTTGTCCAAGCGATGCACCAGACGCGGGCGTTCTTCGAAATCATACATCAAAGCTTCGGACAGACCGTCCACATGACGCGCTTGGCCAGAGCCACCTTGAACAGGAAGACCCGCAGGCTTGTTTAGCGCAATGACGTGATCATCCTTGTAAATCACGCAAGAGCGAATGAACTTCGTGTCCGCGGCACTGACTTTGCTTGGCGCGGCATGGACCGGCGCTTGACTGTCGGGCAGCGGCGGTACGCGCAATTGCTGGCCCTCATTGACCCGCGTGTTCGCTTTGACACGGCCCCCATCAAGGCGTAGCTCGCCTTTGCGGCACATCTTTTCGATCATGCCCTGCGTGATTTGCGGGAACTTGCGCTTCAAGAACCGATCAAGGCGCTGATCACCGTCATCTTCTTCAATCATTATCGTCTGAACGCGGCTCATGCCCATATTCCTCTCGCGATGGCGAGACCCGCCATCAAACCTAAAATCGACAGGACCACTGAAAGCCCCACATAAAGTGCCGCTTGGCTCAAATGCCCGCGCTCCATCAATGTCACCGCTTCAAGTGAAAACGCCGAAAACGTCGTGAAGCCGCCCAGCACTCCCGTCATCACAAACAAGTTCGCCGTGCTCAATCCCTTCTGATGGGCAAAGACCACGAAAACACCCATCAGAAACGAGCCAATGATATTCACCGGCAACACACCCAAAGGGAATCCGAACGCTGTGGCTTTGTCAAACGCCAGCCCCATCAAATAGCGCAGGCTTGATCCAAGCGCGCCACCGAGGGCCACAAGTGAGACATTGAGTAACATGAGGCCGTGTCGCCCTGCGCGCGACAAGAGTCAAGTTTTGCGCGCGATGTTGAATGCTGCAATGTTACCAAGAAATTGCGGACCCTCGCGCCTAGGTTTCCCTTTGCGCACGCAGCTTTGCGAAATACTCCACCCGCTTTTTCAAATCCCGCTCAAATCCACGTTCAACAGGTTGGTACATCGCAGGCCGCTCCATCCCCTCAGGAAAGTAGTTTTGCCCCGAAAACCCATCCTCAGCATCATGATCATAGGCATAATCAGTGCCATAGCCTTGATCCTTCATCAGATCCGTGGGCGCATTCAAAATATGCTTTGGTGGCAGTTTTGACCCTGTCGCCTTTGCAGCGCGGCGCGCGGCTTTATAAGCCACGTAATTTGCATTAGATTTAGGGGCCAACGCCAAGTAAATCACGGCCTGTGACAGGGCCAGTTCCCCCTCTGGCGAGCCAAGCCGCTCATAAGTTTGCCAGCTTTGCAAACACACGGCCTGCGCGTGCGGGTCCGCCAAGCCAATGTCCTCAACAGCCATACGCACCAAACGACGCGCCAAAAAACGCGGATCTTCGCCGCCCTCAAGCATCCGCGCGAACCAGTATAAAGACGCATCAGGATCAGAGCCGCGCACAGATTTATGCAGCGCGGAAATCAGATTATAATGGGCATCACCAGATTTATCATATTGCGCCGCGCGTTTTTGCAGCCGCTTGGCCAGCTCTGGCGGCGTTAACTTGTGGTCGGTTTTCCATGCGGCTACTTGTTCGATCAAATTGAGCAAAGCGCGGCCGTCGCCATCTGCCATTTCCAAAAGCGCTTCGCGCGCGGGGCCATCCAACGCCAATTCCTTTTGCAAATCTTGCTCGGCACGCTGGGCGATGCGTTCCAGATCAGCAAGATCCAAGCGTTGCAACACAAGAACCTGAGAGCGCGAAAGCACAGCTGAATTCAGCTCAAACGATGGGTTTTCAGTCGTCGCGCCCACCAAAAGGATCGTACCGTCCTCCATATATGGCAAAAACCCATCTTGCTGTGCTTTGTTGAAACGGTGGATTTCATCAACGAACAGCAATGTGCCCTGCCCGTTCTGGCGTCTAATTTTTGCGGCCTCAAACACTTTTCGCAAGTCAGGTACGCCCGTAAAGATCGCACTGATTTGAACAAAGTGAAGATCCGTTTCATGGGCAAGCAGCCGCGCAATCGTCGTTTTCCCTACGCCCGGAGGCCCCCAGAATATAATCGAAGACAAAGCGCCGGACGATAACATCACCTCAAGCGGAGCGCCCTCTCCCAGCACTTGTGTTTGTCCGATCACATCGCTCAGAGCCTGCGGGCGCAAACGATCCGCCAGCGGTCGCGCACCTTTAAGGGGTTCAGCCGCTGCCGCGCCACTGTCAAACAAATCGCTCATAGTCGGAACCGTAGCAAAACTAACTGGCCACCGCGCTCAACCACGATTGAAACGGAACGACGCGCGTTTCGTAGCGCTCTCACAGCATCCTCAGGAGAGTTAATGTCCTGACCATCGATCTCGCGCAGAAGATCGCCCTTTTGCAAACCAATACGCGGCGCGATTGGTCCTGTGTTCAAGACCACAACGCCGCTGGGCAAAATCGGCAGCTGATATTGCGCCAAAACGGCGGGGTTTACGTTGGCAATCGTGAGCCCTTCCAAAACATCACGCGCGCCTAATGTCTGTTCTTCACGCGGTGGCAATTCGGGCGGGCCAATCATCGCAACGGTGTAGTCTTCTTGCACACCATCGCGCACGGCTGTCACCGTAATCTCCGCTCCGATCCCCGCGACCGTCATATAATACAGCATTTCGGATGGCGAATTCACCGCGCGTCCGTTGGCCGCAATAATCACATCACCCACACCAAGACCGACATTCGCAAAGGGGCTGCCGTCTTGCACCTGCGTAATCGCCATGCCGCCGGGTCGCTGCAACCCAAGTGAGTTCGCCAAATCAGCATCCACCGTCTGCCCACCCATACCAGCCCAAGGGCGCATAAAGCGTGTCTCGCCTGCACGAGCTTGGCTCACAAATTGCGCAACCAACGCAGCGGGAATCGCAAAACCAATCCCGTTGGACCCACCCGAACGCGTCACAATCGCGGTGTTCACCCCTATCAAGGCACCATCCATCCCGATCAACGCACCCCCGGAATTGCCCGGATTAATCGGTGCATCCGTTTGGATGAAATAGCCACGTTCATTTCCAGTCACCGCACCCGAACGCGCTAGGCCGGAAATAATGCCGCTTGAAACAGTTTGCCCAACACCAAACGGATTGCCGATCGCCAAAGTCAGCTCACCGACTTCAACTGTATCGCTTTCGCGCAGAGGTAAAAACGGTACATTCTCAGCGTCTTTGAGACGCAAAATGGCGAGATCACTCGCTTGATCGCCCAGCAACACTTCTGCGGAAAATTCGCGCCTGTCGTTCAGCACCACGCGAATATCGCTGGCCCCGCCCACTACGTGGTAATTTGACACCAAGTAGCCATCACTCGAAAGGATCACCCCGGATCCAAGTGAGTTTTGTACGCGCGGCTGCGCACGCCCCATATCTCCGAAAAAGTCGCGAAAGAACGGATCAGACGCAAAAGGACTGACCCGCGATTGCACGATGCGCTTGGCGTAGATGTTCACAACCGCGGGAGCGGCTTGTTTGACCAAAGGCGCAAAACTAAGTGAGATTTGCGCTTGGCTCGTTGGAACCTGTGTTTGCGCCTGCACAGGCAGAGCCGCACAACAGATCAAGATCAAAACGCGCAGCATGGGTCACCTCGTTCCTAGAATTTACCCAGATATGCGAGCTGAACCTGTCGGGTGCAAGAGGCTGCTGTCGCGTCACCCCGCTTTCGCACCGCGTTGCCTGAAACGAATTTAAATAGGAAAGCTGATTTCAGGTGCCGTGATTTGGCTGATTTGGCCACCTGTATTTATCGCACGATAGAGTGATCTGGGCGGGCGCGCAGCCTCATCGACGCTGCGCTGTACCCAATTTCTGCTCTCCATTGACTTCAACGACTGAGACAATGCGCGATCTGTAATCGTATGAAGATTGCGTTTGATCTCGTTGAAATGGCTTGGTGTGTGCAAGGAGGTGAGCACCGGTAAAGTCCAAGAGCGACGAAGCAAATCCTGATCGTTCTGTTCGGGAATTCTATGAACCTTAGCCGCCAACGCGGCGGCCTGTGCACCAAGCGGCGTCAGTCGAAACTCGGGCCGTAATGGATGACCGTGACCGGGATTGCGTTCCAACAGCCCTAGTTCGATCAAATGATCCATGCTTTGCGCGAAAGCTGTCCGACTTGCGCCCGTTGCTGCCAATAGGGGTGCCTGACGACCCGCAACACCAGTATGCAGGTTCGACAAGATCGGTACCGCCCAAGCGCGTGAGGTGATGTTGACAAAGAATTTTATGTCCATAAAGTATAGTTAGTATATTTTGATTAAAAAGGAAATACGATGTCTCTTGTTTCATTGGAAAACACAATAACTATCGCGCTTTCGGTGAAAGATCGCCACACGAGCGCCAAATGGTACGCAGATATGCTGGGTTTTGAGACGCTTTATCATGCAGATGAGGCGGGCTGGTCCGAACTTCAAACCAACACCCCCGGTGTGACACTCGGTTTTGGTGAACACACGCAACCCGTCCCTGGCAATTGCGTTCCGGTCTTCGGAATTGCGGATTTGGATGCTGCACGCCTGAAATTGGAAGACGCGCAGGTCAAGTTTGACGGTGAAACTGATGTTATTGAAGGTATGGTCAAAACGGCGACGTTTTACGACCCTGACAACAATGCACTAATGCTTGCGCAAGATCTGACTGGTGACGCCTGAATATTTGCCCCGCGTTCGTACCGTGCTGACATCCATCGATCGCCCTGAACGAAAAAAGCCCCCGCATTACTGCGAGGGCCTTCTCTAATTCTGAGTGCTCTGAAAGTGGCTTACTCTTCCGCGTCTGCTTCCGCTGCAACGCGTGCTTTGTCAGCTGCGCCTTTCGCGTCAACGTCGCGGTCAACCAATTCAATGATCGCCATTGGCGCCATGTCACCATAGCGGAAGCCTGCTTTTAGGACGCGTGTGTAACCACCTGGGCGGTCTGCGTAGCGTGGGCCGAGGATTTCGAACAGCTTTGCAACGTCCTTGTCTTCCTTCAGCTGTGCGGCAGCCTGACGACGCGCATGCAGATCGCCGCGCTTGCCGAGTGTGATCAGCTTGTCCATGATGCGCTTCAGCTCTTTGGCTTTAGGCAATGTTGTTTTGATTTGCTCATGCTCGATGAGCGAGCCTGACATGTTCGCCCAGAGCGCTTTACGGTGCTCGTGAGTACGGTTTAGGCGGCGGTAACCTTTTGCGTGACGCATGTGTCTTCTCCAAATGTGCCCTCTACGGGCTGATTTTGCTTTGTCTGGCAGCGGGTGCGTTCCCCACTGCTCTCCTTGGGGTCGTGACCGACCCAGTCGTGAAAGTAAGGTGCGTCTCTGTTTAAGTCCGCTCAGTTTGATCCGAAAACCGGTTCCCACTTTTCGGACTGAGCTAGAGACGCACCCTACGTTATCTTAAAAGGCGTCTTCGAATTTCTTCGCAAGATCCTCAATGTTGTCCGGTGGCCAGTCCTCGACGTCCATGCCAAGGTGCAAGCCCATACCTGACAGCACTTCTTTGATCTCGTTCAAAGACTTGCGGCCGAAGTTTGGCGTACGCAGCATTTCTGCTTCGGTTTTCTGGATCAGATCGCCAATGTACACGATATTGTCGTTCTTCAGGCAGTTTGCAGAACGCACAGACAGTTCCAGCTCGTCCACTTTCTTCAGCAGAAGTGGGTTGAACTCAAGACCGTCATCCTCATCCTTCGCAGATGCAGACTCAGGCTCGTCGAAGTTCACGAAGATAGACAGCTGATCTTGCAAGATGCGCGCGGCATATGCCACCGCGTCATCTGGCGTCAAAGAGCCGTCTGTTTCGACTTTCATCGTCAGCTTGTCATAGTCAAGCACCTGACCTTCACGGGTCGGCTGCACATCGTATGATACTTTCTTAACAGGCGAGTAGATCGCATCGATCGGGATAAGACCGATTGGCGCGTCTTCTGGCTTATTCTTTTCAGCCGCAACATAACCCTTGCCCGTATTTACGGTAAGTTCCATGTAAACGTCCGCACCATCGTCAAGGTGGCAAATAACGTGATCGCGGTTCAGAACTTCGATACCAGCGCTGTCAGAAATATCACCAGCGGTGACAATGCCTGGGCCTTTTGCATTGATTGAAAGACGCTTTGGCCCTTCAACTTCCATGCGCAGGGACACGCCTTTGAGGTTCAAAACGATGTCTGTGACATCTTCGCGAACGCCCGCAACCGAAGAAAACTCGTGCAAAACGTTGTCGATCTGTACGGATGTGATTGCAGCGCCCTGAAGTGAGCTCATCAATACACGGCGCAACGCATTACCAAGCGTGAGGCCAAAGCCGCGCTCTAGTGGTTCTGCGATAACCGTGGCCTGACGACCTGCGTCATTGCCTGGCTTCACTTCAAGCTGTGTCGGCTTGATCAATTCTGCCCAATTTTTGTGGATCATACGTCCCTCCATCCTTGTTTCGACCTCATGTCCAAAAGATCAAAACGCTCGAGGTTAAAATGACGAAGCAGAGGCCGCGCGGACACGCAGCCTCTACCATAGAAATCTGTGCTTAGACGCGGCGACGCTTTGGTGGGCGGCAACCGTTGTGAGCCATAGGCGTCACGTCGCGGATGGACGTGATGTTGAAGCCTGCCGCTGCCAACGCACGAAGCGCCGATTCACGACCAGAGCCTGGGCCCTGTACTTCAACTTCCAGCGTTTTCACGCCGTGCTCAGCAGCCTTGCGGCCAGCATCTTCAGCAGCCATCTGCGCCGCGTAAGGCGTGGACTTACGTGAGCCTTTAAAGCCCATCGTGCCCGCAGAGGACCAAGAGATCGCGTTACCCTGAACGTCAGAGATAAGGATCTTTGTGTTGTTGAACGAAGAGTTCACGTGAGCAACGCCAGCGGCGATGTTCTTGGAGACCTTCTTTTTGGTGCGTTTAGCTTCGCGTGCCATTAGATCGTGCCTCCCTTATTTCTTCTTACCAGCAATGGCCTTTGCAGGACCTTTGCGAGTACGAGCATTTGTAGATGTACGCTGACCACGAACGGGCAGGTTACGACGGTGACGCAGGCCGCGGTAGCAACCAAGGTCCATCAAGCGTTTGATGTTCATCTGCGTCTCACGGCGCAAATCGCCTTCAACGTTGAAGTTCGCGTCGATGTGCTCGCGAACCGCGAGAACTTCCGCATCGGAGAGCTCGTTTACACGACGTGTTTCGTCGATGTTAACAGCTTCGCAGATGGCTTTAGCAGAGGCAGGGCCAATACCAGTGATATAAGTGAGGGCGATCGGGACCCGTTTATGGGTCGGGATGTTTACGCCGGCAATACGTGCCACGTGGTGCATTCCTTTTCGTTGCGGGTCCGTAATTCCGGACCCTTTTTTCACAACATAAAGCCCTAGGCGTCTTAGCCGAGGGCTTAAGCTGATCAGGTGATCTGTCAAACAAGGGGAGCTACCCCGAATCCGACGGTTTGATTCTCGTTAGAGATGAGGGTGGTTAGGGCCTTTTGAGAATAGGGTCAATAGGCCGTAAACTATTCGTAGGCTCAGGCGTCTAGAACGCCCGCGATCTCTGCCTTCACGGCGTCCATCGTACCAAGGCCATCAACGCCTTTGAGCATGCCCTTCGCGTGATAATACCCAATCAGCGGAGAGGTCTGCTTGTAATACGCCATCAAACGGATCTTCAGGCTCTCGGCGTTGTCGTCCGCACGTGCAGTTCCGCCGGCAGCGACGGCTTCGGCAGCACGACCAACAATCCGGTCGACCAATATTTCATCGTTCACTTGCAATTCAATAGCGTGATCAAGCGTCTCGCCTTGCTCCGCCATCAACTCACCCAGTGCATCTGCTTGCGCCAAAGTGCGTGGGAAACCGTCAAAGATAAAGCCGCCCGCTTTGTCGCCTTGCAACTTCTCGCGGATCAAGCCGATCACGATTTCGTCGGTGACCAAATCGCCGCGCGCCATAACGTCTGCTACAATCTTACCCATTTCAGTGCCGCTGTTTTTGGCTTCACGCAGCATATCGCCGGTGCTGAGTTGGATCATGCCACGCTCTTCAACGAGCATGCCGGCTTGTGTACCTTTACCCGCGCCGGGTGGTCCTAGCAGAATTATATTTGTCATCGGCGAACTGGGCTCCGTTTCTTACGTCCTTTGCCGCCCTTACCGCGCAGCTGTGATTTCTGGATCAAACCTTCGTACTGATGCGCGAGTAAGTGGCTCTGCACCTGCTGAATCGTGTCCATGGTCACCGATACTACGATCAAAACCGACGTTCCACCAAAATAGAACGGAATGGCGAATTGGCCGCGGATGACCTCTGGAAGCAAGCAAACCAAAGTGAGGTAAGCCGAGCCAAGAACAAGCAAACGAGAGACCACAAACTCAAGGTATTCAGCAGTCTTCTTTCCGGGGCGGACACCGGGAACAAAGCCGTTCTGATTCTTAAGGTTATCTGCAACATCGTCCACTTTGAACGACACGTTGAATGTGTAGAAGAACGTGAAGAAGATGATCATCGCTGCGAAGAACAACAGATAAAGCGGTTGGCCCGGTCCAAAATATGCCAAGAGCGTCGACATAACAGGGCCAGCCGAGTTGCCCGAGAAGGTCGAAACCGTCGCGGGTAGCAGTAGCAATGAAGACGCGAAGATCGCTGGGATAACGCCCGCTGGGTTCACTTTAACTGGTAGGTGCGAAGAAGAGCCTTCCTGAACACGCATGCCAACTTGGCGGCGTGGGTACTGAATATGGATCTTGCGCAACGCCCTTTCCATAAAGACCACAAAGGCAATGGTGACGACCACCATCAAAATAACACCAACGATCACCGCAGGGCTGATTGCGCCGGAACGGCCCGAAGCGAAGAACTGTGCCAGCGCGGCTGGAACTTCGGCGATAATTCCAACGAAAATGATCAGCGAAATACCGTTGCCAATGCCGCGTGCGGTGATCTGCTCACCGAGCCACATCAGGAACATTGTACCACCCACAAGCGTGATCAAGCACGCAGCGCGGAAATAAAGACCGCCCTCAGTGACCAAACCGCCCGCTTCGAGCGAGACCGCGAGGCCATAAGCCTGCATCGTCGCCAAAGCGACGGTGCCGTATCGCGTGTATTGGTTGATCTTCTTTTGGCCTTGCTGGCCCTCTTTCTTCAATTGCTCCAACGCTGGAACCATCGAGGTCAGAAGCTGAACAATAATGGATGCAGAAATATAAGGCATGATGCCAAGAGCAAAGATGCCCATCCGCCCAAGCGCGCCGCCCGTAAACATGGATACCATGCCACCGATGCCCTGCCCTGCGCTCTCCATGAATTCACGAAGTGCCGCACCGTCAATGCCGGGAACCGGAATAAACGTGCCCAAGCGATAAACGATGAGCAAACCCAGCGTGAAAAGGATGCGGTTGCGAAGGTCAGTGGCTTTGCCAAGCGCAGACCAACTCGTGTTGGCTGCCATTTGTTCTGCTGCGGATACCATGAACGGCTCTCTTTTGAATGTAAAACGCCGCCAAAGCGTTTTCAGCTCAGGCGGCATTTAGGAAAACGTCTAAAGTTACTTAGGGGCTAGGATGCCCCGTCACAACCTCTTATTCAGCCGCTGCTGCTTTTGTGACCGTCAGTGAGCCACCTGCTTTTTCCACCGCTTCAACAGCTGCTTTGGAAGCACCTGTCACAGTGATGTTCAGCTTTGATGTCACTTCGCCCTTCGCAAGAACGCGGATACCGTCTTTGATGCGACGCACGAGACCGGACGCAACAAGGCTTTCTTCGGTGATCGCTGCTTTTGCATCGATCTTGCCCGCGTCTACAAATTTCTGGATCAGACCAAGGTTCACAACAGCGTGTGTCTTGGAGTTGATGTTGTTGAAACCACGCTTTGGAAGACGTTGGTAGATCGGCATTTGGCCGCCTTCAAAACCCTTGATCGCTACACCTGAGCGGGATTTTTGACCTTTAATACCACGGCCACCAGTCTTACCCATGCCAGATCCAACACCGCGACCAATGCGCTTTTTGCGTTTCGTGGCACCTGGGTTATCGTGCAGTTCATTCAGTTTCATGTCGCTTCTCCTTTGCCGGATGCGACCCCCAGCGACGGGAGCGGCCGAACACGGCGTATGATTGATTCGTAAGTGGCACGGATTGCCACCTGCGGGCGTATAGTCGGGGTAACGGTTTGTGGCAAGGGGTATGGCCTGCGTTTATGAAACCCTATGCAGAACTCGCGACCAAGTTTGCGCTGAAGCATCACTTGGAGCAGCGCTCGCTGTGTTTGCATAATCTTAAGTGACACAAGCTAAAATCCTAATTCGAGCTCATGAACGGTAAAACCAAAGATCCCATCCTGTTTAATAAAGCGGTAAACAATCCGATCAGGATGATCTTGCACTGCAAAGCAGAGTTTGGAGCACATCCAAGCGCGATCTAGCACTTGTTCACGGCAGGCCTGCCAACCCGTTTTCTAATCAACCGACCTCCCCCCTGCCAGCGCGTCAGCTGAGCGGGGCAAATTGCGCGCTTTGGCAGACCCCACGCATGCATCGCTTTAAAACCGGATCTTGAGGTCTGGAATACCTGCCTTTCTCGATAACAACGCGCACGCTAATCTCAAAACATAGAATATTGCCCGTTTATTTAAGGGCGCGCCGATCTTTAAATTTTGGAGTTTTCAAATGACTCAGGAATATTTTTTCCTGGTGTGTGGGCTTTTGTCCGCCGCGCTGAGCACCTGTGCCTACCTGCCCTACATGCGTGACATGGTAAATCGTGCGGCCCGCCCGCTTCGCTCAACTTGGTTGATCTGGAGCATCCTTGCAAGCATATCAGCCAGTGCAAACATTGCCGAAGGTGCCTCAGGCTCGCTTCTATTCGTCTGCGTTCAAGCAGGGTTTACGATACTCATTTTCCTGATGTCACTGCGCTATGGCATGGGCAGCTTTATCGAGCACGCTGAAGCGCGCGTGCTATTGCTTGCCACACTCGGACTTGTTCTTTGGTGGGGAACAGACAATGCGCTTTGGGCTTTGCTCATATCCATCGCTGTCAGCGCACTTGGCGGTTTGGCAACAATAATGAAGACTTATCGCGCGCCGGACACGGAGCCCGCAAGTTGTTGGATAGTATCGAGCGCTGCCGCTCTCGCCGGATTGATTTCCGTGGGTGCGCTCAATCCCGTGCTTTTGGCTTACCCCGCATATTTGCTGGTGCTGTATCTCAGCGTTTTATGTGCGAAATATTTGGGAGCTCAGGCACATGTGCAACCACACGTGCCTGAGGTTCGTCCGATACCGCTTTTGC
This sequence comes from Planktotalea sp., assembly GCF_965659345.1. Taxonomy (GTDB): domain Bacteria; phylum Pseudomonadota; class Alphaproteobacteria; order Rhodobacterales; family Rhodobacteraceae; genus Planktotalea. The sequence goes on along the minus strand of NZ_CBFHVK010000020.1, from coordinate 17,491 downwards.
TCGCAAGAGCGCAGCGTGTCGCTTAGAACGAATTTAGTACCAACCACGCAACTGAACAGCTGACGCGTCGCCAACAAGTTCTGCGAACTCTTTAGGGTCTTGCGTACCGCCATCGCGACCACGGTAATGGTAGGGATAGACGTTCTTAGGCGCAAACTCACGAACAGCATCCGCCGCAGAACTTGCAGACATAGTGAACGGCAAGTTCATGGAAACGAACGCAAGGTCGATATCCGACAGCGCGCGCATTTCAGGGATGTCCTCAGTGTCGCCTGACACGTACACACGAAAATCGCTCAGCGTTAGGACATAGCCGTTATCACGCCCTTTTGGGTGAAAGTTCTTGCGCTCTTCTGTCAGGTTATACGCTGGAATCGCATCGACTGTCGCATCACCAAAAGCAGTGCCTTCATCATTTGCGATTGCCGTTGCTTTTGCCTTTAGCGCATCTGGCAGCATCTCAAAGACTGCAGGGTTTGTGATCAGCTGTGTGCTGTCTTGCATCACACCTGCCAAGGTATCGGCATTGAAGTGGTCACCATGCTCATGCGTAATCAACACCAGATCCGGCGCTGGACGGCTCTCGTATAGATTAGGCTCACCTACTGGATCGATGTAGATCACACCGGCAGGCGTTTCCATAATCACCGAAGCATGGCGGATAGGATGGACCTTTATCGGGCCCGCACTCGTCTCAAACATATCACCGCTATGTCCTGCGGCCTTTGCCGCGAACGGATATACGGAAATCATAGCACCGCTCGCTACAGTCGCTGCAGAACTTGCCAAAAAGTTGCGTCTTGATTGTGTCATTTAATTACCTCTCCTAATGGCAACGCACGTAGCCCCACCGCTTGCGGCAGCAAGACCTGCACGAACACGTTTAAGAGATCACTTTGTAATAAACGCAAAACGCCCCTGGATTGCTCCAAGGGCGTTTGTCGCTGAAAAGATAAGGTGCGTGAAATCACGAACCCAACGTTACCTTCAGCCTTTTTCTTCGATGATCTCAACCATGTGAGAAATCTTGTTAACCATGCCGCGGACTGCTGGCGTGTCTTCAAGCTCACGTGTTTTGTGCATCTTGTTCAGGCCAAGACCGATAAGGGTCTGGCGCTGCTTTTCTGGGCGGCGGATCGGGGAACCGATCTGCTTTACGACGATTGTTTTAGCCATCTGTCAGGTCTCCTTACGCGTCAGCTGCTTCAGGAGCGGCCGCAGCAGGTGCGTCGTCCTTTTTGAGAATGTCAGCAACTTTCTTGCCACGGCGCTGTGCAACAGAGCGTGGGCTGCTTTCTTTCTTCAGACCGTCCATGGTCGCGCGGATCATGTTGTACGGGTTCTGAGAACCGATAGACTTCGCAACAACGTCCTGTACGCCAAGCATCTCGAATACAGCACGCATAGGACCACCGGCGATAATACCAGTACCCTGTGGGGCTGTGCGCATCACAACTTTGCCTGCGCCGTGACGGCCCTCGACATCGTGGTGCAATGTGCGGCCTTCACGCAGTGCAACGCGGATCATCTGACGCTTCGCTTGCTCAGTCGCTTTGCGGATCGCCTCAGGAACTTCTTTCGCTTTACCTTTGCCGAAGCCTACGCGACCTTTTTGGTCACCAACAACGACGAGTGCGGCGAAGCCAAAGCGCTTACCACCCTTTACGGTTTTGGAAACGCGGTTGATCGCAACCAAGCGATCCGCAAATTCCGGTGTTTCATCGCGGCGATTGCCACGTCGGTTGTCACGTTCTGCCATGTGGAGCAGTCCTTATATGAGTGGCGCACTCGGCACCTAAATTTCGTTCAATCCTAGTGGGTTAAACACCCCCGGATCATCGGAAGAGCCCGCCGAAGCGAGCTCTTCTCGTTTGATTTTAGATCTTCAAACCGCCTTCACGTGCGGCTTCGGCAACTGCCTTGACCTTACCGTGAAAGAGGAAGCCGCCACGATCGAAGTAAACTTCGCTCACGCCAGCTTTCTTTGCGCGCTCTGCAATCGCTGCACCAACTTTAGTTGCTGCTTCAACATTGTTCTTGCCGACAACACCCAATGTCTTCTCCAATGAAGAAGCAGACGCGAGTGTGACGCCATTCACATCATCAATCACCTGAGCGCTGATGTTTTTGTTGCTGCGGTGAACGGAGAGACGCAAGCGTCCCGCGTTCGAGCGGCGTAGTTTGTTCCGGACGCGCAGACGGCGCTTCAGAAACAGAGTTCTTTTGCTATTTGCCATTTGACTGGTCCTTACTTCTTCTTGCCTTCCTTACGGAAGATAAACTCGCCTTTGTAACGAATGCCTTTGCCCTTGTAGGGCTCTGGCTTGCGCCACGCACGAATGTTAGCGGCCACTTGACCAACCTGCTGTTCGTCGTTGCCTTCGATGATGATTTCGGTCGGCTTAGGCACAGTGATTGTGATGCCATCAGGGATTGCGAAATCAACGTCGTGAGACAGGCCGAGGTTCAGTTTGACAACGTTACCAGCAAGCTGGGCACGATAACCAACACCGTGGATCTCAAGCTCTTTCTTGGCACCAGTGTTTACACCAGTCACAAGGTTCGCGATGCGAGTGCGGGACATGCCCCACTGCTGACGCGCGCGCTTGGAATTACCACGAGGCGTGACTTTGACGGTGTTTTCCTCAACTGTGAGGGTAACATCGTCAGTTGCGGTGAAGCTACGCGCCCCTTTAGGGCCTTTTACTTCAACAGTCTGACCGGAAACAGAGGCTGTAACACCTGCTGGTAGATCGACTGGTTTTTTACCAATTCGAGACATACGCTTTCCTTAGAAGACTGTGCAAAGCACTTCGCCGCCAACGTGGGCAGAGCGTGCAGATGCATCCGACATCACACCTTTGGAGGTGGAGACAATCGACACACCCAAGCCCTGACGGACTGTTGGGATGTCATCAGCGCCCATGTAAACGCGACGACCAGGCTTGGAAACCCGCTTCAATTCGCGAATGACAGGGATGCCATCGTAGTATTTCAGGCTGATTTCGAGAGCCGGGTGGCCATCAGAACCAGTCATTGCTTCGTAGCCACGGATGTAGCCTTCGTCCGCGAGAACATCGAGAACCCAAGCGCGCAGCTTGGACGCAGGTGTCATCACAGTGGATTTGCCACGCATTTGAGCGTTGCGGATCCGTGTGAGCATGTCGGCGATAGGATCATTCATATCTTATCTCCTTACCAGCTCGACTTCACGAAGCCCGGCAACTGACCATGGGAGGCCAGGTCACGCAGGGCAATACGAGAAACCTTAAGTTTACGATAATACGCGTGTGGACGACCTGTCAGCTGGCAACGGTTGTGCAAGCGTGTGGCCGAGCTGTTGCGCGGTAGTTTTGCAAGCTTCAGGCGAGCCGTAAAACGCTCTTCCATGGACTTGCTTTCGTCATTCGCGATTTCTTTCAGCGCGGCACGCTTAGCAGCATATTTTGCTACAAGTGCTTCACGCTTCTTTTCGCGTTCGATCATTGCTTTTTTAGCCATAACTCTCTCTCCCGCGCTTAGCTGTTGAAGGGCATGTTGAAGTGCTTCAACAATGCTTTCGCTTCAGCGTCGGTTCCGGAAGTTGTGGTGATGATGATGTCCATCCCCCAAACTTCGTCCACTTTGTCATACTCGATCTCTGGGAATACGATGTGCTCTTTCATGCCCATGGCGTAGTTGCCACGGCCGTCAAAGCTTTTCCCGGAGACTCCACGGAAGTCACGAATACGTGGCATCGCAATGGTGATCAGACGGTCGAGGAATTCATACATGCGGTCGCCGCGCAGAGTCACTTTCGTGCCCAGTGGCATTTCTTCACGCACGCGGAAACCCGCGATGGACTTCTTCGCTTTGGTTACAACAGCTTTCTGGCCGGCAATCGCTGTCAGGTCTTCCTGAGCGGATTTGGCTTTCTTGCTGTCACGAACGGCTTCTGCGCCACACCCAATGTTCAGAACAATTTTGTCCAAACGTGGGATCTGCATGTCGTTCTTGTAGCCGAACTCTTCCTTCATCGCTGCGCGGATCTTGTCCTTGTACTCAGCTTTCAGGCGGGGTGTGTAATTTGCTGTATCAAGCATCGATCACGTCTCCCGTGGTTTTTGCGAAGCGCACTTTCTTGTCGCCTTCCATGCGGAAGCCAACGCGTGTTGCTTTGCCGTTTGCATCGAGAAGAGACAGGTTGCTCAGCTGGATTGGCATCGCTTTCGGGATGCGGCCACCTTGAGACGTTTGGCTCTGGCGTGTTGCGCGGATGGCGATGTTGATGCCATCTACAACTGCTTTGCCGGACTTTGGATCAACAGAGCTGATTGTGCCCTCTTTACCCTTATCTTTGCCAGCAAGCACGACGACCTTGTCGCCCTTTTTCAACTTAGCAGCCATATCACAGCACCTCCGGCGCGAGCGAGATGATTTTCATGAAGTTCTTTGCACGCAATTCGCGAACAACCGGTCCAAAGATACGTGTACCTACTGGCTCATTGTTGTTGTTCAGAATTACCGCGGCATTGCGATCAAAACGGATCACAGTACCATCTTCACGGAATACTTCTTTGGCGGTACGTACGACGACGGCTTTACGCACGTCACCTTTCTTTACGCGACCGCGCGGGATGGCTTCCTTAACAGATACGACGATAATGTCTCCAACGGAGGCATAACGACGTTTGGAACCACCCAGAACCTTGATGCACTGAACACGGCGAGCGCCGCTGTTGTCAGCTACATCCAGATTTGTTTGCATCTGGATCATTTGGTTTCTCCGGACCTATGGGGCAGCGATGCGCGCTGAAATCCCCAGGGTTTCACTTCCTAAGAAGCGCCGGAAGCTTGATTTAAGCTTCCAACACTTCCCAGCGCTTTGTCTTCGAGCGAGGTGCGCATTCGATAATCCGAACTTTGTCACCAACCTTGAAGGCATTCTGTTCATCGTGCGCCCGATACTTCTTGGACTTACGAATAGTTTTCTTAAGAACCGGGTGCGTAAAGCGACGCTCTACGGAGACGGTAATTGTTTGTGCGTTCGCGTCAGAAGTTACGACGCCGTTAAGAATACGCTTAGGCATATCGAGACTTCCTTATTCCGCAGCAGCCGCAGCTGCCTTTTCGTTCAAAATTGTGTTCACACGAGCAACGTCACGCTTGACGCCGCGCATACGCGCGGTGGACTCGAGTGCGCCTGTCGCTTGCTGAAAGCGCAAGTTGAAAGCTTCTTTCTTGAGATTTGCCAGCTCTTCACGGAGCTGATCGGGAGTTTTATCCCGCAGTTCGTTGGCGTTCATAGCCTATTCCTTTTTCAACATCACGAGGTTGCCGCTTAAGCGTGACAAACGAATCCCGTGGAGGTCACTAGAAGTTGTGCGTTTAGACCCTCACCTATCACAGCGCAACCCCCTTAAACGTAGGGTGCGTGATAGCACGCACCTTACCCTGAGGTGACCACTTACAATCAGACCGGACTCGCTTTAGTGAGCTCATATGCAAAACCTCGCACAAACCCCGCTAAATGATCTGGATATCAACGAAACAGAGCGCCCAACAATGCCGCATCTCGAAAATGCGACCGATATCGATCGGCGTGAAGGGCGCCACCTCGCGGCGATCCACCGTCACTACCTTTCCGAAATGAAACAAATCGCAGCAGTCTTAGAACGAATAAAAGCAAACGATGAGCCCAGCGACGCTTTGCGAGACATCATCCTGCATTCAGACATGCGAAAAAATTTCGAAGTGGCTGGCACGATTTGTGGGCATCAATGCCGTGTTCTAAAGATGCACCATGATATCGAAGAACATTCAATGTTCCCTACCCTTGCCGCGCAAGGACACGCTCCGTTAACTAAAGTCGTTGAGAAACTGCGCGCCGAGCATTTGGTCATCCACGAATTGCTCAATCGTCTAGGTGCCATTAGCGAGATTTTAGCCAACAATCCAAGTGCGACTAACTTTGAAAATGCATATGCCGTCTTTTTCAAGTTGCGCAGCTCGGTTGTATCGCATTTTAGCTACGAAGAAACCGAGCTAGAGGAAGCCATCGGTCTATATCTCGACGGCATTTAAGCCCAAGCGTAATTAAAACTCACAGACACACGCTCTTCCTCGGCCATATTCATAGGCACCTCGTGGCGCAGGAAGCTTTCCCACAAAAGCACATCGCCCACCTCAGGTTCCACATAAACAAATGTCCTCAACTCTTGCCGTGCCTCTTTCAAACGCACGGGTGCTGCCATCATCATTTGAGAACGCGGATCTTCAAATTTGATCGCGCTCGCGCCTTTGGGCATGGACACATAGGTCGTCCCGCTAATCACAGAATGGGGATGAATGTGGGACGTGTGTATGCCGCCCTCTGGCAGGATGTTGATCCAGATGTCTTCCAGCTTCAACTCGCGCCCATCCAGATCAAACTGGGCATCCTGCGCAAAGGCCGCCACATGGGCATCAAGGGTTTTCACCAGATCCGCAAAGATCGGGAAACGCCAAGGCAGATCGCTGAGCGACGCATAAGACGTGTAGCCCGGAAAATCATTGTCCTCGCACCATTGCTGCCCCGCCTCATCATCGGTCGCAATCGCGAAGCAGGATGCTTCAAGTTCTTCGGCGGAAATCGTGCCATGTTCAGATAACGCGCCTTTATACAAGCGGGTCACGAAGAGAGAATCTATTTGCGCCATTGCCATCTCCTTGAACACGAGGCTGGCGGTGGTTTACCCCAGCATGCCCGCCTCTTTCAATGCGCTGATTTTGAAGGCCATATAGCCATGAGGAGATATGCAGAGCCCTCAAAAAGGAGACCGTGTGTAAGACTCATATAGATCCACCCTTTGACTTAACGACGTCGACTGGACGGTGGTCGTTGCCGGACACATCTTGCAAAGGCACCTGTTTTTGCCTTTGCTCTGGTCACTTGCAAAAAATTCGCGCATCTTTGCCCGCAAGAATTGGGGAGACACTTATAATGACACTGAACCGTGTATTCATCTTGGCGACACTACCATTGATCGCCGCGTGCCAAGACATCAGCGGGGCAAGCAATGGAGCACCCAATCAGTTTATCGCTGAAGTACCTGAGAGCATTCTAGAGATCGCTGCCCCCAATCAAAACCTGAACGCGCTTCAAATTGACCCGATCGATGGGTGTTATACGTTCGAGCACGTTGGTCCGGTTGAAAACACAATGCTGCCTTTACGCGCGAGAAATGGTCGGCCGATTTGCACACGGCTCGAAGCTCCTGCAGGCGCGTAAACTTAACTATTTAAAAAAGTAAAAAGCCTCCTTCAATTGAAGGAGGCTTTGTTGGCTCAGCTACTTGCCGTCATATGCTCTTCAGCGGGGTGTAAATGTGCGCTTACACCAGTAGATACATTGTCATAGAGCCCGTTGATATGTGCCATTACCATGCGTACGCACCCTGAGCTCGCACGCCCGCCAATCGAACGCGGATTAGGTGAACCGTGAATCCGAAGATACGTATCGCGGTTGCCTACAAAAAGATAAAGCGCACGTGATCCAAGTGGGTTAGACGGGCCGGCATTCATGCCTTCTTCGAACTGTTTATACTGATCAGGTTCACGTTCGATCATCGCAGCTGTTGGCGTCCAAGTTGGCCATTTGGTCTTGCGTTTAATCGTGTAGACGCCTGGTTCGTAGAGGTTACCTTTCGCAATCGCCACGCCGTAGCGCATCGCAGTCCCTTCCGCGTCAATGTGATAGAGATAGCGTGCGACAGCATCTACGTGAACGTCACCAACTTTGAGACCGCTGCGGGCTTCGACACGCTGAGGTAAGAAACGACGATGAAGCCCCCAAGGGTTAGACGTCGCAGGATCATAGTTGGCCGGTGTAATGCGTGCATCCCACGCATCCCAATTGGATTTGTCAGATGTAGGGCGCGCACTGGCCATGGTGCTGGCAATCGGCTGCGAAAACAGCGCGGCCGCGGTAATTGTGAAATGGCGCCGGGTGAGCATGGCAGTGCACTCCTGTAATGCGGGGTATTCGATGGTAGATGCTTAGATCATATCACCGTGAATTCCTAGGACCAGTCACAGCCGCGTGAGCAAGACTTTGCCTCACCCCAAAAGCCAGCGCGCAAGGAAAACACATCCGAAAAGAACAGGTTGGTGAATGAGATAAATCGACAACGTGTGTTGGCCGGGCCAAGACATCATTCTGGCAGCGCGTGTGTTTGGATCTATGGCATTCGCAAGCCGTCCCCAAAGACCAAGCTTCGTCACAATCTGCGCTGCGCACATGCCTAACAGAAACGCGCCGAACCATGGGATAAGGGGCACATAATCAACCATCGGCGGCAAGGGCGTGCTGGTCTGCCCCAGCCATAGCCAATGCGGCTCACCAAACACAGGCCATGTGCCAAAATGCGGATAGGTCAGTAAAAGCAGCGCAAGGATTGCATTGATCCAAAACGCGGTGCGCAGGAACACTAGGCCAAGAATACTGGCCGCAAACATGTGGTGCAATATACCAAACCGCACAAACGCCCCGCCCATCGCAACGTAGGTGCCAATCGTAACGGCCAGCGCCCCTGCCCCGATCATCGCAAGGCGCTGGAGATACTTTCGCGGGCTGATCGCGCCATTGCACGTGGCAAGAACCAAACTAAAGCCAGATAAAAACAGAAAACTTCCCGCAATTCCTTGTGCAAACAGACGCCACTCAAGGCTTGCCATAGTGCCGCGAGGCGCAAAACCGAAGAGTTCCAAATCATATGTGAAGTGAAAGATCGCCATTGCAATTATCGCAACAGTTCGCGCAATATCGATTATGGCAAACCTTTGTGGGGCGGTCATAGCAGATCGCTCTCTTTACAATCTGACGGTTGCACAGACACATACATGTATTGATCCAAACCCCATTGCGCTGCGTAGATTTAATAGTAACACCAAGACATAAATAAGAAAGCTCTGCCATGATCAAGACGTCCCTCTGCGGCGCTTTATGCGCAGCTTACATAATCCTGCCGGCCGCGACGTTTGCCCAGACAACCGTTGGGGCAGGTATTGTTGCGGTGCCGCAATTCGAAGGCAGTTCTGATTACAGCTGGATGGCTGTGCCAAGTGTTTCTTTTAGCAATGATCAGATTTCATTGCGCACGGTTGGTCCTGGTGTTGAGCTGGACCTGCTCTCGTCACGCGCAGTCGATGTCGGCCCCATCTTGCGCTACAATTTCGGTCGTGATGGCGCAAGCATTGACAATGTGCAGGTCAGCGCTTTGCCCGACATCGCGGCGGGGGTTGAATTTGGCGGCTATGCGCAAGTGAATTTTCCCGTGGGCGGCTTCAAAACATTCCTTTCGCCTCGTGTATCCGCAGTTCAAGGTGTGCAAGGCGGAGCAAGTGGCACGCAATTCGAAGCCAGTCTGGGGTTGTTGCGCTTGCAAGGCGATTGGACGTTCGGCGCGCAGGCTGCGACCACCTACGCGGATGGTCAGTATATGAACACAAATTTTGGCGTTGGTGCAGGAAGCCCTTCGGGACTTGCTGCGTTCAATGCAGGCGCAGGGATCAAAGACGCGGGCCTGTCCTTGTTTGCGAATTATAAAATCAACGATCGCGTTTCTTTAACAGGGGTTGCCGGCTATAGCGTTTTGATGGGCGATGCCGCGAGCAGCCCGATTGTCAGCGTGGCGGGACGCAAAGAACAAATGTTTCTGAACTTGGGCGTTGGCTTTAGTTTCTAAGACGCTTCTGATTTTTCCAGCGAAATTATCAGAGCAAAGCCTAAACAATATCTTGGATTAACGAAAAAGCCCCCGCTGAGGATCTCAGCAGGGGCTTTTCTATTTTTAAGGTTGGCCCCGAATTTTCTAGAAAATTCGAAACCTACTCAGACTTACCAGTCTTCGCGCACAACGATGCGAGTCTTCACAGCCAACTTCATAGCAGCAAGGCGAAGTGCCTCACGTGCGATATCATCGTTTACACCGTCAATCTCGAACATGATACGACCCGGCTTGACTTTGGCGGCCCAAAAATCAACGGAACCTTTACCCTTACCCATACGAACTTCGGTAGGCTTGGAGGTCACGGGAGTGTCTGGGAAAATACGGATCCAGACACGGCCTTGACGTTTCATGTGACGTGTCATTGCACGACGTGCTGCTTCGATCTGACGTGCAGTTACACGCTCGGGCGTTGTAGCCTTTAGGCCATACGTTCCGAAGTTCAGATCAGACCCGCCTTTTGCAAGACCGGAAATCCGGCCTTTGTGCATTTTGCGGAATTTGGTACGCTTTGGTTGAAGCATTTAATCTCTCCCTTAGCGACGACCGCCAGCACCACGAGGTGCAGGGCCATCCTGGAGTTCCTGTGCTTTACGGTCACGTGCCTGAGGATCGTGTTCCATGATCTCGCCTTTGAAGATCCAGGTTTTGATCCCGATGATGCCGTATGCTGTTTCGGCTTCAACGTGAGCGTAATCGATGTCGGCGCGCAGTGTGTGCAAAGGCACGCGGCCTTCACGATACCACTCCGTACGAGCGATCTCTGCACCACCGAGGCGGCCAGCGACGTTCACACGAATGCCCAAAGCACCCATACGCATTGCGTTCTGTACCGCACGCTTCATCGCGCGACGGAAAGAAACACGACGCTCGAGCTGCTGAGAGATGCTCTCACCTACAAGCTGTGCGTCCAGCTCTGGCTTGCGGACTTCAACGATGTTGAGGTGCAATTCAGAGTCTGTGATGTTCGCCAGCTTCTTGCGCAGACCTTCAATGTCCGCACCTTTCTTGCCGATGATCACACCAGGACGTGCAGTATGGATCGTCACGCGGCACTTCTTGTGTGGACGCTCGATGATCACACGGGCGATGCCCGCTTGCTTGCACTCTTTGGCAACGAAATCGCGGATTGCGAGGTCTTCAAGAAGAAGATCACCGTAATCTTTGCTATCTGCGTACCAGCGGCTGTCCCATGTACGGTTCACCTGAAGGCGCATGCCGATTGGATTGGTTTTATTACCCATTAGCTTTGCTCCTCGATCTGACGAACCTTGATGGTGATCTCAGCGAACGGCTTGATGATCTTGCCGAAACGACCACGCGCACGAGGGCGACCGCGCTTCATTGTCAGGTTCTTACCTACGTAAGCTTCTGCAACGATCAGCTCGTCCACGTCGAGATTGTGGTTGTTTTCTGCGTTTGCAATTGCCGACTGAAGGCACTTGCGCACATCAACAGCGATACGCTTCTTGGAGAACGCCAGATCTGTCAGCGCTTTGTCCACTTTCTTGCCACGGATCATTCCAGCGACAAGGTTCAGCTTTTGCGGGGAAGTACGGAGCATGCGCAATTTTGCCATTGCTTCGTTGTCTGCCACGCGGCGGGGATTCTTATCCTTGCTCATGGCTTACTTCCGCTTCGCTTTTTTGTCAGCCGCGTGACCGTAATAGGTACGAGTTGGTGAATATTCACCGAACTTCTGACCAATCATGTCTTCCGTGACGTTGACAGTGATATGTTTGTGACCGTTGTAAACACCAAACGTCAGTCCAACGAACTGAGGCAGGATGGTGCTACGACGCGACCAAATCTTGATAACTTCATTGCGACCGCTTTCACGGGACGCTTCGGCCTTCTTGAGGACATATGCGTCCACGAAAGGGCCTTTCCAAACAGAGCGAGACATAGATTAGCGTCCCTTCTTCTTGGCGTGGCGCGAGCGGATAATAAGCTTTTGCGACGCTTGTTTTTTGTTGCGTGTGCGCGCACCCTTTGTTGGCTTACCCCAAGGAGTAACCGGGTGACGACCACCAGACGTACGACCTTCACCACCACCGTGTGGGTGATCGATCGGGTTCATAACGACACCACGGACACTTGGGCGAACACCCTTGTGACGCATGCGGCCCGCTTTACCGTAGTTCTGGTTGGAGTTGTCTGGGTTAGACACCGCACCGACAGTTGCCATGCATTCCTGACGCACGAGACGTAGCTCGCCGGAGGAGAGACGGATCTGCGCGTAACCACCATCACGACCTACGAACTGAGCGTAAGTACCAGCGGAACGTGCGATCTGACCACCTTTGCCAGGCTTCAGTTCGATGTTGTGAATGATCGTACCGATAGGCATGCCGGAGAAGGGCATTGCGTTACCAGGTTTAATGTCTGCCTTTGCCGCAGAAATAACCTTGTCACCAACAGCAACACGCTGTGGGGCTAGGATATACGCCTGCTCGCCGTCATCATATTTGATGAGCGCGATAAAGGCTGTGCGGTTAGGGTCATATTCGATACGTTCGATTGTCGCGGCAACATCCATTTTGTTGCGGCGGAAATCGACGATACGGTAGAGGCGTTTCGCTCCACCACCGCGGCGACGTGATGTAATGCGTCCGGTGTTGTTCCGGCCACCCGATTTCGTCAAACCCTCAGTAAGGGATTTAACGGGGCGTCCTTTATACAGCTCCGAACGGTCGATCAGCACCAGCCCGCGCTGGCCCGGCGTCGTCGGCTTATACGACTTGAGTGCCATGCTATGGTCTTCCGTTTTTATTCGCGTGTGCCAATTCGTGGCGCAAGCGACGATGAAAGCCCCCTCTTTGTTATCAAGAGGTGACCAAGTTAAGGCCCCCGTAGGTGCCCGATTAGGTGCCTGCTTTTGATTATGAGCAAGCAACAACAAAGCCCCAGACGAATCTGGGGCTCAGGTGTTGGGGTCTGATAGGGGGTTGGGGGGTGAGGGTCAAGTGGGGGTTTTGAACGAAAATGGACCTGAAACTAGATCACCCAATTTGCACTTGGACTTGTAAAGCACAACACGCTGGTTATTCTACTCAGAACAAAAAACAAAAACGCTATGGAAGGGGTTTATCATTGAGATTGCTTCTGAACCAATTTCTACTGTTGGCGCTGTTCGCGACCCATGCAAATTCTGAAATTGTCGAAACGGTAGACGGCAGAACCATCGACCTAAAAGCAGATGGCACATTCGAGATTGTAGATACCAAAGCAAAAAGGGGTTCTAGCTACGTAGAGTTCACTGAACCGTACTTTCTGCGCCATCAAGGCGAATACAATCAAAACCGCATCAGGTTTATGCCAAAATTTAAAAACACTAGCGACAAAAAAATTACAGGGCTGAAATTTACAGCTCGGTTTTTAAATGCCTTTGGCGATGAAATTTTCGCCTTCTCCGGTGAAACAGATGAACAAGTGCCAGCAGGAAAATCAACGAAATCAACTATCTTCTATTACTTTGAAGACAACCAATTCATGGGTGGGCAGCCATACGACAAGTTGTTGCCAATGATTACAAACAACTCGGCCAATATCGACATTCAAGTCGACATGATCGCGTTTTCTGATGGTGAAATAATCAAACTATCCAACTAGGTCTGCCCCAGCACTCCCCTCACGCCAAACCTAGGATGGGCGCTCTCACCGTTGAACCGCTCGCTCTATGGCAGCAAAATTCGATCAACCGACATGCGGGAAGTGAAACGCAGCAAAAGCGCCGACCCGGTGGGTCGATCCGGCGCTGGCGGGGCAGTAAACTGCTATTCCCGCCTTGATGCGCTCTATGAGCGCGCAAAGCACCGGTTAGCAGCAGATTGCTCGCCCACCTTGGATTGTTAACCATGCGTACCGTTCCAAAATTGACAAACTTTGCCATACCCCCTACCCTGCCATTCAGGAGGACCGCACGTATGGCGACTATGAATGTTTCGCTTCCTGAGCAAATGAAGGACTGGGTGGAAGCGCAGTCCAAGGACGGCACCTTTAGCAATGCCAGCGATTACGTGCGCCATCTGATCCGCCAAGACCGCGAACGCCAGCGCGCGATTGCTGAGTTGCAGGCGGAGATTGATAAGGGCATCAACAGCGGCCCAGCGACACCTTTTGACATAGACGATTTCAAAAAACGCGCGCGTGAGAGACTTGAAAGCAAGCGCTCTGCTTGAGCTAGAAAACACTCCGCTGGCAGATGAAGACTTGCTTGGTATTTGGCTTTACACAGCTGAAACTTGGTCATTCAGCCAAGCAGACACCTATATTGATAGCTTGCACAGTAGTTTTGAACTGCTCCGCTCCATGCCGGTGATTGTGAGAGAGCGCGTTGGCCTTGCAAGACCAATCCGCATCTATCCCAGCAGTTCACATCTGATTGCGTATACCGCAGATACAGAACGGGTGATTATTTTACGTGTATTAGCGCAAAGACAGGATTGGCAGGCCATCCTCTCTACATAGAGAAAAACCCCACCCTGTTGCCAGAGCGGGGTTTCCCGAAATCGTCAAAGGCGAACCGACTTTAGAGACCAGTGGTCACGTCGATTGTGTTGCCTTCTTCCAAAGTCACATAGGCTTTCTTCACGTCTTTACGACGACCCATCTGACCGCGGAAACGCTTTGTTTTACCTTTAGTGATGGACGTGTTGACCGCTTTCACCTTCACACCAAAGAGCGCTTCAACCGCTTCTTTGATCATTGGCTTGTTGCTGTCGATGGCCACTTCGAAAACCACGGCGCCGTTCTCGGACGCCATTGTTGTTTTCTCCGTGATCAACGGCTTGCGGATCACATCATAGTGCTTAGCTGCTGCGCTCATTTCAAACGTGCCTCCAATGCTTCGACGCCCGCCTTCGTGAGCACGAGTGTGTCACGCTTGAGGATGTCATAGACGTTTGCGCCCATGGACGGCAGAACATCGAGACCTTCGATGTTGCGTGCTGCTTGCGCGAAGTCTTCGTTCACGCTTGCGCCGTCGATGATCAATGCGCGTTTCCAACCGAGTGCGTTAACCTGCTTGGCCAATGCACCTGTCTTCATTGCACCAGCTGCCTCATCAATGATGACCAGCTCGCCGGCTTTCATCTTTGCAGACAAAGCATGCATGAGACCAAGCTTGCGTACCTTCTTAGGCAATTCGTGACCGTGGGAACGAACGACTGGGCCTTTGTAGATACCACCCCCGCGGAAGATAGGCGCAGAACGTGCACCGTGACGTGCGCCGCCGGTACCTTTCTGACGATAGATCTTCTTTGTGGAGTATTTCACTTCGGAACGCGTCTTTACCTTGTGCGTACCCGCTTGAGCGTTGTTACGCTGCCAGCGAACCACACGGTGCAGAATGTCTGCGCGTGGCTCAAGGCCGAAAAGCGCCTCGTCCAAGTCTACAGAACCGGCTTTGCCGCCATCCAGTTTGATTACATCTAGTTTCATGCTTCACCGCCTTCCGCAGGTGCTTCAGCCGGAGCTTCAACAGCAGCAGATTTAAGAGCCGCAGGGAAAGGAACGCCGTCAGGCAATTTCTTCTTCACAGCGTCTTTTACTGTGACCCAGCCGCCTTTGGAGCCTGGGACCGCGCCTTTGATCATGATCAAGCCACGATCGAGGTCAGTCTTAACAACTTCAAGGTTCTGCGTTGTCACGCGAGCGGCGCCCATGTGACCAGCCATTTTCTTGCCTTTGAAAACCTTACCGGGATCCTGACACTGACCAGTTGAACCGTGCGAACGGTGTGAAATCGAAACACCGTGTGTCGCGCGAAGACCGCCAAAGTTGTGACGCTTCATAGCACCCTGAAAGCCTTTACCGATGGATGTGCCGGACACGTCCACTTTCTGGCCTTCGAGGTAGTGCTCAGCAGAAATCTCTTCGCCCACGTTGATGAGGTTATCCTCAGAAACACGGAACTCAGCGACTTTACGCTTCGGAGCAACTTTCGCTGCTGCGAAGTGACCGCGCATCGCTTGGGATGTACGCTTGGCTTTTGCTGTGCCTGCACCGAGTTGAACCGCTGTGTAGCCGTCCTTGTCGGATGTACGCTGTGCAACAACCTGTAGCGCGTCGAGTTGGAGAACGGTGACAGGGATCGCCTTGCCGTCTTCCATGAACAGTCGGGTCATGCCGACTTTCTTTGCAATGATTCCAGAGCGCATCTCTATGATACTCCCTTAAACCTTGATCTCGACATCCACACCAGCGGCGAGGTCGAGCTTCATCAGCGCGTCCACGGTCTGGGGGGTCGGATCAATGATGTCTAGCATACGCTTGTGCGTGCGAACTTCCCACTGGTCGCGGGATTTCTTGTTCACGTGAGGCGAGCTCAGAACTGTGAATTTTTCGATTTTGTTCGGCAAAGGGATTGGGCCGCGTACGTCAGCGCCTGTCCGTTTTGCTGTATTGACGATTTCCTGAGTGCTCGCATCGAGAACTCGGTAATCAAACGCCTTAAGGCGAATGCGGATGGTTTGGCTCGCAGCCATAATCATCACCCCTGTCTACAGGGTTTAGATCGGAGAGGAGGACAGCGGCTCATCCGGCACCCTCGTCGCGTCTTTATATGCCGACGTGAATAAGGGCACGCTGTTGGCGCACCCTTGATCGGTAGCGCGCGTATAGGGGGAGTCGGGGGGGCTTGGCAAGGGGTTTGTGTAGATCTTAAAGTCGATATTTTATTGGATTCGCTTCACCCTTTTTCTTAGGTATGCGCTTATTCAAATATCTTTGCCTTACATCATCTGGCGCGACACCGCCGGTAAACGTCCAACGCTTACTATCAGGCTCTTTGCGCCAACCGTCTGGGTCAATTTCAAATACTTCAACCACAAAACCCCTAAATTCCGACAAAGCATACTTCAAACCATTGATCCGCCAATCGGCCATGACCCAACTGCCGCGCGTAGCGTGGTAGTAGCTCCCTCCGGTCTTAGCATTTCGATAAGAACCATTGAAGTTAATCACAACACAACCTTCTTCTAGCTGTTCAAGAGGCTGAGCCATGTATTTTCTGCGGACTTCATCCGTTGTCATTATACCAAACGCGTTCGTGTGATGACCTGCAGCTATGTTTGTTAAATCATTGCCGTATGCACGGACAAAATCAATCAGGACAGACTCTGCCAATAAACTCTCTTTTTCGGTCATTCCGTGCCTGAGAATAACTTTCTGAACCTCATGACCTTCGGCCTTGATATTGCGGATACGTTCAAGTTTTTCACTTGTGATATTTACCAAATCGGCTTCAAATTCATGCGAAAATACACGCATTCCGTGACCTTTTCCGATATAGAAGGGCTCGTTACTTCGAGGGTCTATCAACGAATATATATAGAAACCAATTTCTTCTACGACTCGACTACCAAAGCCTCCCTCACTCATGGTTTTTCCTTCTTGCAAGAACAATGGCACTTAACTTGAGAAATAGATTATCGCACTTGGAAGACATCCGAAACATTTTACTCGTAGCAATGAGCTCGCTGTTGGAGCAGTTTTGTTAGCGAGGTGCGATGAGAGAAGTCATGCCCAATCAAAGATTGGGCAGCGCCCGAACCGCCCCCACGGGGCGGGCGCTTCGCTTCCACCCCTCGGTTCGTGCGCGGTGGTTCTGCTGGATAGATGTCGGTTCGAAAGAAAAACGGCACCCAGATTTCTCTGGATGCCGTTTGATTTTCTTGGCGCTGTCAGCACCCAGTTTAGCACCGGGTGCCGCTCTCCACGTGTTTTGCTTTTAGCAAAAACGT
>NZ_CBFHVK010000019.1:0-52657 GCF_965659345.1 Planktotalea sp. | reverse complement strand
CGGCGAAACAAAGGTCAGCGATTACACCGGCACAAGACCTTGCATTCTTGGTCGCAAGTCACGCAATAAAACGGTTCGATACGAGACGTGGCGCTACAAACGACATAACAGGTTCGAACGAATGCTGTAGCAGGGTGAAGAAAAGACCGGCTTCGCCTAGGTGGGATTTACAAAGCAATATATTTTGCTAGCAAGAATGGCTGATAGACTTTCAGCCGCGCAAAAAGGCTTTGAACAGGAAAACTAAATTTTTTTAAAAGATTTAGGGAAAAAGTGGTGAGCCGTGATGGGTTCGAACCATCGACCTACTGATTAAAAGTCAGTTGCTCTACCAACTGAGCTAACGGCCCACTGAGCGCGTATCTAGAAAGCGCAGAGCATCGGGTCAACCCCGAAAATCATGTAAATGCACACAATGTCTGGATTCATTTCAAGCGCGTCTCTATATGCGCGGATATGGTAGCGAAAGCAGCGTATAAACTGCCGTTCATGAAGATGCATGGGCTAGGCAACGACTTTGTCGTCTTTGATGAGCGCGAGAGCGGGCCTGTCGTGACGCAGGCGTTGGTGATTGCGATGGCTGATCGTCATTGTGGCGTCGGTTATGATCAGCTTGTTGCCATTCGGAATCATCCGACTGAGGATATTGAACTGGTATTCTGGAACGCGGATGGCAGCATTGCAGGGGCCTGTGGAAATGCAACGCGCTGTATCGCAGGCTGGGAGTTGGCACGTCTTGGCGAGGTCGCTCTGAGCATACGAACAGAACGCGGTATTTTGCGGGCGACCGATGCAGGCTATGGCCAGATAGAAGTGAACATGGGCCAGCCGCTCGTGCTCTGGGATGAGATACCTTTGGCGGAAGAGCTTGATACTTTGAGCCTCCCTATTGAAGGCAATCCAGTCGCGACGGGAATGGGAAATCCACATTGCACCTTCTTTGTGCAAGACATCGAGGCCATTGACCTAGAGGCTTTGGGGCCAACAATAGAACACCACCCCTTGTTCCCCGAGCGTACCAATGTGCAGATTGCACAGATGATCAGCCCTGAGCGGATTCGTATGCGGGTTTGGGAACGCGGTGTCGGGATTACCTTGGCTTCAGGTTCATCGTCTTGTGCTGTTGCCGTCGCAGCGTCGCGTCGTGGTTTGATCGATCATCAGGCGACGCTTGTGCTTGACGGTGGCGAGATCGGGATCAAGATTTTGCCAAGCGGGGTTCATATGACAGGCGCATGGGCGCATGTGTTTGATGGTCTATGGCGAGGCGTAAGATGAGCGCGCCGAAGTTCACAACGCTCGGCTGTCGATTGAATGCATATGAAACTGAAGCCATGAAGGAGCTGTCGGGGGCCGCAGGGCTTTCGAACGCGGTGGTTGTGAACACATGCGCAGTCACCGCGGAAGCCGTGCGCAAAGCGCGCCAAGAGATTCGAAAATTGCGCCGTGAGAACCCTGATGCACGTTTGATTGTGACAGGATGTGCCGCACAGACAGAGCCAGAAACATTTGCTGCTATGACCGAAGTCGATGCCGTCATCGGAAACACTGAAAAAATGCATGCTGATACATGGGCAGGTCTCGCAGCTGATTTTATTGGCGAGACTGAAGCAGTGCAAGTCGACGACATCATGTCAGTCACCGAAACCGCTGGGCATTTGATTGATGGTTTTGGCACGCGCAGTCGTGCCTATGTGCAAGTTCAGAACGGGTGTGATCACCGTTGCACGTTTTGTATCATTCCTTATGGGCGGGGAAATTCGCGTTCTGTGCCCGCAGGCGTTGTTGTTGAGCAGATCAAACGGCTTTTGGGAAAAGGTTACAATGAAGTTGTCCTAACGGGTGTCGATTTGACATCGTGGGGTGCTGATTTGCCAGCGGAGCCTAAGTTGGGCGATTTGGTAATGCGGATCCTCAAGCTTGTTCCGGATTTACCCCGTCTTCGAATTAGCTCGATCGATTCTATCGAGGTTGACGAAAATTTGATGCAAGCGATTGCGACGGAGCCACGTCTGATGCCACATCTTCATCTCAGTTTGCAGGCAGGGGATGATATGATCTTGAAGCGTATGAAACGTCGCCATCTTCGTGACGACGCTATCGCGTTTTGTGAGGAAGCCAAGCGTTTGCGCCCGGATATGACCTATGGTGCAGATATTATTGCAGGCTTTCCGACTGAAACGGATGCGATGTTCGAGAATTCCCTCAAGCTGGTGGAAGAGTGTGATCTGACATGGTTGCACGTGTTTCCCTATTCACCGCGCAATGGCACGCCCGCGGCGCGCATGCCTGCGGTAAATGGTAAGATTATCAAAGAACGTGCTTCGCAGCTTCGCGCCGCAGGAGAGCGTCAAGTGAGCGCGCATCTCGATCAGCAGGTTGGAAAGACGCATCACATTTTGATGGAAAACTCAAAGATGGGGCGCACGGAACAATTTACAGAAGTGCGGTTTGAAACTGATCAGCGTGAAGGTCAGATCGTCACGGCACAGATAAACGGCCAATCAGGTACTCAGCTTACGGCGTAGGGGTACAATTCTTTTACAAAAAGGAATTGCAAAAGTCTTCGTGAAGACTTTTTCTGCGCCCATGCATCCAAATCCGATTTTTCATAAAACCGACGCCCAACATAGTCTCGCCTTCGCACGAGAGCGGAGCTTTGGCACGCTCGCAATGAACGCTGATCCTGTTCCATTGTTTGCACATATTCCGTTTTTGTTAAACGACACAGCGAGTTATGCGGATTTACACTTGGTCCGCTCTAACCCGATTGTGCGTGCGCTTTCAACGGCAAAGCAAAACGCGCGGCTCGCGGTTACGGCCCCTGATAGCTATATTTCACCAGACTGGTACGAGGTTAAAGATCAGGTTCCGACATGGAATTATGTTGCCGTGCATTTTATCGGAGTATTAGAATTACAGCCGCAAGAGCATTTGCACGCGTTGCTTGACCGGCAATCATCACATTTCGAGAGTCAGCTTTTGCCCAAGGCACCGTGGACGTCTGACAAAATGAGTGAGCGTGTCATGGAAAAGATGATGCGCGCTATCGTGCCTGTTCGGTTCCATATTGAAGACATGCAGAGCACATGGAAGCTTGGTCAGAACAAGCCTGATGTGGTTCGAAAAAGCGCAGCCAAACATGTGGCTGAGCACAATTTGGGTTCGGACACATCAGCTCTTGCAGAATGGATGGAAACTCCGCCATCTTCAAAGTGAATTCATAAAAGGACGTTTCAGATGAAGCTTTTCTATAGTCCCGCCTCTCCCTACGCGCGCAAAGTTATAGTTTTGCTGCATGAAACAGCTCAGCTAGACGATGTTGAGTTGGTTGAAGGATCCGGCACCCCCCTCGCACCAAATGCTGACATCATTCAAAAGAACCCGATGGGTAAGATTCCAGCGTTAGAACGCCCAGACGGCGCAACGCTTTACGATAGCCGCGTGATCTGTGCGTTCCTAGACGCGCGCAAGGGTGACAAGCTGTACCCCTCCGGAACACGCCGCTGGGAGACTTTAACCTTAGAAGCCACCGGCGACGGGATCATGGATGCCGCGCTGTTGATGACTTATGAGGGACGTCTTCGTCCGCAAGAGCTTCAGATGGAGACTTTTGTTGATGCTCAATACGGGAAAATTGCCCAAGCTTGTGCAGCGCTCAACACGCGATGGATGAGCCATCTTGCTGGTCCGATTGATATGGGACAAGTCGCAGTGGCTTGCGCGCTTGGCTATGTTGATTTCCGCCACGGTCACCGTGAATGGCGTAAGGGCAATGATGCGCTTGCAACGTGGTTCGAAAGTTTCAGCGAACGTGCATCTATGCTGGCGACAATGCCGCCTGCGTCTTAAAAGCTATAGCTGACACCGACATTGATCGCATTGGTGATGATGTCGGTGTTCAATGATCCGCCTCCGACCAACTCGGCCTTGTTGGAAGAATAGGTGAATTGATACTCACCAAAAAGCGCCCAGTTGTTGGTCAGATCATATTTCATACCAGCAGTGAGACGCACGGCTGGGCCAGTCAGTTGATACCCCAGCGTTTGATGACCGTTCGCGGACGTTACATCCACGTGCGGCAGAGCGAGACCAAGTCCAGCACCAACGTAGGGTGTGAAAGAGCCAAAACGGTCGTTCCAGCGTTTCATTATATTCAGTGTGATGATGTTATGCCCGTCAGTAAACTCCATGCGGTTGAAGCCAATTGCGCTGCGCTCTGCAGCAGGGGCGTAAGTCTTCGCATGGGTCAGCTCCGCGCCGAAGCCAAGATCAGAGCGCTGCCACCACATGACACGCGCCCCATAGTAAGGGGGTGGCGCGAAGCTTTTGCCTTCCCAACCGATCAATGCGTCAAACGGTGCCCCTGTGCCGGGGTAGTTTCCAGTGACACGGCTGTGCGGGGAGCTTTGTGTGCCGCCGTAAAAACTCAGCTCGATTTGTGCGCTTACCGGGGCGGAGAGGGACAACAAAACCGTCAGGCTGGCGAAGAACGATAGAATCAAGCGCATTGAAAACCCTCACAAGGCGATTTTTGAGCGAAATATTTAACTTTATCTTCTCATATAGATGTTTGAAGACCCTCTCAACCGCGACACATCGGCGCTAATTACATTCCTATGCTTTGCTTGCTGGACGAGTTGTCTTTGTAGCGCTAGATACCCCTCGAACCGGTCGCGGGGATTCCCTTTTCGAATCCTCGCGGCTCGACGCGTTTTTTGCCGCAATGTCATACCGACCAGCGGCCCAGATATGGAGAGAACCTCGTGTCCCACGCAGACGAAAACGAAGGCACCCGTAGGGATTTCCTCTACTACGCAACAGCGGGCGCTGGAGCAGTGACAGTTGGTGCAGCCGCTTGGCCGCTTGTGAACCAGATGAACCCATCTGCTGATGTGAGGGCGCTGTCCTCAATTCAGGTTGACGTATCGGGCATCGAGCCTGGAACTCAATTGACGGTCAAATGGCTTGGTAAGCCGGTTTTCATTCGACGTCGCACCGAGGCAGAGATTGCGGAAGCCCGTGATGTTGACCTCGCTGTTTTGATCGATGGAGACGCGCGTAACACCAACCTTGGTGAAGTTGACGCTTCCGATGAAAACCGTTCGCTGGATGAAACAGGCGAATGGCTGGTCATGATGGGCGTGTGTACACACCTAGGCTGCGTTCCGCTTGGCGATGGCGCTGGCGACTACAATGGTTGGTTCTGCCCATGCCACGGTTCGCACTACGACACATCTGGCCGTATCCGCAAAGGACCTGCACCGACGAACCTTCCGGTTCCGCCAGTCGCCTTTGTAGACGACTCAACAATTAAACTCGGTTAAGGGAGAGCATACACATGTCTGGAATTCCTCACGACCATTACGAGCCGCAGTCAAACGGCGCAAAGTGGGTGCACTCGCGCCTGCCTGTCATTGGCTTGCTCTACGACACCATCATGATTCCAACGCCAAAGAACCTCAATTGGATGTGGATCTGGGGTATTATTTTGACGTTCTGTCTCGCGATGCAAATCATCACGGGCGTTATCCTTGCAATGCACTACACACCGCATGTTGATCTTGCGTTCGCGTCTGTCGAACACATCATGCGCAACGTAAATGGCGGTCACATGATCCGCTATCTGCACCAGAACGGCGCATCTTTGTTCTTTGTTGCGGTCTACGCGCACATTTTCCGTGGTCTTTACTACGGCTCATACAAGAGCCCGCGTGAAATCACATGGATCATTGGTATGCTGATCTTCGTTCTGATGATGGGCGCAGGTTTCATGGGCTACGTTCTTCCATGGGGTCAGATGTCCTTCTGGGGTGCGACCGTTATCACGGGTCTGTTCGGTGCGATCCCATTCGTGGGTGAGGCAATTCAAACGTTGCTGCTCGGCGGTCCTGCCGTTGATAACGCGACGCTGAACCGCTTCTTCTCGTTGCACTACTTGTTGCCGTTTGTGATTGCCGGACTTGTGATTGTTCACATCTGGGCGTTCCACACGACAGGCAACAACAACCCAACGGGTGTTGAAGTTCGCCGCACATCTAAAGCAGACGCAGAGAAAGACACGCTTCCATTCTGGCCCTACTTCGTGATCAAAGACTTGTTCGCGCTTGCGGTCATCTTGGCTGTGTTCTTCGCAATTGTTGGCTTCATGCCGAACTATTTGGGTCACCCAGATAACTATATTGAAGCAAACGCGCTGGCGACGCCTGCACACATTGTTCCTGAGTGGTACTTCTTGCCATTCTACGCAATCTTGCGCGCGTTCACATCTGAAGTCTGGATCGTAATCTTCTTTGAATTCATCTCAGGTGGTATCATCGACGCGAAGTTCTTCGGTGTTCTTGCGATGTTCGGTGCGATCATCGTGATGGCGCTGGCACCTTGGCTCGATACATCGTCTGTGCGCTCCGGTCGTTACCGCCCAATGTTCAAGTGGTGGTTCTGGATCTTGGTAGCAGACTTTGTGTTCCTCACATGGCTAGGTGCAATGCCAGCAGAAGAGCCATATGCGACGCTCTCGTTGATCGGTTCTGCCTACTGGTTCGGTTACTTCCTAGTGATCTTGCCACTGTTGGGTGTAATCGAGAAACCATTGCCACAGCCTGCCACAATCGAAGAAGACTTTGCTGCTCACTACGGCAAGTCCGACGCGACACCGGCTGAATAAGAAAGGACTGAGGACAATGTTTAAGAAACTCAGCATCGCAGCGATTGCTGCACTGGCCCTCACATCCGGCGCGTTTGCGGCGGGTGGCGGCGATCAAAAGATCGAAAACATCGATTTCTCTTTCGATGGGCCATTCGGTAAATTCGATCAGAACCAGCTCCAGCGTGGCCTTCAGGTCTACACCGAAGTTTGTTCTGCTTGCCATGGCCTGAAGTATGTGCCCCTTCGCACGCTTGCAGATGAGGGCGGCCCACACTTGCCCGAAGATCAGGTTCGCGCGTATGCCGCTGAAAACTTCGAAGTTTACGATGAGTCGATTGAGGATTTCCGCACGGCTACGCCGGTTGACCACTTCCCTGAAAATAACGGCGCAGGCGCACCTGACCTATCTATGATGGCTAAGGCGCGCGCGGGCTTTCATGGTCCTTACGGCACAGGTATCAACCAGTTGCTGAAAGGTATGGGCGGCCCTGACTACATTGCATCCTTGCTCCTTGGCTACACTGGCGAAGAGAAAGAAGAAGCAGGCGTAACTCTGTATGAAAATACGGCGTTCCCAGGTGGTTGGATTTCCATGGGCCCCCCGCTCTATGGTGAAGACGTTGATTACAACGACGGACACGCCAATGACTTGCGTAGCATCTCTGAAGACGTTTCTGCATTCTTGATGTGGACAGCGGAGCCAAAGATGATGGCACGTAAGCAGGCTGGTTTCGTATCCGTGTTCTTCCTGACGGTTCTTTCTGTTCTCTTGTATCTCACGAACAAGCGGATCTGGGCACCAATCAAAGGAAAAGGTCGTAAAGAGAGCTGATCTCTTTCGCCTTAATGTGAAAATGAAACCCCTGTGAGAGTGATCTCACAGGGGTTTTTTATTTGCCCAAGTATGCGCGCAGGGGCTCAGGTGGGTTATCCAGCAAATCATCCGTGGCTGTTGGTGCATGAGCGAGCCCGTCTGCGACTAAAATGGTATTTTCACAGATGCGCCTTGCGTCTTCAGGATCATGGCTCACCATTAAAAGACCAGCGCCAAGCTTTTCACAGAGTTCTGCCACCAGATCGAGCATTTCAATTTTTAAGGCGGGGCCAAGCGCTGCAAATGGTTCATCAAGCAACAGCATTGGTTTGCGCTGAACCAACACTCTGGCGAGCGCGACGCGGCTTTGCTGACCACCTGAAAGTTCGGCTGGCTTACGCTCGTCCATGCCTAATAACCCAACCGACAAGAGTGCCTCTTGAACACGCGTCTTGTCTTTCGCGGACAGGCGCAAAGACGGCCGAACCCCCAACCCAACATTCTGCGCGACGCTCATATGGGGAAATAGATTATTGTCTTGAAACAAAACCGAGAATGGCCGCGCACTAGGAGCAGTGGACGTAATATCTGCACCGTCCCAAGACAGCTGCCCTGAGGCAGGTTTCAAAAACCCCGCAAGCGCCATGAGCAGTGTTGATTTACCAGCGCCAGACGGGCCAATCACCGCGGCGCGCGCAGCAGGGTCAACGCTGAACGAAGCGTGCAGCGCAAACGTGCCTTGACGCAACTCGATATTCTTTAACTCAAGCATTTTTGCGCCCCCACATGTCGCAGATCCAGAATAGACCAAATGACAACAGTGCCAACAAGAGCGCTGCGCCCGCTGCATCATCCATGCGATATGCGCCCATCAGTCGATATATTTGTAGCGGTAAAGTTGCGTCCTCTGTGCTTGCAAACAGTGCAATTACACCAAGATCCCCCATCGACAATGCCGCCGCCAAACCGATGGCAAACCCTAGCGGTGCGCATACACGTGGCAGGACGATAAGCCTAAGCATTGTTGATTGGGACATACCTAAAATCTGTGAAAGTTTCCCGTAGCTTTCGATTACGTCTTGGACAGCGGGGATTAAGACCCTCAAGGCAAAGGGCAATGCCATAACGGCGTTGACGCAAGCAGTGACAACCGTTCCCCAATCTTGCGGTGAGGCGATGGGAAAAATCATGATAAACAGTCCCGTGCCAATCACTAAAGGTGAAGCGGCAATCGCAAGTAATCCGATACTTTCGACCCATGCAAATCTTACAGCAGAAAGGGCAATAGATATGCTTAGCAAGAAAGCCAAGGCCGCCGATGTGAACGCAATTTTAAGAGAAATCCAGCTTGAACTCCAAACAGACAGCGGAAGATCTGGAAGAGCCGTGATGCCGCGAATGCCGACGGCACCCATCGGGACCAGTAAAAATAATGCTGCGCATAAGATTGCTATAAAGTCGCCCAGTTGCGCGACACGGGTCTGGCCATCCCACCGTAGGACAACGCGATCCAACCCTTTGCCAAAGCCCGCTTGTCCTTGGCTCGCCCATAGCGCAAATAATGCAGCGCTTCCTGCCATGACCAGCTGAACACTTGCCAACATCGCTGCTTTGCTTAGGTCGAAGTCAAATCGAAACGCCTGATAAATCGCAAGTTCTACGGTGGTGGCGCGCGGTCCCCCACCCAAGGTGAGCGAAACCGCAAAGCTTGAGAGACAGATCGCAAAGACGATGGCAAACGCTCCGGGCACAGTGCGTTTCAACATCGGATATTCTAAGTATCGCGCTACATCGCGGGAAGAGAACCCAAGCTGCGCAGCAAGGCGGAAGCGCTCGGCAGGAATGCTCGACCAGCCTTGCAAGATGATCCTTGTGGCAAGGGGAAGGTTGAAAAACACATGGGCGATGACCACACCATGAAATCCGTAGATCGGAATTGCGGGTAGGCCAAAAACCTCTAGCAGTTGTGATACCCAACCTGATCGCCCGAATACGGCAAGCAGTCCCATAACGGCAACGATCACCGGTAGTAGAAAGGGTGCGCCAAGCAAAGTAATTAATAAAGAGCGCCCTAAAAACTGCCGTCTGCTCAGTGCCTTGGCGACAGGAATCGCGAAAAGCACACTTAATGCTGCTGATAGCAATGCTTGTGAGACTGTAAACCTTACTGCCGCCCAATCGCTTGGCCCAAGCTGCCCTGCCTCAGGCGCATAACTTGCGACGACACTCAAAGTACCAAGGATAAGGGCAGCCACTAATGCCGCTGCCCCAAGCCCAACCCATGGGTTGATCAAAGGTTTTATTTGCTGAGCGCGGTAAGCCATTCAGCCAATGCTGCATCACGAATGTCTGGCGCATCTTCTGCTGGAACCAGCAACGATTTTGTTGGCGTCACAAGCGTCTCAAACCCGTCTGGTAAGCCGGCTTCTGGCGTGACTGCCGGATACATCCAGTTCGTGGTTGGAATGATCGTTTGGAACTCTTCGTTGACCATAAATGCGAGGAACTGATCTGCCAGTTCCGGCTGATCCGACGAAGTCAACTTGCCCGCGACTTCGACCTGCAAATAGTGCCCTTCGTCGAATGCTGCTGCGGCAAAACCTGCGTCCTCTTCAGCGATCAAGTGATAGGCAGGGGACGTGGTATAGGATAACGCCATGTCTGCTTCGCCCTCAAGAAACAGGCCATAAGCTTCGGACCAGCCCTTCGTCACAGTCACGATATTGTCTGACAGGCTGTCCCAAATCATCGGGGCTTCATCGCCATAGGCCGCTTTGACCCACATAAGCAAACCAAGACCGGGGGTCGATGAGCGAGGATCTTGAATAACGATCTTCAGGTCGCTTTCGCCCAATGCCTTCAAGCTTGTTGGCGCGTTGATGCCTGTTTTATGAACGAATGCGAAATATCCCCAATCGTAGGGTACAAACGTTTGATCATTCCATTCAATCGGTAGGCTATACTGTGCGCTCACGCTGTGCGGTGCAAACAGTTCCGTCGCGTTGGCCGCGGCAGTTAAGTTGGTATCCAGCCCAAGTACAACGTCTGCCTCCGTGCGCGGGCCCTCAAGCTTGATGCGCGCAAGCAAAGCAGCGCCATCGCCAGCACCGACGAATTTCAAATCACATCCGCACTCAGCCTCAAAAGCCTTTTCGACAGCAGGGCCGGGGCCCCAGTCGGATACAAAACTGTCGTAGGTGTAAACCACCAATTCAGGTGTTTCTGCTGCAGCCATACTTGCTGCAAAAACACCCGCGATACATCCAAGATACTTCATCGCATCCTCCAATAAATGTAGGCGGACGGTCGGATAGGGTTGGAGATAGTGTTTCCAGACCTTCCCTCCGCCGGTCCTAACCGGTTCAGGTTCTACGGGTCATGCGTACGCATATCTCAGCCAGATTGGCCCCCCGAGGTACTCCTTTGGTAGGATGCGTTAAAGGACTTGTCCAGCGAAATCCCTTGAGAGCCGCGCGCGGCCTATGTAACAGGGGCGCAAAGGAGCTATTCCATGAGCCTAAACACATTCGGTCATCTCTTCCGCGTCACCACCTGGGGTGAAAGCCACGGGCCTGCTTTGGGTGCGACTGTGGATGGCTGTCCACCGAATGTTGCGATTGATGAAGGCGCGATCCAGCACTGGCTCGACAAGCGTAAACCGGGGACCTCCAAATATACGACGCAGCGCCGTGAAGCAGATGCCGTTAAAATCCTCTCCGGCACGTTTGAGGGCAAAACAACCGGCACACCGGTTCAGTTGATGATCGAAAACACCGACCAGCGCTCGAAAGACTACGGCGATATTATTGAGAAATTTCGCCCGGGCCACGCTGACATCACATACTACCAGAAATACGGAAACCGTGACTATCGCGGTGGTGGCCGCTCCTCCGCGCGCGAAACGGCGGCACGTGTGGCTGCTGGCGGGTTAGCACGCGCAGCTCTTGCCAAACTTGCGCCGCAGGTCGAAATTACGGGTTACATGACGCGTATGGGCGCGCATGAAATTGATCGCGCTAATTTTGATTGGGATCAGATTGAACAAAATCCATTCTGGACACCAGATGCCAAAGCCGCTGAAACATGGGCAGACTACCTTGATGGTCTGCGAAAATCAGGAAGTTCTGTCGGCGCGATTATCGAAGTCACAGCGCGCGGGGTCCCCGCGGGACTTGGAGCGCCGATCTATGGTAAACTCGATACCGATCTGGCCGCGGCAATGATGAGCATCAACGCTGTAAAAGGTGTTGAAATCGGCGAAGGCATGTCAGCAGCAATGCTCACAGGTGAGCTAAACGCTGACGAAATCTCTATGGGCAATGATGGCCCGCGCTATAGCTCCAACCATTCGGGCGGCATTCTTGGGGGTATCTCAACAGGTCAGGACATTGTGATCCGCTTTGCCGTCAAGCCAACAAGTTCGATTCTTACAACGCGTCAAACAATCACAAAATCAGGCGAGAATACTGAAATCATTACCAAAGGACGACATGATCCCTGCGTCGGTATTCGCGCGGTTCCTGTTGGTGAGGCGATGATGGCTTGTGTCATTCTTGATCACCTACTTCTCCATCGCGGCCAAATCGGAGAGAACCAAGGTGTCATCGGAGCTTAACGAACTCTTCTTCTCTCTATAAATACCTCTGGAGAGCGGGAGAGGGCTGGCTCTCTCGCACCGGTCCATTTGCTTTAGCAATTGGAAAACTCATCCAGTGAGTAGCCCTGTAAGTATAGCAAGGCCGTTAGATCACCGAAATTCACCCGAACATCACACTCTGCAGCCACAGATGGTTTTGCATGCAACGCAACCCCCGTACCGGCGCGTTTTAACATGCCAAGATCATTGGCCCCGTCACCGACTGCTAGAACGTCGTGCTCTGACAGTCCCAAGCGCGCTGTGATTTCTTCCAAGGCATCGACCTTAGCCTGCTTTCCAAGGATGGGCATCCCGACCTCACCAGTCAAAAAACCATCTTTTTCAAGTAGTGTATTCGCACGATTCTCATCAAATCCGAGTTTCGCGGCAATTGCTCCTGTAAACGCCGTAAAGCCGCCAGAGACCAAAGCCGCATACGCGCCATGGGCTTTCATCGTGGCGAGCAGTTCAGCTCCGCCTGGCATCAATGTGATCCGCTTTTCGAGAACGTCCGCGATCACGCTTTCTGGCAAGCCCTTCAACAAACCCACACGCTCACGCAATGCACCGTCGAAATCCAGTTCACCATTCATTGCAGCGGCAGTAATTGCCGCAACACGTGCACCGACACCTGCTTCATCGGCAAGCTCATCTATGCATTCTTGTTGGATCATTGTGCTGTCCATATCGGCAAGCAGCATCTTTTTGCGCCGACCCGCACCTTGTTGAACGATCAGGTCAACGCCAAGACGCTGCAGATCGCTCCAAACGTCCCAGCGATTGTCTGGCATGCTGTCCATTGGAAATTCTGCGGCCGTCAAAGGCGATAGCCAGACGGCATCACCGCCACCCCAAGCATTTCGAAGCGAATCAACCAATTCCAGTGTCACTGAGTCTGCGCCCCGCGCCCCGATTAAAGTCGCAATCTGTGTCATGACCTGTCCAATCGCTTAAAGTTATGCCGTATTTATCTGATCAAGCGGCGCTATAGCCCCGTTTTTGTCGTTGCGCTACCCCGTGCTCCCGCATATCAGCGTCCGTGGGACACCCTTCCCCAACGAAGGGCATATATCTGTGAGGATACCAGCAATGGCTATTAAGCAACCGGCTACGCGGCCGGCAAACCCGCGTTTTTCGTCTGGCCCCTGTGCCAAACCCCCCACATTCACGCTCGACACGCTCGCGGACGCTGCTCTTGGCCGTTCGCACCGTGCTGCTGTTGGCAAAGATAAGCTTAAAGCGGCAATCGAAGAGACGCGCGAAATTCTTGGCGTGCCAGCGGATTACAAAATCGGCATTGTGCCTGCGTCCGATACAGGCGCTTACGAAATGGCGATGTGGAACCTGCTTGGTGAGCGCCATGTTGAGATGCTCGCATGGGAAAGCTTTGGTTCCGGCTGGGTCACAGATGCGGTCAAGCAACTCAAGCTGGATGCAACTGTTAAGACTGCGGAGTACGGTGAAATTGTTGATTTCGAGACTGTCGATTTCAACAATGACGTTTGTTTCACATGGAATGGTACGACCTCTGGTGTTCGTCTCGCCAATGGCGATGTGATCCCAAGCGATCGTTCTGGTCTTACACTTTGTGATGCGACCTCCGCCGCCTTTGCTATGGACCTTCCTTGGGACAAGCTTGATGTGACGACGTTCTCTTGGCAAAAAGTGCTCGGCGGCGAAGCGGCACATGGCATGATTATCCTGAGCCCCCGTGCTGTTGAGCGTCTTGAGAGTTACACGCCCGCTTGGCCACTGCCCAAGATTTTCCGCCTTACCAAAGGCGGTAAATTGATCGATGGCATCTTCTCTGGTGCGACGATCAACACACCTTCCATGCTCGCTGTTGAGGATTACTTGCAAGCGCTCAAATGGGCCCGCTCTGTAGGCGGTCTGCAAGGCTTGATAGCGCGTGCTGATGCGAATACGGCAGCAATCACTGATTTCGTCACTGCGCATGATTGGATTGATTTTCTAGCGGTCGATCCTGCGACACGTTCCAATACATCGGTCTGTCTCAAGTTTACGGATGGGCGGATTGCGGATGGTGCAGCGTTTGCCAAAGCCATTGCGAAGCGCTTAGAGGCTGAAAATGTCGCCCTCGACATTGGTGGATACCGTGATGCCCCTGCGGGTTTGCGCATCTGGTGCGGCGGGACCGTTGAGACGTCTGACATCGAAGCAATGCTTCCATGGCTCTCATACGCGTTCGAAGCCGAAATCATAGCAGCCTAACATTCCGAATTTCTAGAAAATTCGCTACATCTATTCGAAAGGACCAATCCGATGGCTCCCAAAGTACTCGTTTCTGACAAACTCAGCGAAACAGCTGTTCAAATCTTCCGTGATGCAGGCATCGACGTGGATTTCCAACCAGACCTTGGCAAAGACAAAGATAAGTTGGCTGAAGTCATTGGTCAGTATGACGGCCTCGCCATCCGCTCGGCAACAAAAGTCACCGAAAAGATCCTTAATGCGGCCACTAATCTAAAGGTCATCGCCCGCGCGGGCATTGGTACCGACAACATCGATAAAGTCGCGGCCTCCAAGAAAGGTGTGATTGTCATGAACACACCTTTCGGCAACATGATCACGACGGCAGAACACGCGATTGCGATGATGTTCTCCGTTGCGCGCCAAATTCCGGAGGCCAGCGCATCCACCCATGCGGGCAAATGGGAAAAGTCCAAGTTTATGGGGGTCGAACTTACGGGTAAAACGCTTGGCGTGATTGGTGCGGGCAACATCGGTGGCATCGTATGCGATCGTGCGCGCGGCCTGAAAATGAAAGTTGTGGCCTACGATCCCTTCCTTGGCGAAGAAAAAGCCAAAAAGATGGGCGTCGAGAAAGTCGAGCTGGACGAGCTTCTAAAGCGCGCTGATTTCATCACGCTGCACGTGCCGTTTACAGAAGCTACGGCTAATATCTTGAGCCGAGAAAACCTTGAGAAGACAAAAAAGGGCGTTCGCATCATCAATTGTGCCCGCGGTGGTTTGGTTGATGAAGAGGCGCTGGCAGATATGCTGAAATCCGGCCATGTGGCGGGTGCTGCCTTTGACGTGTTTGCTCAAGAGCCGGCGACGGAAAATCCGCTGTTTAACTTGCCTAACGTGGTGTGCACCCCTCACCTCGGCGCGGCAACCAGCGAAGCGCAAGAAAACGTAGCGTTGCAAGTTGCAGAGCAGATGTCGAACTACCTCAACACAGGCGCGGTTGAAAACGCATTGAACATGCCATCTGTAACGGCTGAGGAAGCGAAAATCATGGGGCCATGGGTTTCGCTTGCGGGTCATCTTGGTTCCTTCATCGGACAAATGACCGATGAGCCGATCAAAGCGATCAACATTCTGTATGACGGCAGTGTCGCACAGATGAACCTTGAAGCCCTGAATTGCGCGTCAATCGCGGGCATCATGAAGCGCGTAAACCCGGATGTGAACATGGTTTCTGCGCCGGTTATCGCGGCTGAGCGTGGCATTCAGATCAGCACGACCAATCAAGAAAAATCCGGCACATTTGATGGTTATGTGAAAGTGACTGTTGTCACCGACAAGCGCGAGCGTTCTGTAGCAGGCACGGTCTTTAGTGACGGCAAGCCACGCTTTATTCAGATCAAAGGCATCAACATCGACGCAGAGATCGGTGCGCATATGCTCTATACCACGAATGAAGACGTTCCAGGCATCATTGGCCTCTTGGGCAACACGATGGGCAAAAACGGGGTCAACATCGCGAACTTTACGCTCGGTCGTTCGGATGTGGGGGGCGAAGCGATTGCGCTGCTTTACGTCGACAACCCTATTCCTGCCGATGTTCTGAAGACGCTCGATGGGACGGGCATGTTCCAGCAGGTCAAACCGCTGGAATTTGATGTTGCCTAAATTGGCATTCAACGAAAACAAAGGCCGCTCTTCTCAGGGCGGCCTTTCTGCTTTAGGCCTTAGCGCATGACACAGCCAATCTACGCCATCGGCGATATTCACGGCCAGTTAGAGATGCTGGAACAGGCTCTTTCGCTCATTGAAACAGATGGTGGAAAAGACGCTCAGATCGTCTTCTTGGGCGATTACGTAGACCGTGGTGCAGATTCGAACGCTGTTATCGAACGTCTTGTTCAAGGCAAAGCTGCGGGCAGGCCATGGCGTTTCCTGAAAGGTAACCATGACCGGATGTTTGAGTGGTTCATGGAACCTGTCCCGCGCCATGATCCTTTTCTGCTCGTCGGCTATCATTGGCTGCATGAGCGCCTTGGTGGTACAACGACACTGGCGTCTTATGGGGTCGAGGCGGGTGCATCACGCAGATTATTCAACGTTCACGCTGACGCACAAAAAGCGGTACCGCACCATCATCTTCGTTTCTTGCAAGACTGTGAAATTTCGATTTTTCACGGGCCGCTTTTCTTTGCGCATGCGGGCGTTCGTCCTGGTGTCGCTTTAAGCGATCAAACCGAAGATGATTTGGTTTGGATCAGAAACGAATTCTCAAACGACACGCGCGATCATGGTGCTTTGATTGTACACGGTCATACACGCGTCGCCGCGCCGCTACATGCGGGCAATCATGTGAATTTGGACACAGGCGCAGGCTATGGAAAACCCCTGACAACGGCTGTTTTTGAGGGCACAACAGTCCATACTCTGTCAGACAAAGGCCGCCAAAAACTTACGCCCTAATCTTCCTCTTTCAGCAAATATCCTGGGGAGTTCGAGGGGCTAGCCCCTCGTCGGCGGGATCGGTATTGCCGATCCGATAGCTTTAACCACCCACGTCAATAATGGCCTTCGCCAACACCTGAACAGAGCGTGCATTAAGCCCTGCGATATTCATCCGGCTGTCACCAATCATATAGATGCCATGCTCGACACGCAGGCGCTCTACCATGTCCGGCGGCGTCCCTACTCGTGAGAACATTCCTCGGTGTTGCGCCAAAAATCCATAACGGTCAGAGCCACTCAAGCGCTGCAATTCTCCGGCAAGCTGTTCACGCAAGCCAAGCATGCCAAGACGCACCTCTTCCAATTCTGAAGCCCAATCAGCCCGCAAGTCAGGGTCCTGTAAAACCATTGTCACCAAACGCGCGCCATGATCTGGCGGGAATGAGAAATTCTGACGGTTCAAAAATGCCAAAGTATCTTGGTTCAACCCGCGGCTTGATGGTTCTGAAGAAACCGCCATCAACAATCCTGTCCGCTCTCGGTAGATGCCAAAATTCTTTGAACAACTTGCCGCGATTAAACATTCTGGAACTGATGCGGCAACCAAACGCGCCGCAGCAGCGTCTTCTTCAAGGCCATCACCAAAACCTTGATAAGCAATGTCGATCATCGGGATCGCACCGCGCGCGTTGAGCACATCCACAACAAGTTGCCATTGAGATAAGTTCAGGTTTGCGCCCGTGGGATTGTGACAGCAACCATGTAGCAAGACGACATCGCCAGCTTTTAAACCTTTGAGGTCTTCCAGCATACCTTCAAAATCAACGCCTCGGGTCTCAGGGTCGAAATAGCGGTAAGGCACATGTTCGATTCCAAGATAATTGAGGATTGATGTGTGGTTCGGCCACGTAGGGTTAGAGACGAAAACACGCGCTCCCGGATTGGCCATTTTCACCAATTCAAACCCTTGACGACAGGCACCTGTGCCACCGGGTGTTGCAGCTGCCGCAACAGTTGAGCGATCAACTGCATCTGAGAGTACAAGATCTATCATCACATCAGAAAAGGCAGGGTCCCCCGCAAGGCTCACATAGGACTTGGTACTTTCCAACTCCCAAAGCTGCTTCTCGGCTGTTTTTACAGCGCGCATGACGGGCGTCAGGCCTTCGGCGTTCTTGTAAACGCCCACTCCAAGATCAATTTTATCAGTACGTGGATCTTCGCGGAACAATTTACCAAGGGCCAAGATCTTGTCAGCGGGTTGCGGCTTTAGGTTGCCAAGCATTTAGGCGTCTCCAGTTTCAATCGGCATTGTGGGCACTGCGCCCCATTCATTCCAAGACCCGTCATACACAGCGTGATCGGACTTACCAATCCGTTCAAGTGCGAGTGCGAGAATACAAGCAGTCACTCCCGAGCCACATGAGGTGATGACAGGTTTTTCCAAATCAACCCCAGCCGCTTCAAACACAGCTTTCAGTTCAGCTGGGTCTTTCATTGTGTTGTCATTGTTGAGCAAGGTTTTGAAAAACACGTTGCGCGACCCTGGAATATGACCAACCCGCATACCTTCGCGTGGTTCAGGCTCTGTCCCAGCAAAGCGCGCAGGTGAGCGTGCGTCGACAATTTGCGGCGCGCCCAGTTTGGCAGCCGCTGCGACCTGCGTGGCATCTCTTACCATCTGGTTTTGGAAACGCACCATCATATGGCGGTCGCGAATGACAGGGGGCATATCTTCGGTTTCGCGGCCTTCAGCGAGCCATTTGGCCAAACCACCATCAAGGACCGCAACATCCATTTGCCCCATCAAACGGAATAGCCACCACACACGCGGTGCGGAAAAGATGCCGGACCCATCATAAACCACCACCTGATGCCCGTCGCCTACGCCCATCGCGCGCATGCGCGACATGAACTTTTCTGGCGTCGGCGCCATGTGATCCAACTTAGATCGTGCATCACTGATTTCGTCGATGTCAAAGAAACGCGCGCCGGGAATATGCTCTGCGTCGTATTCGGCGCGGGCGTCACGACCCTCTGATGGCATGTACCAGGATGCGTCAATGATGCGTAAATCGGGGTCACGCATGTGCGCAGCAAGCCATTCGGTGGAAACCAAAGTCTTCGGATCGTCAGATGCCATGTGAATTGCCCTCTTTTGCTTGCAAACTTGCATACTTGCGAGGGCGCGCAGTGGCAAGTGTTAGAGGTCGTAGGTGTAGGCACCGCGAGCCCGCGATGCCTGCTATCTCATCTTAGCGTGCGAATTACTTCGCCATCATGTTTTTAACAACACCGACTACCGCAAGCACGGCACCGCCGCCGATACCACCGCCAGCAACCTGTGTTAGGATGGATGCGATATCCAAACCACCAGCGCCGCCGCCTGCGCCGAGCATGCCTAGCACTTGACCGCCAATGCCACCGCCAACAATACCGGAGATCGAGTTGATGAGCGTACCTTGGTTGAGGTTCTTGAGAACGCCACCAGCAACGTTACCAGCTACCGCGCCTGAAAGCAGACCAATCAAAAGTTCCATAGTAATTCCTTCCCGTTGGGCCAATTATCTATGCAGCGCCGTTTTGGCCCAATCCGTGCGCGCAGGTATTTATACGCGCGCTTTGAAAGTGCCGTCACGGGGAAAGATGTGTAACTATTCCCAAAATGCCTATGTCTTAATCAGAATGACGCAGCAGGCGTTGTTTCTGGCGCCCCCAATCGCGTTTTGCATCGCTCGCACGCTTGTCGTGATTCTGCTTCCCTTTGGCGATGCCGATCTTCAGTTTCACAAAACCTTTGTGGTTGAAGTACAAAACCAGCGGGACCAGCGTCATGCCTTTGCGCTGCGTGTCTGACCACATGCGCGCCAGTTCTTTTTTGGACGCCAGCAATTTGCGACGCCGCCGCTCTTCATGGCCCCATGTTTTGGCGGCTTCATAGGGCGCGATATAGCTATTAACGAGCCAAAGCTCGCCATCTTTTACTTCCGCATAGCTTTCCGCAACATTGGCAGAGTTCACACGCAGCGATTTCACTTCGGAGCCTTGCAGAATGATCCCGCATTCAATGTCGTCTTGAATCGCATAATCATACCGTGCACGCCGGTTTTCGGCGATCACCTTGTAGTTCGGGTTGTCCTTTGGCTTGGCCATGATCTGCGTATCTTTCTGAAGTCTGAAAGGCCTACATAGGCGCTAACGTGGCGCGCTCCAAGACCATTTGAGAAATGTCGCTGGACTTGACCTGTCCTTGTCCGCAGACTTGAGCAATATCACTATTGCTCCGAAAGATTTAAAATGACTGATTTCCTGCTGCTTGCTTTCATATTTTTGTGCGCTGGCGTTGTTTCCGTGCCCATCGCTTCGAGGCTCGGGCTTGGGTCCGTGCTTGGCTATCTTATCGCAGGAATCATCATTAGCCCGATTTTGGCGCTGCTGCATGTAGACGTTATCGCGATCCAGCATTTTGCGGAGTTCGGTGTTGTGATGATGCTTTTTCTTGTCGGATTGGAGCTAGAGCCGAAAATGCTCTGGGCGATGCGCGCAAAGTTGTTGGGGCTTGGTGGTGGGCAGGTGGGAATAACCACGCTGGTTGTCATGGCGCTGTGCATGGCGTTTGGGCAACCTTGGACGATTGCCTTGGCGATTGGTTTGGTCATGGCGTTGTCATCAACCGCGATTGTTTTGCAGACGCTGAACGAAAAAGGCTTGATGAAATCCGATGGCGGCCAGTCAAGTTTTTCTGTCCTGCTGACCCAAGACATTGCGGTTATCCCGATGCTTGCCTTGCTGCCGCTTTTGGCGATGCCAGAACTGATGGATGTCGCGAGTGACGCTGTTGCGCACGGCGCTGATGCAGCACATGGCAGTGATGACCATGCTGGCGACGGCGATCATGGGTCTGGGATGAGCCTTGTTGATGGGTTGAATGGTTGGCAAACCATGTTGGTGACTGTCGGTTCGGTTATCGCAGTGATCCTTGGGGGTAGTTTTCTGACATCCCCCATCTTTCGCTTTATTTCCGGCGCTGGGTTGCGGGAACTTTTCGTCGCTGGCGCGTTGCTTATCGTCATTGGTATCGCGTTGCTCATGTCCCTCGTTGGTCTGTCCCCCGCGCTTGGCACATTTATCGCGGGTGTGGTGCTGGCCAATTCGGCGTATCGACACGAATTGGAAAGCGATATTGATCCATTCCGTGGCCTCTTGCTTGGGTTGTTCTTCATGAGCGTTGGCGCTGGTATTAACTTTGCACTGCTTTTTGAAAATCTTGGGGCCATTGTCGGCATGACCTTTGGCTTGATAGCTGTGAAAGCGCTTGTGCTGCTCGGGCTTGCGAGGATTTTCAAGATTGAAGGGGCTGACAAGTGGCTCTTTGCGCTGGGCCTCGCGCAAGCGGGTGAGTTTGGATTTGTGCTTTTGTCCTTCACGGTTGCTGGCAATATTATTCCGACATCGACCGCCGACATACTCTTGCTCGTTGTCGCGCTTTCGATGCTGCTAACGCCTGCGTTGTTCATCATTTACGACCGTTTAATCGCGCCGCGGTTCAGTGATGAAGAGTCTCGCGAAGCTGATGATATCGATGCAGACTCCAATATCATCATCGCAGGTCACGGTCGCGTAGGTGGCATGGTTGCGCGCGTGCTTCGTGCGGCAGGTCATACGCCGACGGTCATCGACTATTCCTCCAAGCAACTCGATATGCTCGAAAAATTCGGAGTTAAGGCGTTTTTTGGTGACGCTAGCCGCCCTGATCTTTTGCATGCTGCTGGCATCCATGAGGCAAAGCTGATCGTGATTGCGATCGACAACAAAGAACAGATCACTGAAATGGTGCACTACATCCATACCAATCACCCGAACGTCCATATTATGGCCCGCGCGTTGGATCGTAACCACGTTTACGAGCTCTATGCTGCTGGTTGCCGTGATATCATTCGCGAAACCTATGATAGTTCTTTGCGCATGGCGCGCTCTGCGTTTGAAGCGCTTGGTGTTCCAAGCGATAAAGCCGTTGATATGGTATCAGTGTTTGATCAATCGGATCGAGAAGGTATGGTCGAAGTGGCTGATACTTATGACGTAAATATTCCAGCTTTTGAGAACGAAGCGTTCATGGCAAAAGTGCGAGAAGTTGCACCGCGCCGCGAAGCCGAAGTCAGAGAGCAAATGACAAAAATCCTACAGCGCAACTCTAAGGGTGAGGAACAGCTATGAAAGACGACAACTTTTTGCGCGAAAATAACGCGCGTCACATGTGGCATCCGATGGGTCATCAGGGCAATTCAGACGCCAATATGCCCGCGATTATCGCCAAGGCCGAAGGTGTGGTGATTGAAGATCTTGATGGCCACAAAACTGTCGATGCTGTTGGCGGTCTATGGTGCGTAAATCTTGGCTATTCCAATAATGTCATCAAGGATGCCATTGCCAAGCAGCTTTATGATCTCCCTTACTACTCCGCCTTTGCCGGCACCTCTAATCCGCCGGCGATTGAAGCGTCTTATGCCGTGCGCGAGTTCTTTGAACCCGACGGCATGGTGCGTGCTTTCTTTACATCTGGCGGCTCTGACTCTGTCGAGACCTGCTTGCGTCTTTCGCGTCAGTATCATCGTCTTCGCGGAGAGCCGACGCGCACCAAGTTCATTTCGCTCAAAAAGGGTTATCACGGTACGCATTTTGGCGGTGCATCGGTGAACGGGAACAACCGTTTCCGCATTGGGTATGAACCTATGCTTCCCGGTTGTTTTCATCTGCCGAGCCCTTATCCCTATCGTAATCCGTTCAATGAAACTGATCCTGCGCAACTCGCGCAAAACATCGCAAATGCGTTTGAGGACGAGGTGCAGTTCCAAGGCGCGAACACGATCGCTGCGTTTATCATGGAGCCGATCCAAGGCGCAGGTGGCGTGATTGTCCCGCATGAGAGCTTTATGGGCCTGATGCGGGACGTCTGTGATCGTCATGGTATCTTGATGATCGCGGATGAGGTGATCACTGGCTTCGGGCGCACTGGTTCTTGGTCTGGCTCAAGCCATTACGGTGTGAAGCCTGACATGATGAGCACTGCCAAAGGCATCACTTCTGGCTACTTCCCTGTTGGTGCCGCGCTTTTCAATGAAAAGGTCGCGGATGTGTTCGAGAACAGCGATCCTTCCGAGGGCGGTATTTATCACGGTTATACCTATTCTGCGCATCCTGTTGGCGCTGCTGCTGTTTCTGCGTGTCTCGCGGAAACTGTCCGCCTTGATCTGCGCGCCAATGCGGCCGCGCGGGGTACGCAACTGTTTGAGGGTCTACGAGCGCTCGCAGCCAAGCACGATATTATTGGTGATGTGCGCGGCGGTCAGGGCCTCATGACAGGGATGGAATTTGTGTCCGACAAAGCCGCCAAGACCCCGATGGATCCCGCAACTGTCAAGCGCATTCAACAGGCGACCTACGAGGCTGGCGCGATGGTGCGCATGGGTCCACCCAATATCCTGATGTCGCCGCCTTTGACGATTTCAGAGGATGAAGTGAACGTCATTTTGAACGCTTTGGACACTGGCCTTAGCGCGGCGTGATCAAATTTCTGTAGGGGCTCCACCGCGCAAACGGTGGGGTCCAAAGACCGCAGCAGCGCACAGGATAAGGCCTGATACAGCCGCAATCATCCCCGCGGCGCTGACCGCATTATCCGCACCAAGCCAAAGTGGCCCATAGCCTGCAAACA
The DNA here is from genome assembly GCF_965659345.1 of Planktotalea sp. Lineage (GTDB taxonomy): Bacteria > Pseudomonadota > Alphaproteobacteria > Rhodobacterales > Rhodobacteraceae > Planktotalea. The sequence continues at coordinate 29,187 of NZ_CBFHVK010000019.1, read as the reverse complement.
CATACCCAAGAACTGCCGACAATGTCGCGAACACCACGCTCCACGCCACTTGAACGCCCAAAGCGTTGGTCATCAAGCGCGCTGCTGCTGGGGGGCAAATGAACATTGCGATTACAATAATCGAACCGACTGCATCAAATGCCGCCACAGCGGCCAGCGCTGCAACGATCACCAGTGCAAATCCAAGCGCACCTGTCCGAATGCCCATGCTTTGCGCGAACCCTTCATCGAATGTGGAGAGCTTTAAAGGACGCCAAAAGACCCAGGTGAACAAACCCACGGCTATAAGAACAATCAATAATCGCGGCAGTTCCACAGGCAGATAAGCCAGTGCCTCGCTATCCAAGAGAGAGCCCCAACCCGTCGCATCAAGCCAGATCAAACTTTCTAAGTTGCCAAATAGTGCGTGTTCCACATCAAGGTGAACAGTGCTTGTGTCCGATTGCTCCAGCAACAAAACGCCCCCTGCGAACATCGCTGTAAACGTCACGCCCATCGCGGCACCCGGTTCAATCTTGCCCAAACGGCGGATCGCTTCGATCATCAAGACCGCGACAACTGCAGCGCCCGCAGCGCCAAGCATCATAGGAACTGCAGCGACAACGCCAGTGATCAGAAAGGCGACAACAATGCCGGGCAAAACTACATGGCTTATTGCATCCCCGATCAGGGCCTGTCGTCTCAGCAACAGAAAATTGCCGGGCAAAGCGCAGGCGATTGCTGCCAGAATACCGATCAGCATTGGGGTCAAAGACAGCGCAACAAACTCTTCGCCAATCATGAATGCACCGCCTTTGGCGCGCCTATGAGGCGATCTAACTCATGGATCTGATCAACCGTCAGTACGCTCTCTATCTCTGTCAGCCCGTCATAAAAGGTCGCCGCCAGTGCGAACTCTTCACGCGACCTTGCCATTTGCCAACGTGTTTCATCGCGCAGTGCTTTTGCGGCGCGGGCTTTTCCGTCTTGTGTTGCCACTCCGTCAGCGCGCGCAAGGCCAGAGCGCTGAAGCAGGCGCAATGTTAGCCTTTCATAGATGGGTTGACCTTGGGCCAGGGCGAGCAAACCCTGACGAATGTGCACACGCCGTTGAAAGGAAAGATGCTTAAGAACCGCCGCCAGAACGCCACGGGCAGGGGCGAACAGTAGCGATAAAGCAAACATTGCAAACAGTACTAAGACGATCACTGGACCGGTAGGCAAAGCAGGTGCAATGGCTGAGACAGCGGCACCAGTGTAACCAGCAACGCCACCCACAATGCCCGCAACCCATAGAACACCAGTCACCCGTTCGCTCCAAAAGCGCGCGGTTACGGCGGGTATGATGAGCAGGGCAACGATTAAGATAAGACCAACGATTTTGAGCCCGACGACCGTAATGGCCATAACCAGACCCATCATGATCAGATCAAGGCGCGCAACATTCAAACCGCTCGACGCAGCAAATTCAGGGTCAAACGCAACAGCGCTTAGGGGTCGGCGAAATGCAATGACAGCCAAAAGAACCGAAGCGCCACCAACGGCAATAATGACCGCATCTGAATAAAGCATACCAGCAGTCGAGCCGAGCAAGAATCCCTCCAAACCAGCTTGGCGACCCTCAGACATTGTTTGAATGAACGTTAAAAACACAATGCCGATGCCGAAGAAAACAGACAGGACAGCCCCAATCGCGGCGTCCTCTGCCAGACGGGTGCGGCGCGTCAGAAATCCAATACACAGCAGACCCAGCCAAGCGGATGCAGCAGAGCCAAGCATCAAGCCGATCAGGCTGCGACCATCGCCCCCAAGCGCCACCATGATGATGAAAGCAATGCCGACACCGGGCAAAGTCGCATGGGATATCGCGTCACTGACGAGTGCACGTTTACGAAGAAACAGGAACGTACCGGTGACGCCTGAAGCAATCCCTAGAAGCATTGCACCAAGAGTCACAAGCGTGGCGTTGTAGCCAAGCTGAAGGGTCAGCGCATGCCAAAGCATGTGTTACGCACCAAGCGCAGTCTGGCCAAGTTGACCAGTCGCAAGGCGCCCACCGTAAGCCTCTTGCAGGGTTTGTGGGGTAAAGGCGTCCTGAATACTGCCTTCCGCAATGCGTGTCGTGTTGATCAAAAAGACACGATCGAAATAGTCGCTCACGGTGCTGAGATCATGGTGCACAGCGACAACTGTTTTGCCGCTACCTTGCAACGTTTGAAGCACATCGATAATCGCTTTTTCGGTCGCGGCATCAACGCCTGCGAAAGGTTCATCCAAAAGATAGAGATCAGCATTCTGCGCTAAAGCACGCGCGAGAAACACTCGTTGTTGTTGGCCACCGGACAGCTGGCCAATTTGTCGGGTTGCAAAATCTTGCATACCGACACGCTCCAGACATTCCATTGCTTTTGCTTTGTGTGCGCCGCGCATGCGACCCAACAAGCCCAACTCACGGTAAAGTCCCATTAGGACCACATCAATCACGCGTGTTGGGAAGTCCCAGTCGACACTTGCGCGTTGGGGCACATATGCGATGCGCTCACGCGAGGCGGCAACGGGCTGTCCAAACACATGCGCTGTACCTGCGAGCGGTTTGATGACGCCGAGCGCTGCTTTCAACAAGGTTGATTTACCAGCGCCGTTTGGCCCAATAATTGCGCTCATGGACCCCACTGGCACTGTCATATCAACAGAAAATACCGCAGGTTTTTGCCCGTAGCTAACTGTCATGCCACGGATCGCTAAAGCTGCATCACGGGCTGTTTCAGCCATATGTGTGCCATTAGAGGTCGCCAGTTCAACCGCTGTCATATCCTAGCTTCCCGCTGCCAATTTACCGTTCATGCCGCGCTCTGGGACGGTGCCGCCAAGGGCGCGAGCAATGGTCGTAATATTATGATCAATCATGCCGATATACGTCGCTTCATATGTACCATCAGCACCCATCGCATCGGAGAAGAGTTCGCCCCCGATTGTCACCGTGTGGTCTTGCGCTGCTGCGCCTTCGATCAAGGCGCGAATGTTGCGGTCAGAAACAGAGCTTTCTACAAATGCAGCGCCGATCTTGCGCTCTACCAACATATCAACAAGGGTCGAAATCCGGTTCAAACCCGCTTCACTTTCAGTCGAAATACCTTGGATGCCAATGACCTCATAGCCGAAGGCACGTCCAAAATAGCCAAACGCATCATGTGCTGTGAGTAAGACACGCGCTTGCTTGGGCACGGTGCTGAGTGCCGTTTCGCCGTAAGTTTGCAAAGCGTTCAACTCTTCCTCGAAAGAAGCTAAATTCTGTGTGAATGCGTCTGCTGCGTCAGTCTTTGCTGCGCTCAAAACACGCGTAATTTCGCGTGCAACATGGGTCCACAAGTTAGGTACCATCCACACATGAGGATCAAAACGACCCTCGTAATCAGCATGTGAAATCAAAACACCGCTTGGCATGGCTGCAGCGACGGGAACGGAAGTGCGACGACGATCGAGCTTAATCAAAAACTCTTCCATCTGCGCTTCGAGATATAGGCCATGCCAAAGCACTAAATCGGCGCGCGTCATCGCTGTAATGTCTGTCCGCGTCTGGCGATAGGCATGCGGGTCAACACCCGGCCCCATTAAGGCTTGCACCTCAACATGTGCGCCACCGATCCTGCGTGCTGTGTCTGCGATCATTCCTGTTGTGGCGACAATTTTCAAAGTGTCAGCTGCCAAAGCAAAGCGTGGGGCAATGGATGCTGCCGCGACGGTGCTCATAAAATGACGACGATTGAGACGCATGAATCCTCCTCTGCTATTTTGAATATGAGAGTCATTCGCAAGAAGTCAATGATGTTGCGACTTATTCGCAATAAAGAATGAAATATTCTGATCATTTGGTCAAAAAAGTGAACTCAGACGCGGCCTGTGCTTGCTTACTGTGCAAACTCGTGGGACAGAATAACAACCGCCCCCTCCTTTGGAGTGCATGACAATGACGACCCAAACCGCCCCATCTACAACTCATTTGCCGCAAACGGTTGAGCCACGAAATCCTGGAATGGAGCTTGATCTAAGCTGGGTGCGCTCGGTTCAGGCGAATACGTCTGCAATTGAGCGACGCGCGAAAACTTTGCCCGGGAGGCGCAGTGTCAAGAAAGAGTACCAAGCGGCATGGCTCTTGCGCGCCATTGAGTGCATCGACCTGACGACCTTGTCTGGCGATGACACGTCCGAGCGGGTGCGTCGTCTCTGTGCCAAGGCGCGAATGCCTTTGCGCAATGACATCGCTGATGCGCTTGGTATGAGCGGTATCCAAACAGGTGCGATCTGCGTGTATCACGATATGATTGAAACGGCTGTCGATGCTCTGAAAGGATCAGGCATTCCTGTTGCGGCTGTTTCTACGGGTTTTCCTGCTGGTCTATCGCCGTTCCATTTGCGCGTTGCAGAGATTGAAGAAAGCGTGAAGGCAGGCGCTGCAGAGATTGATATCGTTATTTCCCGCCGCCATGTTTTGTCCGGCGATTGGCAAGCCCTTTATGAAGAGATGCGCGCGTTTCGCATGGCCTGTGGGGATGCGCATGTGAAGGCAATCTTGGCGACGGGAGAGCTGGGCACGCTGCGTAATGTCGCGCGTGCGTCGTTGATTTGCATGATGGCTGGTGCTGATTTTATTAAAACGTCGACTGGCAAAGAAAGCGTGAATGCGACATTGCCGGTATCCTTGGTGATGATCCGCGCGATCCGCGACTATCATGAGCGCACCGGCTTTCGTGTCGGTTACAAACCAGCGGGTGGTATTTCCAAAGCGAAAGATGCGCTGGTGTATCTCGCTTTGATGAAAGACGAGCTTGGCGATCGTTGGCTGCAACCTGATCTTTTCCGCTTTGGCGCGTCCTCGCTTTTGAATGACATCGAACGCCAGCTAGAACATCACGTCACAGGCGCATATTCCGCCGGCTACCGCCACGCACTGGCGTAAGGAGACCCCTCATGAGCATTTCCGAACGCCTAGACAAAATGGACTACGGCCCCGCCCCTGAAAGCAGCGCTGAGGCGCTAGAATGGATTGAAAGCCGCGGTGGTATTGCTGGGCATTTCATAGATGGCAAATTCGGCATCCTTCGCGATGATCTGGAGCTGCGCAACCCAGCGACAGGCGCGCGGCTTGCAGGCCTGACCAAGGGCACCGCTGATGAGGTCGCAAGCGCCGTGAAAGCCGCGCGCCGAGCGCAAAGCAAATGGGCCAAGGATGCACCTGCCCGAGCGCGCGCGCTTTATGCGATTGCGCGTTTGATGCAAAAACACGCGCGCTTGCTTGCGGTATTGGAAACGCTCGACAACGGTAAACCCATTCGCGAAAGCCGTGACATTGATGTCCCTCTGGCGATCCGTCATTTCTACTATCACGCTGGCATGGCACAGTTGATGGACGATGAAATGCCTGATCGCGAAGCGCTAGGCGTTTGCGGGCAGATTGTGCCTTGGAATTTCCCTTTGCTGATGCTCGCTTGGAAAATCGCGCCAGCACTTGCGATGGGCAACACTGTTGTTCTGAAACCTGCTGAATATACGACGCTAAGCGCGATGGTATTTGCCGAGATTTGCGTCGAAGCAGGTGTGCCTGCGGGTGTTGTGAATATCGTCACGGGTGATGGGGAAACAGGTCAGCACATCGTTGATGCAGACGTCGATAAAATCGCCTTCACAGGGTCCACCGCCGTGGGTCGCCGCATTCGCGAGGCGACCGCTGGCTCTGGCAAGGCGCTGACTTTAGAGCTGGGTGGTAAATCGCCCTACATCGTCTTTGACGACGCTGACCTTGATAGCGCCGTTGAAGGGCTGGTTGATGCGATCTGGTTTAATCAGGGCCAAGTCTGTTGTGCTGGGTCTCGCCTGCTGGTGCAGGAAAGCGTGTCGGATCGGTTCTATGCCAAGCTAAAGCGCCGGATGGATGGGCTTCGCATTGGCGATCCGCTAGATAAATGCATTGATGTTGGTGCTATCGTTGATCCTGTGCAATTGGCGCAGATCACCAAGATGGTGAATGACAACACAGAGGGCGAAACCTATCATGCCGCTTGCAACATGCCAGAGCGTGGCTGTTTCTATCCCCCTACTTTGATCACTGGCCTTTCGCCATCTGCGACCCTGATGCAGGAAGAAATTTTCGGCCCTGTCCTTTGTGCCACCACGTTCCGCACCCCTGCGGAAGCGGTACAGCTAGCCAACAATACGCGTTATGGCCTCGCGGCGACGGTATGGACAGAGAACGTCAATCTCGCGCTCGATATCGCGCCAAAACTTGTAGCGGGCGTCGTGTGGGTGAATGCGACAAACCTTTTTGACGCGGCAGCACCTTTTGGTGGTGCCCGTGAAAGCGGGTTTGGGCGCGAAGGCGGTCTAGAAGGGCTGATGGCATATACGAAGCCAAAGGCAGCGACTAAAGCCTTGGAGCAGATTGAAGCATTTACCGGAAATGATGCTGGGTCTGATCCAATCGATCGCACCGCCAAGCTTTATATTGGTGGTAAACAGGCGCGCCCTGATGGGGGATATTCCAAAGCGGTTTATTCTAAGAAGGGCAAGAAGCTGGGCGATGTATCGCTCGCCAATCGCAAAGATATTCGTAACGCTGTTGAGGCCGCGCAAGCCGCGAGCGCATGGGGCAAAACAACGGGTCATTTGCGCGCGCAAATCCTATACTACTTGGCAGAGAACCTTTCTGCTCGTGCCTCTGAATTCGGCAAGCGCATTGATTTGATGACGGGCAAGACTGGCGGCAAAGCAGAGGTTGAAGCGTCGTTGAACGCGCTGTTCACCTATGCTGCATGGGCTGACAAATGGGACGGTGCCGCGCGCGGCGTTCCTATAAAAGGTATCGCGCTGGCAATGAAAGAACCTGTTGGCGTGATTGGCGCGCTTTGCGCTGATGATTTGCCTTTGCTTGGTTTGATCAAGCCTATGGGTGCGAGCATGGCGATGGGCAATCGCTGTATATTGGCGGCGAGTGAGCCGTTTCCTTTGGCTGCAACGGATTTCATTCAGATCCTGGAAACTTCCGACGTGCCGTCTGGCGTCGTTAACATTCTCACCGGACGTCATACTGAGCTGGCACCGCACATGGCGGCGCACAACGATGTTGATGCCGTGTGGAGCCAGTCCTCCTCCAATGTGTCCGCTGTGATCGAGGCGAAATCCGTCGGCAATCTCAAACGCACTTGGGTGAACAACGGGCAAACGACGCAAATCAACACGCGCGATTATCTAAATGCTGCGACAGAGACAAAAACGGTCTGGGTTCCTTACGGGGAATAAAGGTGCTGTTGGTCGTTAGTCCTGCCGCACTGCCCCTGTCACAGCCGCCGCACCGAGCGCTGTGATGATCCATCCAAGCGCTTTTGCGAACCAACGCAACCACCATCCGATGCGCCCCAAAGGGGAGCGCGAGGTGGACGGCGCCCAAGCGGTTTCCTGCCCCAAAGATACGATGGGTATGACCAAGTCAGCGGCGTAGGCGTAGCCATTGAAGGTTTCCCAATCTTTGCCTGCTTCAGTGCTACTGGACCAGAACGCCGCGGGGTTATCTGCATGGCTTTTGGTCGCAGAAATCCAATCCGCAGAGATGAGAATTGGGGCAGCATTGGGCGTCATATCACCCGCGCGCCAAGCTTGGTCAAAGAACGCGCCAAGACCAATGATCAGAGCCGCAGCAAAGAACAAGGCGCGAGCAGGTCTGTACCCATAGCCTACCGCCACGCGCATCACGCCATCAGCGATACAATGAGCAAGCCAGCGTAACGGCAAACCGCCACGCGCGAAAATTGCACGCCTGTTTGCCGCTCTCAGCATGTGTTCTTTGCGCATGAGAACACTGCGAGCATCGGCGCGTTGACCGTTCAATAGCAATACGCGTGCAAGCTGTTCATAGGTCTGCGCCGTGAAACCCATGTCTTCGGGTCGCCGCTCTAACCATGCGAGACGATTTTGGACTGACGTATCGGTGTGTTGTGAGAATCCGTCATATGTGAGCCCGTCTAAGCGGATTGGATAGCTCGCGCCCGGACCTTCGGGCTCATCGCGCAAGCGCGCACAGCGCGCGCCAGACAGATTTACGATGCCGCGACCGATCTGGTTGTCTTTGAAGTACAAAAGCCCTTCAATCCGCGCACGTGCAAATGACAAAGCGATGTCGCGCCCATGTTCTTCTGTGGCTTGAAAAATCCCGCCTGCGCCAAAATCATCTTGTACAGATGTTGCGACGTTCGTCACAAACACATCGTGCTTTGTCGCAAGTGACAAAAAGAACAACGCGCCTTTGCAGGTCAGCGAAGTATCTTCGCCAGAATAGGGATAATTTCCCAGATAGAGTGACCCATCAACCGTCATTGAGGGGGCAAAAATCGCGTCCTGAGTTTCTGACAGGATGCTGCAATCCACAAGTTGCACGTCGCCCTTAATATGCGCGCCTGACAGGCTCATCTCGCCGCTCATGTGGGTGCCTGCGCGTATGAACAAGGCCCCGTCCAAAACAACGTTGTCTGCGGACAGGCCGGGCAGGTTGCAGCCTGAGAAGATTAACCCGCGCATCCGGGCGTTCACTAGTTCAAGCACATCCGTGAAATGGCATTGAGTGAAGGACAGATCACAATTCAAGCGTGCGCCTTGAAGATCCAGCTTCCCAGAAATCCATGCGCCTCTTATACGAAGCCCCTTGGCACCCAATCCCGCCTCGGAGAGCAACAGATCACGCAAAAAAGTTGCGTTGATTAAGTTATCGTCACTTTGTTGTTCGGGCACCGATCCTTCGCCAAACATAATGCGTGCAGGTTCAGCGCATTCGGCAAGCAATTTTTGTTCAGCGGGTGTTTGTGCTGTCGGCGTTGGATGCAAAGTCATGGAAAAAAGAAAACACGCTATTGCGTGGCTCACAAGTCTCTTTGACGTTTCGTCTGTGCTGACAAACAGTGGGTGTGGGGCCATAGTCTGATCAAATTCACGAATGGGAGAATACAAATGTCCGACGAAATCGTCATCCTTGATGGCGCGCGCACAGCGATTGGCACATTCGGGGGCGCACTCGCGCAAACCTCGCCAATCGAATTGGCAACGATTGCGAGCAAAGCCGCGTTGCAACGCTCTGGTGTTGAAGGTGCACAGATTGGTAATGTTGTCTTCGGTCATGTGATCAATACAGAACCGCGTGATATGTATCTGTCGCGGGTTGCAGCGATTGATGCTGGTATTCCCGACACCAGCCCTGCGATGAATGTTAACCGTCTTTGCGGCTCGGGCGCGCAGGCGATTGTATCGGCAGTCCAATCGCTCATGCTTGGAGATGCCGATTTCGCGCTTGCGGGTGGTGCGGAAAACATGTCGCGTTCGCCCTTTATCAATCCTGACCAACGTTGGGGCGCGAAGATGGGCGACATACGCACACTGGATATGATGCTGGGGGCTTTGAACTGTCCCTTTGGTACGGGTCATATGGGTGTCACCGCAGAGAATGTTGCCGCGGAGCATGACATCACGCGCGCAGCACAGGACGCTTTCGCGATGGCGAGCCAAACACGGGCCGCTCATGCTATTGAGAATGGCTATTTCGAAAGCCAAATCACCCCAGTTGCGATCAAAGTGAAACGTGACATGGTTGATTTTGTGGTGGATGAGCATCCTAAAGCCACCTCTGATGAGGCGCTCGCAGGATTGCGCACAGTGTTCCAGAAAGATGGGACTGTGACCGCAGGAAACGCTTCGGGTATTAATGATGGTGCTGCTGCAATGGTGCTTGCAACGGCTGCTGCTGCTGAAAAGGCCGGTCTGAAACCACGCGCGCGTATGCTTGGCTATGCCCACGCCGGTGTACGTCCCGAAGTGATGGGGATCGGTCCTGTGCCAGCGGTAGAAAATTTGCTCGCGCGAACCGGGTTAAAGGCGGCTGACTTTGACGTTGTAGAAAGCAACGAAGCTTTCGCAGCACAGGCGCTGGCGGTGAACAAAGGGCTTGGCCTTGATGCGGCAAAAGTGAACCCGAATGGTGGTGCGATTGCGCTGGGCCATCCCGTTGGTGCGACAGGTGCAATCATCACGCTCAAGGCGCTCTACGAGCTAGAGCGCATCGGTGGTAAGCGCGCGTTGATCACGATGTGTATTGGCGGCGGTCAGGGCATTGCTTTGGCAATTGAAGCACTCTGATCGGAAAAAGATCTTTTTGAAAAGATCTTGCAAGAGCCTTTGCGAAGGCTCTTGACCCTAATCCAGTCGAATGGTTGCGCGGGCCGCGCGACCGTCTTTGTCGATAACAGACAATTGTACGAAGCCTTCTTCCATAATGGGGAGCTGCGTCTCTCTGGTGTGCACATTGGTTAAGACAGGTGCGCCATTGGCGAGCCACGTGAAGGGTGCGCGACCGTCTCTGACTTTAACGTTGAGGCCTGTCCCTGTGCGCGCAAGTCGTGAGCCATCGGGTGGAAAAGCCATCTTTGGCGCATCTGGTGGCGCGTCGAAAACCGAACGCCGCCCTTTGAAGCGACGTAAAGGTTGGGGCAAGTCAGCAGTCTCTAGCAACAAGGTTTCTGGTGGTGGGGACGGCAAAGGTGTCGCGTGGTCAGCGATCAAACCAACCAGTTCGAACAAGATTGGCGCCGCGAGCTCCCCTCCAAATGCGCCAGGTACGGGCGTTCCATCGGGACGTCCAATCCAAACGCCGGCTACATAGCGACCATCAAACCCAATCGCCCAAGCATCGCGATGCCCATAAGACGTGCCGGTTTTATATGCTAGTCGCATGTTTGCAGCGCCAGCAGGTGGGGCAAGACCCGCGAGAATGTGTGAGACCTGCCACGCAGCGGAACGCGATAAAAATCGTTCGTCAACGTTGCTGGTCGGTTCGTTCCGCCAAGTTAGGCTCTGTTTTCTACCCCCTTGCGCGAGACCTGCGTAGAGTTGAACCAACCCTTCAAGTGATGTTCCAACACCACCCAAGGCCACAGCAAGTCCAGCTTGACCGCTTGGCAATTTTGCCGCCACCCCTGCGTTTTTCAGCGCGTTCATGAGGCGTGCAGGGCCTAGTTCTTCTGTCAGCAAAACGACCGGAATGTTGAGCGATAGACGTAGCGCTTCATCGACACGCAATTCACCTCGAAACGCGCCATCGAAATTCTGTGGCGCATAGCTGCCAAAAGCAACGGGTCGGTCATTGATCAGGGTGCTTGGATGCGCGAGCCCTTGATCGAATGCCAAGCCGTAGACCAGCGGTTTTAAAGTGGAGCCAGGCGAGCGTAACGCTTGGGTCATGTCGATAAACCCCTGACGTGCATCTTTGTCAGAATATCCACCGGACCCCACATGTGCGATGATCTCGCCGCTGGTGTGATCGGCCAAAACCATCGCGATGGACACATGTTCAGCCTGTCCATAAAGACGGGACGCCGCAAGCTTTTCGGCTTGCCTTTGTAGGGCGGCCTTCAATGTCAAACTGTGTAGCGTATTTTCAGGGCGCTCTTTGCGTGCGCGATCTGACAGATGTGGCGCATATGAAGGAAATTGATGACGCTGAGCAGAAACAGGCTCTAAATAGGCTGTTTGGGCCTCCTCTTTGCTGACAGTTTTAGTGTCTAACAACCGTTCCAAAACGATCTGGCGCGCAGATTTTGCGGCCAGAAGATCAATATCCGGACGACGGGCTTCAGGCGCTTGAGGTAGCGCAACCAAAAGCGCGGATTGCGCCGCGGTAAGACGGTTAGGTTCTTTGCCAAAATAGCTTAACGATGCTGCACGCACGCCTTCGAGATTGCCGCCAAACGGAGCAAGTAAAAGGTAGAGGTGTAAGATTTCATCTTTGCGCAACACTTGCTCAAGCCGCAATGCAACGCGCACTTGGCGCAGCTTACCTTGCCATGCGCCTGTGCCGCTTTGTTCAAGCAAACGCGCAACTTGCATGGTCAATGTAGATGCGCCTGATACCACTTTGCCATTTATTAGTGCCTGCTTTGTTGCACGGATGACCGCCAAAGGATCGACACCTTTATGAGAAAAGAAACGTTTGTCTTCGTATGCGATGAGCATGTCGAGATAGCGCTGATCCACCTGATTTAGCGCGACGCCAAGCCGCCAACGGCCATCTTCTACCGTATAGGCGCGCAGCAAAACATCGTCGCGATCGCGCACCTCGACAGAGGTTTCAGGCAGCACACTGGGCAACTGCGTGCGCGCCACCCAATCGTCAAACGCATCGCGCCCAAGCGCCACACAGAACAGCGCAAATGCAAATACAAAGGGCGCGAAACGGCGCATCTGTTATTCGGTCACAATCAATTGGCCCGTGTAGCTGCGCGCGCGGTATTGAGGGCGGTACATGTCTTCTACCGATGCTGCAGGATGGTGGTAAACGCCCGGCGAAACGGCGCGTACGATATAGGCGAGGCGCAGGGGTGTTACACCGCGCGAATCCACAGCAGCAAGGAAGCGATCAGAGCGGAACTCTGAGTGCTGCGCGTTCGCTGTTTTCAGCCATTCGAGCGCCCGCACGTCTCCGCCACGGATCAGGTTGGGATTATCGATTTCCAGCCCTGCAGGAAGGGGATCATTGATCATCAAACGTGAAGCACCATCCTCGAACGGAATGACCGTAAGGACCGTGACAAGGCGATTACCCGTTTGTACCCTCAAGTCCGTGACAGGTGCTCCTTCCATCGTGAAATACTCACGGGTGATCTTGTAGCTATATCCCCCTTCCGCCGGTGCGATTTCGGGGATACCAAAGGTGCTCAATGTTATATCCATCGCACGGTTTGAATCATTGCCAATGATCATAGACGTCGCCCCGCTTTCAAAACGTCGGATCAGCGGACCGGCGCTGGCTTCACCATTGATCAATAGATCTGATGCGCCAGGGTTTTCCACCAGTGCGTGCGCGGCGAGAAGTGCCCAAGACGCTTCTTGCGTAGAGAGTGAACGCCCCGCAGCAACGATGCGCTCAGAGAGTACAGATGTGTCTATCGTCGTACTGCCTGCTTCCACGGCGAGGGTCAAAAGACCTGCCGCGTCACGTAGGTTACTGCCAAAGTCAGAACGCCATACTCGCGCTTCTTCACCCATGCGTGGGATCATCAAACGCGCAGCGTGTGCGAACATCGCATCTGCGCGGGTTTGATCGCCATAAGACGCCAAAGCCGCAGCAAGTTGAGCAGCCGCAAGGGGTGTCGTGAACGCGTCTGCTTTCACATCAGCGTAGTAGCGTAAATCGCCCATTGAGGCGGCCCCCTCGCGTGCGAGCACCATGAGAGAATATGCGATGTCCTCGCCCCCCTCATCGAAGTCGGGCGCGTAATTGATACGGTTGCGCAAATTATCCATCGCGATGCGGAAGGCGAGGGCTGGTACGTCGTACCCTTGTGCCTTGGCGCGGGACAGGAAATCGCTGACATAGGCATCTAGCCAAAATTCACCGGAGTCTGCACGCCAAAGGCCAAACGCCCCATTAGAGGATTGTCGCGTCAACACTTGCGCTATCGCTTGATCAACACGTTTTTGTACTGTCGCACGTTCATCCAGACCCATCGCACGGGCAACTTCATCGAAATACAAAAGTGGCATTGCGCGGGACGTGATTTGCTCAGTGCATCCATAGGGGTAGCGATCGAGCGCTTGCAACAAACTTGGTGCGTTGAGTTTTGCAAGTGGACCAGCCGCAAGAATGGCAGAACCCGTGCCCCCCTTAAAGCCCGCGAATACGGCGTTATCCAGGGTGAGTGTTTCGCCCGCCGCAATGCTGATTTGGCGGACTTCGCTTACCTCCGGGTCATTGGCCCGCACGGGGAGGGTTAAAGTCTGGACGAGTTGCTTGCCATCAGGTGTCGTTAGCGCGATGCGCAAAGTATGATCGCCAACAACCGAAGCACCAATTGGCACTGTTAGTGTCTGTTTTTGTCGATCTTCCAGCGTCAATCCCGATGGGATCAATGTGGCATCCAACGCTATTCCCAAGCTTGAGACATCAAGCCCCATACGTCCGCTCGGACCCGTTGCATGCACAATTTCAAGCAACATACTTGATTGATCTCCGGGCGCGAGAAAACGCGGGAGCGATGCCGTGACAACCACTGGATCGCGCACCAGAACATCTGCCTGAGCTTGGCCAACGCCAGTGTTCGACCATGCGACAGCCATCAGGCGCACTGTGCCGTTAAACGCTGGGATATCGAAAGAAGCAGTTGCTTTGCCGTCAGCGCCAATTTCAACAGGACCAGAAAAGTAAGCGACTAGGTCTTGTGTTGGGGGTGGGCTTTGCAAGCGCAGGCGGGATCCAGCGTCGCCACCTGATCGCACTTGTCCCATCGCGCCGTTCATACCGTCTATCAAGCGACCATACACATCGCGAATTTCCATACCAAGACGACGTTGGCCAAAGTAATGATCTGATGGATTAGGGCTATCAAACGCAGTCAGATTGAGGATTCCGAGATCTACAGCAGCAAGGGTGACATAAGCCGTATCTCCTGCTTTGACCCCTTCAACCTGAAGCGATACATCCAAAGAGCCACGCGGTTGAATTGCGTCGGGAGCATCTATCGTAACGTTTAGCTGTTTTGCCTTTGGATCAATCTTCGCATAAGACAGGCCCAAAGCGCGTGCGGGGTTTTGCCCAGCAACGACATCCATCGGACGGATAACGTTTGCCGTCACATATGCGCCTGCGCCCCATTCATCGGTCACGGTGAGGGGGATCAGGTTTTCACCCTGTCTAACCTCAACCGTTTCCATGTGAATAACGCGATTTGACATAACGGTGACAAGCGCCGTACCCGCGAAACGCGGGACAAGTCGCAAGGTCGCCGTATTGCCCATTTTGTAGTCAGGCTTGTCTAGGGATAGCTCTAATGTGTCGGGCGTGTTCGATGTATCCGCAGGAGCGTACCAGCCTGCGTAAAAATCGGTAGAGGACGCGATATAGCTGCCATCCAAACGCTCCACGATCACCTCGTAGCGTCCCCAATCCACAGGTGCGCTTATGGTCAAAGGCGCGTCGGCTAGGTCGACCACTTCGCTTGCCACACGCTTGCGTGTTGTAATGGGCTCCCAGTCCCAATTTCCGTAAAGCTGGTACCATTGATACCGTGTTTCGACGCGGTTCATTGCCCAACGTACTTGCATCGGTGCTGCCTTCAAATCAGCGCCGATCGCGATAAGCTGAAGGCTTGCTTCGGTGCCTTGTGGCACGACATCATCAAACATTTTTTTAATGCCGATCATCGGACCATTCGGGGCAAGCGCTTTTGTGATTTGACGTTCGACAGGGCGACCGCTGCCTTCGGAGACTCGGATCGTTGCACGTAACTCTAACGGCACTGCCGCATTGTTTATTTCGGGCATTTCAAGGGCGACAGTTGCTTCACCATTCGCGTCTGTGCGCGCGCCGCCAGAAAGAAATTTGGTGCGCGGATTGATGGGCTCATCGTAGCGGCCGAAGCGATATCCTTTAAATCCTGCAAGCTCGTTTATTGCGCTCAAACGGACAGACCCTTCTATCGGTAAATCTGAGCCAGGGGAGCCGAATAAGTAACGCGCAGACACTGTCAAAGGTGGCGTATCACCCGCGCGGATCGGCGTATCTGGAAGCGCAAGATCGAAGTCGATGCGCTCTGGCAGAAAATCCTCGACAAGAAGTTTTTGGGTTGAAAGCGGGGCTGCATCTGGGTCCGCTTTCATGTCCAACGTCCACGTGCCGCGTGGAACAGTGTTGCCAAGAGTGAATGCGAAAACATGACCGCCAGCGCGATCATCGCTTGATAGTTTGCGCGTGTACTCAACGCCATCTGGACGGGTCAGGATAGCAGTGATTGGAACATCGTTCAGTGCAGTCGCGGTACCATCGCGTGCCAAGGCTGTCGCATAAATCGTCTCGCCTGCACGGTAAGCACCACGGTCCGTTGTTAAGAAAAGGTCTATCGGCCCAGCCGTTGCGCGGCCTTCAACCCCACGATCAGAAAGATCGAACGCAGGCTCTGTCAGCGACATAAATGCGAGATCATCTTCGCCCTGCTTTGCCAAGACGAGCGCGGGCGACGCACCACCTGTACCGCGCGTGAGACCTGCTGCGAAATGCGCGTAGCCATTTGTGTCAGTCTGCGTCGTCCCAAGGATGCGGTTAGAGCGAGAAAGAAGCGTCACTTCGATCCCTTCCTTCGCCGTCGCATCAGATAGGCCACGCACAAAGGCATGGACCCCATCAGCACCTTTCAGCGTGCTCAAACCTAGATCAGATAGAATAAACCACTGCGTCGCACCCGCGTTGTCATAAAGATCAACGCCCGGTACACGGGCTGTCAGGGCGTATAGTCCAGCGGGCAAGTCTTTGATCAGTTCACCCATAGGCAGACGCGTCGTCATATCGCGGTTCAGCTCGTTTTCAACGAGGCCTGTGCCACTCCAAATCTGCTCACCAATGTTGCGCTTGAAGACTTCGTCTTCGTATTGGCTGAGCGGTCGACCAAACATGTCGTCTTGCATTGTGCGTAGAACGTTTCGGTCGCTCACACGTCGCAACAATAGATCGACTTCATCAAGGTTAACCGTTTGAAGTGGGATTGCCGCGTCAGCAGCTTTTGGCAACACGTAGGCGCGCCCCGGGAAGCGCGCGGAAGCAGTCCGATCGCCCACATACAGCGTCAAAGGCGTGTCCTTTATCAAGGTTTCCCCGCTTGCCGCAGGAAGGCCGGAACGGAACGTAACCTGATAGCGCGCACCGTGTTCAACACCGTCGATACAAAGCTGACGACCATCAGCTTGTACAACAAGTGTTTGGGTGGGCAGCTTCACAAAAGGTGTGTAGTCAACGCCCGTTTTCACCAGTGGCTCAGAGAATTCCGCACAGATTCGCGGCGCTGCGGCGTCCTTATCAACACGATGTTCTGTGATGCGAAAGCCGTATTTAGCGATGGCTTTGTCAAGCGCGACGACCACGTCAGGACGTGGCTGAATACTTTCAGCAAGACGTAACGCAGGGATCATATCGCGACCGCGCCTAAGTTCTTCCATCGCATTGGCCATGATCTGCAAGGCACTGACTTTCGCGCCGTCATTTGTTGCGCGAAGATACGCGTTATGCGCTGCATTCAAAGCGCGCTGGCGCATCTTTCGGGTGTCGGAGCTGTTCTTGCCTTTCACCTCCATCGCAAGGCGCGCGTATTCGGCCCACATATCGCTCGCGTCAGATTGCGCAGTTGCCGCCCCTTGCCAATGCATCGCGCTGAGCAGGTTGTTTTCCGTGCGTCTGTCGCGAACTGCATCCAAAAGGACCTCAACGCTCCATTGGCCGCCGGGATGCAATGCCCCGAGCTTCTGCGCTTGTGCGAAGGCCGCGTCACGATCGCGTTGCGTTAGGAACGCAATTTCGCGTGTGCGCTGTTCTGCTGCGTTCAATAGGTTGGCATTGGTGCGATAAACCTCTGCGGACATTGCGCCCTCATAGGTTTGTTTTTCACTCACACCGCTTTTGGGAAAACATGCGTTTGATTTTTGGTTAAATGTGAACGCGCTGCACTGACTGTTGTTAAGACATGCCCGCTCACAGGCGTCGAGTGTCGTATCAAACAGATTGGTTAAATCAGCGCCGAAAAAATCAACGTCTTTTGAGTAGACCAATCGTTGCTCTGGAATAGGGCCGCTCTGGGCTACAGCGGTTCCGACACATAACAAAGCGAATACAACGGCGAAAATGACGCGGCGCATATAATTCTCCTAAAATAATGCATCAAAGGTGACACGTGCGATGTGCTTTTGGCAAGTTTTCTGCATCCGAGTTAAATCAATCTTCACTTCCTAAGCGGATTGTCGCGTTAACCTTAACCTTGATTCACGTGACTTCAGAATGACGCTTGCCCACAAACTTGCCGAGGAACGGCGTGCCCGCCTTGCGGCTGAACGGCTGTTGCAAATGAAAGAGGCTGAACTGTTTTCGGCCAATCGCAAACTGGGGCGGCATGCGCGCGCGTTGTCTGAACGGATTGAACGCACAGAAGCGGAAGTCGCAAACGTGCGCGATGAAAATCGTCAGGTGAAGACAGATTTGACCGTCGCCCATCAAAAGGTGGAGATTGCAGAACGACGGCTGTGGCATTCTATTCGCACCATCCGTGATGGATTTGCTTTCTTTAATTCGGATAGTGAAATGATTAGCGCCAATGACGCCTATCTTGGTGTTTTTGACGATCTTGAAGACATGAAACCCGGGGTCACATACCCCGAAATTCTGTTGGTTCTGACGGAAGAAGGGATCGTTGATACCGAAGCGTTAAGTGCGCATGAATGGCGCAATGCGATGCTTGATCGATGGCATTCGCCCAACCCTAGCCCAATTGTTTTAAAATTTTGGAATGGCATGTATGCCAAACTTATCGATGAGCGTGGTCCTGATGGCGATGTCGTATCGCTCGCGTTGAATATCACAGACACGATCCGCTATGAAAACCAGCTAAAGCAGGCCCGCCACCAAGCCGAAACCGCGAACCGTGCTAAATCTGCCTTTCTCGCAAACATGAGCCACGAAATTCGCACGCCGATGAATGGTATTGTTGGCATGGCAGACTTGCTCGCGGAAACAACGCTGGAAGATGAGCAGCAGCTTTTTGTCGATACGATCAGAAATTCTGGCGAAGCTTTGCTGACGATTATCAATGATGTGCTCGATTATTCAAAAATAGAAGCCAATCGGTTGGAGCTACGACCCACTACATTTGATTTTGAACAGTGTATTCATGAAGTTATTCGCCTTTTGCAGCCATCTGCGCGCGACAAAGGTATTGCTTTGTTTGTTGACTACGATCTGTTTTTGCCGACCCAAGTTGTGGGTGATC
The DNA here is from genome assembly GCF_965659345.1 of Planktotalea sp. Classification (GTDB taxonomy): domain Bacteria; phylum Pseudomonadota; class Alphaproteobacteria; order Rhodobacterales; family Rhodobacteraceae; genus Planktotalea. Next base: position 10,378 of record NZ_CBFHVK010000019.1, on the reverse strand, counting down.
CGGGGCGCATACGCCAAATCCTAACCAACCTTCTGGGCAATGCGGTTAAATTTACCAAAGTCGGTCACGTGCTGATTTCTGTTACAGGAACCCATGAAGACGGAATATGCGATCTGCGTGTGACCGTCCAAGATACCGGAATTGGGATTCCAGAGGACAAGGTTGATCAAGTTTTTGGTGAATTTAACCAAGTCGATGAAGAGAAGAACCGCGAGTTTGAAGGAACGGGTCTTGGCCTTGCGATTACCAAACGCCTGGTTGAAATGATGGATGGTCAGATTTGGGTTACGGCAGAAGATAATGTGGGCAGTTGCTTTGGGTTTCGTGCGAAGCTTGCCAGCTATCCGGCGGAAGATCTCGAAATTGTCAAACCTGCCATCAAACGCGCGTTGATCGTTGATAGTTCAGAGCTGACCCGCACGATCATTGAGAAACAGGTTTCTCTACTTGGTATCGACTGTGTCGCTGTGAATTGTGAAAACGATGCAATTGCGCAGTTAAACGCTGATTTTGATCTCGCTATTATTGACGATATGCAGGGCGAGATTGATGGTTTTGATCTTGCCCGCAGCTTTCGTGCGAAATTTCCCGATCTTGCGATACTACTCATAACGTCGAACGCTAGCGTTGCGGAGGCTGATCCGGCGAGGGACGCAGTAACGCGCATCCTGCAAAAGCCTGTGCCACGCCAGCACTTATACCGCGTGTTGATAGATCTCGCGCCGCCTGAGCAGAAGGAGCCTGCGCCTGACGCTTTGGTTTTTCATGCAGTCAATCGCGCGCCGCCAAACGCGCCCCAAGCTGGGCGCAAATTACGTATTCTTGCTGCGGAAGATAACAAAACCAATCAGCTGGTCTTTCGCAAGATGCTCAAAAACCTTGACGTTGACCTAGAGTTTGCCAGCAACGGAATTGAAGCGGTCGCGCTTTATCAAAGTTTCGAGCCGGACGTTGTGTTTATGGACATTTCGATGCCGAAAAAAGATGGCAAAGAGGCGACGCAAGACATTCGCGCATTGGAGAAGACCAGCCAAAAAACTGTTCCGATAATCGCAATGACCGCGCACGCAATGGCGGGCGATCAGGAAACGATATTGCAAGCAGGGCTCGACCATTACCTGACAAAACCGCTGAAAAAATCTCTTGTCATTGAACATATTGCGGCTTTGGACCTGCCAGGAGCCCAAGCGCTTAGGTCGGATCAGTTAGGGTAGTCGCGCAGGAAAACCCAGCGATCGCCTTCGCTCATATCTTTCTGGAAAGCGTAGCCACCTGTATCAAACTCTTTGATGTCGTCAGCACTCTCAACACGGTTTTGGATCATGTAACGCGCCATCGCACCCCGTGCTTTCTTGGCGAAGAAACTTACGATTTTGGCTTTGCCGTCTTTATTTTCCATAAAGACAGGGGTGATCACACGTAGTTTCAGTGCTTTGGGTGCGACCGCGCCAAAATATTCCTGACTTGCACAGTTTACCAACGTATCTGTCCCGATCTCATCCGCTTGCGTGTTCAGCATTTTGGACAAATCGGTGCGCCAATAGTCATAAAGTGATGTGCCGCGACGGGTCTTGAGACGCGAGCCCATTTCAAGGCGATAAGGTTGAATGCCATCGAGTGGGCGTAAAACGCCATAAAGGCCAGACAAAATGCGCAAATGATCTTGTGCCCAGCGCAGCTCATCATCGTTTAGGCTGGTCGCTTCGAGCCCTTGGTATGTATCGCCCGCGAAAGCCAAAGCTGCTGGGCGTACGGCGTCATCGCTTGGCTCTGCTTCAAATGCTTGAAAGCGGTCCCGATTGAGGCGCGCCAAATCTGGGCTGAGATCCATCAGTTTGCGCAATTCGGCTAGCGTTAAGTTCTTCGCTGTTTTGGAAAGGCGTACCGCGTCTTCTTGCAAATCAGGCGCGGTCATTTTTACATCGCGCTCTGCCCAATCCAAACGCTTGGCCGGTGAAATCACAACTAACATATTCGCCCCTCTATTCGCTGATGGTTGATCTAGCTCGCCTCACGCAAGACGTCCAGAAATGCGCGCCCAAATCTTTCACTGCGCCGTTCGCCCAAGATGCGTTCAAGCGCCATTTCATTTTGCGGTTTCTGTGCCGCGATCTTTGCAAGCAAGGAAGCAGAACAGCTGAGCGGCTTGTCATGCCCCTCGCCACCGCGTGCGAGATCGGCCTGCACTTCGAGCAGACGATCATACAACGTGCCGCTTTCGCGACCGGCAAGCTTGCGCCGTGCCGGATGCTGGCTTTCCACTTCGCCATTGATCACTTCCAGAAAAGCAGCGCCGTAGGTATCAAGTTTTTTTGCGCCAACGCCACCGATGGAGGCCAAGTCATCCAGTGTTTTGGGCCGCGCCTGTGCCATCTCGATCAACGTTTTGTCGTTGAATACGATGTAGGCGGGAACGCGCGCCGCTTCTGCCAACCCGCGCCGTTTCGCTTTGAGGGCTGACAGCAAAGGCGCGTCTTCTTCGCTCACCAACGTTCTTACAGTTGGCGAGAATTTCGAGGCAGCCTTGATGCTGTCACGACGCAGTCGAATGGAGGCTTCACCACGCAAAATCGGCAAAGCCTCGTCTGTCATGCGCAAAGCACCGTGTCGCTCGGGGTCAGGGCGTACCAAATCATGCCCCATCATTTGACGAAAGACAGCCTGCCACTCGCGTTTGCTGTATTCTTTTCCAACGCCATACGTTGGCAAATCATCGTGTCCGCGCGCGCGAATTTTGTCAGTGTCATTGCCTAAAAGGACATCGATCAAATGACCCGCGCCGAAGTATTCGTTTGTTCGTAAGATCGCGGACAATGCTTTGCGTACAGCAGTTGTCCCGTCAAAGACGTCTACAGGTGCATCGCAAAGGTCGCAGTTTCCGCATTTGACGTTGGTTTCGCCAAAATAAGCAAGCAAGCTGGAGCGGCGACAATCAAGTGCCTCCGCGAGACCCAGCAAAGCATTCAGGCGCGCATGATCCGCAGCGCGGCGTTCGGGTGGTGCGAGGCCTTCGTCAATCTGGCTGCGGCGCAGTCGAATATCATCCGGTCCATAAAGCGTGAGCGTTTCGGCAGGTGCACCGTCACGTCCGCCGCGACCAATTTCTTGGTAATACGCTTCGATCGACTTGGGCAGATCAGCATGTGCGACCCAGCGAATGTCTGGCTTGTCCACGCCCATGCCAAAGGCCACCGTCGCCACAACAATCAAGCCATCTTCGCGTTGAAAGCGTGCTTCAACGTCACGACGTGCATCAGGATCCATGCCGCCATGATAAAAACACGCGCTATGGCCGGCTTGGTTCAGCGCGCCAGAAAGCCCTTCGGTCTTGGCGCGTGTGCCGCAATAAACGATGCCTGATTGACCTTTGCGCGCAGCTGCAAAGCTCAAAATTTGCTGGCGCGGCCCATCTTTGGCGGCAAAGGCGAGGTGGATGTTGGGACGATCAAAGCCATGTAAAAACGTCTGGGGCGATTCACCATCAAAAAGACGTTGCGCAATTTCAACCCGTGTCTCTGCATCGGCGGTGGCTGTGAACGCAGCGATGGGCACGTTCAACGCGCGTCGTAAATCGCCAATACGCAGATAATCGGGACGGAAATCATGACCCCACTGGCTGACGCAATGTGCTTCATCCACGGCGATACGGTTCACACCAGCGCGGCGCAAAAGGTTAACAGCCCCACCAGAAGCAAGGCGTTCAGGTGCCATATACAAAAGGCGCAATGTGCCTGCGTCAATCGCCTCAAACACAGCGTTTGTTTCTTCTTCGGTGTTTCCAGAGGTCAGCGCGCCTGCAACAACGCCGCTGGCTTTCAGAGCCTGCACTTGGTCACGCATTAATGCGATCAATGGTGAGATAACGACAGTTAACCCTTCGTCATCCATTAATGCGGGAAGTTGGTAACACAGGGATTTGCCGCCACCCGTGGGCATAATCGCGAGCACGTTTTCGTTGCCTGAAACAGCATCGACAATGTCGCGCTGGCCAGGCCGAAAGGCGTCAAATCCGAAAACGTCGCTTAACAGCGATACGGCGCGGTCCATGGGATGTCCTGTAATGGCATTGCTTTGCTCTTACAGGATATGTCCCATAGGTTAACAACTCACACAAGATGCAGTGTTAGTAAAAGGACTGCATGTTGTTGGCGATAATGATCCGCAAGGCGTAAACGCCGACCAATGCCACCAATGGTGCCAAGTCGATGCCGGCCATGTTTGGTAAGAAGCTACGAATCTTGGAGTAAACAGGATCAAGAATACGGTTCAGACCGTACCAAATCTGCGCAACGAACTGTTGGTTCAGGTTAAGGACTTGGAAACTGATCAACCAGCTCATGATTACATGAGCCACAATGAAGAACCACGCGATATCGAGGATCAGAAGAAGGATTTGGAAAAGCGATAACATGGGCAATAGGCTCCGAAATTTTGAGTTACTCCCTAGGTAGTCGTGCTGGGGCGCGGCGACAAGTGCCGCAGGGTCGCGGCTTGACGCGAATACGAACTATCGCAGATGTGGGGCTTAACAGGAGCGCGTTTATGTACCCTTTCATCCGTATGATCAAAGCCATGTGGCAGACCAGAAATCTAGAGCCACTCGGCTTTGATGAGATGCATATCTCACGCCATCGGTGCTGGCCTTGGGACATCGATATGTGGATGGAGCTGAATAATGGGCGAACGCTGACACTGCTTGATCTTGGGCGCATTCCTTTGGCAAAACGAGCAGGCTTGGTGGATGCTTTAAAAAGCAATCGTTGGGGTCTGACAATGGCGGGCGTCTCTGTGCGTTATCGGCGCCGCATCCGCACGTTTGAGGCGTTTACGATGAAGTCGCGCGCTGTGTGCTGGGATGAACGGTTCTTCTATCTTGAGCAATGTATGGTCAAAGATAATGGTGAAGTCGCTAATCACGCTCTTTATCGGGCTGCGGTGACGGACAAATCGGGCATTCTAGCGCCTGCGCGCGTTGCAGAGGCAATGGGGCGAGAGCCAACATCTCCGCCTATTCCTGACTGGGTTGCGAATTGGATTGAAGCGGATGCCAGCCGTCCGTGGCCGCCAATGCAGGACTAAGCGACAGGATTGTCTTGCGCGTGTGACATTGTGTCTGTCTAACTGTCCCCAATAAAGGGGACGGATAAATGACAAGCGCAACAACTGACAAGACATTGAAGAAGCGCATTTGGGGTTGGTACTTTTTCGACTTTGCCAGCCAGCCGTATCATACGGTTTTGAACACCTTTATCTTTGGCCCTTTTTTCGTGGCAATCGCTGCGACTTACTACCTTAATCAAGGGTTGGTTGAGGGCGTTGCGGATGCAAACGCGCAAGCAATGTGGGCTTGGACGACTGCACTGATTGGTTTGATCATCGCCTTTTCGGCTCCGATTTTTGGTGCAATGGCTGATAGCACGGGGCGAAAAATGCCTTGGATCGTCTCGTTCAGTTTGATGTATGTGCTTGGTTGTGGCGCGCTGTGGTTTACGGCCCCCGATGCGAGCAACCTGTTTTGGATGCTTGCCGCCTTTGGAATTGGCTTTATCGGTGCGGAGTATGCTCTCATTTTTACCAACGCGCAGTTGCCTGGCTTGGGAACGCGCGAACAGATTGGTAAGATTTCGGGCTCTGGTTTTGCTTTTGGCTATCTGGGTGGCGTAATTGCCTTGGCCATCGCACTTTTGTTGCTCGTTGAGCAGGGGAATGGCAAAACTGTTGCGGGTCTTGATCCCTTGTTCGGGCTTGATCCAAGTGCGCGCGAAGGGACACGTGCCACAGGGCCGTTTGCGGCGATTTGGTTTGTCCTGTTTATGATCCCCTATTTCCTATGGGTGCGCGAAGTCCGTACGGATCAAATTAGATCCAGCTTTTCTGAAGCATTCGGGCAGGTTGTTAAGTCTTTGAAGGGCCTCAAATCCCGTCGCTCGCTTGGGTATTTCCTTGTCGGGTCGATGTTCTATCGCGATGCGCTAAATGGCCTCTACGCGTTCGGTGGCGTTTACGCTAAGCTGGTTTTGGATTGGGAAGTCACGCAGATTGGCGTGTTTGGTGTTGTCGCGGCAATTGGTGCGGCTTTTTTTAGCTACATCGGCGGTTTTGCGGATCGTCGCTTCGGACCAAAACCTGTGATCGCTTTCGCAATTGTCGTTCTGATGTTTGTCAGCCTCACAATTATCAACATCACACCTGACACGCTGTACGGAATGAAAGTTGCAGCAGGAACGCCAGATCTGGTCTTCATTATCTGCGGTGTTTTGATTGGAGGTATGGGAGGGATGCTACAATCGGCAAGCCGCTCTTTGATGGTGCGTCACACAAATGAAGAGAATGCGACTGAGTATTTTGGCCTTTATGGCCTGTCTGGCCGCGCGACTGCATTCCTCGCACCGCTTTTGATCGGAATCGTTACAACCATGACGCAAAGCGCGCGTTTGGGTGTATCGCCTGTGATCTTCCTTTTCTTGATTGGATTAATCTTGTTAGCCTACGTTCATAAAAACGGAGATTTTGAAAAATGATGCGCGTTTTTGCACTGTTTATTGGTTTAATTATTGCTTTGCCACTTGCCGCAGCACCTGAAGCGAAACAACTTTTTGGTGCTGCAAAAAAAGGTTCTGCCCAGCGTGCTGCCCCTTTGGGGTCATATGCGAAAGGATGTGCCGCTGGCTCTGTCGCGTTGCCGGAAACCGGTCCAACTTGGCAGGCGATGCGCCTGTCGCGCAATCGCAATTGGGGGCATCCGACGACAATAGACTTTATTCAAAAGCTTTCGGCCAAGGCCGCGCAACTGCCAGGATGGAACGGGTTATATATTGGTGACATTAGCCAGCCACGCGGCGGTCCGATGTTGTCAGGTCACCGAAGCCATCAGATTGGCCTAGATATCGATATCTGGATGCTGCCTGCCAAAAATCTAAACCTGTCGCGTCGTGAACGTGAAAAGATCAGCTCTGTATCGCTGCGTCGCGCCAAAGGTGCCTATATCAACGACAAGTTCACGCGGCAGCACATGGAAATCATGAAAGCCGCTGCAAAAGACAAGCGTACTGCGCGTATTTTTGTCTTTCCGGGCGCGAAAGTCGCTATGTGCAACGCTGAAAAGGGCAATCGTCGTTGGTTGCGCAAAATTCGACCTTGGTATGGGCATCACTACCACTTCCATGTGCGGCTCGCTTGTCCTAAAGGTGCGCGCGGATGCAAGGATCAGAACCCACCTCCCGCAGGGGATGGCTGCGCAGACGCGCAAAAGTGGGTGAACGATATTCTAAATCCGCCAAAGCCGAAACCGCGCGATCCGAATGCGCCCAAGCCAAAGCCACGGCGTGAATACGTTCTGGCGGATTTACCTTCTCAATGCGCAAATGTCTTGCAGTCTCGGTAGCCCTTTTATTCGCTGCGCCACTTTATGCGACACCGCTCGCGGTGCCTGTTTCTGAATTTGAATGGTCGCCTGATGTGGAAGATTTTGGAGGGCTTTCAGGGCTAGAAGTCGATAAGGATGGTCTGGGTTTTGCCGCAGTCAGCGACGATGGTGTGCTCTATTCCGGCGCGCTGCTGCGCGATGGTGCGGGCGACCTTATCGGCGCTGACATTGAACGCAGCCAACCTTTGCTAATCGAAGATGGTACGCGTCCTGATCCAAAACGTTTCCGCGATATGGAAGGGCTTGCGCTTTTGTCTGATGGACAACTCGCCATTTCCGCGGAAAGTCGCCCTCGTATTTTGATCTATTCTGATGTGAGCGGGACACCTTCAAGGCGCGAACTCCCAAAGCGTGGCAAGCGGGCGCCAAGCAACATCGGTTTTGAGGCATTTGCTGTTTCACAAGAAGGTGCTCTTTTTCTCATTCCCGAGGGGACAAATAACATCCGCACTCCGTTTCCTATCTTTCGCAGTTCAGGGAACGACGATTGGACGCGTATCTATGGCCTGCCGCGAGTTGGGGGGTTCCGCCCTGTTGGCGCAGATTTTGGACCTGATGGTCATCTCTATGTTCTGACGCGTAGCTTTATCGGCTTCGCCTTTCAAACGCGCATTGATCGCGTGATCTTTGTTGACGGGGAACCCATCCGCCACCAGCATCTTTTTACCAGTTCGTTTGGTCAGTTCGACAATCTTGAAGGGCTTGCAGTATGGCAGGACGCGGCTGGCTCTTTGCGCCTTTTAGCAGTGTCTGATGACAATTTCAGTGGCTTTCAGCGCACAATGATGGTCGAATTTTTGCTGCAAGAATAGCTTGCCTCGCCTGCAAACAGCGCATAAACGGCTGCGACTCTCATGCATGAGAGGAAGTAGCCGCAACCTTGTAAAAAACGGGCAATAAAAATGACACGCACTTACTTACCTGGCATTCTTGCCATGGCAGCCATTGTGGTTGCTTCTAACATCCTTGTTCAATTTCTGTTTGGCAAATGGCTCACGTGGGGTGCTTTCACGTATCCCTTTGCCTTCCTCGTCACAGACTTGATGAACCGCATCTATGGCGCAAGTGCTGCGCGCCGGGTCATCTTTGTTGGCTTTCTCGTGGGTGTCATCTGCTCACTGATCGGTACTCAAATTCAGGGTGAGTTTGGTCCATTGGTCACGCTTCGTATTGCGATTGCCTCTGGGACAGCGTTCCTTGTTGCGCAATTGATCGACGTTTCAATTTTCTCTGCGCTCAAGAATGGGAAATGGTGGCGCGCGCCGCTTGCTTCCTCAATTGTGGGATCCTCGCTTGATACGGCTTTGTTCTTTAGCATAGCATTTTCCACAGCGTTTATCTTTATAGAGCCGTCAAATGATGTGAGTTGGGCAAATGAAACTTTGCCGCTTCTTGGCTTTGGTCCAGTTGTGCCGCTTTGGGTATCCTTGGCTGTCGCAGATTGGGGTGTCAAACTTGCGCTCGCATTGATTGCTTTGGTTCCATTCAAAGCCCTCGTTTCACGTTGGCTGAGCAACGAAACTCAAACTGTATAAAAAAGTGTTTGGCGATCACAGATTTCCATGCAATCCTCTGCTTAGTTGAAACAAATGAGAGGAGGTGATCCTGTGTCTAAAAAGGTATTGGAGAAATGTGTTGGGACAATTTGCGAGGTGCGCCGCTAGCGGCAACCCCTAGCCGGCCTTGCGCCCGCGAATTGGTGAGAGCCTAACTGGCACACCTCCGAAACTCAGATTAAGGGCCGCTCTTTTAGGGTGGCCCTTTTTGCGTCTTGGCTTGGGTTCTGGCATGTAGGGCCTATGTTGCAAATAACGCCAAATATCGAAATCGCAGATTGGGAATTGACCGAGAGCTTTACCCGCTCTTCCGGGCCGGGTGGACAGAACGTAAATAAAGTTTCGACCGCAGTGGAATTGCGGTTCGAGGCGGAGCGTTCGCCGAATTTATCTGGCCCCGTGAAGACCCGTTTGAAACGACTTGCAGGCCGTCGTTGGACGCTTGATGGTGCGTTGATCATCCGCGTCGAAGAAGAACGCAGCCAAGCTCGCAATCGCGCGATTGCGCGGGAACGATTGAGCGCGCTGATCCGCAAAGCGCTGGTTGTTCCTAAACGGCGCATTGCAACACGGCCAACGCTAGGCAGCAAAAAGCGCCGCCTTAAGGCGAAAAAAGAACGCGGTGAGGTGAAGGCCTTGCGGGGAAAAGTGACCGGCGAGGATTAAACAATCACCTCTTGGCGCTCTTGTTCGCCTAACTCGAATACGCGCTTGTACCGTTCGATCTCATCGGCTGGCCCCATGGCTTTTCCAGGATTGTCAGACAGTTTAACCGTCGGGCTGCCGTCAGCTTCAACGGCTTTGCAAACGATTGAAAATGGATCAAGCCCGCCATCTGGGACGAGACCACGGAAGTCATTCGTCAATAAGGTGCCCCAACCGAAACTGACGCGAACACGGCCGTCGAACTGCCTATGTAGTTCAATGATTTTCTCAACATCTAGGCCGTCCGAGAAAATGACGAGCTTGTCTCGGGGGTCTTCGCCGCGCTGCTTCCACCACTTGATTGCGTTTTCTGCGCCGGTTGCAGGATCGCCTGAGTCAATTCGAATGCCTGTCCAGCCGGCTAACCAATCCGGTGCGCGATTGAGAAAGCCCTCGGTGCCGTAGGTATCGGGTAAAATGATGCGCAGATTGCCATCATGCTCTTCCTGCCAGTCTTCCAAAACCTGATAGGGTGCTTGGCGCAATGTATCGTCCGTCTTTGCAAGCGCGGAATACACCATCGGCAATTCATGCGCGTTCGTGCCAATTGCTTCGATATCGCGCAGCATCGCGATTTTACAATTTGAAGTTCCGACAAACTTCTCGCCCAAACCTTCGCGCATCGCTTGAACGCACCAGTCTTGCCAGAGGAACGAATGGCGTCTGCGCGTGCCAAAATCAGCGATGCGCA
>NZ_CBFHVK010000018.1:0-58859 GCF_965659345.1 Planktotalea sp. | reverse complement strand
TTTGTGAATTCGCCGATCAACCAGTCTCGCAGTCGCAGCGAATGTCAGCAATGCCGGGCAGCATAGCAGCAACTTGACCGGTCGGCTAAGATCGGCTCTGGGCCATGAGCTACGGGGGCAGGGAACTCAATTATTTCGAAGCCGACATTGATGCTCCATGCAAAATTGAGATGTCGCACGACAATCTTGGTCAAAGCTGTCTCGCGAAACGCACGTGGAAATGGTGATTGAAGCAATTAGGCGCAGATCAGGTCGGATTCATTTGTACATCACTTAAATGCCTGTTGACTCGGGGCGCGTGCAGGGTAGAAGGCACTGATTAAAGAATTCCCGAGTGACAGATGTCATTCGAAGCAGGAGATGACCCATGGCGAAGCCAACCACGATCAAGATCCGCCTGAACTCGACCGCGGGTACAGGCCACTTCTATGTTACAAAGAAAAACGCACGTACAATGACCGAGAAAATGGTCATTCGTAAGTACGACCCAGTTGTGCGCAAGCACGTTGAGTACAAAGAAGGCAAGATCAAGTAAGGTCACTTCTTAACTAAGGTAGAAAAAGCCGCGCATCTTAGCGCGGCTTTTTTCGTTTTGGATCGGCTCTCATTTTTGAAAGGGGCGGTAAAGATGTTGGTACGTAAAACTAGCGAAGCTGACATCCCCGCGATTGATGAACTCTTGTCGCGGGGTTATCCGGAATTGCTTAAAAAGGATTACGCGGCATGGGTGCTCGAGAGCGCTTTGCCCCTGATCACAACAGCGCGGCCAGAACTCGTTATGTCTGATCGGTATTTTGTTGCGGTTTTGAAGGATCGGATTATTAGCGCAGGTGGCTGGAGCACTGAGCGTCCTACGGGCGGGCAAGAGGCGGGGTTGGGGCACATAAGGCATGTGGTCAGCGATCCTGAGTACGTGCGACGTGGGGCCGCGAAGGCGGTTATGGCTGCCACTTTTGAAGATGCGCATCAGGCTGGGGTGACTCGCATGGAGTGTTTCTCAACGCTGAGTGCGGTGCCATTTTATCAAGCGATGGGGTTTGTCACGTCGAAACGGGTCATAGTACCAATCGGACCAGACGGGATCGGCTTTGAATCCGTTTTGATGTTTGCGCAGATTTAGCCGTCACAAAATAAAACCGGCCCTCGAAAGGCCCGGTTCATTAAATCACTTAGTTTCGCGAAACGCTTACTCGCGGTTGCCGAACAACTGAAGCAGCATCATGAACATGTTGATGAAGTTCAGGTACAGGCTCAGCGCGCCCATGATAGCGGACTTGCCCAACCATTCGGTGTCGCCGTGGTGTGCGTGTGCCACGTACTCGTTCTTGATGCGCTGGGTGTCATATGCTGTCAGGCCAGCAAAGATCAAAACACCGATTGCAGAGATCGCGAACATGATCGCAGGGGACGCGAGCCAGATGTTTACGATAGACGCAACGATCAGGCCAATAACACCCATGATCAAGAAGCTACCCCAACCGGAGATGTCTTTCTGCGTGGTATAGCCCCAAAGGGACAGACCTGCGAACGCGATGGATGTGATCAGGAAGATCTGCATGATCGAGTAGCCTGTGAAGACCAAGAAGATCGAAGAGATCGACACGCCCATGACAGCTGCGAACACATAGAACAGTGTCTGTGCAGTTGCTGCGGACACTTTATTGATCGCCGCGCCAAGACCGAACACAAATGCGAGCGGTGCGAACATCACAACCCACTTCAATGGGGACAGATACAGAGCAGAGCCGAGGCCCGTCAGATACTTGTCAGCGCCAATTTGCGCGACGGCTTGGGATGGGTCTGTGGTGACAGCGAGACCGGCAATCGCCCATGCCGCCAAAAACGTAATGAACATACCCACGGACATTGTGCCGTAGACTTTGTTCATGTGCGCGCGCAGGCCCGCGTCGATATTCGCGGCTGCACTTCCAACGCCGCTGCGAATTGTACCATATTCAGCCATGAATATACTCCATTATTAAGCTAATCCACCATCGTGGTGGACTTGTACGGAATATCGGAGCGCTGGGTGTCTATTTCAAGTGTTTAAATTGCAAAAGCGCCCGAAAATCGGACGCTTTCACTCAGATAAGTTAATATTGCCTTTGCGGCTTCTGTAATGAGTTGTTTTTAGGTCTAGTTTTTGCACTGCGGGGCAATGTCCCAAAACGAACGTGATGCTTCAAAAGCAGCTTGATCCGCTGTCAGCCCAATATCCTCCAGCACGCTGTTATCCATCTTGGACAATCCGCGACGCGTACGTGCCACAATGAGTGCGACGCGCAGCTGTGCGAAAAACGCGGGCGTCTGCATGGAGAGGCCGGAGGTTAAAGCGTTGGTGTGTGGGAGAGCGTGATACTGTGACATTTGGATACCTCTTTCGTTTGTGATGAGTTGGCGATGATCAATTCTTTATATTGATGTATGTGTCACGTTGTGGTTGATTTGAATAACGAATAGTTTTGACGTCAAGCATCACGAAAGTTGATATATGCGAAATCTCGATATCACTGCGCTGCGCTCCTTTGTTGCAATCGCTGAAACAGGTGGCGTGACGCGCGCTGCGGGTTTGCTCAATTTGACGCAATCGGCAGTTTCGATGCAGATCAAACGATTGGAAGAGAATCTTGATCTCAAGCTGTTGGAGCGCGCCGGACGACAGGTGGTTTTGAGCCCTGCAGGTGAGCAATTGCTGACCTACGCGCGCAAGATGATCGCGTTGAATGATGAGATCATGACCAAGCTGACGGACAAAGGTTTTGAGGGGGAGGTGTCGCTTGGCGTACCTCATGACATAGTCTATCCTGTTGTTTCTAAAGTGCTTCAGCAGTTTCGCGCCCAGTTTCCACGTGTTCATGTGAACCTGAACGCGTCTTTTTCGCGCCAGCTGCAAGAGGGGTTGGCACGCGGCGAATATGATCTGATCCTGACCACTGAGGAGGGTCTTTTGCCACAAGGCGAAACCCTTAGCAAAGCGCGCCTAAGCTGGACCGGAGCAGAGAACGGCAATGTCTGGCGTCAACGACCTTTGAAGCTGGGCTTTAGCCGTCATTGTATATTCCGACCCTTGGCGCAAAAGGCGCTGGATCGCGCTGGTATTGCTTGGGAAATGGCCACTGAAACCGATTCTGATCGCACGATCGAAGCTACAATTGGCGCAGACCTTGCTGTTTGCGTAGTGATTGAAGGAACCGAGCCGCCACATATGGTGCCGATCCAGCACGGTGCCACGCTTCCGGAGATGCCGGAATCGCTTATCAATATGTACGGTGCAGAGCAGGCGCAATCGCAAGTGGTCAGCGCCCTAGCAGAGCTTTTGCGTCAAGGGTATCGCGATTTGAAAAGCGGTGGGCGGGTCAATGCGAATGTGTTGCGCGAAGTCGGGTAGGGTCGTTGTACATCCGTGAAATGTCGGTTTGGCGCGAAGCGGTGTAAGGCTTTGTGTTTATTACTCTTTCGACACTTCAATCACCACTTTGCCCGTTGATTTGCGCGTGCGCAAAAGCTCCATGCCCTCAGCCACTTGTTCAAATGGAAGGACATGGCTGACATGGGGCTGTAATTTGCCTTGCTCATACCAATCAAAAAGCGTGCGCAGGCTGTCTGTGACGACCTCGGGTTTGAATTTCAGGTAACCGCCCCAGTAAAATCCCAAGACATCAATGTTCTTCACCAACAAATGGTTTGCAGGGATTTTGGGAACCTCACCGCTGGCAAACCCGATGGTTAAAATGCGGGCCTCTGGATTGCAGGCGCGAAAGGCGGCTTTGAAAAGATCACCGCCCACAGGGTCATAAACAACGTCGACGCCGCCAAGGGCTTTCAACTGATCGCGCAAATCCTCGGCATTTGCTTCGATGAGATGATCGGCACCGGCCTTGCGCGCAACTTCTAGCTTGTCCGCGCCGCGTGCGACGGCAATGACCGTTGCACCCATGAGTTTGCCAATCTCAACTGCAGTCAGGCCGACGCCACCCGCGGCTCCTAGAACCAACAGGGTTTCACCCGCTTTGAGATGCGCGCGATAGCCAAGCGCGAGATGGCTTGTGCCATATGCAATTTGAAACGCGGCTGCCTCCGCCATGCTCATCGCGTCCGGAATTGGCAATACGGTGCGCGCGTCATAGCAACCATACTCTGCAAGACCACCTTGGCCGCCAAAAACCGCGACTCGGGTTCCGATTTTAAGGCCTGAATCACCTGCGCCTTGCGCGTCAATTGTGCCTGCGATTTCCATGCCCAACGTGAATGGGGTCGCGGGCGTGTCCTGATACTGGCCCTTTTGCATCAACAGGTCGGCGAAGTTCAGCCCGCAACACGCAATTTTCACGCGGGTTTCCCCGACGTCCGGTTCGGGCTTGTCCCGCTCTGCAAACGCGGCTGGAATATCGAACTGTGTGACCTGATACGCGCGCATGAAAACTTCCCTTTTGTTCAAAGAATGCAAGTGTTTATCAACCTTGACGATAGTAGTTTATACAAAGAAGCCAATGCCTTTGATTGCGTTAAAGTGCTGATAGGTTGGCCAAAATTGATCCAGAATGTCAAAAATTCCCCTCACTTGGGCACGATTCCAGACTTGCCTATTAGAGGTATCATCGTAAGATTGCGCTACTTTACGTTGAATTATCACGCGTAAATGTTGAGTAAATTTGCACGGTTCAATTATTTTGCCACTCAGAATATGTCGTGCTGGAGTATGAAAGGAAGCACCATGCCACATCCAGTGGACGTGCACGTCGGTAAGCGCATTCGACATCGTCGATGGCTTGTAGGGGTCACTCAACAGCAATTAGCTGAAAAGGTTGGAATCAAATTCCAACAAATCCAGAAATATGAGACCGGTGCAAACCGCGTCAGCGCGTCTCGCCTGTGGGATATCGCGGAATCGCTAGATGTCGATGTCAGCTTTTTCTTTGCTGGCATGGAAGGCGCGGTCGCTACCGCAGACCCCAGCAGCGCAGAACAAAGCCCTGTGCCGTCTGATTTGTTGAATGACAAAGAAGCCCTTGATTTGGTGCGCTCTTATTATTCGATCCCCGAAGAACAGCGCCGTCGTCTGTTCGATCTCGCACGCGTTCTGAGCGACGTTGCTTGAAGGGTTGGCCGACCTGCTTTAAGTGAGAGTGGCGCGTGATCTGACGCGCTGCTAAGCAAAGCAGGGTCGTATGCAAGACATTGAAAGCGTGACGTTACAGGCCGAACTTTGGTCTGTGGCCGAGGAATTAGCCGATGCAGCGCGCGCTTCCATACTCCCCCATTTCCGTCAGGGACATCTAAAGGCGGACAATAAAGAACAAGATGGTTTCGACCCAGTCACTGTTGCTGACAAAGCGTCAGAGCAGGCGATGCGCGACATCTTGAGCAAACGTCGTCCGCAAGACGCCATATTGGGCGAAGAGTTTGGCAATAGCGCGGGGACGAGCGGTCTGACGTGGGTTCTTGATCCGATCGACGGCACCCGTGGGTTTATCAGTGGCACGCCGACTTGGGGGGTTTTAATTTCGCTCAATGATGCGGATGGGCCGCGGCTGGGCATAATAGATCAACCCTATATTGGTGAACGCTTTTGTGGCGGTTTTGGCCGTTCAGAGGTTATTGGCCCGCATGGCACCGCCAAAATGAAGGTGCGCGGCACAACTGATTTGCAAGATGCAGTGCTGTTCAGCACCTTCCCCGAAGTCGGTTCGCCGCAAGAGCGCGTTGCGTTCGAGGGTGTCTCAGAACGTGTGAAGCTTACGCGTTTTGGATGTGATTGCTATGCCTATGGGCTGCTTGCTGCAGGACATATTGATCTTGTGATCGAGGCAAGTTTGAACGCCTATGATATCGCGGCACCGATTGCAGTTATACAGGCGGCAGGTGGTATCGTCACGGATTGGAAGGGTGATCCCGCCCATGAAGGTGGCCGCGCTTTGGCGGCGGCAACGCCTGAGCTGCATTCTGAAGCGCTTAAAATTTTACTGCATCGCTTGAGTTGAGCACCAGACTTCGCTTTACTAGAACCCAATCGCTGTGAGTCCTTCGCTTTTTTCTGTCGCAGCACCTTGGGTTTTGACCCTTGGCTTAATCCCGAAAAAAGCGTGGTAACACGTGAAGGGCAAAGCCTTATGAACACTTCCAATGAAACGCTTATTCGCAACGCAGGCCTTGTTCTGACGATGGATGATGCCGGCTCTGAGATGTCTGATTGTGATATTCGAATACGCGATGGCGTGATTGCCGAGGTGGGGCAGGGACTTAGCACTGATGGCCAAGTGTTAGACGCAGCGGAGTGTCTGGTTACACCCGGTCTCGTGAATACGCACCACCATCTGTATCAATCCCTAACGCGCGCGGTGCCGGGCGGGCAGGACGCGTTGTTGTTTGGCTGGCTTCAAACGCTTTACCCGATTTGGTCGCGCTTTGGCCCGGAGGAGATGTATGTCTCCGCGCAGGTTGGTCTTGCTGAATTGATGCTGTCTGGCTGTACGCTGACCTCTGATCATCTCTATCTTTATCCCAATGGTGCGCGCCTTGATGATACGATTGCTGCGGCTGCTGATATCGGGATGCGCTTTCATCCGACCCGTGGATCCATGTCGATTGGTGAAAGCGATGGCGGCCTGCCACCGGATTCGCTGGTTGAGAAGGAAGCCGCAATTCTTGACGATTGTATTCGCGTGATTGATGCCCATCATGACGCATCAGAAGGCTCCATGTGTCGTGTTGGCGTGGCCCCTTGTTCGCCGTTCTCAGTAAGCCGTGAACTGATGCGTGATGCTGCAGTGTTGGCGCGCGATAAAGGGGTGATGTTGCACACGCATTTAGCAGAGAATGACGAAGATATTGCCTATTCCTTAGAGAAATTCGGCTGCCGGCCTGGCCAATACGCTGAAGATCTGGGTTGGACGGGCGATGATGTGTGGCATGCGCATTGTGTTAAGCTTGACGATCAAGAGATTGATCTTTTTGCGCGCTCGGGTACCGGTGTTGCGCATTGTCCGTGTTCAAACTGCCGTCTTGGATCAGGCATCGCCCCTGTGCGCCAGATGCGCGATGCAGGTGTGAAAGTTGGGCTTGGTGTGGATGGCTCGGCCTCCAATGACGCAGGTAATCTTGTGCTGGAAGCGCGTCAATCCATGCTGTTGCAAAGGGTGGCAAACGGTGCCGACGCGATGAGCGCACGCGAAGCGCTGCGCATTGCTACGCGCGGGGGCGCTGAGGTCTTGGGCCGTGATGATTGTGGGCAAATTGCGGTCGGGAAACGCGCTGATTTGGCGATTTGGGATATGAGCGGAATTGAAGCGGCTGGAAACTGGGACCGCGCGGCACTTTTGCTCGCGGGGCCAACACAAGTACGCGACTTGTTCATTGAAGGCCGTCGCGTTGTGGCATCCGGCCAGATCACGTCTATTGACCTGCCCAAGACAATCGCGCGACAAAATGCTATGGCGCTTACATTGGCGGAACACTGATTTTGAGAGGAGCGTTTCAGATGCGTTTGGTTTTATTAGGACTTTGCGTGCTGGCCGTGAGTGCCGCTTGCGTGCGCTCTGGCGCGACCGTGACGCCGCGTGGCAAAGCTGCGGTTGCGCAGCCCGTCGGGGGGCTGAGCGCGAGTATCGCACCTGAAGTCAACGCCTTTCGCCTTGCCAACGGTCAAACGGCTTTGGCGGCGGATGCACGCCTTGCACGCGCCGCGCAGGCCCACGCTGACGATATGAGTGCGAATGCTTTCTTCAGTCACACGGGGCAAAATGGCTCGAGCGTGGGAGACCGAGTGAAGCTTCAGGGCTACGGTTTCTGCTTCGTCGCAGAGAACATCGCGCAAGGGCAAAAGGGTGCGTTGGAAGCGCTTGAAGGCTGGCAAAAGTCCGCAGGTCACCGCAGGAATTTGTTAAGCGGGAATGCGACCCAATTTGCGATGGCACAATCCGCTGACTACTGGGTCATGGTTTTGGGCAAGCCCGGCTGCTAATTCAGGGTGGTGGGCGTCACACGCGCACCGCCAATCCAAACATCTGCGATGGCACGGTCATCGCCCATCATGATGGTGGGAAAAATACGATCCCAAACATGTGCGGCATTCTCATAGCGCTGCGAAATCCCAGGGGTGGAGGCAAGATCAAGCACCACGATATCCGCTTCCATACCGACGCCCAAGGCTCCGATTTTATCGCTCAGGTGTAGGGCTTTGGCTGACCCTTGTGTCGCCAACCACAAAAGCTGACCCGCGTGCAAAACCGATCCTGAAAGCTGGGCAATTTCGTAGGCGGCAGCCATCGTGCGCAACATTGAAAAACTTGATCCGCCGCCCGTATCGGTCGCCAACCCAACGCTGATGTTGCGCGCTTTCAAAGCGGCCATTTGAAACAGACCCGACCCGATAAAGGCGTTTGAGGTCGGGCAGTGCACCAGAGCTGCGCCATGTTCTTCGAGCTGATCAATTTCGCGCGGCTCAAGATGGATCGCATGGCCGTATACACCGCGCGCGCCTAGTAAACCAAAGCGCTCATAAGTGTCCAAATAATCCCG
The DNA here is from genome assembly GCF_965659345.1 of Planktotalea sp. Taxonomy (GTDB): domain Bacteria; phylum Pseudomonadota; class Alphaproteobacteria; order Rhodobacterales; family Rhodobacteraceae; genus Planktotalea. The sequence goes on along the minus strand of NZ_CBFHVK010000018.1, from coordinate 50,342 downwards.
AGCATCGGGGAAAAGGTCCCGCATCCACACGATTTCATCCAGTTGTTCGCTCAGATGAGTTTGCATCAAACACTCTGGGTTTTCCGCCCATAGGGCACCCATTGCTTCTAACTGCCCAGGCGTAGATGTCGGGGAAAATCGCGGGGTAATCGCATAAGACAACCGCCCAACGCCGTGCCATGTTTCCAACAACGCTTTGCTGTCATCATAAGCGCTTTGTGCTGTATCTTGCAGCCCTTCTGGTGCGTTGCGATCCATGCAGGTTTTGCCAGCGACAACCCTTTGGCCGCGGCTATGCGCTTCTGAAAACAAAGCTTCAACCGATGCGGTGTGGATCGTACAAAAGCTCGCCATCGAGGTGGTGCCATGCGCCGTTGTCAGATCGAGATAGCTTGCAGAAATTTTGCGCGCATAGTCGGGATCTTCAAAGCGCATCTCTTCGGGAAACGTGTAGGTGTTAAGCCAATCAATCAGCCGTTTGCCCCATGACGCTATCATCGCCGTTTGGGGATAATGCACATGCGCATCAATAAAGCCGGGGCAGATCAGCTTGCCTATATGCGCATGGTGATCTGCGCTTGGATGTGCGGCGAGTAGGGCGTCGCGCGCACCAATCGCAGTTATCAAACCGTCCTCGATCACAAGGGCGCTGTCGCTCAGGATTTTCACACATTGTTCAGGCTCATCCAAGAATGGATCGCCCTCAAAGATCAAAAGATCACCGGAAAGTATTTGCTGTCTACTCATACTGCCTTGGTAGCAGAAGTTTGCCACCGCATGACAGGATTTTTAAGCGACTCACTGTTGCTTCCTGATGCATTTGCTTAAACTTGCGAACAACGACGCTGCGATGCTCAGAAAGGTCCCAACATGAACGATACCAATCTGACACAGGAACCACGAAGCGAAGCATCAGAGGGCAGTTATCAGCTCGAACGTTCAGATGTTGCCGCTGTTTTAAATGCGGTGGAGCGGGGCGATCAAGCATCGCTCAGCGTTTTGATGGATCCGATGCACCCTGCCGATATCGCGGATTTGCTTGAGCAAATTAGCATAGGCGAGCGGCGCAAGCTCATTCATCTCTATGATCGTGAGTTTGACGGTGAGATTCTGTCCGAACTGGACGAAAGCATTCGCGATGAAGTTATCGCATTCTTGCGCCCGGAGGTCCTTGCAGACGCTGTGCGAGATCTGGAAAGCGATGATGTCGTTGATCTGATCGAGGACATGAATGTCTCGCAGCAAGATATCATTCTTGATGTCTTGGAAGACAGCGACCGCGTCGCGGTAGAGCAGTCTTTAACCTATCCAGAGAACTCAGCGGGCCGTTTGATGCAGCGCGAAGTCGTCATGGCACCCGAGCATTGGACCGTTGGCCAAGCCATTGATTACTTGCGCGAACAAGAGACTTTACCGGAGCAATTCTACCACGTTACCCTCGTTGATCCGCGGTTTAAACCTGTCGGCAATGTCACGCTTGGCAAGCTCATGGGCTCCAAGCGCGATGTGCTTTTGTGGGAAATCACAGAGAGCGTTTTTCAGGTTATTCCGGCAATGCAGAATGAAGGCGACGTCGCCTATGCATTTAATCAATACCACCTGATTTCCGCGCCGGTTGTGGACGATGATGAACGTCTTGTTGGTGTGATCACGATTGATGATGCGATGATCGTTCTGGATGAAGAGCACGAAGAAGACATTTTGCGCCTCGCGGGTGTCGGCGAAGGTTCGCTCTCGGATCGTGTGATCAACACAACCAAGCAACGCCTGCCTTGGCTTGCGGTCAATCTTGTCACCGCGATTGCCGCCAGCCTCGTGATTGCGCAGTTCGAAGCAGCGATCACTCAAATCGTCGCGCTCGCGGTCTTAATGCCCATTGTTGCTTCGATGGGGGGCAACGCAGGCACCCAATCGCTCACAGTCGCTGTGCGCGCAATCGCCACCAAAGATTTGACAGGTTCGAATATGTGGCGCGTGATCCGCCGGGAAGTCCTTGTGGGGTTAATCAATGGTGTCGTCTTTGCGGTGATTATGGGCCTCGTCGGGCTTGTCTGGTTCGGTTCGCCCGCGCTTGGATATGTGATTGCGGCCGCGATGGTAATCAACATGGTCGTCGCGGGTCTTGCCGGAACAGCCATTCCTGTGCTGCTTGAAAAGTTCGGCGTTGACCCAGCGCTTGCCTCTGGCGCGTTCGTGACGACGGTCACAGATGTCGTCGGCTTTTTCGCTTTCCTTGGTCTCGCAGCAATGGTGCTATTATGACAGATCTCACAGCGATCAAAACCGCCGCGCGCAAAGCGGCCTTTCTTGCGCGCAAAGAAGCATTTGATGGTTCACGCGGCGCACAATCAAGCTATCTTAGCGAAGTCCTCGCAGGGTATCGTGGCGTACCACTTGCGGGCTACGCGCCGATGCGCACAGAGATCAATCCAATACCCGCATTGGCCGAAGCCGCTGCATACGGCCCTGTTGGAATGCCCGTAATCAAAGCTGCATCCACACCGCTTGATTTTCGTGAGTGGAGCCCTGAATGCGCGATGATCGAAGGGACGTTTGGCGCGCAAATCCCGCAAAGTGGTGACTGGGTCGAACCTGAAATTCTGATCGTACCGCTTGTCGCGTTTGATCGCAAAGGTGGTCGGCTTGGATATGGCGGGGGGTTTTACGACCGCACGCTAGAGCGTTTGCGCGCGCGCCGTGCGACACTTGCCATCGGCTTTGCTTTTGCCGCGCAAGAACAAGCCACACTTCCACTGGAATCCACCGATCAACCGCTCGACCTCATCGTGACCGAAGCAGGGATCATAACGCCAGGCTAGAGCGCCCCGCCATAAACATGAATCACTTGTTCGCTGCCTTCGCCTAACGCTCAACGCGAAAAGTGATATTTGATGCCTCAGGTTAAAGGCGGGACGCTTTAGCGCTTCATTTTTCCAAATAAACTCCCCCCGGAGGGCCGCTCTCAAATCACTACAACGGCCATATAAAGGGGATCAAAGCCGATGCCAAAAGCCCGATGCTCAGGTTCAATGGGATCCCGACTTTCATAAAATCGGTGAACTTATATCCGCCAGGACCATAGACCAACATATTGGTTTGATACCCGATTGGCGTGGCAAAACTCGCAGAGGCCGCGACCATCACCGCAACAATCAAAGGGCGCGCATCAATGCCAAGCGCGTCGGCCAATCCGATTGCGATTGGCGTTACGACGACCGCAACGGCGTTGTTGGACACCAGTTCTGTCAGCACAGACGTGAGCAAATAGATCGCCCAAACCAACAAGAACGGTGGCAGTGATCCAAGGTAGGGCGCGATGCTTTGAGCAATGAGCTTCACGGCGCCAGAGCTCTCTAACGCCGCACCGATCGCCAGCATCGCAAAAATAAGCGTCAGCAAGCGCCCGTCCACAAAGGAAAATGCCTCATCGGCATCAATGCAGCGGGCAATCAAAACAAGCGCAACAGCAATGATCGCAAGGTAAAAGATCGGCGCAATGCCAAAGCCTGCAAGTGCCACAAGACCGATGATCGCGAGCAGTGCGATGGGCGCGTGCGAGCGGCGATAAGCGCGCTCGGACGGTGTGGCAACATCTACCAAATCCATTTCAGTCGCGAGGCGTTGAATATCTGCGGGCGCACCTTCAAGCAGTAGCGTGTCACCAATGCGCACTTGCACCGCATCAAGCTGCCCGCTGATATTTTGGTTCCGCCGATGCACCGCCAGAGGGTAGACGCCGAAACGACGCCGCAAGCGCAATGCGCCCAGCGTGCGACCTACCATTTTACAGCCGGGTGTAATCAAAACTTCAACGGTATGCGTTTCCACTGCAGAAACCTGATCGATCCGTTTCAGCTCTTTCGTGGCTTGCAAGCTTAACAATTCAGAAATGCGGCTGCGCAGAACGATACGGTCGCCCACTTGCAACGTGACCTCTTTCAAATTGCGTCGCAAAGACAGATCACCACGTACAACGTCGATCAAGCGTACGCCTTCGCGCTTAAACAGTTGAACGCCCATAACTTCGCGACCAATAAGGTTGCTTTCGGGGGGAATGACCGCTTCTGCAAAGAACTTCATTTGGCTTTTGTCACTCAAAAGGCTGGCCATACTGTCGCGGTCTGGCAGCAGAAATGGCCCAATATAGCGCAGATAGAGCATCCCCCAAGCGACGAGCACAATGCCCAAGGGCGTGACTTCAAAAATCGAAAACGCCTCCATATCATTGGCGCGTGCAACACCATCCACTAACAGGTTTGTGGACGTCCCAATCAACGTTAATGTCCCGCCTAATATTGCGGCGTAACTTAATGGTATCAAAAGTTTTGACGCCTTAGTGTCGAGCGTTCGAGCAAGTTGAACGAAGACAGGGATCATCACGACGACGACTGGCGTGTTGGACACAAACGCTGACGCAATGATGACAAAGGCCAAAAGCATCGCAATCGCCACTTTCGGCCGCGTTTTGGCTTGCTTGTCCGCAAGCTTGGTAAAGGCTTCTAACGCGCCTGTACGGACCAAGGCACCCATCACGATGAACATGGCAGCGATGGTCCAAGGGGCGGGGTTAGACAGAACGCTCAGCGCGTTTTCGTATGGTAGAACGCCAAGGATCAATAAAAACGCAACGCCCGCGATTGCGACAACTTCAGTCGGATAGCTTTCGCGCACGAACAAGATGAACATACCCAGCACTGTTAGTAATGCTGCGATTGCAGATTGCGTCTCTGTCAGCTCGAAAAATGTCATGCCTCAACCTTTTCAGGCTCTTCATCGCTGTGTCGGGGTTGTACCAAGAATAAACCGCACATCATCAGAACAAGCGCAAGCCAGATGCCGCTTGCATAGCTTTCGCTCAGCAAAATGATCGCCCAGCCGATGCCAAAAATCGTGACCAAATAGCTGACTTGCGCGGCAAATACGGGTCCTGCTCGCGCGACCAACCAAACGTAGCCTGCATATACAATCGCATGGGCCACCGAAATAATCATGAAAGCATATTCCGGCGTGCTCCAATTTGTTGGCACGGGAATGAATTGTCCCGACCCATAAGCGAGTGCGAATGCCGGCAAGATGCCAACCGCAGATGACCAAAACAAGGTTTGAACCGGATCAAACCCATATGTGCCCCATTTGGCGACGACATTGCCCTCAATCGCATAAAAGCTTGGCGCAATAAGTGCGATTGCAATCCACCACAGCGAAATATCACCTGCAAAACTTGATCCATTGATTGTGATCAGCGCGACCGCCGCGAAACCAAGCGTGAGACCGATGAGTTTGCGCGTTGAAAAACCGTCATTGCCAAGAACCAGTGCGACCGGAAAGGCCAGCATAGGGATGAGTGACAAAAGGATCGATATGACGCCACTAGGGAGGTGCACCGCCGCTTGATAGCTGGCGGAATTAGGGAGCAGTGTGCCGATCAGCGCAATCATGCAGGCAAAGCGAAGCTGCGCGCCGTTTGGTCGCGAAAGCTTGCCGCGCAGCAAAAGAATACCACCCATCAAGACCGCGCCGACCACGAATTGCCAAAAGATCAGGCCAAAATGCTGATACCCCGCGCCAACCGTGATCTTAGTGAGCGGCATCGTCACGCCCCAGCCTGCGCCCAACAGCAACAAGATACCAAACAGAGGCGCGTTTTGTCTCACTGACCGCTTTGCTCTAAGCGTCCACCGTGGCGGATCATTTGCACAGATGTGGCTTTGCCCGTGCGATCATCGCTGACCACAAAAAGCCCTGACAACGTTGCTTCGCCATTGGCAGGGGTGAAGCGCGACTTGCTCATACCTGTCACAAAGCGGCGCATGGGTTCTTCTTTCTCCATGCCAATCACAGAGTTGTAATCGCCGCACATGCCCGCATCGCTTTGAAAGGCCGTACCACCGGGCAAAATTTGTGCATCTGCGGTTGGGACATGGGTGTGTGTTCCCACAACGATTGTCGCGCGACCATCGCAGTAGTGTCCCATGCCCATCTTTTCGGATGTCGCTTCACAGTGAACATCCACCAAGATCATTTGTGCCAATCCGCCCAAAGGATGCGCGCGCAGCACGGAATCAACCGCAGAAAACGGATCATCAAAGGCGCGTTTCATAAAGACTTGGCCAAGCACTTGAAGCACCAGTACCTTTTGACCACCACGCGCTGTGAACAGCTTATGACCGCGGCCTGGCGCAGTCTTGGCAAAGTTCAAGGGCCGCAAGATGCGTTGATCTTTTTCGATATGTTGCATCATGTCACGCTGATCAAAGGCGTGATCCCCAAGGGTGACGCAATCCGCTCCAGCGGTAAAAATATCATTCGCGTGTTCGCCGTTAAGCCCCATGCCGTTGGACGCATTTTCACCGTTCACAACAACGAAATCAGCGCGCAAGTCTTCGCGCAATTTGGGGAGCTGTTCCGTGATAGCGCGGCGCCCGGCGCGGCCCATCACATCGCCTAGAAAAAGTGTTCTCATAACGATGGAGTACCACGCCGCGCGAAGGGCGCAAGCGCTGCTTGAGTAAAGACGCGATTTACAGCGTCATATAGTGCAGCTTATCAAAACTTTCGCGTAGTTCCCGCAGCTCTTGTGCCATGTCTTGCGGGGCGTTCGCGCGCAAGGCTTTGGCGATCAAAGCTGCGAGTTGATCGGCATGTTCAGGTGTCACCCCCCAGCGCACCAATTCAGGTGTGCCGATACGCAACCCATTCATGTCACCTGCGACGTTTTCGATGGGCAGACCAATGCCGCATGCCAGAAATCCGGCTTGTCGCAGCGTTTTCGAAGCGGCTTGACCACCACCAAAATTTGCGGCCTCTATTGCGAATTGATGTGATTGGGTGTGGCCCTGCGTGGTCTTGAAAACTGGCAGTCCTTGCGTTGCGATAGCGCTTGCAAGGGCTTGTGCTGTGGCAATCATCTGCGTGCTGTAGGCGACGCCATGATCTAGCCAATCTAGCATTGTGACTGCCAATGCCGCTGACTTTGCCGCATCAAAATTTGCCGTCATACCAGGGAAAGCGATGGCATCTATGCGCTGCATCAATTCGGCATCGTTGCTGACGATCAAACCGGATGCGGGGCCACCAAGGCTTTTATAGGTGCTCATGGTCATCAGATGCGCGCCCTCATTTAGCGGGTTTTTCCAGGATTTGCCTGCAATGATTCCGCATTGATGTGCCGCATCAAAAAGCACTTTTGCGCCGACCTCATCCGCGATCGCGCGTACTTCTGCGACGGGGTGTTCTTGTAGATTAAGCGAACTTCCAACCGTGATGAGCTTTGGTTTCACCTCATGCGCCAAAGCGCGCAGCCCATCAACATCAAGTGTGTAGCCATCTGCGTTCACAGGGGCTGGGACGGTCTTCAGCCCGAATAGTCCCGCACACCCATCCAAGTGGTGCGTCACGTGTCCACCGATGGACGCGGGCGGTGCGATGATCGTATCACCTGCCTTGCAGGTCGCCATAAAGCCGTAAAGATTTGCGATCGCGCCTGACGGCACACGAATTTCAGCATATTTCGCGTCAAACACTTGTGCGCAAAGCTCTGCGGCGATGACTTCGATTTCCTCTATCGCCTCAAGTCCCATTTCGTATTTGTCACCTGGGTAGCCGAGCGAGGGTCGTGAGCCGAGACCAGAGGCCAACATCGCTTCCGCACGCGGGTTCATTACATTGGTGGCGGGATTAAGGTTGAAGCATTCGCGCTTGTGTATATCGCGATTCTTTTCGATCAATGTAGTAAGACGCGCCGCGTTCTGCGCTGTGCTTCGTGTGATAGTTTGCTGCGTGATCTCAGTGACGCGTGTCTCACAGGCCGCGGGGACCCAGTGGCGGTGTTCAAGCATATGTTGTCTCCAGAAAACGTTTCCTTGTTAAGGCCAGACTTGCGCGTGCGACGCAAATCAGTTTTTCTAAATATAGGCATAGAAAAACTAGGGCTTTTAAATGGCTGTCAAACCTCCTCGTCCACGTGGACCGCATTTGAATTCAATGCGATGTTTCGAAACGGCTGCACGTCTAGGTGGGTTTGCGGCTGCTGCGGAAGAGTTATCAGTCACATCCGGCGCGGTCTCTCAACAGGTACGCGCACTGGAAGATTGGATTGGTGCCCCCTTGTTTGAGCGGCGTTCGCAAGGTGTGGCATTGACTGCTTTGGGTGCGCAAGTTGCTGCTGAGTTCACCCACGCGTTCGATGCTCTGGGTGGCGCGTTGCACTCGCTGAGAGCCGCCGCGCCTGAGGCACCGGTCTATATTGCTGCTTTGCCTGCTGTTGCACAGCTTTGGCTTTCGCCGCGGATGCCCAAAGTACGCGCCGCAAATCCCGACCTATCCATTTCGATTATGGCCCAAGAAAATCCGCCCAATCTTGCGCGCGAAGTTTACGATTTAAGTCTGTTTTTTGGCCCACCGAGTCGTGCCCCGACACAGCAGGTTATTGAAGAAGATGTCATTTTCCCCGTGTGTGCACCTCATCTTGCCAGCGCGCTCACTGGGCCAGAAGCCCTTGCACAGATGCCAATCATTCTTGATGCAACCTGGGCAGACGATTGGAATATTTGGCGTGCGGGTGCACATTTGCCTGATCAACCGCTCAACAAAAGCGCTAGCTTTTCGCTCTATTCGCTCGCGCTTGCCGAAGCTCGCAGCGGTGCGGGCGTGCTTATGGGGCATTCAAGTCTTGTTGCAGATGATCTTGCCAAAGGGACTTTGGTTGCGCCTCTGGGGATAGAAATCGCGACTGGCGATGCGCTTGTTGCGGAGACGCCGGACCCTCTTGCTCAAGGAAGCAGCCTTAGCAACCTGATCAACGCTTTGATCCACTAAAGTGGCCAGAACACCAAGATCGCGGGGATAGAAACAGCAACGATAATGATCTCCAAGGGCAAGCCGATTTTCCAATAATCACCGAACTGATATCCGCCGGGTCCAAGGATCAACGTATTGTTCTTGTGCCCAATCGGCGTAAGGAAAGCAGAGGACGCCGCAATCGCTACGGCCATCAAGAAGGGATCAGGTGAGACATTTAGCGATTGCGCCATTTGAATGCCCACAGGGGCAGCCACAATGGTTGTCGCGGTGTTGTTTAACACGTCCGAGAGCGTCATGGTAACCACCATCAGCACCGTCAAGATTGCCCAAGCTGGCATGCCTTCGGTTAGCCCGACAAGCGCGCCTGCGATAAGTTCTGTGCCACCTGCGTCCTGCAAAGCGGCGCCTAGTGGGATCATAGAACCGAGCAAAACGACGACGGGCCACTCGATATGTGTGTAGAGTTCGGAGAGTGGGACAATTTTGGCCAAAACATAGGCAACCACCACACAGCCTAAAGCGACTGGCAGATAGACAAGGCCAAAACTTGCCGCAAAGACCGCACCCGCGAACATCGCAATCGCCAGCCAGACTTTGCTGTCTTGTGTGACGGCCAAGCCGCGCTCTGCCAACGGCAAACAGCCAAGCCATTCCGTCACATCAGGGCCGCGGTCCTTGGGAACCAGAAGCAAAAGAATATCACCTGCACGCACCTCGGTCTTGCGGACGTGATCGCGGATTGCTTTACCCTGGCGTGAAATACCCATCAGAACAGTGCGCTGACGCCAAGCGAGACCAATTGCTTGCGCGGTGCGACCTGCGAGACGCGAAGTTTCAGTGACCACAACTTCAATGACATCGACGCCTTCTCCTGCCGCGTTCAACTGTTCTTCGCGCTTTTTATCGGCGAAGGCCAAGGAAAGGGCCGCGCGAAACTCATCCAAAGCATCGGGGGAGGCTTCAAGAACGAGGGTGTCGCCAGCTTTCAATTCAGAGCTGCGCGCGCGTCCATAGCGGCGCTTGCCATCGCGAATAAGGCCGATCAGTGCGACGTCAGCTTTCTCCGCGTCGTCTTCGATTTCTGACAAGCGCTTGCCAATAATCTTGCTCTCTGCGGGGACGGTCAGCTCTGCGATATAGTCAGACATGTCATCACCGGATGCGCCGTTATCATCACGCGCGGGAATAAAGCGCCACCCGATCAGCGCCACAAAGGCAAGGCCCGCGATTGCCGCGACGCCACCGACAGGGGCGAAATCAAACATTTTGAACGGCGCTCCGAGCTGTTCTTCGCGGATCGCTGCGATGATGATGTTAGGAGGCGTGCCAATCAGCGTGACCATGCCACCAAGGATCGTGGCAAAGCTGAGTGGCATCAGCGACAAACCCGGTGCGCGCCCAGCCTTGCGAGCGGTTTGGATATCGACAGGCATGAGCAGTGCGAGGGCTGCGACGTTGTTCATAAAGGCTGACAAAACGCCACCAATACCCCCCATCAAAGCAATGTGACCGCCTAGGTTGCGCGAACTGTCCACCAAAGTGCGTGTGATCAAAAACACTGCGCCCGAACGCACCAAGCCGGCAGAGACCACCAAAACAAGTGCAACGACCAATGTTGCGGGGTGGCCAAATCCAGCAAAGGCGTCTTTCCCTTCAACGACCCCTAACAGGACGCCGATCATAAGCGCCGAAAAGGCGACGATGTCATAGCGAAATCGCCCCCAAAGCAGCAAAGCGAAAACAGAACCGAATAGGGCAAAAATAATGATTTGATCTTGGGTCATGGAAGGCCTTTCAAATTACGCTCAGCTTCACCTGAATTCACCAAGATGTGCAAGCGCACATGCAACTGACTTGCGGGCAAGCCCTTGGCTGACCTATACCACTCAAGATTTAAGAATTCTCACGTGGAGAGAGACATGGCCGGCCACTCAAAATGGGCAAATATTCAGCACCGTAAAGGGCGTCAGGATAAACTGCGCTCAAAACTGTTTTCCAAGTTCTCAAAAGAGATCACCGTCGCCGCGAAGATGGGTGACCCCGATCCCGAAAAGAACCCGCGCTTGCGGCTTGCTGTGAAAGAAGCCAAGTCGCAATCTATGCCCAAAGACAACATCGATCGCGCGATCAAAAAGGCGATTGGCGGCGAGGGCGATGATTATGAGGAAATTCGCTATGAAGGCTACGGCCCGAATGGTGTTGCTGTGATCGTTGAAACAATGACCGACAATCGCAATCGTACGGCCTCAACAGTGCGCTCTACCTTTACCAAAAATGGCGGTAATCTGGGCGAAACAGGGTCCGTCGGGTTCATGTTTGATCGCAAAGGTCAGATCACCTACGGCGCAGATGCGGGCGATGCAGACACTGTGATGGAAGCTGCAATTGAAGCGGGTGCCGAGGATTGTGAAAGCTCTGAAGAGGGCCACATCATTACGTGCGAGGACACGGATCTCAACGAAGTGTCCACCGCTTTGGAAGCGGCGCTGGGCGAAAGCGAGAGCGCGAAATTGATTTGGCAGCCGAACATTTCCACCGAAATGGATCTGGAGGGCATGACGAAGTTAATGAAGCTGATCGACGCCCTTGAGGATGACGATGACATCCAACGCGTGACCGCGAATTTTGAAGCTTCTGATGAGGTTATGGAGCAACTTTAAAGTTTTGCTTGAGAATTAACAAATGGCCTGTGCTTTATGCGCAGGCCATTTTATTTTATGTATATACGCGTAATTTCAAAGGCTTATAGATCACTTGTAATCCATTACATTAGCACCTTTTGTTATTTGGGTATGACCGGCATTCATACGATACCCCTTGCGCAATGTTATTGGCTTTGATCAGGTCAAAGCATGGAAAAGCAACAACAACGCCCTTTGGTTGGCGTCATATGGATGGTCCTCGCTGGATTGTGCTTTGTCGCAGTCACGGCGCTGGTGAAGCTGAACGGCCCACGTATTCCAGCCGCCGAAGCTGCGTTTCTGCGCTACGGTTTGGGGTTGGTGTTTTTACTCCCTTTGCTGAAGGTTCTCAGGGACACCACGTTCACACCCCGCCTGATACGCTTGATTGCGGTGCGCGGAGTTTTCCACACATTTGGTGTAACGCTTTGGTTCTTTGCGATGACCCAAATTTCAATCGCGGAAGTAACTGCGATGAATTATCTCACACCTGTATTCGTTACGATCGCTGCCGCGATTTTCCTCAAAGAACGCTTGGCGTTTCGCCGGATTCTTGCGGTTTGTTTCGCGCTTTTAGGAGCGATGATTATCCTGAGGCCGGGCTTTCGAGAGGTGAGTATCGGGCATCTTGCGATGCTTGCCGTCGCTTGCGTGTTTTGTGTGTCCTACCTGACCGCGAAGATGCTTGCTGACGCTTTGCCCGCATCTGTTGTTGTGTCGATGCTCTCGATTGCGGTGACGATTGGGCTTGCTCCGCTGGCTTATGTTGTTTGGATACCGCCAACGGCAGGCGAGGTTGGGCTGTTGTTTTTGGTGGCTTGTTTTGCCACTGCGGGACATTTCGCGATGACGGTTGCCTTTGCAAATGCGCCTTTGACCGTGACGCAGCCGGTTACTTTTGTGCAACTCATATGGGCGGTCTCACTTGGATATTTCGCTTTTGGCGAACCTGTAGATCTTTGGGTGGTTTTTGGTGGGTTCGTCATTTTGAGCTCGATCACCTTTATCACATGGCGTGAGGCTGTCTTGAAGCGCGGTGAGATCACACCGAGTGCGCACGCACCCAAGGTCTAAACTGTCCGAGGGGCACTGAGCGTCGCATGAGTTTATTGGAAAAATGAAGCAGGGCGTTGCGCAGATTTGCAAGGTTTTTATTGATTGACTGGTCAATAAAAAACAAGATATCTGTTCCTACAAACGTGTTTTGGAGTCAGTGATGCCAAAAGTTGGTATGGAACCTATTCGTCGCACAGCGCTGGTCGAGGCGACAATCCATGAGATCGGTGCGCACGGATCATTGGATGTCACGGTCGGTGCGATTGCAAAGCGGGCAGGAATGTCGAGCGCGTTGGCGCATCACTATTTCGGTGGCAAGGAACAGATTTTTCTGGCGGCAATGCGCCATACGCTAAAGCTATACGGTGCAGAGGTCAGCACGGCTTTAAAGGAAACGCATACCTGCGCGCAAAGAGCAGAGGCGATTGTGAACGCGTCCTTCGCAAGTTCAAACTTTCGACCTGAGGTTATCGCTGCTTGGCTCAATTTTTACGTGCTTGCGCAGACGGTGCCGGATGCGAAGCGGTTGCTTACGATTTATCAGGCGCGACTGCGTTCGAACCTCGTTCATGCATTGCGCCCACTTTTGCACGCGCGGGCGGTGGATGTGGCGTCACGTACTGCAGCTTTGATCGACGGTGTTTATTTGCACCAAAGTCTTGTGAAGTCGAAGGCACAGCATTCGCAAGCGGCAGAAGATGTCCTCGCCTATCTCGAGCTTGAATTGAAAGGAACACCCCAATGAGCAAACCAAATATTCTGATTTTCATGGTTGATCAGCTCAACGGTACTTTCTTTCCAGACGGTCCCGCTGAATGGCTTCATGCGCCCAACATCAAAAAGCTTGCTGCGCGCTCAACACGGTTCAAAAATGCCTACACAGCTAGTCCGCTGTGCGCGCCGGGGCGCGCGAGTTATATGTCGGGTCAGTTGCCAAGCGTGACAGGCGTTTACGACAATGCGGCTGAATTTCCGTCATCCATTCCGACTTATGCGCATCATCTGCGTCGTGCGGGATATCAAACTTGTCTAAGTGGGAAGATGCATTTTGTTGGTCCAGATCAGCTTCACGGTTTTGAAGAGCGCATGACGACGGATATATACCCGCCTGATTTTGGCTGGACACCGGATTACCGCAAGCCCGGTGAGCGGATCGAGTGGTGGTATCACAACATGGGCAGTGTAACGGGTGCAGGTGTTGCTGAAATCACCAATCAAATGGAATATGACGACGAGGTTGCCTATCACGCGACCCGCAAAATATACGATTATGCGCGTGGCAAGGATACGCGCCCTTGGTGCATGACAGTCAGCTTTACACACCCTCACGACCCATATGTCGCGCGTCGCAAGTACTGGGATTTGTATGAGGATTGTGAGCACCTTATGCCAGAGGTCGGGCCTATCCCTTATGAGGAGCAAGACGCCCATTCCCAGCGCATACTAGACGCCAACGACCGCGATAATTTCAACATCTCGGACGATCATATTCGCCGTGCGCGTCGAGCCTATTTCGCCAATATTTCCTACCTTGATGACAAGGTTGGCGAAGTCATGGAAGCGCTCGAAAGTACGCGCCAAGAGGCGATCATCCTGTTTGTTGCTGATCACGGCGATATGCTGGGGGAGCGGGGCTTGTGGTTCAAGATGTCGTTCTTTGAAGGCTCCGCGCGCGTGCCATTGATGATTTCATCGCCGGATATGACCCCAGGGTTGGTGACCGAAGCCGTTAGCAATATCGACGTCTGCCCAACCCTGTGTGATCTTGCGGGCGTGTCAATGGAAGAGGTCATGCCGTGGACTGCGGGCATGTCACTTGTTCCTATGGGGCAAGGGGTCGAGCGCACAGAGCCAGTCGCAATGGAATATGCCGCCGAGGCGAGCTATGCGCCGCTTGTGTGTCTGCGTTATGGCAAATGGAAATATGTGCGGTGCGCGCTTGATCCAGATCAGCTGTTTGATTTGGAGGCAGATCCGGCAGAGCTGATGAACCTAGCAGACGCACCAGAGCATCAAGGCACGCGTGAGAGCCTGCGCGCGAAATCAGAACAGCGCTGGGATCTTGAGCGCTTTGACGAAGAAGTGCGCCGGTCTCAAGCGCGCCGCTGGGTTGTTTATGAAGCTTTGCGCAATGGCGATTATTTCCCATGGGATTATCAGCCGCTTCAAAAAGCATCGGAGCGCTACATGCGCAATCACATGGATCTTAACATTCTGGAAGAAAGCCAGCGTTTCCCAAGGGGGGAATAAACGTCTGCTTTCTCTTTCCAAGTCACTCAAAACGAGCAGGAGCCACTTATGCCCTATCCAACTCAGCCAACAGCAAGCCATTTTATCAATGGCGCTTACGTCGAAGACACAGCTGGTGCAGAAATACCGGTGATTTACCCCGCAACCGGCGAACAGATCGCGCAGGTGCATGAGGCGACACCTGCCATCATCGAACAAGCATTGAACTCAGCGAAAGCAGCGCAAAAAGCTTGGGCGGCTTTGTCGGGAACCGAACGCGGCCGCATTTTGCGCCGCGCGGCGGACATGATCCGCGAACGCAATCATGATCTGTCGGTGCTTGAAACCTATGACACCGGCAAGCCTATGTCTGAAACGCTGTATGTGGATGCCACGTCTGGCGCGGATGCGCTGGAATATTTCGGTGGCCTTGCGGGGTCTCTTACGGGGGAGCACATTCAGCTGGGGGATGATTGGGTCTACACCCGTCGTGAGGCTTTAGGGGTTTGTGTTGGGATTGGTGCGTGGAACTATCCAACACAAATCGCCTGCTGGAAGGGTGCGCCAGCGCTCGCTTGTGGCAATGCGATGGTCTTTAAACCCTCTGAGACGACACCGCTGTGCGCCCTAAAGGTGGCTGAAATTCTGCACGAAGCAGGGCTGCCCGCGGGACTTTATAACGTCATCCAAGGAACAGGCGTTGTTGGCGCGCCGCTGGTAAGCGACCCGCGCGTGGATAAGGTGTCGCTGACAGGTTCTGTGCCAACGGGGCGCAAAGTCTATGCGGCTGCTGCGGCAGGGATCAAGAATGTCACGATGGAACTCGGGGGCAAGTCGCCTTTGATCATCTTTGATGATGCAAGTCTGGAAGATGCAGTTGGCGGGGCCATTTTGGCGAACTTCTATTCTTCTGGTCAGGTCTGCTCAAACGGGACGCGGGTCTTTGTCCAAAAGGGCATCAAGGAAGCATTTCTCGCGCGCTTGCACGAACGTTTGTCTGAAGCGGTCATCGGCGATCCAATGGATGAGGCGACTAATTTTGGACCGATGGTATCGGAAAACCAGATGAAGATCGTTCAAAGCTATATCGAGAAGGGCAAAGCAGAAGGGGCACGCCTTGTTTGTGGTGGTACGCGCTTGGAGCGAGAGGGCTACTATCTTGAGCCAACTGTTTTCGCAGACGTGCACGACGATATGATCATTGCACGTGAAGAGATTTTTGGCCCTGTCATGGCCGTCCTCGATTTTGAAGAAGAAGAAGATGCAATCGCGCGCGCCAACGCGACGGAGTTTGGTTTGTCTGCGGGTGTGTTTACCTCTGATTTGACGCGTGGGCACCGTGTGATTGCGCAGCTCGAAGCCGGATCGTGCTTTATCAATTCGTACAACGATGCACCGGTCGAAGCGCCCTTTGGCGGATCGAAACAATCGGGTGTAGGGCGTGAAAATTCCAAATCTGCGATAGAGCACTATAGCCAGATGAAATCCGTCTACGTGCGCATGGGGGCTGTCGATGCTCCCTTCTAGCGCCGTGCCACGTCTTGAAATGGTTGATATTGTTAAATGGGTTGCCACTGCCATTCAACTTGTTGGCTATGGGCTCACTGGTCTCAACATCGTACCTTGGAACATTTTCGCATTCTTCATTGGGATTTTTCTCTGGTTCGCGGTTGGTGTGATGTGGAAGGACCGTGCGATTATGGTCGTTCATGTTGGTGCATTTCTTTCGTTGTTGTTTGGGTATCTCAATGCAAGCTGACTATGTTATTATCGGCGCTGGCTCTGCCGGTTGCGCAATCGCTTTTCGTTTGAGCGAAGCGGGCCATTCTGTGATTGTCATTGAGTACGGCGGTACTGACATCGGGCCGCTCATTCAGATGCCTGCGGCGCTCAGTTATCCGATGAACATGAAGCTTTATGATTGGGGCTATCGCTCTGAACCGGAGCCACATCTCAACAATCGCAGGCTGGCGTGTCCGCGCGGTAAGGTGGTTGGTGGGTCATCTTCAATCAACGGAATGGTCTATGTACGTGGTCACGCAAAGGATTTTGACCATTGGGCCGAGAGCGGTGCAGCGGGATGGTCTTATGCGGATGTGCTCCCGTATTACAAACGCATGGAGAGCTGGAGCAGCGCAGGGCATGGGGGTGATCCTGAATGGCGCGGTAAAAAGGGACCGCTGCATGTGACGCGCGGCCCACGCAAGAACCCTTTGTTCAAAGCTTTCGTGAACGCAGGGCGCCAAGCCGGCTATGAAACGACGGATGACTATAATGGCGAGAAGCAAGAGGGCTTTGGCCCGATGGAGCAAACGGTGCACAACGGTCGGCGTTGGTCTGCGGCCAATGCGTATCTCAGACCTGCGCAAAAAAACGGGAATTGCACCGTTGTAAGTGGTCTTGCTGAACGGATCGTCATCGAGAATGGTCGCGCGATTGGTGTCGCGTTAGTGGGCGGCGATGTGATCAAGGCGCGCTGTGAAGTGATTGTCTCGGCGAGCTCGATCAACTCTCCGAAATTGCTTATGCTCTCTGGCATTGGTCCGGCTCAACATTTGGCTGAACATGGGATTGAGGTTGTCGCGGATCGCCGGGGTGTCGGGCAGAACCTGCAAGATCACCTAGAGCTTTATATTCAGATGGCCGCGTCTAAACCGATCACGTTGTTTAAACATTGGAACCTGCTTTCAAAAGCATGGATCGGGGCGCAGTGGCTGTTGACCAAGACCGGTCTTGGGGCGTCTAACCAGTTTGAAAGCGCGGCCTTCGTGCGCTCTAACGCGGGTGTGGACTATCCCGATATTCAGTATCATTTCCTGCCGATTGCAGTGCGATACGATGGGCAAGCCGCAGCTGAAGGCCATGGATTTCAAGCACATGTAGGCCCAATGCGCAGCCCATCTCGCGGTGCAGTGACGCTGCGCAGTGCGGACCCCAAGGATGATCCGGTCATCAGGTTCAACTACATGAGTACGCCGCAAGATTGGGAAGATTTTCGCACCTGTATTCGCCTCACCCGCGAGGTGTTTGCCCAAGAGGCGTTCAAGCCATTTGTAAAACATGAAATCCAACCGGGCGTTGATGTGCAAAGTGATGCAGAGCTAGATGCCTTCATCGCAGAGCACGCTGAGAGCGCCTATCATCCTTGCGGTACATGTAAGATGGGCGCGGCGCATGATCCCATGGCTGTTGTGGATCCAGAATGCCGTGTAATTGGTGTTGAGGGCTTGCGCGTTGCGGATAGTTCGATTTTTCCGCGCATCACAAATGGCAACCTTAATGGGCCATCGATCATGGTCGGTGAAAAAGCTGCGGATCATATCTTGGGTGTGGATATGTTGCCCAAGAGCAATGATCGCCCTTGGATGCATCCAGATTGGGACACGAAGCAACGTTAACTTTTTCTGAGATTGCGGGAACGAGGGGCCAGCCCCTCGCGCTCCCCGGGATATTTCTGGAAAGAGGAAGCGGTACGTTTACGCTTTGTTAACTCAGGTTAACGTTTTGGATTGATGTTCGCAGGGTGCTGCGGGCATATCTGAAGAATGTTAAGATTTTTTTATATTTTAGCGGTTCTCCTTGGGGCAGCACCGGTTGCTGCGGATGTAACGGGGACTGTACGTGTGATTGATGGCGACACGTTCGATGTTGCGGAAAACCGCGTGCGCATCTTTGGCATAGATGCGCCAGAGAGCAAACAAACATGCGAAACAGAGCAGGGCACGACATGGGCGTGTGGCGCTTGGGTGAGCGCAGAGGTGTTTGCCCTTTATGATGGCAAGCGCGCGATATGTCGTGAAGAAGATCGTGATCGCTATGACCGTATCGTTGCGCGTTGTGAGATTGCAGGGCGTGATGTTGGACAAGAGCTGGTGTCGCAGGGGCTCGCCTTTGCTTATCGTAAATATTCGATGCGCTATGATCTCGATGAAAAAGGGGCGGCGGTGAATGACCGTGGCCTGCACAGTTCACGTGTTCAAAGACCCGCGCAGTACCGTGCCACACAGGCAAAAGGGCGCATCCCGCCAGATCGAAACTGCGCGATAAAGGGCAACATCACAAAGAGTGGACACATTTATCACATGCCCGGCCAACGTGACTATGAGCGCACGGGTATCAATGAGGCCAAAGGCGAGCGTTGGTTTTGCTCACAGCTTCAAGCACGGCTCGCAGGTTGGCGAAAAGCGCGGCGCTGATTTAGGGTGCACCATATGTGGTTATAAAGCGCCATAGGTTCGGCATTGTGTCCCTGCGCCAAGTGCCGCTGTGGGACGCTCCCTTGACCGCGATGAAATTCTTATCGTTGTGCGGAGCCGCGCTAAAGATTGCGCGGCCCATGCGCAGCGGTGTAACTTCATCCGCAGTTCCGTGGACAACAAGTGTGGGGATTGTCAAAGCGTCGCTGCGAGAAAGGCTGTCCCAGCGATCGGAAATCCGCGAAATTAGGTTATCCGAAACATCTGTGACCGCACGCGCCATATCTGGAATAGAAGTGAACGGCGCTTCCAGGATTACGCCAGATGGGCGCTGGTCTTTGGGCAACTGCGCCAAGAGAGAAATTGCGACAGCGGTGCCAAGGCTTTCTCCGTATAGGATAAGATCTTGTGGGCTGTTCACCGTGACATAACTGGCAGCATTTTGATAAAGCTGTAGCGCGTCTTTCGTTATTGCAGGTTCTGATGGGACGCCATCGCTGCCAGACGAGCCGCGATATGACATTGCAAGAACGTTAAAGCCTTGAGTTTGCAACATTTGAAATCGCTGCGCGCGCATCGCTAAATTTCCGCCATTGCCATGAAAATAGAGCAGTGTTGCGCGTGCTTTGCCTTTTGCGGGAACGCTCCAGACAATTATTGAGGCGCGCGCGCTCCATTTTATACTCACGGGTGTTTGGCAGACCAACTTGCGCGGGCGTTTCATAATCCGTCGACAGCGGATAGATCATTTTACGCTCAATCATTTTGAGCGGAAGCAAATCAAGCAAACCGGCGTGTGCTGACATTGGCAAAAATAACAGAAGCGTTAGCAAAATTTTCATCAACCGACCTCATAAGGAAGGATATCGCGGCGATTGCTGTCAACGCGCAAGCGACGTTCCAGCGGGGGAACGGAGCGTTGATGACAGTTGACCCGTTCGCATATTCTACAGGAGATCCCTATGGGTTCATACGCACTGGCATTTGAAATATCGAGACTGTCTGCATAAACGAGTTGTCCGGCATGGGTCACTTCGCAACCAAGAGCGATGGCAAAACGACGAGAAGGCGCGCCGAAGGAGCCGCCTGGCTTTAGAACATCGTGCGCCAGCGAAATGTAGCGCACACCATCGGGGGTTTCAGCAAGCTGGCGTATGAAACGACCGGGTGTCTCAAAGGCGCGGTGCACGTTCCATAACGGGCAAGCCCCGCCAAAACGTGCGAACTGCAAACGCGTGGCGCTATGGCGCTTGGTGATTGTGCCTGCTTGATCGACGCGAACAAAGAAGAAGGGCACACCTTTTGCGCCAGGTCGTTGAAGTGTAGAAAGGCGATGGGCGACTTGTTCGATGGATGCCCCAAAAAGCATTGCAAGACGTTCAAGATCATGGCGTGTTTCGCGTGCGGCATCCAGAAAAGGACCGTAGGGCATCATTGCAGCGCCAGCGTAATAATTCGCAAGACCGATTTTTGCGATGGCGCGCGCTTCGACAGTTTGAAAGCGTGCAAGATCAAGCGTGGCTTCGAGCAATTTTTCTTGAGTAATGAGCGCAAGTTGAATGAGAATTTGAAAGCTTTGTGTCGCTGGCGCTGCGTGCTGGGAAATGGTTAAAACACGCGTTTCAGGATCAAAGTGGCGCACAGCATCTACGGGGGCAAAGTTCAGAGTTATGTTGTGCTGACGGAATGCGGCGGCGGCGCGTTCGCGGATGGTTGCCTCTTTCGGGCCTGTTGCGCTGAAATGTTCGGCCGCGCGGTCCATCGCATCAATGTAGTTGTCGCAATAATGAAAGAAGTCGCGCACATCTTCCCAAGGGCTGGGTTGCAATTGACCATCATCGCGCCCCAGTGCTTCATCAAGTGAGGCGAGACGTTCGTGGGTTTGCCGGTACGCGCGGTGAAGCTCCAAAAACGCACGCGCAAGGGCAGGGGCGTTGGAGGCTGTGAGCCGCAAATCAGCAAGCGGTGGTTCAACGGTGTCAAGCACCGGATCTGCCAGCGCCTCGCGCATGTCCGTGACAAGCCGCTCTGCATCGCCTGAACTCAACTCGGTAACGTCAAAGCCAAATTCTTGCGCAAGTGCGAGCACAACAGTCGTCGAAAGCGGACGTTTGTTGTTTTCCATTTGATTAAGATAGGGCAGCGACACCCCTAGCTTTGCCGCAAAGTCCTTTTGGGTCAGCGCAACTTGCCCGCGCAACTCGCGCAACTTCGAGCCAGCGTAAATTTTTTGAAGGGCCATAGCACGTCTCTTAGCAAATTTGCATTGCGCCATTGTAAGCTTTGCAAAGCCTTCACCGCAAGTCGTCAAGCACCGATTGCTTTGGCGCGGCGTATCACAAAGGCCGCCGCGAGCAATCCGCCTGTGGTGCTTGCGACCATGAGCCAAAGGACCGGCATTGCTGTGTCTTTGCCTGTTAAAATGATCCCAGCAACCGCTGATAAAATTGCGCCGAACCCGATCATGATGGCACCACCCAAACCTGAAGCCGTTCCCGCCAAGTGAGGGCGAACCGAAAGCATCCCAGATGTTGCATTCGGAATCGTCATACCATTTCCGAGTCCGACAATGGTCATAAATCCGAAGAACGTAGCAGGGGTTCCTAAGCCAGCCCTAAAGACCAGTAGTGACGCAACGGTTGCAAAGGTCGCTACTATTGTTCCGTAAAACACCATGTTGTTGATACCAACGCGTGTTGAGTAACGGCCGGAAGCGAAATTACCCAAGAAATAGCCAAGCGCCGGGGAGCCGAAATAAAATCCAAGCACAGAAGGTGAAAGCATGAAGATTTCAGTTCCCACATAAGGCGCGCCGCCGAGGTAGGCGAAAAAGGCGCCAGAGGTCAGGCCGGACGCGATTGAGTACCCCCAAAACCGCGGTGAGGATAACAGTTCAGGGTAGTGCCCAAACTGCTGGCGCAGGGTCTCACCGGTCGCACGTTTGGTTTCGCCTTGATCGAAGTAACACATTGCGAACATGCCCACACCAGAGACCGCCATCAGCCAGAAACTGGCCTGCCATCCGAAGGTTTCATCAAGCACACCGCCAAGCATGGGCCCCAACATGGGCACAACTGCCATGCCCATAGTGACGTATCCAATCAAAGATGCGGCTTTGTCAGCGGTAACGACGTCACGGATGATTGCACGGCTGAGCACCATTGCGGTGACGATAACGGCTTGGGCCATGCGAAATAACAAAAACACAGTCGCGTTTGGTGCATAAATGCAGCCGACAGATGCAATGGTGAATAGCGCCAAGCCCCATAAAATAACGGGTCTGCGTCCGAGATTGTCTGAAATCGGGCCAATAATTATTTGAAGCACCGCGTTCATCGCGAAATAGGCAGCAACCGACATTTGCAAAACCCAATATTCGGTTTTGAAATGCAGCGCCATGTTGGGCAATGAGGGCAAAAACACATTCATCGCGAGCGCCGAGGCGCCCGCAAGAAGGATAAGCGTAATGATATGGGGCGGTGTCGCGCGATCAAACAGGCGCGCTGAATAAGAGTCGTTCATTATCGCTTTCTAACGCGAAGCGCCTATCGGCAACAGGGACAAATGGTATATTTGAAAAAGACGTCGCGGCGCGTTGGGTTAGCAGTTTTGCTATTTGCAGTACATTGCTTAGCATGGATTTGCAAATTTGCGACAATTCGCTTTTTTTCTGCACCTGCAAAGGGTACCCACATTCGCTAACGACCTGTTGTACAAGAGCCGATCAGACAAGGCTCAGAATACGCGCCACAGCGGCGCACAGAAGGGACATGCGATGAAAGATATTCTGCAAGAACTCTCCGAGCGCCGTGGTGCCGCGCGACTTGGCGGCGGTCAAAAGCGTCTCGACAGCCAGCAAGCCAAAGGTAAGCTCAGTGCGCGCGAGCGGATCGAGCTGTTGCTTGATGAGGAGAGTTTTGAAGAATACGACATGTTCGTCACGCATCGTTGCACCGATTTTGGGATGGAAAACCAAAAGCCAGCAGGTGACGGCGTGGTGACCGGCTGGGGCACAATTAATGGCCGCATGGTTTATGTGTACTCGCAGGACTTCACCGTTCTTGGTGGGTCTGTTTCTGCAACGCATGCGAAAAAGATTTGCAAGATCATGGATATGGCGATGCAAAATGGCGCGCCAATCATCGGGATGAACGATTCCGGGGGCGCGCGCATCCAAGAAGGCGTTGATAGCCTTGGTGGGTATGGCGAGATTTTCCAGCGCAACATCATGGCGTCTGGCGTGGTGCCGCAAATTTCGATGATTATGGGGCCATGTGCAGGCGGCGCGGTCTATTCACCCGCGATGACCGACTTCATCTTTATGGTGAAGGATACGTCCTACATGTTCGTGACTGGGCCTGACGTTGTGAAAACAGTGACCAATGAGCAAGTCACTGCTGAAGAGCTTGGCGGTGCAAGCACGCATACCAAAAAGTCATCCGTCGCAGATGCCGCGTTTGAAAACGACGTTGAAGCGATTGCTGAAGTACGCCGTTTGATCGATCTATTGCCGCTCAACAATCGCGAAAAGCCACCTGTGCGCCCCTTCTTCGACGATGTTGCGCGTGTTGAACTGTCGCTTGATACGTTGGTGCCTGACAATCCAAACCAGCCCTATGACATGAAAGAGCTGATCACGAAGATCGCAGATGAAGGCGATTTTTATGAGATTCAGAAGGATTTTGCGGGCAATATTCTAACGGGGTTTATTCGGCTTGAGGGACAAACCGTTGGCGTTGTTGCGAACCAGCCTTTAGTGCTTGCTGGTGTTCTGGATATCGACAGTTCGCGCAAAGCTGCGCGTTTTGTGCGCTTTTGTGATGCGTTCGAAATTCCGATCCTTTCGTTGGTTGATGTCCCTGGCTTCTTGCCGGGCACAACGCAAGAGTATCGCGGGGTGATCAAACATGGTGCGAAGTTGCTCTTTGCTTATGGCGAGGCAACAGTGCCAAAGGTCACGCTTATCACGCGTAAGGCTTACGGTGGCGCGTATGTTGTTATGGCGTCCAAGCATTTGCAAGCGGATGTGAATTACGCTTGGCCGACAGCAGAAATCGCGGTAATGGGTGCAAAAGGTGCGACAGAAATTATTCACCGCTCTGATATGGGCGACGCAGATAAGATTGCGCAGCACGAGGCGGATTATAACGAACGGTTCGCGAATCCCTTTGTGGCCGCAGAGCGTGGTTTTGTGGATGAGGTGATCCAGCCGCGCAGCACGCGCAAGCGGATCAGTCGCGCATTTGCAGCATTGCGTAGCAAAAAGCAGACCATGCCGTGGAAAAAACACGACAACATTCCGCTTTGATCTGACCCTATCCCTTTGCAAGGACTGCAAAAAATATGACGCAAGGCATGTGGCATACTCAAAAAGATGGCGACGTCGTGACGTTGGCCCGTGCGCTTCCTGCACGCTTTGATGTGAGCGCAACTGCGTCGTTTCCAATGCTCGCACGCACACGTTTGGCACATCAAATCCGTCAGGATATGTGGCGCGCTTTGCGCAATATTCGCGGGTTTTCGCCGGTGGTTCGGGTGGAGCGGTGCGACACCGGTTTGCGTGTGACCGCAGGCGGGCGGGTGCCGCAGCCCATCAGCAGGCACATCGCTGAACGGGTAGAGGGCTTACTGTGCGATGAAGACTTGCGCGCGCGTTGGATCAAATGTGCAAGGGTACGGGTGAGCGGATGAAGTTGACATGTCTCAGAATCGCGGCACTCGTGTGCTTTTTTACCACTCCGCTTTTGGCAGAGCAGACCGTCGCTGTGCCCTCTGGTCAGAACGTGCGCTTTTTTGAACAACTGGATGAGCCTGAAAATGGCATCATCCGTTTACGGTTCATCGCGCCTGATCTGGCCAGCCCGCTCAAGCGGCCAAGCTTTGAGGATTTGACCCTTGATCTTGAGGCGCTGTGCACGGAATTCGGGTTGAACAACCTGCTTCAAAACGAGGAGCAACCGAAGCAGATCATTGTGTCACTTTCGGCGGAACCCGTCGAATTTGGTATTGCAAACTCAGACGTAGAGCAGGTTTTCGAGGCTTTCAGTGTCGAAAAAGAGACCTGCATGTTGGAGATGTTTTGATGGAACCACAATATGTTGCGCGCCGAAGCTCATCCACCCTTCGAAATGATGCGTTAGAGTCACAAAACCAGTCGATAGCTGCTTGTGGATATCTTTTTGTAACGGGCTGGCGTAGTTTAGCGAACAGGTCCACCCAAGTGACCTATACCTCGAAAGGGACAGGGCGACGGGATTCTCTCGTTGATCTGGTTCGTAAATTTGACAGGAGACTAAGATGTCCAAGAGCATCAAACTGCTGGCAGTACTCGGTGTTGCACTCGCAGCGTCCGCTTGCGCACGCCAAGCACCGGTTGAAGAGTTCGTTGTGGTTGATCCCGCGCCGATCTCCGTTGAGCCAACATACACAGGCAAGTACAAGTAATTTGCCTTTGGAGCAGGCGTTCGCGCCTGCTCCGAGCCTTCCGCCTATCATTGCCACGCACCAGATCGGGGGTGCGTCATGGCACTAGACTATATGCTCAAGCATCGCGGCTTTCCTGGCCGACTTCCCGGTACTGATTTCCAATTTACATTGCGACGCGCCAATCCCAAAGGGGCCACGCCAATTGAACGCCGTGAGCGCCGCTCTGATCGCAAACCAGCGGATCGACGCGCGGACGCTGGATTTGTGGCAGCGCTTTGGGAGCAGTTTGGCGATCAACCGTTTGAGCGGGGCAATCTAGATGCGGGCCGTCTAAGCTGGCTCTTTGGTCGTGAAGTACTGCCCTATGATGATCCGTTTGATCCTGCCAACTATGAGGCGATGTTGATCCTTGATCCACGTGCCGCCGCGATGGCCTTTCCTGATGCAGCGGATTGGGGGCAATAGGCATGTTTCAGCCGAAAGATGCCGCTCATCGGCAGTTTAAAGCCTGTTTGACCTTTGCAAACGTAAGCCGCTTTGCACGAGTGCGTGTTGCAATCATCAATGTTCACACGAAGTTGCGTCAGATCCTCGTTCGAATTGACGGCGCAACTCTCCGTAACCCTTCCCCTTGGCGGCGGTCTGGTGCTAGCTTGCACCCACTGCCGCCTTTTTTCTTGAGCGCGGTTGCGAAACCTAACTTCGAAAGAGTTTTATTATGTCAAAATCAACAAAGATCCTCGCAGCACTGGTCCTTTCCGGATCTCTCGCAGGATGCGTTTCTCCTGATCCACAAGTTCAAAACGTTGCCGGTGGCGCAGCACTTGGCGCAGCAGCAAGCGCGATTGCTGGCGGCAACCAAGGCCAAGTCATCGCAGGCGGCATCGTCGGTGCCACAGCAGGCGCACTTATCCCGAACTAAGCACAACTTTCGCTTTTTCCCTTTTCTTGCGGAAAAGCGACAAACCACATGCAAGCGTCGCTTTGCCCGGATCGGGCAGGGCGGCGTTTTTGCGTTTCAAATATCACGAAAAGGACTGCCACATGTTCAATAAGATCCTGATTGCCAACCGAGGTGAAATTGCCTGCCGCGTCATCAAGACGTCTAAGAAGATGGGTATCACCACGGTTGCTATCTATTCAGACGCTGACAAAAATGCGTTGCATGTGGAGATGGCGGATGAGGCGGTCCACATTGGCCCGCCCCCAGCGAACCAGTCTTATATTGTGATCGACAAGGTTATGGCCGCAATCAAGGAAAGTGGCGCGCAAGCGGTGCATCCAGGCTATGGCTTTCTGTCCGAAAACTCCAAATTCGCAGAAGCGCTCGAGGCCGCAGGTGTTGCCTTTGTCGGCCCTCCTGTCGGCGCGATTGAGAGCATGGGCGACAAGATCACGTCCAAGAAGATCGCTCAGGACGCCAATGTTTCTACTGTCCCGGGCTATATGGGCTTGATTGAGGACGCGGAAGAGGCGGTCAAGATTTCCAATGAAGTTGGCTATCCCGTGATGATCAAAGCTTCCGCGGGCGGCGGCGGCAAAGGCATGCGCATTGCATGGAACGACGATGAAGCACGCGAGGGTTTTCAAAGTTCCAAGAACGAAGCCGCGAACTCCTTTGGCGATGATCGTATCTTTATCGAGAAATTCATCACGCAGCCACGCCACATCGAAATTCAAGTGCTCTGCGACAGTCATGGCAACGGCATTTATCTAGGCGAACGCGAATGCTCCATTCAGCGCCGTCAGCAAAAGGTTGTTGAAGAAGCTCCAAGCCCTTTCTTGGATGAAGCCACACGTAAAGCCATGGGCGAACAGGCGGTGGCCTTGGCGCAAGCGGTTGGCTATGCCTCTGCTGGTACTGTTGAGTTTATTGTGGATGGGGACAAGAACTTCTACTTCCTTGAGATGAACACACGTCTACAGGTCGAACATCCTGTAACGGAGCTGATCACAGGTATTGATCTGGTCGAGCAGATGATCCGCGTGGCCAATGGTGAGAAATTAAGCATCACGCAAGACGATGTGACGCTCACGGGATGGGCCATAGAGAACCGGCTTTATGCGGAAGATCCCTATCGCGGGTTCTTGCCCTCCATCGGTCGTCTCACGCGCTATCGCCCCCCTGCGGAAACCGCGGCCTATACGCCCGGCGTCGCGGCGGGTGACGCTGGTGATGTGGTCGTGCGCAACGATACGGGCGTCTATGAGGGCGGCGAAATCTCCATGTATTACGACCCGATGATTGCAAAGCTTTGTACATGGGCCCCAACCCGCGAGGCCGCGATCGAGGCGATGCGCGTCGCACTTGATAGCTTTGAAGTTGAGGGCATCGGTCACAACCTACCGTTCCTGAGTGCGGTCATGGATCATCCGATCTTCATCAAGGGCGATATGACGACAGCCTTTATCGAAGAGCAATATCCAGACGGTTTTGTGGGCGTTGACTTGCCTGAAGGCGATTTGCGCCGGATTGCAGCGGCAAGTGCAGCGATGAACCGTGTCGCAGAAATTCGTCGCGCGCGCGTTTCTGGACGCCTTGATAATCACGAGCGCAAAGTCGGTGATGCCTGGAATGTCTCGCTACAAGACATCAGTTTTGATGTCACAATTGCCGCTGATAAAGTAGGGGCGACGGTCACGTTTGATGACGGCACGGCCATGCGCGTCAGCGGAAATTGGACGCCGGGTGACCAACTTGCGAACATGATGGTGGATGACACGCCACTTGTGATGAAAGTGGGTAAAGTTTCTGGTGGTTTCCGCATTCGCTCGCGCGGTGCGGACCTAACGGTGCATGTACGCACGCCGCGTCAGGCAGAACTTGCCCGCAAAATGCCGGTGAAGGTCGCCCCAGATACATCGAAATTGCTGCTTTGTCCGATGCCGGGTCTGATCGTAAAGGTCGATGTGGAAGAGGGGCAAGAAGTGCAAGAAGGCCAAGCGCTATGTACCGTTGAAGCCATGAAAATGGAAAACATCTTGCGCGCCGAGCGCAAAGGCGTCGTCAGCAAAATCAACGCTACTGCTGGTGATAGTCTCGCGGTAGATGATGTGATCATGGAGTTTGAAGGATAATTGCTCGATGCAAAGGAGTCCTAACCCAAAAGCGCCATCGATAAGTTGGGTCACAGTTGTATACCGCGCGGAGCTTGGCTTGCTCCAACTCCAAGCGCGGTCTATGGCGAAGTTTCTTCCTGCGGATGCTGCTCTGGAAATCATCGTTATTCTAAATGATCCCAACCCAAAGCGCTTGGCTACTGAAGTCCTTAAAATTGCGCAAGACTTTGGGCCGCACCAGCCAAAGCTGCGGCTTGTTGACCCTACAGAAATTTTTCTAGGACCTCAGGGCCTACGTGATGCGAAGAATGCAATTCTTGCACTTGCCCGTCGTGTACTGCGCCCTGTGCGCATTGGAAGAGGCTCCAGTTGGCGTGGCTATGCGGGTTGGCATATCCAACAAGCGATGAAGCTTGCCGTGTCGCGAAACGTAAAAGGCGATGCCATTGTCTTTTTGGACGCTAAAAATCATTTTATCGCGCCTGTTTCACTAAATGATTTTGTGACGCGAACAGGACAACCCCGCGCACGATTGGAGCGCGTCCAAGATAATTATTTCGACTGGCATCGAACAGCGCGTGCCTATTTGGGCTTAGATCAGGTCGAGCGTGATCATCCATTGCCCCCTTCGATAACGCCGTTTGTGAGCAAAACAGAAACCGTGCGCGACACGCTGGCTTGGATCGAAAAAGAAGACGGTCCGATGGAGTACTTCTTTGGCAATGGCACGCCACGCGGCACTGAGTTCACGCTCATAGCTGCAATGACGGAAAAGCGAGACGAAACGCTAACGTCGGATATTGTTCGATTTGGGAGCTTCTTTCGCGATGCCACCGATGAGGAAGTGAGCGAACTGATTGAAAAAGCCCGCAGTGGGTCATTGCAAATGCTGGGCACACACAGCGGGCGTTTGACGAAAATGACACCAGAACAGTGCACCCCACTTTTTGATCTATGGATTGATATCGGACTTACCGTCGACCGTGATGAAGCGGCTCTCTTGCTAAAAGGAGGGCGGTGAATGAGCCAACACGCGCCTTATTCTTCTGCGGTGCGCCGCTCGCGCACTTCGCGTTGCCGCATGGGCATTTTGTCGATCACGCGTGAGACTTCGCGGACGTCCCAAGGCGAGGCTTTGCGCAACTTGATGCCGCCGTCTTTGCCGATCAACACCATCATGAACCCCCTTGGGCGCAATTTCTTGCGCAGATCAGAGGTTACCGATGGATCTGTATCAGTCAGAATGACAACATCGCGCTCAGCCAAGGCATCCGCCTGTTCTTGCAACAACGCGAGTTGTTGCTCAAAACGAGGATCGTTTTCACTGTCAGCAAAAACGACAATCGGGCGAGACTGCCAAAGAAAATCACTCAAATTGTCACTATCTGGCATCGAAATAACCTCCCATACCGATGGCTCTTCGCTTGTTTCACTCTCTTGTGAAAAAGCAGGGCCAGCGATGAAAAGTGTTGCAATAACAAATGATAAGAGCGGTTTCATAGGGTCTCCTTCTAAGCCCAATATAGGGGACGCTGAAACGATTGCGATGCCTGATCGGCCTGCTTTCCATCGATTTGAGCATTTTAAGGGAAAAATCATCACTTTGACCCATTGCTATCGCTCGAATGCGCACGCCTTTGGGCACCTGCGCGGTGAGATAGCAAAAGGTAACGCGCGTGGACGTGATTTTTCAGATTGGCGCACATCGCACCGCGAGCACGAGTTTTCAGACTTATTTACGTCAGAACGGACCAGCGTTGGCTCAGATGGATATCGGGTCATGGGGGCCTTATCGACTGCGCAAAGGGCTATTTCACGGCATTGTGCCAAATCCCAAACTTGGGATCGGCCCGAAACATTTCGCGCGCGCGCGGGGCAAGATCGCTATGCATTTGGATCGTTCTGCGCAAAAGGGTGTGAAACATCTTTTGGTGTCGGAAGAGAATATGTTGGGCAAAATGCGCCACAATTTCTCCGAACACGCACTCTATCCGGCCGTGGGCGAGCGTTTGGCGCGCTATGTGGCGGCCTTCGAGGGGTCGGTAAAAGCGCTCCACATCAGTCTTCGGTGTCCCAGCACCTATTGGACGTCCGCTCTCAGTTTTTGCATTCCGCGCGGCGTGCGTGTTCCAGACGAGAAACGTATTTCGGCACTCGCGCGCTCACCAAGAACCTGGCGCGACGTGATCACGGATATCGCCGCTGCTGCGCCAAACACGTCGATTTTTGTCAGTACATACGAACAACACGCCTCTGCGCCGCAAACTCTGCTCACGTATCTGCTTGGACAGACCGCGCCGCGCCCAACAACGCCGATCTGGCGCAACAGGCGACCTTCTGTACAAGAGATGATCGCCTTGCCGCTCGGTCTGCGCGAGCGGATGCGGCTCGAAGCGCAGATACACGACAACCGTTGGGAACCATTCACACAAAGCCAACGCGCCGTATTTCAAGAAAGCTATGCGGACGATTTGTTTTGGCTGCGCGCAGGCGCGGACGGGTTGGCACATTTATTGGAAGATCCGAAACCACAAGAGACGGGATATCCCGCGAAGTTGGATTTCGCTCACAAAGGACACGAACATGACGCAAGATACCGATTGGCGAGCCCTCGCTGAAAAAGAACTTCGCGGACGCCCGCTGGACGATCTGACTTGGAAAACGCTTGAGGGTATCGATGTGAAGCCGCTGTATACCGAGGCGGATACAACTGATTTGCCGCATATAGGTGGCATCCCTGGCCAAGGGCCGTTTACGCGTGGTGTTAAAGCGACGATGTATGCGGGCCGTCCTTGGACCATTCGCCAATACGCTGGTTTTTCCACAGCTGAAGAAAGCAACGCGTTTTATCGCAAAGCTTTGGCAGCGGGTCAGCAGGGTGTTTCAGTGGCCTTCGATCTGGCAACCCACCGCGGATATGACAGTGATCATGAACGTGTCGAGGGCGATGTTGGCAAGGCGGGGGTCGCGATTGACAGCGTTGAGGATATGAAAATACTCTTTGATCAGATCCCGCTTGATAAAGTGTCCGTCTCCATGACGATGAATGGCGCTGTGATCCCGATCCTCGCGAATTTCATCGTTGCAGGTGAGGAACAAGGTCATGATCGATCTGTCTTATCTGGCACGATCCAGAACGACATTCTTAAAGAGTTCATGGTGCGCAACACCTACGTTTACCCGCCTGAACCGTCCATGCGGATCATCGCGGATATCATCGAATATACCTCAGCAGAAATGCCGAAGTTCAACTCCATCTCGATCTCTGGCTATCACATGCAGGAGGCGGGCGCGAACCTTGTTCAAGAGCTTGCCTATACCCTTGCCGATGGCCGTGAATATGTACGCGCTGCGATGGAACGTGGGATGGACGTTGATAAGTTTGCGCCGCGTCTCTCTTTCTTTTTCGCGATTGGTATGAATTTCTTCATGGAAGCGGCGAAACTGCGGGCCGCGCGTTTGCTCTGGCACAAGATCATGACAGACCTTGGCGCGCAGACCGAAAAGTCGAAAATGCTGCGCACACATTGCCAAACATCAGGCGTAAGTTTGCAAGCGCAAGACCCGTATAACAATGTTATTCGCACCGCTTATGAGGCGATGGCAGCAGCCCTTGGCGGCACGCAGTCGTTGCACACAAACGCGCTCGATGAAGCGATTGCACTGCCGACTGAATTCAGCGCACGCATCGCGCGCAACACGCAGTTGATCTTGCAAGAGGAAACGGGCGTTACAAATGTCGTCGATCCGCTCGCAGGCTCCTATTATGTGGAAAGCCTGACGGATCAGTTGGCGACAGAAGCTTGGAAGCTTATTGAAGAAGTCGAAGAGATGGGCGGGATGACCAAAGCAGTTGCCTCTGGCATGCCGAAACTGCGCATTGAAGAAGCTGCAGCCAAGCGCCAAGCGATGATTGATCGTGGTGATGAGGTCATCGTGGGTGTCAATAAATACCGCCTCAACGAAGAAGAGCCGATCGACATTCTCGACATCGACAATGACGCGGTACGCACTTCACAAATTGCGCGTTTGCAAAGCATCAAAGCAAGCAGAGATGAGGCTACGTGCAGTGCAGCACTTGCTGAAGTCTCGCGACGCGCCAGTGAGGGCGGCAACTTGTTGGAGGCGGCGGTCGAAGCGTCGCGGGCACGCGCGAGCGTAGGGGAAATCAGCATGGCAATGGAAAAAGTATTCGGGCGCCATCGCGCCGAAGTCAAAACGCTCGCAGGTGTCTATGGCGCCGCATATGAGGGTGATGAAGGCTTTGCGGCAATCCAGAAATCCGTTGAAGATTTTGCCGAAGAAGAGGGGCGCCGCCCGCGTATGCTGGTGGTTAAGATGGGCCAAGATGGTCATGACCGTGGCGCAAAGGTGATTGCGACAGCCTTCGCTGACATCGGTTTCGATGTGGACGTTGGCCCACTGTTCCAAACGCCTGAAGAAGCAGCGCAGGATGCGGTGGATAATGACGTGCATGTCATTGGTATTTCCAGCCAAGCCGCAGGTCACAAGACCCTTGCGCCAAAGTTGGTCCAAGCGTTGAAGGATGCCAGTGCAGACGACATCATTGTTATTTGTGGTGGTGTTATTCCTCAGCAAGACTACGATTTCTTGTATAACTCTGGGGTTAAAGCGATCTTTGGGCCGGGCACGAACATCCCTAAAGCTGCGCAGGATATTCTCGCGATCATTCGCGAGACGCGCAGCTGACATGAAAGGGTTTGATTTATGAGCGCTCTTATTCTTGATCACTTGGCAGTAAGCGGCGAAACCCGTGATGCTGCGCGCGCACACATAGAAGAAGCTTTGGGCGTTGAGATGCAGACGGGGGGCGAACATGAAAAATTCGCTACGCACAACCATCTGATGGGGCTTGAAGACGGGCTTTACCTTGAAGCGATATCGATTGATCCGAACGTACCAAATCCAGATCGCGCGCGCTGGTTCAACCTTGATAATTTTGCAGGCCCTCCGCGTTTGACGAACTGGATTTGCGCAGTGCCTGACATATCTGCAGCTTTAGCGCAGTGGGATGGTGTCGGTGACGCCGTATCGCTGGAGCGGGGAGAGCTGCGTTGGCAAATGGCGGTACCACAAAGCGGGTTGTTACCGTTTGGTGGATTTTTTCCGCCGCTTATTCAATGGCATGGCACTTTGCATCCCAAGACAATGCTCAACGCTACTGGTGTCTCTCTTAAGCAATTAACGGTTGCGCATCCACAAGCCGACGCTTTGGCTGATACACTTGGCAAAGTTGCGGGTGCGACTGTTCGTTTCGAGCAGGCTGAAACTGCGATGCTCAGCGCGGAATTTGAAACACCGCATGGTGTGCGCACATTGACATGATTGTTCGAGCGGCACGTCCCACAGACGCGCAGGCGATTTGCGATATATGGAACCCCATTATCCGCGATACGACAGTAACGTTCACGGATGAGGCCAAAACAGCACCAGAGATCAGCGAGCTTATCAAGCTTCGCGCGGGCGCATTTTTGGTTGCTGAACACGGTGGCAAGGTAGGCGGCTTTGCCACCTACTTCGCGTTTCGCGGCGGCTCTGGCTATCTACGCTCGAAAGAATTCTCGATCAATCTTGCGCCTGAAATGCGCGGCCAAGGCATGGGGCGTGCGTTGATCAACGCGCTTGAGGCGCATGCACGTGAACAAGGGGTTCACAGTTTGATTGGGGCTGTGAGCGGCGAAAATCCAGCGGGCCAAAAGTTTCATCATCAACTTGGCTATCGTCACATCGCGACTTTACCAGAGGTCGGTTTTAAATTCGGGCGTTATATCGACCTGATCTTGATGCAGAAAATACTCACTTCGACAGACGATATTTCCTAAACGTGCATGGGCTTTCGTGGCGCGAGGGCGTAGGTTGCACCCATGTCACTTTGGACTCGCATATCCGAAGCGCTGGCCGCGCTCTCTAATGGCGAAAGCCTTGCTCAGGTGTTCGAGCGTTTGCGGACGCCGCGTGAGCGTTCGGTTGGTTTTACGATTGCAGTTATTGCACTGGGCGCGAAAATGGCCAAAGCCGATGGCCAAGTGACGCGTGATGAGGTGACGGCATTTCGCGAAGTTTTCAACATTGCTGCTGCGGATGAAGAAAATGCCGCCAAAGTTTTCAATCTTGCGCGACTTGATGTGGCCGGATTTGAAGAATACGCGCGCCGCATCGCTGACATGTTTGCGGATGAACAAAGTACGCTGTGCGATTTGATGGAAGGCCTGTTTCACATTGCGATGGCCGATGGGTTTTATCACCCTAACGAGAATGAGTTTCTTAAACAGGTTGCCCATATTTTTGGCCTGCCAGAGACGGAGTTTCGTGCTTTGCGGGCACGCTTTGTGCCGGATGCGATCCCTGATCCGTATACCGTTTTAGGTGTTTCACCGGATGCTGCCCTAGAAGATATTCGCAAGGTTTGGCGCAAGATGGTGCGCGAAACGCATCCTGATCGCATGATCGCACGCGGCGTTCCTGAAGAGGCGATCAGAATGGCAGAAAAGCGCATGGTTGATATCAATCGCGCATGGGAAGAGATCACAAAAGTTAGGGCCGCGTAATGCGCATTGCGTGCTATAATGTTGAATGGTTCGATCGGTTGTTTGATGACGATGGACAGCTTCAACGCGACAATCGCTGGTCGGGACGACGGGATGTAAAGCGCGGCGAGCAGGCCGAAGCATTGGGGTATGTGTTCAATAAGATTGACGCAGATGCAATCATGGTTGTCGAAGCGCCGGATGATCATGCGCAGCGTTCGGGCACAAAAGCGCTTGAGAATTTTGCGCAAACCTACAATTTGCGCGCAAATCAGGCCTTGATTGGGTTCACAAACACCACACAGCAAGAAATTGCGCTGCTTTATGATCCAAGCAAGCTTAGCGCAGAGCACGACCCGATTGGCACACTTGGCGACGTGGTCCCACCCTTTGATGGCACGTATGAAATCGATTTGGACATCGACAATCGTGCCGACAGTGTCACGTTTTCAAAACCGCCTTTGGAGTTGGCGATTAAGACGGCGCGTGGCACAAAGTTGCGCATGATCGGCGCGCATTTGAAAAGCAAAGCGCCCCATGGTGCGCATAACGCAGCTGAAGTTCTGCGGTTTTCCATAGCGAATCGACGCAAGCAGCTCGCTCAGGCGGTTTGGCTGCGTGGGCGGATCGAAACACATCTGACCGCAGGCGAGCATCTTATGCTGCTGGGTGATCTTAATGACGGGCCGGGTCTAGATGAATATGAAAATTTGTTTGGGCGGTCTTCAGTTGAGATCATTTTGGGCGAAGCAGGCTGTCCCTGTCTCTATGATCCGCATGCGGCGCGCGCTTTAGCGCGAAAAATAGGGGGCGCGCCAACGACTGCGCGTTTCTTCCTGAAAAACGACAATCGCTTCTTACAGGCATTGCTCGACTACATCATGGTGAGCGAAGACTTACGCGATAAAGTAAAGGCTTGGCGCATTTGGCATCCGTTCGATGACCCTGAATGCTGGCGCGACGAGACGTTGCGAAATGCACTGCTTACCGGCTCTGATCACTTCCCTGTGACACTGGATATTGATATTTAGACTAAAAATCAGCACCAAGTATGCCTACATTTACTCTATGAAACAGATTGCACTCACCGCGACACTGGCCTTCGCATTGGCTTTGCCTGCGCAGGCGGACAGTTCTAAAGCCGAAGAAGGCTTTGGCCTGATGGAAAAGGGCGCACGCCTCCTGTTTGAAGGATTGTTGCAAGAAATGCAGCCCGCGCTACGCGATATGGAAGGACTTTCAGAGCAACTTGAACCAGCTTTGCGTGGCTTTGTAGAAAACATGGGCCCCGCTTTGGGCGGACTGTTGGAGCAGGTTGAAGACTTCTCAAAATACCATCCGCCAGAGGTTTTACCCAACGGTGATATAATTCTACGTCGTAAAAGCGAAGCAGAGATCGTTGTACCTGAAGGCGAAGTTGAGCTTTAATCCGCTAGAACGTCTGTAGAAGGTTTTGTAAATTTTACAGCGACTTCTGCACCCAACGTACTTGCGAGCGAGGAAAGCCGCGATTCAGCGACTTCTGAAAACAAGGGTTTGGCTGAACTATGTAAGCGCAGCTCCAACCGCTTTTTCTTGGGAAACCAACGGATTTCGCAAAGCTGCGCGTCTTTCTCCATCCAAAGCATTGCGCCGAAACGCATCGCCTTGCCCAAGATCTCTGCTTGGTGACGCTGCTCTGGTGTCAGGAGGCCCAGCAAATCATCAAAGCGGGTGCCATCAGGTTTGTTGCGGTAGCGATACATCAAGGCAAGACCAAGAAACACGCGTTCTGAATGACTTAGCCCTCCAAGATTGGCCCGTGTGGAGTTGTCAAAGCACACCTCCGCGCGAAAATCTGGATGGGCGCGCCAGCTCACATCGTGCAAAAGGCTCGCGGCCTTAACCAACCGTTTCGTTGCGGTGGGGGCCGATTTAAACAAAGGCATGATAAAATCGTAAAGTGTCTTGCCAAAACCGGGCATGCGCGCATCTTTGCTTTCTGAAAAGCGTGCAGATTCAATAAGTGGATCACGGTCGCGCAGCTTTTGCGGCATTTGCTCATAGAGCATTCCTTCGCGGATACCGTAGCTCGAAACCGCGATATCTTTGGGTTTGACGCGGCTGACCAAGGCTTTCAGAACTTCGGACGCAATCGGAACCAGCGCCATACGCGCCGCAGATATGCCACAGGCTGCGCGCAGCTCTTCAATGTCTGACTTGGCGATGAATTTTACAGTTTCGCGCACCGATTTGGGTGTCATGCGGTACTCATGCAAAACATGTAAAGGGTAGCCAAGGCGGTGCATATCAATGCGCGCAATCGCACGCCACGAGCCACCAACAAGGAACAAACGATCTTTTTGCTCGCCCATTTGCTGATGCAAGTCAGCGATCACCTCTTTGGCGTATTTTTTGCGTGCTTTTGCGCCGCCCTTCATGCTTTGCAGCTTTAATGGGCCTAGCGAGGAGGTCACGCATTTGCCCACATGACCATCACGAATTTCAGCCAGCTCCATCGAAGCACCGCCGATGTCACAGATCAAGCCATACGAGCCGGGCCAGCCAAGCAGCACCCCTTGCGCAGACAGACGTGCTTCTTCGGGACCATCAATCACATGAACGGTTAAGCCGGTTTCGCGCAGCACATCGGCGCAAAAATCAGGCCCATCAGTGGCATCGCGCACGGCGGCCGTGGCAACCGCGGTAAGCGGTGAAATGCCAAGACTTTGCGCAATCGCTTCAAACCGCGCGACAGCCGCCAAAGCCCGGACACGTCCTTCGGGGTTCAAACGCCCTGTATCAGATATGCCAGCCCCCAAAGCGCACATGACTTTTTCATTGTAAAAATAGGCAGGACTACGCGCAGCACCATCGAATATCACCATCCGCACGGAGTTAGATCCGATATCAACCACACCCACGCGTGCCAATTTGCGCACGGAGGGATCGTTGAACAAAGGACGTCCAAACGGATTGGTGGTGGCGAGAGGCGTGAAATCGACGGTCATGTCAGCACTCATTGTTTCAGGCACTTTCATCATCTGTATGGGTAAGTTTCGGCACATCTGCCGCCCCTGCAGAGCCGCGCCCAGACAGGGACGGGTTCTCCATAAAGAATCGGTGACAGTTGAATGCAAACTGACCTTCGGGCACGCTATCGCGCGCGAATGATCCGTCGGGCCGCATGATCCAACTTTGGGCCACGTCTGCAAGGTTTGCCGCCATAATCTGAGAGACGATTTGGGCTTTGACTGTGCCGTTGTTGATCTCGATCAGCGTTTCGACACGACGGTTCAAATTGCGCCCCATCCAATCAGCAGAGCTGATAAACACGCGCGCCTTTTTGTGAGGCAAGCCATAGCCATTGCCGAAACAAACGATGCGTGAATGTTCCAGAAAACGCCCGACGATTGATTTCACACGGATGGTTTCGCTCAACCCTTTTATACCGGGTCGCAACCCGCAAATTCCGCGAATGACCAGATCAATTTTCACCCCTGCTTGGGACGCCTGATAAAGCGCGTCAATCACTTCTGGATCAATAAGCGAATTCATCTTAGCCCAAATGACCGCAGGCTTTCCGGCCTTTGCATGTTCGGCTTCGCGCGCGATCAATTCGATTAAACGTGGTTTTAGAGTCAGGGGCGAAATCGAGAGATTATCAAGCTCGTCAGGAGGCGCATATCCCGAGAGATAATTGAACACTTTGGTTGCATCGCGCCCAAGCTTCTTGTCGCAGGTAAAGAAGGAAAGATCAGTATAAATGCGCGCGGTGATCGGGTGGTAATTGCCTGTACCATAGTGGGTGTAGGTGACCAACTGATCCCCCTCGCGCCGCACAACGATTGAAATCTTGGCGTGGGTTTTGAGATCAAGAAAGCCATACACCACATGCGCGCCCGCGCGTTCCAAGCGGCGCGACTGGCGAATGTTGGCGGCCTCATCAAAGCGCGCTTTCAACTCGACCAAGGCGGTGACGGATTTGCCGTCTTCTGCGGCCTCGCACAGTGCAGAGACAATGGGTGAGCGTTTTGAGGTGCGATAAAGCGTCTGTTTGATTGCAACCACGTCAGGGTCGCGCGCAGCTTGGGTCAAAAAGCGCACGACCATATCAAACGTTTCATAGGGATGGTGCAGCAACATGTCTTTCTGGCGGATCGCGGCGAACATATCACCCTCATGGTCCTGCACGCGTTCGGGT
Organism: Planktotalea sp.; assembly: GCF_965659345.1. Classification (GTDB taxonomy): domain Bacteria; phylum Pseudomonadota; class Alphaproteobacteria; order Rhodobacterales; family Rhodobacteraceae; genus Planktotalea. Next base: position 11,161 of record NZ_CBFHVK010000018.1, on the reverse strand, counting down.
ATGCGGGGCATAAAGGGCGGCCAGAGTAGGTCAGGGCGTGCGTCGGTCACCAATTCAGACAGATCCGACATGCCAATCATACCAGGCAGTTCAACGGTTTCAGCCTCTGTCACACCCAGCTCTCGCATGACCATTGTCTTAAGCTTATTGGGCGCGTCACCTGTGTAGGTCATCCGCACGACTTCACCGCGCTTACGGCGCTTTAGGGCTACCTCAAATTCGCGTACGAGATCTTCTGCTTCGTCTTCGACTTCAAGGTCGCTGTCGCGCAGCACGCGAAACTCGAAATGACCTTTGAGTTTGTAGCCGGGAAACAAGCGGCCCAAGTTTTCCAGCAAGACATCTTCAAGTGGTAGATAGCGCAGCTGACCTTCAGGGGCAGGGAGTGCGATAAAGCGGTCAATTTGCGCGGGAATCGGCAAAAGCGCGAACAGCTCGCGTTTGTCTGATTGGCGCTCAAACTGTAGCGCAAGCGAGTAGCCAGTGTTCGGAATGAACGGAAAAGGATGCGCCGGATCAATCGCAAGCGGTGACAAAACAGGAAAAACGTTGTGCAAGAATAGGTCTGCAACGACTTCTTTGTCTGCATCTTCTAAATCTGCGCGCGCAACAATCGCAATCCCTGCTTCAAGCATTTGAGCGCGCAGGTTCTCTAGAACACTTTGCTGCGTTTGCAGCAAGTTGCGTGCGTCTTCGTTGATCAACACAAGTTGCTCTGCAGGGCTCAAACCGTCTGCAGCGGCGGTGGAATTTCCGGCTTGTGCCAATTCACGCAGACCGGCAACGCGCACGGTGTAGAACTCATCAAGGTTGGTCGCGGAGATCGACAGAAACCGCAGCCGCTCAAGCAGGGGCACACGTGGGTTTTCGGCTTCTTCCAGCACGCGCCAATTAAAGTTCAACCAGCTGAGCTCGCGATTCACAAAGCGAGCAGGGCCGTCTAGATCCACATCCGGCAGATCGAGCGGTTCAGGACAACGCGCTTTGAGAAAGTCAGCTTGCATCGTGTTGTATCACTCCTTTTGCACATCAGAGTGTGCGCCAGCTTGGCTGATTTTGTCCAGCGCCGCTGATGCAAAAGCGCGGGTTATCGCGCGCCTTGCGTCAAGCGCGGCTTTATCAAGTGCCGCCACAACTTGCTGCGCGGCCGCAAAAGAACGATCAATGCGCAGTGCAAGAAACGGAATGACATCGGGTGCGGGGTTCAACTGTCGATCTGCGAAGAGCTTCATCAAAACAGCTGTGAGCAATGTGTCGTCGGGGGCCTCTAGCGTCGCGGTTTGGATCGCCTGTAAACGGCTGGCCAGGTCTGGCAAGGTCAGGTCCCAATGGTGGGGCTGTGAGTTTGCGGTGAACAACAGTGCGCGACCCTCTGCTTGAGCAAGGTTATGCAAGTGAAAAAGCGCGGTTTCCAACGCCTGATCCCCTGCGATCTGTTCAACATCTTCGATCACGAGGGGTGTTTGAAGAAGGGTTGGGACATCGTCCTCTTGCAATGTGGAGGCCGAAATTATTTGGGCACCGCTTTGCGCCGCCCAAACATGTGCGAGATGGGTTTTGCCGGACCCTTTCGGTCCGATGAGCATCAGTTTGTTATTGCTCCATGTGTCTGGCGTGTCGATCAGTGCCACAGCGAGCGCGTTAGAAGGAGAGATGAAAAAGTCATCGCGCCCCAGCGCCGCTCGGGCCGGGAGATCAAAGCTGAGTTGCGTGCTCATTTCTTATGGCTCGCTTTGCTTATCGGTTTCTAAACCAGCATATAGCCTGCTGCCCATATACTGACCGACCAAAAAGCGAATGATCACGCCAAGCGCCGCAGCGACGGGCACGCCAACAAGCAATCCAACAAAACCGAATACGGAGCCGAAGACTGACAGCGACAACAGTAACCAAACAGGATGCAAGCCCACGGAATTCCCAACAAGCTTGGGGGTTAACACATTGCCCTCCAGCACTTGGCCGATGACAAAAATACCCGCGACAAGCCCAAGGGAGACCCAATCACCCCAAAACTGGAACAATCCAAGCCCAATGGCCAAGGCACCACCGATAAGGGCTCCCACATAAGGGATAAAGGTGATCAATCCCGCAATAAAGCCAACGACGAGGCCGAATTGCAGGCCTACAAGCATCAGTGCAATGGCGTAGTAGGTGCCCAGCACCAGACAGACAGTGCCCATACCGCGAATGAAGGCGGCGAGCGTTTCATCGACTTGTTTGGCCAAATAACGAACTGTCGGTGCATGATCGCGTGGCAACAACGTATCAAGGCGCGCAGTCATGTTGTCCCAATCCAAAAGCAGGTAAAAGGCCACAACAGGGACGATTAAGAAAAGTACCACAATATTGATGATCGAGGAGGCCGAGGACAGCACCGTGCTGAGCAATTCACCGCCTTTGGATTGGATCGTCTCTCCAACCGCAGTGAGAGATTGGCGCAGCGTAGAGCCTTCATCCATAAGGTCGGGGAAGCGATCCGACAAGAAAGCTTGCAAGTCTCTGAAAAGTTGCGGGGCGATATCAAACAGCGCAATGGCTTGGTTGATCAGTGTTGGAACCACCAGCAGGACCATCAAGACGAATATGATCACACCGACGAGTGTGATAAGGGTGGTTGCCAGAACGCGACTGCATCCAAGTCGCTCAAGTCGATCTGCGACAGGGTCAAGGAAATAGGCGATTGCCCCACCCAGAATGAATGGCAAGACAACATCGCCCAGATACCAAAGCACGACCATGAAGATCGCAGTGCTGATGCCCCAGTATTTCATCTGATCTTTGACAGGAAGTGCCATCTGCGCCTCTGTTTGCTTGCTTTGCTTAGACATCGCCCATGTGTGGTTGGGTTTCAAGGGCGGAAGGGGGCCAGCCCCCATCTCAGTAAACTGAGAATCCCCCGGAGTTTATTTAGAAACGTGAAGGGATGGCTTGCTGGAGAGGGCATGAGCGCCTAAACGTGAGGAAATAAGAGCTAATCCCGAGAGATATCCCATGCGCCTGAGCCGTTACTTCTTGCCGATCCTGAAAGAAAACCCTGCGGATGCGCAGATTGTCAGCCACCGTTTGATGCTGCGCGCAGGGATGATCAAGCAATCCTCTGCGGGCATTTATTCATGGTTGCCAATGGGGTTCAAAGTGTTGCGCAAGATTGAAAATATCGTGCACGAAGAGCAACAGCGCGCAGGCCACATTCCGATGTTGATGCCGACGCTGCAATCCGCTGATCTTTGGCGCAAGTCTGGCCGCTACGATGCGTATGGCCCTGAAATGCTGCGCATTAAAGACCGCCACGATCGCGAGATGCTTTATGGTCCCACGAACGAAGAGTTGATCACAGATATGGTCGCGAATTTCGTGGGCAGCTATAAGTCGCTTCCGTTGACGCTGTATCATGTGCAGTGGAAATTCCGCGATGAAGTACGGCCACGCTTTGGCGTAATGCGCGGGCGCGAGTTTTTGATGAAAGACGGTTACAACTTCGATTTGACCAAAGAAGATGCGTTACACGCTTATAACCGTCATTTGGTAACTTATCTTCGCACGTATGAGCGCATGGGTTTGCGAGCGATCCCAATGCGTGCAGACAGCGGCCCGATTGGTGGCGATTATACGCATGAGTTCCTTGTGCTCGCCGAAACGGGTGAGAGCGAAGTGTTCTATGACAGTGAAATCACTGATCTGAGCTTTGGTGATCGCGCGATTGATTTCGACGACAAGGCAGCGTGCCAATCTGTGATGGAGGAGTTTACCTCTCGTTATGCGCGCACCGATGAAACCCATGACGAGGCTGCGTTTAACGAGGTGCCCGAGGAGCGCCGCCGCGTGGCGCGTGGTATTGAAGTGGGACAAATTTTCTACTTCGGCACGGAGTATTCCGAAAAGATGGGCGCGATGGTGCAGAACGAAGAGGGCCAGCGCGTGCCGCTTCATATGGGCAGCCATGGTATTGGTGTTTCGCGTCTGCTCGGCGCGATTATTGAAGCATCTCACGATGACAACGGGATTATCTGGCCCGAAGGTGTGACACCGTTCCACTGTGGAATTGTGAACCTTAAGCAGGGCGATGACGAGGCGGATGCCGCATGTGACGCGCTTTACGACAGCCTAACAGCGCTGGGCCTTGATCCGCTTTATGATGATCGCAAAGAGCGCGCGGGCGGTAAGTTCGCGACGATGGATCTTATCGGCCTGCCGTGGCGCATTACGGTTGGTCCGCGGGGGTTGAAGAACGGTGTTGTCGAAGTCACATCGCGCCGTACAGGCGAGAGCGAAGAGATGAGCCCCGAGCTTGCCATCGCCAAAATCGCAGCGATCTACGAAGGTCTGTAGAGCATGTTGACGCGCGCGCTTGCTTTAAGCGCTGGGTTGACCGGCGCGGCTGGCGTGTCGCAATTTCCAGAGTATTCGCAGCAATATATACAACGCCTTGGCGGTGCTGTGGATGAGTTGTCGCGTTTCATGGAGGAGTTCGACGCAGATGCTGCGCGCTTGGACATGAGCCGCTCTGCCGCGCTGGTCGATCTTGCGCAGGGCGGGCAGATGGGTGCTGCGCGCGCCGATACGATGGTGCGCACGATTGAGCGGCACGAACGCTTCTCGCGTGATCTGGAGCAGATGCAGGACTTAGGGCCGTTTAGTCGCGCACGTTATGCCACGCGCTTCACCGATGGAGAGTTGGCAGGGCGGGTTTGGGAGAATTACAAACCCGCTATGCCCGTTACTTTTGAGGGTGTGATCTTTGCTGTGATAGGCTTTCTGAGCGGTCTGGCGCTGTTTTCTGCGTTGATTTACCTGCTGCGCTTGCCTTTTACGCTGTTCCGGCGCACCTCTGACGCATAAACAATCCCACTAAAGGGAGGCTCGAGCCGTGAGTACACCAAGCAAGACCAAAACACCTATGCCATTCGCACGTTTTGAGTGGATGATCGCATGGCGCTATCTACGCGCAAAACGCGCAGAGGGCGGCGTGAGTGTGATGACTTGGATCAGTTTGATCGGGATCACTCTGGCTGTGTTTGCCTTGATCGCAACGCTGTCTGTTCGTTCGGGGTTTCGCACGGATTTTGTGCAAACGATCCTTGGGACCAATGCGCATGTTACGGTTTATAAATCCGCTGAGGTCGATGAATTTGGTCGTTTGGATCGCAAAATCTATGACTATAACGAGATGGCCGAACGCTTGCGCGGCGTTGAGGGGGTGACACGTGCCGCGCCTTTGGTGCGTGGTCAGGTGATGGGCAACAAAGGTGGGCGCAACGCGGGTGTTGAGATTTACGGCATCACAGGCGAGAACCTCAAAACCATCCCAAATGTCGCCAACCCTGAAGAAGCGTTTGGCGACATCAATCGTTTCGGAGAAGGGATCGCCATTGGCTCTGGCGTCGCGCGCGAACTTGGCGTGTCTAGTGGGGATCGGATCAAGCTTATTTCACCCAATGGTGTGAAAACAGCCTTTGGCACCAGCCCGCGGATCAAAGCATTTGAGGTGATGTACATCTTCAAAGCAGGACGTGCAGATATTGATCGCACTCGAGTCTATATGCCGCTTGCCGAAGCGCAGAGCTTTTTTAATCGCGAGGGGGCGGCGGACGAAATCGAAGTGATGGTTCAAGAACCCGAAGCGATTGATGAATTGCAACTCGCCATCCTACGGGCTGGTGGGGATCGCACACAGCTATGGACATGGACGGATGCTTCGGGAGGTTTCCTGCGCGCGCTCGAAATCGAGGATAATGTGATGTTCATCATCCTGTCGATCCTTGTTCTTGTGGCGGCAATGAACATTGTGTCTGGCCTGATTATGCTGGTGAAAAACAAAGGGCGCGATATTGGGATTTTGCGCACAATGGGGTTGAGCGAAGGCTCGATATTGCGCGTCTTCTTCATCTGCGGTGCCTTCACAGGACTAATTGGCACGGCGCTGGGCGTAATTTTGGGGTGTCTTTTCGCGCTTTATATTGACCCGATTTTCTCGTTTGTGAACGCTTTTGCAGGGGGGGGCGTCTGGGATCCGGAAATTCGCGGATTGTATCGCTTGCCTGCTGAACTCAGGTTTGAGGATGTGATGACAGCTGTGGTTCTCTCGCTCGGTTTGTCTTTCATAGTTACCATTTTTCCTGCCCGTCGTGCGGCGCGCATGAACCCTGTCGAGGCGCTGCGCTATGAGTGATCTGACCTTAGAGCTGAGCAAAATCGCCAAGAATTATAACGTTGGTCAGGAAAACGAAGTCAACGTTTTGCGCAGTGTTGATCTGAGCGTCAAAGCAGGCGAAATCGTTGCGCTTGTTGCGCCCTCTGGCGCGGGAAAGTCGACGCTTTTGCATATTGCTGGTTTGCTCGATACACCTGATTCAGGCCAAGTTAAGATCGCAGGGCAGGATGTGACGGGATTGAGTGATCGAAAGCGCACGGCCATTCGGCGCGAAGATGTTGGTTTCGTTTACCAGTTTCACCATCTGCTCCCTGAGTTTACAGCGCTTGAGAACATCGTGCTGCCCCAACTTGCCAACGGTGTTGCGGCTGCAAAGGCCGAAACGCATGCACGCGATTTGCTCACTCGTGTTGGCGTTGCGCATCGCGTAGATCATCGACCAGCTGCGCTCTCTGGTGGTGAACAGCAGCGTGTTGCCTTTTGCCGCGCCTTAGCCAACAGCCCGCGTTTATTGCTTGCTGATGAACCGACAGGAAACCTTGATCCGGCAACATCAGACCAAGTGTTTGCGGCTTTGATGGACTTGGTACGTGGAACCGGTCTTTCTGCCGTCATTGCGACCCATAACCTTGATCTTGCAGCGCGAATGGATCGCCAACTGCGTCTGGAAGATGGGGCACTTGTCACGCTTTAGGGCGTGAAACGGTCCAAATTTTGCCAAATTAAGCGCGTATCCGGTTTCAACGCATTTATGCAAAAGAGAGATCTGCCATGTCCGCGATGATGATTATCTTATTGAGTTCGTTGACTTTGTTTGGTGCGATTCTGATTGATCCGGTCGGTGAGGAACCCGAAGAAGAGCCCGAGGTTCCCGAAACAGATCCTGTTGAACCCGGAGTAGATGCAAACAACCCGCTAGATGAAGCTATCCCGGACGCAACAAGCGACGACACCGATACTGATACTGATACTGACACGGATACGACAACACCGGATACAGATACTGTGGACGACAGTTCTTCAGATTCGGAAGATGCCGCCGAGGGTGATGATGGGGGCATAGAAGTGGTTGAAGATGCTGATACCGGCAACCAAAGCATTTTTAGGTCACTCCAAGCAGACACGATTGATGGCGAAGCGGGTGATGATACGATTGATGGGCGCTTGGGGGATGATACCCTTGAGGGCGGATTAGGCGCAGATCAAGTTTCCGGTAGTGAAGGGGCCGACGTGCTCTTTGGCGGCAATATTGGTGCGCTAGACGATGGTGCAACAGATACGCTTCTTGGCGGAGACGGCGATGATCGTTTGAATCTCGGCAACACGGATGTTGCGACGGGCGGCAGCGGCGCGGATACATTCGTGCGCGAAGCGTCCATGAATGATCGTGCTTTGGTCACTGATTTTGACGCGAGTGAAGATGTGGTGGTGGTCGAACATGAAAGCGCTGAACCGCCGACACTAGACCTTCAGCGAATTGCTTCTGATGGTGTCATACTCGAGTTTTCTGATGGTAGCAGAATTGAACTTGCTGGTTTGACAGAAGCAATCGATACGTCGCTCATTAGTTTTGTGGCGACACGCACGCCTTAATGCGTTCTTAATGCTGCAGGAAAGCGCTTGACGCGCATCAAAGCTTTGCGCACCGTCCGGCCAAACCAGCCGAAGGATGCGCGCGCTTATGCCAGAAATTTTTGTAAACGAGATTGAAGAAATCACACGCCAAGCGCTCAGCGCGCATGGGGCGGATGACTGGATCGCCGCAGAAATGGCGCAGGCGGTGGCTTGGGCCGAAACGCGTAGCAATCGCATCTGTGGTCTCTATTACGTTGAAAGCTATTGCCAACAACTGCAAAGCGGTCGCGTCAGTGGGATAGTTGCACCTGTTGTGACGCGTCCTTTGGCGTCCCGTATCGAAGTCGATGCAGGCAACGGTTTTGCACAACCCGCGTTTGAGCGTGCTCTCCCTGAAGCGATCGCCGCTGCGCAAGAAACAGGTATGGTTTCTGTTGCAATCAGTCGCGCGCACACGTGCACAGCGCTTGGATATTTCACCGAAAAAGCGGCGCGTCAGGGCATGATCTGCATCGGCATGACCAACGCGTCGCCCATCGTCGCGCCCCCCGGTGGCAAAACCCGCGTGATCGGCACCAACCCGATGGCCTGCGCCGTGCCCGACGCGGAGGGCGGTATTGCGATGTCATTTGATCAATCCACAACAACCGTTGCCCTGGGCCGTATCACAATGGCCAAAGCCGCGGGTGAGCCCATTCCGCAAGGCTGGGCGGTTGATGCGGATGGCAACCCGACCACCAACCCAGATGAGGCCTTGAAAGGCTCGCTCACATCCCTGGGCGGGCTTGAGCAAGGCTACAAAGGCTGGGGATTTGGCTTGATGGTTGAACTGCTCGCTGCAGGCATGACAGGCGGTGTGGCCAGCCGCGATGTCAAACCGTTGAAAGCACCACAAGGTGATCCACATGGGCTTGGCCAATTCTTCATGCTGATTGATCCCGCAGCAAGCCCTGCATTCTTTGACCGTCTCGCCCAAGTGAGCGAGGCCACCGCCGAAAATGCGGATGCGCGGATGCCTGGGCAAAACAAGCTGCTCAAAGACCCGGTCGACGTTCCGGCGGCGCTTTGGGATCAAATGATAGCACTCTCTAACGGACCCACTCACGCAGACGTGTGATGAAAGTGAAGGCGATCTGCATCAGGTAGAGACGTATGAAACAACTTTTCTCATTAGCGCTGGTCGCTTCGCTCCTCTCTGCTCCCGCCGTTATGGCCAAGCAAGTGTCCTTCGATAATTCTTGGAAAGAACAGAAATTTTCGCTCTTTTCCAAGAATAAATACAGCTTCAAAGGGAGTACCCTTGGCGTCGCTTCTGATGGGGCTGTGTCCATGGCGTATCGCGCTGTGCCAGAAAGCCTTTGGGGGGTCAGCAAAGCCAGCTGGAAATGGAGCGTGGATCAATCCGTGCCAGCGACCGACCTGCGCAAAAAGGGCGGTGATGATCGGAACCTTGCGATGTATGTGGTGTTCCTGCCAGAGGCTGAGGCACAAAACCTCAAAGGGGCAGGGATCCGCAAGCTGCTGCGCTCTAACGCCGCGCGCGTTCTGGTCTATGTTTGGGGCGGCAATCATGGGCGGGGCCAAGTCTTGGCAAGCCCGTATCTCGGCAATCGCGGCAAAACGGTTGTGCTGCGCAATGCCGGCACGGGCAATCACTCGGAAAACGTCAATTTAGCGAGCGATTACAAGCGCGCATTCGGCGGCAGCAAGGGCGCTGTTGTGGGCATCGCGATCTCTGCGGATAGTGATGACACAAAAACCAAAGTGCGCGGCGCAATTTCAGGGTTTGCGCTGAATTAAGCCTGTTGGGTGAGATAAACCCCAGCTGCCATTAAGACTATGCCACCCGCTCTTGTGATCGAGAGCGGGTTTATTTGTGCGCCAAACAAGCCGAAATGATCGATCATTGCAGCGCTGATAAGCTGGCCCAAAAGCACAAAGAATACCGCATTTCCAACGCCGAAACGCGGTGCAATGAAAGTGATGGAGAGCACGTAGAAAGCGATCAAAACCCCCGCGAGGAAAAGATGTTTGGGCGCGGCCAACACACTGCCCGTGGGTTTGAACATGCCCGTGGCGTAGACCGCTGCCGCGCTCAAAAAAACAATGGAAAACAAGATCACAGATGCCAACACAGGTGAGCCGATCCGCCCCCCAAGCGCTGCGTTCAAGGCGGCGAGTATCGGGATGCCAATGCCGGCAAAGAGCATCGTGATCGCATAGGTGGATGTGGGCATGGCGCGTTATCCTGCGAGGTAGAAGGTTGCTGTGGCCGTCGCGACGGCTTTGCCAGAGGGTTCCGCGAACATGGTGGCTTTGGTGAACAAAAGCGCCTTGCCCGCGCGCACGACTTCGGCTTCGCATCTGATATGCGTGCCCACACCGGGGCGTAGAAATTGCGTGTCGAGGTTTGTTGTGGCGACTGGCTTGGGCGCGCCGTAATGCGCGAAACAGGCGAACACCATGATCGTATCCGCCATCGCGGCGAGCGCTTGGCCCGAAAGGATATCGCCCATGCGGGTGAGATCAGCGGTGATGGGCATGGTAGCCGTTGCCTTGCCGTTTGCTACTTCGGTGAACGAGAGGTCCAACGCCCGCACCCAAGGCGCGAAGTTCTCATCTAGGAAGGCTTGGGCGTCTTGTGGGGTCATGAGCGGAAGTCCGAGTAAGGTGCGTGATACCACGCACCTTACGTTTAGGGCGGTGCGGTTTGCAATGCTGCGCCTCAATGGTCGGAATAGCAGCGAAGCTGCCCGGCCAGCGCGAGACCAGCCGGTAGGGCTGGCGCTTTTGCGACGTTTGTAATTCCCTTGGATAGGATGTTCGGGTTTTTCAGGGATAAAGTGAGTGGTTCTTTCTGTAGAGCGCCTGCCCACTGGTCTGGCGCGGGCCGGTTGGATGAATCCAATTATTTAGAAAGTAATTTGTCCAGTTCTTCTGGGTCGCTTAGCATCATCTTAATAAAAAAGTTATTCCCTAGTCCCTTGTTTGACAAACCTAGATCTTTTCGCATCTCAGTTTGTAATTTTTCAAGCACAAGCATTCCTTTGGCAGGGTTCGCTTCATCAAGTTTAGTAAAATCACTAAGTGCTTCTAGAACGCCGGGTGATCCCCAAAGGACCGCTTTTGTTCGAACTTTAAACAAAGTCAAAGTTAACTCTTTTTGCGATTGTGGCGAGACATCAAGTTCGTCTTTTGAGGCTATCCATATTCCCTCGAGCGCTTGGAGGAATTCTAAATAAATTAGTATCTTTCGCTCTCTAAATGCGGCTTCAATTTCTCTCCGCCGATTTCGGCTATTAGTGTACAAAGTCGCAATCAAGCCAGCTGAAGCTGTCAAAACAGTTACAACCAAGGGTGGCTTTGTTGCACAAATCGGTCTGAGGCCGATCTCCCCCTTACCCCAGACGGATTTAGCCTACAGCCACGGTACTT
>NZ_CBFHVK010000017.1:0-61689 GCF_965659345.1 Planktotalea sp. | reverse complement strand
AGTACCGTGGCTGTAGGCTAAATCCGTCTGGGGTAAGGGGGAGATCGGCCTCAGACCGATTTGTGCAACAAAGCCCGTTTTCTAGAAAGAAGTTGGTCAAGATCATTGGCGCGTCAAAGAAGTCCTCTGGCGTCATCGCGGTGTTGGCGAATGAATTTTCCTTCCAAAGCACGCATTTGAACCGATCTTCGAACAGCAGTTCTGCCGAATGCTTGGTTTCCAACGCAAAGTCAGGCCCGATCAGGAAGTCGATAGTGCCGCGCTGAAATTGTCTAAGCGCTTCACGTGTGTAGGGCAAAATCGACAACGATACGTCCGGCGCGAGAACTGCCAGCTTTTTGGTTAACGCCGATGCAAATACCGCGGCTACGTAGTCTGAGGCTATGATTGTAAAACGACGCTTCAACGTCCTCAGGTCCGTCGTTGAGCGCATCCGCGACACACTGCGCAGTTGGTTCACAATATCTGGAATTTGAAGCGACAGCTCCTGCCCAAAAGACGTCGGCATCATCGCCTGCCCATTATAGTAGAACAGGTCATCATCAAAATGCTGACGGGCACGCTTTAGCGCGCTGCTCATAGCGGACTGAGTGATGTGCAGCTCTTCCGCTGCTGACGTTACGCTACGTCGCCGCAAAAGGGCGTCGATGGCAACAAGCAGGTTTAAATCGAGCTTCTCGAGATGCATGAACCATAGATATCATTAATGGAGGCTAGTACAAATATCAATTTCGCAAATTCATGAACTATGGCGTAGCGTCTAAACAATGCGGATTTGAACAAACAGAATCCGTTCTGGGAGGATAAAATGAAAAAGATTTTAATAAGCGCAGTCGCTTTGATGGCGAGCGCTACTGTCACTTTTGCTGACAACCTGAACGTCACAATTGTCACTGGACACCCACCAATCTTTCGCTGGGTCAAACAATTCCCCGAAGTGTTTATTCCCAGCGCGACCGCCGCGCTCGAAGCACAAGGGCATAGCTTTAATGCAACAGGGCAGTATGGCGGATCCATCGCTGGAGTTGGCGAAGAACTTGAGGCTGTAGAAGCAGGTCTAGCAGAGCTCGGTATTTGTTCGTCTCTGTTTGATCCGGCCAAATTGGCAGTCCAAAACGTGACCTACTACACACCCTTTGTTAGTGATGACTTTCGCCTTGTGACAGATGTTATTCACGATCTGCACAAAAACGATCCGCGCATGACGGAAGCCTATACAGAAAACAACGTGGTTTATCTTGGCTCGCCCAACGCAATTGATGACTACTTGTTGATGACAAAGTTCCCAATCAATTCCCTAGCCGATCTTGAAGGACGCAAGATTGCAGCACCCGGACCAGCGATTAACTGGCTTTCAGGAACAGGCGCTGTTGGCGTTCAGGGCAATTTGACGACCTACTATAACGAGCTGCAAACAGGTGTTTATGATGGCGTAATCGTCTTCGCGTCTGCTGCGTTTCCTGGCAAACTATACGAGGTTGCGCCCAATATTACCCAATTCGGTTTAGGCGCCCAATTTGCTGGTGCGATTTGCGCAAATAAAGACTGGTGGGATGGTCTTGATGCAGACATGCAAAGCGCCTTCACGGACGCGGCAGACGATGCGATGGAATGGTATCTGTCTGACTTGGAGGGTTTTGTATCCCTCGCTTACGCGAAGATGGAAGAAGCCGGTGCCACTGTGACAGCCGCCTCTGACGAAATGCGCCAAAGTTGGGCTGCGAACATGGACAATGCAGCGGCTGAATGGGCTGCAGGCCTTGACGCGCAAGGCAAGAGTGGCACGGACATGATGAAACTCTACATGGACACCATGCGCGCAGCAGGTGCCACACCCCTTCGTAATTGGGACCAAGAGTAACTCGGATGAAGGTCACCTCCCGCGCCTTGCGACTGCTCGACTGGGCAACGCAGGGCGCAAATATTCTGGGCACGATTCTGATTGTCGGGCTTGTTTTGATAATTTGTATCGATGTGATCGGACGCGAAACCATCGGTGCACCGCTCCCTGGCGTGCCTGAAATGGTGTCTTTGTCCATCGTCGCGATTGTTTTCTTACAAGTGCCACAAACCTTTCGGGCAGGGCGACTGACGCGATCTGACGGCTTGATCCATTTTTTGCACGCGCGCGCGCCGCGATTTGCAAAGGGGTTGGAAACAGTGTTCGAGCTTTTGGGTGCGCTTGTGATTGGCACATTACTTTACGCGCAGTGGCCTATTCTGACACGCGCTATCGAGCGGCAAGACTTTGTAGGCTCTGTCGGCAATTTCACCTTCCCCACATGGCCTGTAAAACTTGCAATATTTGTCGGAGCAACGCTGCTCTTGCTTCAGTTTCTCAGCCGGACCCTGAAACGCTACAAGGGTGACACTCATGACACCCTTTGACATTGGCCTCATTAGTCTTGCTGCAATGGGTGGGCTTGCGATTACAGGTCTCTACGTCCCGATTGCTCTGATTGTATGCTCTTTCGTTGGAGTTTGGGCGATTAAAGGCAACGCTTTGCTCGCGACCAAAATGCTTGGCCTTGCAGCGAATGATGCCATCTCAAGCTACTTTTTCGGTGTTGTTCCGGTTTTCGTTCTGATGGGGTTTATCGTCTCTGAAAGCGGTATGGGTCGTGATGCTTTTGACGTGGCAAATGCGATGTTCAAACGCATCAAGGGCGGCTTGGGTGTCGGTACAATTGCCGCCAATACGATTTTTGCAGCGATCACCGGAATTTCAATCGCATCAGCTGCGGTATTCACAAAGATCGCCGTGCCTGAACTACGTCGTCATGGCTATGAAGCGCGCTTCGCAGTTGGGGTTGTTGCAGGCAGTTCTGTTCTAGGGATGTTAATACCACCTAGCCTTTTGCTGATCCTTTATGGGCTGCTCACTGAGCAATCTATTGGCGATTTATTCCTTGCAGGACTTGGGCCAGGATTGGTGTTGGCTGTCCTATTTGGTATCGGAACAGTCCTTATGGCGACCTATGCGCCCGGCTTTGTGGGTCGCAATCTTGGTGGCGATGACGAGGACCTGAGCAGTTCCGAATTGTTGTCCAAAGGGCTGCCAATTGTCGTGCTCATCACACTTGTATTGGGTGGCATCTACGCTGGCCTTTTTACACCCGTCGAAGCCGGTGCCATCGGCACAGCAGGGGCGTTTCTGATCGGTCTAATCAAACGACGTTTGTCCGCAAAGGCACTTTGGAACGTCCTTGTAGAAACGGGCATGATTACAGCAGCAATCTGCTTCCTTCTAATAGCCGCACAAATGTATTCGCGCATGTTGGCGTTTTCGGGCGTTCCCTCTGGGTTTGGGAATTATGTAGCGGCGGCGGATCTCACAATCCTTGGTATCTTATTGCTCTATTGCTTGGTCGTGATCCTGCTGGGCATGATCCTTGATAGCGGGTCGATCATGTTGATCCTTGTTCCCTTAATGCTGCCGGTGATCACGGCGTTGAATGTTGATCTTATCTGGTTTGGCATCATCACCGTTATTGCCGTAGAAATCGGATTACTGACGCCGCCCTTCGGCATATCCGTTTATGTGATCAAAGCGACACTTGATGATCCTGACATAAGCCTGAAAGACATTTTCATCGGAGCGGCACCTTTCGCGCTGATGATGGTGGTTTGCTTGCTGCTCGTCATCTTTTTCCCGTTCATTGCAACTGGCCTTTTGGGCCGCTGAGGGGTTTTCATATGAAACTTATCGACCTTGCACGCCCATTGGAAAACACAGATTTTGCGGATCCTCCGGGTCTTGGGCCCAAAATAACCTACATGGGGCATGATGAAACTGCGCCGCAATTGCTGTCGTTTTTTCCCGGTGTCAGCCGCGATGATCTTCCCGGCGGTGAAGGTTGGGCTGTGGAAAGCGTTACGCTCTCAACGCACAACGGTACTCATCTGGACGCTCCTTATCATTTTCATTCCACTATGGACGGCGGGAAACGCGCAATCACGATTGACGAAGTCCCCCTCGAATGGTGTTGGGGCAATGGGGTAAAGCTGGATTTTCGTCATTTTGACGATGGTTATGTTGCAACGCCCGAAGATATCGAAGCAGAGCTCAAACGCATCGATCATGCCTTATCTGAAGGCGATATAGTCGTAGTGAACACCGCCGCAGGCGCAGCCTACGGAACACCCGAATATGTCGCTACCGGATGCGGTATCGGGCGCGCAGCCACCAACTATCTGTCAGCAAGGGGTGTGAAAATTACGGGCACCGATGCATGGAGTTGGGATGCACCCTTTGTGCACACCGCCAAACGTGTCGCCGAGACGGGCGACGCCTCTTTGATTTGGGAAGGGCACAGAGCGGGGATGGATCAACTTTACCTACATATGGAAAAACTAGCGAACCTTGAAACGCTTCCTAGCACCGGCTTCGAGATCATTTGTTTCCCTGTCAGCATCAAAGCCGCGAGCGCCGGCTGGTGCCGACCCGTTGCAGTCACCAAGAACCCAGCAGGTGCAGCATGACCGACATCGTCTCTCGCGCGAATGAGACACCGAGCCTAACAACGCTCCCGCCTTTTCCAAAACCTGTTATCAAACCGGGTGAACCGATCCACTTTGCCTATGAGGTGATCGCAGAACCCGGCCCGGGCCAGTCCAAGCGCGGCGTTATCATTAGCCCGCGTGCCGATTATAGTTCATGGGAAATTAGCTGTGATGAAGGGACTGGCATGGGCGGCGATGATGCAGCGCCATCCCCGCTTGGATATCTGATTGTTGGTGTTGCATTTTGCCTGCTGACCCACATCCAAGGGTATTTGCACAAAGTACCGTTGAAGGTCGATAAAATCAAAGTCGAGATGCGCGCCCAGTATGGGACTTTGCCCCCAGAGCCAGATCAGGGCCAACAAGGCCAAGGCATGTGCGACGCCTACACAGCACATGTTCTTGTCGAAAGCCCTGAGCCGCAAGAGAAACTGGAAGAATTGATCAAAGTCTGTCGTGATGCCTGTATGGCAATTGCCACAGTCGCCTCTGCGGTGCCTACAACGACACGGGTTTTCGTGAATGGGACAGAGAATGGAGTAGACGTTTAATGAAACTGGTAACGCTCGCGAATGGCACCCGTGATGGACGTCTGCATGTGGTCAATCAAGCAGGCACAAAGGTGCTCGCTGTGCCAAGTGCAGTTTGTATGCAGCACGCGCTTGAGAATTGGGAAGCTGTGTTGCCTGAACTTACAGAATTGAGCACTAAAGTAGAGAACGAGGGCCAAGCGTTTGAAGGCGCAGACGCTCTTTCTCCGCTCCCGCGCGCTGTTCAATGGCTTGATGGGTCCGCGTTTGAAACCCATTTTTTACTCATTCAACAGGCATGGGGACTTCCGATCACTGGCTTGCCCAAACGCCCGCTTATGTATCAGGGAATGTCAGATCGCTTTCTTGCGCCAACCCAAACCGCTGTCTTTCCGTCTGAAGATGACGGGGTCGATTTTGAGGGAGAGTTTGGTGTTATTCTCGGTGACGTGCCGATGGGCACATCTGCGAAAGACGCACTACAATATGTGCGCCTGATCGTGCTTATCAATGACTGGAGCTTGCGCGCCTTGGGACCAATTGAAATGGCCACGGGATTTGGCTGGTTGCAATGCAAACCGGCGTGCAGTGTTGCGCCTTTTGCTGTCACTCCCGATACATTAGGCGACGCTTGGAAGGACGGCCGCGTCTGTTTACCCCTTACTATCCATCTCGACGACAAGCTATTTGGCAGTGCCAGTGGTGATGAAATGAAGTTTGGTTTTGATGAACTGATTGCCCATGCCGCGTATTCCAGAGACTTGCCCGCTGGCACAATCCTCGGCTCAGGAACAGTGGCAAACAGCAACTATGCCGAAGTCGGTTCCAGTTGTATTGCAGAGCGACGCGCCATTGAACAAATCGACACTGGGCAGGGTATCACGCCTTTTATGGGCAATGGCGATCGCGTGGTCATGGAGGCTCGTCACCCTGAATTTGGCGACATTTTTGGCAAGATCGAGCAGCACATCGCAATACCTGAATAATGACGCCTTACCTGCAAACATGCTTCAGATACGGCGCGCTAGCCGTGATTAATCATAACTGCGGCGATCCTCGATCACCAAGCCATCACGCGGCAAGGCACCAAGCGTCACCAGTTCAATTGCGCCCCTCATTTTGAGTGTTGATTGCACCGCATCCTCAAAATCACTTGCATTCGACCCTGATGTTTCGATCTGCACTGTCAGCATATCTTTCTCATCAGCGCGGGACGCAACGACACGCGCACGTGCGATTCCATCATGGCTCGCAACCAAATCAGCGACCTGTTCGGGCCGCACAAACATGCCTTTGATCTTCGTCGTTTGATCCGCGCGACCCATCCAACCTTTTATGCGTGTGTTGGTGCGCCCGCAGGGAGATGTGCCCGTCATCACGGCGCTAAGGTCGCCCGTGGCAAAACGGATCAAAGGATAGTCAGGGTTCAGCGATGTTACGATAACTTCCCCAACCTCACCCGGTTCAACAGGAATACCAGTGCCCGGAATAACAATTTCAAGGATGATACCTTCATCGATGATCATGCCTTCTTGCGCTTGGGATTCGTAAGCGACGTTACCCAGATCAGCGGTTGCATAATTTTGCAGGCACAAAATACCACGATCCGCGTATTCTTGGCGCAAACTCGGGAAGAGCGCTCCACCACCAACAGCAGCCTTAGTGATGTTAAGCTTCATGCCCATTTCGTCAGCCTTATCGAGGATCACCTTCAGATAATCCGGCGTCCCGGCATAGGCGGTAGAACCGACATCCTTCGCTGCGCGGACTTGCAAGTCAGTTTGACCCGTTCCCGCAGGCAGCACAGTCGCCCCGACAGCCCGTGCGCCATTCTCAAAGATCGAGCCAGCTGGAGTGAGGTGATAGCCAAAGCAATTCTGCACGATGTCACCTTTGCCTATACCGAGTGCATGCAAAAAGCGACCGATACGCCACCAGTCATGAGAGATACCACCGGGTTCATAAATGGGTCCGGGAGACTGGAAGATGTGGGCAACGTTGGACGTATTGATACCACCAAACGGGGGCTTTTCGGCTTGCCACTTAACCAATTCAGATTTGCGCAACACTGGCAGTTTGGCCAGATCTTCAATTCCCGCAACGCCACTAGAATCGAGGCAATTTCCGTCCGCACTTGTCGCGCGTGCAAGTTGTTCCATCAAAGCGGCGCTTTGCTGTGCAGAGCGTTCATCGGCAGAGCGTGTCTCAAGCGTGTCAAAATATTTAGTCATTAGGTCGGCTCGCAAATGAAAGGAAGTATGAGGCAAAGGTTAGCTGAGCCACCGCTTACGGCGGCGGTAGGACCGCACATCGCGGAAGGATTTACGGCCCTCGTCAGACATGCCCAGATAGAATTCTTTCACATCGGGATTCTCACGAAGTTCTGCAGCAGGACCGTCCATCACGACGCGTCCGCTTTCCAAAATGTAGCCATAGTGCGCATAGCGCAGGGCCACATTGGTGTTCTGCTCTGCCAGCAGAATAGTCACGCCTTGCTCTTCGTTGATCTTTTTTACGATCTCAAAAATCTGCTCCACCAGTTGCGGAGCAAGACCCATGGAGGGCTCATCAAGCAAGATGGTTTCAGGGCGCGACATCAATGCGCGACCCATGGCAACCATTTGCTGCTCACCGCCAGAGGTATAGCCAGCTTGCGACTTACGGCGCTCTTTCAAACGCGGAAAGTAATCATAGACCATCTCAAGATCAGCGGCGATTGCGCCTTTGCCATCTTTGCGCGTGTAGGCTCCTGTGAGCAAATTTTCCTCAACGGTGAGGTGTTCAAAACAGTGACGGCCTTCCATCACTTGAATGACCCCTGAGCTCACCAAATCCGCAGGGTCGCGTCCCGCAAGATCGGCACCGCGATAATTGATAGAACCTTTGGTGATATCACCGCGCTCTGATTTCAAAAGGCCAGAAATAGCCTTTAGGGTCGTTGTCTTGCCAGCACCGTTACCGCCGAGCAAAGCAACGATACCGCCTTTGGGCACGTGCAGGCTGACGCCTTTCAACACAAGGATCACGTGGTTGTAGATCACTTCAATGTTGTTCACTTCGAGAAGTTTCTCAGTGCTCGGAGCGGAATCTAGCATGTCAAACGCCTGTCATAAATGAGAGTGGATAGGTCCGGCCAACGCTGTCAGCCGGACCAGAAAGAGGCTAATTAGCAACCTGCTTCAATGTTGTTTTCCGCAGCATAAGCCATGGAATCTTCATCGATGAGCGGTTGAATCACGTCCATGTCGGATGGCGAGAAGTCAGAGATCAATGTCCACTCTTTCGCCGCCGCGTCCCACTGCGTCATACCAACGAGGCCAGGGCCACCGTGGTTTTCGCAAGACACTTTGAACGATGGACCAAAGCCTGGAAGACCGAGGCCAGCCATCTTCTCTTCAGTGATCTCAAGCGCTTCCATACCATCACGCATTTGCGCCGCGTTGATATCTGCAACACCGTGGATTTCCTGCGCCGTTTTCACAGCTTCCGCTGCAAGCATCGCCGCATAAAGACCACGGTTGTAAAGCACCGTACCGATCTGATCGCCAGCACCCGCTGCATTGCCTGTGTCAACAACATGCGTTTTGATGTCGTCGAACACTGGGAAGTCACTGCCAACACCGTGGAACGTCAAAGCTTTGTAGCCATTGGCCTTGTCGCCCGCTGGGAGAACGTCGTTCTCAGAACCGGACCACCAAATACCGATGAAGTTTTCCATGTTGAAACGGATGTTCGCCGCTTCCTGAACCGCAACTTGGTTCATCACGCCCCAACCGTACATGATAACGTAGTCAGGCTTTTCACGACGGATTTGCAGCCACTGTGATTTCTGCTCCTGGCCTGGGTGATCCACTGGGATCAACGTCAGGTCATAGCCGTGCTTTTTGGACAGCTCTTCCAATGTGCGGATAGGCTCTTTGCCGTAAGCGGAGTTGTGATAAACCAACGCCACTTTCTTGCCGGAAATGTCGCCTTGACCCATCAAGTAGTTGATCGCGCCAGAGGCACCATTCCAGTAGTTCGCAGGGTAGTTAAAGACGTTTGAAAAAACCTTGCCGTTCGCAGCAGATGTACGACCGTAGCCCATCGAGTGGATTGCGATGCCGTCGGCCGTTGCTTTCGGGATCAACTGGTATGTGATGCCTGTGGACAGCGGTTGATAGACCAACGCGCCTTCGCCCTTTGTGGATTCATAGCACTCAACGCCTTTTTCGGTGTTGTAGCCTGTTTCGCACTCAAGCACGCGTGCTTCAACGCCGCCGATACCGCCATCACGGGCGTTCAACATTGTGAAGTAATCCGCATAGCCATCCGCGAACGGAATGCCGCCAGCCGCATAAGGGCCAGTGCGATAGGACAAGGACGGGAACACAAGATCCGCCATAACGGGGCTTGCGATCATCAGCGCGCTCAGCGCCATTGCAGGTAGTTTCATCTTCATCGGGGTTTTCCTCCCATGGTTAGTCCGATGTGTGGGGCATTCGCCCCTTATTGTACTTTGGCCACGCGCTTTAATGCGGGAACGGCCAAAGGCGTAGTTTCTCTTTCGCAACGCGCCAAAGCTGGGCGATGCCATGCGGTTCAGCGATGAGAAAGATGATGATCAATGCGCCCACGATCACCAAATTGAAATGCGCGACGATATCAGTGGGCCAGCCCAACATATCGACGCCGATAAGTTTTAGAACGACAGGAAGCAGCACAAGGAAGGCCGCCCCCGCGAAGGACCCAAAGATCGATCCAAGGCCGCCGATGATGATCATAAACAGCACGAGGAATGACTTCTGAATGCCAAAGACTTCACCAACTTCAACCGCGCCCAGATAAACTGCGAAGAAAAGCGCGCCTGAGATACCTATGAAAAAGCCCGACACAGCAAACGCACTAAGTTTTGCACGCAACGGGTTCACACCGATGATTTCAGCAGCAATATCCATATCGCGGATCGCCATCCATTTGCGCCCTTGCATACCACGCGTCAAATTGCGCGCGATGATCGCGCTGATGGTCAGGAAGACGAGACAAAAGAGATAGGTTGCCCATGCATCCGTATTTGCACCTGTAACAGGTACGCCAAAAACGGTGCGCTCTGGTGCGTTGATCTGACCAGAAGCAGAGTAGTTGTAAAACCAGCTGACCTTATTGAAGAGCCAGACCAAAAAGAACTGAGCGGCGAGCGTGGCAACCGCGAGATAGAAACCTTTGATCCTAAGCGAAGGTAAACCGAAAGCTGTGCAAACAATCGCCGTGACACCGCCCGCGGCAATCACATGGAAAAAGATATTCACGTCAGGGAAACTCGTCATCAGCTTGTAGCAGGCATAAGCCCCTACAGCCATGAAACCACCAGTTCCCAGCGACACTTGCCCGCAATATCCTGTAAGGATGTTCAAACCAATCGCGGCAATCGAATAGATGAGGAATGGCAGCAAAAACGCGTTCGCCCAGTAGTCGTTGATCAAGAATGGAATGACGCCAAAGGCGACAGCCAGAACCACGTAGTAGCGATAGCGATCGAACTTGATTGGGAAGGTCTGATTGTCATCCGTATAGGACGTTTTGAAATCACCTGCTTCACGGTAAAACATCTCAGACAGTCCCTTCGAAAAATTCAGTCGCGCGTGTGGAGTGGTTCAACATAGCTACACCCTCTCGATGATCTTCTCGCCAAACAGACCCTGCGGTCTGAAGACAAGGAAAATGAGAGCAAGCACATAAGCGAACCAATTCTCGGTCGCGCTGATCGTAAAGCCAAACAATTCACCCGCGAGTGCAGAGCTGGACATGAAGAATTCAAACAGTTTCTCGCCTACGCCAATGATAAGACCACCGACAATGGCCCCCGGAATGGATGTGAACCCGCCCAGCATCAAAACCGGCAAAGCCTTCAAGGCGATCAGGGAGAGCGAAAACTGCACACCTGATTTCGTGCCCCACATGATGCCCGCCACCAAAGCCACAAAGCCCGCCACCGACCAAACCATGATCCAGATAAAGTTAAGCGATACACCGACGGACAGCGCCGCCTGATGATCATCCGCCACAGCCCGCATTGCGCGGCCCTCTTTGGAGTACTGCGCAAATATAACCAGACCAACCACGAGCAAAACAGCAACGACCGTCGCAACAATATCCAAGTTATCGATGAAGAAGCCGTAGCCAAACATTTCATATGTCACCTGATCAATCGTATCGTTGATCCCTTGCGGCAAACCAACATCAAGCTTCTTGATCTCGGACCCCCACATCAAATCGCCCACGCCCTCCAAGAAATAGGCAAGGCCAATCGTGGCCATGAACAGAATGATTGGTTCTTGCCCAACAAGATGGCGGAAGATGTAGCGTTGCACGATCCACGCGAACAGAACCATGACAACCACAGTTCCAAAGATCGCAAACAGCGCGGGCACGTGCCAGCCAAAGTGGTGGATATCCGTCCCAAATGTTGCATTGATGATATGGCTGAACGGAACTTGTCCATCCATAATCCCCACAAGCGTCAGCGCGGAAAACAGCGCCATGACGCCTTGGGCATAATTGAAAATACCGGAGGCTTTGAAGATCAAAACAAAGCCCAGCGCGACCAGCGCATACAGGACCCCAGCCATCAGACCATTGAGGAACACTTCCATCGCAAATGTGAGTTGTTCAAGCATCACTTGGTCTCCATCTTAAGTAATACGTGGGTAAAATCAGTCATGAGCTACCCCTAGATACGCATCAATCACAGCTTGGTTGTTGCGAATGTCATGCGGGGTGCCGTCACCAATCTTCTTGCCATAGTCCATCACGACCACGCGGTCAGACAGGTCCATGACAACGCCCATGTCATGCTCAATCAGCGCAATCGTGGTGCCAAATTCATCGTTCACATCCAGAATGAAGCGGCTCATGTCCTCTTTCTCTTCGACGTTCATGCCCGCCATCGGCTCGTCCAGCAGGAGGATCGAAGGCTCTGATACAAGCGCACGCGCCAGCTCAACCCGCTTTTTCAAACCATAGGGCAAGCGTGCGACAGGCGTCTTACGGATGTGCTGAATTTCGAGGAAGTCGATAATCTTCTCCGCTTTTTCGCGGTTTTCTATCTCTTCGCGTTCTGCCTTACCGCGCCAAATGGCTTGCGCGAAAAGGCCTGAGTTCATCTTGTTCAAACGCCCGGTCATAACGTTGTCCAGAACGGTCATGCCTTCAAACAAAGCGATGTTTTGAAACGTACGGGCGATGCCCTGCTGCGCCACCTCATAAGGCTTCATCTGCGGGCGCGGCTTGCCGTGAAACATCACCTGCCCCTCTTGCGGAACATAAAAACCGGAGATCACGTTCAGCATCGACGATTTGCCCGCACCATTCGGACCAATAATCGCACGAATTTCGCCCTCGCGGATATCAAAGGAGATATCCTTGATCGCCACAACACCACCAAATCGCAATGTGATATTTTTCATTTCCATCACAACGCCACCAATCGTGCGGCCGTCGTCTGTGACGTAGCTATCTGTAGAATCGAGCATATTACGTCCTTATTCAGCAGCGATTTTCGAAGCAGTGACCGGTACTACAGCAGCATCACGAATTTCTAATGTGGCGCTGATCATCCCCTTGCGACCATCTTCGTAAGTCACTTCGGTTTCGGTGTAGATTTCGGGTGAGCCATCATAAAGCGCGTTCACCAAATCTTCGAATTTTTCACCGATGATCTTGCGACGTACTTTGAGCGTACGCGTCAATTCACCGTCATCCGCATCAAGCTGCTTGTGCAAGACCAAGAAGCGGTGCACCTGACAGCCGGACAACATCGGGTCCTCGGCCACAGATTTGTTCACCGTCTCAACATGCTCTTGAATCGTCTCAAGCACGCGCGGATGACCAGCAAGTTCTTGGTAAGACGCATACGCGATATTGTTGCGCTCTGCCCAGTTACCGACAGCCGTGAGGTCGATATTGATAAACGCCGTGCAGCGATCCCGCTCAGCGCCAAAAACAACGGCCTCAAGAATGTTGGGATAGAACTTCAGCTTGTTTTCAACGTACTTGGGCGCGAACAATGCGCCGTTAGACATGTTCGCCACATCCTTTGCACGGTCGATAATGCGCAGATGTCCTGTGCCTTCTTCGATGAAACCCGCGTCACCCGTGGCGACCCAACCCTCTGGGTCTTTGGTATCCGCCGTGCTTTCAGCGTTTTTATAGTACTCAACGAACGTGCCTTCGGAGCGGTAAAAGACTTCGCCATTTTCAGCGATCTTCAACTCGACACCGGGGCTTGGCACGCCAACAGTATCAGAGCGCACCTGACCATCAGGTTGTTGTGTGATGAAGACCGATGCTTCGGTCTGACCATAAAGCTGCTTCAGATTGATCCCAAGCGAGCGGTAGAAATCGAAAATTTCGGGACCAATCGCTTCACCAGCAGTGTAGCCAATGCGCACACGCGAAAAGCCGAGTGTGTTTTTCAGCGGGCCATAAACCAGTAAATCGCCAAGCTTGTATTTCAGCTTGTCAAAACCGCCGACAGGATTGCCATCAAGGATATCGGGTCCGACTTTTTTGGCATGCGCCATGAAGTAATCAAACATCCGTTTCTTCATCGGGGATGCGTCTTCCATGCGGATCATTACAGTGGTGAGCTGCGTTTCAAACACGCGTGGAGGGGCGAAGTAATACGTCGGTCCAATCTCACGAAGATCGGTCATCATCGTATCAACGCTTTCAGGGCAATTGACGCAAAAACCGGTCCAATACGCCTGACCAAGCGAGAAAATGAAATCGCCAACCCAAGCCATCGGCAAGTAGGCGAGAATGTCTTCGCCCGCGCTCAAGCTATCAAACTCTGACGAATGACGGGACGTTTCGATGATATTGCGATTGCTCAGGACAACGCCCTTGGGCTTGCCGGTGGTGCCAGAGGTGTAGAGCATCACGCAGGTGCTGTCGTAATTTAGCGCTTCGCGGCGGCGGTTCAGCTCTGGCATCAACTCACCAACAGCAGCGCGGCCGGCGTCTTGCACTCTAGAGAACTGATGCAAATTCGCATGATCGTATTTGCGCAGGCCTCGCGGATCGAGATAGATCATTTGCTCAAACTGGCTCAGATCCTCTTGAACGTCAGTGACTTTATCAACCTGTTCTTGATCCGCGGCGATTACGAAACGCGCGCCACAATGCTCAAGCACATAGGCCATCTCATCGGCAGACGCGTCGGAATACAGCGGCACGGGCACGGCGCCGACAGATTGCACAGCGACCATCGCCCAATACAAATAAGGACGATTGCGGCCAATGATGGCGATGAAATCACCCTCAGCAGCGCCAAGTGTTAACAATCCAAGCGCAAGCGCATCGATCTCATCAGCAGCCTCGGACCATGTCCAGTTTTGCCAGATGCCTAGCTCTTTTTCACGGTAAGCCGCTTTGTCACCGAACTCGGCCGCGTTGCGTTGCAATAGCGCTGGAACGGACGTCAATCCGTTCACGCCTTCAGACGTTTGTGTCAACGATGTTTCCTCCCGTTGCCCGCTTGTGCGCGAACATGGCCGCTTGTGCGACTCGCTGCGCTTACCGTGCCAGCTATTTTCTGAAGGTCAACTTTTTCCGTAACTTTTCTGAAACCTAACGAATTGTAACAGCGCTTCGACAGGGCTTTCCGCGGTCGTCCTGTCGATGGTAGCCATATGCCTATGAGCCATGCCACACGCCACAATACCATGATTGCTGCTGGATTGAATTTGATCCAACAGGCCATGTCGATTTTTGACTCAGATCTAAAACTGGTGCTCATCAATCGCCCAATGCAACAGATGTTCAACCTCCCTGACGAGATGATCGAACCGGGTGTGAGCTTTGAAACGGTTATTCGCTTTCTTGCGGAAGCCGGGGAATACGGCGAAGTCGATAATCTGGACGAATTTGTTGCAGTACGTGCACGTCTCGCCCGCGCGTTTGAGCCGCATTACATGGAACGCACCCGCGCCAACGGTCGCGTGATTAGCGTGGAGGGTGCACCTTTGCCGGAGGGCGGTTGGGTCACCGTCTATACCGATATTACCGAAATTAAGCAGCAAGAGGCATTGTTGCGCGCGCGTTCCGAAGTGTTAAGCGAACAGGTTCTTGCCCGCTCGGAAGAACTAGCTTCAACCAACCGGGCTTTGGCCTCAAGCAATGCAATGCTTGAAGAAACCAAACATCAGCTCACCCAGATGGAAGCGCGCACGCGCTTAACTACACAGATGATGCCTGCTCATATTGCGCACTTGGATTTGCGGCAGCGCTACACGTTTTCCAATCGGCGCCTGCAAGTCGTTATGCCAGGGAGCACCGATGATATTGTCGGGCTCAGCGCTGCTGATGCGCTGGGCAGCGCCACTTACGCAGTGATCAAACCACACCTTGAGCGCGCGCTCAAAAATGAACCTTCTGTTTTCGAGTTCACACATCATTCAAGTTCCCGTCGAATCCGCGTCGCATTCACTCCAGATGTTGCAGAAGACCATGTGCAAGGCGTCTATGTCCTGTCGATGGATGTGACCGAGGAAACACAAACCCGCGTCGCGTTGCAGCAAACCCGCCGCCGCGAGATGGCAGCACAGCTCACCAGCGGATTGGCACATGATTTTTCCAATTTGTTAACGATCATTCTAGGGATGCAAGGCAAGCTACAAAAGATGAAAGGCTTGCCCAGCGACGCGGAGCATCTGATCACTGCAACACTCGCTGCAGCGCGACGAGGGGGCGGATTGCTTCATCGCATTGCTGATATGACAGGGCCAAGAACGTTCCGCCCAATACCAGTCACGCTGTCCTCATTCTTGAACGAACTGGAAACGATGGCAACTCCGACACTTGGTGGCGATCATAGCTTAAAGATCGTACAGAATGCGACTGATGGCATCTACAACCTTGACGCTGGCATGCTTCAAGACAGCCTTCTTAACTTGATTCTGAATGCCCGCGACGCAACGCCGCCGGGCGGCCAGATCACGCTCACGGCGCGCGCGGTGCAAGACACTTGGCTCGAACTCGAGGTGGCTGACACAGGGTCTGGTTTTTCCGAGCGCGCACTCGAACAAGCGGTACAGCCATTTTTCACGACAAAAGGTGGTGAGGGGTCTGGCCTTGGTCTTGCGATGGTCTACGACATGACAAAGCTCGCAGGCGGTGACATTCGGCTGTTTAACAATGAAGGCGCACACGTTCTGCTGCGTTTGCCGCTGCGTTTGGCGGATGCCCATATTCCTGCTGGTCTTGTTTTGCTCGTAGAGGATAGCGATGATTTGCGCGCGTCAATTCGTGACATGCTGGTTGCGCAGGGCCATCTTGTTCTTGAAGCAACGTCTGTCCATGAAGCGGAAGCCTTGTTGAACAGTGTTCCTGACATTGCATATGTGCTAGCGGATATTCAACTTAGCGGCGCGCGAACTGGGCTTGATCTTGCAGCGTTCACGGATCGCCCGATCACGCTGATGACATCCTTGCCCGCGTCAGACCCTTTGCACAAAGCTGCGAGCGCGCGTGGCGCGTTTCTGCAAAAGCCCTTCAACGACACTGCGCTACATGCAGCATTGACCACCGCTGTTCAGATCGGAGCACCATCATGACCACTTTGCCACTGGTCACAATCCTTGACGATGAACCGGAAATCCGCGCGATCCTTTCCGAAACACTGGAAGATGCAGGGTTTCGCACCCTCAGTTTCGGGCGCGCCCGCGAATTTGAGGCCGCATTGAAGACCGTAACGCCAGATGTGTGTTTGGTTGACTTGTCCTTACCTGACACAGATGGCCTTGCGCTCGTGCATCGCCTCGCGTTGGAGCAAGGTGCCGTAGTGATCATTATTTCAGGACGTTCACAGGTTCACGACAAGGTTACCGGATTAGAGCTTGGCGCTGATGACTATATCATCAAACCCTTTGACCCATCCGAGGTGGTGGCGCGTATCCGCGTGCGCCTTCGCAAAGCTCTACCGACTGAAACCAGCTCAAACACCGCAGATTTCGCGAATTGGACAGCACATTTTGACCGCTATGTACTGGAAGACATGACAGGTGACGAGACGCCCTTCAGCCATGCTGAGGGTGAAGTGTTACGGCTCTTTCTGCAAAGCCCCAAACGGCTGATATCGCGCAGTCAAATGCAAGATATGCTTGGTGGTGGGGCCGGTGACAGCTTTGATCGCGCCATGGACGTGCGCATCTCTCGGCTGCGCACAAAACTACGCGAAGACCCCAAAAACCCGCAGTTAATTAAAACGATCTATGGGGCCGGATATATCTTCCTTGGTGATGTGGCGTGGCGTTAATCGCGCCGCCGCAAGCCAATTAAGCGATACGCATTTCGACAGGCAAGCACACAGCAACAAAGCACCGCAAAACAAACGCAAGTGGGCATTTACGCAGATTGGCCATGACGCGAAAGGATGGGATAAGGTGGACTGAACGCTACCCTAACGCGTATCCGACACCGCGCACTGTCCGAACCAGATCATCACCGCCATGTTGCGAAAGTGCCTTGCGCAAGCGACCGATGTGGACATCTACCGTGCGTGTATCGACGTATAAATCGCGACCCCAAACGCGGTCTAGCAATTGATCACGGCTCCAGACGCGGCCGGGTTTTTCCATGAACGTCGTGAGCAGCCGGAATTCCGTTGGCCCCAGCTTAAGCTCATCTGTCCCGCGTGTGACTTTGTGCGTCTCACCGTCCAGAATAATATCGTCAAATGTAAGCTGTTGGCCAAGCGAGGAAGGGCGCACGCGGCGCAACTGAGTTCTCACACGCGCGATCAACTCGATCACCGAATAGGGTTTGACGACATAGTCATCTGCACCCGTTTCCAAGCCGCGCACTTTATCCACTTCTTCAGAGCGCGCAGAGAGCATGATCACGGGAGTGGAGCGTGTCTCTGGTTTGCTTTTGACGCGCCGGCAGACTTCGATGCCGGACATGTTGGGCATCATCCAGTCCAGCACGATGATGTCCGGCGCCTCCTCCGCGATAAGCAAAAGCGCTTCTTCCCCGTCTCTCGCACGGCTTACTACAAACCCTTCAGCCTCCAGATTATAGGCCAGAACTTCCAACTGGGCCGGCTCATCCTCTACAACCAAAACACGGGGCTGATCAGTGGACATCTGCGTGGTCTCCTCAGCTTGGCAATGATGTTTTGTCGCCTTTGGCGCGCGCCTCATCCGGGAGCGTGCCAGTGACGAGGTAAACAACCTGTTCGGCGATGGAGGTCACGTGATCACCCATGCGTTCGATGTTTTTGGCGATAAAATGCAGGTGCATGCAGGCCGTAATGTTGCTGGGGTCTTCCATCATGAAGGTCAGGAATTCGCGGAACAGTGCATTATACATTTGATCGACTTGAATATCGCGGTCGATCACATCCTGCGCCAATGCGGCGTCCCGCGCGACATAGGCATCTAGCGCGTCTTTCAGCATCCCCTCGACCTCTTTGGCCATGCGGCGCAAAGCGCCCGCACTGCCATTCACAGGCTCCATTTGAGACAGAACGCCCGTGCGCTTGGCGAGGTTTTTGGAGTAATCCCCGATGCGCTCCAAGTTGGCACTCACTTTGATCACCGAGAGCACGAGGCGCAAATCGCTCGCCGTAGGCGCACGCAAGGCGATCACACGCGCGGCCTCTTCGTTGATGATTTCCTCAAGGGCGTCGATGGCCTTGTCCGCGACGCGCACTGCTTCTGCGCGCTCTTCGTCGCGGGTCTCAAGGCTGATCGCGGCCTCGAGGATGGCATTTTCAACCAGCCCGCCCATTTTCATAATCTGTGCCTGGATCGCTTCAAGATCACGATCAAAAGCTGATGCAATGTGTTGCTCTTTCATGTTCAACTCCTTAGCCGATACGGCCAGTGATATAGCTTTCAGTGCGCGGATCGACGGGGGTGGTAAAGATCGTGGAGGTCTCACCGTACTCAACAAGGTTTCCGAGGTGGAAAAACGCCGTTTTCTGGCTGACCCGCGCGGCCTGCTGCATGGAGTGGGTGACGATCACGACAGAGTAGCTTTGGCGCAGTTCGTCAATCAGCTCTTCGACTTGCGCTGTGGCGATCGGGTCAAGAGCCGAACATGGCTCATCCATCAACAGCACTTCGGGCTCGGTCGCGACAGCGCGCGCAATGCAAAGACGCTGTTGTTGCCCCCCCGACAGGCCCGTGCCAGGGGCGTGCAGGCGGTCCTTGACCTCATCCCAGATGGCGCCACGGCGCAGGGCGTTTTCGACAATGTTATCCAGATCTGCCTTGTTCTTGGCCAACCCATGAATGCGCGGCCCATAGGCCACATTGTCATAGATTGATTTCGGGAACGGATTGGGCTTTTGGAACACCATGCCGACTTTTGCACGCAGCTGAACGGGGTCCACCTTGGGGTCATAGATATCTTCTGAATCGATGCGGATATCGCCTGTGACGCGACACACATCAATGGTGTCGTTCATTCGGTTTATGCAGCGCAAAAACGTGGACTTGCCACAACCCGATGGGCCGATAAAGGCTGTCACTGTCTTGTCTTCGATTTCGACGCTCACGTCCTTGATAGCATGGTTGTCGCCATAATAGACCTGCACATCTTTGGCTGCGATCTTGACCTCGTTGGTGTCCACTTTTCTCTCCACAATTCTCATATCATTCATTGTACTGTTCCCTACCAACGACGTTCAAAACGGCGCCGCAACAAAACGGCAATGGCGTTCATCGTGATCAGGAAGAGCAACAGAATGATAATGCCGCCCCATGCTTTTTCGTAAAACCCAGGGTCCGCACGGCTGGCCCAGGTGTAGATTTGCGCAGGCATGGCGGAGTTGGCGTCGGTAAAGCCGCCCGCGAACGTCTCTGGATATTCTCGCGCGACATAGCCAACCATACCGATCAAGAGCAGCGGCGCTGTTTCACCCAAAGCCTGCGCAAGGCCGATAATCGTGCCCGTCAGGATACCCGGCATCGCGAGGGGCAGCACATGATGAAACACCGATTGCATTTTGGACGCTCCGACACCCAAGGCTGCATCGCGTATCGACGGCGGCACAGCAGCCAAGGAGGCGCGTGTGGAAATGATGATCGTGGGCAATGTCATAAGTGTTAGAACAAGGCCACCAACCAGTGGTGCTGACTGCGGCAAGCCTGCGAACTGAATGAATACAGCCAGACCAAGGATACCGAACACGATGGAGGGCACCGCAGCAAGGTTCGAGATGTTTACTTCAATCAGATCAGTCCAGCGGTTCTTGGGGGCAAATTCCTCAAGGTAGATCGACGCGGCCACCCCGATGGGCAGCGACAAAAACAGAACCACAAGCATCATAAAGAACGAACCGATCACAGACGCGCCCAAACCAGCGCCACCGGGGTTGTCCACGCCGGAATCCGTGCCTGTAATGAAGTTCCAATTAAACGCGCCTTTGACAATGCCCGCGTCTTGAAGCGCGTCTACCAGATCAAGGTCAGTCGCCATCAGGAACCGGCTATCGACCAACGTATCGCGTGTCACACGGCCATTCATATACCCGTCAACGCGGGAAGCCGCGGCAAGCTCGAACGAAACGGGTGTGCCGATGCGGTCGGGGTTCTCAAGAAAAAAGCTGCGGATCGTGCCGCCCAGCTTGCCAACAAGCCGCTGGATTGCCTTGCTGTCAAAATCAACTTCCAAGCCTTTGGCATCAAGCTGCTCGCTCAGCGCGTTTACGAATATTTTCCGATATTCACCGGTCTTGAGCATCTTGGATTCTGCGGTGTCGAATTGTTCCTGCGTCAGCGTAAATTCGATCTCCACCACAGTCTGGGTAAAGGCAGGAAGCCCCGAGCGCAGGATAGAGGCAAACAGGAACACCAAAAACAACAGACCCACACCAATGGCGGCCATGCCGTACATACGGAAACGGGTTTCAGCCGCGTTGCGTTTACGTGTACGCGCGTCCTGCGCCAAGAGGCTGGATTTCTTCTTCGGGGTCGCGGCGGCGGGTGTCATGTTCACGTCAGTCATCAGTCATACTGCTCCCGATATTTGCGCACGATGTAGAGGGCAAAAACGTTCAGCCCCAGCGTTAGAACAAAAAGCGTCATACCAAGAGCAAAGGCTACAAGCGCCTCAGGCGAGGCAAAGTCAGCGTCGCCAGTCAACTGGCTTACAATCTTGGCGGTGATGGTCGTCATTGCCTCGAACGGGTTCAGCGACAGGCGGGCCGCGGCCCCAGCCCCCAGCACCACGATCATCGTCTCACCAATGGCGCGCGACGCGGCCAGCAGAATCGCACCGACGATACCGGGCAACGCGGCAGGCAGGATCACCTGACGGATCGTTTCAGATTTCGTCGCGCCCAGCCCATAAGATCCGTCGCGCATCGACTGTGGCACAGCGTTGATGATGTCGTCAGACAGCGAGGAGACAAACGGGATCAGCATGATGCCCATGACAAGGCCCGCCGTCATCACCGCTGTGCCGCCCTGCATCCATCCAAGCGTATCTTTACCAAACATGCTCACCAGCAGCGGACCAACGGTGAGCAGCGCAAACAGTCCGTAGACAATCGTGGGAATACCCGCGAGGATTTCGATCAGCGGCTTGGCGATGCTGCGCACTTTCGGCCCTGCATATTCCGACAGGTAAATCGCGGAAAACAGACCAATGGGCACAGCGACGAGAAGCGCGATGAACGATATGTAAAAGGTGCCCCAAAGAAGCGGCAACACGCCGAGGTCAGACGCTCCTCCGCGACCGGAAAAGCTGGGTGCCCATTTGGTGCCGAAGAAAAAATCAGCTGCGGGGTAGAGTTTGAAAAACTCGATGGTGTTGAAGAGCAGAGCAAACAAAATGCCGATGGTGGTCAGGATTGCAACGGAGGCAGCGGCGAGTAGCAGGGCCAAGATGCCTCGCTCAACGTTGTTGCGGGCGCGGAAATTTGCCGTTGATTTCGAGTAGGCATAGGCGGCACCACCCAGCGCGATGAGCAAGACAAGCACCGTCATTAGCAACGAGCCGGCTGCATTGAGCGTCCGGTAGCGTTGCGCACCTGACAATACTTCAGGACTAACTGCAGATCCAAGAGCGACGCCAACCTCTCCCAAGCGCTCGCGTACATCAGAGGTGTCCGTGCTGAGCGATGCGGCCTCGTCGTAGCTCATCGCGCCTTGCTGCACAGCAACGTCAAGGCCGTCCGCCACGCGGCGCACATCACTCATCACAAGCCCGATGGAACTTCCTTCCGACACCATCGTATCGGGAAGTGTCGCAAGGACACGCGAGTTGACAAAAAGCGGCTGCGCCAACATCCAGATGATGAGCACTGCCGCAGCGGGGACGATGGCCCACATGGCCACGTTCGCACCGTAGTATACAGGCAAGGAATGGAGATCACGGCGGTCACCACCAGCACTTTTCAATGCGCGACTGCGCCCCATTTGATAACCAATCGCCGCAATCGCAGCGAGGATCGCTATGAGCCAAGTAAACGGCATATGGGTTCCAATCGTCGTGACTGTTTATGTAGTAAATGCCCCATTTAGGGGCATTCGGTCTTTGAGGTGGAGATGGCACAACATGCGCCACCTCCGATATTTCAGGGCTTAGTTGGCGCCCATTGTTGTTTCGTCTGCGATGGTTGTCTGCGTTGCAGCCAGCTCAGGGTCTGCAACAAGACCATACGCGGACAATGGGCCGTCAGATCCTGCAATCTCGTCAGCGACGAAGAAAGATGCGAACTCTTTAAGGCCCGGGATTACACCGATGTGCGCTTTCTTCACGTAGAAGAACAGCGGACGCGATACAGGGTATTCACCAGTCGAGATGCTCTCGGTGGATGGTGCTACACCGCCCATTGTCGCCACTTTCAGCTTGTCTTGGTTGTTCTCAAAGAACGCCAGACCAAAGATGCCGATACCGTTCGGGTTGGCGCCGATGCGGGCGAGTGTTTCTGTATAGTCGCCGTCAATGTCAACGGACGCGCCGTCCTGACGCACGTCGATGCAAGCATCTTCCGCGTCATCCTCGGACATGCCAGAGGCCATCATCGCTTCCATTGCGCCAGTGTCTTCACAGCCCTTCAACAGCACTTTGTCCTCAAAAACTTCGCGTGTGCCGTGCTTGGTTCCAGGGATGAACGCCATAATATCTGCCGCTGGCAGGTCAGCGTTGAAATCAGCCCACTGTGCGTGTGGGTTGTCAACAATCGCGCCGTCTACCAGAACCTTGGAGCCCAGAGCGTTGAAGATGTCAGCAGGCTGGAAGGCAGTGTAGGCAGGACCATCGATCTGGCTGGCGAAAACGATGCCGTCATAACCGATGCGCACTTCGATGATGTCTGTCACACCTGCTTCGGCGCAGGCATTGATCTCTTTTTCGCGAATGGCGCGGGATGCGTTCGCAATGTCGATCGTGTTTTCGCCAACACCTTCACAGAACCGCTTGAGGCCAGAGCTTGAGCCGCCAGATTCAACAACAGGTGTCGGGAAATCAAAGTTTTCACCAAACGCCTCAGCAACGATGGACGCATAAGGCAGAACAGTGGACGATCCGGCGACCTGTACCTGATCCCGCGCAGCAGCAGTTGTTGCGGCCATTGCGGAAAGGGCGAATGCGGATGTTGCGAGTTTCATCAAAGACATGGGTGTCTCCCATTTGTGCATTTAAAAGCGATCCCTCCACGGGAATCTCTCGCTCAGTCTACGTGGGCTTCGTAACAGGTTTGTGACAATCGCATTACATGTTTATGACAACCGCCGAAATACTTTTTTTGGCTCAGAGGCTTTCGTGAATAGGGAGAATAACCGTAAAGGTCGTGCCTTTGCCAAGTTCACTTTCGACGCGAAGGCGCCCGCGGTGACGGTTGACAATATGCTTGACGATCGCAAGTCCAAGACCAGTACCCCCAAGCGCTTTGCTACGGTGGTCATCAGCGCGGTAGAACCGCTCGGTCAGACGGGGCAAGTGGATGGGATCAATGCCAGCACCATAGTCAATGATCTGAACACGTACCCCAGGCGCACGCAGAACCGGTTCGCGCGCAATTTCGCTCATGCGCAGCGTAACCCGCCCCCCTGACCCACCATATTTGATCGCATTCGCAATTATGTTGGTGAAGACCTGTTTAAGTTGATCACCATCCGCAATCATCGATAAAGGATTTTCGGGGAATTCAGTTTCAAACCTCACATCCGCCTCGCGCGCCAAGGGCTGCAAGGTGTGGAGCGTTGAATTCAGAATGTCATTCAACACGACGCTTTGCGTGGGCCGTACCCGCTCGTCTCCCTCAACCCTGTTGAGCGACATCAGATCACCAACAAGACGGTTCATCCGCTCCGCTTCGTTTTGCATTATATCAAGGAAACGTACGCTCGCCTCTGCATCATTGCGCGCGGGACCACGCAGGGTTTCGA
The DNA here is from genome assembly GCF_965659345.1 of Planktotalea sp. Classification (GTDB taxonomy): domain Bacteria; phylum Pseudomonadota; class Alphaproteobacteria; order Rhodobacterales; family Rhodobacteraceae; genus Planktotalea. The sequence continues at coordinate 37,274 of NZ_CBFHVK010000017.1, read as the reverse complement.
TAAAACCCATCAACGCCGTCAAAGGTGTGCGCAATTCATGGCTGACATTGGCGACGAAATCGCGGCGCATCTGGCCAGCTTGCTCTTTGTCGGTGATGTCCTCAAAGGATACGAGCACGACGCCTGCCACATCTCGGCCCAAACCTTGCACCGCACGGCAGCTCACCCGAAACGCTGTGTCCTGCGCGCCATCATTGCTCAGGTACTGTGTTGAACGCGCCATGCCGTCTGTCAGTGTCGTCTCGATTGCGTCAAGCAACGCAGGCTGACGCAGCATAGTAACATAGTTCTGCCCCCTAGCCTGTTGGTTGATCAGTGTGAGCGCCTCAGTATTGGCGGCGATGATCCGTTCCGTGCGATCAATCGCAAGGCTGGGTAGAGGAAACCCGGCCAGAAGAGCATCAAGGATCTCATCATCCATCTCGGACCTCATCGATTCGTCAGCTACCTGAATGGCGCTTGCGCATACATCCCTTATGGCATGGCTGCCCTTCAGTCCAATGCGAGAATGTTGAACCGTTGATGAGAAAGCATGAGCAAGCGCGTTGCTTATGTTTCCGATTCAGTAGCCACAAAGAGTGTTTTGGCGACCCCGGCAGGATTCGAACCTGCAACCTGCCCCTTAGGAGGGGGCTGCTCTATCCAGTTGAGCCACGGGGCCACTCGCGCACTGGTTTAGCGTGAGCAAAATAAAATGTCAGGGCGAAAAACACCACGCATTCTTTCCATGGCGCTTCGTTCGTTTCCCAATTAGGATAAAAACAACCCAACTCTTTTGTGGAGCCTAACTTGTCCAGAACTGATGCTCGCCCACTGACCCTTCGCGATGTTTCTGAAGCGTCTGGTGTTTCGGAAATGACCGTCTCGCGGGTGCTTCGCAATCGTGGCGATGTTTCTGCTACGACGCGTGAAAAAGTACTTAAAGCCGCGAAAGAACTTGGCTATGTTCCCAACAAGATCGCAGGGGCTCTTGCCTCTCAGCGCGTAAACCTTGTTGCGGTGATTATTCCGTCATTGTCGAACATGGTGTTTCCCGAAGTTATGACGGGTATCAGCCAGATTCTGGAAGATACCGAACTCCAACCTGTTGTTGGGGTCACAGATTATCAGCCCGAAAAAGAAGAACGCGTGTTGTTTGAGATGCTTTCTTGGCGGCCATCCGGTGTCATTATCGCCGGGCTTGAACACTCTGATGCCTCGCGAGCGATGCTGAAGGCGTCTGGCATTCCTGTTGTAGAAATTATGGATGTGGACGGTACGCCAATTGACACCTGCGTTGGTATTTCACATCGCCGTGCAGGACACGAAATGGCGCAGGCGATTATCAAAGGACGATATGAACGGATCGGGTTTATGGGCACTAAAATGCCCCTTGATCACCGTGCGCGCAAACGCTTTGAGGGGTTCACCGAAGCACTCGGCAAAGCTGGTATAGAAATCTCCGAACGTGAATTTTATTTTGGCGGCTCCGCACTTGCGAAAGGGCGGGAAATGACGGAAGCGATGTTGCAACGTGATCCAGAGCTGGATTTTCTGTACTACTCCAACGACATGATCGGGGCTGGTGGTCTCCTTTACCTGATGGAAAACGGCTTCAATATTCCTGAACAGATTGGTCTTGCAGGCTTTAACGGCGTCGAGTTGCTTCAAGGCTTGCCACGTCAGCTGGCCACGATGGATTCATGTCGCCAAGAAATTGGACGCAAAGCTGCAGAGATCATAGCGCAACGCGTTGAAACGCCGGACATCATGCTCGAAAAACGCGTAGAGCTTATGCCGAAGATCAGCTTTGGTGATACCTTGAAGCGCCGTTGACGCGTGGCGCTTCCAGTCCTCAAAAATAGACATGCGCGGGCGATTTTTCTCGATCGTCATTTGTTAAGCGCCGCACCAAATGGCAAGAGCAAGGGCAAAGATCTGCTCGATCTGATCACCCGGCTTGGTTTTGTACAGGTGGACAGCATCAGCACGGTTGAGCGCGCCCATCACATGATCTTGCGGGCGCGCAAAGCGTCTTACAGACCGAAACATCTCGCCCCTTTGCTCGAAGAAGAGCACTCTTTGTTCGAGCATTGGACGCATGACGCGTCCGTTATTCCAACTGCATTTTTCCCACATTGGAAATTGCGTTTCGCTCGTGATGCAGAGACTTTGCGGCGACAATGGCGCAGTTGGCGGCGCGCAGGATTTGAAGAAAAGGTTGATCAGCTTTTAGAGAAGATCGACCTTGAAGGTGCGAAATCATCCGCCTGTGTGGGTGAGGGTGAAAAACGCGGGTCCGGCGGATGGTGGGACTGGCATCCTTCAAAGACAGCGCTGGAATACTTGTGGCGCACGGGTGAATTAACCGTGTCTCGGCGCGAGTCATTCAAAAAGTTCTACGATGTCACCGAAAAGGTCCTGGATGAGGCTTTGATTGCCCCCGAACCGGATCAGAAAGAGAGCATCGATTGGCTGTGTAACGCGGCAATGGATCGGCTCGGCTTTGCCAGTTCGACTGAAATTGCGGATTTTTGGGATATTGTCACGAAAGCAGAAGCAAAAGAATGGTGCGCACAGGCTGGTTTGATTGAGATTGATGTCGAGGGAGTTGATGGCACTTTTAAACGCGCTTTTGCGCGCGATGGGATCCTGGAGGAAAAAGCGCCGAAACCCACCTCGCGTTTGCGCATTCTTAGCCCGTTTGATCCTGCCTTGCGTGATCGCAAGCGTGCGCAGCGTTTGTTTGGATTTCACTATCGTATCGAAATATTCGTTCCCGAAGCAAAGCGCGAATATGGGTATTACGTGTTCCCAATGCTGGAAGGGAACAAGCTTGTGGGGCGCATAGATATGAAGGCTTTGCGCGCGGATGATATTTTGAATGTGACAGGGCTTTGGTGGGAGCGCGGAATGCGCGCAACACCGGCGCGGCTTGATAAACTGCACGCAGAGCTGGATCGCGTGGCACGGTTTGCGGGTGTTTCAACTGTTGTGATCGACCCAAAGCTTGGTTTGTGAATACGGGTTTTGAGTTTATTTTGAAAAATGAAGCAAAGGTCAGGTTAGCTGATCTGCAAACGTTTCAATAAGTTTATGTTTCAGGAGTTTCCCGGTAGGTGCAGCGGGCAGACTGAGGGTAAGAACAATTTGGCTCGGGCGCTTGTAGGGCGACAGCCGCGGCTCGACAAATCTGCGTAGATCATCAGATGTAAGTGTCCCCAATTTGGCAAGCTGTACGAAAGCGAGCACTTCTTCGTCGCCAGTGTCAGTCGAACGGCCAATAACGGCTGTTTGGATCACGTCTGGATGATCATTAAATGCTGCTTCCACTTCTGGCGGGTAAACGTTGAAGCCACCGCGAATGATAAGCTCTTTTGAGCGCCCCAGAATGTGCAACAGGTTCTTTTCGTCTATGCGCCCCAGATCGCCTGTGTGCATCCAGCCATCCTTGTCGAGCACAGCTTTTGTCGCCTCTTCATTGCGAAAGTAGCCTAGCATAATGTGAGGCCCGCGCGTCAGGACTTCACCAATTCCATCACCGCCCCCGTCTGCGCTTTCATCAATCGCGATCTCGATCCCAGCTAGGGCGGGTCCCACGGAAATGTCGGGGTCACCGAACGCACTTTTGGTTGTTGTGACGCCGGCGCTCGTTTCGGTCATGCCGTAACCATTTTGCAATGCAATGCCGTAAAACGCTTCCGCCTTGCGTTTCCACACAGGATCCAGCGGGGCCGCACCGGAGGACACAAAGCGCAAAGGGCCACCTGCAATACTGTCTATGCCCTGATCTGATGTATATTGCATCAAAAGCGCATGCATCTGGGGAACCGCAGGAAGGATCGTAACCCCCTCGTTCAAAGCGGTATGCAATTTTGCGGCGCTAAAACGTGCTTCGATACGCACAGTTGCCCCGATAAATGTCGCGGCCATGAGCATGGAGGCGAGGCCAAACACATGGCTCATCGGCAGCGCGCCATAGACAATGTCTGTCGACCGCATGCCGCGCGTGTCTGTGGACAGCTTGCCTGCAAACACCAGATTGGAGTGGGTGAGCATCACGCCCTTTGGTGTCCCAGTGGTGCCCGTCGTGTAGAGCATGACGGCGACATCTTTGTCAGCTTCCGGATCACTGACGGTAAGTTCTGCCATCAATAAACTGCCCCAGGTGCCCTGCACTTCATGCGCATCATAAGCAGCACCGTGTGCTTTCGCATCAGGGGATACGCCGGACATAAACAACGCAACGCGCGGGTTGGCATGGGTTACGATGCGCTTTAACTCGGCTTCGGTCTGGCGCGCATTGACGGGAACCGCCCAAGCGCCAATGACAGAGCATGCAAAGATAAATGCACAAAGCGTGGCGCAGTTTTCCGCGACCATCAATACGCGATCACCTTTTTGGACACCCGCAAGCTTGAGTAAGTCAGCGCCCGCCTGCGCCGCCTTCCATTCCTGAGCAAATGTCCAAGGCGTACCATCGCAATCCAACAAAGCGATTGCGTCTGGGCGGGTCTCAGCTTGGTCGCTTAGGAATTGATGAATACGCAAAAATGTCTCCAATCAAGGGTATTGAGGTGTTTTCTTCTCTAAGAAGGCCGCAATGCCGATCTTGGCCTCCGTGTCTGCAACAGCGCGGATCATTGCTTCGCGTTCCGCTTCTAACTGCTCAGTCTCAGTCGTCTCGTAAGCTTGGCCAACCAGCCCTTTGATAATGCCTTGCGCTTTTCGCGGGCCTTTAGCAAATGCGTCAGCAAGCGCACGGGCTTCAGCCATTGGATCATCACTGATCATGTTGATCACGCCTAATTCGGCCAAACGCTCTGACGTGACAGAACGCGCGAGCAAGCACATCTCAGTGGCTAGCTGGCGCGGGATCATTCGTGACAACGCCGACGTAAGACCACCATCTGGCACAACACCCGCTTTGACATAGGAGGCGGTGAATTTCGCACCAGCGCTCGCCACGATCATATCGCACGCCAGCGCCAGCGAAAGACCCGCACCTGCAGCGCCACCTTCTACAGCGGCAATCACAGGAACAGGACATGCGCGGATGCCAGCGGTGATGTCATGCAAGTCTTGAATCTTTTCGCGGCGTTCCTCAAGCGTGGACCCAGCGCGCGTTTGAAGCGCGTTCAGATCGCCGCCAGAGCAAAAGAACCCACCCTCAGAAGCGAAAATCACCGCACGAATGTTGGGATCTTTCGCACGCACTAACGCTTCATTTATCGCAGCATAAAGCTCTAATGACAGTGCCCCGCGCTTATTCGGATTGTTGTTCATGATGATGAGGGTACGTCCCTCTTGTTCGACACGTGCAAGGCTCATGAAAGGCGCTCCTGTGGGACACGCTTGAAGATGCCAGAGCAGGTGGCAATCAGCGTACCGTCTTCGTGATGTAGCTCAGCGCTGATAAACTTAAGCGATCGTCCGCCACCCGTTACCTTACCAACGGCAGTAACGCGACCGGGCTTGCCGGACGCTACGAATTGCACATTCAGCGACACCGACATGAACGGGACAAGCCCTGTGTCGTCCACTGTCAGGCTTCCCGTCGCTCCGCTCGCGCTGTCCATAAGCATCGTCGCGATCCCGCCATGCAGTGCGTTATGACGGTTCAAATGCCGCTCATCCAGATCAAGCCAACAGCGCGCGCAACCGTCGGGGTGGCCGACTTCAACCACATACCCGACAAGGCGCTGCGTGCCTGTTTCGTCTCTGATCTGCGTGATCATCTACGCAGCACTCAATCCAATAAAGCGTTCAAGATGATGATCAACGTCGCCAAAGAAGTGATCCGCCATGATGATGCGCTTGGCGATATGAGCGAGCTCAAACTCTTGCGTCATCGCGATACCACCATGCATCTGGATGCTTTCTTCTGCAATCTGACGACCGATCCGACCCATCAGGTTTTTCGCCATGCTCACATGCCTATCGCGCAATTTAGGGTCTGCTTCGAGGTACCCAGCGACGCCAATCACGGCAGAGCGAGCCTGTTCCAACTCAACCAACATATCTGCAAGTCGATGCGCCAAAGCTTGGAAGGTTCCGATAGGGCGACCAAACTGTTTGCGTGTTTGAAGGTACTCAGTTGTGAGGCGTGTTGCCGTTTCCATAGCACCCAAAGTTTGTGCGCACGTCGCTGTAATTGCAGCGGCATAAGCAGACTCTAAATAAGGCAAAGCAGCCCCTTTAGGACCAAGACGCATGTCGTCAGTGACACTCACATCCTCAAGCCAGATGTCAGCCGCCATGCCACCACCCATCATCGGAGTGCTGCGCAGGTCAAGCGCAGAAGCAGGCACTAAGAAGAGAGAAATACCATCATCGTCGTCCACCGCCCCGCTTTCACGCGCAGAAATAATAATATGCTCCGCATTCGGCGCGCCAAGCGACATAGACTTATGCCCATTCAACTTGCCTGCGTCACAACGTGTTTCGACGCGATTGAGATCATAGCGTGCACGGGGTTCACCGTGCGCCAGTGCGAGACGGGTCTCGCCACCGATTATAGATTCTAACAGTGCTTTTTGTGTCTCGTTTCCAAGCGCTGCGATCAGTCCGCCGCCAAGAATACAAGTCTCCAAAATAGGCTCCACGACACCTGCACGGCCCAATTCTTCAAAGACAACTGCTATGTCAAATCCCTTACCGCCGAAGCCGCCGTCATCCTCGGTAAACAACGCACCAAGAACGCCAAGCTCCGCAATCTGGTTCCAGATCTCGCTGCTCATCCCGCTTTCGCTTTCCAGAATTGCATTGCGTGTTGGCACATCATAGCGGTCTCGCAGGAAACGACGCAGTGTGTCTTGCAGCATTTGCCGCTCTTCTGTCAGCTCGAAGTTCATTGCATTCTCCCCAGCGTTGTTTTGGCGATGATCTCGCGTTGCACCTCGTTAGAGCCACCAAAGATCGAAATTTTGCGATTGTTGAAGTACTGCTCCGCAACAGGTCTGGAATGCTCTGGTCCCAACTCTGGCTGGTTTGACCCTTCCACCGCTTCGGATGCAAACGGTAACGCATACATGCCCGCAGCGCGACGCGCGAGATCGTTGATCTCTTGGCGGATGACCGTGCCTGAAATCTTGAGCATTGAAGCTTCCAAACCCGGTGCACCGCCTTTGGCCGCCTTGCTGATGATTCGTAGGTTGCTGAGTGACATGGCCATCAGATCAATCTCAACCTGAGCGACGCGCGCGGCGAAATGCGGGTTTTCAGCCAGCGGTTTGCCACCTGCCATTTCTGACTTGGCCATGCGTTTAACTGCCTCTAGACCCGCGTTGGAAGACCCTACTCCGGCGATATTTGCGCGCTCATGGGTCAGCAGATATTTCGCGTAAGTCCAGCCCTTGTCTTCTTCACCGACGAGGTTCTCAACAGGGACTTTCACATCAGTAAACCAAACCTCGTTCACCTCATGCGTGCCATCAAGCAAGATGATCGGGCGGACCTCGATGCCGGGGGTATCCATGTCGATCAAAAGGAAGGAAATGCCCTCTTGGTTCTTCACTTCTGTGTTGGTTCGCACGAGGCAGAAAATCATGTTTGCGTGCTGACCAAGAGTCGTCCACGTTTTTTGGCCATTGACGATGTAGTGATCCCCTTCGCGAACAGCGCGGGTTTTGAGCGACGCAAGATCGGAGCCGGCACCGGGTTCAGAATATCCCTGACACCACCAATCTTCGCCACTCAGGATACGCGGCAACCAATAATCGCACTGCTCCTGAGACCCAAACTTTTGCAAGACCGGCGCAAGCATCGCTAATCCGAAGGGCACAATCCGTGGCGCATTGGCAAGGCTAGATTCTTCTTCGAAAATATGGCGCTGCACTGAATCCCATTCAGCACCGCCGAATTCACTGGGCCAGTTCTGCGCCAGCCAACCGCGCTCATTCAAAATGCTATGCCATTCTTCTAGATCTTCTTTTGTAAGACCTTTCCCAAGGCGCACCTTTTCGGACATCGCTGTGGGCAGTTTTTCTGAAAGGAACGTGCGCACCTCATTTTGGAATGCAAGTTCTTCATTGGTGTAGCTCAAATCCATCGTGTCGCTCCTTAGTAAATCTCAAAAAGGCCCGCAGCCCCCATGCCGCCGCCAATACACATCGTGACGACCCCTAACTTAGCGCCGCGTCGCTTGCCCTCAAGCAACAGGTGGCCCGTCATACGTGTGCCGCTCATGCCGAACGGGTGTCCAATCGCGATAGAGCCGCCATTGACGTTGCACTTCTCATCATCGATGCCAAGACGGTCCCGCGAGTAAAGGGCTTGGGATGCGAAGGCTTCGTTCAGCTCCCACAAATCAATATCATCGACCTTTAGACCATGACGCTCCAACAAGCGCGGCACTGCAAATACAGGGCCGATGCCCATTTCATCAGGTGCACAGCCCGCAACGGCAAACCCTTTGAACGCGCCGAGCGGTTCGATGCCTTGCTTTTCAGCCTCCGAAGACTCCATGAGCACAACCGCAGCTGATCCATCTGAAAGCTGAGATGCGTTTCCAGCTGTTACATAACCCCCTTCGCGCACAGGGTTCAGACCATTCAACCCATCAATCGTCGTTGTTGGACGATTGCACTCATCGCGATCAACCGTGACCTCGTGGTGCGAAATCTCGCCCGTCTCTTTGTCCTTCACGCCCATCGTGGCGCTCATCGGAACAATTTCATCCGCGAATTTGCCCGCCTCTTGCGCAGCTGCCATGCGTTGCTGTGAACGCAGGCCATATTCGTCTTGCGCTTCACGGCTCACATCATATCGCTGAGCCACGATATCTGCGGTTTCGATCATCGTCATATAAACGGACGGGATATGCTCCTCCAGCCATGCATCACGGCTTGGCACACTATGATTACCCGTCAAAGAGATGCTTTCAACGCCGCCAGCAACCATCGGCCCAGCGCCGTTCTGAATGCTCTGCGCAGCCATCGCGATTGTTTGCAAACCACTTGAACAAAAACGGTTCACTGTTGCCCCACAAACGCTTTCTGGCATGCCCGCACGCAATGCGATCTGGCGCGCAATATTGCCACCTGTCGCCCCTTCAGGCGTCGCACATCCCATCAAAACATCCTCAACTGTAGAGGGGTCTATGCCCGCGCGCTTTACCGCGTGCTCTACGGAATGTGCACCCAAGGTTGCACCATGCGTCATGTTAAAAGAGCCGCGGAATGACTTTGCCAAACCACTGCGCGCGGTCGATACGATCACTGCTTGTTTCATATCATCTCTCCCATTTTCGTATCCCAGAATGTCTGAAGTGCAGCTTGCCGTATGCGTCGCGCTACGTCACCACGTTCTTGCACAGTGGAACGCAGCGTCACGGATCAGCACAAAATCGGGTGTCTGCGCATTTACACTTCTGCTCACATGGCTCTAAGGTCCGCGCAGCCTGACTCTAATGAATGAAAGTGTGCATCCATGGACATCCGTTACACAGAGCCTGGCGATATCAATGACCTTAAAGATGTGTTGGATCACACCAAGCTTTTTCAGAGCGATCTGCTGGAAGACATGCTCAGTGGTTTTCTCAATGGCGACAATGAAGAACTGTGGTTGACCTGCGAGAACAACGGCCGTGCGATTGGGTTTTGCTATACCGTGCCAGAGCAAATGGCAGAGGGCACATGGAACATGCTTGCCCTAGCGGTGCTGCCAGAGGCGCAGCGCCAGGGCATTGGTCGCGGGTTGGTTGCGCAGATGGAAGCGGAACTGCAAGAGCAAGCCGCGCGGGTGATGATTGTCGATACCTCTGGCACGCACTCGTTTGACGGTGCTCGCGCATTCTATCTGAAAGCAGGCTACTCTGAAGAAGCACGCATTCGCGATTTCTGGGGCGAAGGAGATGACAAGGTCATCTTTTGGAAAGCCCTCGATTAAACCATCATTTGATAGTCTTGCGCCCCGCGAAACTGTTGAACAAGGAAATCCACAAAGGCACGGGTTTTTGGTGGCAAGTTTCGGCGATCTGCAAACATAACCACGATATCAGTGCTTGGTGGCGCGTATTCGGGCATGACATGGATCAACTCACCTGACTCAAACTTTCGTTTCGCCATGTAGTAAGGCAAGCGCGCTATCCCAATCCCCGCCAGCGCCGCACGAAAAACCACGTCAGTACTGTTACCCTCGAAACTGCCGCTGGCCTTAAAGGGCGTCGCATCTTGCGTTGCACTCGTGCTCCATGAATTGCGCCTGCTGTTGCCCGCGATCTGCAAACAGTTGTGATCAGCTAAATTTTCGAAACTACGTGGAACACCAGCCTGTTCAAGATACGCAGGTGCGGCACACAAAACACGTCGGCTTTGCATGATGCGGCGCACGACAATATCAGGGTTTTTATACTGTTCAGCGAAACAGATGGCGACGTCAAAGCCTTCGTTTTGAAGATCAATCTCTCGATCTGTAAGATCAAGCGACACTCGCACCTCTGGATGACTTCTCATGAAAGTTGGCAAAGCTGGAATTAGCTGGGACTTTCCAAAGGCAACAGTCGATGCGATTTTAAGCGTACCCCTTGGAATGCCATCCATATTGCGCACCATTGCTTCGGCTTCGTTATACTTGTCAGCCAGTGCTTTGCACTTTTCGTAGAATTCCTGCCCTTCTTGCGTCGGCATAACGCCTGTTCTGGTCCTATTGAGCAAACGGTGGTGAACATAGTCTTCCAGAAGAGCGACTTGTTTGCTCACCGCTGAAGGCGTTTGACCGATTGATCGCGCCGCCGCAGAAATGCTGCCATGCTCGACAACCTTTGCGAAGATCAGCATTTGAGCTGAATTGTCCATTCAAACTACCTATCTGTTCCAATCTGGCATGGCACCTATGCCGTTTTACCAAATTGTGAACGCTACCAAGAAAAGCTACTTCTGCAGTGCAGCATAAGTTCTGCAACGCAGCAATAGACAAGGTGCTAACATGGCAATCACACGATCAAACAGTGCGCTCGATGTCGTAATTGAGACAGGACGCACGTTCTTTCATCAAAAAATGCAGCAGATGCGCGAAGCTCAAGTGAAACGGCGTGTTTACCGCGCGACGTTTGTTGAACTTTCATCTCTTTCTGAACGCGGCCTAAACGATTTGGGCATTCCACGCAGTTCTATCAAACGACTCGCACTGGAGACAGCATATGGCGTTTAGCAGTGATACTAGCGGTTATGCTCCATTCTCACCCGTAGCGCTTTTCGCAAGCTTTAGAGCAAAAGCAGGTTCGATCCTAAGAACAATTCAAATGGGGCGCATGATCTCAACGCTGTCTAGCATGAGCGACGGTCAACTCAGTCATATCGGTATTTCGCGGTCAGACATCCCGAAGTACGCCGAAAAGCTGATGGAAAAAGATTAACGAAATATGCTGACTCTCGCTCCTCCCAGAGGTGGTCAGCATTGGCGGCGGCGAAAAAACAACAACAGGGAGCGCCAACGCATAGGGCCAGCATCCAACTTCTCCTCCCATGGGTGCTGGCCTAATTATTTCCTTTTGTCAGGCCTAGGCTGAAACCATCATTCCCTCAGCCTTTAGCGTCGCGTAGCATTCATCCAATGACTGCACAGCGCGTTCCATCAAAGTATCAATCTGCGCTTCATTGATCACCAAAGGTGGCGAAATAATCATGCGATCCCCCACATGGCGCATCACCAGATTATTCGCAAAGCACCGCTCACGGCAGATGTAGCCAACAGTGCCAGCGTCCGATTTAAACGCCGCGCGGCTTTCTTTATGCGGTGTCAAAGCGATGGATCCCATCATGCCAACAATCTTCGCTTCACCCACAAGTGGATGATCTACCAGCGCCTCCCATTTGGACTTTAGGTAAGGTGCAGTGGTTTCACGCACCCGGGTCACGATCCCCTCTTCGTCCAAAATACGCAGGTTTTCCAACGCAACGGCAGAGGCCACGGGATGGCTTGAATAAGTATACCCATGGTTAAATTCGCCTGAGTTGATCACGGTCGCGATCTCGTCACTCACAATGGAGCCGCCAATAGGTTGATAGCCAGAGCTAAGCCCCTTCGCGATGGTCATAATGTCGGGACGAATGCCCATCGTCTCAGAGCCAAACCAATTGCCAGTGCGCCCAAATCCGCAAATCACCTCATCCGCGATGAGCAAAATTTCATACTTATCGCAAATCCGCTGGATTTCGGGCCAATAAGTTGATGGTGGCACGATGACGCCGCCAGCCCCCTGCACAGGTTCCGCGATGAACGCTGCAATACGATCCTCGCCCATGTCATTGATCGCCTGCTCCAGCTCTTGCGCGCGCTTCAGGCCGAACTCCTCAGGCGTCATATCACCGCCCTCTGCCCACCAATTCGGTTGACCGATGTGGTGAATGTCTGGAATTGGCATACCGCCCTGCGCATGCATTCCGCTCATGCCACCCAGGGAACCGGAACCTACAGATGATCCATGATACGCGTTATGACGCGAGATAATCACCTTCTTGCTCGGCTTGCCCTTCATGTCCCAATAGGTGCGCACCATGCGGATGTTGGTGTCATTCGCCTCTGATCCAGAACCAGCAAAGAACACATGGTTCATATGCTCAGGCGCAAGCTCGGCCAAGCGCTGGGACAAAGCAATCGCAGGCACATGGGTCGTCATGAAAAACGTGTTGTAATAGGGCAGTTCGCGCATCTGCCGCGCGGCGACGTCTGCCAGCTCTTCACGGCCATAGCCGATGTTGACACACCACAGACCTGCCATCGCATCCAAAATCTGATTGCCATCGGAATCGCGTAGCATCACGCCATTAGCGCCCGTGATCACCCGTGCGCCTTTGGCAGCGATTTCATCTCCGGTGGTAAAAGGATGCATATGGTGCGCGGCATCGAGGGCCTGCAATTCAGCCGTTGGCATGTGGTTGGTGATCGCGTTCATCAAAGCGCTCCTTATTTAGGCATGCGAAGTTTGTTGCACCATATGAGGCGCGCGGTCCAAGTCAATCAACGCAATAAAAACTTGCGACTCTCCAAGGGGCATGAAAACAATATTCTCCAGACTACTGCACTTACAATACGCAGCGAAAAAATGTCTTAGGGAGTTCACCACATGAAAAAACTAATGCTCGCCAGCGCGACACTTGCACTGATTGCAGGGAGCGCCACGGCTGAAGAAGTCCGCGTTTACAACTGGTCCGATTATATCGACGAAGCGTTGCTAGAGAAATTCGAAGCAGAGACAGGCATCAAACTGGTTTACGACGTGTTCGATAGCAACGAACTTTTGGAAACCAAGATGCTCGCTGGTGGTTCCGGCTATGATGTCGTTGTTCCATCAGGCACATTCTTGCAGCGCCAAATCACCGCGGGCGCGTTCCAGAAACTCGACATGTCCAAGCTGCCAAACATCAGCAACATGTGGGATGTCGTGTCCTCGCGCACAGAACAGTACGACCCCGATAACGCGTATTCCATCAACTACATGTGGGGCACGACTGGCATTGGTGTGAATGTTGGTAAGGTTCAGGAAATCCTTGGTGATGACGCACCGATTGATAGCCTTGAATTGGTGTTGAACCCCGACAACATGAGCAAACTTGCGGAATGCGGCGTTCACATGCTCGACGCCCCTGCTGAGATGATCCCTATGGCGCTGAAGTATATCGGTGAAGACCCTGACAGTCAGGATCCCGATGTCATCGCCAAGGTTGAGCCAGTGCTAACCGCAGTGCGTCCCTACATTCAGAAGTTCCACAGCTCTGAATATATCAACGCGCTGGCGAACGGCGATATCTGTGTCGCTATCGGTTGGTCTGGAGACATCTTGCAAGCGCGTGATCGCGCGGCTGAAGCGGACAATGGTGTCGAAATCGCATACAACGCGGCCAAAGAAGGCGCGCAGATGTGGTTTGACCAAATGGCAATCCCAGCGGATGCGCCAAACCCGGATGCCGCGCACACGTTCCTAAACTTCATCATGGACGCGCAGAACATGGCGGATGCCTCGAACTACGTTTACTACGCCAATGGCAACCTCGCGTCCCAACCTCTGCTCGAGGAAGATGTGATCGGCGATCCAGCGATTTATCCAGATGCGGCAACGCTAGAGAACCTGTTCACGACATCGCCCTATGCACCAAAAGTGCAGCGCGTCGTTACGCGCCTATGGACCAAGATCAAGTCCGGCACCTAAAAGAACTTACCTGCGCCATCATCTTGGCGCAGGTCCTTTCAAGGTTAATTTTGTGACAGATTACAACACGCTATACGAGCGAGAACCCGATGCATTGGGTGCACCCTACGCGCCCTTACACGCGAGCATTCATCAGCATGTGCCAGACGAAAGTCGCTTTTTGGACATCGGATGCGGCCAAGGCCGCGATGCACTTACGCTTGCACGGCTTGGTCATCATGTTGTTGGAATGGACTATGCACCTGCAGGTATCAAAGCGATGCAAGACAATGCCACCGCTGAAGGACTTTCAGTAAACGGAGTAGTCGGTGATTTAACTGAGTGGACGACATCCGAGATGTTCGACGTTCTGTTATGTGATCGCACGCTGCACATGCTTCCAAAACAAGCCCATCGTGATGTGTTAGCTCGGTTAATTCCGCAAGTTTCTCCGAAGGGGTTCGTTTTTCTCGTTGATGAACCAAGTAATATGGCAGGCTTGAAAACTGTTCTAACAGCCAGCAATCGTCACCCGGTTGTTCTGCGTGAAACCAAAGGCGACTATTTCGTGCAACTCGATCAAAGTGAAAGCGATAGCTGAATGGCTCAAGAAACGGTCTTTGAACCTTGGAACGATCCTAACGGGTCTCCACTGATCCAATTCAAGAACGTCACCAAAAAGTTTGGTGATTTCGTTGCTATCGACGATCTTACACAAGACATTTACGCCAAAGAATTCTTCGCCCTTCTTGGCCCTTCTGGCTGTGGCAAGACAACGATGATGCGGATGCTTGGCGGGTTCGAAACACCCACGTCAGGCACAATCAAAATCGCAGGTCAGGACATGAATAATGTCCCCCCGAACAAGCGCGCAGTGAACATGATGTTCCAAAGCTACGCGTTGTTTCCGCATCTTTCCATCTATGAAAATATCGCCTTCGGTTTGCGCCGCACAGACATGGCGAAAGGCGCGATTGATGCGCGCGTTTCGGAGATGCTCAAACTTACGCGTTTGGAAAAATTCGCCCAGCGCAAGCCGCATCAGATTTCCGGTGGCCAACGCCAGCGTGTCGCGCTTGCCCGTTCACTGGCGAAAGCGCCCAAACTGCTCTTGCTCGATGAACCCCTCGGTGCGCTCGACAAGAAACTGCGTCAGGACACCCAATTCGAGCTGATGGATATTCAGGAGAAAACCGGCACGACCTTTGTCATTGTTACCCACGATCAGGAAGAAGCGATGACCGTCGCCTCCCGCGTCGCGGTCATGGACGAAGGCCGTATTATTCAGGTCGCCACTCCAGACGCGATCTATGAGGCACCTAATTCCACCTACGTTGCCGATTTCATCGGGGATGTGAACCTGATCAAGGGTCAGGGCGAATTGCGCGCATCAAACGCACCTGTACAAGAAGTTGAACCAGAGCAAACTACCGAGATCATCATCGATGATACCCCGCGACCGCAACCAAACAAATTCGGCGAATGGATTCACGATAAGCTCCTCTCGCCCATTATTGGCGAGCGTATTGAACCCATCAAACAACTCCCCCCGCCCAGCGCGCAAGAACTGAGCTCTGCACCGGCAAGCGCAAATACCCCAGAAGGCGGCATCGCGCTCAACTGGTCCACAGAGCATCCCGCCATTATCGTTAGTAACGGCGATGAGGCGCAGGACGGCAAGACACTCACTTTCGCCATCCGGCCCGAGAAACTCAACATCGCCAAATCCAAACCCGACGCGCCAAATGCACTGCAAGGTAAAGTGATCGACATCGCCTATCTCGGTAACGTTTCCACCTATCACGTCGAACTCACAGGCGGGCAAATGGTCAAAGCCCAGATGGCAAACTCACGTCGTCTCGCGCGCCGTGATATCACATGGGAAGACGACGTGTGGGTTAGCTTCACAGACACCGCTGGTGTCCTGTTGGAGCGTTGATATGCGCCGGTTCTCCCTTATAGCAATCCCATATCTGTGGCTTCTTGCACTATTCCTCATACCATTCCTGATCGTTCTGAAGATCTCGCTCAGCGACGCGGCTTTGGCAATTCCACCCTATGCGCCGCAACTTGATATCGCAGGTGGATGGAACGCGATCACAACCTTCTTCGCAGAGCTCGATTTTGAGAATTTCGAGTTTCTCACAACCGACGACCTCTATTGGAAAGCCTACCTCTCCAGCCTAAAAATCGCGCTGATTTCGACTGGTTTCGCGCTGCTCATCGGCTACCCCATCGCCTATTCCATGGCCCGCGCAGCACCAGAATGGCGGCCAACCCTACTTATGCTCGTGATCCTTCCGTTCTGGACCAGTTTTCTTATCCGCGTCTACGCATGGATGGGCATCCTCTCCAACGAAGGACTGTTGAACCAATTCCTAATATGGAGCGGCCTCATCAGCGAACCGCTCACCATCCTCAACACCAACACCGCTGTCTACATCGGCATCGTCTACACATACCTGCCCTTCATGATCCTCCCGATCTATTCGGCACTGGAAAAGATGGACGATAGCCTACTTGAAGCGGCTGAAGACCTTGGTTGCTCGCGCACGTCTGCCTTCTGGCTGGTCACTGTACCGCTCAGCAAAACAGGCATCATCGCGGGATGCTTCCTAGTGTTCATCCCGACGCTGGGCGAATTCGTCATTCCATCCCTTTTGGGCGGCTCGCAAACCCTAATGATCGGCAAAGTCCTGTGGGAAGAGTTCTTCAACAACCGCGATTGGCCCGTCGCATCGGCCGTCGCAATTATACTGCTGCTGATCCTCATCATCCCGATCATCCTGTTCCAACGCAACGAGCAAAAACAGCGCGAGGCAGAAGGTCAATGAGAACGCCCTCCTTCCTCTTTCCAAAAATATCCCGGGGGTGCGGGGGCACCGCCCCCGCTTGGATCGGATGCTTTAGCATTCGACCAACACAAGGGATAAAAACATGAAGCGCTTCACATGGTTCAACGCCACCGCCCTCACCCTTGGCTTCACGTTCCTCTATCTGCCTATGGTCATCCTCGTCATCTATTCATTCAACGAGAGTAAGCTTGTGACCGTATGGGCGGGCTTTTCCACAAAATGGTACGGCGAACTGCTCCAGAACGAAGCCTTCCTGAACGCGGCTTGGGTCACTATCAAGGTCGCTGTCTTTTCCTCAACGCTGGCGACGGTATTGGGTACAATGGCCGCCTACGTCTTGGTCCGTGCGAACCGTTTCAAAGGGCGCACGCTCTTCTCTGGCATGATCTATGCGCCACTCGTGATGCCCGAAGTTATCACAGGTCTTTCACTGCTCCTTTTGTTCATTGGTATCGGATTAGATCGCGGCGTTCTGACAATCGTACTGGCGCACACAACCTTCGCCATGTGCTACGTATCGGTCGTCGTTTCCTCGCGTCTCGTCTCCTTTGATCGCTCGATTGAAGAGGCAGCGCTAGACCTTGGGTGCTCGCCTTGGCAAGCCTTCAGGCTCGTAACGCTCCCCATTATCGCACCTGCAGTGATCTCCGGCTGGCTGCTGGCGTTCACGCTTTCGCTTGATGACCTCGTGATCGCCAGCTTCACAGCTGGCCCATCTGCAACAACACTCCCAATCAAGATATTCTCAGCCGTGCGCCTTGGCGTGAGTCCCGAGATCAATGCGCTTTCCACAATCATGATCGCCATCGTCACCGTTGGCGTGATCAGCGCATCACTGATCTCGAAACAAGCCAGTTTGAAACAACAACGCGACGAACAAGCCGCTGCGCGCGGATGAAGCGGATTTATGAACCCCTCGCCTATAGCGAAGATGTGCGTCATGATTGCTTTTGGAGCACGACAGTCGCACCATTTGAGGGCGTTCAACTACAGGGCACGCATCAGTCAGACATCGCCATCATCGGTGGTGGATACACAGGCCTGAACGCCGCGCTGCATCTGGCCGAAGACGGCGTTGATGTCGCTTTACTCGATGCACAGACCATTGGTTGGGGTGCCTCTGGTCGCAATGGTGGATTCTGCTGTTTGGGCGGTGGTATTCTTGGCAACGCACAGATCGACAAAGCGTTCGGCACTGACGCGCGCCACGCTTGGCGGACCGCTGAGAAAGACGCGATTTCCCATGTTGCAAAGCTTCTGGAGCGTCACAAGATCAACGCTGACACCCATTCTGATGGCGAAACGCTTCTTGCCCACAAAGCGAAGCGCTGGACGACCTTAAAACACCATGCCGAAGAGGTTTCTGAAAGCTACGGGGTTGAGCCGATTTTGATCCCGAAAGGCGAATTGTCAAAACACGGTCTTGAGGGTCCTTTTCATGGCGCACTTACGACCCCTATTGGGTTTGGCCTGAATCCTTTGAAATACGCCCTCGGCATTGCGGGAGCGGCGCGCGCTGCGGGCGCGCGGTTCTTTGAACACTGCCCAGTCAATCGCATCGAGCAGGGCGCGCAATTCAGCCTTCACACCCCAAAGGGCCGTATCACCGCCAACCGTATCATCATCGCGACGAACGGTTATTCTTCTGAAGATATCCCCGATTGGCTTGCTGCGCGATTTATGCCTGTCCAGTCCAGCGTGCTCGTCACGCGCCCGCTTACTGATAAAGAACTTACAGATGCGGGTTGGACCTCTGATCAAATGGCCTTTGATAGCCGAAATCTACTACATTATTTTCGCCTTATGCCGGATCGCCGTTTCCTTTTCGGCATGCGTGGCGGCATCTTTGCCAATGCGCGCTCTGATGCGAAAATCAAACGTCTTATCCGATCTGATTTTGAACAGATGTTCCCTGCTTGGACACATGTTGACACCCCACATATGTGGTCAGGTTTGGTCTGTATGAACGCCAAAGGGTTGCCTTTTACGGGCCCAGTCCCAGACATGCCTGGCGCATATGCGTCCCTTAGCTACCATGGCAATGGTGTCGCAATGGCAAGCTATTGCGGCACGCTTCTGGCAGATCTTGTGCAAGACAAAGATACACGGTTGCCCTACCCCGAAGTTGTCCAGACTGCACCAACAAAACTCCCGTTTGGAACAAAGCGTCGATGGTTACTTCCGCCGCTTTACGCTGCCATGGGCATCTTTGATCGTTAACCTTGTGGCGTTAAGTTCGGGCGCGCGTTGCCGCGTTTGATGCCGAGTGCACGCTCGCGCCAAATGATCAACAAGCCTGCAAAAATCACGATGCCTGAGCCGATAAGCATCTGTGCAGTCGGCACGTCGCCAAAGAACGCATACCCGATAATCATCGCAAACAAGATTGATGCATAGTCAAATGGCGCGATCACCGCTGCATCGGCAAAGCGGTAAGCTGATGTGATAAGGATCTGTGCAACCCCGCCAATCACGCCCGCAGACACCAGCATCACGATAACGGAGACATCCGGCATGACCCAGCCGAACGGAATGGTGAACAGCGACAGCGTTGTTGTCGTCATGGAAAAGTAAAACACGATAGACGCGGTGCTTTCAGACTGCGCGAGCCGGCGAATGTGGATCTGCGCCAATGCGCGAAAGAAGGCTGACACCAATACCAAAATGACACCTGTTTGCGCCGCTGTGTTCATCGCTTCCCCCGAGAAAATGGACAGGCGTGGCGACAGGATAACCGCAACACCAATCAATCCCAAAATCACCGCAGACATCCGATAGACCCGCAGTCGTTCGCCCAGAAGCAAAGCAGCCAGAATAACCGTCATCAAAGGGGCAGCAAAGCCTATCGCCGTCACATCCGGCAGGGGTAAATACGCCAGGGAGGAAAAACCAAAGCCCATTCCGCAAGCACCAATCAGCCCACGCCAAACATGACCCATTGGGCGTTTAGTCTTGAGGCCCGTCGTAAATTCATGGCGCATCGCCAGACAAAAGAAGATGACCGGAAGCGTGAAGAAAGAGCGAAAGAAAACAGCCTGCCCCGTCGGCACATGATCCGTGCTCGCCTTGATCAATGCGGCCATCGAGACGAACAAAACAACGGAAGCAAGTTTAAGCGCAATGCCAGTAAATGGAGACATATGAACTGGCTATACCTCTGACGCGCACAAGGGAAGAGCAACCTAACGTGTTTGAAAATCCTGACTGCCCAGCAGAGCGGCCGCAACAATCATAAGGGTTCCGCAAATCTTGTTAACCAACCTGAGAGAATGCCGCTTCAAAACAGATGAGGCGCGCGCACCAAGCCAACCCCACAGGGCCAAAATCGCTCCATCCACAACCAGATACGTAACCCCAAGAATCAGAAGCTGGGGCAAAATAGCCGATGCAGGATCAATGAACTGCGGGAAAAGTGCGCCAAAAAAGACGACCGCAAAAGGGTTCGCCATCGACGTCACAAAGCCTTGCCGATAGAGGCGCAGCGCTTGTCCTGACCGGTTGGCACCCACATCGCTCACGTCATCGCTTGAGCGGATAAGCTGAACCCCGATCCATACAAGATACACAACACCGCACCATTTGATCATATTAAACGCAGTCGCAGAAGTCGCGATCACCGCTGCAAGCCCGAAAGCCGCACCCGTCATCTGCATGCAATTCGCACTAAGATCACCGGCAATTGTGTAAACGCTTTTGCGCAGTCCGTATCGAACACTGTTTGAAATGATAAGAAGCTGGCTGGTATCAGGCGGCGTTGCAAAAAACACGGCAACAGCCGCGAGATAAATCAGGTATGTCTCAAAAGCCAAGCTGCGCGCTCCCCATTTCCTGAGCAAAGGCTAGGGGAGCGCGCTTTATTTGTCCAAAGCTGCTTTATTCAGCAGCACGTCTTGGCAGCACCCAATCTGGACGTACGAAGTGGCAAGTGTAGCCGTTTGGAATACGCTCAAGATAGTTCTGATGCTCTGGCTCTGCTTCCCAGAAATCACCGACAGGCTCCAGCTCCGTCACGACAACACCGGGCCAAATCCCTGACGCATTCACATCAGCGATCGTGTCTTCGGCAATCGCTTTCTGCTCCTCATCAACATAATAAATTGCGGATCGATAACTGAGCCCGCGATCATTACCTTGACGGTTCTGCGTGGTCGGGTCGTGGATCTGAAAGAAAAACTCAAGCAACCGACGATAGCTCATGCGCGAAGGATCATAAATCACTTCGATCCCTTCAGCATGGGTGCCGTGATTGCGATAGGTTGCGTTTGGCACGTCACCGCCTGTGTATCCAACTCTGGTTGAAATGACCCCGTCCATCTTACGGATCAGGTCTTCCATGCCCCAGAAACACCCTCCAGCTAAAACTGCGCGCGCTGTCATGCTATGTCCTCCACTTGATCTAAATACTGGCCATACCCTTCGCCTTCCATATCGTCCTTGTGAACGAACCGAAGCGACGCCGAATTGATGCAATAGCGCAAGCCACCACGATCAGGCGGGCCATCGTTAAAGACATGCCCAAGATGGCTGTCCCCATGCGCAGAGCGAACCTCTGTGCGCACCATTCCGTGTGTTGTGTCGCTTAATTCAGCCACAAACTCATGTACCAGCGGTTTGGTGAATGAGGGCCATCCACACCCGCTTTCGTATTTGTCAGATGAGGCAAACAATGGCTCGCCAGAAACGATATCTACATAAATGCCCGGCTCTTTATTCCCAAGATATTTGCCAGTACCGGGGCGCTCTGTCCCGCTTTGTTGCGTTACGCGATACTGCTCCGGGTCGAGCGTTGCGATCACATCCATATCTTTGCGATAGTCAGCCATGGCATCCTCCTGCTTGGTCTATGAAGCATTAAATGGGGTGCTTGCGCAAAAATCAAAGGATGATTTCATTCTGCGCGCAAAGCTGTGAACTATGCTGCAATACGCGGGCGCCCAGATGCCTCTACGGTAATGACCGCTTCAATAAACACTTCGCGTGCTTCCGCTTGTGCCATCTTCACCTCGCGGGTTGCGTGCACATGGATGTCTTGTGCGCCAGAATTCTCCGCATCGCTTTGTGCTTGGGTCCTAAGATGGGTCTCAAGCGCGTTCAGCGCCAAAGCGCTCTCCGCAAAATCTTCAGGCCCTGTTTCAAAATGCACGCGAAAACAACCCTCGCTTGGCGCAGTCACAGTCCCTTGCCGACGCATCGTAACGCGGCCAACAACAGCACCAATCGCATTCGCGACGCCCCCATGTTCGGGCAGGATAGCATCACAGCCAAGTCGCTCGCCCACAGCGGGATAATAGCTGATCGCAGATGCTCCAAGACCGACAACAGGCAAGTTCAACCCAGTATCAATGCGCATCAATCCACGATGCCCTGACAGCCCCCGTTGCGTCAGAACATGCCGCGCCAGTTCTGCCGATGGCACTCCAAAACTCTCAGATTCTTCCGCAAATGCGGTCTCTAACAAGGCTAATGACGTCTGATGCGTGAGCTGATCAATCACGAGCTGTGCCATCACTTCAGGCTCTGGCGCAAGCATATCGCCCGAGCCGGTCCGCCTGCGCCCCATCAAGGCCAGCGCTTTCTTAGCAGCCTCGCCATCCCAAACATCCACGCGCCCCAAAGCATGGCTCGCATCACTTGGCGTCAGCGCTGCTATCTGTACCAAGCCTCGCTCCACCAACCGCTTCAGGGCCTGCGCTTCAATCCGGTTCTTAAGGGCGTGCGCCATCGGCAAAACAGTTTCGCCAATATGCGCAAGCAATGCCATTTCGCGTGCACCTAATCCATCAGTGCGCAGCCCCTTCACCGCGCGTACGAACCGAGCATCATGCTCATTCGGAACCGTGCTGCGCATCTGCGCATCGAGCGCTTCATGAACCACCTCTGGCGCGTCCATCGCGATAAGCGAGACCGGCACAACGCGTCGCGGTCCAAGCGTGACGCCACCTTGCAAACCCTCGCTCTTAAAGTGCACTTCACTGTCGCCGCCAAGCCCATGCGTGCGCATCGCCACCGCCTCAACCATAGTTCGATACGGGCCAACCTGCGCGCCCATCGGATCAATCGCAGGGCGGCCATCACGCAAGACAGCAATGTCAGTTGTCGTTCCCCCAATGTCAGAGACCAGAGCATGATCCACGCCAGTCAGCCAACGCGCCCCCACGATGGACGCTGCGGGCCCGCTTAGGATCGTTTCAATCGGCCTTTCACGTGCCATATCAGACCCTATCAGGGCCCCATCACCACGCACCACCATCAGCGGCGCATCAATGGCGAGCCGCTTCAGTGTGCCCTGTGCAGAACCGATCAAATCATCGATCATGCCAATCAAGCGCGCATTCAAAAGGGCCGTCATCGCGCGTTTAGGTCCATTCAATTTCGCTGACAACTGATGTGACGCACTCACAGGTGCGCGCAGTTTGTCCGAGATATACGCCATAACCGCAAGTTCATGCGTCGGGTTCCGCGTGGCAAATTGTGCAGCAACTGCGAAAGCAGACACATCAGAATGCGTCTCTAGAAAGGCATCTAGTGCCTCAATATCCAGCGGCGCCGCTTCGCCTCCTGCATGATTGTGTCCACCTGCCAGAATTAACGCAGGGTCTCCCTTTAACGCATCACCCAATCCATGCGTTTCCAGATCACGTTCTTTGAAGCCGATATAAATCAAGGCAACGCGACTGCCCTGTCCCTCAACTAAGGCGTTCGTTGCCAAAGTTGTGGACAAAGATGCCATCGCGACCTCACTTGGATCAACGCCGCTGTCATCCAACACCGCCTCAATAGCGCGGCCTATCCCCAGGGATAGATCATGCTTTGTCGTCAGTGATTTTGCAGACGCAACAACGTCACGCTCATCGCGCAAAAGCACAGCGTCAGTATAGGTCCCACCAGTGTCCACACCCAATAAAAGCGCCATTGCCTGCCTCCTGAATTCACATCTGCCATACCAGCAAAACGCGACACGTCCCGCCTATAAGCGGCACCCCCTGCTTCATTTTTCTAGATAAACTCCCCGCGGAGCGTCCCGCAGTCTCAAACCAACCGCGCACTCGCCCAGCGCGCAGCATCCGCAACAGTAGCGTCAGGATCTTCCGTAAGATCCTGAGCCACGACACGCAGCTCCTTCAGTCCAGAGTTGCCGATCGCATAAAGCACATTGCGCACAAATCTGTCCCGCCCAATCCGCTTGATGGGTGACCCTGAAAACATCGCGCGAAACTCTGCATCACCAAGACGCGCCAACTCTGCAAGATCTGGCGCACGCAACTCTTCACGCGCAGCGTATCGCAGCTCTCTGGCTTCAACCGCAAACTTGTTCCACGGACACACTGCCAAGCAATCGTCGCACCCATAAATGCGATTGCCCATCAACGCGCGCAACTCTTCGTCCACAGGTCCTTTATGTTCAATCGTCAAATACGAAACACATCGGCGCGCATCGAGCTGGTAAGGCGCTGGAAACGCCTTGGTTGGACAAATATCCAAACACGACGAACATGACCCGCAATGATCCACTTCCGCTTCATCTGCTGGCAAATCCAAAGTCGTAAAAACAGAGCCTAAAAAGAACCAATTGCCCATCTGTCGGCTGACAAGGTTCGTGTGTTTACCTTGCCATCCAAGTCCCGCGGCGGCACCCAATGGTTTCTCAGGGACAGGCGCGGTATCCACAAAAACCTTTACCTCGCCGCCGCTGTCAGCGATCAGCCAGCGCGCCAGACGTTTGAGCCGTTTTTTCACCAGATCATGGTAGTCTTTGTTTTGTGCATAAACCGATATCGCACCGCGATCAGGGTGCTGCAAAATCTCCAACGGATCATGCTCAGGCGTGTAGCTCTCGCCCAACATGATGACGGACTTCGCTTCTGGCCAAAGCGCGTTTGGATTGCCTCGCCAATGCATGCGCTCGGCCATCCACCCCATTTGGCCATGACGCCCTTCATCAACAAACGTTTGCAAGCGCGCGGGAACCTGCGGCACATCCCAAGGGCGACAAATGCGGCAGGCGTCAAAGCCAATCTCTTGCGCCTCCAAAACGAGGCGAGTTTTGAGATCAGAAATCAAGATCGTTGTAGTGCGCGGAAGGCGGGAAGCCCGGCACTTGATCCGCTAAAATCGTGCGAAACGCTGGGCGTGATTTAATCTTCGCGTACCAGTCTTTCACCGTATCAGAGCGCGTCCAATCCACGTCGGAACTATAATCAAGCGATGACAAGTGCGCAGCAGCTGTGAAATCAGCAATCGACATCGCATCACCTGCGAGCCAACGGCGATGATCCAGGAGCCACGCCATGTAATCAAGGTGATACTTGATCGCGCGCGCGCCCTCTTTCACATTGCGGCTATCAGGGTAGCCCTGCTTCATCAACTTTTTATTCACCCGTTCATAAAGAAGTTTGGATGTGACTTCCTGATGAAACTTATCATCAAACCACGCGACCAAACGGCGTACTTCGTAGCGCCCCTCTGCACTGTTTGGCATCAAGGGCGGCGTCGGGTTCTTTTCTTCAAGGTATTCGCAAATGGCCATGCTATCGGGCATCGTCCGCCCGTTCATCTTGAGAATCGGTACTTTGCCCGCAGGATTGCGGCGCATAAAATCAGGGTCTGCTTCCCAATAGCGCTCTTCAATCAGTTCTACATCAATCTTCTTCTCTGCCAGAACCAAACGGACCTTGCGACAAAAAGGAGAAAGGGGAACATGATACAGACGGGCCATAGAACTTGGGTCTAACTCAAAATTACGTGCATCTCTGAATGCCCCGCATTGCGCTTAAGTTCAATCCTCAAAACAGGCCGCGCGTCCATCACGGCGGATCGTGGCCGCGCCGTCGATGATTTGACGCGTACGTTTGCGCACAGAATTGGACGGACGAGAGGCACTACGTTTCTTGGGTGACGGCAAAATAGCTGCCAAACGCGCCGACTGGGTGGCGCTTAGATTTTCGGGGCCAACACCGAAATAATGCCGTGCTGCGGCTTCGACACCAAATACACCCTCATCAAACTCAGCAATATTGAGATAGACCTCCAAAATGCGTTGTTTGCTCCAAATCAGTTCAACCAATGGCGTCAAACCCGCTTCAAGCGCTTTGCGCACGTAGCTGCGACCATGCCAAAGAAACACATTCTTCACGACTTGTTGGCTCAGCGTCGAAGCCCCGCGTGCACCGCCACTGTCAACGGCGGCACGAATGGCAGTCATATCAAATCCCCAGTGATTACAATAATTGGCGTCCTCTGCCGCCACGACAGAGCGTGCCATGACCGGAGCGATTTCTGAAATGGGGACCCATTCAGAATCTACTTCGCCCCCGATGCGCAACTCTTCAGAGCGCATGTAAGGCGTCTTGGTCGGGTTGATCCAAACATAGATCGACACCCAAAGCAGAACAGCAGCGCATATCAGTATCGTCGCACGCCAGAACCAGCGCCGCACGAACAAGCGCGTCGCGGTAATACGGTCAGCAACCGAACGCTTTTTCTTGACCGTACTCTTCTTTTTTGGAGCCGATTTTTTCTTTGCTACGCGTGCCATGGCTGGACCCTACCGCGCTCTTCACAATAGCAAAACGCCCGAAGTGAGACCTCGGGCGTTTTATCTGTTTCAGTTGCGCTTACTCCGCAGGGACAGCTGTCTCTTCGATGCCCAGCGGATGCGGGATCTTGTTCAACATCTCGATCGGGCAGACCTGAACAAAATTCTGCAACTCCAAGTCCCAGTGTTGCAAAATCTGCTCTGCACGCACCGAACCTGTTTCAGCATGATGACGTTCAACCAACATCTTGAGTTGACGCTCCCAATGCGCAGTTGTGACAGGGCACGTGACAAGCGTTTCATGGTTCATCAAACTTTGTGCATGGCCCTCAGGGTCATAAAGATAGGCCATACCACCCGTCATGCCCGCGCCAAAGTTTGCGCCGATAGAGCCAAGAATGACAGCGACACCACCCGTCATATATTCACAACCGTTCGAGCCACATCCCTCAATCACAACGCTTGCACCGGAGTTACGCACTGCAAAACGCTCTCCCGCACGACCTGCTGCAAACAAGAAACCGTCAGTTGCACCATAAAGTACGGTATTACCAATGATCGTGTTCTTGCATGCACGCAGTGGACTTGCCATCGGTGGACGCACAACAATGGTACCGCCCGATAGCCCTTTACCAACGTAATCGTTGGCGTCGCCACTGACCTCAAGCTTGAGACCGGGTGCCACGAAAGCACCAAGCGATTGACCGGCAGAACCTTTCAGATGCACCGTCAGATGATCTGGCTGTAACGTGTTACGCATGCCGAAGTTCTTCACGATGTGACTAGAGACACGCGTACCGACGGTGCGGTGCGTGTTCTGGATCGCGTAGCTCAGCTGCATCTTTTCGCCGTCTTCCAAGAACCGCGCAGCATCGCGCACGATCTCAGCATCAAGCGTATCAGGCACAGCATTGCGTGGGCGCGAACGGTCATATTGGATGTCAGACGCACCATCGACAGTGATCAACAGCGGGTTAAGATCGAGGTCATCTAAATGCGCGGATCCACGTGATACCTGATGAAGCAAATCAGCGCGGCCGATCACATCATCCAAGGAACGCGCACCGATAGAGGCGAGCACTTCACGAACTTCCTGTGCATAGAAAGTGATCAGATTAACCACTTTGTCTGCGTTGCCAGTGAATTTGTCACGCAGTGCTTCGTCCTGTGTACACACACCAACCGGGCATGTGTTGGACTGGCACTGACGCACCATGATACAGCCCATCGCGATCAGCGCGGCAGTGCCGATACCGTATTCTTCGGCACCGAGCATCGCAGCCATGACGATATCGCGACCTGTGCGCAAACCACCGTCTGTGCGCAGTGTAATCCGCTCACGCAGGTTGTTCATCGCAAGCACTTGGTGCGCTTCGGTCAGACCCATTTCCCACGGCAGACCCGCATACTTGATCGACGTCGCAGGGGAGGCACCTGTGCCGCCGTTGTGACCTGAAATCAAAATAACATCGGCCTTGGCTTTCGCGACACCGGCAGCAATTGTGCCAACGCCAGAAGACGCAACAAGCTTGACCGTCACCTTACAACGCGGGTTGATCTGCTTGAGATCGTAGATCAATTGCGCGAGGTCCTCGATAGAATAGATATCGTGGTGTGGAGGCGGTGAAATTAGCGTTACGCCTTTGGTCGAGTGTCGCAAGCGCGCGATGAGGTCTGTGACCTTCATGCCCGGAAGCTGTCCACCTTCACCGGGCTTGGCACCCTGCGCGACTTTGATTTCCAGCTCTTCACATTGGTTCAGATACTCGGCTGTGACGCCAAAACGACCCGACGCCACCTGCTTGATCTTTGCAGATGGATTGTCGCCATTCGGCTCTGGCACGAAGTGTGCCGGATCTTCGCCGCCCTCACCACTGTCAGAACGTGCGCCAATGCGGTTCATCGCGACGTTCAATGTCTTGTGTGCTTCAGGGCTAAGCGCACCCAAAGACATGCCCGGCGTGACAAAACGCTTGCGGATCGCTGTAACACTTTCCACTTCATCGACGTTGATCGCTTCACCCATAGGCTTGATCGCTAGCAAATCGCGCAAGTTGATCGGCGGGTTGCTTTGCATCTTGGCGCTATATTGCTTCCACATCTGGAAAGAGCCGGTGTTACACGCGGTCTGCATCATGTGCATAGACTGCGCTTCCCAAGCGTGAGTTTCGCCAGATTTGCGCGACTTGTAGAAACCACCAATTGGCAGAACATCGCGGCCACCTTGCCAGCCAAGACAATGAATTTCTTCCGCCTTAAACTGGATACCAGAGACACCGATGCCACTAATGCGTGACGTCATGCCTGGGAAGAATTCCGCACACATCGCGCGCGACAAACCAACCGCTTCAAAGTTTAAACCACCACGATAAGAAGACACTACAGAGATGCCCATCTTCGCCATGATCTTGAGCAAGCCTTGATCAATTGCTTCGCGGTAACGCGCAACAGCTTCGGTCAGCGTGCAATCCAAGAGATCGCGCTCAATTCGATCCGCGAGGGAATCTTCGGCCAAATACGCATTCACAACCGTCGCACCACAGCCGATCAGAACCGCAAAATAGTGCGGGTCGATACACTCGGCTGAGCGCACGTTCAGGGAACAGAATGTCCGCAAACCCTTGCGCGTCAAATGGCTATGCACTGCGGAAGTCGCAAGGATCATCGGCATGCCAACACGGGTTTCATTCTGCGCTTCGTCGGTCAGAACAATGTGACCTGCACCAGAACGCACAGCGTCTTCCACTTCTGCACGAATGCGGGCAAGACCCGCTTGCAGCGCACCCGCACCGCGCTCAAACGTACAATCGATGGTGACCAAATCTGCATTGAAATGCGTGGTCAGCTCTTCCCACTGCGCGTTACCCACAAAAGGGCTATCCAGCACAAGGATTTCAGTCTGAGCAGAGCTTTCATCAAGTACGTTTTTGAGGTTACCAAAACGTGTCTTTAGACTCATCACGCGGAATTCGCGCAAGCTATCGATTGGCGGGTTGGTGACCTGAGAGAAATTCTGACGGAAGAAGTGGCTCAAAGGGCGGTACTTCTTTGACAGGACCGCAGAAGGCGTATCATCACCCATCGACGCAAGTGTCTCTTTGCCATCCTCAGCCATCGGCGCGAGGATTTGCTCCAGCTCTTCAATCGTGTAGCCAGCTGCGATTTGACGCTTGCGCAGCTCTGCACCGGAATAGATCGCCTTTTCCGTCACAGACGCCAACGCAACATCAAGTTCATTGATCTTGCCAACCCATTCGCCAAACGGCAACGCTGCGGCGAGCTTGTCCTTGATCTCACCATCGCGGAACATCTGACCTTTTTTCATGTCCACAGCAAGCATCTGACCTGGGCCAAGCGCGCCTTTTTCGACGACGGTGGTTTCGTCAATCGGCACCATGCCGGCCTCAGAACCAGCGATCAGCAGGCCATCACCTGTCACAACGTACCGCATTGGACGCAGACCATTGCGATCCAAACCCGCGCAGACCCAACGACCATCGGTCATCGCCAATGCCGCAGGACCATCCCAAGGCTCCATCACGGAGTTGCAATAGGAATACATATCACGCCAGCTTTGCGGCAATTCCACCGCTTGCTTGGACCAGCTTTCAGGCACCAACATTGTCTTTGCCATCGGCGCAGAACGACCCGCGCGCACGAGCACTTCGAAGACTGAATCAAGCGCGGCAGAGTCGGACGAGCCTGATGGAACGATCGGCTTGATGTCTTCCGCCAAGTCACCAAACGCACTGGAGGCCATGCGAATTTCATGGCTCTTCATCCAGTTGACGTTGCCCTTGAGCGTGTTGATTTCACCGTTGTGCGCGAGCATGCGGAACGGCTGAGCAAGCCACCACTGCGGGAAGGTGTTGGTCGAATAACGCTGATGATAGATCGCAAATGCGCTCTCGAAACGTTCGTCCATCAGGTCGGGGTAAAAAACCGCAACCTGCTCCGCGAGCATCATACCTTTGTAGATCACCGAACGGCAGGACAGCGATGCAAGGTATAGTTCGTTGATACCAGCAGCGGCCGCAGCTTTTTCGATACGACGACGGATTACATATAGCTCGCGCTCAAACGTCTCTTCGTCCACACCCTTGGAGTTGGAGATCAAGATCTGCTCGATCTCAGGGCGCGTCGCATTTGCTTTGTCACCAAGGCAAGCCACATCCACTGGCACATGCCGCCAGCCATAGATGTAATACCCCATGCGCAGAACTTCACTTTCCACGATCGTACGGCACGTTTCCTGTGCGCCATAATCCGTACGCGGCAAGAAGACTTGGCCAACGGCCATCAATTCATCTTTGCGCGGAGTGTGACCTGTGCGTTCAATCTGATCATAAAAGAAGGACACGGGGATTTGCACATGTATGCCCGCGCCATCGCCAGTCTTTCCATCCGCATCAACAGCGCCGCGGTGCCAGATCGCTTTCAGCGCATCGATGCCAGCTTCAACAACCTTGCGCGACGGTGAACCGTCCATCGATACCACAAGACCAACACCGCAAGAGCTGTGCTCTTCGCTTTCATCATACAGGCCATTCTCGGCCATATACTTGCGCTTGGCTTCTTCGTTCTTCACCCAGTTTGCGTCACATACAGTCATTGATTTTCTCCTGTTTCGGGCGCGAAGAGCGCAATCGTTTCTTTGGTCGTCATCTTGCGATGCGCACCTGCTAATGCGTAGCCTGGGGCTGCATCAGCAAAAAATTCTAGTTTCAATTCGGCATCAGCGGCATTTTCAAACAAGCCTGCAGAAGGGTGGCGATTGCCATCTTCGACCGTTCCGTAAAACAGCGTTGAGCCACATGTGTCGCAAAATCCGCGCTCTGCCCATTCGCTAGAGCGGTAGGTTTTCACAGGCCCTTCAAAGCTCAGGCTGCCCTTATCAATGCCAAGCGACATGAACATGCTGCTCGTGTGGCTCCGGCACATATCGCAATGACACGCGCGCAGCATTGGCTTGGTCATAGTCGCCTTTGCTTTGACCTCACCGCATAGGCATTGGCCTTCTATCTGAGTGCTGCTCATTCGGCAGCGACCGCAGCGCTGGCGTTCATCTTATCAAGGATCGCTTCAGCGCAATCGCGACCATCTTTGATGGCCCAAACAACCAAAGACGCACCACGCACGATGTCACCAACAGCATAGACGTTCTCAAGGTCTGTCTCGCCCGTCGTGAACTGCGCTTTGACAGTGCCCCAACGCGTCACCTCAAGCCCTTCAACACCCCAAAGCTGCGGCAGATCTTCTGGCTCAAACCCTAGCGCTTTGATCACAAGGTCTGCATCTTCAACATAGTCAGCACCTTCGATCACTTCGGGCGCTTGACGACCAGTAGCATCCGGCGCGCCAAGGCGCATTTTCTGAACCATCACACCGGTGACAGACGCATCGCCAACAAACCCTTTGGGCGCTGAAAGCCATTCGAACACGACGCCTTCTTCCTCAGCATTTTGTACTTCGCGTTGCGAGCCAGGCATGTTTGCTTTGTCACGACGATAAAGGCATTTCACAGACGTCGCACCCTGACGGATCGCAGTACGCACACAGTCCATAGCCGTATCACCGCCCCCAATGACAACAACGCGTTTGCCTTTGGCGTCCAACTGACCGTCTTCAAATTCAGGCACATCATCGCCAAAGCTTTTGCGATTGGACGCTGTCAAATAATCAATCGCCCGCTCGATCCCCTTTGCACCTGAACCGGGAGCCGCAAGATCACGTGTTTTGTAAACACCCGTCGCGATGATCACCGCGTCATGGGCCGCTTGAATATCGGCAAAGGAGATGTCCTCACCCACATTGCAATTCAGTTTGAACATCACGCCGCCCTCAGCAAGCTGATCATTGCGGCGCATCACAACGTCTTTCTCAAGCTTAAAGCCCGGAATGCCATATGTGAGCAAACCACCGGCACGGTCGTAACGATCATAGATCGTCACCTGCACGCCTTGACGGCGCAGTACATCAGCCGCAGCCAGGCCACCGGGGCCAGCGCCGATGATACCAACGCTTTCAGTGCGCTCTGCGTGTGGCTTGATCACTTTGACCCAACCATTTTCCCATGCAGTGTCAGTGATGTATTTTTCAACAGAGCCGATGGTGACGGTGCCGTGGCCAGAATTCTCGATAACACAGTTGCCTTCACACAAACGGTCTTGCGGGCAAATGCGACCACAAATCTCTGGGAATGTGTTTGTCGCTTGCGAAACTTCATAGGCTTCTTGCAAACGGCCCTCGGCCGTGAGGCGAAGCCAATCAGGGATGTTGTTGTGTAAAGGGCAATGCGTTTGGCAATAAGGAACGCCGCACTGTGAACAGCGGCTTGATTGCTCTTTCGCTTTTTCGGTCGCGTATTCTGCGTAAATCTCGCCGAAGTCCTTGTTGCGCAAATCAGGGGCACGCTTCGTTGGCATGTCCCGCTCGACGGATACGAATTTAAGCATCGGTTGCTTGGCCATTGTCACATCACTCCTGTTGCCTGAGGAAATCTCCGGTCATGCCTTCATATAAAACACGTGAACAGAATAAAAGTCAGAAAGAGTTACCTATATATTAAAAATTTGTGATGAATTGACGCTTTGCGACAGTTAACTCAACAAATTTAATTCCGATTCGGACCTAAAGTCTTTCTTCCCTCACGAATCGCTCTGCGCTAGGAGAGAGAAAATTAGTTAGAAAGCCCTTTCATGTCGCTCTTTCACCTTTTCCTTGTTGCCGTCATTCAAGGCATCACAGAGTTCTTGCCGATCTCCTCGTCTGGCCATCTGATCCTCCTCCCCAAGCTCACGGGGATGGCGGATCAAGGGCAAGTCATTGACGTCGCTGTGCATGTTGGCACGCTTTTCGCCGTCGTACTCTATTTTTGGAGCGACGTACGTCTCGCGATCACAGGCCTTCCCAGATTGCTACGCGGCAAGATCGACACGCAAGGCGCTTGGCTCGCTTTATGTCTAGTCCTTGCAACAATTCCAGTCATCATTTTCGGACTATTCCTTAAGATCACTGGCCTTGATGACGCGATGCGCTCCGTCACGGTGATCGGCTGGACTATGCTAATTTTCGGCTTAGTGCTTTATTGGGCAGATCAAAAAGGTCCACAGACGAAAGTGGCTTCGCAATGGTCCTTAAAAGACGCAGCAATCATGGGTCTTTGGCAAGCAATTGCGCTGATCCCCGGAACCTCACGATCTGGCATCACAATCACCGCGGGCCGATACCTCGGCTACGCACGTGAAGACGCGGCGAAACTTGCAATGCTTATGTCAATCCCGACGATCCTCGCCTCAGGCGCACTGCTGGGTTTGGAAGTCGCGAAAGACGCCGACGCTGCGCTTGCCCGCGATGGTGCGATTGCAGCGGTGTTCGCGTTCGTGGCGGCCCTTCTCGCGCTAACGCTTATGATGCGCTTGCTGAAATCAGTCAGCTTCACACCCTACGTGATCTATCGCGTGGTGCTAGGGGTAATTCTGATTTGGGTTGGATATAGCGCTTAAGCCCGCAAGTTCTTCGCTGAGTCTTTGATTGCCGCATACTGACCAGACGGACGGAAGCGCCACAAATATTCAGGCAAGACAGTGTCCATCGCGGACGGTGTGATGCCCAAATCACTCAGGCCTTTGGCACCTTCTGACACAACGTTGTCATTCGCAAGGTTCTTCACTTGATCGCGCGTTGCAACAGGGTTGGCGATCAAACCAAACGATACCGCTTGCAGCATATCGAACGCGAACGCCATAATGCGCGCTGCGAAGAAAGGCACGTTCAGGATCAAACGACGACGCTGTACAACGCCCAGCATCTTTTCCATCAATTCACGAAAGCTCGCCACATCAGGCCCGCCAACTTCATAGATGCCATGCGCTTCGCCCAACACGCCTTTGACGGCCGCCGCTGCAACATCATCAACATAAACCGGCTGGAATTTCGTATCTGCCCCGATCACAGGCAGGATCGGACCCACGCGCGACATTGATGCAAAGCGGTTGAAAAACTGGTCCTCAGCGCCGAACACAATAGAGGGGCGCAGGATCATCGCGTTTGGCATATGCTCCAGAACGTTCGCTTCTCCCTGTGCCTTTGTTTGGGAATACTCCGCAGCCGATTCACTATCTGCACCAATCGCAGAAATCTGAACCATCGCTTGAATACCGGCTTGTGCTGCCAGACGTGCAACACGCCCAGCGCCTTCGACTTGCACAGCGTCAAACTTGTTTTTGCCACTTGGCGCAAGGATACCGACGCAATTCACTACGGCATCTGCACCCTGCATAACTGCAGCGACTGATGCGTCGTCACGAATATTGCACAGCACAGGTTCCACCTGACCAACCGTACCATAAGGCTTTACGAACATCGCCTCATTCGGGCGACGCACTGCTACGCGGACACGCCAGCCTTCTTTAGCCATGCGGCGAGCGATGTAGCGTCCAATGAAACCAGAGCCGCCGTAGATCGTGACAAGTTTAGACATGCGCG
Source organism: Planktotalea sp. (assembly GCF_965659345.1). Classification (GTDB taxonomy): domain Bacteria; phylum Pseudomonadota; class Alphaproteobacteria; order Rhodobacterales; family Rhodobacteraceae; genus Planktotalea. The sequence continues at coordinate 2,290 of NZ_CBFHVK010000017.1, read as the reverse complement.
AAGTCCTTCGTCGTTTGCTTGGTGCAGATGTATCGCTCTGCGCGCCCTCTCGCAAGACGCCTAAAGGGGGCATTTCGCCTCAATTCACTGGGTTTATCGCAAAAATCGAGTGACCTTCGCGATTCGCTTGGGTTTCGCGGCGAAACCCGTTGACAGCAAAGACGCCCAAGTCTAAATCCCCGTTTCTAAGGCACCTGCCCAGGTGGCGGAATTGGTAGACGCGCTAGCTTCAGGTGCTAGTATTGGCAACGATGTGGAGGTTCGAGTCCTCTCCTGGGCACCATTCACCTCTCCCCAACGTATCGCAAGTCATTGCAAATAAGGCTGCAATCTCTATCCAAACATCCCAAATTATCGTGCTGCTTCGTTTCACATCACAGCAAGTGTGGGAAAAATAGATGTGAGGTAGCTGCAAATGTCTAAAGCAGCCGAAGGAATGCACTGGAAGCCCACATCGTTTTACGCGGTCTACGTTGGGTTCCGGTGCGCCTATGACTGTCCTCTAAGCGCGCAGGAACTACCTTACTTCGCTAGCCGCGTTCGCAAAATTGGAACCACAATCAAACCAACTGCAACCACCAAGAGGCCAAGCGTCATGGGCCGTTCAAGAACGAATGATACACCGCCATAGAGCTGCATGGAACGCGAGAAGTTATCCTCCATCATGCCGCCAAGAATGAAGCCGATTAGGAGCGGAGGGAGCGGATAATTCGCGAATTTCAACGCTATACCGCACACCCCAAAGCCAACTAGAAACAACAGTTCAGTCGCATTGTTTTGACCGATGTATGCCCCCATCAAAGTAAAGAACAGGATGAACGGGATAAGGTAGTTGCGCGGGATAGCCAGCAGTTTGGCAATGTATGGGATCAAGGGTAGATTCAGGATCAACAACACCAGATTTCCGATGAACATCGACATGATCACTGCCCAAAAGATTTGGGGGTCATCGACCATCAAACGCGGGCCGGGGGTGACGTTCAGCGCAATCAACGCACCAAGCAAAATGGCCGTCGTGCCAGAGCCTGGAATACCTAGGGTCAACAGTGGCACAAACGAGCCTGTGCACGCCGCATTATTTGCTGTTTCTGGTGCAGCGAGGCCTTTGACAGACCCTTTGCCAAACTCATCCTGCTCATGTTTTGGAGCAATGTTTCGTTCAACCGCGTAGCCCAAGAAGGATGCGATTGTCGCGCCAGCCCCCGGCAAGACACCAATGAAAAAGCCCTGAATAGATTGGCGGCCAATGACGGGGGTAATGGCGCGTGCTTCTGCACGTGTGATGCGTAGGTCTTTGATCTCACCCCCGTTGTCGCCAAGATTCTTGGGCTTCAACACGAGGAACACAGCCTCTGGCAAGGCAAACATCGCCATGGCCAGCGTGATAAACCCAAAGCCAGATTGCAGATCCATAATACCACCCGTGAACCGCGGCAGATTAAACAATGCCCCCTCGCCCACAGTGGCCATGATCAAACCCAGCACAGTCATTAACAGTGCTTTGGTCACTTGGCCCGGTCCGGCGAATGCTGCAATGGCTGAGAGACCTACGACCATCAAAGCAAAGTACTCTGGCGAGTGAAACAACAAGGCGACCGAAGACAGCATCGGCGCGAAAATCATCAATAGAATGGCCCCAATCGTACCCCCCGCAAAGCTTGAAATGGCAGCAATGGTCAGCGCCTTGCCCGCTTTGCCCTGACGCGCCATTGGATAGCCATCAAAGGAAGACGCAACAGTGCCCGCCACGCCCGGCGCATTAAGCAAAATAGATGAGGTTGAGCCCCCAAAGATTGCGCCATAATAAACGCCCGCCAAAAGGATCAGCGCTGCAGACGGGTCGCCCATAGTGATCGCCACGGGGATCATAATCGCAATGATCGACATCGGCCCAAGACCGGGCAACATGCCGATGAATGTGCCAATGAGACAGCCACCAATAACGACCAAGAGGTTTTGCAAGGAAAGGGCCGTTTGCAGACCGATCAGGATACCTTCAAGCATGTCAAACTCCCATAAATGCAGGCAAGGGGCGCAAGAAAATGCCAAGCACTTCCTGAACGAGGTACCAGACAGAGCCAGTCGCAATAACGGCAACGGGTATCATCACGTGCCATTTGCGTTCGCCCAACAAAAACGAACCGATGATCAGAAAGGCTGACGTTGAAATCAGAAAACCGACAGGGCGTAGGCATAGAGCATAGACCACCATCAGCGGCTTTGTTGCACAAATCGGGCACTGTAGGATTCACTGTGTGAATCCAGCGTGATAGCTCGCGGACATGAGCAG
>NZ_CBFHVK010000016.1:0-77819 GCF_965659345.1 Planktotalea sp. | reverse complement strand
AACTGCTCATGTCCGCGAGCTATCACGCTGGATTCACACAGTGAATCCTACAGTGCCCGATTTGTGCAACAAAGCCGCTCAACACCATTCAGAAACACATCAAATTGATAAGACCCGTCAGCAAGCCCCGCCAGAATCTCGCGACCTTGGACAGTTGCTTTGCTTTGCGCCGAACCAAAACCAAACTGTTGGGCCATTTCGTCGACAATCGCTGTCGGCCCCTCACCTGAAAGCTGGCCTCCAACAACAGCCAATGAAAGTGAAAAAGTGCCATTCTCTTCAATCACACGCGGGATTATTCGACCTTCCTCAGGGCCAGTAATCGCAAAGTCCAATTGGCTAAGTCGCGCTGAGTTACCGTCATCAACACGCGTTAGCGTATACTCTGCGCCACCAAGCAGAAACTTGGCACTGCTTCCAACTGCGGGTACGTCTTCAAGTGCCATTGCGGAGCCATGCAAAGACGGAATTGGGGCTTGCCTGCGCAACTCAGCCACGGTTTTTAGAGCAACCTCTGCATCCGTCGGGAATGTTCCCGATGCCACATTCGCGCGAAACATCGTTCCATCTGGCATGCGAAGCGCTGTCTCAAATCGTGAAGACGGCGCATGGACGCGCGAACCATCAACATTGCTAGCGGCTCCATCAATTTTGGGCTCAACATTATAATGCAACGTCGCATTCGAACCCCCTGCGCTCATCTCTTTCGAAACCAAACCGCCAATCATAGGATCACGCATAGACGAAAGCGAATGCGCTACATCGCCTATGCGTGTGCTGGTTAAATCAAACTCAGCACCACTGCTAAACTGAACCGTGCCACTAATGCGTATGTCCTCGCCCAACGAAGCAGACGTCTGTTCGATAACGCTATCGTTCAGTGCAAGCGGTTGAAAATTCTGGTCAAGCACAGAAACAGACATACTGATCCCACTCAACGACACATTGCTAAGCCCTATGTCGAATCCCGCATCTTGTGTAAGCGTGACACCCTCTTTTGAAGAGGTAAGTTGCGCATGGATACCTGTTTCAGACGCTCGCAGATTTACAGCGTCCACAAACGCAGTGAAGTCCCCTTCAGTTACAAACGCACTTATGGGCGCCGCTTCGCCCGAGACTCCCGTCAAATCCAATTGGATCGAACCGTTCGAACCCGTCTCCAGATTGAGACCGACAACGGTCATTGCTTTCGCCTGAACACCTAACGGAGCAAAGGCAATATTTGCGCTTTCAGCAACATAGGCGGCATCAACTGCGGGCGGAATCTCAAACGAACGTTCCGCCCCCGTCCCCAGCTCAAGCTTTATCGTTTGTGCTTGAGTTTCGTTCACACGTAAATCGGAAGAAATGTTGCCGTTATTGCTGCCCCGTAAGCCAGACAAACTGGTCGATACAGTGTTCAAGCCACCGATCATCGGATCACTGCTGGTTTGACTTTGGACGATACTCATCCCGCGGTAGCCAATCCCGTTGCTCACCGTTGCGTAGTCAGCCCGGTATTCCGCTTCTAGGTTGAAACCGTTCTCATAAGTCAAAAGTTCAGCAACTTCGGCCGCCGCCATAGGGGGCCCAGAAATTTGACGTCCTTCACGTGTGAAAACCCGAATGTCGGATGCGGATTGTGCTGCAACAACATCGGTGTTCAAACTATTTCCCGCTGAAGATCTCGCCGCCATCCCGCTTAGGTCACGCGAGCCGTCTGAAGCAAATACCAAACCTTCTTGTGAACCAATCACGGTTAACCCAAGTTGAGCAATCGATTGACCGCCAGTACTTTTCAAAAGCCCCGAAGTAAGGTGATGCGCGATCTCTGCACCGGTCTCCCACTCTTGGGCATCTACCAATTCCGGATCCAAAGAAAACGTATGGCCCATGCCATCCAACGTCAGAACGATCGTCGAAATATCTGCATCGTTTTGCGCAATAACCGTGGCCGTCGCTTGTGTTGCAAAACTCGCAAGGGTGATTTCTTGCGTACCGCGCGGAATTGTTCCAACAACGCCCGCTCTCAAGAAATCCTGCGCAACAACAGGGGACAAGTTGTTAGCAAGTGTCTCAGTGACAGCGGGCAAGGCGCTGAATATAGGCTCAACCTGCGAAGTCGACAAAACAGCGTTGCCCATATTGGCAGCATCAGGGCTGATCGAAACAGTCGAGGCCGCTGCAATTTCTTCGGGACGTTCAAGCAGGAACGAAATGCGCGCCGCATCTCCGGTTTCCCGCACAATATCGAACGAGTCACCGGCGACGCCTTTACCAATAATCTCGATCAGCGCACCATCAAGTTCGATCCGATTACGCCCCTGCCCCAAAATGGCGCCACCATCATCTTGCAAAGTCCAAAGATCATTTTTTGCCTCGTAGCTCATCTCCATCTGTGACAACTGGTTCGCCCGACCCGGCACCGCAAATACATTCACAATGACTTCTACATTGCCTTCGTTGAGATTGCTGCGAACAGGCGTAAACTGTGCGGTCGAAAACAACTCACGTCCCAGATCACCATCAAGATCGACACCTTTTGTGTGCTGTTCGTTCATCTTCGTACTGAAATCGCGCGCTAGATCGTCCAGCTCAATGATCGCGCGTTGCGTTGTCCCATAGGCATCAACAAGTCCGCGCAATTCACCAGACTCAAGCTGAGTAACAATCTGCCCGTCGCCAATTCTAAAGGCGACCGCCCCCTGATCTGAGATCATTGCAGTAAGTGGCATTGCATCTGAGCCGCTTAGAATAAGTGGGCCCGCAACAGAGGAGCCCAGCCGGATCTCAGCATCATTACGAGCACCAATTGAAACATGGATCGGCAACAAACCAGACAGCTGATCAATAAGACGATCCCGCTCATCCAAAAGACTATGCGGCGGGGTTGCACCAAAATTAGACGATCTTAATTGGCCATTCAAATTTCCCAAGGCCTCAACATTCTGAACCGCTTCGGTCAATCTCGTTTCGATTTCTTGGAACGTCCCTTCACCCAAATCTGTCAACATCATCGCGGTGGTATTAAACGCATTACTGACCGTATGACCCATTTCAATCGCCGCAGCGCGGGGGGCGCGATCGCCGGGTTGGGACGCAACTTCTCCCAAGGAATTAAAAAACGCGGTAAGGGCCACGCCTAGGTCACCATCCGTTGGAAGGATCGTGTTTTCCAGTTGCTCCAACTTTTTGACAAACGCATCAGAGGATTCAAATCGCGCCGTTGCGCTTCGCTTATTTTCACTCAAAAACGTGTCGTAGGCTCGACGGACCTCACTTAGCCTGACACCCAAACCCGTTTGCGCGGTGACAGAGGTCAGCTCGCTTTGAATACCTGAGACTTCTTCCAAAGACGCATCACGGCGCCGATACCCTTCGGTATTGGCGTTCACGATGTTTTGGCCCGTAACGTTTAACGCTTCACGTTGTGCGTTAACGGCACTGCGACCTATGTCTAGAAGACTTGCCATGCCTAAACGTCTCCGTCAGAGACCCTGTGTTGGAACTGGCGCACAAGGGCGTCTGCAATTCCAAGCGACTCTCGCTGTGAAAGGGCCGTTGCATATTCTTGGTCTAACATAGAGTTAAACGTCTTAAGGCCTTCATTGTTTAGCAAAGGGTCTGCCAATTGTGCGGATCGCGCGCTCGACAAAATAGATTTGACAAACAACGCTTCGAACTGCTCTGCGACCTCGCCAAGCTTTTCGCGTTCTGATGGCCCGGCCGCGACCAAAGGCTTTGCAGCACTCGCAGCTGGCCCAGAAGCCATCTTCAAGACAGTGGAACTGATCGTCGTCATGCCGCGCCCTACCCGATGTAAATCAAATGATAATCAGCTGAGCGCGCAGCGCACCTGCAACTTTAAGCGCTTCAAGAATGGCCACCAAATCTGACGGTGTTGCTCCAATCGCATTGATCGCATCCACGACGTCACTCAGGCTTACGCCCGGATCAAACAGAAAGGCGCGCGCGAGCGGTTCATCGACGACGATATCAGTATCGGGGTTTTCAATTGGATCACCTGGTGCATTGACGATTGCATCATCCAAGATGATCGTTTCATTCGTCGGCGTCACATCCACATCCTCACGAATACGAACCGTCAAAGACCCATGCGTAATCACGGCAGGTGTCACATTGACATTGCCGCCAATCACAACAGTTCCCGTGCGCGAATTGACGATGATTTGCGCCGGCGGTTCCGCTGGCTGGACCTCGACTTGCTCGATCAAGCTCGCAAAGGACACCTTTTGTGACATGTCGCTTGGGGCCAACACACGAATAGAAGAGGCATCAATTGGAACAGCCGTATCGCCACCAAACACAACATTAATAGCATCAGCAACGTTAGAAGCCGTGGAAAAGTCCGCCAGATGAAGGTTGAGAATGAGATAGTCGTTCGTGATAAATGGGTTCTCGACCATCTTCTCTACATTGGCACCTTGCGGAACCCGCCCAACCGTTGGCACGTTAACAGTCAAAGACGATCCATCCGCACCAGAAACACCCATGCCCCCGACAAGCAGATTGCCCTGTGCAATCGCGTAAGTCTCGCCGTCAACGCCTAACAAAGGCGTCATCAAAAGTGTCCCACCGCGAAGCGATTCCGAAGATCCTAGCGCCGAGACTGTAACATCCAGCGTTTGACCCGGCTTCACAAAAGCGGGCAAGTCAGCGGTCACAATCACGGCCGCTGCGTTTGAGCCATCCAACCCCTCAGCCTCGGTCACCATACCAAAACGTGACACCATGGATTGCAAAGACTGCAACGTTATTCCAAGATCCCCATCGCCCGTACCTGATAGGCCAACGACCAAACCATAGCCAACCAGTTGGTTACTTCGCACGCCAGCAATGCTTGCAAGATCCTTGATACGATCTGCAGAAGCTGCAGTCGCACCCCACATCACCATAAGTGCTAAAACTGCATTAATCAGATGAAAACGACGGGCCATGCATCTGCTCCTAGATCGCGTTCAACGAAGAAAACGCTTTTGGAATCCAACCACGTTTTGCAGTGTCTGCCAGATCGCCCGCGCCAATGTAGGTGATCTCAGCATTCGCCAAACGGTTCGAATTCACAACATTGGTCGGGCTGATATCGCTCTGGCGAACAAGACCGCTCACTCGGACATATTCATCGCCGTTGTTGAGCGTTAACTTCTTCTGTCCAAGCACTTCCAAATTACCATTGCTCATCACCCGAACGACACTCACCGTGACAAGACCTGTGAAACTATTCGATTGCTCCGCGGCGCCGTTGCCTTCGAAGTTTTGTGCGGACCCTGTCGAAGCAACAGGAACATTAAGCAGGTTTGGCACGCTCAACGACAAGCTGTCCGATTTAGCGGCTGTCGCGGTCTGTGACTTGGTCGCTTGAAAAGACTCGTTCAAAGCAATCGTCAAAATGTCCCCGACCTTGGAGGCACGCTGTTCAACCGCAAACAAGCCAGGCGCATTCGCATGGTAGATGCTGCCATCGGCGGGCCCAGTTCGATAAAGCGCTTCCGGCATAACCGGCTGAAAAGCACGGCTCGCCTCATCCTCAACATAGGTGGAACATGCTCCAAGAGCACACAACAAAAGTGGCGCAAACGCCTTAGTGATAAAAGACATATATGAGCCCTTAGAGGTTGTTTGAAATGTAGCGCATCATTTCATCTGATGCTGTGATGGACTTCGAACTCACCTCATACGCACGCTGCGTTTCGATCATCTCGACCAATTGCTGAACAACATTCACATTCGAAGACTCCAAAGAGCCTTGAACCAACTTACCGATACCCTGCGCTTGCGGGGCGGCTACAGTTGGATCACCACTTGCCGCCGTTTGAACCAGAAAGCTTTCACCAACTGGCTGAAGCCCGCGAGGGTTTGCAAAAGAAGCAAGCGTAAGCTGACCCACCTCTTGCGCCTCGTTTTGCTCCGCACTTCGCACTGAAACAATGCCATCTTGTGACACATTCACTTCGACAGCGTCTTCTGGGATTTGGATTTCTGGCTGAACAACATAGCCGCTTGCCGTGGTCAAAACACCTTCAGCACTGCGCGAGAAAGAACCGTTACGCGTATACCCGACACGTCCATCCGGCATCAAAACCTGAAAGAAACCTTGCCCATCAATCGCAAGGTCAAACGAGTTGTCCGTGTTTACCATGCCGCCTTGGGAATAAAGCTTTTGGGTATTCACCGCACGCACACCCGTTCCCAGCGCAAGCGCAGAAGTGAGTTCCGTGCCCTCAGATGTCTGATCACCACCACCGCGTTTGACTTGATAAAGCAGACTTTCGAAATTGACGCGGTCGCTTTTAAAGCCAACCGTATTCAAGTTCGACAAGTTGTTCGCGATAACCTGCATGCGTGTTTGCTGCGCATTTAGGCCCGTCTTTGCGACGTGCATTGCATTGGACGACATTGGCGGCTCCGTAAATTATTCGTTCAACACTACGATGCAACTGATGTGCCAAACTGAGCCGGGATAGAAAACTAAAGCAAAATCACTGCGGCAAACGCATAATACGGCTGGAGCCTTCGTCAATTTCCTGCGCCAAAGAAATAAACTTAACGCTCATTTCAAAATTACGCTGGCTTTCGATGTTTTTGACAAGCGCAGTAATCGTGTTCACGTTGCTGCTTTCCAAAAAGCCCTGTGAAATACGCGCTCGTTGATCTGGTGCTGGAAGCGGGTCGCCATTTGCTGGTCTGATATGCCCATCAATTGACTTTGAAAGCCTCACATCAGCGGCGGTCGTTGTGCCAATGATCGGCCCAGGGACAAAAGTCCCCTCTGGGGTCCCAAACAATTCGATCTGAATTTGTCCAGTCTCTTCAACAACAATGCGTCGCGCTTCGGGTAACTGGATAGGGTTCATTTCAGTGTCTAACAAACGACTTCCTGCGCCATCTGTTATGAAACGTTCTGAATCAAACCCGAAGTCACCGCGCCGAGACAAAGCAGGATCACCACCAGTCGCCGGCGCAATCATGAAATAGCCTTCGCCTCGGATCGCCGCATCCATCGGCTCACCGGTGTTTTGCATTGCCCCCTGCTCAGCTGAAAAAAGCGACTCTTTTCCTTGCTGACTAAAGACCCGCGAACGGAATTCTTCAAACGACTGAACCGCTTGGGCTTCTCGCGTAACTACAAGATCTGCGCGGTAACCCGGCACATTTACGTTCGCCATGTTTTGCGAATTAACGGTCAGTTCCGAACCAATATTTCGCATACTGTTCAGAGCAATGTGGATATTACGATCCATGTTGGACCTTTCTTTTTATGAAGACCCGCTCAACACGAGCGGGTCTCGACATTACTCATCAAATTACGTTCGGATATTGATGATCGTCTGGGTCAGCTGCGTAGACGTTTCAATCGCTTTCGAAGACGCCTGGAAGTTACGCTGTGCGGTAATCAAATTGACGAGTTCTTCCGTGATATCCACGTTCGAACGCTCTAGTGCACCAGACTGGATAGAACCGAAACCTTCAGTACCGGCTTCACCAATCAACGGCTCACCCGAGGTTGCTGTTTCAACAAACGTCGCATTTCCGACTTGCTTCAAACCATTCTGGTTGTTGAAGTTCGCAAGAACGATCTTACCAAGCGGTTTGTTCTGACCATTTGTATAGTTGGCACGCAACAGACCCGTCGCATCAATGTTAAGACCATCCAAACGACCCGATGTGAAACCGTTTTGCTCAAGATTGTTCACCGCAAACGGTGTTGCCAACTGCGTTGAACTACTGAAATCAATATCGAGCGAGATCGAGAATGAATCACTTTGGGATTCATACCGTGTCAAACCCTGTGGGCTAACCAGTTTACCGGTCTTGTCAAAGGTCAGTTCACCCTCGTCTAAGTATAGCGGGTAGTAGTCAGAAACCAGGTTATCAGGCTCTGTATCAACGATGTCGCCGTTCTCATTCACATAAAGCGGGATACCGTTTTCATTCGTGGCCTGAACCAACTTTGCAATCGTTGGGACACTTCCCACACTCAAAGGAACGTCATCCAAACCAAGTTTGGCAGGTCCTTTGACACGGATTGTTGACGTATCGCCAGTTGTACCAGTCGTGAAGACAAAGTTGTTCTCAGTCGGTTGATACTTAACCGTTACACCACCAATTGTTTGGCCCGTTTCAGGGTCTCGCATTTGGTTAATACGTTGCTGCAATAGGTCAGCCAAGGTCGTGCCGATATAGTTTCCACCCGGGATCTCAATATTCGCGTTCACACCGTTAACAGACACGTTGAAGATTGTCTCAAAGTTCGCCGGGTTTAGGAACACGGGCTGACTGTTTAACGGGTCTTTTGCGGGACCGCCAATTGCCTTGGCCGGTTCAGATTTCAAACCTGTCCCTTCCATAAAGCCAACGCTTACAGATGCACCAACACCCATCAAATGGCTCGTGCCATCTGCAAGAACGCGGGAAGCCAGATCAATCGTACCATCACCTGTAATCGCCAATCCCGTGGTTGAGTCGATTTCATATCGACCAACCTGAATGTTGGAGGCTTTTTGATCCGTTTCTACGCCCATCGCCTTGTTCGCACGAACAGCCTTACCTGTTGTTCCGCTTTCAAAAGCAAACGAACTCGTATCACGATCATAACTCACCTTCGCACCAAATCGGTCAGGGCTGGTGCTCACAAGGCCCCCATCTAGGATGAAGGGAGTACCGCTTACATTGGTCGATGCAGTAATCGTCACTTTGCTCGAATTGCTCAAAGCACCAGCACTCATCGACGTTACGTTGTCAGAGTTTCCAGACAACATCTGAACAGCAGAAACATCACTGATTGTACCACCTGGCCCAAGCGCTGTGTGATCGATGTTAAACACAATGCTTTGAGATGCGGCATCATACTTAATCTTGATCGGAGGATTGCGTTCATCAACCCACTCAAGCTCAATCGCAGAGTTGCTGAGGCCAAAATCAGACGCAGTCGGGCTCGCATCAACACCAAGCTGTGCTTCGAAAGCCCCAAAGATCGACTTGTTCGACCCGTTCACATTTACATCTGTATAGGAGTGACGGGCACTTTCACGCTCGCGCATAACAATACGCTGGCTGTTAAAACTTTGGGCCGAACCGGCAACTTGCAAATCAGCACCTTCAAAGAAGGCCTCAACATCGGACGATGCTTCTGACAAAATGATAAATGGATTATTTTCGTTGACGTCGATGGCAATATTGTCATCCGGCAGCCCCAGATCGCCCGTTGCGATCTGGATCGTATTCCCATCCAGAGCAGTTATCCTATAACTGCGCCCGTTGATCGCGGCAGCATCATTATCGGCGCCCATAAGAACGATATTGTCACCCACGCTTAGCCCTGCGACAGACTTCATCGTGATAGACAGTCGGTCTGCTTCAGCATCGTATTCAATAGCTGGGCTTTGCCCAGAATTTGCGACTTCGCTCTGTCGGTCGAACACCTTAACATCGGGACGGTTTCCGAAGTTTGTATACGCCATATAGCGCTGCTCGCTTACCGCGAATGATATCGAAGCAGAACCAGATTCGCTTTCAATAGTTGGGCCAACGATGTTCAAAACAGATCCGCTTTGCTCAACCGAAACATTACGCACGCCCGCAGCGTCGATCATGTCTTTGATCTTTGTAGCAATCGTCGCATCCGTATCAGATGACCCAACATCAACGCTCAGCGATGCTCCAAAGGCGTCGAAATTTAGGGTTTGCGGCGCATTTGCAGCAACCCCTGAAACACTAAGTTGGTTATTTGCAAACGTTAGCTCAGGCGAACCTGTCGAAACAGTGAAAAGCTTTTCGACCTCTGCTTTGATCGCGCTCAGAACTTCGGATTCACTTGTTGCACCATCAGGAATGGCAACAAACACATCGCGATCGTTCACCGAAAACGAAACCGCTTTGCCACTTTCCGCTGGAGCATTTTGAATAGAGCTCACAGAAAACTCACCTTCAAAATAGTCGATATCCCAACGGTCTGAACCATTCGCAAGACTGGTCACATTCAAATCACGCGTGGTGTATTCAAAACCAAAGGACTGTGGCAATTCGGGGGGATCTGCCAGCTTGGCCGTTGTTGTGATTTTCGCAAACTGATTGCTCGCAATATTTGGCACTGCAGTAGGGTTCTGACCCAACTGATCGTTCAAAGTGTCATTGATACGTGCCTGAGCATGCGCAAGAAACGTATCCAATTTGAAATTGGGTGCCGTTAAATTGGCAACATCGATACCGGCTTGCGTGGACACAAAGCTTGGCTCAAGCAAATCAATCGAAACACTATTTGCAACTGGTACATCGCCATCAGCACTTGGTGTGTACAACTGAATATTTATTGTGTCTTCGCCACCTTTGCGCACTTCAACTTTACGCGCGTCATCGTAGGATTCGTTAATGGCGCGTTCAACTTCTGCAGCAAGTTCTTCAGCATTGTAGCTGCCTGGACGTACCGAAATACTTACAGGACGCGTGCCATCATCAAGGTTCACCAACAGGAAATCATTTCCCCAATAAACGCCTTGGTTTGCAGCGTCAGCTTCATAAGTTGCGCCAAATAACATTGGGTCAGTGACAATTTCGATCTCTCGCGTGCCCTCGTCACCGAAATCAAATCCACTCTTCTCACCCGTCAGAATTGCCGGTTGCGACGGCAAACGCGTGCGCAATTCATCTAGCTTATACAGCGGCGCACTCCGACCGGCGTCAAAATAACTCGGGTCGGGAACGGTTGTTGTCTGGTTACCAAATTGGTCAATGTAAATCTGGTTCCCATTGTCGTTCAAAGCCGGAACAAGATCAGGGGCAACAACTTCATCATTGATCACAAGACGGGTTTCAAACTTGTTTGTAGGATCCTCAGCCGACGCTGCTTGAGTCTTGATATAATAAACCGTCGCAATTGTCGGGTTACCCAAATCATCGAAGATCGTGAACGATGTTGAGTTTGTGAAGCTCTCGGGATCATCAGGATCAAAGGTATATCCGTCGCGAAATTTGTCTTTTTCCATCACAACATCTGCGTTGGCAGGCAGGTTGACCGAAAGATCAACATTCGTTGTCGCCTGTGGGTCACCAGACGTAACTGGCAAACGCAAAGGCGTAGCGCTGTCGATGTCTTTGGCTGTAACAGAACCGTCTTCGTTAACTGGATAGGTCAGCAAGAACTGACCAGAGCTATCCACAACATTTCGATTGTTATCAACGTTAAACGAACCGTTTCGTGTATAAACAACCTGCGTCGACGTCTGGCTTGGCTTAAGCGCAAAGAAACCCTGACCAGAAATCGCCATATCCAAAGCATTCAAAGACGAAGCAATGTTACCCTGTGTAAACTGTTGCTTCACCCCTTTAAGGATTGCACCGGATCCGATGGAAGATGAACTGTTCTGCAACGGTGACGTCGCAAAGATGTCGCCGAATTCTGCGCGGGATCTTTTAAAGCCAGTCGTTCCAACGTTTGCAATGTTGTTCGAGCTTGTCGAGATATCTGATTGGGCGCCGTTAAGGCCCGTAAGAGCGGTATAGAAAGACAAATGCTCTCTCCTTATCTAGAATTTATGGGTTAGGGCGGCCTTAAAGACGGAACCGCAGAACTTCTGCGGCGCTCACGTCACCGTAGTCTTCAACTTCAAGCTGGGCCTCACCAGAGGCAGCGCTCGATGCGCCAATCACTTCAGCGAATACGTTTGGCACAAGCCCTTCAGGACCATCACCGTAGTTCACTGTTACGTCCAACTTCATACTGCGACGTCCGTCGCGATATTCTTCTGGCAAGTCTTTCCACTCAAAACCAGACATGCCGCTTGCGCGACTGCCAAGGTCTAGCGTGTGTAGCGCTTCGCCCGTTTCTGCATCCAGAAACTCAACGCGCGTTTCCAAGGAAGTACGCTCAAGGTCAAGAACGCCATGTACCTCACCATTGTCATCCGCGCGTGCGATATTGCCGGGCAGCAAAACCGAATGACCCAGCATGTTCACCGACGATCCAACACGAAACTGACCCAACTGATCTGCAATCGTGTTCATCGTTTTGCCCATATCACTGATACCGGCAACGGATGAAAACTGCGCCATTTGTGCAATGAAGTCACCATTGTCCATCGGGGCGAACGGATCTTGGTTCTGCAATTGAGCCGTCATAAGCTTCAAAAAATCGCCCTGCCCGAGCTCTTCTTTGGCATCTTCGGGCTTGGTATCAGTCGTGCTGATCCCAAGTTTAGACAACAGCGCGTTTTGCGCGCTCATACTGTTATTATCTATATCCATTGCTTAACCTCCTACGACTTACCCATGTTCACAGTGCGCATCATCAAGGTGCGTAACGTTGTGACGACTTCTAGATTATTCTGGTATTGACGACTGGCCTCGATCATATCGACCATCTCTTCGTTCACATCGACCGGCGAGATGTAGACAAAGCCCTCTTCATCCGCGAGGGGATGGCCCGGCTCATGAACGCGCTGTGGCTCTCGGTTCAGCGAAATCACATCGCGTACTTCGACAGACGCCTTTTCAGCATTGCGCATTCCGTCTTCAAACACTGTTTGAAACACAGGGCGAAGCGGACGGTACGCATCCTCCGCCGATCCTGCGCGCGCCTCGGCGTTTGCAATGTTTGAGGCAACAGTGTTCAAACGCACCATTTGCGCCGCCATCGAGCGGCCCGCGATATCGAAGACGTTCTTAATATCAGACATTATTCACCTCTGATTGCGGACATCAGGCCCGAGACACGTTTGTTAAGGAACTCAAGCGTCGACATGTAGCGCACAGAATTTTCAGAGAATTCCATCTGCTCTACAGACATCTCAACCGTGTTTCCGTCCAAAGACGGGTTCAAAGGTTGACGATACTGAACGCGATCAGCACCAACGCCAGTAAGACTATTCACGTGGCGCGATGCAGTCATACGCACAGGGCTGTCCCCTGCCTTCGCAGCCATCTCACGATCAAAGTCCAAGTCACGCGCTTTATATCCAGGTGTCGCAGCATTCGCGATATTGGAAGCAAGCATGTTATTGCGAGCACTACGCAAAGACAGCGCCGATGCTTGGAATGAAATATGCTCTTTTAATGCGTTCATGTTTTTCGTCCGGGTTCCTTCGTTTCTGGTCCGATATTTGCAAGTTGAGTGCCAAACTCACCGAGGAGCTGAAAATGTCGGAAAAAACTTTACGAAGCCTGAGAACGTCCTCGGGGCGAACCACTAGAAAAACAGCGCCTAAAGCCAACGCGACAACGGTTCGATTGATGCATCAGCTTGCAGACATACCAGCTCTTCACGTCACTAACGTCTTAGCTGAGTTGCTTTACGATATCACCGATCCTGCGACCCGAACCGCGATTTTCGATGCGCGGGTTCAAGTCTTGCGCGCACGGGCAAGCGCCAACAACGCTGGAACAGAGATAAAGAACGAAACAACTCTCTCAGAGTTGCTTGGCGACAAGTTCCCTAAAATCCTGATGCGCAACAAACAGAGCTTTCCCGCTGATGACGCTGATGACGCTGATGACGCTGATGACGCTGATGACGCTGATGACGCTGATGACGCTGATGACGCTCAAAAGGAAAGCATCGAACCTGCAAGCAAAAGCGTTCAAATGCTGTTACTAGAAAAATACACCCATCAAGACTTTGAATTGCCAATCGGGGCAGTTCTTGCAGCGCCAAAGGATGTTGCCGAGCAACTCTTTGCCTCAGGCGTGGCCACACTTCATAAACCTGAATTAGCCCCTGAAACCGATGAGTCAGATGCCGACCTAGCAGCTGCTGCTTTAGCGGATTCCGAAACGACTGGCGAAACTGCAACCGATCTCAAAGCAGAGTGATACACCGTAAGTGAGGGCATAACATGAGCAATTCCCTAGTCGGCCTTGGGGCCATTGCATTGATAGCTGTTGGATCATTGCGCGATTGCGCAAGCCTGACGAGATATCAAAATGAAACCTATGAATGCCAGGGGGCAAATGCGCCATTCGAAAGGGTAACCTTTGATAAGCTCTCAATCGGCAAACAAGGTAAGATCGTCGGACCAGAACCTACTAAAACGACGATCACCTTCGTGAGCGAAGACGTTCTGATTGCCGATTGGGGACGCACTCAGCTTTCGATCAAACGCGATACTGGTGCGCTTACCACTATTCAGAATGGCATTTTGCGTACGCATAACTGCAAAGTCATGAAGTTCCGCATGTAAATAAAATAGAGTTTTTTCTAAATGTTGGCTTTGCCCTGACGTTTAGTCCTCAATAGGGAGTCTCAACCATGGCGGAAATGAAGACTGATATTCTTTCGGCACTTAGCCAAAACGGCAGTGGAATCGAACTAAAAAGCCTCGCCAGCAGCCTTGTCGAGGCTGAAAACAACAGCGACCGCGTTCTGACAGAGCGCCGGGTTGAGGACGCTAATACATCCATCTCCGCCATGGGGCTTTTGTCGTCTCAGCTCGGGCTATTCAAAGCAGGCATGGCAAGCACCGCTGAATCAGCGTCGCGCGTTGCCAGTTCAACAACAAACGCAGTGTCAATCGAAGTCACAATGGAAGCGCTGGCCTCTGACATCTCTGCTGTTGTTGAGGTAAATACCCTTGCCGCATCTCAGGTTCTGTCGATCAATTTTGACACCAATACGAACACAAGCACGCTTTTAAGCGGGACAAGCATTTCTTTGGCCACCGATACGATGGATAGCCCACTAAACATCCCAATCGACGGAACCAACAACACACTGACCGGATTTACACGCTCTTTGAACAGCATCGATGGCATGTCAGCATCCCTGATCAACACAGGCGAGAGCATGGCACTCATCATTAAAACGGACGCAGGCACCGCCAACGCGTTGACAGACGCTTCGGTAAACTCGATCAAAGAAGCGCTCGGCCTCACCGCCAATGGCACCGACGGCCAAAGTGATCCAACGAACAATCCTATGGGTCTCTCTAGTGATCTTGTCGCTGCGACAGATGCGAATTTCACAGTTGATGGCGTCAACGTCACCCGCGGCAGCAATGTAATCGAGGATCTTTTCCCCGGACATCGCATGACTCTCAATTCCGTTGGCACATCGACGTTGATCTCTAATGAAAGCAACACATCCGTACGTGATCGCGTTGCGCAATTCTTGGATGAGGTTAACTCGCTCAAAGATTACCTCAAAACAGCAACACAACGTGGTTTCAATGGCTCGGAAGAAGGCTCACTCGCAGGCGATGTCGCTGCGCAGTCGATTTTGAGCAAAATGGGCCGGCTTACAACTGAACCAATCTCAGGGTTTGGCGATCAACCTGTTTACCTTGCGCAATTGGGTATCAAAACCGAACTCGATGGCAGACTGACACTTGATGAAACGTCATTTGAACGCGCACTGGAAGAAAACCCCGAGATAGCAGAAGCACTTTTCGCGTCTCAGTATGGGTCAGATGATCCAGGCATAGCCGTGTCAGGACTTCCGTTTGCGCCACCCAAAGCAGGGTCATACGCACTCGTTTATGATCCCAATACAACGCCACCAACAGCCACGCTTGATGGCGAAGAGCTCGATATCAGCACGGATCGCAACGGCAAGACAACACTGCGCTCTGCCTTGGAAAATACCAACGGCATGTTGTTTACTTTAGAGAATGATCAAGCGGTCTCCACCAACGTACGTTATGGCGTTAGTCTGACCGACAGTCTTGAAACCTACAGCGATGCCCTTATTGGTGCTGGTGGGTTGCTTGCAAGACGTGAAAATGAGCTCAACGAAGATCTTCAAAACTTTGAAAAGGATCTCTTGGCTATCGAGGAACGCGTGAGCGTTTTAACGGATCGCTACAACACCGAGTTTGGACGCATGGAGGCCATGATCGCCAGCATCAATGAAACTGGCGAATACATGGAAGCTCTAGTCGATTCTTGGAACCAAGAAAACTAACCCCAGAACGTTACAGGAGGGACCGTTCGCGACTGATGATAGCTGCATGCGCACGATTACGCGCACCAAGCTTCTTGCAGATTGCACGCATGTGCATCTTCACGATGACCTCGGTCGCGCCCATATCGCGCGCGATCTCTTTGTTGGTCATGCCATCTGCGGCAAGTCGCAAAACATATAGCTCCTTGTCGTTCAAACCGCGGTTGTCATCGACATCTGTCGTGGCACCCGGGAAGTCGGCACCAACGGGAACGAAAATCTGACCTGAGCTGATAAGCTCGATAATACTACCAAGGGAACGAAGTGGCATCGTTTTAGCAATCAAACCGCGCACACCAAGCTCAAGCGCTTTGTCCAAAACATGCTTATCCACTTGGCCCGTAAACAATACGACGTAACCGTCTTTCGCTGCGCGAACGACTTGTGCAACACTATCAAGCCCCGACATACCCGGCATACGAAGATCGAGGAGAACTATGTCAAACTGACTACAGCCTAATAGCTTAAGCAATGACTCCAAATCATAGCAGCAAGAGGTCTCAAAGCCGCCTTCCCCGCCGAGCATCGACGATACAGCATCTGCGAGCAACTTGTGGTCATCCGCAATTGCGACCTTTAAGTTTGTACTGTTATCGTCGTCATGTTCATTCAAATTCATGCTATCATCCTAAAAGCTTATAAAACCTGTCAACTGCACACTGAGTGTCAAAAAAACGTACAAACAGAAAAACTTAAGAAGCCTTTTCTATAGTTCGATCTCGTGTTGCTCACTATAGGGCTTATTACGCTCTTTTCGTACTAAAAAAAAGTGCTGACACTGTGTTTCCGCCTAATGACCTGCGTTTTTACCTAAGGATCAGCATGAGTATCTTTAGATACATCCACCTTTTCTTTTGAAGGTATCTAAAAGAGATATATCAGAACTTCGCGTCAAGGAAACTCAAATGACCAACCTACTCAAAGCGATTTTGACAGTTTTGTCTTTCATCGCACTGCCCACTCTCGCGTCTGCAGAAGACATTCTAAGTATCACCAATGGTGACGTTACAGTCGAACTGACAAAAGCAGACGTCGCAAAACTCGAACAAACAGCTTTCGAAACAACAACGATCTGGACAGAAGGTAAAATCGAGTTCTCAGGCCCAACGTTGAAATCCATCCTAGAGCTAGCAAACATCACTGAAGGTGTCGTTTCTCTGACTGCAATAAATGACTACACAATCGAAATCCCAGTCGCCGATATTACAGAAGAAGCACCCATCGTCGCGAACCTGATGAATGGTGAACCCTTCAACCGTCGCGAAAAAGGTCCGTATTGGGTCGTTTACCCTTTCGACGCTGACAAAAAGTATCAGCAAGAAAAAGTCTATGCGCTCAGCATCTGGCAACTCTCTTCAATCCTGAAAAACCCAGAAGAATAATTTCAAAATGAGAACTCGGCTCCTACAGCGGCGATCCAAAATTCGCAATCTATCGGCTATAACGCTGCTAACGCTTCTTGTTATAGCCTTCTTTACGCTGTTGATCGGTGGCAACGCACTAAAGACCCAAATTGACCGCTTGGCAGTCGCATCATCTGACAACCTAGGTTGGAACATCTCTCAGGTTGATGTCGACTATAAAAGCTTCATGTCCAATCTTCTGGAGCCGATGACACCCGGCTCAGAAGCTGGGGTAAAAATTTCGGATGCCGAGTTCTCAAAAATCCAACTACACTTCGACATCTTCTACAGCAGGGTCGGCGTGGTCGGCGCCACACTTACACGTGTCGGAACGCCCTATGCTAAAAGTGAAGACTTTACATTCGTTCTCCAGAAACGCGACAAACTCGCTGGGATCATTGATGATTTAAGCGCGCCGACAACAGCCGATATCGATGAGCTATACCGCGTTGCTAAAATTGCCGAACCCCACATTAGAAATTTGACCACGCGAGGCATTCAAAGTCTGGCGGAAGCTCAATCTGACATTCGTGCTGAGCAATATAACACCTTCACGCGGTTTCACGCGTCTTCTTTCATCATCTTGGGGTTCGTTCTACTTTCAAACCTTTTGGCGTTTCGCTTGTGGCGGGATTTGGAAGAGCGCAGCCGCAACATCGAAGCGACATCAACAAATGTAAGAAATGCATTCGAAGCAGCACAATCAGCGGTGATCTTTACCGACACTAACGGCACAATAATCCAATGCAACGATGCGGCGACAAGCTGTTTCGGAATGGCCCAAGAAGACATTCTTGGTTTGGATTTCGTGCATGGCCTGCTCGACAGCAAAAGTATGAACGATTTCTTACTTTATCAAAAATCACCTGGTACTGACACGGTTCGACTGACCGCGCGCTCTGCCGATTATAAAGAATTTCCAATCGAAATGTCTGGCGTTTGGACGAAAGACGTCGAAGGACTTGATACATATATTATCTATCTCACGGACATCTCTGAACGGCTCACAGCCGAGGAAAAGCTCAAAGCATCACGCGATGAAGCCAAAGAAGCGTCTGAAACAAAAAGTCGTTTCCTGGCAACTATGAGCCATGAGATGCGCACGCCCCTTCACGGATTGATTGCATCTTTGGACATGATTGAAGCGAATAACCTTACGTCTCCCGATCAGAAACTATTCCAGACGGCGCTTGAATGCAGCAACCGTGCTTTGGAACATGTAACAAGTATTCTGGACCATACGCGCCTCGCCCAGGTGCAAGAAGTCGCTCAACCATTCGTAATCCGCACAGTGCTTGAGAAAATTCAAGCTGGTTTAACCCCTCTCGCCGCGGCAAACGGCAATACACTGACCTTGACGTTCCTTGGTGAAGGCACAGAGTACAGCTACAACGGCCTGCCAGAGGCGTTCTCTCGCGTCATGTATAACTTGATCGGCAATGCCATTAAATTCACCGAAAATGGGCAAGTTTCCGTCGACATGATTTCCACCAAAGGCAGCAGAAGCAACACGCGCTACCTAAACTTTGTTGTTTCGGATCAAGGCATCGGCATCGCTGACGAAGACAAAGCACGCATCTTTGAATCTTTTGAGAAAGCAAAGTTCAACGAAGAAGATAGCACCCGCGGTTCCGGTTTGGGCCTTTCGATCGTCAAACATGCAATCGAACAGATGAATTCTGAAATCCACATGACCAGCCAACTTGGGAAAGGCAGTACTTTCAAATTTACCGTCGAACTTGAAATCGCCGAGGAAAACACGAATTCTCAAGCGCCAGAAGACAAAACCGTAGAAAGCAAAGCCGACGTGGCCCCGCCTTTTGATGGCGCAGTCCTAATCGTCGACGACAATAAAATTAACCGAACAGTTTTGCACGAAATGGTCTCCCGCCTTGGCTATGAATCCGATTGTGTCGAACTCGGCAGTGAAGCCGTTGCTGCCGCTGAGAAGAAAAAATATGCACTCATTTTGATGGACATTAACATGCCGGGTATAGACGGGCATGAAGCAACTCGCATTATTCGTTCGGGCAACGGTGAATCACGTGACTCAACTATTTTGGGTGTCACAGCCTTAATCTCCAGTGATCTCGACTATCCGACTGAATCGGGCATGGACGCAATGTTGCCAAAACCGCTTACCGCGGACCGATTGGAACAAGCGATCAACAGACATCTTGGCACTACCCCTAACCCGCAAGAAGCTGACGACATCGAACAGTTTTTGGATCCAGCGATTGCTAAACAACTCAAGGCACAAAGCCTTACAGATGCGCAAGCCGCGCTTGACGTTCTCAACGATCCTTCAAGCTCTTGGGAAGACCGCAGAAACTCTGCCCACTATGCTGTCGGTTCAACAGGCATTGTCGGTTTCAATCAGTTAAGCTCTGTGCTCTCAATCGCCGAGGAAGCCGCTAAACAGACCGATCAGGCAGCGATAGATGAATGCGTCAGTGAGCTTAGTCATA
Organism: Planktotalea sp.; assembly: GCF_965659345.1. Classification (GTDB taxonomy): domain Bacteria; phylum Pseudomonadota; class Alphaproteobacteria; order Rhodobacterales; family Rhodobacteraceae; genus Planktotalea. Next base: position 58,020 of record NZ_CBFHVK010000016.1, on the reverse strand, counting down.
TGTTGTCTAAATAGGGGTTTAGAGCCTGAATTTCCGCAACCGAGCGGGATCGCAAGTCTGGCACCTTAGTCTTCAAGACACAAAATCTTAATCTGTCTCTGTCCACCCTCGATCGCTACCAAGCTCGCCTTTATACGCTGCAAGAAATGCGTATTAACGTACTGTGCCACGAACTTGGAAGGCGCACCTAACGTGATGCTCGTATCATCCCCCTCAAGCGCTGTAAGCTGGGAAAGCCACGCATTAAAGATGGCAGGGTCTTGTTCCCGCAGCCTTTCCGCCACCATAGCCCAGCCTGTGTTGTTGTCATATATTGGGGTCTCATTGCTTACGCGTAGTGGGACAACATTAGTGTCTTCCGGCTCTCGCTCTTGTTCAGGTGCGCCAGTCATGCGGGCCGCAAAGTCAGGGCCAATTGCATCCCAGTAGGGCGCGCTTTGTAAAAGAACAGTGTCTAAATTGATTTTATGCTGCGTTACGCGCCCCCGCCCCGAAGCGATAGCAACACTTATCCAACCTAAACCCCTCATATGCGCGAGTTCTCTTTTGGCGGTTCGCTCAGTCACGCCCCACATACGCGCAAGTTCTTTTTGGCCGACTCCAAATCGTCCCGTGCGCCAATTATAACGCGCTGTTATTACAAGAGAGAGTCTGACTGACAATCTCGCTTGTGTAGGGGTGCCACAAGTCGCCAAGACAAGTAACGAGGAAATAATGTCGTATTTAATTGCTTGCGAGTAGCGCCCCAAAGGTTTTGGGCACACCGCTTTCAGATGCTCGGACGCCATGAGCGCGTTCCCTGTATTTCATTGCGACTGCCTCAGGAAACGCCTGTTCTCACCTTTCTGGCGAGTTGAATCAAACGCTATTCCTAAATCTTCTCTAATTAACGTTGTGCTATAGGTCAATGTCAAGGATTCGTGAGATAAAGCCTCTCTCAAATTTAATTTCTAATAAAGATTTTAGGTATTAATGGTATTGGGTGACGTTCAGTGCGTCCCCCTATAGCCACTAGATGTCCCCTCAAGATGTAGTTCGGGCCAATTGATGTCCCCTCATTATCTACCGACGTTTTGAAAATAAAGGACGAACTTACAATGGTTTAAGCGAATCGGTTGATGTGATACCTGCCCTTAGTTTGCTAGGCTTTAATCGCGACGTAGAGTGAACGTATTAGCATATTATTATTCTCGACAAAATTGTCAAAACCAGCGTAAATTGGCTTCGAATAGTTTTCTACGTCCGAGGCAATATGCTTACTCACACAGACTTGCGCGACCTTCAGGCCAAATCCCTCAAGATGCAGGGGTGGATTCGCCAGCAAACGTTTTCTCCTCAGAATGAAAAGCAGCTGCGACGCTTCTCTTCTTGGGAGGTCTCTGAGCTGATTTTAGGGATCAACCAATCAACATTCCGCGGCAAGATGGCCGCCGATCCCACCTTACCCGCGGGTAAGGTCGAGCCGGATGGCCGGCAACGCTGGTTCACTCTTGATGAGATCAATACGCTGCGCCGCAAGTTAAAGCCGCGTGGAAAGCCATTGCTGCCCGAGCGCCCGAAAGGTCGCGCGTTCCGGACAGCGATTGCAAACTTCAAAGGCGGGGCTGGCAAGTCTACTGTGGCGCTGCACTTCGCCCACGCGGCTGCCTTAGATGGTTACCGTGTCCTGTGCGTCGACTTTGATCCGCAAGCGACGTTGTCCCACTCGATGGGTCTAAGTGACGTGAGCGAAGAGCATACCGTTTGGGGTGTTATGGCGCGCGATCTCGTGCGTGAAACTGAGGCGCAAAACAACGCGCCGCGCGGTGCGGCGAGCGGCACCGCCCTGCCCCGCCGCACGATTCCTTCCAGTATCACAGATCTCGGTTTGCAGGATCTGCGCGTTGGCGATTTCATTCAGTCAACCAACTGGCCAACAATCGACATCATCCCGTCCTGCGCCAATGCCGCCTTCGTTGAATTCGCGTCTGCGCAGTACCGCCATCTAAACCCTGAATGGTCTTTCTTTGCGGCAGTAAACCGTTTCCTTGACCAGCTGCCTGAAGATCAATGGGACCTCATCCTTTTTGATTGCCCGCCTGCGATCGGCTACCAGTCAATGAATGCGGTTTTCGCGGCTGATATGCTCTACGTCCCTTCTGGTCCCGGCTATTGGGAGTACGACAGTACCACGTCTTTCATTGGCCAGCTAAGTGAAGCGCTGGGTGATCTTGCTCATGGATTTGAAGGAACCTTATCCGCGGATAAGGTTGCACTGCCCAAGGTCTTTCGGGATGTACGGTTCTTGCTGACGCGCTATGAGCCGGGCAACGAATTGCATCGCGCGATGTTTGAAGCCTTTGGTAAGGTTTTTGGTGACAAGCTTGCGGAGCACCCCGTCGAGATGACGAGGGCGGTGGAGCAATCAGGGCGTTTCCTAAGTTCAATCTATGAAATGGATTATCGCGATATGACGCGAGAAACTTGGCGGCGCGCGCGCGGCAGCTTTGATCAGGCTTATTTAGAGCTGAAAGAAACCATGTTGCCGCACTGGAATGACATGGCAAATGAAACCTTATCCGCGGGTAAGGTTTCTAATCAGGAGGTGGATCAATGAGCCGTAAAAGACGTGTTTTTGATATCGCGATGCCAGAAGATGAGGCGATAGAGATTGAGCCAAAAGTTCCGGCAGGTCGTCGTGGTCCAATGGCAAGCGCAATTTCTGAGAACGCTGAAGCGCTGCAAATTCGCAAGTCAGCTGCCGAGGCAATTCGCGAAGAAAATGACGCGCTGGCGCACGAGTTTGTTGCGCTGCGTGACGCGGGTGCCGTTGTACAAAGTATCCCGCTAGAGAACGTGAAGACGTTTTTGTTGGTGCGGGATCGTCTGCCAGGTGAGGACATCGAGCTTGATGATCTTGTCTTGTCCATTCGAGAGGTTGGTCTGTCCAATCCGATCCGTGTTGTGCCACGCTCTGATGGAACAGGTTTCGAGTTGGTTCAGGGCTTTCGCCGCTGGAGCGCTTATCAAAGGCTTCTGGCGGAAACAGGCGATGATATTTGGAAGAGCATCCCTGCCCTTGTGATGCCGGGTGAGCCCGATATTTCGGGGCTCTACCGTCGCATGATTGATGAGAACCTCATCCGTAAGGACCTGTCCTTTGCTGAAATGGCGTATGCGGCTCAAAACTATGCAGCTGATCCTGAGACGGATGCGGATTCATTGTCTGATGCTGTTGCGGCTCTGTTTCAGTCGGCGCCTTATTCCAAGCGCAGTTATATCAGGTCCTTTGCGTATTTACTGGATCAACTCAGTAGTGCGCTCCTCTACCCAACTGAGATTCCACGTGCGCTGGGTGTATCCGTTGCACGTGCGATTAAGGAGCGGCCCGAACTTTTGAAGCAGATCAAGGACGGTCTGAGTGATTGGGAAAGCCGGAGCATCAAGGACGAGCTAAACGTTTTGAAAGAGGCGATAGGGGAGGGGGCTGAGTCTCATCTTGAGGCGGCTCCAGCAGTTGGTGCCAAGACCGCAACTACATCGGCTAAAACCGCTCGCAGTAAGACGACGTTTCACATCGGGAGTTCGTTCGGGCAGATCAAGTGTACGGCGGGGTTGGGGCGCTTGGAAATTAAAGTTGATAGAGATTTTTCATCCATCGATCGCGGTCGCCTTGAACGTGCAATTGCAGCACTGGTTGATGGTTTGAATTGACCTTATCCGTGGATAAGGTTGTCAACTTTTTGTACTGATGAGTGCGATCACTGCGAAGCTTGTCGTTTCTTTCAGTTAATGAGCGGTAAAGTGAAATATCATTTAATATCAAAGCGTTGTATTGTTTTTTAAAGAACTTTAGGGTGCTTGTCGATCATCAAAGTTGCGAAAAGTATCTTAAGACAGCAATTCAATCTCTATCGCGCGATGGCATCTGTTTGCGGCAAAGGCTCTAACCTTGAGAGCAAGCGGGACTAGTGCCAATCCCCCAGGTTCACTAACTTCACGTGTCGTGCCACCAGACTCACGGCGTCTCGCTTGCAAACCAAAAACTGTCAGGACGCAAACTTTTGCCCTAGAGCAACAAAAAAAGGACGCATCAAAATGAGCGACACAAGAGCAAATTCCTCAGAGATCATCACGGTGGCTGTCAGCCCATTCCATTCTGCCAGAGGTCCAATCGTTAAGTTTGGTCCTGGTCCGGACGAAGCGACAATTTCTGTTGGTGCGGCCTTTGTTCATGGCAAGTGCCTTTCCTTGTCAACAGGCGCAGCGGCCTGAATGAACGGACACCACGAGAGATAGCGGAAAAGCAAGTTTTCGCTATCTCGTGTTTTAAAGACTTTTCGGTGAAAGTAGTCACCGCGCTAGAAACATTGCACTTTGACCTGTTTCTAGATTGCGTCGAAAAAGATCACTTCGACCGAAATGATATCATTCAAAACCTTAAGTTCGTCCACATTGGCCAACATCCACTCTGATGGTGCGGCCAGTTGTGAATCGCTTCGCAGGCGAAAAACGAAGGCCCTGAAACCGTAAACGATCGACTTGCTTGTTGTCATTTCACGGCGTGGTGCAAGCGGATCGAAGAACATCCCCTTGAGCTTGCGAGGGTAGTTTGCAAAGTCAAAAAGCGCCGAATTGTAGATAAAGGATTTGCAGTACGTGATTGCGTTGTCATCTTCAATTTCTGCTAAGAAGAACAACATCGCTTCCGCAGCACTAGAGAGTTTTTCTGGCGAGCAATCCGAATAGTGCTTTTCGAGCTCAGTGGCCATTTGGTTAGCGTAAGCTTCTAGAGGCAAATTTCCTTCAACAAACCGTTGAGCGATTGCAGCACAAACAACGTTCAGTACCCAACGGGGCGCGTATGAGTCATTTTTCATTAGCCGCCTCCGGTGGACGCAAATCTTACTTCATAAATAATGTTTGTTTTGAAAGAGCCACCCTATCTTTTGAAGGATGTTCCTCTCTAAGGATACATTTGAGTGTCCAGGAAATTTTAAAAAAGGATTGGCTGGCGTCAGTTGTAGCGAGAATAAGCGGTTCTTGCTGTATTTTGCTTCTTTGATTTTGTTTCCATATCAAATCGCGAGATAGCAGTATTTAGGCGCTCTAAGAGCGCTCCTAGACGTTCTTTATGAGCTTTTGTTACATTGGGCCCTGCACTTGGCAGTGCCTTTGTTAGTTGCGCAATGACGACACCCTGACGTTCCGCTTCTTCATAGCGGACACGATCCAAACACTCTTCGAAGAATACGATCGCGGTATCGATCTGACTAAGAGTCTGATCGATCACAGCGCCGCTTACATTATTTGATCTGGTGCCAAGCATCGAGAATTTCACTTATTGCATGACGGGCTTGTTCCAAGTCACCGCTATTGTCGTGCCGCATCACTTTAAGAACCTGTTGGCGGGAGTATTCGTAGAGCTGAAATAGGCTGCTGGCGATGTCGCCTCCACGTTCGAAATCCAAGCTGCTTTGCAGCACATAGATCGACGTCAATGCGCGGGCAGAGTGCGTTTGGAAAACCTCGGCTTGATCATGCTTTTGGGCCATGAGCGAGAGGTTTTTAACGAGGTATTCGAGTGTTGCCTTAATTAGCTGGTGGCTGTTGTCAGTATCAAAGCTGGGCGTTTTTTGTTGACGCTTGTAGATATCTGCTGGACTTAACATCGACATGGCGTGACCTTCCGTTTCCCTGTGTCGAAAACAGTAACGACGAACTGTGTGGTAAGTTTAGCTGGCTGATTCGATAAACTTCAAATTGGGTAGGCTTGGTTGCCTGTGTAGCTAAACGTTTCACGCAAAAAATGAGCTATCGCAAAGGTGTCAATAATATCGATACCATCGGCAACAAGGTCGCTTTCACTTGCTGCTAGAAGCGACAATTTATGCGCAGCGAGGGTTGAAAACCCTGCGATGCCAAGGGCTCCGATCTGGAGATGTGTCAAGATAGTGCAGGGCTGAAGTTGCGCGATATCACTGCAATATTGTTCCGTCGCAAGGTTTGACCATGTCCCCGGAAGAGTCATAACAGGTTGAACACGTGCCTGGGGGAAATCACGCTTAAGTTGTTCATATGATTTAATAATTTCTGAATCGTCTTTGTGGCAGCAATCAATGATGACTTGTTGGCCAGCTTCAATATGATCGGGTTCGACTGTGTCGATAAAGTCGGTATCCAAGAGCTGAGAAAACTGGGACAGTTTGGCATCACTGACAAAGCACTTTGGCCCGATTGCATGTAGCGACGGTTTGATGCCAGCATCGCGATTGCGTGCAAACGCGAGTTTCGCAACGGTTGTTGTCTTGCCTGAACCGCTTGGGCCGAAAACGAAAAGAATGTCGCTATCCAGTGGCGTTGGTTTTTCTTTAGAAACGCTGAGCTGTGCGGCTAGCTCTTGGCAGGCGAATGTCAAACAGCTTTCAAGATCTACGAGATCCGCATGATTTGAGCAGCGATGAACCAGATGGCTTGAAAAGCCGTTCTGGCGAAGGATTTGAGACACGTCTGGCGAGGATGGTGCGCTATGCTTAACGACCGGCTCGATCTCAATATCTACGTTGCGCGCCGGCTCGGGCATAGGGTCAGGCGTAATTTCAGACACGGTCTTTGAAATGTCTTCTTGCGTGGGCTCTATCGCCGGATCCTGTTGTGGGATGTGGCTTGATAAGGGCGAAGCTTCAGAAAGTGTGTCAGCTGTTTCAGCACGGAAGGTTTCAAAGAATTTTTGTGCAGATTCCGTCAACAAAGGATCGGTATCGCTGTCCTCAAAGGCAGCTTTGTCCATGAGTGGATATAATGAAGCAGGTGTTTCAGGCGTCGGATCTTCGTCGTTAGGTGCAGTAATTTCATCTGAACGAGGTGCTTCGTTGATATCGGGTTTTTGAGCTGAAAAGATCTCGTTTATCTTTGTACTCTTGCCAAACAGTGCTTCGTCCTGCTCGTCCAATGGCAGAGGCTGTTTTTGGATTTTCTTTTCGGGAGCAGGGGAGGGGTCAACGAACGGGTCGCCGCCAAAGAAATAATCCAATGAAGGGCGCGCTGGCATCGAAGGCTCAGCGCTTGGCTCTTGTCGTCGCGTTTCTGCACTGCGCAAGGCGTCGCTGAGGCTGACAGTACGTGCGCGCACGCCTTTGGAGAAGGGAGCTGGGGTGACTTTGGGCAGGGACACGAGGGATTCTTTGATTGCACGGACCTCGGTGACATCGCCTTTGCGCTTAACGGATAATATCATCGCATCTTCACCGAGCTCACGGATTGCCTTTTCCATGGCACTGTCTGAATCAGCGGCTCTGAAAATCTGTTCTGTCATGTTCTTCTAGTCCTTACGTCGCTTTGCTAGAAAACGGGGCAATTATTGCAATGGGGTGTCGTCTTCGCCCGAAACGCTCGCGACAATGTCGACTTGGCGACCGTCTGGGAGTTCGGTGAAAGAAAGCACTGGGAAATCTGCGATGTGTTGGCGCAAGAACGTAGACAGTTTCCGGCGTACCAAGGGTGATACGACGAGAAACGCCTTTTTGCCTGCTTCGATTTGTTCTTCGTTTATTTTGACCAAGGATTGGACAAGGCGTTCGGCCAAGGCACCGTCTAGCAACAATTGATCACCTTCTGATTGTTTCGCGGAATTGATCAACAAATGCTCGAACGAGCTTTCTAGCGTTACGACGGGCAGGGGGTCGTTCAAAGGTGTGCTTTGCTGAATAAGCAGGCCCACGAGGCTTGGGCGCAGTGCTTCTGCGGTCTCAGGAACGCTGAGATTACGTGCTGCCATTTCTGAGAGGAGTTCCAAGATCAAACGCAAATCGCTGATTGGAATGCGTTCGCGCAAAACATGACGCAGGATGGCCGTGAGGCTGTGCAATGGAAGCAATTTCGGGATCACGGATTGAACCAACTGCGGTGCGACGCCAGTGAGATTGTCCAAAAGTTCCTGTACATCGTCTTGGCCGATGAGTTCAGAAGCGTGTTTATAAAGGACCTGACTTAGGTGTGTGGCCAGTACGGTTTCAGGTTCAATGACCACGTAGTTATTTGCTTCGGCTTCAAGTTCACGTTCCGGTTTGATCCATGTGGCTTCGATCCCGAAGGAGGGGTCTTTGACATCGATACCGGCGACTTTGATGCGTGAGTTTGCACCTGGGATTGCGAGCTTGTGGTCGGGATAAATCTTGTTTTCGGCAACAACAGTTTGCCCGATCTTGATTTGATACTCATTGGCCGGAAGCACGAGGTCATCGCGCACGCGCACGCCCGGTAAAACAAAGCCAAGCGCTTGCGAAACTTCTTTGCGCACAGAGGTAATGCGACGTGCAAGCGGACCGCCATCATCGGCATCCACCATTGTAAGGAGCGGGTAGCTGAGCAGCATTGTAACCGCAGATAGGTCGGCCACGTCATCAACTGTGAGCGTGTCTGGATCGCTGGTTTCTTCTGCCTCTTTTGTTTCTAGTACTTCGTCTGTTTCTTCGCGAAGTTCTGCCTGTCGGAACATATAGCCTGCTGCGGCTGACATAGCGGCCATGCCAGCAAAGAGCGTTGTTGGCATACCGGGGACCAGACCGATTAGGCCGAGGACCCCTGCGACGGGGAACCATGCACGCGACATGCTGATTTCGCCCTTGATGTGCTGAGCCATGTCTTGAGACGAGGAAACGCGCGTTACAATGATCGCGGTCGCAATGGAGAGCAGCAATGAGGGAATTTGGGCGACAAGACCATCGCCAATGGAGAGCAAGACATAAAGCTGTGCCGCGTCCCCGACAGAGAGATCATGTTGAAGAGTTCCGATTGCAAGGCCACCGATCACGTTGATCGCCAAGATCAGAATTCCTGCGACTGCGTCGCCTTTTACAAACTTTGACGCACCGTCCATGGCACCGTGAAAATCGGCCTCGCGGCCTACGTCTTCACGACGAATTGTCGCTTCTTCGGCGGTTAGGACACCTGCGTTGAGGTCAGAGTCGATCGCCATTTGTTTGCCGGGCATCGCATCAAGCGTGAAACGAGCAGACACTTCGGAAACACGTCCAGCACCTTTGGTAATTACAACGAGGTTAATGATGACGATAATGGCAAAGACGAAGATACCGACAACGAAATTGCCAGCGATGACAAATGCGCCAAAAGCCTCGATCACTTTTCCGGCAGCTTCGGTTCCTTCGTGGCCAGAGCTTAGAACGATACGGGTTGATGCCACGTTGAGCGCCAAGCGCAGGACTGTCGCGACCAAGAGCAGACTTGGAAAGGATGAAAAGTCCAAAGGCCGGAATGTGTGGAGGGCGACCATCAAGATCAGCAAAGAAATCAGAATGTTGATTGTAAAGAACAGGTCGAGCAAGAAAGCGGGCAGGGGTAGGACCATCATCGCAACAAGCATCAAGATGCCAAACGGCAGTGCTAGTCCTGTTACTGTTTCGCCGAGCCCCGCATTGCGCGGCATGGTGTCTGACATGCTCATTTATTAGTGTCCTTTGACGACGTCTTGTTGCGCAAAACTCAGTGCGCGTCGTGTAAAGAAGGCAAGAGTCATGCCAGTTTGAGTTTTTTCCGCGATTGATGGCATTTCTTTTGGGCTGGCACGGAACATGCATGGGGTGATCTGAATTTAACTTAGCGTGGTCCAAGGAGATCAAGGTGTTCAGATCCAGACGTTTTAATGCAGGCGCGGCAGCCGCCATTTTCGGTGCTTTTACACTTTTGAGTGCGTGCAACACTGTAGATTTGGCTCAAGGGCCGATCCAAGGCACCAATGCACCAGCGGTGCGGGATGCTATGGCCGTTGAAAAAGCACTGAACGACACAGATGCGATGGTTCAGACCAAAATTGTGCCAAGTATTCGCGGCACAGGTTACGCAACGATTTCTGCGCAGCCTGCAAAGAACGTGAATCAAAAAAGGTTGATGGCCATTCGCGTTGCGCGACTGGATGCGATGCGAGATTTGACAGAGCAAGTTCATGGGATGCGTTTGGATTCACGCACCACTGTAATTGACGCAGTTCTTCAGAACGACACAACGCGTACGGCTGTTACTGGGACAATCAGAGGCGCGCGCACGCTGCGTATCAATCCTGTAGGACGTGACACCTACGAAGTGGTTATGGAGCTCGATCGTGACATGATCGCCCGTATCATGAAGGCGGCTCGCTAAATCATGGGCGTGCGGGGCTTTTTCAATGTTGGACGTTTGTTCAAGTTAGCATTGCTGATCGCAATACTATTTGGTGTGCCGAATATTGGCGTAGCTGAGATGGTACGTGTCACCGGGCGCGCAGCTTTGCAGTCTGGTAATGAAGCAATCGCACGCCGCACTGCATTGGAAGACGCCCTTTATCAGGCTTCGTTAGCTGGAGGCGCTGAACTTGACGGGTTTACTGTCGCTGATCACGGTGTGCTGACTGGGGATACGATCCTTTTGCGTCCCTCTAGCAAAATTCTTGATTTTCAGATCCTTCGTGAAACCCGAATGCAAAGTTATTTCGAAGTTACGATCGACGCTTATGTTGGTGATCAGCCTCAACTTGGCTGTTCTGCGCGTCCTGATGTGGTTTTGACAGCGGTTCGGCCGCAGATTTATGCCAGTGCGAAAACGCCACTTTGGATGCAGGACGCGTTGGCGCGGGCGCATAGCCAAACGTTGGGCGTTTTGAGCAAAGCGGCAAAGGTGAAGATCGTTGAAAGCGATATTGATTTGGCACGCGGCAATGCTCGGCAAAGCACAGCTGTACAAGCCGGTTTTGATTATCAATCTTTGCTGCTTGGGGGTGCGAGCAAGGCGCAAGCGCCTGCTAAGAAGCTATCCGCAAATGCGCGTGCGCTTCATTTAAAGTGGGTTGCTGAGGGTGCTTCGATGCGAAGCGGAAAAGTGCTTGTGAGCGTCGAGGCCAAAGTTGTTGATCCAGCGGCACCATCACGTGGGCGAAATATAAGGTTGCGCCATACATTGAAGTTGTCGCCCGGAACGCCTTGGCGGGCGTTGAATGTTGTGGCCCGCAAGGACCAAGAGAGTGCTGCGCTTGAGTTGTCCAAAACGATGGGCGCCGGGCTTGTTCCGATCTTGGAAGAACTGGCGTGTGCGCCACTCGTTGCTCGCTTGAGCGGGATTGGGAAGAAACAATATCGGGTGCAGCTTGGTGCGCGGGACGGCTTAACTCGTCAAAGTCTCGCGTTTGCAGAAGGCCAGGGCCAAGCTTGGACGGTTTTTCGTGTCGTCGAGCTTTCGCAAAGTAGTGCGATTGTTGCACCGATGAATGCGTCGCGGGCGGGTGTAAAACTGTCTGGAGCGAACGTTCGCTTTAACGCGGGGCGTCCTTAAATGTTTGCGCGCGCGGTCTTCTCAGGCGTCATTTTTTTGACTGCAACGGTGGCCAAGGCAGAGGAGCCTTATGTCGTTTTACAATATAATTCGGATTTGATGTTCACGGCCTATCATGACGAGGCCGGACAAAGAACGCATGACATTGCATATGGTGAAACGATCTATGGGATCGTCATGCACTACTATGGTGCGCATTCTGAAATAGAACGACTGATAGATCAAACGGTGCAGATCAACCCCGATGTATTTTTGAATGGTGATGCCAACAAAATGTCAGCAGGACGTATTCTGACGTTACCGGCGGATGTAGACACAGGTTTGGAGAGCGCTGATGTCATTTTCCAGTTCTAAGCCCTGTAAGACCTTTGTTTTAGGAATAGCTGCTTACTTCTTGATCATGGTGGGCAGTAGTTCTGCGCAGCTACGGATCGTTGATGGTGCTCAAGTGCGTGACGCAATTGTTGCTAGGCTCGCGGCCGCGGGAGAGCAGGCGGCGCCGAAGCTTTTACCCCAAAAGCAGTTTTATCCCTGTGATGTGCCGCTTGAAGTTAAGCCATCCTTTGGAAGTTGGCGCAGTGTAGATGTGATTTGTACGTCGCCTGCGAAATGGAAAATTTCTGTACGGGCGCAGGTGAAGGGCCATGAAGTGAACATGCCTGTCAAAGTGAGCTTGCCCAAGTCGCAGGCTGTTTATCTCAAACAGCCTATGCGCAAAGGGGATCGGTTGAAGCCCGATGATGTTGAGCTGCGACCAATTGAGCGCCTGTCTTCTGAGAGCGTGTATGACAGCTTGGACCAAGTTGTCGGTAGAATGCTTGGCCAGTCGCTGACGCCAAGCATTGCAGTCATGCCGCGCCACTTGATGCGTGAGCTGAGTGTGCAAGAAGATGACATCTTATCAATGCATATCATTCGGGGTGGGATCGAAATAATCTCTTCTGGTGTCGCGCTGGAACCGGGCCAGTTGGGCGATACGATCCGCGTTGAAAACCTAAGCAGCGAGACCGTTTTAGTCGGCCGGATCAGCGGTGAAAAAAAAGTTGAAATAATTGCTAAAGGTAGCAGATGAGCTGCCGTTACATAGTGCGATAGGAGAACGCATATGGTTGATTCAACACAAAATCTGACCGGAACGGTCGCGTCTATTAAGATGCCTGAGGTTTCGGCAACGCCAAAAGTAAACGTTTCGCCAGACAATTCTGCGCAGACAGCAAGTCTTGGCCTTGGGGCACCTGTGAACCCAATGTCACCTTCTGCGAAGCCTTCGGTTCAAGTGGATTCCTTTGCGGCGGGTGTCATGGCGTCGATTCAAGAGCAGCCAGCGCCGATCGACATTGAAGCTGTCGCGCGTATCCGCGAAGCGGTGAGCACGAACAACTATCCGCTAAATCACGAGAAGATTGCTGATGGTCTTGCGGAAGCGTTCGAGTCCCTTAAATGATGAATGCCGAAGACGTCACCAGAGTGTTTCAGGACCTCGAAGATGCTTTGCATAAGATTGAAGACGCTCGAGATGATGTTGAGCAATATACAAAGCGTTCAGAAGTTTTAGTGGAGCTCATGCAGGTCGCGCGCGACCAGATTGATGCGGGCGACCCGCGTCTTGCAACACTTGGAAACAAGCTGTCAAAAGAATTTATATACGCGTCTAAAAGCGCTGAATTGCGTTCGCCATTTTTAGAAAAATCTAAAGAGCGAACGTATAATTCAAAGTATTGACGCCGGCCTATTTATTAATCTCTTTGTATAAGGAAACTTCAAAATGTTTTTCGGATTTGAACCTTTGGAAATTGCACTGACATTCCTAGCTTTATCCGCACTGGTTTTTTCATTTATTCAAACCCGTTTGCGTAAAGTGGATGCGAAAGTGCTTGAAGAAATGCGGGTGCAAGACGAAGTGGCGCACGATCATATCGAGCAGCCCGCTGTTGAAGAGGTTGTCGCGACCTCAAGCCAAGCTGCAATCGAAGAAATGCTGAGTGCAATCGCTGCGGGCGCAAATGTTTTGGAAGAGGCCACCAAGAACGGTTTCAGCGAAGACGAAGCCCGCGTTGCTATGGCGAGCTACGATATCTAACCTTTTGAAGACGAAAATAGCGTTGCCATATCCTGCTCTTCGAACAGGGTTCGGGCGTTTTCTTGTGCGGTTTCTATCGTCTCGGAATCAAGTTCGTTAAACACCGTGTCGCGTAGAAGGTTGGCGTTTGGAATACCAAGCGCGCTGCCGATGAGCGCCCAGAGATACGCAGCTTCTAGGTTTGGTTCTGGAATGATTGTTTGATTAAAAACAATGTATTGCAGGATTGTGCGACGGTTTCCCTTGGCGAGTTGCTCTTTTAGCATTGTATCAACGTTGGCGATGCAAGCTTCATAGCTTTTTTGCGTTACTAGCCCGCTAAGTTCGTCACTCAGTGCTTTGGCTTGTGACACGCCACCAAGCTGAGCGAGCAGTGCCCATTCGAGCGCCTTAGCGAAATGTTGCGGACGCCCTTGTCCTTTTTTAAGCAAAACAGCCAAGTTGAACTGAGCGTCAGGGTTTTCATCTTGGGCCAGGGTTTCGAAAAGATCGTAGGCGTATGTGAAGTTCTCGGCCTTGACCGCCTTGACCGCCGCGTCGAACGGATCTGGCTTGACTGTGTTCTGTGCCATTAGGTGTGAGGGCAACACTGTAAGGATGCTGCACATTGCTGTCGTTGCCAAAGTTCTTTTTAAGTGTGCAGTGCGCGTGCGCTTGCGTGAAAATGACATAACACCATACCTTTTTAAGCTCACCCCATTAATAGAGTGGATTGCACGACCTCACAATTCCAATTTTTTCAAAAGTTTTTTGTCTAAATACTAAAGTCCGCGTTTGAGTGCCGTTACCCTATGCGGACCAAGTGGCAGTCACAAACGCCCAGCGGTCTGAGAGATGAATTGGAACTGTCCTCATTTCTCGGAACATTAATTCAGGAGAAGTGTAATGGCACTTTCAATTGCAAGTAATGCAAGCGCGCTTATGGCGGCCTCGGCTGCCTCTAGCGCAAACCGCGACATGGACGTTTCTATGGAGCGTTTGGCGACTGGTAAGCGTGTTAACTCTGCATCTGACGATGCGGCTGGCGTTTCCACGATTTCACGTATGAACAGCCAGGTTCGCGGTTTGAACCAAGCGATCGAAAATGCGGGCCAGGGCCAGTCAATGGCTGCAACAGCTGAAGGCGCAATGGTTGAAGTTGAATCCATGCTTCAGCGTATGCGTGAACTGTCTGTACAATCGGTCAACGACACGTTGAACTCCAATGACCGCTCTAACTTGAACGATGAAGTTGAGCAGTTGAAAGAAGAAATCGACCGCGTTGTAAGTGCAACGGCCTTTAACGGTACGGCTTTGCTTGACGGTTCCGGCGATTTTGATCTTCAGTTGGGTGCAAACAGCGGCCAAACAATGAACTTCAAAGTTGGCAACCTAAGCACGACAGCGCTTGGTACATCTTTGTCTGGCGCAGCAAGCACAGCATCCACATCTAACGCTGCATCTGGTGAAGCAGCGGTTGAGACGGTTGCTCAGATGGCGTTCAACGGTAACGACTCATATGACTTTGATCTTGAAGTTGGCGATGGCGCTGGCGGCACAACAACGCTTAGTATTGCGGGTGCGGATGTTGCAGGCGGTTCTGCTTCTGACGTTGCAGACAAGATCAACACAGCAATCGGCGCGGCTGTAACAGCTGGCACAATGTCTGCTGGTTCTGTTGAAGCGAAAGCAAACGGCAACGTTATCAGCATCACGAACAAGCTTGGTGACTCAGTTTCTGTGTCAGGCTTTGCTTCCGACGGCAACGGCACAGCGTCCTACACATCTGTGTCCGGATCTGGTTCTAGCCTTCTTCTCAATGATGCTGGTGCGACGACATCACTTAGCAACACTGGCGGTGGCGGTGTCACAAACGCATCCGGTACGCTGACACTTGAAGCTGGTAAAGACTACAACTTCACAGTCAACGGCAACAACATCAGCGTTTCCAACCTTGGTACAGATACGACTGAAGATCAGTTGCTTGCTGAATTGAAGCTTGCGATTGGTGAAGGCTCTGCCGGTTCTGCGGTATCTGGTCAAGTCTTCACGCTAGAAGACACGTCCGGTAAGAACATCGAGATCACGAACTTCGACGCAGCGTCTTCTGAAGAAGGCTCCGCTGGTTCGATGTCTATGACAATCCGCACAGACTCAGCGGTTGCAACACCAAGCAACACGTTTGCTCAAGGTGGATCTGACACAAGTGATATTGGCGCGGGCGCTATTGTTCAGCTTCAGTTCTCTGAATCTGAGGGTGACTACAGCTTCGATCTAGGTGGCGAGAGCTTCACAGTTGCAACTGCTTCTGCCGGTGATTCCCTGCAAGAAGCGATTGGCGTGACACGTGACGCGATCAATGCGAACACAACAATCAACGGTGACATCACAGCGCGTGTTGTTGACGGCAAGCTTGAGATTGAAAACAAGTCTTTGTCAGCTGTTACGCTTGATAACTTTGGCGCAACAGGTAAAGCGGCTGAAGTTGCGGGTACTGCAACATTGGGTTCCACGAACCTTGTGACAGCGCAGAACGCATCTACAAACAACGGTGTTGAAGCGACGCCTTCCGAGACAACAATGCGTTTCTCCGAAGACGACACATACTCCTTCAAAGTTGGCGGTTCTCAGGTTACGGCGCAGGTCGCGGACGGCAACTTGGATAACATGGTTGCGGCGGTTAACTCCCAGTCCAACATCACTGGTATCGAAGCGTCCTTGTCCAACGGTGACTTGCTGCTGACAAACGCTTCCGGCGGTGCGATCAACATTACCGACTTCAGCTCTGAAGGCACAGGTAGTGCTACTGCGGCGACTGCGGCAGGGCAGGGTGGTTCTGCGACGTTGACAGATACCAACGCTGTGACAGGTGCATCTACTGCAGCTGCGGGTGTTGCGACTGCGACAACGATGGAACTGTCCATGGACGCTACCGACGATGTGAGCTTCCAGATCTCTGACGGTCGTACAAACTCTGTTGTTCGTTTGACGAGCTTTGACACAACAGACAACTCTGCAATGCTTGCAGAAGTTCAGTCTGCTTTGTCCCAGTCCGGTTCCAACATTACTGCATCTGTGACATCTGGCACATCTGCGATCACTTTGACCAACTCGCTTGGTGGAGAGATCGAACTGTCCAACTATAGCTCTGACGGCACTGGCGTAATGACGACGTCACCAGGGTCTGAGCAGGGTGTTGGCAAGATGCTTGATGACACAGGTACTGGAGCATCGCAGAGCGCGGTTGCTGCTATCGATATCTCGACATCTTCGGGCGCAACATCTGCTCTTGATGCTCTGGACCGTGCGATTGAGACAGTCGGCAAAGAACGTGCAAACTTGGGTGCGGTTATGAACCGCCTCGACTCAACGATCTCCAACTTGACCAATGTTTCTGTGAACACTGAAGCTGCAAAAGGCCGCATCGAAGATGCAGACTTTGCGTCTGAAAGCACGAACATGACGAAGTCCAAGATCCTGGCACAGGCGTCCACGTCTATGCTGGCACAGGCCAACGCATCCAAGCAGGGTGTATTGAGCTTGCTGCAAGGCTAAATCCTAACAGAAAACTAAATCGAGCGGGTCCGGCATGCCGGGCCCGTTTTTTGTTTGCCCCTATCGTGCGCACAAAATGTCACTGCACTTTCGATAGTTGAGCAGGGCTGCGGGGCGCACAAACTCTCTTTTGCGTATTTGATTTGCACTTAGCATACGTGGGACTCTTAGAGCTCACCTAGTTCTTGTTGCCTCAGGCATTCGCTGAATACAGGCAAGTATTGAAGGTCGTGTGGTCGCAGAACTACAGAAACTAGGACAGTGAACGTGAAAATAAAAAAAGCCAAAAAGGCGCTAAAACATATCAACCGGCTGTTTGAGGCAGTGAACGAGCTAGAGGAACGAAACACAGATTTAATGCGAGAGAAGCGTCTCTTCGAAGAACGCTATTTTGATGCCGAACATCGGGTGAGCATTCTGGAAACGCTTGTTGAAGAAGTTCTGCTGGACCTTCGGGAATGCGAAGCTGAGCTGAATGGAACTGACATACAAAGTGCAGCGTTCGAAACGGTGCAGGATAACCGGCCTATTCTAAGATTGGTTAACCCCGTCGCACTTGCGAGCTAGCCAAATTTTGAACAATGAAAACGAGCGTTGCTGTTAGTCGCGCTCGTTCATCTTTTGGCCCATTCTAAAGCGCTGCCCGGTTTACCCAGTGGACGTAACGCCCGCGTTCTTTACGTGCTTTCCAAGGGTTGATTTCAGCTCAGCCAGAGTTGTCGGCTTGGTTAAATAAGCATCCATACCTGCCGCTACACATCGTTCGCCTTCGCCGCGCACGGCGTTTGCGGTGATTGCTATTATCGGGATGCTGTTTAGGCCGTCTTTAGCCTCATCTTCTCGGATCTTTCTGGTCAATTCAAACCCGTCGACGATTGGCATTTGACAGTCGGTCAAAATGAGATCGAACTCACCAAGTTTCCATGCTTCATAAGCCTTTGCGCCATCTTCTACGATGATTGGAGCATATCCTAGTTGCGCCAACTGGCTTTCCAAAACAACGCGGTTAATGCCGTTATCTTCAGCTGCAAGAATCCGTGGAGCATCACTGTCTTTCTTGTCTGAAAGCAACGCGGTTTCATTTGATTGTCCGATGTCCGGCGCGGGGGCTTTTATGTTGAAAGCGCGTTCGAGCGCGTTAATCAAAGCGCTGTTCAAAATGGGGGCAGATGGAAGGACAATATGTTCTTGCTGAGAGTGGTTGGCCAATTGGTGGTGAGCAGAAGACAGAAAGATCACGTTTGTATTGTCAGAGAAATTCCAAGTGTTAGATCCGTCGGTTGCCGTGTCGTTCTGCCAATTTTCGAAGGCGTAAGGTACGATGTAAACGACGTTATCGTTCTGGATTTGGGCGGCTGTGATCAAGTCTTCTTGAGTCTCGAAAGTCATGAAATGACCACCGGAGCGTTCTATGAGCTTTTGAAAATAGTGCATACCGCCATCTGAATTTTGCAGGTAAGCGATCGTCTTATCAGCTAGGTTTGGGAGCCTTATTTGGCCTTCTTGATCAAGTATGGGTAGGTGAACAGTGAAGGTAGACCCTTGTCCGCGCTGGCTTTCCACTCCAATTGAACCGTTAAGTTTTTCGACAAGTTGTGAAACGATCGCAAGGCCAAGCCCGGACCCGCCAAACTCATGACGTCGGACCTCTGCTGATTGCTCAAACGGGTCGAATAAACTGGATAGGAAATCCTCACTGATGCCTATCCCATCATCCGAGACTTCCACCTTCAAATTACCTTGGTCGTTATACCCAACAGTTAGAAGAACCTGACCTTTTGGATCCTCTGGTGGCCTTTTTGAGAACTTGATGGCGTTAGATAGCAGATTCAACGTGATCTGGCGCAAGCGACCAGGATCGCAACTCAAATATTCGGGCAAGTCAGGATCATAATTTATCGACAAGGTCACATGATGAGCTTCAGCAAAGTGCCTGAGCGTGTCCGCTGATTTTTCGAAAACGCTTAAGAGCTCAGTTTTTTGAAGCTTTAATTCTAGTTTGCCAGCTTCGATCCGGGACATATCGAGAATGTCCTCGATAATGGACAATAGCGCCGTCGACGAGTCGCGGATCGTTTCGACAATGCGGCTTTGTTCCGTCGTGAGTTTGCTGCTCTCGAGAATTTCTACCATTCCCACGACGCCATTCATTGGGGTTCTAATTTCATGGCTCATAGCGGCTAGGAAGTCTGTTTTCGCTCTACTAGCAAGACGTGCCTGAGTGTTGGAGGCTTCCATCTTAACTTGATTGGTATGGGCCAAAATTCCGAATGCAGCCATCTCAACGGCGATCAGAATGAACACCATTACCAGCATTCCATTTGCCACATATTTTTCTGCGATCGCTTCTCCGACCCAGGGTGTTCCAAAGAAATCATTCCCTAGCAGAAGTACGGCAACCAACGAAATGGCGGTGGCACTTGTTACAATTATGAGCTGAAGGTTTTCGCGCCCCACGGCGAACGTCAAGAATGGCCCACCGAGCAGAATAAGGTACATAAGTTCTGGGTTAGCGGCTTCATGAATTGTAAAACTTGCCAAAGTCACTGCAACGATACCGCCAGCGCTCCAAACTGATCGTCCTAGTAAGGGCATTCCGTAAGCTGTAACAATAGTTGCAAAGATTGTACCGAGCAAAGCTGGTGCTGTCAAAAGAGCGATTAGCGGTTCACCCAGATAGTATGCGAGAGCCATCCAGCCGATACAGCAAACGACGATACCCCAAGATGTAATAAAAATTACTTTGGTATGGATGGAGTGGTGGTCTTCATTCGTAGGGGCGTCTTCTTTTAACAACATCGGCATTGCTTCCAATACAATTGTTTCAAGGAGCCTCACTCTTTGCAGTGTTTTGGGCGCGGTAGCCTGAGGCTGCTTGACCGAAGCTTAATGTAATGCGGTTTCCGTTGTTATCTTTATTCGCGTTGATAAATCGTGGAATGTTGCAGAGTTGAGGGCATGTGAATAACGACTGTTATCTTTAGAGGAGTCGAGGTGATTTTACATACTCGCGTAGAATAGACGTTAGGACCGCTTTGCCGAGTGGCTTTACATAGACAACATTCATGCCCGCTTTCAGCATAACGTCTTTTTCATGTTGATCATCAGACGCTGTAAGGCCAACGATTGGAACTGTGCTTTTGGGTGTTGTTGCGGCGCGGATGCGTTTCGCTGCCTCTGGACCGCTTGCGTTGGGCATATAGTTGTCCATCAAGATGAGGTCGAAATCACCACTTTCAATCTTTTGCACCGCGTCATTACCGTCGATGGCCTCCTCGGTCGTGCAGCCAAGCACTTTCAGCGATGATGAAATGACCATGCGGTTCACTTGATTGTCATCTACGACGAGAATGTGTGGAGGCCCTTGTTTTGATATTGTGTCTGAGGGGCTTTGTGGCGCTATCGTGCTCGGCTCGTCTATTTGTTCTGCTGGCACGAAAGGTATTTCAATCCAGAACAAGCTGCCTGACTTAGTGTCGCTTTCAGCGCCGATCGTTCCTGCCATGCTTTCGATGATGCGTTTAGAAATCGAAAGCCCCAATCCGGTGCCCTCAACCGCAGGTGTGTTGGTATCTTCAACGCGACCGAACTCTTGGAAAAGCTTATATTGCTTCTCTTTATCGATGCCTCGGCCAGTATCTTTCACCCCAATTCGTATGACATCGCCTTGGGGCGTTTTGCGGAATTCTGCGTTGACGGTTACCGAGCCAATCTGAGTGAATTTGATGGCGTTGCTAATGAGATTGTCGATCACTTGGCGCAAGCGCTTGGGGTCCGTTTGGATATGGTTTGGAACGTTTTTGCCGATTTGCAAATTCAGGGTGATATCTTTCTTAGCGGCTAAAGGTTCCCAAGCATCAACAACGGCTTTCAACAGCTCTGTCATTGCGGTGTTTTCTGGTTTGATTGTGAAGTTCCAACCATCAGTGCGCGACACTTCGATGATATCTGAGAGCAAAAACAGCATTTGCTGCCCACTGGCGAGCGCGACTTCACGAAGTCGGTCATGATCTTTTTGTGTTTTGTCGTCTGACAAAAGCTCTAGGCTAGAGATGATCGCGCTCATTGGTGTTCTGATGTCATGGCTGATCATCGCTAAAAATCGCGATTTTTGCTGATCTGAATGAACGGCTTGTTTGCGTGCTTCTTCTAAAGATGAGCCAAGTGTGCGTAGCCGCGTAACTTGCTCGCTTAGTTGTTTTCTTTGGTCACGAAGCTTTGCTTCAGTTTCAAAGTGAGGGGTGGCATCTGTATAGGTGGCGATCAGCCCGCCCGAGGTTCTATCGCTGATCCGAATTTCAATAGCTTTGCCATCGGCAAGCACATCAAGATAATCACCTGCCCCAAGTGCGCCCAAGCGGTGATTGAAAGATAGGGCAGGCGCGCGCTCTGGACTGTCTTCAGAGGCTGCAAACAAATCGCAAAAAATTTGCAGATCCATCCCTTTTTGAAGCGCTTTAGGGTTCAGTCCATAGAGCTTTAAGAATTCGTCATTCCAAGCGACAAGTTGCGAAAACTCGTCTACCACAACCACGCCCTGATTGATGCTGTCCAAGATCATGGATTGAAAACGGTTGGTGCGTTGAAGTTCGTTTGCGGCGCGGTACAATTGGTTGGATTGAGCCTGAAGATCGCGGACTGTGGTATCAGAAGCTGTACGTTTGTCTGGGTCTTGTGGGTCTTCTGGATTTTTCTTCTTTGGCATTTTTCAAATCACTTATTGAGGTATTCAAGACTAGGGCTGGTGTCACTTTGGCAGCGTAAATGCTGTGGTGATAGTGCCTAACTTTGGTTGAGCAAAAAGGCGCCCCTGAAACAGGGTTATGCCTTCATCCAAAAACCAAAAGTAATCTTCTTCTGCTTCAATACCCTCGGCAATAATATCTATGCCTAGATCGTTACATGTTCTTGAAATGCCGCGCACAATTGCTTGGCGAGGGCCGTGATGGGCGATGTCGCGCACCAAGCGTTTGTCGAGCTTGACCACCTCCGGTTGAAAATCGGCCAAAAGATTAAGTCCAGCGTAGCCGGCACCAAAATCATCAATCGCAAGCTTCAAGCCATCTTGTCGCAAATCATCCAGACGCCTGGTGAATGTTGCTGAGTCAATGATGATCTCGTTCTCTGTAATTTGCAAAACCAAGTGGTTTGGGGAGACACCAAACTGATGAGCTGCCTCAAGTGTTGTTTTCAGAGCATCTGCTGATCTTTCAAGGGCGCTGGGAAGTACACTCACATTGAGCTGACTGGTGAGACCTGCCAATCCCGCCATACGGATTGCTTCGAACCGGAAGGCGGCATCGGCTTGGGCGTGCACCGCCGGGTCAAGTAAGAGGAAAAGCGACTGCGCAGACGCGCTTTTTGGTCCTCTTACTATGGCCTCTTGCGAGTAAATTGTGCCAGCTGCTGCATCGATGATGGGCTGAAAGGCAATTGAAAAGTCTGGTACGGACTGGTTCGGTGTCATTTTGCTGGCAAGCGCACATCTTGTGGAAATTCGTCAATCTTGGGCGTGCCAAACAATCCGCCTTGGAAAAGATCGATCCCTTCGGCGACGAGCCAGTCAAGCTCTCGCTCGTTTTCGACGTGCTTCGCGATGATATCAATTCCTAGGTCATCGCTTGTTTGAACAAGCCCGCGGATAATCGCTTGTTTGGTCCCATTCGTGTCTACGTCGCGCACCAACTGAGGATTCAAGGCGATCGAGTTGGGTTGGCTCATTTCCAATCTGTTCAAATCTGAGCGGCCAGCACCAAAGTCATCAAGGCAAATTTTGAGCCCGTTTTCTTTGCAATCCTGAACGATCTTGATGATCGAATCCAAGTCACCGCTTAGGTAGTCTTGGTTGAGTTCAAGTGTGATACTGCGGTTTGCTAAGTTCTGTGCTTTCGCTTCGTCGATGATGGATTGCATTTTGCTGACTGCATCTTCAGGGCTTACAGGGCGTACATTGATGTTAATCCCAAAGTTCATACCCGGCTTTGCGGACATGAGCATCGCATGTTTGCGTGCGACTTCTTCAATTTGTCCCAGCGCTTCTGCACCTTTATCTGCAACGGTCATTTCCCTTTGCATGCGATTGTCCCATGTCAGTGCTTCGTAAGAAACGACTGCGTTCTGTGCGAACGAAATGATGGGCTGGAATGCAACAGCCATGTCATCTGTATCGATTTTGGCTGGATGAGCGTCCGTGGTAAGTGGTGCGGCAGGTTTAGTTCTTGGTGTTTTGCTCCTCCAGCGCCCGTCTATAAACGCCTTAAGCAATTTTTGGGCGCGGCCGGGCACTAAGGTATGCAACGCGTCAGGATTGGTTAGAAAATCGTTCCAACCCGTGTTCTGTTCAAGCTCATCTAGCTTTACGTCAGCGAAGCCCATGCTCCAATCTGAAAAAGCGCGTTGCGCGATCGATTCCCGAACGATCGTGACGATGTTTCCGTGGCGAGGATCGTCCGCGATTTTGTTGAAGAGTTCATCGATATCTTCTTCGCGGCCCTCGATCACCTGAAGAAAGCTGCCCTCGATGTGTAGAAGCATTCCGCTGATGTTGAGGCTAGAGTTCTTTGTGCGGGACGTCCCCAGAAGTGTCAAATGATCTTCATAGCTAAATGGGGCTTTTGCAGCGCTGCTGTAAATGATGTGGATGAGACGCGACATTTCATTCCTTTTGCGCGCACAGACTTAGCGAAACGCCAAAAAATTATACGTTTTTGCTAACGCTTTTAGGACTGCGCTACAAGGGGATTTGAGCGACTTTACACTCTATGGTGTAGTGAGGGACGCTTAGGTTGAGGAGAAAACTATCAAACCTAGCGTCGATGGATCTTTTCCGGACCTGGCGCGGTTTGATACCTCCCTTTTCGGGTGGCGTTTGAGGTCACTCATAAGATTTATGTGGTCCAGTTTTTGATTTAGAAGATCGTTAATATCAATCTGGCCCGACATTAACCTTATTAAACGATCTTCCTTTTCTTCAGGCGAAGGCCATCGAAGTTCTTCGGGTCTTTGAGTTCGCGATAGGTCATTGGAAACGTTTATCAGTTTCACCAGACCGAAGTAAGGTTTCACCGGACAATAGATCGGTTTTGCACGTTCATAACTGAGGCTTGGATGGGAGAGAAGTGCGTTATTGCGATCAAGATGCATGATGAAACAAAGGGTGCTATTGATTGCTGACGTGGTGGATTGCTCTTGGTTCAACCGGCGTCGCAATGCGGGCCTGCTGCACTGCCCGCAATCCAAAGATAAACGCCAAATCTTTTAAGGGAATTTTGAACTTTTTTCTTTACGCGGCAGCATCAAGGGGCGACGTCCCCGCTGCTGACTGATTGAGATTGGGTACCGAAGCCGTCTCTTGCGCTCAGATCGCAAAGCGCAGGTGGCTGGCAAAGGACGCCTCAACGTCAAACTTAGACACGAGAAGAGCGTATTGAAATGAAAGTCCCAAGTGACTCATCAGTTCCAAGATCAGAGCGCTTGTGCGCTTGGTCAACCATTGGGGCCGCAGTCGTGCCAAACCAAAAAAGCGTGCCTTGCGTCCGGACACTGTGCCGCCCTTTCGCTGAGGAGGCTTTGACATGCCAGTAACAATTCCTGTCGGAGGCGGCACATTCACCGCCGTAGAAGGCGAAACCTATATCCTGTCACCGAACACAACCGGCGACATCATCTTTAACGGTGATGCGGCGTTCAATGTTGTGATCGACACGGACCAAACCGGCGGCTCAGACAACCAGTTTGATCTCAACTTACTGTCGGGCACTGATCCGACGGTCACCTATGCGGCCGGTGTTGACGCCTCTTCCCACCAGATCAACGCCAGCGGCGACAGCCTAACGATAAACGTGGGCGCAGGCGCAACGGTCGCCGATTTTGATGCGAAATCCGTTTCGGGCCCGTCTGGGTTTGTGCTGGACTTGGGCGACAACGTCACCGTCAATGGCGATGTTGAGGGCCCGCTTGGGGTTGGGGCTGGGTCGGATTACACGATCGGGTCGGGTGTCGCGATCATCGGGGCCCTTCGTACGGCGGGCCGAGAAGATGCGTCAATCACAGCCGGCGATGATCTGACCGTCAATGGTGCCCTTGGCACATTGAGCGCCTTTGCGGAGACGTCAACGCAAACGGTGACCCTTGGCAACAACGCCACCGTCACCGGTGGGGTAAACTTCTTAGGTGCTGAGTCTGTGACCTTTGAAGCAGGCGATGACTTTTCGGTCTCCAAAAGCGGAACGTTCGCTGGAAGCGGCGGCGACGATCAAGTCATTTTCGGCGATAGATGGTTCGTGGACGGAAACGTCAACGCCGGAGCGGGGAATGACCAGTTGTACCTCGGAATTCAGGGCAACACGACCGACTCGACAACCATCAGTGGCGGTGGTGGCAATGACGGGATCACAGTTACCCCGGCCAATAGTTTGTTTAGATCAGACGCCAATTCCGCAGGCTGGCGACTCAATCCGGATGGCACGGTATCCAGCCAGCCGTTTTCGAGCAACCTTTTTAGTGCCGGTAATACCAATCACAATTACACGTCGTTTGAGGCCGATGGCCCAACTGCGCCGATCTGCTTTACCGCAGGCACAAAGATCGAGGTCGCACATGGCGAAACCGTCAATGTCGAAGATCTGGCGCAGGGCGACATGGTCATGACGGCCGATCACGGGCTGCAGCCTGTTCGGTGGATTGGCACCAAGACGATTGCTGCGGCGCATCTGGCCGCGCAAGGCAACTTGCGCCCGATCCGCATTTCGGCGGGTGCTTTGGGGGACGATCTGCCGGAAAGGGATTTGCTGGTTTCACCGCAACACCGGATGCTGGTTCGTTCCTGGATCGCACAGCGCATGTTTGATGAAAACGAAGTTCTCGTCGCGGCCAAACATCTGTTGGCACTAGATGGCATTGATGTTGCGGATGACGTGCACGAGGTGACCTATGTGCACTTCCTGTGCGACACCCACGAGGTAGTCTTTGCCAACGGCGCTCTCTCAGAAAGCAGGCGTTGAAATCCGTACCAACCGAGGCTGTGGCAGAGATCATGACAATTTTCCCTGAGCTGGCGGAGATCCACGATCGGCCTGTGCCAGCCCGCCGGATTGTGAATGGCCGCCGGGGACGCAAGTTGGCGATGCGTCACATGAAAAACCACCGTCCGCTGTTGGCCGGACGCGCCGAAATCGCAATACCGCATTTGTAAGGGCTGGGTGCCGCGTCGACGACTCTTTGGTTTTTGTTCTTCATTCATAGGCAGGACCTATGTCTTGTTTTGTGCTTTTACCGCGCCGATGACAAAGGGCGCGACCAGTGAAACAGGCTTGCACGAACTCTGGCAAGGCAATCTTTGGCAAAAAGGCGTGGACGCGATGAAAGAAGCGGCTATGGCATAGAAATCACTCTTCCAAGCCAAGAAATTTTTTCCGATCAGAGGACCATTTCAGGATCGTCAGATCAAACGTCAACGCCATAAGTGACACGCAGATACCAAGCACGAAGTTCTTCCCCAGATCGGTGCCTGCTAACGTGCGCTGTAGCTCTTGACCCAAGTCTTGTGTCCCGATGAACGCGGCGATGATCACCATGAAGAATGCGAACATGATCGCTTGGTTGAACCCAACAGCCATCGTCGGCAAGGCTAGCGGCAATTGGACATTGACCAGCTTTTGCATGCGCGTGGCCCCTGACATTTCTGCCGCTTCGATGACTTCGGGTGGCACGGTTCGCAGACCCTCGATTGTATAGCGGATCAGCGGGACCATGGCGAAGATCAGGATGGAGAAGATGACGGCGATGTCTGTGATGCCAAAGAGCATGATTGCGGGGATCAGGTACACGAAGCTTGGGAAGGTTTGAGCAGTATCGCAGACCAGTAGAAGGCGCTGTGACCATTTCTCGGTACGCGCAGCGAGAATGGCGATTGGCAAGCCAAATAGAAGCGCTATGGAAACCGCAGAAATGACCGAGTAGAGCGTGATAACAGAGCGATCCCACCAGCCGGATAGCGCGACCAGAGAGAAGAAGATCAGCGCTGTAATTGCCTGACGACGCCCTCCAAGCCAAAGTGCGAAGGCTGTGACCAGCAAGATGAACGCAGGTGTCGGGATCGAGAGTAGAAAGTTGCGGAACGGGATCAGGATTTGCACGTTCACGAAGGCGCGCAGGAACCCTGTTGTGGCTTTGACCCATTCAATGTTGAGGAACCATTTGATCCCTGTGTCCAGCTCTTTGCCCACGGAAAGGCTTTGCTTGCGGCCAATTTCGGATGCGACCTCTACGAACTGGGCGACGATGCAAAAGAATACGAATGCACCAAGTCCCAAGAGCAGTGCAATATGACGCTTCCACAACGGCGTGCCGCGCTCAAAGTGCTCTGGTTGTTTGACAACCCAGGCTTTTGACATGCGATCCAACGTGACGGCGAGCAGCACAATGGTGACGCCGATTTCGAAGGAGCGGCCCAGTTTGAAGCTGCCCATCATTGCGAGTAGTTTTGCGCCAAGGCCCGGCATGCCGATGAATGCGGTAAGTACGACCATCGCAAGGCAGAGCATAATTACTTGGTTCACGCCCACCAGAATTTCAGTGCGTGCAGATGGCAGGTACACATGGCGCAGCAGCTGGAATTTGGTGCAGCCGCTCATGTGACCGGCTTCGACGACTTCTGGGCTGACTTTCTGCAAACCCAGTGTCGTCATCAAAATCATTGGTGGTATTGCGTAAATAGTTGTGGCAACTGCGCCAGCGGTTGGGCCGACTTTGAAAAAGATCACAGCGGGCAGGAGGTAAGTGAAGAAGGGCAGCGTTTGCAGCACAGACAAAATGGGCTTCAAAGTGCGATCAATTGCAGGCGATTTCCATGCGGCGATACCAAGGGAAAGGCCGATGATGAACGCCGTTGGTGCTGCGACAACAAGCACAGACATCGTTTGCATCGCGATCTTCCATTGGCCTACAAGCGCGGTCCAGCAGAAGGTAAACGCCACCAAAGCTGCCATTTTCCAGCCGCCCAAATAGTAGCCCAGCACCGCCATTGATGCCGCGATAGCGGTCCATGGGATCGGGCCTAAGTTAGGCCAGCGACGTTTGCCAAACAGCAGGTTGGCGGTGGTATCAAGGACGACTTGCAACAATCCTGTGAGCCAGCGGGTGAAAGCAAACAGGCCTAGATCGTCTTTGACAAAATTAAAGAACAGATCGAGGTATCCAGCGAAGTTGGGCACCAACGCTTCTGGCAAACGATGCAGCGCGGCGGGCAGAAAACCGAGATACTGCACCGCAGTTAGTAAGATCGCGATACTAACAAGAATGCTCGAAAGCTTCGAGCGGCTCATAGGCAAATTAGAGGTGGTATCAGTCGTCTCAGACATCACTCAGCCCCTACCAAGATACCGAGCGCGATCTCGCGCGACATAGCACCAATCACTGTGCCATCTTTTGCGACTGGAATCGCGCTGCGCGTGTCTTGGATCAGGAGTTTCGCTAGGCTTTGAACCGACGCTCCGGCATCTACAGGATCGCCGTCAGCGGACAGACCGTCTTCGATCAAAGTTTCCGCGTGTACCACGCGGGCTTTGTCGATTTCCTCGGTAAACTTGCGCACATATTCTGTTGCCGGATGCAGCACGATTTGATCGGGCGTATCGCATTGCTCGACTGCGCCGTCCTTCATAATCGCGATGCGATCCGCAAGGCGCAGGGCTTCGTCAAAGTCGTGCGTAATAAAGACAATCGTCTTGTTCAAAAGCTGTTGCAAGCGCAGGAATTCGTCCTGCATTTCGCGACGAATAAGTGGGTCGAGCGCTGAGAATGGCTCGTCGAGGAACCAGATATCAGGTTCAATCGCGAGCGATCTCGCGATGCCAACACGCTGTTGTTGGCCGCCAGACAACTCGCGCGGGAAATAGTCTTCGCGCCCCTCAAGGCCAACGAGTTTGATTACCTCAAGCGCGCGTTCACGCCGTGCATGTTTGTCCTGACCGCGCATCTCCAAAGGAAACGCGACGTTGTCGAGGACGGTACGGTGGGGCAGGAGGCCAAAGCTTTGGAACACCATGCCCATCTTGTTGCGACGCAGCTCAATAAGTTCTTTTTCGGACAAAGACATAATGTCCTGACCTTCAACTTCTATCGTGCCGCCAGTAATATCATGCAGGCGCGAGAAGCAACGCACCAGTGTGGACTTTCCAGACCCTGAAAGCCCCATGATGACCAACATCTCGCCGCGCGCAACATCGATCGACACGTCCTTAACACCCGCAATATAGCCATCCGCACGGATATCATCAAAGCTACGGCCCGCAGGCATGCCTTTGAGATAGGCTTCAGGTGCGCTTCCAAAAAGCTTCCAAACGTTTTTGGCAGAAATTACTGGGGCATCAGTGGTCATAGGAAATCCTGTTTAAAAAGCCCCGCCCGATATGATCAGGCAGGGCCTATTCTAACGAAGCGTCGCGACGGGTTTAGTTAACCCAAGCGGACCAAACGTCTTCGTTCTGCTCCAGCCATGCTTCAGCGGCCTCTTCTGGCTCCATCTCATCAATGTCGACCATTTTCGCCATTTCAGCGATCTGTGCATTGGTGAAAGAGATTTTCTCAAGAGTTGCATAGGCCGCAGGCCATTTCTCTTCCATGCCTTCCCATGCCGCTTTCTTCATGTAGCCCTTTGCAGGGTTGCCGCAGTCATAAAGCGCGTCTGGGTTTGGTCCAACGCTTGGATCTTTGTCACAACCGTCTACCCACGTCGGAAATTCGACGAATTCACCAGGCCATACTGCCTCTGCAAAGTTTGGCGTCCAGTTGAAGACAACGATTGGCTTTTTGTCCGCTTCCGCAGCACCAATTGCAGCCCAAAGAGCAGCAGCAGATCCCGCGTTGATCACGACGAAGTCCATGTCAAGCGCCTCGACGCGCTCTTTACCATGCTTGAGCCAGTCAACAGGGCCATCTAGGTACATGCCTTTGTCGCCTGTTTCAGCCGTTTGGAACAACGCTGCACAGTCATTGAGCGCTTTCCAGTCTGGAAGGCCTGGGCAGGCCTCTTTAGTCCACATTGGATACCACCAATCTTCGCGTGTGACCGCATTGTGATCACCCACATCGACGATACCGCCTTTTTCCAGAGCGGCGCGGAAGGATGCGCCAAACGCGCCTTCCCAGACTTCCATCTCAAGCGTGACGTCGCCGAGGCGTACTGATTCATAAACCGCCTGGCTGTCTGTTGTGACATATTCCACATTGTTGCCCGCACTCTCGAGCATCTGGCCAACTACGTTGGACATCACGATCTGGCTGGACCAGTTGTGGATTGGAATAACAATCGGGTCGCTGCTGTCTTCTGCAATTGCTGCCAGAGGCAGTACCGCGAGAATACCCGCCGCAAGTGCTGTCGTTGATCTTTTCATTGTCTTCTCCCTGTTCTTCGCGATCTTGATGTCGCGACATGGCTTATGCCCTAGTTGTTTCTAGCGTTGCTCGCACCCAATGGAGCGAATCCGCATACGACCGAATGGCAATACCTAACACTCTGCAATTTTTTTCCTCTCAATCAAGTTTTTTTCTTGTGTGTAGTTGTTGGGGGTGGTCTTTCTTTAGTCGGAAGCGCAGAGTCGGTCCGTTTTTCGGGCGTCTGTCGTGTTTCTGCATCTTTATGGTGCACTGTTGAAAGACATTGAGCGTTGGAGGTCCAAGGCATGCGATATTCTGGATTTAAGGTCATCAAAGAGGCTTTGAGTGGCCACAAAGGCTGGACGCCCGCTTGGCGCGAACCAGACCCGAAACCACATTATGACATCGTGATCATCGGTGGCGGTGGTCATGGCCTTGCGACGGCGCATTACTTGGCCAAAGTCTATAAGCAAAAGAACATCGCGGTGATCGAAAAGGGTTGGATTGGTGGCGGCAACGTGGGCCGTAACACAACGATCATTCGCTCAAATTATCTGCTTGATGGCAACGAACCGTTCTATGAATTCTCGCTCAAGCTCTGGGAAGGACTGGAGCAGGACCTCAACTACAACGCTATGGTGTCCCAACGTGGAATTATGAATCTGATCCACTCTGACGCTCAGCGCGATGCTTTCGTGCGGCGTGGTAATGCGATGATACTGAATGGCGCGGACGCCGAATACTTGGATGAAGCGCAAATCCGTGCTGAGTATCCATTCCTTAAGTTCGACGATCAACGTTTCCCGATCAAAGGCGGTCTTGCGCAGCGGCGCGGTGGCACTGTGCGCCACGATGCGGTGGCTTGGGGATATGCGCGCTCAGCGGATAGTCATGGCGTCGATATTATTCAGAATTGCGAAGTCACGGGTTTCAAGATCGAAGACGGTGTGTGCAAAGGCATTGAAACTTCGCGCGGCTTTATTGGCGCTGGTAAAGTCGGTTGCGCGGTCGCAGGCAACTCAGGCCGTTTGATGGGCATGGCGGGGATGCGCTTGCCGATTGAAAGTCATGTGCTGCAGGCCTTCGTGTCCGAAGGTCTGAAACCTGTTTTGCCTGGAGTTATCACGTTTGGCGCAGGCCATTTCTATGTCAGCCAATCAGACAAAGGCGGTTTGGTTTTTGGTGGGGATCTCGACGGTTACAATTCCTACGCCCAACGGGGCAACCTGCCCGTGGTCGAAGACGTTTGCGAAGGTGGCATGGCGATCATGCCAATGATTGGCCGCGCGCGACTTTTGCGTATGTGGGGCGGCATCATGGATATGTCGATGGATGGCTCTCCCTATATCGACAAAACCCATATCGAGGGCCTCTATTTCAATGGTGGCTGGTGCTACGGTGGCTTCAAAGCGACGCCTGCTTCGGGCTACACCTTCGCGCATTTGCTCGCCAAGGACGAACCCCACGAGACTGCGACAGCCTATCGGTTGGATCGTTACAAAACTGGTCACATGATTGATGAAAAAGGGCAGGGCAACCAGCCCAACCTGCATTAAGGAGTGCTGAGAGATGATCATTAACCACCCGCTTCTTGGTCCGCGCGACAGTGCTGAGTTCGTCTATATGGGGGACGCAAGCCTGATCGAACGGCCCGATCCTGAGGCGGAAAATGCCGCTGATCAATTCCATGACTACGCCTATTTGCGCGACAATCCCGCAGGGGAGTTGCGCGAATTGTGGTTCCATGAAGGCGGTGATCGTTCTTGGCTTGTGGTCACGCGCGACACGCGCACGCATGAAATTTCCAAGGTTGAGCTGGCCCGCGATGTAGCGCGCAGCAAAGGACGTTCGTTATGACACAAGTGAACCGAGTCCAAGGCGGCCAGATTGATCGCAACACGCCGTTGAAATTCAAGTTTGATGGCAAAAGCTACACGGGTCATTCAGGCGATACGCTTGCTTCTGCCTTGCTCGCCAACGGTGTGCGTCTTATGGGGCGTTCTTTCAAATACCACCGTCCTCGTGGTCCTTTGAGCGCTGGCAGCGAAGAGCCGAACGCGATTGTCACTTTGCGCGATGGAGCACGCGCTGAACCCAACACTCGAGCGACCACCGCCGAATTGTTCGACGGTCTCACCGCGCGCTCGCAAAATTGTTGGCCGTCTGTGAAATTCGATGCTCTGGCGGTGAATGATGCCGCCTCTGATTTCTTAGCTGCTGGGTTTTACTACAAAACATTCATGTGGCCCGCGCCGTTCTGGGAAAAGGTCTACGAGCCGATTATTCGTAAAGCTGCGGGTCTTGGCGCACTTTCGATGCAGGAAGATCCCGATGAGTATGACAAGGGTTTCCGCCACTGCGATCTGTTGATTGTTGGTGCTGGGCCGTCGGGTTTAATGGCTGCGCTCACAGCGGGGCGCGCTGGCAAAGAGGTGATCCTCGCGGATGAAGACTTTGCGATGGGGGGCCGTTTGCTGAGTGAGCAGTTGCAGATCGGCGCTAAATCCGCGCTCGATTGGACCACGCAAACGATTGCTGAACTCTCGTCCCTTCCAAACGTGCGCCTGATGAGCCGTACTACCGTGATGGGTGCGTTCGATCACGGGATTTATGGCGCTGTCGAACGTGTCAGCGATCACTTGCTTGAACCTGCTGCTGGCAAGCCACGTCAAATCCTTTGGCGCATCTATGCGACGAAAACCTTGCTCTGTGCTGGTGCGATTGAGCGTCCGATTGCGTTTGAGAATAATGACCGCCCTGGCATTATGCTCGCCTCTGCGATGCGTTCTTATGTAAACCGCTGGGCGGCGACGCCTGCACAGCGTGTTGCGATCTTTACCTCTTGCGACGATGGGCACCGTACGGCGGCAGATTTGCATGCGAAAGGCGTCAAGGTTGCCGCAGTGATTGACACGCGCGCGGATGCGCCAATGTCGATGGATTATGAGGTGCTGGCAGGTGCGCAGGTGATCAACACAAAAGGCCGACTTGGACTCACGTTTGTCGATGTGCAGCTCTCTGATGGGTCGGAACGTACGCTGGAATGCGGCGCTTTGGGCGTTTCAGGCGGTTGGAACCCGAATGTCCATCTGACCTGCCATCAACGTGGACGACCAACTTGGGACGGAGGTCTTTCGGCCTTTGTTCCTGGTGGCACGCTCCCGCCTGGTATGACGGTGGCTGGCGCTGCGAGCGGTGATCTGTCGACGCATGGCGCGCTACAGAGCGGTGCCAAAGGCGCAGCAGAAGCGTTGGGTATCAAAGCGGCAGATACGCCAGCGGCAGATGATACACCCGCCAAGCAATCTGCTTTCTGGTATGTCGAAGGCTGCAAACGTGCGTGGCTAGATCAGCAGAACGACGTGACTATCAAAGACGTAAAACTCGCGCATCAAGAGGGGTTCCGCTCCGTTGAGCACCTCAAGCGCTACACGACGCTCGGGATGGCAACGGATCAGGGCAAGACGTCTAACATGGGCGGTCTCGCGATTATGGCGGAGATTGCGGGCAAGGGTATTCCAGACGTCGGCACCACCATTTTCCGCCCGCCCTATACACCCGTGTCTATTGGCGCGCTCGCAGGTCGTATGCGCGGGATGGAATTTCATCCGACGCGTCTGACGCCTTCGCATTTCTGGGCGAAAGAGCGCGGCGCGGTCTTTGTTGAAGTCGGCAACTGGCTGCGCGCGCAATGGTTCCCGATTGAAGGCGAAACCCATTGGCGACAATCTGTGGATCGCGAAGTCAAGGCGACCCGCGCCTCTGTTGGAGTCTGCGATTGCACCACTCTTGGTAAGATTGATGTGCAAGGTGCGGATGCGGCTACTTTCCTTAATAAAGTCTACTGCAATCCCTTCGCGAAAGTCGCTGTCGGCAAAACGCGTTATGGCCTGATGTTGCGCGAAGATGGCATTGCGATGGACGATGGCACAGCTGCGCGCTTAGCTGAGGATCATTTTGTTGTCACAACGACCACGGCCAAGGCTGGCCCCGTCTATCAGCACATGGAATTCGTGCGTCAATGTTTGATGCCGGATGCGGATGTGCAGTTGATCTCAACCACAGAAGCTTGGGCGCAATATGCGGTCGCGGGGCCAAACTCGCGCGCGCTTTTGCAGAAAATCGTCGATCCTGAGTTTGATATCTCGAATGAAGCTTTCGAGTTCATGGCCTGCGCAAATATAACTGTTTGCGGTGGTTTGCGCGCGCGTTTGTTCCGTATCTCATTCTCTGGTGAGTTGGCGTTCGAGATTGCTGTGCCCTCGCGCTACGGCGATTCACTGATGCGCAAATTAATGGATGAGGGCGAAGAGTTCGGCGTGGTGCCCTACGGCACAGAAGCGCTAGGCGTGATGCGGATCGAAAAGGGTCACGCGGCAGGCAATGAGCTGAATGGCACGACCACCGCGAACAACCTTGGCATGGGACGAATGGTGTCAAAGAAGAAAGATAGCATCGGCACAGTTTTATCGGAACGCGCGGGTCTTAATGAGGATGACGCGCTGAAGCTCGTCGGCGTGAAACCGCTCGCGAGTGAGGATAAGATCACGGCCGGCGGGCATTTGATGGCGGCGAATGGCCCTGTCGATGCGATGCATGATCAGGGCTATGTGACGTCGGCGGCATACTCGCCCGAAGTCGGTTCGATGATTGGCCTTGCGATGATCAAATCTGGCGATGCGCGTATGGGCGAGAAGATGCGCCTTGTCTCGCCTGTTACCGATAGCGAAGTTGTCGTTGAAGTGACTTCTGCCCATTTTGTTGATCCAGAAGGAGGACGCCAACGTGCATGATCTCACTGCTATTACGGCCCTTGGTGGGCAGTCCCCGCGCGTAGATACAATTGGTGAGGTCATGCTCCGCGAGAATGATGGTCTTGCTTTGGCCTCCGTTCATGCGCGCCTTGGTCACGAAACGGCCTGTCGCGAGCATCTTGCCAATTTGCTCGACGGGCGCGTTCCTGAAATTGGCAAAGTGGTCTTGCGTGATCCAGAAGCGGCCTTTTGGACGGGCCCCGACCAATGGATGGTTGGCGCGCCGTACGCGACTCACGAAGATCTCGCTGCACAGCTGAAAGCACGCTTTGGAGCGAGTGCGTCGATCACTGAGCAAAGTGACGCTTGGGCTTGCTTTGATCTGCAAGGTGCGAAGATGGAGCCTGTCATGGAATTGCTCTGCTCGATAAACATCCGCGCCATGCAAACGGGCGACGCACAGCGCACCTCTATCCACCATCTCGGCTGCTTTGTTATCCGACGCGATCCCAATGATTGGGTGCGCATACTTGGCCCGCGCGCCTCTGCAGGATCGTTGCACCATGCGATTGTGACGGCGATGCAGTCTGTGGTGTAAAGCTGTGATGTCATGAGGATGTCAAGATTGATTTACACCTTGGGGTTTCCATGGTATTGTTCGTCTTAAATGTCCTAGGTTGATGCTTCTCCTTGTGAACATTGCGTTTGAGGTCGTGCGGCACTAAGAGGCTTGAAAATGAACATAAAAGTGTTGTCGCCCAAAATGGTTGCTAAACTAAGCCAAGATCCACACGTTACATCGATTGGTGAGCGTGAGAAAGTTCTTGAGGTCGCGATTGGCCGCGAGGTGCGCGCGTTTCGTAAACAAAAAGAGATCACCGTTGCTGAACTCGCTTCAATGACAGGGCTGTCGATTGGGATGCTGTCCAAGATTGAGAACGGCAATACATCCCCTTCGCTGAGCACTCTGCAAACGCTGGCTAATGCGCTGTCGGTTCCGCTCACCAGTTTTTTTCGCCGCTTTGAAGAGCAACGCATGGCCGTTCATACGAAGGCTGGTGAAGGGGTTGAGCTAGAGCGTGAAGGTACGCGCGCGGGTCATCAGTATAACCTGCTTGGGCATATTGGCGCGAATTCCAGCGGTGTGATCGTTGAGCCGTATTTGATTACCCTGTCAGAGCAATCAGATGTCTTTCCAATGTTTCAGCATGGTGGCATCGAGACGATCTATATGCTTGAGGGCAAGGTGGACTATCGCCACGGGGATGAGGTGTTTTCACTGGTTCCGGGTGATACACTGTTCTTTGACGCAGACGCGCCACACGGGCCCGAAGTTCTTGTGGACTTGCCTGCGCGCTACTTGTCGATCATCAGTTATCCACAGTCTATCGCCTGAGTGGGTTAAGGTGCGTGATACACGCACCTTACGGTTAGGTATTAAGCGCAGGCTCGGTTTCGCGCTCAGGCCAAATGCCAGGACTCGTGGGCAAGCCGTCATCAAACTTTGACAGGTAATCCAGCATCATTGGGCGATTATCGATAAAACCTTTATAGGTAGCCAGCTCTTCGGGCAAATCGCGGATCACGCGATGCAAACGACGGCCCCATTTTGGCATGGTCATCAGATCATCGAAATTGCACAGATAGCAGCGGATCGGAAACACCAGTGCGTTTGAGCGTGGCAAGCGGAAGAAGGTCTGCAACTCAACCCGCAAGTGTTGCTTTTGGCCAATATTCTCAGGCGTCAACGTCGTCTTTTGCACACCCCATTTGTGATAGTTTTCGGGACTTGTGTCGAGCAATGGATTGACTGTCATAGTCCAGTTCAAACGCCGCGCAGGCGCGCCTTGCTGGATGTTCAAAAGAAACTTCAACGCGCGCACAAAGATGCCCTTTTCATGGGCCAGCGGTACAGGTGCGTGCCATTCAAAGAAATTCATTCCGATATCGAAATCAAGCGACCAGTCTGCTTGCGTCGTAACTGTGCCTGCATCCATCCACAGGTTATCATCGCGTTGATCAAGCACGCAGAAATCACCCTGTGCTTGGCGCGTGATGTACTCCATTGGGCCGTAGGGCAGGGTAGTTTCATCTAGGAACGTGAAAGTGTCATCAATGCCCAAAGGTTTGTTCACCCAGCGCCATTGATCGCCGTCGCGGTGCAGCTCGAACAGGTCAGGATAGTCTTCGGATTTTGACACCATGATCAGCTCAAGCAAATCCCACCCCGCAAGCGTCATATGCGGCAGGCTTTGGCAGCGCAGTGGATCATCGGCGAGCACCATCGCACGGTCACGCATTTCAGCGACGTAATGCTCATCCACATCAAAGCGCTTTTCGTAGATCGACCCCTTAGGCCCGCCGCGATGCTGCTCCATGTTCACAGAATACATGTAGCTGTCTTCGTGGAATGGAAAAGGGAAACGCTGAATCGCCCAGTCGGAGTTCTTGAATGTATAATCGTCGCGGAAGGTTTCTTCGTTGAATTGAATGGTCATTTTAACGGTCCAATACTAAAGTTTTGCCCTCAAAGCGGCTGACACAAGGCATGATCTTTTCACCAGATGCGTGTTCATCGTCCTCGAGCCAGTGATCGCGGTGAATGAAGTTGCCGGAGTAATCAATAACGCGCGTTTCACATTGACCGCAGGCACCGCCACGGCACAGATAAGGCGCATCAACGCCCTCACGCTCCATCGCTTCCAGCAGGCTCTCGTCCTCACCGACTTGAACAACTTTGTTCGACACCGATAGCTTCACTTCAAACGGCTTGCCGGGTTGCGGTGCGAGGAATTCCTCGTAATGCACGGCTTCGCGCGGCCAGCCAAGTTTTTCTGCTGTAGCACGCACCCAGTCGATCATGCCCTTGGGGCCGCAGACGTAGACATGCGTGCCGATAGGCTGGCCGTTCAAAAGACCCTCCAAAGCAATCGCTTGCTTTTGATCGTCGTAATAAACGTTCGCTTCATAAGGATGCTTTGACGTTAATTCATCCACGTAAGACCCAAGCGCTTCATTGCGACAGGCGTAGTGCAATTCCCAAGCACCACCCAAACGTTCGCACTGTTTGATTTGGCTTAGGAAAGGCGTGATGCCGATGCCGCCCGCAAGGAACAAATGTTTCTTAGCGCGCAGATCTAACGAGAAGAGATTCACGGGATAGCTGATTACCATTTGGTCGCCGACCGAGACCTTCTGGTGCATAAACAATGATCCGCCGCGACCTTCATCGTCGCGGCGCACGGAAATCGTGTAGGCACTTTGATCCATTGGATCGGACATAAGTGAGTAGGGGTTAAGGCGGGTAATATCGCCGTCTTTCATCTCAACAACCGTATGTGCGCCACCTGAGAAGGTGGGCAACAGGCCACCATCGGTCCGCTCAAATTTGAAACGAGTAACCAGCTCATTTACAGGGACGATCTCGGTGACGGTAACGTCGATTTTCTCTGCGCCGCTCATTCGTAAATCCCCACTGACTTAGGAACATTTCCGGGGTCTTCCGCGTCGACGCACACGCCTTGGTAGGCGGCCAATCGGCGTGAGTAGTGATCACGTACAAACAGATTTAAACCACAGTGCGAACAGACGAACGGATCAATTGCGACATCTTCGGTGATGCCCTTGCAATGCACACATTGCATGCGGCGCGCTGTTGAGCCGCGATGCTCTGTCTGCACGGCTGTGTAGGGGATGCCTGCATTGGTGCATTCGCGCATGGCTTGGCCCATCAACCCTTCGGTGCCCGCGAGGTAAACCTGAGTGCTCATCTTGGCGTCTTGCAACACACGCCGAATGCGGGACGCGGAGGCCTCGTACGAAGGGCCTTCATAATACTGTGCAGGGTTCAATGCGCGCAGTTTGTCGCCAAAGCCCGTACCTTTGGAGATGAAAATGATATGCGCGCCAGTCATCAATTCGGGCGTGGCAACTTCCAAGATGGCTTCGGCCCCTTCTGCGTCAGCGATCATCAAATGATGCAAGCCTGCGCGGGGTTCTAGCGTGCCCCAGACAGGGCGGCTGCGGATGGATTCTGGGAATTCGAATTTCGACATGGGTTCCCCTGTAAGATGTGAAAAGGGCGCGCCAACGGTGTGCCGCGCCCTGATAGTGTTGGCTTAACCCTTGGCGGTGCGGATGGATTTGTCCACATCGTAGAACGGCATTTCTTCCGCCGTTGCGGCCAATTCTGTGCCATCTGGCTGCACAACTGTCAGCTTGGTGCCAGCTTTCGCAACTTCTGGCGACAGACGTGCGATTGCGACGGAGTAACCGTTCAGCTCGGAGGACAGACCATAGGTGATCACGCCCACGTCTTTGCCATCCGCATGCACGCGCGCAAACATTTCCATCTGATCCATGCTATCGCTTAGCTTCACGCCGTAAATCTTGAAGCGCTCTTTGCCTTTTGACGCATAGTGGTTCTCGGACCCGATAAAGCCTTCTTTGTCAGGTGAAACTGTAAAGTCGAGGCCCAGCTCCCAGAGCGTGTCGCCACATGTTTCGTTCTCAAACGGGAACGTTTCAGAGTTGTCGCCGGGGTAGAACAGCAGGTAGCTTTCAATGCGCAGCATATCGAGGGTTGAGAACTGCGTCGGGCGCACGCCCATGTCTTTACCAGCTTCAAGGATGCTGTCCCAAAGATGGACGGCGTCTTTCGCTTTGCAGAAAATCTCGTAGCCACGCTCTCCTGTGTAGCCTGTGCGCGAGATCATCACGTCACGGCCATAAAGGCGTGTTTGCATCAAGCCGAAGTAGGCCAAATCACGGATCTCTGGAATTTCTTTGGCAAGCAGATCAACGGCAACCGGACCCTGCAAAGACATATCGTGAAGGTCATCGTCAAAGATCACCGAGCAATTCTTGCCAGCGGCGACTGTCGTGAGTTGCTCCATGCCCGTGCCCGTGCCGTGGACAACCAGCCACGAATTCATCGAGAGGTGATAGATGATGCAATCGTCAATGAACTTGCCCTCAGCGTTCAGCATAGAGGCATAAGTCGAACGACCTGGCGCAATCTTTTCCACGTTACGTGTTGTTGCGCGGTCGATCACGTAAGCAGCGTCTGGGCCGGTGACGTAGACTTTCTTCAGACCGGACACATCCATCAGACCCGCTTTGGTGCGGATCGCTTCATAGTCAGCTTTTGCGCGCTCTGGTGTGTGATCGTAGAACCAAGCGGTGCCCATGCCGTTCCAGTCTTCCAACTCGCCGCCAATTTCTGCGTGACGGTGTGCAAGCGCGGAGCGTCTCCAAAGAATAGCCATCTAAAATATCCCTGTCTGTTGTGAGTCTTGTTTTATCGTATTCAGCCCGACACGGGTGCAAAAAGCAACATTGCGATTAAACTTTTTTTCCTGACAGGCAATAAAAACGAAAAGGGGAGCCAACTATGGCCCCCCAATTCAAGGTTTTATCAAGATTTACTTGTCGAATTTTTTTGCTTTCGCCGTCTCGGAGCGTTGCCCGATCACAAGGACTACGACGCAAGCCACCATCGCAAGGAACGTTGTAATGCCTGGCAGGGCAGTGCCCCAACCGATAAACATGGCACCGTCAACAACGCTCCAGGAGGCTTCAGAATATGGAAACATGTGTTTCTCCTTTTCAGTGTTGTTTGATTATTCAGCAGGCGTGATGGGTGCGTCACGGCCCCACTCAGGATAGCCTGCCGCTGGAACTTTCACTGCATCCATACCTGCAATCTCGGCACCTTCACGGACACGCAGCATGCCGCACATCTTGAGGATGAGCGAAACAACGTAGCCCGGCACAAAGCCCAGCAAGAAGAACACGATTGCGCCAACGATTTGACCTATCAGGCTGATCGTAGGGGCGTTCTCGATTGCCAACGCTGGAAAACCAGAGGCCCAGACACCCAGCATTATCAAGCCATATAGACCGATTGTGCCGTGCACCGTGACCGCGCCTACCGCATCGTCGATGCCGCGCTTCTCAAGGAAGTCAGCACATGGCTTGAGGATCAAGCCAGCAGACAAAGCAATCAGGAAGGCATGCGCAGGGTAGTAGATATCCAGACCAGAGGCCGTGGAAATAATACCCGCAAGTGCGCCAGACATCATCCAGAACGGATCACGTGTGAACAGCCAGCTGCCAATGATGCCACCCGCAACACCCATCAGGATGTTGAAAGACAAGGAACCCAGCGTGATAGGCGTGCCATAGATCGTTGCGAACTTGTCTGGGAACCAGCTCCACGCCTCACCCGGAGGCACAACACAAGCCATCAAGAAGCCCCAGAAACCGACGATGATGAGCATCAGACCCACAACAGTCAGAGGCATATTGTGCCCCGGAATGTGGTTGGCAGTGCCATCTGCGTTGAATTTGCCGATCCGTGGCCCAAGGTTGACGAGAACGCCAAGCGCAAAGAAACCAGCAACCGCGTGGACAAGGCCCGCCGCGCCAAAGTCGTGTACGCCCCACTGTGTGACCAACCAGCCATCTGCATGCCAGCCCCAAGCCGCCGCAACGACCCAAGCGAAGGAGCCAAGCACAACCGCGAGGATGATAAATCCAACCGTTTGAATGCGCTCAATCACCGCGCCAGACATAATGGATGCCGTCGTGCAGGCGAACAGCGCAAACGCACCAAAGAATACACCGGAAATGTTATCCGCGATATTCGGACCCATGTATTGCGCCGACTCACCCCAGCCCCAAGCGATAGAATTCGCATATTCAATGCCAGAGATGCCCATCGGACCTGCTTCACCGGGAATACCTGTGGGGAAACCGAAATAGACCCACCAACCAAAGAAGTAGAATGTCGGGATCATAAACGCGAAAGCGAGAATGTTCTTAACACCCGACGACAACACGTTCTTGAGTCGCGAAGCGCCCATTTCATACGCAAGAAATCCCGCATGGATGATGATCATCAGCGGAATTGTCAGATAATAATATGTCTCGGCAAACACGGTGTTGGTGACTTTCGCACCCCCGCTTGCCGCTTCAAGCTCTGCCACTTTGGCAACAAGCTCTGCGATTTGGTCTTCCACGTTTAGGACTCCCCTATTAGCTGTCGTTTTTTGGCGCACTCCAGTCGTGAATGCTGGATGCTCACGGGCAATCAAACATGAGAATCGCGTTTTGCCTAGTATTTTTTGCCTTAAGTGAAAAAAAGTTTCCTAACAGTTGAGCCGCAAAATAATTGCTGCTAGCGTCTGAGTCGGATGCCGTGTGCCATGCGGCTGTTACTCGAGGGATTTCACTATGTGCGGGATTGTTGGTCTTTTCCTAAAAGACAAATCGCTAGAACCTGAGCTGGGCAATATGCTTACCTCAATGTTGATCACTATGACGGATCGTGGCCCTGATAGTGCAGGCATTGCGATTTATGGTGATGAAACAAAAGGTTCATCAAAGATGACGGTGCAATCTGATGCGCCTGAATTGGAGTTCGCAGGCCTTGATAGCGCGCTCTCGGATGCGCTCGGCGGGACTGTTTCAATGGACGTCATCAGTACGCATGCGGTTCTCTCTATTCCTGCGGGCAACTTTGAAAAAGCGCGCACAGCCTTGAACGAGATCCGCCCGAATGTGCGCATCATGAGCCGTGGCGACACGCTTGAGATCTACAAGGAAGTGGGCCTGCCCAAAGACGTGGCTGCGCGATTCAACGTCACCTCAATGAGCGGAACTCATGGAATTGGCCACACACGCATGGCGACGGAATCGGCGATCACGACCATGGGCGCGCATCCGTTCAATACGGGCGACGATCAATGCTTGGTGCACAACGGATCGCTCTCTAACCACAATTCTTTGCGCCGCAAGCTGCGCCGCGAAGGCATTCATATTGAAACAGAAAACGACACAGAGGTGGGCGCGGCTTACCTCACTTGGAAGAT
Source organism: Planktotalea sp. (assembly GCF_965659345.1). GTDB lineage: Bacteria > Pseudomonadota > Alphaproteobacteria > Rhodobacterales > Rhodobacteraceae > Planktotalea. The sequence goes on along the minus strand of NZ_CBFHVK010000016.1, from coordinate 15,103 downwards.
GCGCGAAGGGGCGACTTTGGGCGAAGCGCTTGAAAGCTCGCTCGATGATCTCGACGGTTTCTTCACTTTCCTCGTTGGTACCAAAGACGGCTTTGGCGTCGTGCGCGACCCGATTGCCTGCAAGCCCGCAGTCATGGCCGAAACCGATCAATATGTGGCGTTCGGATCAGAGTACCGCGCTTTGGTAAATCTCCCCGGTATTGAGGAGGCTCGCGTTTGGGAGCCAGAACCCGCAACCGTCTATTTCTGGAGCCACAATGCGGCCCCGACCAGCACAGAGAAGGCAGCGTAAATGCAAACAGTCGATTTACAAGAAATGGGTCTGCGCGGCGTGAACGCGGCGCTGCACGCACAGTCGGATGATACCAACCAGACGGCGTGGACGATTGAAAACGCCAAAGGCGCGCATGCGATTGCTTGTGGCCTTGATGCGCCGATTGAGGTCACTGTCAAAGGCTCCACCGGTTACTATTGCGCCGGTATGAACCAACAAGCGACAGTCAATATTCACGGCTCAGCGGGCCCAGGGACGGGCGAAAACATCATGTCAGGCAAGATCGTCATTGAAGGCGATGCGAGCCAATATTTGGGCGCAACGGGTCATGGCGGCTTGATCGTGGTCAAAGGCAATGCGTCCTCGCGCTGTGGTATTTCGATGAAAGGCGTGAACATCGTGGTTCAAGGCAACATCGGCCACATGTCTGCGTTTATGGGTCAATCTGGCAACCTCGTAGTGTGCGGTGACGCTGGCGACGCACTTGGTGATAGCTGCTATGAGGCACGTTTTTTCGTGCGTGGCTCGGTGAAAAGCCTTGGCGCTGATTGTGAGAAAAAAGAGATGCGCGAAGAGCATCTGACGCTTTTGCAGGGCCTTTTGGATGAAGCAGGTATCGACGCCGATCCTAAAGACTTCACACGCTACGGTTCTGCCCGCAATCTCTACAACTTCGACGTCGACAACGCTGCGGCGTATTAAGGATACCAACGATGAAAACACACGACGCAAAAGGTATCCCGCACACGTCCCCGCGACAGTCGGCGACCTTCACACAAGACATCAACTCCGACATCCGTCGCGCGGCTGCGACGGGCATTTACGACATCAGGGGCGGGGGCGCAAAGCGCAAAGTGCCAAGCTTTGATGATCTCTTGTTCATGGGCGCATCGATCTCGCGTTATCCGCTCGAAGGCTACCGCGAGAAGTGCGACACGAACGTCACTATCGGCGGGTTGAACGCCTCTAACCCAATTGAGCTCGATATCCCTGTGACCATCGCAGGTATGTCATTCGGTGCTTTGTCCGGTCCCGCGAAAGAAGCGCTGGGTCGCGGCGCGTCCATGGCAGGCACGTCCACCACAACTGGTGACGGTGGCATGACACCTGAAGAGCGCGGGCATTCTGACAAGTTGGTCTATCAGTACTTGCCCTCCCGCTACGGCATGAACCCCAATGATTTACGCAAGGCGGATGCGATTGAGATTGTCGTCGGTCAAGGCGCGAAACCTGGTGGCGGCGGTATGTTGTTGGGTCAGAAAATTTCTGACCGTGTAGCGCATATGCGTAACCTGCCTAAGGGTATTGATCAGCGTTCTGCCTGTCGTCACCCTGATTGGACGGGTCCTGATGATCTTGAGATCAAGATTTTGGAACTACGCGAAATCACAGGTTGGAAAGTGCCGATTTACGTTAAAGTCGCTGGTGCGCGACCCTACTATGACGTCACTTTGGCGGTCAAAGCGGGCGCAGATGCAATCGTTCTGGACGGTATGCAAGGCGGTACAGCAGCGACGCAGGATGTGTTCATCGAGCACGTGGGTCAGCCGACATTGGCTATCATTCGTCCCGCGGTTCAAGCGCTCCAAGACCTTGGCATGCACCGCAAAGTGCAATTAATCCTGTCGGGTGGTATCCGCTCTGGCGCGGATGTGGCTAAAGCGATGGCGCTTGGCGCAGACGCTGTTGCAATCGGCACCGCAGCATTGATCGCTTTGGGTGACAATGATCCAAAGTGGGAAGCGGAGTACAACGCACTTGGCACGACGGCAGGGGCTTATGATGACTGGCACGAGGGGCAAGACCCTGCAGGCATCACGACGCAAAACCCTGAATTGATGAAGCGGTTCGATCCGATTGAAGGCGGTCGCCGCTTGCGCAACTACCTCAAAGTGATGACGCTTGAGGCGCAAACGATTGCGCGTGCTTGCGGCAAGAACCATCTACACAACCTAGAACCAGAAGATCTGGTCGCGCTGACAATGGAAGCGGCGGCGATGGCCAAAGTGCCGCTTTGCGGCACCGATTGGTATCCCGGCAAGCCCGGAACTGGTTACTAGGACATGAAACGAAGGCGCGGACAGCACATGGCACGCGCCTTTTTTGAATTCGAATAAAAGACGACAGGGACAAAAAAATGACAGTTGATCTGGCAAGATTCGCCGAAGAGAACGGCGTAAAATACTTCATGATTTCATTCACCGATCTTTTTGGCGGTCAACGCGCAAAATTGGTGCCGGCTCGCGCGATTGCGGATATGCAAGAAGACGGCGCAGGATTTGCAGGGTTCGCCACTTGGCTTGATTTGACGCCCGCGCACCCTGACATGCTGGCGGTTCCGGACCCTGATGCGGTGATCATCCTGCCGTGGAATAAGGAAATCGCATGGGTCCCAGCGGATTGCGTGATGGAAGGCGAACCAGTTGAGCAAGCGCCACGAAACGTGTTGCGCAAGCTGATTGCCGAAGCCGCCGAAGAGGGCATGCACGTCAAAACAGGCATCGAGGCTGAGTTCTTCCTGCTCACACCCGAAGGCGACCAAATCAGCGATAGCTTCGATACGGCCGCGAAACCTTGTTACGATCAACAAGCGTTTATGCGTCGCCTTGATGTGATCCGCGAGATTTCGGATCATATGCTCGATCTTGGTTGGAACCCTTATCAGAATGACCACGAGGATGCGAATGGTCAGTGGGAGATGAACTGGGATTTCGATGATGCGCTTAAGACGGCTGACAAGCACAGTTTCTTCAAGTTTATGACCAAATGCGTTGCTGAAAAGCATGGCTACCGTGCGACGTTCATGCCTAAGCCGATTGAGGGCCTGACTGGCAATGGCTGTCACGCGCACGTCTCAGTTTGGGATGCGGCTGGTGATGCGTCCACAAAGAATGTCTTCGCGATGGAGGCCAACGACAGCAGCCAAACCGCAGAACTTGGTTTGTCTGAGCAAGGCCGTCATTTTCTTGGGGGCATCATGAAGCACGCCAGCGCGCTTGCGGCGATTACCAATCCGACGGTGAACAGCTACAAACGCATCAACGCGCCGCGCACGATGTCTGGCGCGACCTGGGCTCCCAATACGGTGACGTGGACAGGCAACAACCGTACGCACATGGTGCGCGTTCCCGGTCCAGGCCGTTTTGAACTTCGCCTGCCAGATGGCGCGGTGAATCCCTATTTGTTGCAGGCTGTGATCATTGCAGCGGGTCTGTCCGGTGTGCGCTCCAAAGCGGATCCGGGCAAGCGTCACGACATTGATATGTACGCGGAAGGTCATTTGATCACAGATGCGCCAAAGCTGCCTTTGAATATGCTCGATGCGATGCGCGAGTATGACAAGGACGAGGGGCTCAAGGCTGCGATGGGTGAAGAGTTTTCGCGCAGCTATCTCAAGATGAAGATGCAGGAATGGGATTCCTTCGTGTCGTATTTCTCTCAGTGGGAGCGCGATAACACGCTCGATATTTAAAAACGGACCTGCGTGCAAACCACGCAGATCACATACATTTACGTTTAACAATGGAGAATTACATGACCAAACGCGTCGCCATCATCGGTGCAGGTCCATCAGGATTGGCACAATTGCGAGCCTTTCAATCTGCCGCTGAAAAAGGCGCTGAGGTGCCTGAAATCGTTTGCTTTGAAAAGCAATCCAACTGGGGCGGTTTGTGGAATTACACGTGGCGCACCGGCCTAGATCAATATGGTGAACCAGTTCACGGCTCCATGTATCGTTATTTGTGGTCGAATGGCCCAAAAGAGGGGTTGGAATTTGCGGATTACTCGTTCGAGGAACATTTCGGCAAACAGATCGCCTCTTATCCGCCGCGTGCGGTGCTGTTCGACTATATCGAGGGCCGCGTGAAAAAGGCGGGCGTGCGCGATCAGATCCGTTTTGAAACGGCTGTACGCTGGGTGCAGAAGAGCGATGCAGGTTTTGACGTGACTGTCTGCGATTTGCCCAATGATCGTACCTATACGGAAAGTTTTGATCATGTGATCGTCGCTTCTGGTCACTTCAGCACGCCAAATGTACCACAGTTTGACGGGTTCGAGAGCTTTAAAGGACGCGTTCTACACGCTCATGATTTCCGCGATGCGATGGAGTTTGCAGGCAAGGATGTGCTGATTGTTGGTACATCCTATTCTGCGGAAGATATCGGCTCGCAACTTTGGAAGTATGGTGCAAAGACAATCACGGTTAGCCATCGTACCGCGGCGATGGGCTATGATTGGCCAGACAACTGGCAAGAGGTGCCGCTTCTCACGAAGGTTGATGGAAATACTGCGCACTTCAAGGATGGGGCTACGAAAGACATTGATGCGGTAATTCTGTGTACGGGTTACAAGCATCACTTCCCCTACATGCCTGATGACTTGCGCTTGCAAACGGCGAACCGCTTGGCGAGCGCAGATCTCTATAAGGGGGTCGCTTATGTGCCAGAGCCAGATTTGTTCTATCTTGGCATGCAGGATCAATGGTTCACGTTCAATATGTTTGATGCGCAAGCTTGGTACGTACGTGATGTGATCATGGGACGCCTCGCGATACCTGATCTCGTTGCGCGTCAGGCTGATGTTGCAGATCGTGTGGCGCGCGAAGATGCAGGCGAGGATGACTATGATGCGATCTGGTATCAAGGTGATTACATCAAGGAATTGATCGCGGATACCGATTACCCGAGCTTTGATGTTGAGGGCGCGTGCCAAGCGTTCAAAGAGTGGAAAGGGCACAAGAAGAAAGACATTATGACCTTCCGCAACAACGCTTACAAATCGGTCATCACTGGCACGATGGCCCCAATCCATCACACGCCATGGAAAGATGCGCTGGACGATAGTTTGGAAGTTTACCTGCAAAATTAAGCGATTTGACGATTGCTAAGAGACAGGGACTTCGGTCCCTGTTTTCGTTTGAGCATTCCCTTTGCGACGCTACCGGCTGCATGAATGGCGTGAAATGGCGTGATAATCGGGGATTCTGGTTGCACTGTTAATAGAGCCTGAAGGCGCGAGGAACATGTGTGATGACCCAAACTCATTTAGAAATTGCTTTGAAAGAGCTCAGAACGCTTCACAGCACGCATGCAGAGTTGAGTGTTTTTTGTCCTTTTCCAGATGATGTGACGCGTCAACCGCTTGCACCCTATTCCATTCCTGCGACAAAGCTTTTCGCGATGCAAGACGGCTTGGACGCCAGCGCGTATCCAGATCTGCGCGATGCGCTTCGCGGGCTCGGATCTGACATGCTGTGGCGCGAAACCTACAAGGATAGTGATACAGATCCGGACTTCATGAACCGCTTTGGCTGTTATGAGATCATCGGACGCGATGCGCCGTTTGCATCAAAGAAGATGCGTAGTTTTTTGGTCTTTCAGCCACCGCATTTGCACTATCCTTGGCATCATCATCCCGCAGAAGAAATCTATGTGGTGATCGCGGGCGAGGCAGAGTTTCATCTGCAAGGCGCGCCATCACAAACGCTGCAATCCGGTCAATCCGCGTTTCATCCAAGCGGTACAGCACATGCGCTAACCAGTCATGCGCATCCTGTGATGGCTTATGTGGTGTGGCGCGATGATTTTGATGTTGCCCCTGTTTGGTCGGAGAGATGATGCCAGGTTAGCGCCGTGTTCCGGCTGTTTCCCAATCCTCAACATCGTTAACTAGGATATCAGCGACGCGGCGAAATACTGTGTTCAAACGATCTGCCAGAGTGTCCTCATGACCTTCGTCACTAAGCGCTTGCGACATACAGAGCACCCAATTGTCCGCGTCTTCTTTCCTGATCGGAACATGAGCGTGCATGAGTTTCACATCCATATGCCCATGTTTTTCTTTGTAATGCTGCCGCCCGCCCATGAAGCCCGAGAGAAAGTTAAACTGTTCAACACGTGCATGATCAACGCCATGTCCGCGTGCGTGCAAGCGGCGCAGGTTTGAGCCTTCGGGCAGGGTTTCGACCAGATCATAGAAATGTTCTACCAAGTCGCGCAGGGAGGCTTCGCCGCCAATGTCATCAAGCATGCTCATGGGGATTATCGTGCACCGCGCTCGTTTGTGCGTCGTTGATACAGATCAAACCGCCATATCATTCGCAAAAATTCGGTAGGTTTGCACTTTCGTCTAAACGTAAGAACACCAGCGTTTGATTTAGGGTTGCTTTGTCTTTGAGCGAAAGACTGAGAGTATTTTCTGGCGTGCAGAATTGCTTTTGCTCAAAGCTGTCGGGGTGGTTCACGATATCGCCTGCACCGGTCATTTCGCGCGCTGAGAAACAGTTTGAAAGGGTGGCATCCAAACGCTCCAATGCCAATTGCGCGTCGGCTGAGCGGTATTCATACATTGCGTAACAGAATGAGCTGGTTTTGCCGTTCTGCATCAACGCGGCCGCACATATCACTTCGCGCGAGGTGTCTTGTGTCAAATATGTACTGATGCCATCGCGCGTGTTTAGTTGTGCTTCTAACGCATCACATGTCTGCGCATATGCAGGCATTGCCATAGCGAGAAACACAAAAGTGGCGCTACTCTTCATCAAGCTGTTCGCCTTGCTCGACACGAAACGGGGTCGGTGGGGTGGCTTTGCTCACCCAAAAATAAACTCCAACATATTCCATGACATACCAGCCCTCCCAAGCATCATCCTTGGGCCAAATACTTTGGTATTCGTCGCGGCTTGCGTCAACGCGCCATTCGCCGCGTGCAGATCGCGCGCCATCTTGTGCGTATATCGTGACACCATCGCCGCCAAAGTATTGGCGATAACCTACGCCGTCCCATTTGCCGACGGCCGTGTTGCCACTCAGCAAATCCGTGATTTGCGCTGCCGTCAGTTTTACTGATTGAGCGTTAGCTATGTTGGCAAGGAGGAGCAGCGCGCAAGCTGCGAGTGCGCGGATCATGAACGTGGCCGCTCTTTCTTGGGATCATAGGCTGCTGTTGCGCCGGTGATCACTGCGGGCAGACGCTTTTGATGGCCGTCAAGTTTGCCAACTTCAAGCGCCGTGCCAACGGCTGAATGCGCCACATCAACCCGCGCCATGGCGATGTTTTTACCCAACAGGGGTGAGCGCATGGAAGACGTGACCTCGCCAATCTGCGCACGGCCTACATGGATGCAATCACCGTGCTCTACGTCGACATTGCTGTCGATCTCAAGGCCCACTAGCTTGCGCGCAGGGGTTTCCTTGCGGCGGATCAATGCATCGCGGCCAATGAAATCATCCGTCTTAGATTTCAGTGGTACGGTAAAGCCAATACCTGCTTCAAATGGGTCGGTTTGATCGGAGAAGTCGTAGTCGGCGAAGATCAGTCCCGCCTCGATGCGCACCATATCAAGAGCCTCGAGCCCCATTGGTTTGATGCCATGCTCTTGACCCGCATCCCAGATCGCTTGCCAAATCTCGGCGCAATCTTTGGGGTGGCACATGACTTCATAGCCAAGCTCGCCCGTGTAACCTGTGCGCGAGACAACAAACGGTGTACCGCTTTCATCGTTGAGGCGGGCAGGGGTGTGGCGGAACCACTCAAGTTGTTCGAACTCTGGGTTATGCGGTGCAGTCCAGACGATCTTTTTCAGCAAGTCGCGGGACTCTGGCCCTTGCACAGCGACGTTGTGAAGCTGGTCCGTGGATGAGCGTACCATCACCTTAAGACCAAGTTTATCGGCTTGCTCGCGCAGCCACTCTCCGCCGTAGTCATTGCCACCAATCCAGCGGAAATTGTCTTTGCCAAGGCGGAAGACTGTACCGTCGTCGATCATGCCGCCGTGCTCGTAACACATGGCTGTGTAGACGACGCCACCAATCGCGAGTGTCTTCATGTTGCGAGTGAATACGTATTGGCAAAGCGCTTCAGCGTCAGGGCCGGTGATTTCGAACTTGCGTAGTGGCGAAAGATCCATGATCACGCATTTCTGACGGCATGCGTGGTATTCCTCGATGGGGCCAGCGGCGGCGTAGCAATTGGCGAGCCAATAGCCGTTGTATTCAATGAAATTGCGCGTGTGCTGGGCGAATTTGTCGTGAAAGCCGGTCTGTTTGGTCATTTTATATTCCGCGTCAGGTGTGGGGCGATAGGCGACTGAGCGTTGGAATGTCTCTTCGCCAGAATAGGTACGCACGTGGATGTCGCTGGGGTTCCAGCCGTTCGCGGCCGTAGTGTCATCGGGACAGGCGGAACTGACGCAGACGATGTCGGTAAGCGCGCGCAGTAGCACGTAGTCACCGGGGCGCGACCAAGGTTCATCGGCGTACATAACGCCGTGATCATCAAGGCCGGTGTTAAAAAAGAAATTGATCGCCATCCAACCTTTGCGCGCAGCCACGTTGAATTTGGATAGCGCGTGATTGAAGTTGTCAGAACAATTGATGTGACCGGGATAGCCGATGTCGTCATAATATTTTGCAGAGCAGGCGAGCGCAAAGGCGTCGTGACGTCCGCATGTGTCTTGCACCACTTCGACTAGCGGGACCATTTCTTGATCATAGTATTTCGCGTGTAGGCCCGGCATCGGATAGGCATGACCCATCAATGTGCGCGTGGTTGTGACGTCGAGTGCATGTTCAATTCCCTTGTCGAGCTTGCGCGCCGAGAAGCATTCAAAGTCAGTGCATTGGCGACCATCAACATCGAGGATTTGAATGTAATCACCAGCTTTGACGAAATAGGCTTCAGCCGTTTGACTATGAACGCGAATGTCTGCGAGGGGATCGGCCAGTGGTGTTGGTAATTCAAAGCGCGTGTGCGGTAGAAGCTTGGCGCGTGTGACCATCAACGTAAGGGGTGTTGAAGTATTTTGCGCTTCCAAGTCCATCGGTCCACCGGGGGCCGCGACAATCAATGTGGCCTCAGCCGAAACGGAAAAGCTCTCTGAGGTGCCAGCAGGTGTATCCGCGCCAAAGAGTGTGATTGCACCTGTCTGCGCCAGATCAATAGAACGGGCATCAAGCCCCATCCGGAGACCGCGCAAAGATTGATCGGAACTTGTGAGCAACGCTTTGAGACCATCCGCAAGCGCGCTACTGGTCTGCCCTAGAATTTCTGGCGACAACGTGCCGGATGCGTCTGCGATAACGATTTCGCAAGGTTGTCCACCTTCGTCATTGGTGATTGTAAACGTATCGCCTGCTTGAACCGGAACAAGGATTGCACCTGCGCCCTCGACTACATAGCGTTCGGTTCCGGGGGGCAACGAAAATACCTTCGGTTCTATGATTACGCTCGGTTTTGGCGGGCCAGGTCGGACCAGTGGATAGTCATCAAGCATTGCCGTCTCCCATCCGACAGACATTTGCATCTGTGGAATAAATGTTTAACGGTGAGAATAATATCAAAATGAAAGAGTCGGCAAATGAAATCGGAGCAAACCTGTGAGTAACCATCAGATTAACTTTGTCGGCTGGATATTGTTCGTGATTTCGGCTGTCGGCTTTTGCATTGCGAGTATCGGCAGCTTTTGGGCAATGTTTGGCAGCGTCTTCTTTTTGGTCGCGTGTCTGGTCTTCATGATCCCGTTTTTCAGGTCTGATAAATGAGTGCTCTCACGCTCGGGTTGATCGCTGCAGTCATGTGGGGCGTGCATGATGTTTGTGTACGTTTCGTGAGCCAGAAAACCCCGTTGATGGCATCGCTGCTAACGGTCTTGGTCGTGGGAACTGTGTTTCATTTGATCGTGATGGGAGCGCAGCAAAGCGCGGTTTTACCAGATCGTTCGGTGATGGGGATATCGACGCTGTCAGGCGTATTGTTCTTAATGGCGAGTCTCGGGCTTTATGGCGCATTTCAACGTGGTCCGGTCAAACTGGTCTCACCGATTATCGCGAGCTATCCGGTTTTGTCGCTCGCGTGGGCAGCTTGGCACGGGGCGCACATATCGGTTCTACAATGGGGTGCTGTGCTGTTGATCATCCTCGGGGTATCGCTGGTGGCTGCGCTTTCAGATCACAGTGACGAAGAGGTGCCGTCAATCGGCAAGACTATTGCGTTCTCGGTGTTGGCGGCTATCGGATTCGCGGGCACGTTCGCCTTAGGTCAGATGGCCAGCGCACACTCAGGGGAGTTGCCGGTGACTTTGGTGACACGCAGTGTGGCTATCGCCTTGCTTATTCTCGGTATGATCGCGCTGAAATTACCGTTTTGGCCGGGCCACGCAGCATTGCCTGTGTTGGCGGTGATGGGGGTTGCGGATGGGATTGCGTTGCTGATGATCAATTCGGCAGGGCATTTGCCCGATGCGCAATATGCGTCAGTTGCAAGTTCGATGTTTGGATTGCTTACAATCGTTTTCGCGTGGATTTTCCTGAAAGAACGGCTGAGTACTTTGCAATGGTTTGGCTGCCTCATTGCCTTTGCAGGGATCGGATATCTAGCGCTTTGAGCGGATTTTCTTGGGGCTAGCGCCATATTGCTTTTTGATCGCTTCATTGAGCGAACTGCTTGAGCTAAAACCTGTCGCTACAGCGATTTCGACCATCGAGAGTTGGGTTTCTTCAATCAACGCTCGTGCCTTCTTGGTACGCAATTGTTTGTAAAAGCGCGCAGGCGTTTGATCGAAGACCTCTTTGAAGATGCGCTCTAGATGCCGTGTGGACACGCAGACTTCTTGTGCAAGTTCATAAACGTTCAAAGGCTGATCGAGCGAGCCTTCCATAATCTCGACCGCGCGCTTGAGGCGACCATCTGAAAGTGCGGGCATAAGCGCGATGTCATTTGGTTGCTCAGATTGCGGGGAACGTAGAACATGCAGCATCAGACGATTGCCAAGTTCGGCCGCGTCGGCTGTGCTCAGGTAGGGCGCGATATGGGCAATCATCAGTTCCATCGTCGCACCGCTGCCTGCGGCGGTGGTGATACCCGCAGATATTTCTGACAGGCTGTTGGTCAATTTCGGATGATGGCCAGTTTCTTTTAGTGAAAGCGCGTCGTGCCAATGTGTTGTGACCTTACCCACAGGAGATTTGGTGCGCGCGATATAAGCGGTTGCAGCGTCTGAAAGCAACGCGACGGAGCGACCCAAGCGGCGCATTTGATGCAAGCGTGGCAACCAAGCCGCCTCGCGCCCGCTACGCCCACCAACGACAAACAGCATATCTGCTAGCTCATGATCCTGCACCACAGGTTCCGCGCGCACAATCATCCCGCATTTTCCGGTCAAAAGACCCGGCGTTTCAGAGACGTAGCGCCAGCTGAACATAACCTCGCCCAGCATTTCGTTTGCGCAGCTTAGCACCTGCGCAATGGCTGCTGTTTCAAATTCGCAAAAACCACGCCCGACATAGATCTCAATCGATCGACGCACGAGGCTGTTTTCTGTGGCGGCCTTGTCCTTTACGGGTAGGGCTGGCGTAGACGCTTTTATGGGCATGGCATGGTGCACGTTTTACTCGATCCAGCCGGCAGCAATCTGGCGCTTGTGCGCGACAATCGCGTTGCGGATCAGAATGGCAACGGTCACAGGGCCAACGCCCCCAGGCACAGGAGTAACCCAGCCTGCAACCTCTGTCACAGCTTCGGTTTGCACATCGCCAACGATCTTGAAATTGCCGTTCTTATCTTGGATCTGGTTGATGCCGATATCAATCACCGCAGCCCCTGGTTTGATCATTTCAGGGCCTAGAAATCCTGCGATTCCAACGGCAACAACAACCACATCGGCGCGGCGTGAGTGCATCGCAACAGAACGCGTAAAATGGTGGCACACAGTGACAGTTGCGCCTTCCGCCATAAGCATCATCGCGGCGGGTTTACCAACGATCTCGGAATGGCCGATCATCACAACCTCCAGGCCTTCAAGTGTGAGGCCCGTTTCCTTGATCAATTCAACACTCGCCGCAGCGGTACACGGTGCAAGGGCGACGTCGGAATAGACGATATTACCGATAGAGGCAGGGTTCATCCCTTCAACGTCTTTAAGCGGATGGACTGCAGATTGGAGAGAGCGGATATTGATATGCTCGGGCGCAGGTCGTTGAATAATGATCCCTAGGATTGAGGCGTCATTGTTCATTTGTTGAATGACTTGTTTGGCTTCATTTTGCGTGATGTTTGCATCCCAGTTGACTTGTTCAAAAGGGAGCCCGGCATGCTTTGCCCCGCGCGCTTGGTTGCGCACGTAGACCTCCGTCTCAGGCACATCGCCAATGCAGATCGAGACCAAGCGGCCAAGCGCGTGTTGTTTTTCAGTATATTTTTTGCACTCTCTGAGGATGTCGGTCGCAACCTTGCGCCCATCGATGAGGCGATGATCAGGGGTGGCAGCAGTCATTTTGTGTCTTTCGTATTGGCTGAGGCATTGGCTCATAAGTTTGCATTTTATGCAACAAATATTCTTAATAGGAATATTTTATTTATCCAATCAACGGACGTTCTTGGAACTTTTGATTGCTATTGAGAACCTTGTGGCCAATCTTGAGTTATTTTTCCAAGACTAGCGATTTAAACATCATATAAGCTCAAAGAATATATAACGCATTGATATATAACACTTTAAAAGTTATTTATCATGATTTGAGGCTTTTGTGAAAAGTCTTCATGACCGCTGGCATATGGGTGGTCGTGCGCCGCAACCATCATAACAAAGGTGTGTTTTTGCCACTATGAGCTTCCAACATCTCTGCAGAACTATGCGTCGCATTCGAACTGGAGGCCGGTATACCGATCCTTAAGTTCTATAGCTTCTCAGCAAAAGCCGCCATTGAATAAGTCTGTAGCAATTTTGCGCTTTGTCCCGCAGAGCCGACCTAATTCTCAACAAAACCAACTGCAGCTGTGAGTCAGCAGGGAGGGTAGTCTTGTGAGGGGTTGGCTGTGTTTTTATCACTTTTTCATATTCTGATAATAGACATTATGTAATATAATAGCGATTGAACTGATTTGAATCGCCTAAAAACCCTGGATTAGCATGTCGATTGCGGACGTGACCTTTTCAAACTCTTCATCAAGCTTTCCAACTGAGACCTTGAGAATACTGGTTGGGACAGCCGCCATAAACTGCGTTACCATAACGACTGGTTGATTTTCGAAATCAAAAATCGGGTTGAGCCGTGTTGCAGGCTTCGGTGCGCTGGATGCTGGCAGCAATGGCACGACGACCCTGGTGTTGAGATCACTCAGAAGATCCGTTTGGACATCCAAAAGATAACCAACACCAGACGGGTTGGGAAATACGTCATACTTAGGCATCAGAACTGACGGTAACGATCAAGCAGCAATCCGTACTTTTCGACGTATGCGTTGGAACTTCGGATTGCCGCTGCATTCTCCGCTTTCCATTGCTGCGCCTTGGCTACAGAAACCGCAACTCGAACGCCATCCTCTGCAGCGCGAGATAGGTTCACCTTCAATGCCTTGGCTTCTGTTAGTAAGGAAGTATCCAGCGAGAGATTTGTCGGTTTACGTGTATGAGAATTCATCAAGGTTCCTCCTACATGTGCAGTAGGCCATTAGTATATGCACGTCAATCTTACGCATGAAACATGCGCAACAGCTGTGATTGATGAGGCGATCGCCTACGCGAATATCCTTAACTGCAAAGCCGTGCATGTCATGGTGGGCTTTGCTGCTAGTGCCGATGCGCGCGATCTTCGTGAAGAACCTCACATTTGCCTGCCCCCAAGCAGCGCTAAGCGGCGTAATCCTTCTAATCGAGCCGTTGAACAAATATGACGCACCGGGGTATTTCCTGAGCAAAACCGATCAAGCGCTAGAGATTATCAAAGAGGTCGACGCACCAAACCTCAAGCTCATGTTTGATTGCTATCATGTGCAACTGATGGAAGGTGATTTGACTCACAAGCTTGACGACTTGTTGCCTCACATCGGTCATATCCAGTTCGCATCTGTCTCGGATCGTGCGCCACCTAACAGCGGTGAGGTGAACTACGACCACATCTTGGATGTGATAGCACCGCTTGGTTATGACGCACCGCTGGGCGCTCTGCTCCGACTTTGGCACGATATTCAGAGACGCGGTACGCTGCAACCGGATCAATCGCACCGCCCTGCTCAAAGCGTGCCATGGCAAGGATCGGCTCTACGTCTGTGCGAAACCCGTGTTTCAGCGCATAGATATGTACGGACTCGCGGGACACTTCCTGTAAATTACCCGATTTGGGGTGGAGGAAGTCTTCATGACAAACGAAGAACGAGACATCAGGGCGATGACCGATGATGACATCAAGCAGATCTGCGACCGGCTTAACAACATGCCGCGCAAATGCCTGGGATGGAAGACACCCGCAGAAGTGTTCAGAGAAAAGATGCTAGAGGAGACGGGCCGCAGCCGCTACCTTCAATGGCAATAGGAGTCGCGGTTCAAACATCGCTCTCAGGTTCCATTTATGGGTGTAGTCATCTGCGCTTCGAACGGCTCCTTAGCCGTGCTGCTATTTCATGCTTTTTAATCTCGCGAGATTGGTTCTGATCAAAAGGTGAGCCTTTATTGCCTGAAAGATATATCTTATTTCAATAATATATATCGATAGATACATATCCTAATTAAAGATTATATAAATTACATTTTGATAAATATATTTCGTGAAAGATAAAAACCTGTGGCTGTCGTAAGTTAGCGGTGATTGTCAAAAAATCGACAGCGACATATTTTTGTTCATAAAATTGAATTGTGAAATTATCAAAAAAGTTATGAAGTTTTTGTGAAGTTCATGCTAGCTTCCTTAAGTATCTGTTTTACAATATAAATTTATAAATATCAGGCGTGGTGTCTTGCTGATTTTTCACGTCGAAGAGGCTTTGTTGCACAAATCGGGCACTGTAGGATTCACTGTGTGAATCCAGCGTGATAGCTCGCGGACATGAGCAGTT
>NZ_CBFHVK010000015.1:0-85845 GCF_965659345.1 Planktotalea sp. | reverse complement strand
AAGTACCGTGGCTGTAGGCTAAATCCGTCTGGGGTAAGGGGGAGATCGGCCTCAGACCGATTTGTGCAACAAAGCCCCGAACAGACCGAATTTGTCGCGCTGGATGAAACACCGATCTATCGTCATGGCCAAGAGGGTTTGAGGATTACGCTGCGCACCACACCTGGCGGTTCGCTGACGGATCACAGCCCAATTACCTTTCGTGGCATTGAAGTTGGCCGTACCGGCAAAGCCCGTATTTCACTGCAAGGCACCTTCGCGATTGCCGAAGCAATTATTTATGATCCCTACAGCCGCCTGATTTCACCGACGACACGGTTCTGGGACACCTCTGGCTTTACGTTTAAAGTGGGGGCAGGGGGCGCTGAAATTAACTTTTCGTCCATCGCCACGTTGCTTGGCGGTGGGCTTACCTTTGATACGTTTGTCACAGGCGATGACCCTGTGAGCGACGGCAGCGAATTTGACGTTTATGTGGATGAAAACACGGCGCGCAACAGCATTTTTGCTGCCTCGGAAGTTAAACCACTCGAGATGCGCGTTGTATTTGATGAGAACGTGTCCGGCCTCGCGGTGGACGCGCCTGTCGAGTTAAGTGGCTTGCGTATCGGCAAAGTACAAAGCCTGTCTGGCGTCGTTGAAACCGATGCGTTTGGAGAGCGACGGATAAAATTGAATGCGGTGCTTGCGATCCAACCCGCGCGTCTTGGTTTGCAAGACGATGTCACGGCCGAAGCGGCGCTCGAATTTCTTACGACACGGGTTAACGAAGGTCTGCGAGCGCGTTTGGCTTCGGCTGGTTTATTGGTCGGTGGGTTAAAAATAGAGCTGGTTCAAGATGACGATGCACCGAGTTACATCGTCCAAACCGGCGAAGGGATCATCCCGATCATTCCGTCAACGGAAAGCTTGATTTCAGATGCCTCTGCCACAGTCGAAGGCGTGATCGCGCGTGTGAATAACCTTCCCATCGAAGAGTTGATGGAAAGCGCGATACAGCTCTTTTACAGCGCAGAGGTTTTGATTTCAGACGAAGATTTGCGTGAGACACCGCAAGACATGCGTGCTTTGTTAGGCGACGTGCGCGGCATCGTGGCATCCAAAGATATGCAAGCAATCCCCAACTCGCTCAACAGCGCGATCACACGTTTCGAAGGGCTGTTACAACAGCTCGAAACTGATCAGCTTGTGACCAAATTAGGTGACGCGATAGATGCGGCGGCGCGGGCAGCACAGGGTGTAAACACGTCTGTTGAAGGCGTGCCGGATCTTTTGGCTGAGATCCAAGAACTGGCCATCAGAGCGCAGAGCCTGCCGCTTGAAAACCTTACTAAAGAATTGACCGCGTTGACGGCGTCGGCTGACAATATTTTAAGTACACCTGCCGCTCAGGAATTGCCTGCTGATCTTAGCGCTGCGTTGAATGAAATTAACGCAACACTGACCGAACTTCGCAATGGTGGGGCCGTTACCAACCTCAATGCAGCGCTTGGTTCAGCGCGCGATGCGGCCAATGCCGTCGCGACCTCAACTCAGGATTTGCCCGCATTGGTTGGGCGTGTCAGCGCAGTTTTGAGCCAAGCAAGCACGACGATTGCAGGCTACAACAAAGGCGATGTAATCAGCCGTGAGACCCAAGCGGCCTTACGCGACATTTCCAAAGCGGCTGCCGCGATTACATCGCTTGCCAGAATGCTTGAGCGTAATCCAAGCGCGCTTATTAGGGGACGTTAAAGATGACATTTTTCAAAGCAACACTGGCCTGCACTGCATTGGCGCTTGCGGCTTGCGGCAGCAACCCTGATCGCTACACTGTTGTCGCCCCTGAAATCACGCAAAAGCAACGCATCGCGTTTGCGTCAGTTGAAGTCAAAGATGTCTCGCTTCCGTCCTATGCCGCGGCTGACGAAATCGCCGTTCAAGACAGTGATGGAAAATTGATCACCAACAAAGACCAGCTTTGGGCGGATAATCCAGAGCGCGCCATTGCCTTGGAGCTAGCGCGCAATTTGGCGAAACTTTCGGGTGCCAAAGTTGCGTCGGAACCTTGGCCGTTTGAATCCTTCCCTGATGCCCGCCTTGAAGTGCGTTTTGAGAATTTGGTGGCTCAATCTGATGGAAAATTTCGTGCAACAGGGCAGTATTTCGTGGGCGCTGCAACGGATGGGCGCGAGCGTGCTGATACCTTCGACATCGTGTCCCCATATGACGTGGACGCGGGCCCCCAAGCGATCGCGCAGGTGCGCGGCACGATCATAGGCGATCTGGCAGTGCTCATCGCGCGCAGCGGACTTCGTTAAACTTAATTTTTCGTCGTCAAACCTGCTTCATATATCCCGACTGATCTCTTGCGATGTAGAGCCCAGCGATGATCAGCACAAAAGCAACCTTCATAGAGTTGGTGATAAGATCACCCAGAAGCAGCACGCCAAAAGCATTGGACAGCACGATGCCGAAATAGGCATTCGGTGCCAGAAAGACTGGCCCCTTGCGACGGATAAGATAGAAGCGGATACAAAAGGCGATTGCGGTCGATAGTATCGAGACCCCTAACAGACCAAGCCATGGGCGTAACGTCGGTAGATTCCCGTCAAACACTGATACAAATGGCCAGATCCCAAATATCGACGCAACCAAAGCACTGGCGCTGATCATTGAGATGGTATTTACCTTTGGCATAACGCGCATGAGAATGGCGGCTGTCGCAAGGCAGAAGACTGCGCCAATGGTTGCCAACATCGGGATAGCTGCGTTCGGTCCTGTTTCCCCGATCCATGACATTGGTTCAGTAATGATGAGCAGGCCCAACAAGCCAATCATCAAACCGATCAGTTTTTTGCGCGAAATCTGGACCTTTAAAAAGAGTGCGGAAAGCCCAATCGTGATCAAAGGGGTTAGCGTATACATGGAGCCGACCAAGTTAGATGGCAGGCTTTGCAAGCCATAAGTGGTTAACCCAATTGGCAAAACGAAACTGACCAGTCCCAAGTAGCCGGCCCATTTCCAAAACCAGAATTTGGCGATCAACCCATCACCAAAAATGTAGGCGACCGGTATCAAGAACGCAGCGCCTATCACCAAGCGCCCACCCGCGGCTTGTTCGAGCGTAAACCCTTCAAGTGAAAATTTGACGAACACGAAAGACATGCTCATGCAAACAGTCATGATGCCAAACGCGACCCATGCAGCGTAGTCAGGGCTCTGGTCTGATTGAGTTTTGCTGAAGTGGTTCAAAGCGTCTGCCTAAAATGGTTTAAACGTTCATAGCGGTTTGCCAAAAGATTGGTAGAGCTTTGAGAGGTGCATTTGATCTAGCGAAAAGAACTTCGAGACGGACAATAGACACGAAATGTGAGGGAACTATATCTGTGTG
Source organism: Planktotalea sp. (assembly GCF_965659345.1). Taxonomy (GTDB): domain Bacteria; phylum Pseudomonadota; class Alphaproteobacteria; order Rhodobacterales; family Rhodobacteraceae; genus Planktotalea. The sequence continues at coordinate 82,472 of NZ_CBFHVK010000015.1, read as the reverse complement.
AAGACCAAGTTCGCAATGAGGATGATCCATCATCATGAAACGCCGCCAGCTTTTGAAATCACAAAAAACCGTCTCGGAAATTGGCTTGGGCTGCATGAGCTTTGCTGGATTTTACGGGCCCACGAGCGTCGAGGATGCCCATGAAACGCTTTCACGCGCCTGCGATCTTGGGATTGATTTTTTGGATACTGCGAATGTCTACGGTCTTGGCGCATCCGAAGAGATCATTGGAACCTTTTTAAAAGAGAACCCAACGAAATTTACGATAGCCAGCAAAGCGGGAATTTGGCGTGACAAGACCCATGGAAATCGTGGCTTCAACAACAAGCCAGAGTACTTGCGCGCTGAACTAGAAGGATCCTTGCAAAGGTTGGGCATTGATCATGTTGATCTATATTATGTGCATCGACGTGATCATGATCTTGAGATCGAAGAGGTGATGGAAACGATGCTGACTTTCAAGTCCGAGGGTAAGATTGGAGGCATCGGGTTTTCAGAAATTTCGCCGGCCTCGTTACGTCGAGCCAGTGATGTTGGTCCTGTTGATGCGGTGCAAAGCGAATACTCTTTGTGGACCCGACAGCCTGATCTTGGATTGCTCAATACCTGTGTAGAACTCGACGTTGCCTTAGTGCCTTATGCACCTTTGGGGCGGGGGATATTTGCGGATAAGCCGCTCGATCCAACCACCTTTGGTGATACTGATTTCAGAAAACGGAACCCGCGCTTTACTGGTGCAAATTTTGTGCACAACATGCAACGGGTTGAACGTTTCAAGTCGTTGGCCGCTGACATCGGCATATCATCCACGGCTCTAGCCCTTGCGTGGTGCCTTGCGCGCGCTGGCAGGATCATTCCAATCCCGGGGACCCGAACGGCTGAACATTTGGCTCAATGCGCCAGTGCGAGCGCTTTTACTATGACTGACGATATCATGTCAGAGCTTGAGCGTTTGCTGCCAGTAGGTTGGGCACATGGAGATCGGTATTCTCAGGCCCAGTGGAATGGGCCTGAGGGGTATTGCTAACCTTCAGTCGAGGCCTTTGACAGCGATCTGAGCGTCCGCTGGTGGCGCAAGGAACTTTTGCACGAAATACAGGCCTGCGAAAAGTGCGAGCCCGATCACGTCCGTGACCAACCCGCCGGAGATCATGAACAATGCGGCGAGCACGATGCCAAAGCGCATGAACCATGCGGCACGTGCCCCGAAGAACCAGCCTTGGACACCTGCGGACAACAAGAAGACGCCGAAGATGGCTGTTGCTGCCGCTTTCAGGACGATGAACCATTCCCCCTGCATCAGGATCGCTGAGCTGTAAAAGAACATGAATGGAACGATGAATGCCGCAATGCCGATCTTGAAGCTCGCCATCGATGTCTCCATCGGGTTGGAGCCAGAGATACCTGCGGCCGCATAACTTGCCAGTGCTACCGGCGGCGTAATGGCGGATAGCACCGCGAAGTAGAACACAAAGAAATGTGCCGTCAGTGTTGGAATGCCAAGTTGCACGAGGCCCGGCGCGACGACAGACGCCGCAACTGCATACGCGGCTGTTGTTGGCATGCCCATGCCTAGCAATATCGCGATACACATCGCAAAGAACAACGCCAGAAGTTGGCTTACACCCGCAAGGTCAAGCAGCAGTGACGAGAAGCGTGCGCCAACACCGGTCAAAGAAATGACACCGACGATGATACCTGCACAGGCGCAAACGGCGATGATCTGGATCGACATGACACCGGCAAGTTCAAACGCTTTGGCAATCGAACGCAGTCCCATAGGGCTTGCACCCAAAGGCGACCAGCCAAACAAGCGCGTGAAGATTGGGGGCAGCCATGACACAACAGCGGCTGCCATCGTGGCAAGTGTGCCCGCGCGAATAACGGAATACCCCATAAAGAGCGCAGCGATGAGAATGATGATCGGGATAAACAAATAGACTTGTTTGACCAGCTTATTGAACTTGGGCAATTCGTCTTCGCGCATTCCGCGCATGCCGAGTTTTGCCGCTTCAAAATCCACCATGAAGTAGATCGAAACGAAATAAAGAACCGCAGGAATGATCGCGGCGATTGCGATATCTTGATAAGGAATGCCCGTGACTTCAGCCATGATGAAGGCTCCGGCACCCATGATCGGCGGCATGATTTGTCCACCCGTGGAGGCTGCAGCCTCAATCGCGCCAGCGGTCTTTTTGTGATATCCAACCTTTTTCATCAAGGGGATCGTCAGGGATCCTGTCGCAACTACGTTGCCGGCTGACGTGCCGTTGATCATACCCATCAAGCCAGATGCAAAGATCGCCACCTTGGCGGGGCCGCCACGTGCGCGACCCGCTGCTGCGAAGGCAAAGTTCACGAAATAGTCGCCCACTTTGGACGCCTGCAGAAAGGCAGCAAATATGATGAACAAGATAATGTAAGTTGATGAAACGGCTGTCGTTGGCCCTAAAATGCCAGCATCTGAGTAAACGTGTCCAAAGAAGCGCTGCCAGCTATAGGCTTTGGTCACGGCCAGAATACCGGGCAACAAATGCGCGGTGAATGTATAAAGCAGGAAAACCCCTGTGATGATCACAAGGGCAAGGCCCGCAACGCGACGTGTCAGCTCCATGATCAAGGCTGCTCCGGCAGTCGCCGCGAAGGCAACACCAATGGGAACGAACGTTGTGCCGACAGAGTTGCGCGCAGCTGTTCCGTAGATCGAGACAAAATAGATCGCGACAACGATCGCGCAAAGCGCAAGGACGATATCACCAACCACGAAACTTGCGCGGCTGCTCCGTTCAAACCACCCCAATACAATTGCGCCAAAAGAGGCGATCAATAGGGGTGTCCCGAACCATGTAACCTCAGTCTGATAGATCTCTGTTCCAGGAAAAGCTGCCCAAGTGGTCAGCCCACCCATTTCTGGCAAAGTGCCTGAATTGATAAGGTTGAAAAAGCTGATGGCCGTTGCGCCCGCGATAAAGGTGGGAACCAACAATATCACACCGAGCAGTGAAAAAAGCTTCGATCGCGCGACTGCGTCATCAGAGCGCGAAAAACTGTGCGATGCAAACACGAGGAAACCAAGCGCGAGAGCACCTGCGATGTGAATGATGCGGAAATTCCAAGTCTCAAGCGGGAATTGCGGCAGAAAAGGCAAATCAATACCTGTCATGCCAGACAGGGAAACGCCGTTAAGTGCCAGCATATGGAAGGCCGCGTAAATCGTTGCGCAGCTTGCAATGATCAGACCGAACCGACCCTCAAACAGGCGGCGGTTGTGCTCTGCGGGTTCGTCGTCGACACCATCTGCGAGGACGATGTCATCTGTGACGCTAGCTTGAGTGCTGGATTGATCTGTCATTGGAGTCCCCGTCTGAGGCAGTAAGCGGCGTCGCAGTGGGTGACGTGGCACTTAGAAAAAGGGACCTGCGCCCCTTTGAAAGGGCGCAGGTTTTTGAGTGTTGAAAAGTCAGATTTGACTTTCCTCGCGACGTTTAGTTGCCGTGGATCATAGCGGCGTCGATGGACGCACCAGCGTTTTCTGTGAACCACTTAGCCGCACCGGGATGCCAGTTCATCACAGTGTTGCGATCCCAGAACTCTGGCAAAGACGAACGGCCTGCACGGTGTGCCGCAACCAGACGCTCGTTGTCGCCCATTACCGCATCAACAACACCGTACACGAAGCTCTCTGGCAAATCGCAGTTCGCGATTGCAAAGTTCCACATGGAGACCGAGCGTACAGGCTCAGTGATTGTTGTGTAGCTGTCAGCCGCAATATCAAAGTTTGCAACAGGGAAAGCCGCTGCAATTTGCGCTTGCTGCTCTTCTGTGAACTCGATGATGTTGATCTCTGTCTGGACTTCAAGCTGTGAAACCGCAGGAACAGGAACGCCCGCCGCGAACGCGATGACGTCCAACAAGCCGTCCTGAAGCTGGCTACCAAGATCAGACCAACCGCCGTTGCGACGATCAAACTCTACGCCAAGCTCTTCCATCATGCGTGGGAAGTACGTGTCAGATGTGGATCCAGCCGGACCAAATCCAATTGCTGCACCAGCAGGGATATCAGCAATAGATGTGATGCCAGAGGACGCCAATGTCGTGACAGAGAAAGGTGTCTGGTACATTGGGAACATCGCACAAGCGTTGGTCATTGGAAGACCTGGCGCGATTGGGTTGTTGCCGGCAATGGATTCAGCCGCTGGACCCATTGTTGTCATTCCAAACGCAAGGTCGCCAGTGTGCACAAGCGCCATGTTTTGCATTGGGCCGCCAGTTACTTCCGCGCCGCCATTTACGCCTAGCGCTGCGGACACGATACCTGCCCAGCCAGAGCCGTAACCAAAATATGTGCCGCCTTGTGAGCCGGTTCCAACTGTGAAGCTTTCTGGCCAGCCTGTTTTGTCAGCATGGCCATCTGCAATCGCAGCCGTGCCCGAAATCGCAACTGTCGCCGCAAGAGCGGTCATCTTTGTAAATAGTGTCATTGTGTTCAGTCCTCCCTGAAGTGTATCCGGTATTAGCGCATGATCATATCCTCTAACGCTCATCGCGCCAATGCGGAACTCTGAGGGTAGATGCAAAATGCTCTTACTCAAGGTTTGAGTCGCATTTTAGGATGTTATATGGATTATATAAATTTTTGATTTAATCACGTTAGGCTGTTTTCGAGAGTGTTTCGGAATGATCGTCCAACACCTCGAGGAACGCATCTCGCGCAGAATGGCGCGTATCGCGCAGCCAAACGGCGGCAAGTTTTAAGGCATTCTTGCACGGTGTGTCCGGCGCTGCGAGATCAACAAATGATACGCCGCCAATGCCCAGCCGCGACGCCCATTTTGGAACAATAGCCAGGCCGACGCCGGTACTGACTAGGCTGACGATGGTCTGTTTTTCGTCAGCGATTTGGGCAACGCGCGCGGTCAAGCCCGCCTCAATGAAGAGCTTGATGGTCAGATCATGGCTGTGGGGGCGGGATGCTCTGTCGGGAACAATAAGCGGCTCATCGATCATATCGTGAACCGAAACAACCTCATTGGATGCAAGGCGATGCGTGTCGGGGATCGCCACAACAATAGTTTCTGAGAACAAAGGGCGAAATTCCAAGCGCGGATCCCATACCTCAGGCGGGCGCACAATCGCGATGTCCAGCCGTCCTGTCAAAACACGGGGCAGCAGACGGATGGTTTTTTGTTCTAACATGTCCACGGCGATATCAGGGTGCTGTGCGGTCAAGTGCGGTAGCACCTGAGGCATTAAGCCCGCGGCGGCACTGTCAATGACACCCACGCGCAGGACTTCGCTTTGCAGTTTTTGCCGTGCGCGGAAAGTCGTCTCTAACTGATCAATACGGTCGATGATGTCCTTGGCGGCTACAACAAAGTCCTCACCCGCTTCGGTCAACGCGACACTGCGGGTCGTGCGCAACAAGAGCCGCACTCCAAGGCTTTCTTCCATTAATTTGATATGACGCCCCAAAGACGCCGGCAGCATATTCAGCCCTTGGGCTGCACGCCCAAAATGCAATGTATCCGCAACCGCAAGAAGGCATCTGATTTGCTGGATTTCCATTGACGCCCCATTGTTCAAATTTTCTATATAATAATAACCGGTTGTGATTGGGTGATCAAGTCGCAGATAAGCTAGGTTGCTTCACCGCATTTGCTTGCTCCTATGCGCGACTATAAACAACCGAGGGCCATTATGAAAACTTACAAAATCGCAGCCATTCCAGCAGACGGCATCGGCCCCGAAGTGATTGATGCAGGCACGCGTGTGCTAAGCGCGTTGGCGGATCATCTGGGTGGCATGTCGTTTGACGTGACGACATTCGACTGGGGATCTGACTACTATAAAACCCATGGTACAATGATGCCCGAAGACGGGCTTGAGCAGTTAAAGCCCTTTGACGCCATATACTTCGGGGCTGTGGGCGCGCCTGATGTGCCTGATCATATTACGCTTTGGGGCCTACGTTTGCCCATTTGCCAAGGCTTCGATCAATACGCCAATGTCCGTCCGACGCGCATAATGCCTGGCGTGAAAGCGCCCCTTCGCGACGTTGGGGTTGGTGATTTGGACTGGGTGATTGTACGTGAGAATTCCGAAGGCGAGTATTCGGGTAACGGCGGTCGCACGCACAAAGGTTTGCCCGAAGAAGTTGCGACGGAAGTGTCCATTTTTACACGCGTCGGTGTCACGCGCATAATGCGGTTTGCGTTCTCGCTTGCCCAATCCCGGCCACGCAAACTCTTAACTGTTGTGACAAAATCAAATGCGCAACGCTATGGCATGGTGATGTGGGACGAAATCGCCGCAGAAGTTGCTCTCGAATTTCCAGATGTGACATGGGACAAAATGCTAGTAGATGCGATGACCGTTCGCATGACCCTTAATCCGCAAAGTCTTGATACAATTGTCGCCACCAACCTTCATGCAGACATCTTGTCTGATCTTGCGGGTGCATTGGCAGGCAGCCTTGGCGTTGCGCCGACAGCGAATATTGACCCTGAGCGCCGTTTCCCGTCGATGTTCGAACCCATCCATGGGTCGGCCTTCGATATCACGGGCAAGGGTATCGCAAATCCAGTCGCAACATTTTGGACCGCTGCGCAGATGTTAGAACACATCGGAGAGCATGCAGCGGCAGAGCATCTTATGAACGCTGTGGACCGCGTTTGCGAAGCCGGTATCTTAACGCCAGATGTCGGAGGCACGGCCACGACCAAGGACGTGACCAATGCGGTTATTGAGGCAGTTAAAGGCCGCAATGCGCTGACGTAAGTATGTTCCGGCAACAAAAATTCGCCGTCTCTTCACGTTGATCCAGTTGGTAAGCATCGACACTCAAACTGCGTGATAGGGTGCGATGACCTGCTCAACAATCCGCTTGGCGATCCAGAAACGAGATGAGATAAGCAGCGCTAGGATAGAGGAAAAGCGCATGACAAAGACACCCAGAGTTTTGATTTCAGGCGGTGGCATCGGTGGGCTCGCGCTCGGTTTGACACTGCATCAAATCGGTGTGGACTGTGTGGTGTTTGAAAGCGTGCGTAACCTAAAGCCTTTGGGCGTTGGCATCAATTTGCAGCCCAATGCCGTGCGCGAACTTTTTGATCTTGGCTTTACAGAAAGCGATATGGACCAATTCGCGGTTTCTTCTCAAGAATTTGCGCTGGTCGGCCTGAAAGGCCAAGAGATTTATTCGGAACCTCGCGGTGTGTCCGCCGGCTATAAATGGCCCCAATATGCAGCGCACCGCGGTGAGTTTCACATGGCCCTGTACCGCAAATTCATTGAACTTGCGGGGCCTGATGCTGTTCGTACGGGCCACCGTGCGAAAAGCTATGAACACAACGCAGACGGCACTGTAACTCTGCACATGGATACCGAAGCCGGAGCGGTAAGCGAAACGGGCACTTTGTTAATTGGCGCGGACGGTATTCATTCGGCGATCCGTGCGCAGATGCATCCTGACCAGCCACCAATTCATTGGGGCGGTGCAGTGATGTGGCGCGGCACGACGCTGGCAAAACCTGTTCGCACAGGCTCGTCGTTCGTTGGCCTTGGGACGCACGAAAAACGTATGGTGGTTTATCCGATCAGCCCGATTGATCCGAAAACCGGCTTGGCTTTGGTCAATTGGATCGCCGAAGTGACTTATGAAGATGCGTCCGAGCACGCAAATGTCGGTTGGTTCAAGCAGGTGCCAATCGATGACTTTTTCCATCATTTCGAAGATTGGACCTACGACTGGCTTAATGTGCCCGAATTGATCCGTTCCTCTGACATGGCGTTTGAAAACCCGATGATTGATCGTGATCCTGTTGATACATGGCTCGATGGCCCTGTGGCGCTTATGGGGGACGCTGCGCATGCTATGTATCCGACTGGATCAAACGGAGCGAGCCAAGCCGTCATTGACGCACGTGTTCTGGGGGCAAAATTCTTGGAGCACGGGGTGAATGAAGCCGCCTTGCAGGCTTACAATGATCAGCTGTGTGGGCCGATTTCCGCATTGGTCTTGCGCAATCGCGGGGCAGGGCCATTTGGGTTACTTAATATGGTCAATGATCGCTGCGGGGGTGAGTTTGCTTCTATCGATGACGTCATTCCAGAAGCGGAACGCGTGGACTTTATGGCCAAATATCAATCTGCTGCGGGTTTCGCGCGGGATGAATTGAATGTGGCGGAGCCAACAATCGCGACGGGTCGCAAAATGGCGTCTTAGGCCAATATAAGTCGGTCCAACGCAGTAGAGCCAACGCTGTCTAAAGCGACAACGTCAGCTCGAAACCCCTCAAGCCGCGCGGCACGTGCTTGCTTGAGGGCCTATGCTTCGAGACTGTTGGGTATTATTCCAGCGGAAGGCCAACATAGTTTTCCGCAATCGCACGGGATGCAGTTTCAGAACTTTGAATGTCATCAAAACTTGCGCGCTGCATGCGCTTTTCAAAACCGGTGTTCTCGGGGAACTGGTGCATCATCGTTGAGAGCTGCCAAGAAAAGCGTTCAACCTTCCAGACCCGTTTCAAAACGGTTTCGGAATAGGTATCGATGTAGTGATCATTTGCGTCGCGGTAATGTGCAATCAAAGCACGCGAGAGCAAACGTACATCTGCTACCGCTAGGTTCAAACCTTTGGCACCTGTTGGCGGCACGATATGTGCTGCATCGCCAGCAAGGAACATGTTGCCATAGCGCATAGGTTCGGCAACGAACGAGCGCAGCGGTGCGATAGATTTCTCAAAAGACGCGCCAGTTTCCAGATTTGCAGCTGCGTCTGGACCAAGGCGGATTGCAAGTTCCTCCCAAAAGCGGTCATCTGACCAACTGGCCAGATCGTCATTTACATCGCATTGGACATAATAGCGGCTGCGTGTCTCTGAGCGCATGGAGGCAAGTGCGAAGCCGCGTTCGTGGTTGGCATAGATCAATTCGTGACTCACCGGCGGCTTGTCGACCATGATGCCGAGCCAGCCAAAAGGATAGACCCGTTCAAAGGTTTGCAGCACGTCCTTAGGGATCGCTTGGCGTGACGCACCGTGAAAGCCGTCGCAACCAGCGATGTAGTCGCACTCAATCACCTGTTGCTCGCCTTCGTGGGTGAAGTGCACACTGGGTGTTGCGGACTTCAAGTCGGTCGGTTTCACGTTGTCGACGTTGAAATAGAAAACCTGTCCAGCTGCTTCGCGTTTGTTGAAAAGGTCTTTGGTCACCTCAGTCTGGCCATAGACCATGACAGACTTGCCTGTCAGCGCCTTGATATCAATTCTGTGCCTGTCACCGTCAAAGGCCAACTCGAAGCCGTCATGTGGCAACCCTTCGCGGTGCAGTCGGTCGGCGGCACCTGCTTCTTCAAGGGCTGCGACTGTACCTTGCTCCAAGACGCCAGCACGAATGCGGCCTTCAATGTAGGAGCGGTCTTGGCGATCAAGAAGAACGCTGTCGATGCCAGCATTTGCTAGCATTTGCGACAATAACAAACCGCTTGGCCCAGAGCCAATAATGCAAACTTGTGTTTTTACAGTTCCGGCCATTGTGCGTCCCTTTTGTGTTGAGTGATCTGTTGTGAACCCATTGTGCGTCGCGTTGGATCATTGCACTATGTCGTAACTACAGGGGCGAAATAGCCCATTTTTATGGACAGATGAATCAAGTTTTAGTACTTTTCGATCAGCGCGGCGGTACGTAACACCAAACATGCGTGCATGATAGGTGCGCCTTAGGCCAAACTGGAGCATGGTTTCGTGACAGTGAAAAAAACGGTTTCAAAAGTCGGCGCGGTTCCGAGTTATGGCTTGTATGGTGAACTGCTGTCCGGTGACTATCGCGATCCCGTTCATCACGAGACAATCCGGGAACGAAGCAGCCGACATAACTGGACCATCCGCCTGCACCGGCATCGCGGACTTGCCCAGATATTTCTGCTGAGAGCAGGCAAAGTTTCGTATCGAATTGAAGATAGCACTTTTACCAACGATCAACCCTGTGTGTTATTCATCCCTCCCGGAATTGCTCATGGGTTCCGCTTTGACGAGAATGTCGAGGGTGATGTCCTGAGCCTGCGGGTGAATGATCTGTGGGCTGATGCCAAGACAGCGCTAGAGCAGGCTGAGTTTTCAACCGTTGCTTTGCTCGCTCAGGGCAGGTGTGAGAACCTTGAGTATATTGATGCTGCTTTCGCGCAGTTGGGCCCAATCTATCACGGCATGAAGCGCGAGCGCGACGCGATTCTTCAGGCGCTTGTGCGACTGATTTTGACGTACATCGCCGGGGACGTGGGGCGTACGCAATCAAACAGCATGGCCCACGTTTCAGAAAGCGTATCACGCCATGAAAAACAGGCTGAGGCATTTTGCACCCTTCTGGAATCAAGGTTCAGCAAAGATCTTTTGGTCAACGACTATGCGAAGGAAATTGGCGTGTCCGCACCCCATCTTACCCGCGTTTGCAAGCAGGTGCTTGGATCAGCACCAAACGCACTGATCCGACAGCGACGGATTCTGGAGGCAAGCCGATTGCTTGAATATACGCGTTTGCCTGTCTCCGAGGTATCGCACCGTTCAGGTTTCAAAGACCCGTCGTTTTTTACGCGCACGTTCCGAAGCGCTTATGGCATTCCGCCCAAGACGTATCGCGCAACAAAGGACGGTGAAGGCCTGTCGCGTTCACCTTGATCCTTTTTGTCGCTCTCAAGATCTTGAAGGTCTAAACGACGACGTTCACCACCGCTTGCTCACGCCCATCGATCAATTCAAAAGCCATCGAAACTGCATTTGCATCGCTTTCTGACAAGCGATTGAAGATGCGGTCGCGGCGGTTGGCAGAGTGGCCTGCAATATAGAATTGGCTTGTCAGCACTTCGCGATCGCTTTCGCTTGGTCCCTGAAAGACTTTCACATGGATATGCGGTGTACGGCCTGGGTAGGTTACAGGTTTGATAGTTCGGAATTCATAAGATCCGTCCGCATCCGTGATGTCATGGCCAAACCCTTGGAACGAAGGGTCAAATTCGATGGCCTGACGATCACCGCTGTGCAGGTATTTGCCGTTGAGATCACATTGCCAGATTTCAATCCGGTGCTCAGCCAAAGGCGTGCCATCAGTGTTGGTGATACGCCCTTTGAGCGTGACAACTTCGCCACCAGCCTCTTGCACAGAACCAATGATTTTCACCAGATCATTGTCAACATCGGCGCGACGCATGGCTGGGCTAGGATAGAAGGGCCCCTCCGTCGCAGGGGGTGTTAGCTCATTCGCCAAAGCCGGTTTTGCAAAGGCTGTCAAACCAAATGCACCAAGAGCGCGGGCGATAAAATTGCGACGAGAATGATCGGATGTTGGCACTTCAGAAATCTCCGTTTGTGTTTCTTTGAATGATACGGACGGAACGCGGTTTTCCGGCGCAAAAAAAATCAAATGTTCGTGGAGGTAGGTAAGAGTGTGATTTATCAAGTCAATTTGTAGCAATTTGGGTCGGCTGAGTTTGGCCTGTTTCATCGTCTAGCACGGCGGCATGATGCCGCCGCGAAGGTCACAAGTAAGTTGCTAAATCGGGAAGACTTCAGTTTAGCGCAAGCAAACTGATCAGCTTTCGGAAACACCCAGAAGACGCATCGCATTTTCTTTCAGGATCAGCGGTCGAACCTCATCTTTGAAAGGGGCTTCTGCGAAATCTGCAAGCCAGCGATCTGGCGTAATTGCAGGCCAATCAGATCCGAATAACATCTTTTTCTTAAGCATCGAATTTGCGTATTTTATAAAGATTTCTGGGAAGTATTTCGGCGACCAGCCGGACATGTCATAAAACACGTTCGGTTTGTGCAACGCGACTGACAACCCTTCTTCTGTCCATGGGAAAGACGGGTGGGCCATGACGATTTTCATATCTGGAAAGTCTACCGCAACATCATCAAGATGCATCGGGTTTGAGTATTTCAAACGCATGCCCATACCGCCACGCATGCCTGACCCAACACCAGTTTGCCCTGTGTGGAAAAGCGCGATGGCACCTTCTTCTGCGACGGCCTCAAGCAAGGTGTAACATGCGTCGCGGTCGTTCGGGAAAAAGCCCTGCATGGTCGGGTGGAACTTGAAGCCACGCACGCCAAAATCACGCACAAGGCGTTTAACTTCACGCGCTCCGGCTTTGCCTTTGTGAGGATCGATGGATGCGAAGGGGATCAGGATGTCGTCGTTTTCCGCACAGAGTTTTGCGACGTCTTCGTTGGAGTAGCGGTGAAAACCGGTTTCGCGTTCGGCATCAACAGGAAAGATCACAGCAGCGATATTGCGTTCGCGGTAATAGGCTGCGGTTTCGGGAACGGTTGGAAGCATCCCGTCGGCTCCGGCGGGATTGCGGAAATATTTTGCCATGCCTGCTTGGAACTCGTTGTAGCCGTCATCGCGACAGCTGTTGCACGGCTCTTCTGCGTGCGTATGAAAGTCGATTGCTTTGACTTTTGAAAAATCTACCAAGATCTTCACTCCGTTCCTAATTTGGGTGCCGATAGCTAAACAGCCTAGCGATATGCGTGCCGGCAATGATTGGGGTATTTCTTTGTTTTTGCAACGCCTACCTGACGCGCTCAGATCGCAATCGCGTCTGGATCCTCTGAATAAAGCTGTGCAATCAGGTCTTCGTTATTTGCGCGCATGGCCCGCTGGTTCAATGATCCCTTTTCGGTGACTTCGCCCAACTCAAAACTTGGGGCATTTGGCAGTATCATGACCCGCCTGACCTTGCTTGCTGATCCTGTTGCAGCTTTTGCGGCGGATGCCAGTGCTTTGGTTAACGCAGCCCGACGCTCCGCTTCTGGCATGGCTTGTGCTTTATCGGACAGCAGCAGAAGTGCGCCAAGTTGAGGTGCGTTTTCGCCCACAATTACAGCATCACGAACAAGTCCGCCCATCGCATCCACTAGCGCCCCACGAACCGCGCCCACGGCGACCCAAGTGCCTGTGTTGAGCTTAAAGTTCTCTGCGACGCGACCGTCAAAGAAGAAGCCCTTTGAGAAGTCATTTGCGTCTGCGGGGCGCAGCGCATCGCCCATTGCGTAAAAACCTTCCTCATCGAAAGCGTCGGCAGTTTTTTCAGGGTCACCATAATACCCGGGCGTAATGGATGGCCCTTTCAAGCGCAGCTCCATTTTACCGCCTGTCGGGACCAACTTCATAGTAAGCCCTTTAGAGGGCACTCCAATATTGCCAGCCTTGTCCTGAATGTCGGTGCAGGCCAGCGCGAAGGGCGCAGTTTCCGTCGCACCCAGCCCAGTTGCCAGCAGGGTCTCGCGACCGGTTGTTTGAACAGATAATTCACGCAAAGCATCCCAAGTGTGCTGCGCCATGCCAGCACCTGCATAAAACATCATGCCAAGTTTTTTGAAAAACGTCTCGGCCATGGCTTTGTCTGCTTTGAGCGCTTCCACCAACATGTCCCACCCCAAGGGGACGTTGAAATACCAAGTGCACGAAATTTCGCGCAAATTGCGTAGTGTTTCGTCAAAATTGCCAGGAACAGGGCGGCCATCGTCGATGTAGTAAGTCCCGCCATTCGTAAAGACGAGATAGGATACCTTGTTGCCTGCCGCGGTGTGGTTCCAAGGGGCCCAATTGACAACAACCGGCGGAGACTTTTCGAGAAAACGGTAGCAATCGCGGACCATCGCCTCCATCGCACAGATCATTGTGTTTGTGTTGATCACAGCTTTTGGCGCACCCGTGGAGCCGGACGTGAAAAGATATTTCACAACCGTTTCACCGGTTACCGTTGCGCGCGCAGCCTCTGCCAGAGCAGGATCACCTGACAACAAGCTTTCAAATGAAATGGCCCCGTCGCTTTGATTGTGTCGCGTGATGACTCCACGCCCCTCAGCTGCGATTGAGGCGAAGGCAGGCGCAAAAGCCACGCCGTCATCTGCATAAAGTGCACCCGGCTCAAGGGTCGCAGCAATGTCTTTCAATTTGCCATGGTCCTTTGAAACCAAAGAGTAGGCGGGGGACAAAGGTGCGTATGGAATGCCAGTGTAAAAACAAGCCGCGCCAAGCAATGCGTGCTCAAGGCTGTTTTCCGAAAGGATCACTAAAGGACGCTCTGGTCCTAGCCCCATAGCCAACAGCGCGCCGCCAATCGCTTTCGCTTTGATCAGGGCTTCGCCGTAGCTAATTTTGTCCCAACCGCCAGCACTATTGCGCCGCGCAATCCATGTCCGCTCAGGGGCTTCGTTCGCCCACTTGTCCAGATAGTCGGCTAGTGTTGGAAGGTATGCAGGCAATTCACCCTTTTGGCGCATCAGAATTGTGCCATCGTCACGGTGTTGCTCCATGAATTCAGGGCTCCAGAAGTCGGATGTGTTCATTGCGTCTCGCATGATTGGGAGTACTCCTGTTTCAGCGCGGTGCCATGCGGATAGCGCCGTCCAATCTGATCGTTTCGCCGTTCAGCATCTTGTTCTGTGTGATGTGAAATACCGTCTGCGCATATTCTTCAGGGTGTCCAAGGCGGGATGGAAATGGGACTTGCCGCCCAAGGGATTCCTGCACTTCGGGGGGCAGCTCATCAAGCAAGGGTGTCAGGAAAAGGCCCGGCGCGATCGTGTTCACGCGGATGCCCTTATCTGCAAGGTCGCGTGCCATTGGCAATGTCATCGCAACGATACCGCCCTTGGATGCGGAGTAAGCCACTTGTCCAACTTGCCCGTCAAAGGCCGCGACTGAAGCAGTGTTTATGATCACGCCGCGCGCGCCGTCCGCGTCTATTGGGTCGGCGGTGACCATGCGGGCGGCGATCTGACTGGCGCAATTGAATGTGCCCATCAAATTGACGCGCAAGGTGCGTTCAAACAATGCGGGATCATGTGCTGCACCACGGGACACGGTCTTTGCTGCGCCGCCAATTCCGGCACAATTTGCTAAGATGCGTGTCACGCCATTGGCTTTTTCAGCAGCGTCAACACCCTGTGCAACCGATTGAGGGTCAGAGACGTCCACGCGTAGAAATTTGGCCCCAATCTTAGAGGCCAAGGCCTCGCCAGCTTGCTCATTCAGATCGAACAGTGTGACGTCTATGCTGTTCTTTGCCAGCAAGCTTGCTGTAGCTGCTCCCAACCCAGATGCTCCGCCGGTTACGACTGCGCCGCTTCCTGTAAAATCTTGCATAAGCCGCTCCCCAAGTGGTTCCAATGAAAATCAGAAAGCACAGCCTGTGTCGCTGGGTTTCTGAAGAATCTCCCAAGCCATTGCGAAGGTTGTTGTGCCCTTGGTGTCTACAACGCGCCAACGTTGTTTCGCGTAGCGCCAGTATAGGTAGGGCCATAATTTTAGTCCGCTATGCTATACGATCTGGATACCTTACTTTGTTTAATCGGTAAACAGTTTTGTTAATTAGCGATCCTGATTGAACATTCGTTGAACGTGACTTTATGAGAGGAGCGGAAAATCGGGCGATGAAGATTGCAAGGTGTGCTTGGGAATAACGGTGTACGCCCTCTAGAGCGCTTCTAGCGATTTGGTCGCTCGCGGTTGGCCTCAATCTCGGTCGGATGCGCTGGGTTATGGATTAGCGAAGGGCGTAAAGTTCAACCTGAACGCTGCTTTCATTGCGCGCGCCAGTGCCAACGAAGAGCGTTTTGTTGACCCATTCATAGCGCGGATCGCCCGTTTCAAGACGCGCATGGGTGCGCATGTAATAGCTGTCGGGATCCACCTGTTCACCTCGCGCAATCGCCGCGATAGTTTCTGCGGGGCCGTGGCGATACCCGAAGTTTATGATTTCAATCGTAGCGCCATCATCGGTTTCAAATGCATAGCGCGTATCAAGTTCCGCCATACCATCGGCGAAAACGGTTTGCCAATCTGCACCAAGGTTCAAGATGCGCCCGGACAGTTCTGGGCCGCTCACCGTGCCGCCAATAATTGGGATGATCCGTCTTTCACCTGCGCGCCCCTTGCCCAGCGTTTTGATCGGTGCCAAGTCCACCATCAAAGTGCAGACATGATGAAGGGACGGAGTTGGAAGGTCCATTTGAGACGCCTTATTGTTTGTTTTCTTAGGAAACAATTTGACGTATGAACGGCACTGATACAAGCAAGGAACGCCAGAATGCCAAAGCCGAATACAGCTCTTCAGCGCGAAGATCATGGAACGCTCGAAGATCTTGTTGGGTACAATCTGAAGCGGGCCTATTTGATTGTGAGTGCGGATTTCCGTTTGGCGCTTGGCGAAGAAGGTCTTGCCCCTCGGGTTTTTTCAGCGCTGGCTTTGATCGTCCAATTTCCTTTGATCACGCAAAGTGATCTTGCAAGAAAGCTGGGCATCGAACGTTCTGGTCTGGTGGCGATCGTTGATGACTTGGAAGCGCGTGGCTATGTGGTTCGCCAGCCCGTGCCAAATGATCGTCGCGTCCAAGCTCTCGCGCCGACGCGAGAGGGCGAAGAGGCTCATCAGCAGGCCAATGAAGCCGTCATGGCTCATGAGGCGCAATTGCTCTGTGATCTAACGCCGCAAGAAACCGAAACCTTGGTCGGTTTGCTCAAGAAGATCCGTAATATCAAACGCTAACCTGCGTGTGTTTTGAAAACGGGGGCAATCAGAGCGCATCAATGATCCAGACAAGCCAAAGTGGTATCGTAGGAAGGCTTGCCAGCAATGTGACACCAATAGGCCTAGCGGAACTTTGGCTCTCGCTTTTCAAGAAATGCGCGCAGACCTTCTTTGGCCCCGTCGGAGGTTTGGCTCATTGCTGCCGCCAGACTTTCTGTGAAAAGACCATCCGAGCGCGACATGTCGTTGATCCGCGAGATCGTGTTGATCATCAAGTAGTTTGAAAACGGTGCATTGTCAGCGATCTGGCGGGCCAGTTTGTTTGCCAATGGTAGTGCTTCGCCTTCGGCTACAGAATAATGGGCAAGCCCAAGTCGCAGACCGTCTTCAGCGCCATAGTTGCGCCCTGTGAGCATCATTTCCCGCATCCGGTCCGCACCAATCAAACGGCCAACGCGCACGGTTGCACCGCCGCCTACAAAAATTCCGCGGCGCCCTTCGGGGAGTTGAAAGCGTACATTCGGTTCAGCGATGCGCACATGTGTCGACGCGGCGATTTCGAGCCCGCCGCCAATAACAGCACCCGTTAGAACAGATATGACGGGCAGCCCGCCAAATTCGATCAATTCAGAGACACGATGCCAGTTGCGGGAATGAAATACCCCTTCAACCGGTTCGCGATGCTCATGCTCAGCGAGGTCGAGGCCAGAGCAAAAGTGCCCACCTTCACCGCGCAAAATCACGGCTGCTACGCCCTCAGGCGGCTTGGTGAAAAACTGATCGAGCTCATCAACAAGCGCATCGTTCATGGCATTTCGCTTTTCAGGGCGATTGAAAACGATGGTTGCAATGTCACCTTCGATTTCGATCCGAGTCACGCTGCCTGGTTTTGAAGTATTATCGTTCATATGAATCGGTTCCCGTTGTGATTAGTTTGTTATACTGTTGAACAGTTTTTCTGCATAGCGAATTTTATTTTGAATGTTATTGCGGGCTTCGAAGCGTTCGCGCAACCGGACTTGTGAGCCGATTATTTGCGCGTCTTCCAATGATGTCGCCTGTATTTATCCGACCCAATCTTCCGTTGTATTTTTGGATACCGAAGTTCCATGCATGTCTTAGTGGGCAGGTCTATGCGATTGGCGATTATTGTTCTAAACCACCGTTTGATCGCACCTTCAAAAGCGGTGCGCGGGAATTCGCGTTTTCAGCTGCAGCTACTTTCGCGGCGAGACGTATAAACTCTTCTTGTTCTTTCGCGCTGAGGCTGGGCAGGATGCTGGACTGGCATTTTTGAACAACGGGTTTGAGTTGGGCAAGGGTCGTTTCGCCCGCTGCTGTCAATAAAAGCACGCGCGCACGGCGGTCTTTTGGATTTGTCGTACGCTCAACATATCCTTTGCTGACAAGGCGATCGACGACACCGCCAATCGTTGCGCGATCAAAGGCGATAGCACCTGCAAGCGTGGCCTGATCGATTCTGGGATTTTCCTTTATCAAGACCAAAGCCGCATACTGGGGAGAGGTCAGATCGCTTCCAATCGCCTTCATGTGCTGTGCAAATATCGAAGCAGAGATCTGCTGAAGGCGTCTAATTAGATGGCCTGGCATGGAGTAGACTTCCGACATGCGGTGATCATATGCATACTTATGACTTTGGCAAGGACCGTGACCGCTTTAGTTTGATTTTTGCCTGAGGCAAGGTTTCTTGAAAAAATAGATGACCGCATCAAAAAGCTGTGCCATACATTTTATTCTAAGTGTGCTTATTGTTAACGAGCACACGCAAATTGACTGTAAATAGCTTGACGCTACAGGGTGCAACGCCACTCAAAGAGTTCTAGGGAGGAACTTAAATGACATCGAAAATAATCAAAGGGATGCTGGGCAGTGCTGCTGCGCTCGCGATCACGGCATCTGGCGCATTTGCGCAAGAAGTGACGCTGAAGCTGCATCAATTCTTGCCAGCGCAAGCAAATGTTCCAAAGCTGGTTCTCGACGTTTGGGCCGACAAAGTCGAAGCGGACTCTGATGGGCGGATCAAAATCGATCGCTTCCCATCTATGCAGCTTGGTGGCTCTCCGCCCGAATTGCTTGATCAAGCGATTGACGGTGTTGCAGACATCACATGGACGGTTGTTGGATATACGCCAGGTCGTTTCCCATCCACCGAAGTCTTCGAGCTTCCTTTCATGGTTGAAGATGCACGCGCTGCGTCTTGTGCATATTGGACAATGTTTGAAGAGCACATGAAAGACACGGAATTTGCTGGCGTAAAGATCCTTGGCACTTGGGTGCATGGACCTGGCATGTTCCATACGGCTGATCCCGTTGAAACGCCATCTGACCTTGAGGGCATGAAAATTCGTGGCGGTTCGCGCTTGGTTAACCAGCTTTTGGAGCTCGCAGGGGCGACACCCGTGGGTATGCCAGTGCCAGCTGTTTCAGAGGCGCTCTCTAAAGGTGTGATCGATGGAACGACCATTCCTTGGGAAGTTACCGCATCTTTGAAGGTTCCAGAGCTTGTGGAAAACCACACAGAGTTTGAAGGCCCGGCGCTTTATAACCTGACATTTGTTATGGCGATGAATCAGGACGTCTTTGACGGTCTGCCAGCTGATTTGCAGGCTGTGATTGATAACAACTCTGGCATGGACTTCTCTGTCTTTGCTGGTGGTACTCAGTCCGACGTTGACGCGCCTGTACGTGCTGATGTTGTCGAAATGGGCAACAATATCATCACCATTACGGACACGTCAGAGTGGCAGGCACTTGTGAACCCACTTTATGACACATGGGTTGCAGACATGGAGGGCCGTGGCCTTGATGGTCAGGCGCTTATTGATCAGGCAAAAAGCTTGATGAGCGGTGAATGCGCTGGCGCAACTGGCTCGCTGTAAGTCACAGCTTAAAGTCAAAAAGACACCGCAGCTAAACAAGTGGCTGCGGTGTCGAAGTGCCTGCTTGGGAGGGCAGCAATGTATAAGTTCATGGACAGGTTGGCACGATTGTTCGCAATCCTTGGTGGGATCGTTTTGTCGATCTTGATCGTTCAGACTTGCCTCTCAATTATCGGGCGTTCAATCAGTACAATCCTGCATTCTGACCTTATCGAAACTACCTTCCCTACAGTTTCGCAAACTTTGCTCTCTACGGGGGTTGGCCCGATCAATGGGGCGTTTGAACTTGTCGAAGCGGGGATGGCTTTTGTTATCTTTGCCTTCTTGCCGTTGTGCCAGCTAGCCGGGGCGCATGCATCGGTGGATATTTTCACTTCCAAACTCCCGAACAAAGCCAACGCGATTTTACGCACTTTGATCGAAATTGTTTTCGCCTTCGTGATCGTTGTTATCGCTTGGGAGCTGTCGCAAGGTATGCTCAGCAAACAGCGCACAGGGCAGACCACATTTATTCTCGAATTTCCGGTTTGGTGGCCCTACGCACTAAGCCTTGTTGCGGCCGTGGCCTCGGCCACTGTTGCCGTCTATGTTGCAATGATGCGCGTGCTAGAGCTTGTCTCAGGCCGCCAGATCTTGCCCGCTGAACTGGAGGCAGAGCATTGAGCGATATTACCATAGGGCTGTTGTCCTTTCCGGCCCTTCTCGTTCTGATTTTCCTTCGCGTTCCGATTGGTCTGGCAATGTTCTTGGGTGGTTTGGTTGGGCTTTTCGTTCTGACCGGGGACTCAACACTCGCGTTTGCGCGTTTGAAGTCAGAGACGTTTACGACCTTTTCTAGCTATTCACTGTCGATCATTCCGATGTTTTTGCTGATGGGGCATTTTGCGACCCTTGGCGGCATGAGCCAAGCGCTTTTCAAAGCCGCAGAGAGCTTTTTGGGTCACCGAAAAGGTGGTGTTGCCATGGCTGCTGTGGGGGCGTGTGCGGGTTTTGGTGCGATTTGTGGATCGTCTTTGGCAACGGCCGCAACGATGAGCCGGGTGGCACTGCCAGAGCTGCGTAGATACGGTTACTCTGGCGGCTTTTCGACAGCAACGCTTGCTGCAGGCGGAACCCTTGGCATTCTCATCCCTCCGTCAATCGTGCTGGTGATCTACGCAATCCTGACAGAGCAAAATATCGCTAAACTCTTCCTCGCGGCGTTCATTCCCGGCATTCTTGCTGCGATTGGCTACATGATCACCATTTCAATCTATGTGCGCATCAACCCCGCGTCAGCTGGCACGCGCCCGCGCGTTCCATATTCCGAACGGATCAAAGCACTACTCGCGGTCTGGCCTGTATTGCTCGTCTTTGCGGCAGTTGTTGGCGGTATCTATCAAGGTTGGTTCACCCCAACCGAAGGAGCGGCTGTCGGTGCGTTTGGCACTGGTTTGATTGCGTTTCTTGGTGGTGGGCTTACGCGTGCGACGCTGTCTGAGAGCTTTTTTGTCACCGCGCGTTCAACTGCAATGATTTTCTTCATTGTACTCGGTGCTGCATTCTACAACGGCTTTCTTGCGCTTACACAACTCCCGCAAGAGGCAGCGGCGTGGGTCGGTGGCAGCGGACTAAGCCCATGGACCGTGCTGATCATCATTTTGGTGTTTTATCTGTTGCTTGGTTGTTTGATGGACAGCCTGTCGATGATCCTGCTCACGATACCGATTTTCTGGCCCATTGTCCAAGAGCTTGATTTCAACCTTGTAAGCATGGTCGATCTTCAGTCAGCGCGGCTTGCTGAAATGATTGAAGACGGCAAGGAAATTCCAGCGGCCTTACTCGCAGAAGCGCAGACAATTCTCGCCAATGGGCAAGAGCTTACCCGAGAAATGACGCGCGAAATGAAGTTGCGTGGCGTGACCGAAGGTGCGTTGAACCGCGTCAATATTGAACGGATTGCAATTTGGTTTGGCATTCTTGTTTTGATCGTCGTCGAAGTAGGTTTGATTACGCCGCCGGTGGGCATGAATCTCTTTGTGATCAACGCGATGGATCGAAAAACGCCGATGGTTGAGACTTATAAGGCCGTTTTATATTTCGTCGGGTCCGATCTGGTGCGTGTTGCGCTTCTTGTCGCCTTCCCGCTCATCACTCTGATTTTGTTGCCAATTTAAGATCAAGGCCTGAAAAGGAGCCGCTTGCAAATGGATATTGACGGACAGGTTGCTCTTGTCTCGGGCGGGGCGAGCGGACTTGGTGAAGCCACAGCGCGTCATCTTGCCGAACTTGGAGCAGACGTTGCAATTCTGGACCGTGACGGCGCGCGCGCAGCGAAGGTTGCCGCAGAAATTGGCGGGTATTCGCAACACTGTGACATCACAGAAGAAAATGCCGTTGCGGCTGGGGTCACGTCGGCAATGGCGCGGTTTGGGCAAGCACCGCGTATTGTCGTGAATTGTGCGGGCGTTGGCATTGCCGCACGCATCGTTGGACGAGAGGGGAAGGTGTCTACGCCGCTCTTTCGCCATGTGCTCGAAGTGAACCTTTTCGGGACGTACAACGTGATGACTTATGCGGCCCAAGCGATGATGGATTTGCCACCATTGGACACTGGCGAACGTGGGGTGATCATAAATACGGCCTCTGCAGCATATGAAGACGGGCAAGTTGGCCAAGCGGCTTACGCGGCGTCCAAAGGCGCAATTGCTTCTATGACCTTACCGGCTGCACGTGAATTCGCGAAACTGGGCGTGCGGGTCATGACGATAGCACCGGGATTATTCGAAACGCCGATGATGGAAGAATTGCCGAGCGAAACCGTGGCGGGAATTGTTGAAAACATCCCGTTTCCCCATCGTTTGGGGCAGCCGGAAGAATACGCCCATTTGGCTGCTGACATTGCGCGCAACGCTTATCTAAATGGGACAGTGATCCGCCTAGATGGTGCTGTTCGCCTGCCGCCAAGGTGACGAAATGGCATTGAAAACAAGAGACACAAACGCGAAGGCACCGCGACACGAACAACCGCTCAGATAATAGCGACGCGGTGCAGTTAAACTAGATTTGGAGGTGTAGTGTATGGACAGTAAATATCGCGCACATGATGTGACACGCACAGACCGCGCTGACGGGTCGATCCTTTTGCGCTCTAATGGGACGCTTGAGCCTGTTGCAAACAGAACAACTGACTGGCTGGAGCATTGGGCAGATGAAACGCCTGACGCCGTGTTCCTTGCGGAACGCTCTGGCAATGGATGGCGAGAACTGACTTTCGCAATGGCGCACGAACAAGCGCGTGCGCTCGCGGGTGGTTTGCTTGATTTAGGACTAGGGCCGCAGGCCGCAATCCTGATTGTGTCTGGCAATAGCGTGAATCACGGCCTTCTTTCGCTTGCTGCGCAATATATCGGCGCGCCCATCGTCCCGCTCGCGGAGCAATACGCGCTGATCCCACAAGCGCGCGTTCAGATTGATTTTGTCGCCGGTCTCGTTAAACCCGCCGCAGTTTTTGCGGATGACGGTGATGCTCTGGCAGAGGTGCTAAGCCGAGATGTGTTTCAGAACGTACATAAGCTTGTGGGTCATGGTGGCGGTTCCGGCGTGCATACTTTGGACGCGCTTTCAAAGGTCGCAGGCGACATCACTGATGCGCACGCACAGGTTGGCCCTGATACTATAGCAAAAATCTTGATGACCAGCGGATCCACCTCCTCTCCGAAAGGGGTGCCGACGACGCATAAGATGATGTGTGTAAATCAAGCCCAGATCGCATACGGTCTGCCTTTCTTGAAGACACGCCCGCCTGTGATTGTTGACTGGTTACCATGGAACCACGTGTTTGGCGGGTCGCATAACTTCAATATGATGCTTGCGAATGGTGGCGCACTTTATATCGACGGCGGGAAACCTGCGCCGCATTTGGTCGGAAAAACACTAGAGAACCTCAAGCTGAAAACGGGAACGATGGCGTTCAATGTACCACTTGGGTTTGCAATGGTCCGCGACGCATTGAAAGCGGACGCTGGTTTGCGACACAGCTTTTTCGCAGAGCTAGATATGTTATTTTACGCCGGTGCAAGCCTTGCTCAAGATGTCTGGAGCGATTTGGAAGACATGGCGCAAGAGGTGCGTGGAAACATCCCTCTCTTCACGTCGTCTTGGGGTCTTACTGAAACTGCCCCAGCGGCGTTGTTGCAACATCAGCCGACAGATCGCTCTGGCGTCGTTGGCGTGCCGCTGCCCGAAATTGATATCAAGCTGATCCCGGATGAAGATATGCGTTGCGAAGTGCGCATGAAGGGGCCAAGCGTGTTCACCGGCTATTTGAATGCACCAGAGCAAACCGCGGATGCATTTGACGAGGAAGGGTTCTATAAAACCGGCGATGCGATGGTGTTTGTCGATCCCTCAGACAGCAACTTGGGTTTGCGGTTTGATGGCCGCATCTCAGAGGAATTCAAGCTGGCGTCAGGAACTTGGGTGCGCGCTGCGAACTTGCGTCTCGACATTCTTTCCGAACTTGGGGCATCCGTTTCGGATGTCATTATCACGGGTGCGGACCGCGACGAGATCGGTCTCTTTATTATCCCGTCTGTTACAATGCGCGAAGCGAGCGATAGCGTTGATCATGACGGCGGTTTGCGCTGTGCGTCCCTTGAACGCGATGTATGTGAAAAGCTGCGCGCAATCGGTGGATCAAGTTCAACCCGCATTGCGCGTGCAATTTTTCTGACGGAACCGCTGTCCATCTCGGATGGTGAAATCACGGCCAAAGGCAGCATCAATTTCAAGAAGCTGCTGGTGCGCCGCGCAACTTTGTTGGAGCGGCTCTATGACGATGCTGATCCCGCAACCCTTGTTATCAAGGCCACTGCGTCATGAATGAGTGGTGCAATATTGTGCAGGGTTTTGAAGAATTTTGCGCGCTTGGCGTTTCCACGTAATATGCTCGAAGGAAGATAGAAAAAGACATCATGGATGCGCGGGGAGGCGCGGGTGCTATGAATGGGAATGCATCGGATTGGTTTGTGGAACGCCATGTGCGTGAGGGTCGTTCGGACAAGCCAGCGTTTGTGGAAGCTTGGCAGAACGGGCGCACACTGACCTATGGTGCGCTGTCTCAAGGCTCTGCGCGTTGTGCTTCAGCCCTTTTGCGTGCAGGTTTGCGTCGCGAAGAACGCGCTGCGATGTTCGTGCTGGATCAGATTGAGTTTCCGGAAATTTTCTGGGGTGCATTGAAAGCAGGTATTCAGCCGATTGCGTTGAATACGCTCCTGGTGAGTGATGTATACCAAACTATCTTAGAGGACAGTCGAGCAGGCATTGCCTTCATCTCGCATGAATTGCTCGAAGTTGTTTTGCCTGCCGCTTTGGCGTCTGAGCATCTGCGCCAGATTGTTGTCATTGGCGGTGACGCAGCCCCCGCGGGTACGATATCTTACGTTGATTTCATGACAGATGCAGAGCCCGCACCGACGGTGAATTGCGTTGGCGATGAGGTGGCTTTCTGGCTCTATTCTTCTGGTTCAACGGGTGCGCCCAAGGGCGTGCGTCACGTCCACAATGCATTGCGCGTGACCTGTGACACGTATGGTCTTCAGGTGTTGGGCATTAAAGAAAGTGATACGGTTTTTTCTGCCGCAAAACTCTTTTTCGCCTATGGAATGGGCAATGGTATGTCGTTTCCGATGTCGGTTGGGGCGACGGCGTATCTCTTTAATGGTCGCCCAACGCCCGACTCTGTGTCCGAAATATTGGCGACTTATAAGCCCACAATCTATTGCGGTGTCCCGACGCTATACGCTGCGATGATCCAGAAATGGGAGGTTGAAGGCGCTCACCCAGAGGCCCCCTTGCGTAGATGTATTTCAGCAGGTGAAGCACTCCCGGGAGAGATTGGGCGTAAATGGAAGGGTATTTGGGGTGTCGATATCATGGACGGTGTCGGCTCGACAGAGATGTTGCATATATTCCTGTCCAACAAACCGGGTGATGTTGCCTACGGCACCTCTGGCACAGCGGTGCCGGGGTACGATATGCGGCTGGTAGATGACGCTGGTGCGGATGTGCCTGCGGGCGGTATTGGAGAATTGCTGGTGCGGGGGCATTCCTCTGCTGCGGATTATTGGAACCAACGTGATAAATCACGTGCAACATTCGAAGGTGAATGGACGCGCACAGGGGACAAGTACGAGCTGACCGACAGTGGGCGTTACATCTACTGTGGACGCACTGATGATATGTTCAAAGTCTCGGGTATCTGGGTAAGCCCTTTTGAGGTCGAACAAGCTTTGGTTGAACATCCTGCCATTCTTGAAGCCGCTGTTATTTCACAACGTGACGCAGAGAACCTTGAAAAACCAAAGGCCTTTGTCGTTCTGAAAGATGGCAAGACCGAGCATGACCTCGGTGAAGTGAAAGAGTTCATCAAAGATAAAATCGGTAAGTGGAAATATCCGCGCTGGGTCGAAGTGATTGATGATCTGCCCAAAACTGCGACAGGCAAGATTCAACGCTTTAAGCTGCGTGAACCGGCATGAGCGCGACTTGGGTCGCATCAGGAACGCTCAACGCGGGCGGTAAATCGCTTGAGTATGCCTGCTTTGGCCATCCGCCCAGAGAGGCGGCGACCCTTGTTCTGTTGCATGAGGGCTTGGGATGCGTCGCGCTATGGCGCGATTTCCCGCAGGCCTTGGCACAAGCGACTGGGCTTGGTGTGTTCGTTTACTCGCGTGCGGGTTATGGGCAGTCTGATCCTGCTGAATTGCCCAGACCGCTCAACTATATGACCCTAGAAGCCACGGATGTCTTGGGCGCAGTCCTTGACAGCGTTGGCATTCAACAGGCTGTTCTTGTCGGGCATAGCGATGGCGCGACCATTTCGGCGATCTATGCAGGTTCAGTCCCTGATTATCGCGTGCGCGGGATCGTTCTGATGGCACCACATTTCTTCACGGAGGACATCGGTCTCGCTGAGATTGCAAAGGCGAAAATAGCTTATGAGCAAGGCGACTTGCGCGCTGGTTTGGCGAAATATCACAACGATCCTGATAATGCCTTTTACGGTTGGAATAATGCTTGGCTGTCTCCGGAGTTTAAGGAGTGGAACGTAGCCGATGTAATTGATCATCTGCGCATTCCAACGTTGGCGATACAAGGCAAAGACGATCAATACGGCACGCTCGCACAAATAGAAGAACTCGAAACGCGGGCCTATTCCCCCGTGGAAGCCGTAGTTTTGGACGCATGCCGCCATATACCTTTTCTGGATCAGCCAGAGGCCGTAGAAACAGCGGTAGCTGATTTTTGTACCCGCCTGTTTGCATTGGAAAACGCTGGGTCAGCGCCTTGAGCACAAACAATTGGCCGACACACGCCTATGTGCCGGGTAAGACCATGCGCCATCCAGAAGGGGCGTTTGATGGCGTTCGTGACACCGTCAAACCGGATCTAACAATTGAGCAGCTCGCAGAGTGCGAGGCATTTGTGAGTGGCTTAAACTACATTCAAAGCGGTTTCTTTTGGGAGGCACATGAGGTGCTAGAACCTGTTTGGATGATACTGCCGGACCCAAGTCGTGAGCGGGCGTTTGTGCAGGGTGTGATCCAGATTGCAAATGGGCTTTTGAAGCTCGAAATGGGTCGCCCCAAAGCCGCCGCACGTTTGCTTGTGATCTCGACAGATCTTCTGGCTCAAGCGGATCATCCACCGTCTTTTAGGAATCATACAGCCCAAGTGGTTCGCTTTTTGGAAGCGCTGCGTGCTCAAGTGGATATGCATTAAAATGCATTGTATTGAAATAATAGTGCACTTTTTGACTATTATTGCTGTTTACCAATAGCTTAACATAAGCTTTAATGTGCATCTATCAATTTACTTGAAGGCTAACTGCTTCTAAGCTGAGGCAACGCTACTTTAAGGACTGTCCTATGCCCAAGGTTATTGATTTCCAAACTGACCCTTCAAAATACCGTCACTGGAAGGTTCAGTATGAAGGGCCGGTCGCGAACCTGATCATGGACGTTGATGAGAATGGCGGCCTGTTCGAGGGTTACGAGCTAAAGCTAAACTCCTATGACCTTGGCGTTGATATCGAGTTAAGCGATATCGTGCAGCGCATGCGGTTTGAGCATCCCGAAGTCAAAGTTGTGGTGATGAAATCGGGGAAAGACAAAGTGTTCTGCGCAGGCGCGAACATTCGCATGCTTGGGGGCGCAGAACATTCGCACAAGGTAAATTTCTGTAAGTTCACAAATGAAACCCGCAATGCGTTTGAGGCAGCAGCAAAGGATTCTGGCCAGAATTATATCGCGGCAGTTCGCGGTGCATGTGCGGGCGGTGGATATGAGCTGGCGCTCGCGTGCAATCACATCATGCTTACCGATGACTCTACGTCTGCGGTGGGCTTGCCTGAAGTGCCGCTTCTGGCTGTTTTGCCGGGAACTGGTGGTCTGACGCGCGTGACAGACAAACGCAAAGTGCGTCGTGATCGCGCGGATATCTTTTGTTCCATCGAAGAAGGCATAAAAGGCAAGCGAGCCAAAGAGTGGCGTTTGGTGGATGAGGTTATAGCGAACTCTAAATTTGACGACGCAGTTGTGGAGCGCGCAAAGGAATTTGCGGCATCATCTGACAAAGCTGACGTGGAAAAGGGCATCACGCTTGGTCCATTAAACCGCATGATCGCTGAAAGCAGCGTTACTTACGATCTGATCGAGGTAGAGATGGATCGCAGCGCGCGTACCGCGATGATCACTTTGAGCGGCCCGAAAGAGGGTGCGCCAAGCGATATGGCAGCGTTCGAGGCGCAAGGCGATCAAGCTTATATGCTCAAACTTGTGCGGGAGCTGGAAGACGCTATCCTTCATTTGCGCACGAACGAGAACGAGCTGGGCCTTTGGGTGTTCAAAACTCAAGGTGATCCTGAGGCGTATGCAGCCCATGAAGCACTTTTGATGGGCAATTCTGATCATTGGCTTGCCAACGAAACGCTACAGTATTGGAAGCGCACGTTGAAGCGGGTGGATGTGACATCCCGCTCGCTTGCCGCATTTGTAGAACACGGGTCATGTTTTTCGGGCATCTTGGCGGAGCTTCTGTTTGCCGTTGACCGTACGTACATGATGGAAGACGAATTCGAAGGGGATAATCGCCCGATGGCGACGATAACCTTGAGCGATGCCAATTTTGGCCGCTTTCCGATGGGCAACGACATTTCGCGTTTGCAAACACGCTTTCTCGCGGAGCCAGAGCATGTTGAGAGCCTCAAGTCCTCTATTGGCGAAGCGGTTGAAGCGGAAGAAGCAGATGAGCTTGGCCTCGTTACGATGATCCTTGACGATATCGATTGGGAAGACGAAGTGCGCATCTTCATGGAAGAGCGCGCGAGCTTCTCACCCGATGCTATGACCGGCATGGAAGCGAACCTACGTTTCGCTGGGCCTGAAACGATGGAAACACGCATTTTTGGGCGTTTGACCGCTTGGCAAAACTGGATTTTTAACCGCTCCAATGCTGTCGGCGAAGAGGGCGCGCTACAACGCTACGGAACTGGTGTGCGTGGCAAATACAATATGGAACGCGTGTAAAGCGCCCCCTGATTTTTCTTAGGAGAACACAATGTCTGCACCCCTTGATGTAAGTTATGACACGAAGATCCCCAATAACGTGGGCCTGAGCAGTGACCGTAAGGTTCTGAAAGCGCTGGAGAAATGGCACCCAGGTTATATCGATTGGTGGAACAAGCTGATCCCGCAGAACTTTCAAGAGAGCATGGTGTATCTGCGCACAGCGGTCTCTGTCGATCCAAAAGGATGGGCGAAATTCGATTATGTGAAAATGCCTGACTATCGCTGGGGCGTTTTGCTTGCGCCACAGGTCGAAGACCGCGTGATCCCCATGGGCGAGCACAAAGGCGAACAAGCATGGCAGGAAGTGCCCGGCGAATATCGTAACATGCTCAAGCGCTTGATCGTTATTCAGGGTGACACAGAGCCGGGCTCGGTAGAGCAGCAGCGCTTTTTGGGCCTTACTGCACCGTCCCTTTATGACATGCGTAACCTTTTTCAGGTGAACGTGGAAGAGGGGCGCCACCTTTGGGCAATGGTCTATCTGCTTCAGAAGTATTTTGGCAAAGACGGTCGTGAGGAAGCGGATGATTTGCTGGTGCGCTCATCGGGTTCTGAAGAAGCGCCGCGTATGCTTGGTGCCTTCAATGAGGAAACGCCAGATTGGCTATCCTTCTTCATGTTCACATATTTCACGGACCGCGATGGCAAAATGCAGTTGGAAAGCTTGGCGCAATCTGGCTTTGACCCACTCAGCCGCACGTGCCGCTTCATGCTGACCGAAGAAGCGCACCACATGTTTGTGGGCGAAACCGGCGTGGGTCGCACGATCCAAGCAACGGTAGAGGCGATGAACAAGGCAGGGATCACGGATCCCTACGACATCGGTAAAATTCGTGACCTTGGTGTCATTGATTTGCCAACGATCCAGAAAAAACTGAACCTGCATTATTCCCTATCGCTTGATCTGTTCGGTCAAGAGGTGTCCACGAATGCTGCGAATGCTTTCAACCATGGCATCAAAGGACGTTACATGGAGATGCGCATCGACGATGACCACCAGTTGCAAAACGACACCTATGTCGTGCGTTCTGTGGTTGACGGCCAGATCGTTGCGCAAGAGGTGCCGGCGCTGACTGCGATTAATATGCGTCTGCGCGATGATTATATCCGCGATGCATCTGGTGGCATTGGCCGTTGGAACAAGCTCATTGCGAAGGCTGGCGTCGAGTTCTCGTTGGCTTTGCCTCACGAAGCGTTTCACCGTCAGATCGGTGTCTTCGCACCGATCCAAACAGACCCGGATGGCAACATCATTTCCAATGAAGAGTGGGAAAAGCGCTGTGTTGATTGGCTGCCAACGCAGGCAGACGGCGACTACATCACCTCGCTCATGGTACCTTGCTACGAGGCAGGCAAATACGCGTCGTGGATTGCGCCGCCCAAGGTTGGCATTGACAACAAGCCGGGCGACTTCGAGTACGTCAAACTACACATGGCCTGATGCCAGATGGAGACGCGGCCACAAGCTGCGTCTCCGTTTTAAAGTTGAGGAAATGCCCCTGTGAATGCCCCTTTCAAACAACATGTCATTGATCCTGAAATCTGCATTCGATGCTACACGTGCGAGATGACCTGTCCTGAACATGCGATTGAACACAACGACGACAATGTTGTGGTTGATGCGTCTAAGTGCAATTTTTGCATGGATTGCATCCCTGTGTGCCCGACAGGCTCGATCGACGAGTGGCGCGTTGTTGGCAGCAAAGATGAGGCCTACTCGCTTGAAGATCAGTACAGCTGGGAAGAACTGCCTGAGCAGGAAGAAATTTCTGCATCTGATGACGGCACCGAAACGGATGCGGACGATCCAATTGCAGCTCTTCTTGCTCAAGCGCACAAAGGGGCAGGGGGCAAAGTCAAAGCGCCCGCGAGTGCTGCAAAACCAACCATCAATCTATACAATCTCGGTCACCCCGTTGAAGCGGTCGTTCAAGGCAATTATCGTATCACAAGTGAAAGTTCCGACGCGGACACCCGCCACATTATTTTAGAATTCCAAGGCAAGCCGTTCCCAGTGCTCGAAGGTCAGTCCGTTGGCATCATCGCCCCTGGAACTGATGCGCAAGGCAAAGCCCATTTGCCGCGTCTCTATTCTGTCTCCAGCCCGCGCGATGGGGAGCGGGCAGGGTATCACAACGTCTCTCTCACAGTAAAACGAGAGGATGACGGCGTCTGTTCAAACTACATTTGTGACCTTGAAAAAGGTGACAAACTCAATGTCACTGGACCGTTCGGCTCAACATTCTTGCTGCCCTCCGATCCTGATGCGCGGCTTTTGATGATCTGCACGGGCACAGGCGCTGCCCCGATGCGCGCGTTTACAATGGCGCGCCAACGCGCGGTCGGTGCGAAGTCCGGTGGAATGGTCATGTTCTTTGGTGCGCGCACCCCTGACAGCCTTCCTTATTTCGGGCCGCTGAACAAAGTGCCAAGTGATCTTTTGCAAAAACATCTGGTGTATAGCCGCTTGCCAGATCAGCCCAAAGAATACGTGCAAGATCGTATGCAAGTAGAAGAGGATCTTGTCGCGGAAATGCTGCAAGATCCAAACACATATATCTACATTTGCGGGATGAAAGAGATGGAAGATGGCGTTGAACGCGCATTCACCAACATCGCTGAATCGATGGGACAACAATGGACGGCACTGCGCGATGTGATGCGTGAAGAAGGCCGCTTTCACGTGGAGACGTATTGATGGAACAGCGCCCCGCAGACACATTTGAGCATATGGTGCGGATTGGCTGGGGTGATTGTGATCCAGCAAAGATCGCATACACAGGGCGTCTGCCTTGGTTCGCTTTGGAAGCGATCAATGCATGGTGGGAAGACAAGCTTGGCGGCGATGGTTGGTTCCAGATGGAGCTGGATCGCAATGTGGGTACGCCCTTTGTGCGCCTGGAAATGGATTTTTCCTTTCCTGTCACGCCGCGCCATCGTTTGATCTGCCATGTGTGGCCTGTGAAGCTTGGGGAAACCTCGATCACATTCCGGGTTGATGGGCTTCAAGACGGTAAACTGTGCTTTTCTACTCGCACTGTCAGCGTCTTCATCGTTGCGGATCAGTTTATCAAACAATCGCCACCCGACGACATCCGTCACGCCGTTCAAGCGCATATTCCTGCGAGTGAAGCAGGCTAATGCTACAAGAAGCGCAAAAACCAACGGATCTCGCGCAGGAACGCGCGCTGAGTTTGATCCAATTGGTTGGCGCACAGGTGCGCGCTGCGCGGACAGGCGTTGGTTTTTCGCGCCGCGAATTGGCGGAACGTTCTGGTGTGTCCATGCGCTACCTTGCGCAACTTGAAGGTGGTGAGGGGAATATTTCCATCGGGTTGTTGCAGAACATTGCTACCGCGTTGGAAATACCCATAGAAGCGCTCATCACGGAAACGAATCCGCAAACGGCAGAACTGCGCCGCGTCACAACGCTTTATGAAAACGCAGATGTCACGACACGCGCGCGCGCGTTGCAAGTGCTTGATCCGACGCGGGAACGTAAATCCAAAGCAGAGCGCATCTGCCTGATCGGCTTGCGCGGCGCTGGTAAATCAACCCTTGGCGCGCTTTTGGCATCGGACTTAGGGGTGCCTTTTGTAGAGCTCAACACACAAATCGAAACGCATATTGGCGTGCCGATCAGAGAGATCATCGCGCTTTACGGCGAAGACGGATTTCGCCAGATCGAAGCAGAAGCGCTAGAAAAAATCGTGATGATGCATCAGCGCGTTGTGCTTGCAGTTGCGGGTGGCATCGTTTCATCACCGCAAGTATTCGACAGCGTATTGACGAATTTCCATACTGTCTGGATCAAAGCGCAGCCCGCAGAGCATATGGATAGGGTCCGCGCGCAGGGCGATTTGCGTCCCATGGCTGGTAATCCGCAAGCTATGGAACAGTTACGCCAAATCCTGAAAATGCGTGAGCAGCACTACGCTAAAGCGAGCTATCAACTCGATACCAGTGGTCAACTTATTCAAACATCACGCGCGGAATTGAACGCCTTGCTCAAGGCGCACAACATTTCAACGACACACAAAAATTAAGTCAGACAAGGAAACAGGCCATGAGCGTCACAAAACGCAACGAAGCCGACGTTGGTTATGTAGAAATTGACAACCCTCCGGTTAACGCGATTGGGCAATCGGTTCGTCAAGGTTTGCTTGAGGCAGTGCGCTGGGCCGAAGAACTGCATTTAACCCGCGTTATTCTGAGTGGAAAAGGGCGCGCATTTGCTGCTGGTGCCGACGCGCGCGAGTTTGATCAAGCACCCTTGGAACCGCATCTACCTGATGTTTTGAACGCGATAGATGAGAGTTTTGTGCCGTGGATCGCAGCGATTGACGGGGTTGCCCTTGGTGGCGGCGCTGAGGTTGCAATGGCATGCCGCATGCGCATCATGTCACCAGGGTCTCAAATCGGACTGCCTGAAGTGACGCTTGGTGTGATCCCCGGTGCAGGTGGTACGCAACGCTTGCCACGCTTGGTTGGTCTGGCAAAGGCGCTGGATATGATCAGTCTTGGCAAGCCGCTGACTGCCGCACAGGCCTTAGCCACTAAACTGACCCATACGGTAGAGGATCATCCGCTAGAAGAGGCCTATATGGTCAACACTGAAGAGCTGGGTTGTATCGTGCCCACATGGGAACTGCCCGCACCTGAGCATGACGCGAGTTTGATCACACAAGCGCGCGCGACCATCGCAAAAAAGAGCCCGCAGCAAATTGCGCCAGTGCAAGCGATTGATGTGATCGAGGCTGGCTTATCGATACCTTTCCACGAGGCGCTGCCTATAGAGCGGGCCGCATTTCTAGAGTTGAAAACAGGCGATCAAGCCCGTGCTTTGCGTCATATCTTTTTCGCGGAACGTGCTGCGAAAATGCCAGATAGCATAAAAGCTGAGACCGTCGAATTGGATCATATCGCTGTTGTTGGTGGCGGAACAATGGGTGCAGGGATTGCCTATGCGCTTTTGAACGCTGGACTGCGCGCGACGATCTTGGAGACCGATGCCGACGGTGTCGCACGTGCCAAAACGAATGTTGAAGCGCTGATTAGCGCGGGTCTTAAACGGGGCTTGATCACTGAAGAACGCGCGCAAGGCCACAGGGATCGGTTTGTTGCAAGCACAGATTATGCGCAGGCGGGTGACGCAATGCTTGCTATTGAAGCCGCGTTTGAAAGTATGGATGTGAAGAAAGACGTTTTTGCCAAACTGGTAGACGCCTTGCCAAAAGACGCGATCTTGGCGAGCAACACTTCCTATCTTGATATCAACGAACTTGCTGCGACCTTGTCTGATCCGTCTCGTGTGGTTGGCCTACATTTCTTTGCGCCGGCGCATATCATGAAGTTGCTTGAAATTGTGCGCGGCGCGCAAACCAGCGACACCGCCCTTGCCACTGGTTTCGCGCTTGGCAAAAAGCTGCGTAAAATTCCGGTGCTTGCTGGCGTGTGTGATGGCTTTATCGGCAACCGAATTCTAGCGCGATATCGCGAAGCTGCGGACACTGTTTTCATGGATGGCTCGACCCCTTGGGAGGTGGATGAGGCAATGGAAATGTTTGGCTATGCGATGGGCCCTTATGAGGCTCAGGACTTGTCTGGACTTGATATTGCGCACGCCAATCGACGTCGCCAAGATGCGACCCGTGACCCGAACCGCCGTTACATTCCTATCGCGGATCGCATGGTTGAGTTGGGCAAGCTTGGTCGTAAAACGGGCGCGGGTTGGTATCGTTATCCTGGAGGCAATGGTAAAGTCGATGATCCGATCGTCGCTGACCTTGCAATTGAGGAGTCTCATTTAGCAAAGCGCGACCGCACGGATTATAAAGCCGAAGAGATTAAAGAGCGTTTGCTCTTGGCGATGATCAACGAAGCGGCTGATATCCTTGATGAAGGTATTGCGCAAAACGCCCGTGACATCGATTTGGTAACGGTTTTCGGCTATGGATTCCCACGCTGGCGTGGCGGCTTGATGCACTACGCGGATACGCTTGGCGCTCAGGCCATGGTCACACGGCTACGCGAACTTAGCCAAGAGGATCCCGTCGCTTGGAAGGTGTCTCCCTTGCTGGAGAGGTGCGCGGACAGTGGAACCAAACTAGCTGACGCGCGTCCTCGTAGCTGAGCGTAAGATTTAACGTGTAATTTACCAGTTGCGGCAATAGTCCGGTGCTGCGTCCAGATGTGAATGCTTGGCCTGCAGTGACTTACACGCTTTTTGTTGCTTGCAAGCCGTGCATTTGAAAACAGCTGATCTAAGCGCTATGGCGTTCATTTCGGGGTCCGCTGAGACTGTACTGGTCACGTCAACGCCAAGGCGTTCAGCCATACCAAGTGTGAGACTAAAGCTTTCATCAACTTTCTTTAAGAACATCGCTTTCTTCCTTCTACCATGTTCTCCAAATGCTAAAGCACTCAAAAATCGCGACTTTGATACAAATCAAATAGTAGAAGAAATCTTAGGTGTCCTATTTTTAGCGGGTTTGAAAAAGCTAGGCCGTATAAGCGTTCATCGTTAAAAGCTCATATTCGGCGACTTTTTCATCCTCTTGATTGGTCAACGTCACATGCCAGCGCACTTCGCCATAGTCGTCGTTGCGCGGAGTTTTGTGCTTCACGCTGAGACGCACTTTGATGCTGTCCCCTGCTTCTACCGGTTTCATGAAACGCAGATTATCGAGCCCCGTGTTCGCAAGAACTGGTCCTTCATTTGGCTCCACGAATAATCCTGCGGCAAAGCTCAGTAGCAAATACCCATGTGCGACGCGCCCCGGAAAGAAGGGGTTCCGCTTGGCAGCTGCGTCATCCATATGGGCATAGAACGTATCACCCGTGAACTGCGCAAAATGTTCGATGTCTTGCAGAGTGACCTCGCGCGGAGCTGTGTGGATCGTTTCACCGATCGCCAGCTCATGAAAGGTGCGCGTAAACGGATGTGCAGGTGCGGGCGTTTCTTTGGCACCAGGCACCCATTTGCTGCCAATCGTCGATATAATGTCTGGGCTGCCTTGGATCGCGGTACGTTGCATGTAGTGCATTACACCGCGCACGCCCCCCATTTCTTCGCCTCCGCCAGCACGCCCTGGTCCGCCGTGCACCAAATGGGGCAAGGGGGAACCATGGCCAGTGGATTCTTTCATGCTGTCACGGTCGTTAAAGTAAAGCCGCCCGTGGAAAGCTGCCGCCCCCAGAACGGCCTCTCGTGCGACGATCGGGTCATGAGTGATGACGGACGCCACAAGCGAACCTTGGCCGCGATTAACCAATTTGAGAGCATGTTCCATGTCGCTGTAGCCCATGATCGTGGAAACAGGTCCAAAAGCTTCTGTATCGTGGATGCGCTCTGCCGTGTCGGGAGATGTGCAATGAAAGAGCATGGGTGGGAGGAACGCGCCTTTGCTTGCATCAGCATTGCTGATCACAAAATTTTCAGGGTCGCCGTACACACGTTCTGCTTCCGTGCCAATAATACTAGCTTTTTCTAAAACATCACGCTTTTGAGCGTTAGAAACGAGCGCCCCCATGCGTGTGTCTTGCGCTTGTGGATCGCCAATGACTGTCTTGGAAAGACGTGCGCTGAGCGCTTCAATGACTGCCTCTACCTGTGTGACAGGTGCAAAAATGCGACGCACAGCTGTACATTTCTGCCCGGCTTTTGCGGTCATTTCACGATGAACTTCTTTCACGAACAATTCGAATTCTGGCGTACCCGCCACCGCATCTGGCCCAAGAATAGATGCGTTTAAGCTGTCTTGTTCTGCCACGAAACGGATCGAGTTTCTCAAGATATGCGGAGCAGAGCGGAGTTTGAAAGCGGTCTCAGCTGATCCCGTGAAACTGACGACGTCTTGGCAATCCAAGTGATCTAACATGTCACCCAGACCACCAGATACAAGCTGTAGCGCGCCCTCGGGCAACAGGCCGCTGTCCAACATAATGCGCACAGCAAGCTCAGTGACGTAACACGTTGCTGTCGCAGGTTTCACAATGGCGGGAACCCCTGCAAGCAAGGTCGGTGCAAGCTTTTCCAACATACCCCAAACTGGGAAATTGAATGCGTTTATGTGAACTGCGACCCCTTGCAAAGACGTCGCAATGTGTTGGCCTAGGAACGTGCCGTTTTTGGAAAGTTGCTCAACCTCGCCATCAAGATAGACGTTCGAGTCTGGCATCTCGCGGCGTCCTTTAGACGCAAAAACAAACATCGTTCCGATACCGCCATCGATGTCGATCTGATGATCTGAGAGTGTACCGCCCGTGGCAAAGGAGAGGTCATAAAGCGCTTGTTTGTTTGAGTTTAGGTGCGTGGCGAGTGCTTTTATAAGCCGCGCACGGTCATGAAATGTCATCTTGCGCAGCGCAGGTCCGCCACGTGTGCGCGCGTGATCTAGCATTGCTTGTACATCAAGGTTACCGTTGCCTGCACGGCCCATAACATCGCCTGTTACAGCGTTCTCTATGGTCCGCGCAGATTGATCGGGGCTGATCCATTGGCCAGCTGCGTAGCTTTTGACATCGATGAGACCCATGGTGCTTATCCTCCCAGAAAGACTTGCTGCATTAACGAAGTAATGCGTTGAATGCGCAAGGTCTTTCGCGATTTATTCTTATGACGAGAGGGCTTTTTTAAGACCAGTCAGGAGTAGCTCAAAGACGGAACGGCTCGATCTTGTCAGCAGAAAGTGCATAGCCGATTTCGGCAAGATGGGTGCGCAAAGACGAGACACCAAACATGCCAACAACATTGACAGGTTCGAACAGGCCTTTGCTGTCAAATGGCGTTTCAGTCGTGACAAAAACCAGCTGATTTGCGGGTGGGGGTGGCACGTGAACGCAGGCCCCTGCGAAGGGAACAAGAATAAATGCCGTAACACCTGTGCCGCGTTGATCAATCGGAACGACGAAACCGGGCAAGCGCACGATCTGGCCATTCCATTCCGTGCGTACACCACTTGAGGCAGGTTGTTGATTGCTGACGGGCGCTTGGTCATGATCGATCAACCCGCGAAAAGCTTGTGGAATAACCGTTTCATTCTTAGGAAGCAGATCGCTCCACTCAAGATCGATAAACTCTTCAGCGCGCGCAAAGTCTGGCACCATTGCAGACGCTGCTAGTCCGGCAAGGACAGACCGACGCTGAAGCAAACGGCTTACCATTCATAGATTTCCATTTTTTCGGCCGTTATCGCATAGCCAGTTTGGCCAAGGTCAGTCGATTGCAACTGGGTCCTCATCTGGCCGATCACCCAAACTGGATCCCAAAGATCATCACTGGGCCATGGCGTCTTTGTATCAACCATCACAAGCTGATTGGCGGGTGGTGGGGGCGTATGAATGCACGCACCCGTATAGGGAACAAGCATGAACTCAGTCACCCCTTTGGCACTGACATCAAACGGAATAATGAACCCGGGCATTTTGATGAACGCGCCATCGAGCGCTTTGTTCAACTTCGTCGCGTTTTCGTCAAAGATGGGGTTCCAAGTGTCGTTAATCTCGTCGATTTCGCCCTGACCGATGATTTCTGAGTAGGGCACACCGGGGGGGATAAGATCATCCCAGGTGATTTCTCGCGGAGTGGCTGCAAGCGCCACCTGCGGCGCAGCAAGAGAGCCTGACAAAAGCATCAAAGTTGATCTACGGGAAATCATCGGCGTCACCTCGCATCATATGTCACGTTTTCACCATCATACCATCTGCGACTGACAGTCTGTAAGCCCTAAGTGCAGGCACCATGCTCACAATCGCGCCAGCAGCGATAACAGCCAAGATGACCCAGACTTCCCGCATGCTTGGCGGATCAATCGGTAGCCATAACCCAAATGCACTGTCCAGAATGGGTTGCGCGATCACAAGCCCCACATACAAAAGTGCCATTCCAAGCAAAGCACCCAGCGCTGCCATCAGCATCGCCTCCAGAATAAGCATACTTAGAATAGTCATGGGGCGTGCGCCCATTGCCCGAAAAATCGCCATTTCGCGTCGCCGCTCATTAAGGCTGGAAAAGATTGTCGCCATCATCCCAATCAGCGCCGTCACGACGACCATCGAAGACACCGCAAGCAACGCAGTTTCTGCGATCCCCACAATGCCCCACAACTCTTGCAAGGCGACGCCAGGTAGAACCGCGAGCAATGGCTCTTGCGAATATTCATTGATGGCCCGTTGCAATCTAAACGTCTGCAAGGGGCTTTTCACACCGACGAGCGCGGCTGTAATTGCGCTAGGTTGCAGGTCCATCTGACGGATTTCATCCATGGGCGTTGCTTGCCCTTGGACCTGCGCACCGCCTTGCCAATCTACATGGATCGCCTCAATCGCTTCCATGCTGACGATTACAGTACGATCAACAGGCGTGCCGGTTTTTTCTAAGATGCCAGAGATACGGAACGGCTGATCCTTGTGTTGTGAAAAGGATGCAAGCCCATGCGCCACAATGATTGGATCACCGACGCTATAATTCAAAGTCGCGGCAACATCCGCGCCAATGACGGTATCAAAGAGATCATCCATGATCAGGCCATCTGAGACCTCAAGCGATCTGCCTTGGCGATATTTGTAGTGATCGAAAAACGCTTTTGTCGTGCCCATGACCCTGAACTGACGATGGCTGTCCCCAAGGGAGATGGGCACGATCCAGTCAACTTCAGGCCTTGCGGCGATATCTTGATAGCTTTGCCAAGTTACATTGTTCGTCGCATTGCCAATGCGGAACACAGAATAGAGCAACAGTTGCACCGAGCCAGAGCGCGCGCCGACGATCAGGTCAGTGCCTGAAATCGTGTCAGCGAAACTGGCTTTTGCGCCTGTGCGGACTTTTTCAACACCCAAGAAAAGCGCGACAGACAAAGCAATCGCAAGGATCGTCATTCCGACAGTTAACGCCCTTGCAAAAAGCGACGCGATCGCGAGTCGGAAAATCATGTCGCGCCCGTTTGTATCTGCGCGACATCTTCCATATGGATGACGCGGTCAAAGCGTTCCCCAAGACGTGGATCATGGCTCACCATCAAAAGCGCTGTGTCATTTTCAGCGGTCTGTGCAAACAGTAGATCAAGGAACGCGGCTTGACTGTTGGCATCCAGTGCAGAAGTCGGTTCGTCGGCTACGATAATGGGTGGCTGGCCAATCAAGGCGCGTGCCACAGCCACACGTTGCTGCTGGCCAACGCTGAGCGCGGTGGCTTTTGCGGTGAGCACGCCATCCGGCAGGCCAAGTGCGGTGCACAGATGCGCTGCTTGCGCGGTTGGGTCCAGAGCGCGTTTGCGGCGCTCTGGCGCGAAGCGTAGAGGCAGCAAAATATTGTCGCCTACCGTACCGAACGGCAGCAGGTTAAATTGTTGAAAGATCACGCCAATTTGTTCGGCTCTGAATTTGTCACGCTGTCCAGCCGAGAGCGTGGTAATGTCTTGCCCTGCGATTTGTACAGTGCCGCTGTTGGGTAAAATGGTGCCACAGATTAATGACAAAAGTGTCGACTTACCAGAACCGCTTTCGCCAAGCAGCAAGACGGATTCTCCTTTGGCGACCGAAAGCTCCGGTACGCCCAAGGAAAACCCGGTGTTTCCCATCCAACGATAGGAAATGTCAGAAAGCTGAAGAACCTTGGCAGTCACGTTAGCTTATTGCGACAGGTTTAGAACAGGTGACGCGCGCGGTACTTCGAAGGCTTGCGCACCTGTGCTTGAAATGAGTTGCACTTCAACTTCTTTCGCATTTGTGAAGGTTTCGAAGTAGGCGAATGTGATTTCGTTCAAAGCATCTGGAGCATTGCAAGTTAGCGTATACTCTGCGTGGAACTCCGTGTGACCGACTTCATCTGCATGGCCGTCTTCATCATGCGCGTGGTCGTCTTTGTGATCATGCTCTTCGTCTTTATCGGCATCATGATCATGATCATGATCATGGTCGTGGCCAGCATGCTCTTCCTCGCCATGATCATCGTCACCCTCCAGCTCTGCTGTCGCGCTAGCAACCACACACTCTGCGCCAGGGGACAGAACAAACAGGTCCAGAGGCTTTTCAAGCATCGCGATTGCGCTTTCAATCGCCGCAAGATTACTGTCGCTGCTCGCCGCATATTCAAACCCGACTATGTCGGCACCGGGGGCGTGAAATTCCATCATTACGTCTGCGCCATCAATCGCGATATTGAGCGTACCAACGCCGTGTTCATGGGCATCCAACTGGCGTGTTTCTTCTGCAAATGCAGGCAAGGCAGTTAGTAATGCGATACAGGTAAGCGCGGGTTTCATAAAAGCTCCTAAGACGTTCTTTGAAAAATATCAGATGTTTCGGCGCTTGCACTTGAGCGCTCGAAAATAGGTAATTTCTTTGGTTGTGCTTTTCAAGGAATGCAGGCTGTATTGAGCCGATGTTCGCGCACTCTGAAAAAAGATTGGTGACTTGTTGGGCGGTCTAGTTTCGCAAATGATATGTCAAAGCAGCGCCAATGGCGAATTTCAACGCGCTTTTTATGGTATCATCCAGACTTGCCAGCAAAATGGCGCGGTTCTTTGAGTACGTCAGCTCTGTGCCAAAGCGCGAGCGCATGTCCCCGACCAAAGTCGTTTGGCAATTGAAAAAAATCGCGGGCTGGCCACTTTGCTTTTCGACGGCCAAACGAATGGTGCTTCCTGTCTTTTTCTTGCTTGTGATGTAGGCGGGTTCGCCCCAGCGCAGAACCTCTTCCAATTCGCCAATGTTTTTATCTTCGCGCGCGACTTCAAAAATCAGGGCGCGTGCTTTTAACAAGGTATCACGCTGAGCAGTTTCGAACCGCTCGTAGGCTGCACTTACGGGGCTGGGGATGGGTGGCATGTCGGTCATCATTTTGCCCGTTCGTTTATGGTTCTTTTAATCGAGACTGGCGCAAAGTCGCGTTTTTGGCAATCTTTGGTATTTTCTTGTTGTGCTGGAAAGCCATGCGATTACACCCGCGAACTGGTTGCCAAACCAGTCGCTCTCAAAATAATGTCCGGCAAAGTGAAACACTCCAGAAAGCAGGCATATGAAACAGCGCAAACTTGGACAAGATGGCCCGAATGTAAGTGCAGTCGGCTATGGTGCCATGTCGTTTACGGATTTCTATGGTCCAACGGTTGATGCGAATGCGCCCAAAGTTCTGGATGCCTGCCTTGAGATGGGCATCACGCATATCGATACATCCAATGCCTATGGGATGGGGCGATCTGAAACGGTGATCGGCGACTGGCTTCGCGCGCGCGGTGGTGCTTCACCCTTCACGATCGCAACAAAGGTCGGCATCACGCGTGACCCTGAGCATCGTTTCAACAATTCCCCAGAACATTTGACCGAGTCACTTGATGCGAGCCTTAAGCGACTAGGCGTTGAAGCGATTGATCTTTATTATGTGCACCGCCGCGACACCCGTCACGAAATCGAAGCAGTGACAGAAACCATGGCCGGTTTTGTGAAAGCCGGAAAGATCAAAGCCATTGGATATTCTGAGATAGCGCCGTCCTCTTTGCGTCGCGCACATGCGGTGCATCCCATCGCAGCCGTTCAGTCGGAGTATTCACTGTCCACCCGCGCGCCCGAAATGGGACTAAAGCAAACCTGCGCCGAAATTGGTGCGTCATTGGTTGCTTTTTCGCCAGTGGGCCGCGCATTGCTGACAGATCGTCCACATAACTTGGCGACAGCGCAAAGCTTGCCGTTCCTCGCGAACAACCCACGTTTTATGGAGCCTAACCTCAGCGCGAACCTTGCGTATAATGCCAAATTTCGCGCGCTTGCCGCAGATATGGGGGTACCGGCTGCGACGCTCGCGATTGCATGGGTTCTGCACCAAGGGGAAGAGGTGTGTGCCATCCCAGGAACACGTAATCTGATGCATTTGGAAGAAGTTGCAAAAGGCGGCGGGCTTGATCTGAGCGCAGAAGATATTGCGCGTGTCGAGGAAGTCTTGCCAATCGGTTGGGCGCATGGCGATCGGTATTCTGCCGCGCAATGGGTTGGGCCAGAACGTTATTGCTAAGTTGTTAAACCGCGATAGATCATTTGAAGCGCGACGAGGGTCACAAGTACCCTAAAAACCGTGCGAAAAAGCTCTTCAGACACGCGGTGAGAGGTGCGTTTGCCAAGCCAAGTGCCGGTGAATCCAGCCAAGGTCGCACCGACAATATGTGGGATGTAGTCGAAATAATTGAAACCGATGCTGCCATATCCAACGACTTTCATGACATCGAGCGCGAACATGCACGCTGCAAGCGTCCCGGTCAGCTGTAATTTGGTGAGTTTTGTGCGCAGCATCAGCGGTTGCAACACGCCTCCGACGCCAAAAACCGTTCCAATGTAACTGTGAAGAATGCCGATGAATACGAAAGGATGCTTCATTCGGTTGAGATCGGGCAGCTTGGGGAGCCAGATCAAAAGCAACATGAACAGACCCAAGAGCGTTAGAATGACCGCCTCAGGCAGCGCGACAAAAGTGCGTGCGCCTAGAGTAACGCCAAGAATGCCGCCAAGTGCGAACATGCGCATCAAGCGCCAGTCGATATGTGACCAGAAAAAGTAAATGCGCCCGATCAAAGAGGCGGCTGCAAAGGTCGATTGCAAGGCAATTGCGGCGGTCACAGGCAGGACGGCCATTGATGAAAAGAGTAAGATGTAAACGCCGCCCGTTGCAAAGGCGGCATTTACGAAAGCAGCGATGAAGCTACCAAGACTGACGAAAAGGACCGCGCTATCTATCAAGACAACGAAGACCTTGTCTGATCGCCCTTAACCGAAGGATTTTTCAATCCGATCCAAGGTGCGCATTGCGTCCAGTGTATCATGCACAGAGCCATTTGGTTCGCGACCCTCTTTGATTGCAGCAATAAACTCTCGGTCAAT
This sequence comes from Planktotalea sp., assembly GCF_965659345.1. GTDB lineage: Bacteria > Pseudomonadota > Alphaproteobacteria > Rhodobacterales > Rhodobacteraceae > Planktotalea. The sequence continues at coordinate 38,556 of NZ_CBFHVK010000015.1, read as the reverse complement.
TAGCTCGATCCCGTTGCTCGAAACAGCGACATCGCTCAGATCGATCTGGTTTTCGCGCCCGTCATAAAGATCATCGTAGCGCGCCAGATATGTGCCGTTATCGCAAATGTAGCGGAAGAACGTGCCGAGCGGGCCGTCATTGTTAAACGACAAAGATAACGTACAGATCGCGCCTGACTCAGTTTTCATACCGATCGACATATCCATCGCAATACCAAGGTCTGGATGGTGCGGACCTTCAAGGCCGTAGACCTGAGTAGGGACTTCGCCCGTCTGGTATTGGAAAAGATCAACTGTATGGCACGCGTGATGCCAGAGCAAATGGTCTGTCCAGCTGCGTGCTTCGCCTTTGGCGTTCATGTTGGTGCGGCGGAAAAAGTAGGTCTGCACATCCATCTGTTGAACTTTCAACTCACCGGCGTCGATCTTGTTGCGGATCCATTGATGCGATGGGTTAAAGCGGCGCACTTGACCTGCCATGGCCAAAACGCCCGTCTCTTTTTGAACGTCACAAATGCGCTGACTGTCTTCAAGGCTGTCGGCCATCGGGATTTCGATAAGCACAGGCTTGCCCGCTTTCATGCACGCAATCGCTTGATCTGCGTGCATTTGCGTCGGTGTCGCGAGAATGATCGCGTCGACGTCATCGCGCGCGATACAGGCGTCCAAGGATGTAGAGGCGAATCCGATGCCACGACCCTTTGCGACGGCGTCGATTTTCGATTGGGTTGGTCCCATCACGGCGGTCACGCTGACATCATCGATGGCGTCTAATGCCTCAAGATGTTTGGTTCCGAAAGCGCCGTATGCACCTGCAACACAAAGTCTCATTTTGCTTTTCCCTGATCTTTGACGTTTTCTAGAATAATATGCCCAACGGCTGTGTTGGAGGCAGGTACATGATAATGACGGTGCACTTCTTCCACATCATCATCAAGCGCGCCGCGCATGACGTGCCACATGACCATTTCCACGCCCTCAGACCCTGCTTCGCGCAGATATTCCACGTGTGGAGTTTGTGACAAACCAACAGGATCAGACGTCAAACGATCCAAGAACTGAGTGTCCCATTCCTTGTTGATCAATCCGGCGCGTTTGTACTGCAACTGATGGCTCATACCGCCCGTGCCGAAGATAACCACGTTAAGGTCTTCATCAAAACTCTCGACAGCGCGGCGAATGGCTTTGCCCAAGTTGTAGCAACGATTGCCTGTGGGTGCCGGGTATTGCACCACATTCACGCAAAGCGGCACCACAAGGCAGGGCCATTCATCGTCAACGGTTTTATCGCCGAACATGACAGACATGGGAACTGTAAGGCCGTGGTCAACTTCCATCTCATTCATAATGGTAATGTCGAACTCGTCCAAGATCAGCGACTGCGCAATATGGCTTGCGAGCACTTGATGGTTTTTAACAACAGGCACAGGGCGTGGGCCCCATCCTTCATCGGCAGGCGCGAATTCTGGGGCACACCCAAGCGCAAAAGTTGGAATGCACGATGCATCAAAGACGGTGCAGTGGTCGTTATAGACCAGAAAAATCACATCTGCCTTTTGCTCTTTCATCCATTCACGGGACTTTTCGAACCCTTCAAAGACCGGCTCCCAATAGGGTTGCTCTGTGATCCCCTGATCCATCGCCACGCCAATCGCGGGCACGTGAGAACATCCCACTCCAGCAGTTATTCGAGCCATTATTCGTCTCCCTTTTCGTCCCATTCGCTTTGATAGCGATTGCCTTCTGGTGAACGCCCACCTGCCACCATCATGGCGCGGTACGCTTCGTTGCCCATACCTGTCATCAAGCCTGCGAGCTGCTGAAAGTTGATCCCGTCATTTGCGGCAAGCTTGCTTGTGTAATAGATGTTTCCACCCAGTTCGAGCAGACGGTTCCAATCGCGATCAAGGACCGCTTGGCGTTGCTCTGCGGTCATTTTGTAGTTGTCGAGATAGGCTTCTTCATTCTCGCCAAATGTGTCGCGGTTCTTTTGCAAACGTAGCGAGATGCAAAACTGGTTGAGCTGATAACCTTCGCGACCTTTGTCGGCGTCGAAAATAAACGTTCCGGGAATATCTTCGTAGTCCTTTTTAAGGGGCATGTGCTATTCCTCCTTGTTGGTTGTTTGTGCTCTGAAGTAGACCGCTTTTTAATCTTGCGCCAATTCGATTGGGCTTATCAATATTGAAAAAAGCTATAATGGGTCTTGCGCAAAACTTAGTTTTGCGTGCCAGTAGCGCTGAACTGGCGCAGATAATCAATGAACATGCTTTGCGTTTGCGTCGGTTTCCAGTCCTTGCGATATGTCAGACCAATGGCGCGCATGTCACCATGAAGGGGTACGTCAAGCGTGCGTATGACGCCAAGGTTCTCATCAACCTTGATTTGATGGCGCGACACAACGGATATGTAGGGGCCTTGCGCGAGAACGCCACGCAGTACTGCCATAGACGACGACACAACGCGTACAGGGGTGTTCGGGCGTTCCTCGATGCGCAGGGTCTCAAACAAATACTGGCCCGCGGGCGTATCTTTCGGGGGCGCGATCCAAGGGTAACTTAAGGTGTCTTCAATCTGCAAATTGCGTTTTTTTGCAAGCGGATGGTTGGGGTGCGCTACAATCGCGAGGGCATCATTGAACAGTGGTTCTTGCTCGATGTCATCTGCAGGTGCCGGATCACGCAAGGCACCGATGAGGCAATCTATATCGCCTTCGCGCAAAGACCTGATCAGCTGGGTGTATCGCCCCTCGAGGACGCGAATTTGAAACCCGTCAAAGCTGCTTACCATGGCGTGAATCGCCTGAGGAACAATCGTCGTGCGCGCAAGCGGTAAGCTCCCAAGAACAAAGGTGCCGCGTTCGCTCCCGAGTTCGCGACTGATTTCTTCAAAGCTTTGTTGAATTTCAGTTTGCGCAAGTTTTGCACCGCGCACGAACGCCTCGGCAGCGGGGGTTAATCGCACACCGGAGCTGCGCGCTATAAAGAATGGGGTTCCAGCAATCGCTTCAAGGCTGCGTGCTGTGCGGTGCACCGTAGGTTGAGACAGATCAAGTGCTTTGGCCGCGACAGTAAAACTACCTGCATTGGCGATTGCGATGAGATTTCGTAGCTGTGCTGCGGTGACTGACATTTCGAACGATGCGCTGGCTTTGAGACCAGTTTCACGCCGTGCGGCGCTCGCGCCTTCTTTGAGATGACGGATTGCGTTTGCGGCCCTCTGTTCAAAGAGCGCACCACATGTTGTCGGCACTGCCTGTTTGTGACTGCGCACCAACAAAGGTGTCCCAATTGTCGTTTCAAGCTGTTTGATAGCCTGCGTCGCCGCAGGTTGCGAAAGATGGCACCGCGCCGCCGCGAGTGAAACAGACCCGCTGCGCGCCGTTTCCAAGAAAACCCGCATATGCCGTATGTTTGGAAAGCCGCGCTGCATATCGCCTCTATAGATTTTTCTTATTCTATGATCTCAATTCGGAATAGGCAATTTGATTGGATATCTTTTAAGTTTGCGCCAACGGTCGAAGCGACCAATATCAAACACTCAAGAGGGGTCTTACATATGTCAGACAAGAAAACAGCGCTGGTCATCAGCGCCCATTCCGCGGACTTTGTTTGGCGCGCTGGTGGTGCCATCGCTCTGCACCAAGCCAAGGGTTACGAAGTAACTGTCGTGTGCCTGTCTTATGGTGAGCGCGGCGAAAGTGCGAAACTTTGGAAGCAAGAGGGCATGACCCTCGAAAAAGTAAAGACAGAGCGCCGCAAAGAGGCAGAAAACGCAGCGACAGCACTTGGTGTGAACGACATCCGTTTCTTTGATGTTGGGGATTATCCACTTGATCTGGGACGCCAAACTCAAGACCGCATGGTCGATGTTATTCGCGAAATTCAGCCAAAATTCATGATGTCTCACTCTAAGTGGGACCCGTATAATACGGACCATATGAACACGACCCAGTTCGCGCTTGAATGCCGGATGATTGCACAGGCCTGGGGTCATAACCCCGGTCAAAAGGTTCTTGGTGCACCGCAGCTCTACCTCTTTGAGCCGCATCAGACCGAGCAAATGGAATGGAAGCCAACCACGTTCCTCGACATCACTGAAGTCTGGGATAAAAAATGGGCTGCGATCCAATGTATGCAGGGTCAAGAGCACCTGTGGAACTTCTACAAGAACGTCGCTGAAAACCGCGCGAACCACTTCCGCCGCAACTCTGGCGGTATGGCAGGCGGACGCGTCGCAAAATATGCAGAAGGGTTCGAGACGATCTTCCCACGCACAGTGGATGAACTGGAATGAGCATTCAGGCAGGGACAACTGGCGTCGTCGTCCAGAACATTGAGCGCGCGGATCAAGCGATTATCGATGGTTTGGCGAAATGCGGTGTAGCGACTGTGCACGAAGCGCAAGGTCGCAAGGGTTTGTTGGCAGATTACATGCGCCCAATTTATTCTGGTGCTCGAATTGCAGGATCTGCGGTCACGATCCTCGCGCCGCCCTGTGATAATTGGATGATCCACGTGGCGATTGAACAGTTGAAAGAGGGGGACATCATGCTGTTGGGCACGACGACGCCGTCCAATGCAGGGTATTTCGGCGATCTTCTTGCGACCTCCGCGATGGCACGGGGCTGTCGTGGATTGATCATTGATGCAGGTGTGCGCGATATCGCAGATCTGACTGAAATGAATTTTCCAGTGTGGTCGAAAGCAGTGCATGCTCAAGGCACGATCAAAGAAACGCTTGGCTCGGTTAATGTGCCGGTGGTGTGTGCGGATGCACTTGTGAACCCGGGTGATATTATCGTCGCAGATGATGACGGTGTCTGCATAGTGCGCCGCGAAGAAGCGGCGGACGTACTTGAAAAATCCCTCGCACGTGAAGCAAATGAGGGCGAGAAGCGCGCGAAGTTTGAAGCGGGTGAGCTGGGTCTCGACATTTACAACATGCGCGGACGTTTGGCTGAAAAGGGCCTCAAATATGTCTGACGGCATTCGCTGTATGTGGCTGCGTGGGGGAACGTCCAAAGGCGGTTATTTCCTGAAGGACGATTTGCCCGATGACATTGAAGCGCGCGACGCAGTGTTGTTGCGCGCGATGGGTTCGCCCGATGTGCGTCAGATTGACGGAATGGGTGGAGCGGATCCGCTGACATCGAAAGTGGCCGTCGTGTCCAAGTCGGCGCGCGAAGGGATTGATGTGGATTATCTGTTCCTACAGGTCTTTGTGGATCAACCCATTGTGACTGATGCACAAAATTGCGGGAATATCCTTGCTGGTGTTGGCGCGTTTTCGATTGAGCGCGGCTTGGTTACGGCGAACAGAAAAGAAACGCCCGTCGCCATTTATATGGAAAACACGGGCCAGGCGGCAGTTGCACGGATCGCAACACCTAATGGGACAGTCTCGTACAAAGGCGACGCGCAGATTGATGGTGTTCCCGGTGGATCGGCTGCGGTTCCTTTGACGTTCAAAGACACGGCAGGTTCGTCTTGTGGGGCGCTTTTGCCGACTGGAAATGCAACGGACGTTATTGAGGGTGTTGAGCTTACGATGATCGACAACGGCATGCCCTGTGTGGTCATGCGTGCGGCGGATATGGGAATTAGTGGGGATGAAACTCCTGCAGATCTTGAAGCAAACACCCAATTGCGCGCAAAGCTTGAAGCGATCAGGCTAGCGTGTGGCCCACTCATGAACCTTGGTGATGTGAGCGAAAAGTCCGTGCCCAAAATGACGATGGTCAGTGCCCCGAAGGCGGGTGGGGCGATCAGCACACGCACGTTCATACCGCATCGGTGTCACAAAACGATCGGTGTGCTAGGTGCAGTTAGCGTTGCAACGGCTTGCTTGATCGAAGGTTCGCCAGCCCATGACTTGGCGCAGCGCGGAGAGGGGTTTGAGCGCACTTTGTCAGTAGAGCACCCGAGCGGTGAAATGACAGTCGTTGCCACGTTGGAACCAAATGGCGCTGTAAAAGACGCGGCAATCCTGCGCACGACGCGCAAACTGATGGATGGGGAGATATTCGTATGACTGAACAAAAGATGGATGCTGATTGGTTGGAGTTTCACCCCGATCCCAAAGTGCCTGACTTTAAACTCCCAGCAGGCGCTGTGGATGCACATTGCCATGTCTTTGGACCGTCCCCTGAGTTTCCGTTCGCGCCCGAGCGTAAGTACACCCCATGCAATGCTGGCAAAGATCAACTATACGCTTTGCGCGATCATCTCGGGTTCGCACGTAATGTGATTGTGCAAGCCACGTGTCACGGCAAAGACAATAGCGCTATGGTCGATGCGTGCCGCTGCGCAGGCGACCTTGCTCGCGGCGTTGCGAGCGTTGGCGTTGATATTACACGAGAAGAGCTTGCAGAGATGCATGACGCTGGTGTGCGTGGCGTGCGTTTCAACTTTGTGAAACGCCTGGTGGATGCGACGCCGAAAGAAGTTTTCATCGAAATAGCTGAGAAAATTCAAGAATTCGGCTGGTCAATCGTTGTGTATTTTGAAGCGGCGGACCTTGAAGAGCTTGAGCCGTTCCTCAAGCAACTTCCCGGCATTATTGTTGTCGATCACATGGGCCGCCCAGATGTGAGTAAGGGCGTGGATCATCCAGACTTTGAGCGCTTTGTGAAGTTGATGGCAGAGAATGAAAATATCTGGACGAAAGTGACCTGTCCCGAACGTCTGACCCAAGCGGGGGCGCCCTATGATGATGTTGTCCCGTATTACCAAGCCATCGTAGATCGTTTTGAAGATCGCGTTCTTTGGGGGACGGATTGGCCGCATCCAAACATGAAATCGCATATGCCAGATGACGGAGCGCTGGTAGATTACATTCCGCGCATCGCACGGACTGAAGCGCAACAAATGAAGTTGCTCGTGGATAATCCGATGCGCTTGTATTGGGGCGGGTGATTTCTGATTTATCACCGCGAATCGGGTGCGCCTTTGCGCGCTCCTGCAGCGGTTATTCTCGACGCGACAGACATGTTGGCGGCAAGTCCTTGCCTTAACAGGACAAAATTGCGCGTGTTATGGCAGTGTTTTACAGCTCAGACACACTTCATGCTTCCCTGTCGCGTGAAATCTCTTATAGTTAGGGCGCGTCTTTTCTTGCACGTTTGGGCGGAATAACTAGGGGAAGTTGACTATGATACGCTCTGAATTGATCCAAAAATTGGCGGACGAAAATCCACATCTTTATCAACGTGACGTGGAGCGTATTGTTAATACGGTATTTGAAGAAATTACAGATACGATGGCGCGCGGTGATCGCGTTGAGCTACGCGGCTTTGGCGCGTTTTCTGTCAAAAAACGCGATGCACGTGTTGGCCGTAACCCCCGCACAGGTGAATCTGTACCTGTTGAAGAAAAACATGTCCCCTTCTTTAAGACCGGCAAGCTCCTGAGAGACCGGCTGAACGGAAAGTAACCAATGCGCTATATTAAGTATGCCTTGCTCGCTGTTATTGCAGTTATCCTCGTTTGTGTGTCACTTGCAAATCGCGAAAGCGTCCAGCTTGAATTGTTGCCAACAGACTTGGCTCAATTGGTAGGCATGGATTATGCAATCACGCTTCCATTGTTTGTTGTCATCTTTGGTGGCGTCGCGATCGGCTTGTTGATTGGTTTCCTTTGGGAATGGATCCGCGAGCATAAGCAACGCGCAGAAGCCGCAGCGCAACGCCGTGAAATGGATCGTATGCGTCGCGAGATTAAGCGCCTCAAAGCAGACAAGCATGAAGGTAAGGACGACGTGCTCGCGCTTTTGGATGAAGCGAGCTAAGCGTAAATGCCTGTTCTTGTTGCTCCGGGTGTAGGAGCGTCTTCGCGTCTGGGCGAAACATCTGTCAAGATCTGTGGTTTGACGTCGCTTGCTGACGTTGAAGCAGCGGCTGTTGCAGGTGCGAATTACGTCGGTTTTGTCTTTTTCGAGAAATCCCCGCGCAATGTTAGCGTTTCTCAGGCACGTGCTCTTGCGATTGAGGTGCCAATAGGCATCGCTAAGGTGGCTTTGGTTGTGAACGCCACGGATGCAGAGCTTGATGAGATCACAAGCGCAGTTCCTTTGGACATCTTGCAGCTTCACGGTAAAGAAACTCCTGAGCGCGTTGCTGAGATCAAAGAACGCTACGGTCTGCCCGTGATGAAAGCCGTGGGCGTCGCAGACGAAAGCGATTTGTCAGCGCTGGAGTCTTATAGCACTGTCGCTGATCAGCTTTTGATTGATGCAAAACCACCCAAGAACGCGGATTTGCCAGGTGGCAACGGGCTAGCGTTTGACTGGCGTCTGATTGCTGGTCGCGACTTTAGCGTGCCGTGGATGCTTGCGGGTGGTTTAACGCCCGAGAACGTGGCTGAAGCCGTGCGCATGACTGGCACGCAGCAGGTGGATGTCAGCTCAGGCGTTGAAAGCGCGCCCGGAGTCAAAGATGCTGCGCGCATTCGTCGCTTCATTGAGGGTGCGCGAAGCTAATTGAGAAGCGTTCTGCGCTTTACCTGCTCGCCGCTAATCGCTACCAAAAGCAGAGCTTTGCGGGAGATGTGACAATGGCTGACGATCTTTTCAATTCCTTCATGAATGGTCCTGATGAAAATGGCCATTTCGGTGATTTTGGCGGACGCTTCGTGTCTGAAACCTTGATGCCACTGATCCTGTCACTTGAGGAAGAATACGAAAAAGCCAAGACGGACGAAAGTTTTTGGGCAGAGATGCATGACCTTTGGACGCACTACGTTGGTCGCCCATCACCGCTTTATTTTGCGGAACGTATGACGGAGCACTTTGGTGGCGCAAAAATTTATCTCAAGCGCGATGAACTGAACCACACAGGTGCGCACAAGATTAACAATGTGCTTGGTCAGATCATTCTTGCGCGCCGCATGGGAAAGACACGTATCATCGCAGAAACGGGCGCGGGTCAGCACGGTGTTGCAACCGCGACGGTTTGTGCCAAATTCGGTCTGAAATGCATTGTTTATATGGGTGCACATGACGTGGAGCGCCAAGCGCCCAACGTCTTCCGCATGCGCCTTTTGGGCGCGGAAGTGATCCCTGTAACGTCTGGCCGCGGCACTTTGAAAGATGCGATGAACGACGCGCTGCGTGATTGGGTGACCAACGTACGCGATACGTTTTACTGCATCGGCACAGTCGCAGGGCCGCATCCGTACCCTGCAATGGTGCGTGATTTCCAAAGCATCATCGGTAAAGAAGTACGCGAACAGCTGCACGAAGCTGAAGGGCGTTTGCCTGACACATTGATCGCGGCAATCGGTGGCGGCTCAAACGCCATGGGCCTTTTCTTTCCGTTCCTTGACGACAAATCGGTCAACATCATCGGTGTTGAAGCCGGTGGCAAAGGCGTGAACATGAAGATGGAGCATTGCGCATCTTTAACAGGCGGTCGCCCCGGTGTTCTGCACGGAAACCGTACATATTTACTGCAAGACGACGATGGTCAGATCCTTGAAGGTTATTCGATTTCCGCAGGTCTCGACTATCCAGGTATTGGGCCAGAGCACGCGTGGCTGCACGAAATTGGCCGCGCTCAATACGTGTCTATTACCGATAAAGAAGCGCTTGAGGCATTCCAGTTGTCGTGCTCTTTGGAAGGTATCATCCCCGCGCTAGAACCATCACACGCTTTGGCGCACGTCGCCAAGATCGCAGGCGATTTGCCAAAAGATCATTTGCTGGTGATGAACATGTGTGGGCGCGGTGACAAAGATATCTTCTCGGTCGCCAAGCACCTTGGCTTTGATATGAGTGGTTCTGAAGGACGTGTTTTCGAGTAAGACGCAGCGCTGATCGAATTACGAAACGCGAAAGGCATCCGTTTTGGGTGCCTTTTTCATGTTACCGGAGCAATTTAGATCAATGGCGTAGCAAGATCGGCGAGCGCCTCTAACTCTTCGGGCGCATCGCCGACAATCGCAAAACTACCAGTTTCGCTTTTCCACGTCGCCATGTGCACGTCGCCGAATTGTTTAAGTGCCGTTCTCGCTGGTGTGCCAGACATATTCTTGAGGCCGCAAATCGCAATCACAGCGCCGTCGGCGTTTTTATACATCAGTTGAGCAACAGGCTTACCGGCCGCCACCAAAAGGCGCGCACCTTGGAAGCTCCAGCCTGCGGTCTCCAGATCTGGTACTTTAAAGGCGACGCCAACCTCTTTGCTGAGCCATTTTTCGATGTGATCCTGCTCACTCGCGGGCACCTCAACCAAATGCCTGGTTTGAACGGCGTAGACTTGGTGATACTCTGCAACCTCGCCGAGCCAGCTGCGGGCAGCGGCGATTTGCTCTGGCGGTTTGTTTTGCTGATTGAACCACATGCCACCTGCGCCAAGCGCTGCTCCAATCAGAAGCGACGCTGCGAGGGCGCGCATTGGCGCTTTGTTTGTGTTCGAAGCGGCGGGAAGAGGACGAGCAGACGCGACAATTTCGGCGGGGACCGGCTTTGCCAAAAACCCGTCAAATACATCCTGAAGATCGGTGTTGAGTTCTAATAGGCCCTCGAGTTCTTCGGAGATACGGGGATCTTTTTCGGTCATATCTTCAACGATGGTACGTTCTTCTTGGGTCAAGGCACCGTCGACATAGGCGCCAAGCATGATCAGGATGTCGTCGCTTATAGGAGTTCGGTCAGTCATTTGCGGGCTCCTTTCTGATCTGCGAGTGCGGCCTTCAGTTTTTGGCGTGCAGAGGAAAGGCGCGACATAACCGTTCCAATTGGAATATCCAATATTTCGGCGGTTTCAGCATAGCTATGCCCTTCGACCGCGACCAGTAATAACACCGAACTAAAGCCTTCTGGTAAAAGTGCGATCTGGGTGAGTACTTGATTGGCATAAGCTGTTGTTTCGCTGTCGCCGCTCGTAAGAAGGGTGTCGCTATCAGCGGCGTTCTCGACACCTTGCCCAACGCGCACAGTGCGCTTGCGGGTCTCATCAATCCAGATATTGCGCATGAGCCGATACATCCACGCATCGAGCCGCGTTCCTTTTTGCCATTGGTCAGCGCGGCTTAAAGCACGGGTGCAAGACGTTTGGAGAAGGTCATCCGCATCAGGCCAGTCACGCGTCAAAGACCACGCGAAACGGCGCAAACGAGGAAGCAATGGCACTAAGCCTTTTGAGATTTCGCTCACTCGGATGACCTACGCTGTATCATAAGCCAGCCTAGGCAATTAAAGCCCAAGCTGGCAACTGATGATTTAGTAGTTAGATGGCGTGCCGCGCAGGGCCATCTGAAGCGCTGTGTAGGACCATGTATTGCGGCCACCGCGCTCGCGAATTTCAGCAAGCTGCAAACGCGCGCCATCCTCATCGCCATATGCAAGCAGACCTTGGCCCATATAGGAACGTGCAAGAATATAGTCCGGATCGATGCTTAGTGCGGCTTCGTAGAATTCCATCGCTACTGCGTGGTTGCCAAGTTTGCGATTTGTGAAGCCACGGTAGTTAAGGATCCGTGGATCGTCTTGGTTCTCGGCAGCGTCAAGAACGGCCAAGGCGTTCATATATTGACCATCATACGCCATTTCGCGCGCAGCAAGATAAAGCTGGTCATCTGTGAAGTTATGGCTCTCGACCTTCAGACATTTCTTTGTGTCTTTGTCATAGACCTTGCCCTGTGTGCACTTTTTTGTCGTGTTCGTTTTTGTCGGCGGTGTATCACCGCCAGCGGCGTGCAATATGGCAGGCGCAGAGACCATCAAGCTTGCAGCGACAAGTGCGCTAGAGAATACATTGAATTTAAACATGATCAATTTCCTATAGTTAAGTGCCGAGGGTTACGCGATTTGCAGCGCGCTTGTTCGGGGTTGCACAAGGATAACGTCCTTGCGGTTCAACTTATTCGATAGATCTAGAATTTTTTTCCGAAGGACCAAGTTTTGGCTCAACTTACCCGCGCTTGTGGGCTGAATGTGGTTATGACTTCGCCGTATGATCATAAATCTCAAGTATCTCGAGTGGTACAATATCAAGCGCGCGTTGATGGGTCGCGGACAAATTTACCAGCGGCGCGCAGCCCTCATCATGCGCTTGCAAAAAGCGACCCGCGCAAAGGCACCATGCATCGCCGTCATTCAGGCCCACAAAGCCAAACCCGGGGCGCGGCGTACTTAGATCGTTGCCTACATATTTTGAGTAGGCCAGAAATTCTTTGGTCAGGATTGCCGCGACTGTATGGCTTCCTTGATCGGCGTCACATGTGTTGCAATAGCCGTCCCGAAAGAACCCAGTGTGCGGGTCAGTGCTGCAAAGGGCCAATTCTTCGCCAAGGACATTTAGACTTGGATCTTTTTGCATTTACTGAAGTCCTTCTGCAATCTTACGGAAAATTTCTACGTTATAATCGCTCACGCCTTTGGTGCGAAATGCGCGATCCGCCGCATTAGACGCAATCACCACACCCAAAGGTCGGTTGATATAGATATACTGACCATACACACCCCGCGCCAGGAATTCGCCGATCCGGCCATCTTTGGGCATCCACCATTGATAGCCATATCCATACTCACCCTCACTTGTTGGCGCGCTGGGAATTGTAGACGCAGCGACCCAATCCGCGGGAACAATTTGTTGTCCGTTATATGCGCCGTTTTGCAGATACATTTGCCCCATCCGAGCATAATCGCGCGTGGGCAAGTTCAAGCCCCCAAGGACAAAGGCGATGCCATTGCCATCGGTCAGGTAGTATGGGGTCGCCTCAAGTCCCATTGGTTTGATGATCTTTTCAGATAAAAGCGGTGCAATCTGTTCGCTCGTAGCGCCGCGTATCACCATGGAAATCACGTGCGTGTCGATGGACACATACTGCCAATCGGTTCCAGGGTCCGCGAATGTCTCATTCAGGTCTGCCGCGAACCCGTCCATGGAGCCACCCAAGGCCAGCACACGGCCCATTTTGTTGATATCGCTGCTTTGATCGAGGTAATCCTCATCAAAGGTAACACCACTGGCCATGTTCAGCACATTGCGGATGCTTGCCCCATCGTAAGCGCCACCTTTGAGGGAAGGCGCGTATTTGGTGACGGGATCATCGATCGACGTAATTGCGCCTTCTTCCAGCAGGACACCAAAGAGCGCGGACAGATAGCTTTTCGCAACGGACCAAGAGATGCGCAGATCGTCAGCGCTGGTGTCTTGATAATAGCTTTCATGCACCAAAGCGCCGTCCTTGAGCACCACGAGGGAGGTAATGGTGCGATCGGTGATCCATTGCTCGACCTCAGAAGAAAGTGTCATCGCATCGCCCTTGGGCAATTCCGCGACAGGCCCATCCCCACGAGGGACATCAGCGGAGAGGAAGGCTTTGTTCATGCCAGAAAAGTTGCTGATGATCTTTTCTTCGGAGAAGAGTGAATTCACTGCAAGCAAACGCTTGATCTCTTCACGTTTCCAAATACCAATGGCGATGGCGATTATAAGGACAACGCCGAAGAAGCGGGTTAGGATTCTAAAGATACGGCGCATGTGTGGCTCCCTTTGGAGAGAGCAAAGCATAGGAGGCGCTCAGAGGCAAACATCTCTGGCAGGAGCGCTGTGACTGGAATTAGGAGAACATGACAATTTATGCCAATAGCAGCATGAGCAGCGTCACGGGCCCCAAGATCATTCGTTCTTTGAGCGACGGCGTTATGCAATTCATAATAGTGGATGTGCATTGAAGTGCCAAGCATACCTAGCCTGTCCAGATCGGCCACTTCGGTGAAAATCCAGCCGCGGATGTGATTGCAGCGGCCATCGCTATTAACAGTAGTATAGACAGTCCTGCGGCAACTCTGTTTGGCGTTGGCAAAGGACCCTTATGTCCGCCACCTTGTGTAAATCGGCCCCAAGGCGGGCCCGCAATCAAAGAAATTTGAAACACGACGGTAAGCGCTATTACAATAACATAAGTTATTGCAGCGATAGCGATCATTGTTTGAAGCGGTCAGCCAACTTTTGCAAAGCACTGCGCGTATCTGCAACGGTGTCTTCGGGCTTTTCAGGTTTCTTTGTCTCAACCGCCTTTGCCGTCTTCGACGATCGCGCGGGCGCAGTGCGTAAGGACACAGCATTCAAAAAGCGTCCACCATCGCCTTTCGCCAGTTCAACAGCGCCATCCGCACAGCCGCGTTTGACATCATCGAGCCAGCCCGCTTCCGCTTTGGCGAAATCAGACAAGACATAACCAGAAACACGATCCTTGTGACCTGGATGTCCAATGCCGAGACGTACGCGTTGATAGTGCTCGCCGATATGCTGATGGATTGAGCGCAGGCCATTGTGACCCGCATGTCCACCGCTCATTTTGACGCGCACCTTGCTTGGAGCAAGGTCAAGTTCATCGTGAAAGACCGTCACATCTTCGGGAGCCATTTTGAAAAAGCGCATGGCTTCGCCAACCGACTGACCGGAGAGGTTCATGAAAGTGGACGGCTTCAATAAAAGCACTTTTTCAGAGCCAAGCGTGCCTGCGGCGACTTGTCCTTGGAATTGCGTTTTCCAAGGGGTGAAACCATGATCACTCGCGATCTCATCCAGAACCATAAAGCCGATGTTATGGCGGTTCTTGGCATATTTCGCACCAGGGTTCCCCAAACCTACAAAGAGCTGCATTGCGTGATCCTCTTGTTTCACCGCTGGTTTACAACGAAAAACGGGGCCTGTGAAAGGCCCCGTTCTAATTCGATCCGCAAGTGGGAAACGCTTATGCGTCGTCGCCTTGCTCTGTTGTTGGAACGTCTGCCGCATCAACTGCTTCGTCTTCTTCGTTTTCGGAAGATTTCAGACCAGATGGTGCAGAGATGTTTGCAACAACGAAATCACGATCGATTGTTGGCTTTGCGCCAGCAGGCAATGTGATGTCGGAAATGTTGATCGTGTCGCCAACATCAAGACCTGTCATGTCAACAACCAGCTTCTCAGGAATGTCGCCCGCTGTCACAACAAGCTCGACCTCTGGACGTACTGTTGTCAGAACGCCGCCGCGCTTGATGCCCGGTGCTTCTTCTTCGTTGATGAACTCAACAGGAATGAAGAGGTTGATTTTTGTTGTGCGGCGCAGACGCATGAAATCGACGTGCGTTGGCAAGTCTTTGACAACGTGACGCTGAACATCGCGGCAGATCACACGAACGTCGTCGTGGCCTTCTACCTTCATGTTCAAAAGCGTGGACTTAAAGCGGCCTGCTTTCAGGGCTTTAAGCAAAACGTTGAAAGGAACGTTGATGGGAAGCGGATCTGCGTCACCACCAAATACGATACCAGGTACCATGCCCGCGCGACGTGCTTGACGAGCGGCGCCCTTGCCTGTCCCCGTACGGACCTCAGCGTGGAAATCAGGAATTTCTCCAGCCATTTTATATTCTCCAAATGTAAGAGCGAAGTGCCTCCAAGGCTGTCACCTCGCGTGAAGCCGCGCGTATAGACGGGAATCGTGAGTAGGGGAAGCCTATTTTTCTTGCAATGATGAGACGGTGCAGGCAAAGCGCACTCATGGGATTTTTAAAGGATTTACATCAGGATTTGCGTGCCTCTCGCGCTCCGGCTGCTGGCTTCGTGACCATCGGTTTGTTCTGGGGCAGTTTCGCAGGGTTGGTGCCTGATTTAAAGGCCGCGATTGGTGCAAGTGACGGGGTCTTTGGGCTTGCGATGTTCTTTGCCGCGCTAGGCACTTTGGCGGCGATGTGGCTCGCGCCGCGCATCGATTCCAAGCTGGGTGCGCGTGCCATGCAAGGCGCGGCGTTGTGTGTTGCGCTGGCGTTTTTGTTGCCAGGTCTTGCCACAACGCCCGTTTGGTTTGCGCTTGCGATGTTACTGGCGTCTTCGGGATCCGGTGCGCTTGATGTGATCATGAATACGCGTGTCAGCGGCATTGAGTCGGATACAAAACGATCCTTGATGAACCTAAATCATGCTTTGTTTTCATTCGCCTATGCAGGTGCGGCCCTGAGCACTGGCCTGTTCCGGGAGGCGGGGCTCGCGCCTTTTTATGTCTTCTTGATCATGAACTTATGCGTCTTCTTTCTGATCCCGATGATGTTTCACAAAGCCGTCGGCTTTGACGAATCCGACACCAGCGCGTCGATGAAAGTGCGCACGGGGTTGGTGTTTTTTGGCGGAACGATCATTTTGATCGCCTTCATGTCAGAGCAGGCAACCGAAGCTTGGTCTGCTTTGCATCTTGAGCGCGGTCTGGGTGGCAGTGCCGCACAAGGGGCGCTCGGGCCTGCAATCCTTGGCTTGACCATGGGCGTTGGCCGCATGTCCGGCCAATTTATCGCGGCGCATGTGCGCGAAACGATCGTGTTGCAGATTGCCGCGGTTGTCGCGGCTATTGGGCTGTTCATTGCCGCAGCGGCTGAAAGCCTAACGATCGCGTACATTGGGTTTGCAATTCTTGGCGTTGGCGTGTCCGTGATGGCACCGATGGCGTATTCGGCTGTGGGCAAACGGGTCAGCAATCAACAACGGGCCGTGGTGATCACGCGTATTTCGGTGATTGGCTACACTGGCTTCTTTGTCGGGCCACCTTTGATGGGTGGGCTGTCAGAGATGTTTGGATTGGCCACATCTTTCACTGCGATTGCAGTGATTCTCTTGCTTGTGAGTGCGGTGCTCGCGCCTGGGTTGAGGAAACAGTAAGTTTCTTGAAACGCTTTTGCGGTGTGGAGATACCCCAAGCGTCGGACAATAAGGCAATTTTAGGGCAGATGCATGGAAAGTAAGCAAAAACCCTAAGCTTCACTAGCGAAATGCCGCCGACGATTGTGTTGAAACTATGGCAGATGGCGACATATATAGTTCTGAGATGTTAATTTGTACGCGTTACGTTTCAAAAAAGCTTTTTGATATGTTTGTGGGGAACACACCGGATGCCAGTTGAAGTAAACCAGTTTATTTATGGCAATAGCCTTGTAAACTTTGCGGGCGGATCTGCGCAAAGCAATGTTCCTTATTGGATGAACCAGTTCTCCAATGCGGCTGGCAACGCATATGCAGCAAACGGCGGCTATGGCTTTCTACGTCAATTTGCGGATCGTGAAGAGCCCAGCAACGAATGGGGCTTTCAAGGTGTTGAGGGTGTCTGGGACACAGACATCGCGCAATTTAACGAAGTCTCGTTTGACTCTGTGCTTCTGACCCCCGGTAACTTTATCCAAGGTCTAGCACCGGATGCTGTCTACCCCGGGGACGTCCGATCACCCCTAGATGCATCAATCGATGTTGTGCGCGACACACTTGCAGATCAGCCCGGTGCGCAGTTTTTTGTCTATGAGGGTTGGGGCGATTTAGGAAGCTTGTACGGCTTTCCAGTCACGGACAGCCAGCTTGAAGATTTTCATGAATACAACACCGGCGCGTACCATGACTGGTACGTGGACTACACGGCAGGTTTGAACGCTGCGGTTCCAGAGGCTGACGTACAACTGATACCAGTTGCGTCTGTTATGGCGGAATTGTTCTTGAACGGTCCCTTGCAGGGCTTGTCGCTTGATGATCTTTATGTCGACAGCGCGCCGCATGGTACAGAGACGGTCTACTTTCTTGCCAGCATGATCACCTACCGCGAAGTGTTTGGTGAAGCGCCACCCGCTGGATTTGATGTCCCCGAGGTGATCAACCCATTAGTGGCGGATAATTACGACGCGATTAATACACGCATTGGCGAACTCATGGGGGATGAAGCGCCAATCGACGAAACGCCCCCAGTTGTTGTACCCAATACTGATCCAAGCGTCGAAAATGATTTTGCAGAGTTAGAGCAAGGCGAAGTTATTCTAATTGATGTCCTTGGCAATGATACTGATGCGGATGGTGACACGCTCACACTGCAATCCGTTGGGGAGGCAAGCGGCGGCAGCACAGAGATTGTTGATGGTCGTGTCGTATATACGCCGCAAGAAGGTTTTGCTGGATCTGACAGCTTTATGTACGTCGTTGAAGACGGCGAGGGTGGCGTCGTTGAAGGACGTGTTGACGTACTGGTCAATGATGTGGAACCCATTCCAGAGCCAGAGCCAGAGCCAGAGCCAGAGCCAGAGCCAGAGCCAGAGCCAGAGCCAGAAGCCGAACCACCTGTTATAGAGGGGTCCGACACTTCAGGTTTTGCTGTTTCATACTTCAAGCTTTCTGATGACGTCGCATCCTTGTCCGATGTAAATTTTGACGCTGAACCAGACGCAACAAACACGGTAGATGCCTTGCAATATTTGGAGGTGAGTGGAGCCTTTGCGCCAGAAACCGGCGAAGACTATTTCGCGTCCAAATACGTCTCTGTGATCGATGTGGCCGCGGCAGGCTTTCACGAAGTTCAGCTCCTTGCGGATGACTATGCGCGCGTATTGCTCGATGGCGAAGTCATTCTGGATACAACGAACCAAGACCCCGGTGATCTTCTGTCGCGCTGGGTGAATTTTTCCGAAGGCCAGCACGAGATCGAAGTCCAGTATATCGAGATTGACGGTGAGCAATCGTTGAACCTTAACTGGTCTGGTCCGTCGACCGGGGATGCCGTCGTCCCATTTGTTGGCGCATTGCCTCAAGAAGAGATGGTTGAAGAGACACCTCTCCCCGTGGAGCCGGAGGTTCCTGAAGAGCCAATTGAAGAGGAGCGCCCAGAGGAGTCAGCGGAAGAAACGCCTGAGGCACCAAAAGGTCCGCCTGTTGTGGAAGCACCTCCCGCGCCTGAAACCCCTGAAGTTCCCGAGGAAGCGCCAGAAGAAACGCCGAGTGTGACGGCGCAAACTGCTTTTGCTGCGACGGCGATTGAAACAACGGCGGATTCGCTGTTTGAGGTAGACTTTGCTAATCATGCGGGCGTGTCCCAAATCACCAATGGTGTGACGCTTGCATCGCAAGACGACGAATTGTTGGCTGGAGGACCGAGTGAGGGCAGCGTTCAATTCCTGACGCAAATCTCTGTTGAGACGTCTGGTCTGTATGAAATTGGTCTGAGCGCAGATGACCAAGCAATGGTGTCAATCAGTGGCTTGCCTGTAGTCTACACCGATGAGGCTGACGAGGGTTTGTCGCAAAGTAACTCCATCTTCCTGCTCGCGGGGCAGCATACGATTGATGTGCGCTATATGGATACTGAAGGCAGCCAATTCTTGAATGTAACCTGGTCCGGTCCTGATACTGATGGCGAAGTCCTTCCGATAGGGGATGTTGCAAGCGACCCAATTGGTGCGCTCTTTAGTGACTATGTATCTGCACGTTCTGATGAAGAAGCGTTTGCGATTGCAATGGACGAAGAAGACGAAGATTTGTTTGTCAGCTAACACTGCTAAGCCCTTGCGCTACGTGCGCCTCTCTTTCATCGTGGCACAAACATTTACCACTTGGGAGAGGCCGCATGATCCACCGTAAGAGCAATGGCGTTTTCATCATCGCCGCTACGCCGTTCACGGACGATGGTGCACTTGACTTACAGAGTGCGGATCGCATGGTTGATTTCTACCTTGAGATGGGCGTGTCAGGCATGACCATCCTCGGCATCATGGGCGAAGCACCTAAGCTCACCTCTGAAGAGTCTTTCACCTTTGCACGCCATATTCTGGATCGCGTCGATGGTCGCGTGCCCGTTGTCGTTGGCGTCTCTGGTCCTGGACTTGATAATATGGCACGACTTACGGGGGAAGTCATGAGCGCGGGTGCAGCGGGCGTGATGGTCGCGCCCATGCCAAGCCTCAACACAGATATGAAGCAAAAGGGCTATTTCGCGCAGGTATGTAAGGCACTTGGCCCTGACGTACCGATCTGCTTGCAGGATTATCCGCAAACGACAGGTGTCAACTTCTCTTTGGAAACCTTGCTTGAGATCTTCGCCGCGCATGAACAAATCGTCATGCTCAAGCACGAAGATTGGCCGGGTCTCACCAAACTATCGCGCATCCGCGAGGCAACAAGGCAGGGCGCTGGGCGTCTGTCGATCCTCACTGGCAACTCCGCTCTTTTCTTGCCGCAAGAAATGCAGCGCGGAGCCGATGGAGCCATGACAGGCTTTGCTTACCCAGAGATGATGGTGCAAGTGGTCGCGCGGCATCTCGCCGGTGATGTGGATGGAGCAGAAGATCTGTTTGATGCCTATTTACCGATGGTGCGCTATGAACAACAGCTCGGTCTTGGCCTCGCTATTCGTAAAGAAGTGCTGCACCGTCGGGGTGTGCTTAGCAGTCCCAAAGTACGCGCGCCGGGTCCAAGTTTAAGCGCGCTCGACAAGCTTGAACTGACGCGTCTAACAGACCGTCTTGAGGCGAAGCTGGCCGCACTTACATGAGTTTTGATCTCGTTATCAAAGGCGGAACCTGTGTCACCGCCTCAGAGATGTTCGCGGCAGACATCGGCATTCAGGACGGACAGATCGCAGCCCTTGGGACGGATCTGAGTGCGCCAGATGAGATTGACGCGCGTGATAAATTGGTCATGCCGGGGGGCATAGAAGCGCATGCACATATCGCGCAAAACTCCGCAACGGGGGGCATGACGGCGGATGATTACACTTCTGGCTCCATTTCTGCGGCTTTCGGGGGCAACACATGTATCATCCCCTTCGCGGCTCAGCACCGTGGCATGGGCGTAACTGAAACACTTGATCTTTATGATAGTCGTGCGCAGGGCGCATCGGTTCTGGATTATTCATACCATTTGATTGTCTCTGACCCGACAGAGAAGGTTCTGAACGAAGAACTACCAGCGGCATTCAAACGCGGCATCACCAGCTTCAAACTTTTCATGACCTACGACAAAATGCTGGTAAACGATGCACAGTTTCTTGATGTTTTGAGCGTTGCGAAAGAGCATGGCGCATTGACCATGGTGCATGCCGAAAATGCAGGCATGATCAAATGGATGACGGATCGTTTGCTAGCGAAAGGATTAACCGCTCCGAAGTATCATGCGCTGTCGCATCCCGCACTGGCAGAAGAAGAGGCGATCCACCGTGCGATCTGTATGGCTAAGCTCGTGGATGCGCCTTTGCTCATTGTGCATGTCAGCACGCCCGAAGGGGCTGCCTTAGTGCAAAATGCGCGGTCTGTAGGTGCAAAGATCTATGGCGAAACCTGTCCTCAGTACCTCTTTCTCACTCGCGAGGACATGGACAAACCTGGAATGGACGGCGCAGCTTTCATGTGCTCTCCGCCTCTGCGGGACAAAGCCACGCAAGAGATGCTCTGGCAACATATCCAAGCGGGTACGTTTGATATCGTTAGCTCTGATCATTCGCCGTACCGCATGGATGAAACAGGAAAGCTGGCCAACGGTTCTGATGCGCCATTTACGGTGATTGCCAACGGCATGCCCGGCATTGGTGCAAGACTACCTTTGTTGTTTTCGGAAGGTGTAGGCAAGGGACGACTGACCTTGCCCGAATTCGTGGCGCTAAGTTCCACCAATGCTGCACGGCTTTACGGGTTGTTGCCGCAAAAAGGCACGCTCGCAATCGGTGCTGACGCAGACATCGCGATCTGGGATCCAGCCGCTGAGGGCGTAATTTCAACTCAAAACCAACATGATAATGCAGGCTATTCACCGTTTGAGGGGCGGGAGGTAACAGGTCTTCCCATCACCACGCTTTCGCGAGGAAAGCGGGTGGTTGAGAAGGGCGCGCTCCGTGCCAAAGCGGGTCATGGCCAGTTTCTGGTACGCGCTAAATTCGATGAGGGGAGTCGCAAGGGGACATCCGTGCCAGAGCAGAATTTTAACTTATGAGTATTCTCGTCATCAACCCCAACTCCAATGAAGCAGTTACAGAAGGTCTACGTGAGAGCCTCAGAGGGTTTGAAAATGTAAGCTGCATGACTTTGGTTGAAGGGCCATTCGGGATCGAAAGCCAGCGCGACAGCGACGCGGTTATCTTACCGCTTTTGAAGGTCGTGGAAGCGTCGCCTGACGCCCGTGCTTTCGTGATCGCTTGCTACTCGGATCCCGGGCTTGATGCTGCAAGATCCATCAGCAAAGCACCTGTCTTTGGCATTCAAGAATCTGGTCTTGCCATGGCCCTTTGTCGCGCAGACACCTTTGGAGTTGTCGCCATTGGTGAACCTTCCATCCAGCGTCATCGTAAATACATGCGACGGATGGGTGTGCTCGATCGCCTTGCCGGAGAACGTGCGCTTAACATGAGCGTCGATGAAACCGCGCGCGGGGCAAACACATTCCAACGGCTTACGGAGGTCGGCACCGACCTTATGGCAGATGGCGCAGGCTGTCTTATTCTGGGTTGTGCGGGGATGGCGCGCCACCGTGGTAGACTTGAGGAACATCTCGGTGTGCCTGTAATTGATCCAACCCAAGCCGCAGTTGCCATGGCGCACGGCACGCTCGTCGCATCCTCTCTTTAAAGATCGCTGACTAAGCCAAGACGTCAGAGTTCAGGGCAGCACCGTAAGCCAGAACCACGCGCTCATGGTCGTCAAAGCTGTCGCAATCAAAACAGTTGATGCTGCGACCCGCTGCGCGCGTTGGTACATACTTGCGAAAATATAGGCGTTCACACCTGGTGCCATTGCGGATGTAATCACGGCAGAGCGCATGCCCGCTTCGGAGACGGAAGTGAGACTTCCAAGCGAAAAGGTAATCGCTGGATGCACCAAGAGTGACAAAGAACAGGCAAACAAAATGACCTTCATATCGCCTGCGGGACGATAGCGATAAAGGATGCCGCCCAATGCAAATAGGGCGGTTGGTAGTGCGGTACGCACCATCAAATCTAACCCGCCTTGGATGGATGCCGGAATGGAAAACCCTGAGAGATTAACCAAAAATCCCAGCATAATTGCGATGATCAAAACATTGCTGAACATTGCTTTCAGGACGGTCCCCGGCAAACGGGTCATACTGGCTCCTGCTTCTTTTGCGCGCACCAGCTCCATCACAGTTATGCCGACACCATAGCAAAATGGCGAATGCATCGCGATGATGGCGTAGTTCCCGACCAGCGCGCTTGCGCCGTACGCGCGCTCGGTTATCGCGAGCCCGAGCAAGACGGAGTTGGAAAACAAAGCGCAAAAGCCGATCGCAACACTGTCTTCCCAAGACCGCCCAAAGAGATGGCGCGCACCAAACAGTCCAAGTGTAAAGCTGATCGCAGCACCTGTATAAAAACTGAAAAGAAGTGCTGGATCAAATCCGGTGCTCAGATCAATTTGCGAGAGCGCTGTAAACAACAAACACGGCACAGCCACTTGTTGCGCAAACGTCATTATACTGTCTATTGCGACGTCGCTAAGATACTCGCGCCAGACCAACACATAGCCAAACCCTACCACCATAAAAACAGGTAGAATGACATCGATCAACGCTTGCATGAAGGGCTACACTTCGTAGCTGATACGCATGCCATCAAAGGCGGGTGCGATGTGCTCGGGCGTTTCGTTCAAAACTGTTTCATAGTCCAGATCGATGTGCATATTGGTCAGGATTGCACGTGGCACGCCGGATTTTTTGATCCAAGACAGCGAATTCTCCAAGTGAGAATGGCTCGGGTGCGGCGTGCGGCGCAATGCGTCCAAAACCCAACAATCTGCGCCTTTTATCGCGCTCCAAGCTTCATCGCTCATTGCAGACACGTCGGGCAAATAGGCAAGCGGGCCAACGCGAAAGCCCAGTGCATCTATAGAGCCATGTTCGATTTCAAATGGTCTTAACGTGATGGCACCGCCCGCGCCCTCCACAGTAAAATCCCCATCAATCGTAAAAAGATCGAGGATCGGCGGGTAGGGCGAACCATGCGGCTGCACAAAGGCATAGCCAAACCGCGACAGCAAATCGTTCTGGGTCGCGCCATCTGCCCAAACGGGTAGACGTGCGCGCATATTAAAGACGATCATGCGCAAATCATCGATGCCATGGACATGATCCGCATGCGAATGGGTATAGGCAACTGCGTCAAGTGCACCAATGCCCGCGTCTAAAAGCTGGCTGCGTAAGTCTGGCGATGTATCGATGAGCACGCGCGTCGTACCGTCTTCGCCAATCCGCTCGATCAACATAGAGCAGCGGCGACGTGCATTCTTGGGGTTGTTGGGATCACAGTCGCCCCAATGGCCTCCAAGACGCGGAACCCCACCAGAGGATCCGCAGCCAAGGATTGTGAAGCGTAGTTCAGCCATCATGCGGCGTCCTTGAATGCAGCGACTTTTGTAAACAGACGTTCAAAGTTTTGTTCTGTTTGCGCGGCGAATGCGGCGGCTTCCTTTCCAAACACTTCTGCTCCGACTTTGGCTGTAAAGGCGGTATACGCGGGTTCATTACGCTTGCCGCGGCGCGGTACGGGGGCAAGATAAGGACTGTCCGTTTCGACTAAAATTCGTTCCACAGGAGCCGCTGCAAAGATGTCGCGCACCTCTTGAGATTTTGGGAAGGTCGCGATGCCTGACATCGAGAGATAAAAGCCCAGATCAAGGCATGTTTTAGCCAGTTCAGGCCCCGAGCAATAGCAATGCATAACGCAAGAATAGGCTGCGTTGCGGTATTCTGCGGTTAGTATGTCTGCCATATCCTCATCCGCTGCGCGCGCATGAATGATAAGGGGCAAGCCCGTGCGCTGCGCGGCCTCGATATGCACTTTTAATGACTGCTTTTGAATACCCATGCTTTCGGCTGTGTAGTGATAATCCAGACCCGTTTCGCCAATACCAACCATTTTGGGATGGCCTGTCAGGGCGATTAACTCATCCAAAGTTGCTAACGGTTCTTCCGCCGCGCTCATCGGGTGTGTGCCTGCAGCGTAAAAGACTTGAGGGTGAGCATCGGCCAAGGCGCGCACGTTCGGCTCATTGCGCAACCGTGTGCAAATGGTCACCATCCGATGCACGCCAGCGTCTGTCGCGCGTGCCAACATATCAGGAAGCTCGCCCTCAAAGTCGGGGAAATCCAAATGGCAATGGCTGTCTGTAATCAGGGGCGGTGTGCTCATCATGCATCCTTGTCAGAACGGCTCAGATCGCCGCCTGCGATATATGTCTCAGGGTATCTAGGATGAGCGCGGCAGGGTCAAGGTTCACAGCGCGTCCATGTCGAAGCTTTGCATCTACTTCTTGTGCAACTTGCGCCCAACGACGCGCTTGATGAGGGTTTGGCGACAGGCGTGCGATCATCTCAGCTTCACCTTTTGTTGCCTCCGGTGTGGGCGTAACTCCCAATGTGCCAGCACGTGCGAGGCGCGCCAAAGCCAATGCAATAAGGTCTACAAGCATATCAAGCTTGTCCTCTGCGCCGCGTTGCGCAGCAGCATCCGCAAGGCGCAGCGCGCGCGCGCGGTCCATCCGAGGCATTGTGGCGAATAGTCCGACGAGCTCTGCATAAATCGCGGGGCCGGATAGATTTGTCATGCGGATCGCTTCGCCCACAGAGCCCGATGTGAGCGCGCTGAGTGCACCTTGATCAAGATCGGTCTCAGGCAGTGCTTGTTGCAGTGCGCGGTCCATATCAGCGTCATTTAGCGGTGACAGTCGCAACTCGCGGCACCGCGAGCGGATTGTAGGCAAAAGGCGCGAAGGCTGATGCGTCACGAGCAAAAGCGTCGCGTTTTCGGGTGGTTCTTCCAAACGTTTGAGCAAGGCATTGGCCGCTTGTACGTTCATCTCATCCGCTGCATCGACGATGACGACACGGCGGCCACCCTCAGCAGAGGAAAAGTTGAAAAACCCATTGAGTTTGCGCACGTCATCGACGCGGATGTCTTTGGCAAACTTTCCCGCTTCTAGGTTCTTTTTCTGATCGCTTTCGGTTGAACCAGCACCACCCCGACGCAACACAAACAAGGATGGATCAGCGCCAGCCGCGATGCGACGCGCAACAGGATGCTGAGGGTCCGTATCCAGTGAAACCGGCGCATCAGGTGCGCCGAACATACCGCCATCGTCCAAGGGTTGGCTGAGCAAAAATCTCGCAATGCGGTAGGCGAGGGTGGCTTTACCAGTGCCACGTGGACCAATCATCAGCCAGCCATGATGCAACCGTCCTGTATTGTATGCGTCCAGGAAGTTCTGTTCAGCGACGCCTTGGCCAATTAGTGCAAGCGTATCCTTTGGGTGTGGTGCGCCTGGAACACGGTCCGCTTGGGGCAAGCCTTCATCGCTCATTCCAAATGCGCCTTGATCACGCTCAATGTATCGTGTGCGATACTATCGATATCACGCGCTGCATCAATGATGCGAAACCGCTCAGGCGCGGAGGCCGCAAGATCAAGAAAGCCTGCGCGCATAGCACGTTGCAGATCAGCGCCAAAATCTTCAAATCGACTGTCGATGCTATCGCGTTCGACAGCGCGGCTGTGAGAGATGTCTGGGTCCATATCAAAAAGCAGCGTCAAATCCGGTTCGCGCCCGATCATCAGATCGTGCAACTGATCTACCAACGCGCGCAAGTCCCCACGGCTAAGGCCTTGATACATTCGCGTGCTATCCGCGAAGCGATCACAGATCACCACTTTTCCAGCAGCAAGGGCAGGAAGGATCGTACGCTCCATATGGTCACGTCGGGCCGCGGTAAAAAGCAAAATTTCTGTTTCTGCTGACCAACGATCTGGATCGCCCTGCAAGACCAACGCACGAATTTCTTCAGCCCCCTCAGAGCCACCGGGTTCACGAGTCAACACAACCTCAAAACCGTCGGCTTCCAAAGATGCAGCAAGGCGTTTGGCCTGCGTTGATTTGCCGGAACCATCAATGCCTTCAAAGCTGATGAAGCGCCCTTTGGCCACGTTCATTATATTATGATCCTTGATCAGCTGGTGCGGCAGGTTGTTCGTTCAACTGTTCAATCAGCAGTTGGGCAACAGTGCCAATGCGCGATGTGAAGCCACCTGCGGGCACTTCATTCCCCGCAACCAACGGAATACGTGTTTCGGGCAAGCCGGGGGGTGTAATCACGAGCTCTGCGATTTGTTGATCTTTGGTGATTGGCGCAGTGATTGGCCCGTTGTAAATAACTTCCGCTTTTACATCGTCCTGAGACGTTACAGGCATTAGCATGGATACATCTTCAAGTGGGACAAGCGGTACATTTTGATCGCGTCCCATCCAAACATCAGCGCTTGCGACAGCCGTTCCGGCTTTAGCAACAGGTTTCACCGCGAATTGGCGAAAGGCCCAGTTGACGATTGATTCAGCTTCTTCCGCACGCGCTTGCGCGGATTGTAGACCAGAAATCACAAAAATCACGCGGCGGTCACGTTGTTTGGCGGACCCGACAAGGCCGTAGCCTGCTTCTTGAGTGTGACCGGTTTTGAGACCGTCGGCCCCAATTCCCAGTGCTAACAAAGGGTTTCGGTTGCGTGTGTTTTGCGGCGCGCGGCCATCAAACTTAAACTCCCGCTCAGAGAATAGCGGATAAAAGCTTGGGAAATCCGTGATCAAGCGGTTCGCAAGAAGCGCCAGATCGCGCATAGACATACGATGTCCGGCTTGCGGCCAACCGTTCGAGTTGGTGAAGGTTGAGTTGGTCATACCAAGCTGCTGTGCGCGTTGGGTCATAAAACGCGCAAAGCCTGCTTCAGTGCCATTCGGGCTCAGAGCCTCTGCAATCACGGCGCATGCGTCGTTCCCTGAAAGCACGATGATCCCGCGAATGAGATCTTCGACCGAAATACGGTCCGTTGTGTCCAGAAACATTGTTGAGCCGCCATAAGACATCGCATGTGATGAAACTGGCAACTTTTCATCAAGCGAGAGACGCCCATCGCGCAAGGCTTCAAATGCAATGTAGAGTGTCATCAGCTTGGACATCGATGCCGGTGGCAGCATCTGGTCTGCATTTTTGTTAAGCAAAACCGTTCCAGTGGTTTGATCAATGACGAAAGCAGAGGTTGCTCGCGTCTCGAATGCAGCAGCTGGTACAGCCAGTAGAAATGGCAGAGCTAAAGCAATACCGACAGAGATAAGGCGGCGCATAATTGGCCCTCCTTCGCGTTTATGAATCAGTTGCTGACAGCATAAGCGTCTGCGAAGCCGGATGCCTTAATCTTTTTCAGCAATGCGCTGCGTTCGGCACTTGTTTGCGCAGGGCCAACCAGCACGCGCCAGAAGGTTTTGCCAGAGCTGTTAGATTTTTTGACCGTTGGCACCATACCCGCAACGCGCATAGCCTCAGCGGTATTGTTGGCATTTTTCTCAACGCTAAAGATGCCAAGCTGGATGAAGGGTTTGCTCAGGCCACCAGACGCAGGCTTGGGCTTTGGTGGTGTTGGCGCAGGATTAGGCGAGGCGCTTGCAACAGCACCGGCCGCTGGCGCAAGAGCTGTTTCTTCAATCGCATTAGGCGCATCAACTTGCGGCGCGGCTTCTGGAGCAGGTGCGCTTTCTGCCACCGCTTCACGACGAAGCGCTGTGACGTTCAGTTTAGACGGCTGACCCGCTAGCATACCAAGTGTTGCAGCTGCATCGGAAGAGACCTGCAGGCGCGGGCCTGGGTTTTCACGCTCACGGCGAAACAGGGCACCGATCACAAACTTGCCATTTTTCTCGTTGCGAATAATCACGCGTTCCGGATCTTTGACATCCGGGTGGGCAACCCAAACACCACCAAGCGAAGGTCTGCCATCCCACAGACCACTTTCGGTTACTTGAAACACATCCGGCGCTTCTGTATCGCGCTCCACCAACTTGACAGATCGTGATGGATCTCCATCAACAAATTCGTCTGCTTTGGGTTTGGGTTGCAGGAAAGAAGGTCCTTGCCCGTCTTGACAACCGGCAAGCGCGACTGTCGAAATTAACGCTAGCGCAAGCCATCTGCTCCGCTTTGAGTCTAATCCTGTGGTGGTGTTCATTGCTTGCCCTTCGCCCCAAAACCTACGCACCCTGGCCGATATTTCGGTCCTTTCCGTGCACGCGATCTTCAAAATTGACATTTATGTCTTAACTGCTTGCGCGCAATGTAGCCTTGTTTTGCTCACATGAAAAGTCCGCAGCACTTGGCTGGGCGGAAAAATGGTCAAGTGTTATGCAATTGAGTGTGTTTTCCTGCGCTTGGGCTCTTGAGCTTGTTTGATTGCTTGGGTATGGGTGCTGCGTCGGAGGCTTGGCAGAGTGGTCGAATGCACCGGTCTTGAAAACCGACGAGGGTGAAAGTCCTCCCAGGGTTCGAATCCCTGAGCCTCCGCCATTTTTTTGTATTTCAATTGGATGTGGATGATTTTTCTTTAGCATCTCCACAACCTGGACCACATTTTTCGTTAGCTGGTATCGAACTTTATTGGACAAACTAAGAACAAGTCAGGTGCTAGTTATGCTCACTTTAAAAAAGTAGCTTATTCTGCCTTTTCACCTGACCACTCAGTTACGAACGGCCCCAAAGTCGATCTTGGCGCGCCCTTACCTATGCTGCAGAGCGCACCGCACAGCGTTAAGTCTGCGGTTAGAGAAAGGGTGGCGTTGAAGTTTGAGTCGGCAGACAAAGGGTGGCTAGAGCACCAACTTGCGCGTTGTTACTGACGCCAATGGCCGCCCGTCCTGCTGCTTCATAACCGTTGGGCAGGTCAGCGACTTGCGGTCAACCTACCGAAAATACTGGAGATGGGCTGACTTGCACGAAAATGCGGCACTTCGGAAGTTGCTGTTGAATGCAACAACAACACTTCAAGTTTTTAAAGAAGAAATTGAGTTCAAATACTTGGTTATTTCGTTAATCCGTCGTGAGCGTTCATGAAAAAAGGGACCGCTCAACGTATGAACGGTCCCCTTTATATTGTTTTGACTAGGTCAATGCGTTCCTTACTGGCGCGCGATTTCCATCCAGTTGCCGTCTTTGATCACAGAAATGACGACTTCATCCGCACCTTGGTGGTCTGTTGCGGAATAGGTCACTGTGTTGCCAGAAACGACGTCTTCATAGTTCAGGCTTTCCATACCCATCTGGAAGGTCTTAGCGTCCAGATCTGGACCCGCAGCTTCCAAAGCACGGACCATCGTTTCAGCCGCGGAGTGACCAAGCAATGCGCCGGAACCTGGCAGCTCTTCACCTGTTGCTTCAGTGTAGCGTGCGAAGAACTTTTGTACTTCTGGCTTGTCCATGCGCGACAGCAAGTCTGCCCAACCGGACGCCGCATACATGCCTTCAGTGATGCCGCCTGGCACTTTCGCCATGACAGTATGGAAGCCCGCAGAAGAGTTGAGGAAGGACATGTCTGTCAGACCCAGCTTTTTCGCAGTCGCAGAGACTGTGATCGCCTGACGCACACCCAAAGCAAGTGCAACGATCTGGCAGCCTTCTGCATTCAGCTTCTGCAACGCGCCAACGAAGTCAGCGTCATCTGGCTTGTGCGTTGTCTCCGTGACGTAAGTCAGACCTTCTGTTTCAGCAGAAATAGATTCTGCACCTTCTTTAATGTCCTTGCCGAAGTCTGTTGGCAGATACATTGCGCAAACGTTGCTCACGCTTTTTTGCTCGGCCAAGTAAGTCACGCCAACACGGATTTGCTCATAGTAGGTCGCTGTGCCGGAATAATGCAGTGGCGAGAACGGCTCTGCCATTTGGCGCGCAGCAGACAATGGCGAAACGTTTGGAACGTTCTTGGCGTCTTGCAGTTTGAAGGCCGCAATGTTCATAGGCGTGCCCAAGGAGAGCAGCATCGCAAAGACTTTATCACCGTTGACCAGTTTGTTCATGCCCTGAATAGCTTTTGGCATTTGGTAGCCGTGATCTTCAACAATGAAGCGGATCTTGCGGCCGTGAATGCCGCCTGCCTCGTTCACCTCATCGAAAACCAGTTGTGCGGCTTTCGTGGCAGGCGCACCAAAGGCTGCGAAAGGACCGGATAGATCGTTGTTGGATCCGATCAGAATTTCAGTGTCTGTGATGCCTTGCTCGGCAAGCGCTGGTGCAGCGGCCATTGTCGCAGCAACAGCCAGTGTTCCCAGCTTAGTTGTCAGTTTTGTCATTCGTTCTCTCCCATTTATATTTTCATGTGAAAAGCATGAGGCCGTGATGTCAATACATCTGGCTGATCAACTCTTCATGTTTGGTTTCCACAAAGCTGCGTTTGAGCTTCATGGTTGGCGTTAGTTCGTCGTCATCTGCCGTGAGCAAGACGTTGATCAGACGGAAGTCTTTGATCTGCTCAACGCGGGCGAAATCCTTGTTCACATCTTCGATCGTCTGTCGGATCAGATCTTGCACCTCTTTTGCCGCGCACAAGGATGCATAATTGGAAAACGGGACACGTCTGTCTTGCGCAAACTTTTCGACGTTTTCTTGGTCAATCATCACCAAACAGGTCAGGAACTTGCGTTTGTCACCGATCACTACAACGTCAGAGATATAGGGTGAGAATTTGAGTTTGTTCTCGATCTCGGCGGGCGTGATGTTCTTTCCCCCGGCGGTAATAATGATGTCTTTTAAGCGGCCGGTGATCGTCAGATAGCCTTGATTATCAATCATGCCAACGTCGCCCGTGCGCAGCCAGCCATCCTCTGTAAAGGTCTCGGCGGTTTTTTCGGGGTTTTTCCAATAGCCTTGGAACACGTTGCCCGCGCTATATTGTACTTCGCCTTCGTCAGACACTCGAATTTGTGCGCCGGGAAGGGCAGGGCCCACCGTTCCAATCTTGTTGCTCGTCTCACTGTTAATAGAGATCACACCAGAGCTTTCGGTCATACCGTAACCCTCAAGCACAGGAACACCGATGGATTGATACCAATGCAACAACTCTGGCGAGATCGGAGCCGCCCCAGAGCCGCCACGACGCAATCGGTCCATACCAATAATACGGCGCAGGTTTTGTAGCAGCGCAATATCCCAAAAACGATAGGCAAGGTTGGTACTGAATGATGGTGATTTGCCTTCAGCCAGACACTCTGCGCGCGCAGAGCCGGCTTTCAGAGCTTTGGAGTATGCCCATTTTTGCAATAGCGTTGCGTCACCAATGCGGATTGCCACCTGTGAATAGATCTTTTCCCAAAGGCGCGGTACTGCCACAAAAGTTTGTGGGCTGACTTCTTGAAGGTTGTCAAAGATCGTTTCAGGGCTTTCCGCGAAATTGATAGTAGAGGCGGCAGCGATGGGCGCATTGACGGAGAATACCCGCTCCAAAATGTGACAGAGCGGCAAGAAGCAAAGCTGATCATCGGTAGAGAACACAGGCCCGTCGCGTAAACCAGCAGAGACCGAATACATCAGATTGCCATGACTGATCATCGCGCCCTTGGGTTTGCCGGTTGTGCCAGAGGTATAGACGAGAATGGCAGTGTCATCAGGCTGCGTTGCATCAATCGATGTATCGAAGGCTTGCGGATGTGCGGCATCATAGTCTGCGCCGATCTTGTAAAGTTCATCTATGAACATGATTTGGGGGTCACTGAAGCCATGCAGACCTTCGCGATCAATCACAATGACCTTGATCAAATCAGGCATTTGCTCGCGGACCTGCAAAAACTTGTCCAATTGTTCATCATTCTCAACAATCAGAAAACGACTGTCAGAGTTGTTAACGAGGTATTCCAATTGCGACGCTGAATCCGTTGTATAGACGCCTGAACAAATACCGCCGACCGATTGCACACCCATGTCAGTGTACATCCATTCTTTGTTGTCTTCGGATAGGATCGAGACGACTTCACCACGTTTGAGACCCAGCGAGACCAGACCAAGGCCAAGATGCTTTGCGCGTGTGTAGTAGTCTTCCCATGAATGGGAACGCCAAATGCCAAATGTCTTTTCGCGGTGTGCCGTGCTGCTGCCTAAAGTCTGCGCACGCAGACGGAACAGCTTTGGCGTGGTGTCCATACCATCAATATAGAATGGCCCTTGCGAAAGGTCCGCATTGATCATCAGACCATGTACTTTTTCCTGAGGGGGGAGTTTATCTGTCATAACCAATCCCTATCGCCACGTCTTGCGCTGTTTCCAGCGGCGCTGCCCGCGCTGGTTTTCATCCTGACTGACGCCAAGGTAGAATTCCTGAATGTCCTTAGAGGCAGCAAGAACATCTGCACCGTCGTTCATCACAATGCGGCCCAGCTCCATCACATAGCCATAATCCGCCGCTTCGAGCGCCACTTTGGCGTTTTGCTCAACCAACATCATCGTGACTTTTTGCTCTTTATTCAGGCGCACGATGATCTCGAAAATCTCTTGCGTGAGGAGCGGTGACAATCCCAGGCTGGGTTCATCTAATAGCATCAATTTGGGATGTGACATCAATCCCCGCCCAATCGCAAGCATCTGTTGCTGTCCGCCTGACAACGTACCGGCGCGTTGCGCACGACGATCCTTGAGGATCGGGAAATAGGAGTAGACCATTTCCTCATCATCGCTAATCGTAGAGCGATCTTTGCGGGTGTAGGCCCCCATCGCAATGTTTTCAGCGACCGTCATAAGTGGGAAAATTTCGCGGCCCTCAGGGACATGCACAATGCCACGCCGCACAATCGCATCTGGTTCAAGGGATTGAATATCTGTTCCATCCATCTTGATGGTGCCCTTTTCGGGGTCCATCACACCTGAAATGGTCTTAAGCAGCGTTGTCTTGCCAGCGCCATTGGCCCCGAGCACCGTAACAATCTGGCCCTCGTGAACTTTGAGACTTACGCCGCGAATGGCTTGAATGGGGCCGTAATAGCTCTCAAGATTGTCGATCTGCAAAACGACTGTCGGCTCTTTTGCATTTGTACTCATGCGCGCGATGTCCCTGTTTTGGAAATGTCACCCGTGCCCAAATAGGCCTCGATCACTGCAGGGTGCGATTGCACTTCGGCAGCAGTGCCTGTTGCCAATTCCTTGCCATCCGAAAGCGCCATGACGCGGCCCGACACCGCAGAGACCAATCCCATGTCGTGTTCAACCATCATCACAGAGATGCCCATCTGTGTCTGGATATCTTCGATCCAGAAAGCCATGTCTTGGGTTTCTTCCACGGACAATCCAGACGCGGGCTCATCAAGAAGCAGCAACTTTGGTTCAGACGCCAAGGCGCGGCCAAGTTCCACAACTTTGCGTACACCGTATGGCAAGCCACCAATCATTTTGTCGCGGTAGGGCTGAAGGTTTAAAAAGTCGATCACTTCTTCCACAGCAGCACGGTGGCGCAACTCCTCGCGGTATGTTTTGGGCGAAAAAATGATGTTTGAAAACATACCCGTTTGACGGTGCCTATGGCGACCAACCAACAGGTTTTGCAAAACAGTCGCTTGTTCAAAAAGTTCAATATTCTGAAACGTGCGCGCAACCCCAAAGCTGGGTACCTGATCTGCGGTACTTTTCAGCAGATCGTTGCCATCAAAGCGGATGTGTCCCTCTGCAGGATCGTAAAAGCGCGAGATCAAGTTGAAAATTGTGGATTTGCCAGCGCCGTTTGGTCCAACCAACGCGAAGACTTCGCCTTCTTCCACTTTGAGCGAGACGTTATCGACGGCAACGAGACCGCCAAAGCGCAGAGTGACGTTTTCAATTTCAAGCAAGCTCATTGTACACGATCCGTCTTGAGGTAGGATTTCTGACGTTTGAACATGTCCTTGCGGTAGAAGGGGAATAGCTCAAAATAGGTGCGGATCTTGAGCCAACGCCCATAAAGCCCCATTGGTTCAAACAGGATAAAACAGACAAGGATGAACGCGAATAGCGCGCTCTCAAGGCCCGGCACGTTGATGTTCACATCAAACGTTGTTGCCAGGAATGTACGTCCGTTAGCGATTGCGACAGGAATGATCCCGACAACGATAGCACCAAAGAAAGCACCGTGAATGAAGCCCAAACCACCAATGACGATCATCAAAAGCAAAGTAATCGACATAACCAGATCGAAGGTCTCATTTGTCACATAGCCCGCGGAGTGACCAAAAAGCGCGCCTGCAAGCCCAGCAGCAGTCGCTGAGAGGAAGAACGACATCGCCTTTGTGCGCGTGAGATTAATACCCATTGCGCGCGCCGAAATTTCACTGTCGCGAATAGCGGTAAAGCTGCGGCCTGTTGGGCTGCGCAACAGATTTCGGTAAAACCAAACCAGCAAGATGGCGACGAACAGAACCAAATAGTAGAACTTGAAAGGCGTCGAATAGCGGTTAATCTCCATCCCAAAGATGTTGATGTCTGGCACCGCAGCACCAGCAATACCGCCGGTCCAAGGCTCTGCAATCACCACAAAATCGCTTGTCAGCATCGACATCGCCAAAGTGGCGAGCGCCAAATAAACACCGTGCAGGCGCAAAACAGGCAGCGCGATCATCGTGCCTAAAACACCCGCGATAAGACCGGAGAGAGGAAAGGCAATCAGCCAAGGCACGCCAGCGCCCAGCAAATTGATGTTAAGATAACACCCAAATGCCATAAAGGTCGCGTGGCCAAGGCTCGGCAAGCCTGTGTGACCTGTCAGCAGCATCAACCCCATGCCCGCAATCGCAAGGATCAACATGCCAGTGATTTCGCCTAGTAGATACGCATCCCCAGTGGCGACAAAATAAAGCGGCGTTCCAAGAACCAGCAACAAAAGCAGAGCATACCAAACTGCTTGTGCACGGTGTTTGAACAGCGAAATGTCAGCGTCGTAAGAGGTTTTAAAGACAAAGCGCATCTTACACCTTCTTTCGTTGTGTCTGGGAAAAGATACCGCCGGGACGGAAAATCAAGATCAGCAACAAGATCGCGTAGGGTGCAATCTGACTGACACCTGATGGTCCATATCGCGAGGCAAGAGGTTCAACCAAACCGATGATCAAGCCACCAAGCAATGCACCTGGCAACGAGCCGAACCCACCAATTGCCGCTGCTGCAAAGGCTTTGATGCCGAGCAAGCCCGTCGACGGATCAATCGCGCCCTTTGACGCAAACAGAATGCCCGCGACTGCGGCAACCATACCGGATAACCCCCACACAAGGCTATGAATGCGCTTGACGGGAATGCCCATGTAGTAGGCTGCCAATTGATTTTGGGACGCGGCCTGCATCGCCAAACCAATGCGCGTGCGCGAGAAGAACAGATAAAAGAGCAGTGTCAGTATTGCGGTGACAACAACGATCAAAACTTCATCAATGCCCAACACCAAACCACCCGAGCGGATATCCTGACCTGCATAAGGTGTTTCGAGCGAGGTTGGCTCATGGCTCCAAGTGGCCCCAGCGAAAAAGCGGATGATAAAGCCCATCGCAATCGTGAGAATCACGATCGAGGTTTGGGATTGTCCAAACATGTGGCGCAAAATGCCCCAGTTAAACAGGTATCCGAGAAATCCCATCACAAGAATGGATAGGGGAACGGCCAACCAAAAGTTCAGCCCCATATATTCATGATTTGTGAAACCGATGCAGACAAACGCGCCCAGCATCATAAAGTCACCTTGTGCGAAATTCACCGCTTCGGTGGCTTTGTAAATCAACACGAACCCCAAAGCGATCAATCCGTAGACACAGCCATTGGCAAGCCCACTGATGATGAGTTGAAAAAAATCCACGGTGCTCCTCCCAAAGACCAGTTGGAACAGGTTACTCAGTCAATCTAACAAGTGGCAATTTTTATTATGCGATGTTTCGTAACGTAAGGCGGGATTTGTGTGCTGAAATTTACGAGCGCGTCGGTCTCGACCCAGCCTGTTTGAGAGCTTTTGCAACAGAAAGCGCGGATTGCCATGCTTTGATCTTCGCCACTTGTGATGTTCGCAACACTCGAGGCGGGAGTTGCTGCGCCGAGTGCTCGATTGAAACCGGTTCGATTCTTAAAATATCTGAAATGTGATCTTTAGCGAAGATGGCTGGGATATTAGCGACAAAGCTGCGTCTTGCTCTTGGACAGCTAAACCGCTCGCGGAATATCCCGAACACTGGCACTATCCCAAACACAGGCAGGATACTGGACCTATTTGGCTAAGGGTGAGGCCAACTTCATATCGATTTGTGTGGATCAAGCTGGAAGGATGGCTGGAGGACTACAACTGGCGCAGACGTTCATAAACAACGGGTCATCTGACACCGATGGAATTTTTGCAGAGAAAGATAATGCATAAGATTTCGGCCCAACGCCAAAGATTTAACCCCAAGGAAACCGCGCAAAGCAGGAAGAGACTTGGGGTTCAAGTCACGTT
Source organism: Planktotalea sp. (assembly GCF_965659345.1). Lineage (GTDB taxonomy): Bacteria > Pseudomonadota > Alphaproteobacteria > Rhodobacterales > Rhodobacteraceae > Planktotalea. The sequence goes on along the minus strand of NZ_CBFHVK010000015.1, from coordinate 1,542 downwards.
TAGTGCAATTATGCCAATCGCATCAGTCAAACATCTCATTGAGTTTTTCTTCAGTTAAAGTACCTGCATTAAACTCCTGGGTCGCAGCCTCTGCCACAAAATCTAGATATGCTACTAGTATTGCAGCAGATTCTATTGACATATTGTAGGGCTCAGCGAAGGCGCCTTTGTTTCTCACAATACGTGCACCAGTTGCACCGTCTTCATAGATCAGAAAGTCGACTTGAGTCGAAGTGTTGCCTTTGACTTTTTCCTCACATTGATCACTTGGAAAACAAACGGCAGTTTTATCAAACCTTTTGCGAACACTGATTCGTTTAGCTGTTTCTGACCACTCATAGACTTTGTGGAGTGCTGCGCGAATTTTAGACAACTGATCTAAGGTCAGGTCAAAATTTGATGCGATACGCTCTGTCTGTTCATTAGGGTCAACAAAGTTTAACCGGTGCAAGAGCTCACCACTGTCGTCAACAATCGGTTCGAGCCAAAATTCGCCATTTCCAACCCTTCCTGCAACATAGTACGGAACCGGAGGGAAATTTTTAGATTTTTGCCAAGCAGATAAATCGGTGTCGGGATTGTTAGGAAATATGGATGTATTATAGTTTGATTTGGCCGCAGATTTAAGCGACCCGATATCTGATTCTATGTCCGCAACCAGTTCCCTAAAGGCAGATAGAGCTACGGAATTGATACCAGAGCCGGACTCTTGCAGACGGCTTTGTTGAAGAAGCAATTCTTTGATAACCCGAAGTTGTGCAGACTTTTCATCCAAATCCCCCTGAAGCCCTGTTAACTTAACGTTAGCTGCCACACCATTATCTAGAGACGGCTGATTGTTTATCCGCTCGGGAGCTTTTACAGGTGCCTTACTCACTTCGGCGATTATATTTGCGATCATCCAGTCATCATAATCAACGGGTTGTCCAGCCGCAGCGACACTCTTGCTACATATTGAAATGCGCGCGGCTCTGTTCGAACGTCTCACTATAATTTCAGTTGCTTTACGGGAGCTCCAGTAATTTGGGCGGCGCTTGCCTTGAAGTGGCATTTGTGGGGGCAGGATTTGCCTTTGGGAGCCAACTTGCAGATATGCAGTCTCCAACCCGTAGCTATTATATGCAACTTTTACTGTATCTAAGGGGGCTAACTCTGCTGTACCTAAGTCAATGCACGCACCCCAAAGATTTGGCCAGCTACCAATGTTCTCATCACCTAAGTGGTATTGGTCGTTAGATGCAAAGACGCGGTATGATTGTTGGCTGGTAGCCACTGTGGGGGATCCCAAAATTAAGAGGTATCCGATTATCGTTATATATCTATTGAACGCTATCTTTGAAAAAAAACATTGGACCATTTACAGCTACCTTATCTCACTACTACTTCTGAATAACAAACAGCAACACTCTAAGCGAGCTGTTGCTTCTCGTTTTTCGCATCGCACGTCGCCATTGATATTGTTGGAAAAAGTGGTGCCCAGGGGCGGAATCGAACCACCGACACGAGGATTTTCAATCCACTGCTCTACCCCTGAGCTACCCG
>NZ_CBFHVK010000014.1:0-113188 GCF_965659345.1 Planktotalea sp. | reverse complement strand
GTACCGTGGCTGTAGGCTAAATCCGTCTGGGGTAAGGGGGAGATCGGCCTCAGACCGATTTGTGCAACAAAGCCCATTAAGTAGCAAAAATTACCTTTGGGCTTCGGCCACTTTCCCGGCACCCCGAAACCACCGCACAATCTTCACGCGGTCCTCTTCAGGAAGTTCGGTGATATTGGCAGGCGGCATGGCATGCGAAACACCCGCTTGCAGATAAATTTCACGCGCCCCGCGCGCAATATCGTAGCGGGTCTCTAAGAACACACCCTTTGGGGCCCAGCGAATGCCGTCCCAACTCGGCTCACGCGCATGACACATCGAGCAGCGCCCAAGTACGATGTTTTCCACTTCTTCATAGCCAGCTGAAGCCACCAACATTTCTTGATACGCAGACAACGGCTGTGCGTCAGCCACATCGTAGTCCTCACCCCATGTGTTCGCTGTTGAAAGCCAAGCAATGATGATCATCAAAATCACCGTCACCGCCCAAGTCCAGCTCGGACCCTTGCCGGTGGAATGCAACGTATTGAAGTAATGGCGTATCGTGACACCCGTTAAGAAAATCAACGATGCAATGATCCAGGAATACTCTGTTCCAAACGCCAAAGGATAATGGTTTGAGAGCATCAAAAAGATAACTGGCAGCGTGAGGTAATTGTTATGCGTGCTGCGCAGCTTGGCGATCTTGCCGTACTTCGCATCCGGCGTGCGCCCTGCTTTCAGATCAGCCACAACAATGCGCTGATTGGGCATGATAATGAAAAACACATTCGCTGTCATAATCGTGGCCGTGAACGCGCCCAAATGCAAAAGCGCCGCGCGCCCTGTGAACACTTCGCTATAACCCCAAGCCATGACCACAAGGATCACAAACAAAAGCACCATCAGCAAAGTCGGCGTCTCACCCAATTGCGATTTGCACATGAAATCATAAGCAATCCAACCAATCGTCAAAGAGCCCGCAGAAATCACAATTGCCATAAATACAGACAAATCGGCTTTAGCTGGATCAATCAGAAACAGCTCCGCCCCCGCCCAATAGACAATCATCAACAAAGCGGCACCAGACACCCATGTAATATAGCTCTGCCATTTGTGCCAAATCAGATGCTCGGGCATATTCTCAGGGGCAACAAGGTACTTCTGGATGTGGTAAAAACCACCCCCATGCACCTGCCATTCCTCTCCAAACACACCCTCAGGTGCACTCGGTGCTTTGCGCAAACCAAGGTCCAATGCGATGAAAAAGAAAGACGCGCCAATCCACGCCATAGCCGTGACTACATGAAGCCAACGGACCGCGAAAGCGATCCAATCCCAGAGTATTGCAAAATCATACATTGATGCTGTCTCCCTTCGTTGAGCACAGACTATCCACTTGCCTATTTTTCCGCTATAATTGGCATTCTACAAAGAGTGTCAAAAATAGCCAAACAATGTCTTACTTCGATAACCTTCGTACGTTCGTGCGCATTTACGAACTTGGTAGCATGTCTGCCGCCGCGCGCGATCAACGTATTTCACCTGCTGTCACCTCCGCACGCATCTCGCAACTCGAAAGCCATCTTGGCGTGCGATTATTTCAACGCACCACGCGCTCGCTGACCCCGACAGAGCAAGGCACGATCTTTTACGGCGGTGCCTGCGCGGTTCTCGAGGCGGTTGAAGTTGCAGAAGCGGGCGTTGGCGATGCCACAGAAAATCCGCGCGGCACGTTGCATATCGCAGCACCACTTGGCGTGGGTCGCCGGCTGATTGCGCCGCATGTCCCAGAATTTGCAAAGGACTTTCCGCTCATCGATGTCCGCCTGCGCATGAGCGATCGCAAGATTGATCTCACCGCAGAGGGCCTCGACATCGCGTTCTTCTTGGGGCGCCCGGAAGATTCCAACCTACGCATCCGCAAGATCGCCGATTGCGAGCGCGTCTTGTGTGCCGCCCCCTCCTACATCGCTAAGCATGGTCATCCCCAAAGCGGGACGGACATCGACCGCGGCCAACACAACTGCCTCAACCTACGCTTCCCCGGTGCTACAGAATTCCAATGGGAACTCTCTACCTCCGATGGCCCCCGCAAATTCGACGTCCAAGGACGGTTTGAGTGTGACGACAGCGATGTTCTTACCGATTGGGCGCTACAAGGTGCCGGTATCGCCCTGCGCCCCGTGTTTGAGATCGCGGATTACCTCGCCTCTGGCGCTTTGGTTGTTGTGGCTGCTGAGACCCCGCCCCTGCCCGTGCAAATGGCCTGCTTGTATACGCATCGTCGCCACCAAGACCCGAAAGCACGCTTGTTCATGGAGTTTATGATCGAGCGGATGGAGGGAGCGGTTAAGGGATGAGTTGCGTTAGAATTGTTGCGAAAGGCAGCTATGAGCCCATATCGGAAGTGTCAGAATTGTGCTGCGCGCCTTCGCAGCACAGAAATTGCTGCAAAAGCCCGAATTCCTACGCTGCCTCGCGGTGAGCAAAGCGGTCACGCATGCCCTCCGCAGGGGTAACTTGATCGCATCTGAGCAGTTACGGGCAAAGATGACAATCGACGCGCTGCCCGTGGTGCTAGAAACACCAAGACATCCCAACGGTGACGGTACTTTTGAGAGCCGGGTCAGATTAAATCGCAAAACCCAGACGAGTTCTGCCAAATTCAAAGGGGTCAATCACAATTGATTAGTCTTTACCCGGCTTTTCGGCTTCTCTAGATACTGCTTCTCGACCGTTCGCGTAGAAATGCGTCTCAATCATTGAGATGCGAATTGCGATACTCCCTTCTTGGCCTGCAGATTTCCGCAGGCTTATTGTAAGGGTCCGCAGCAAAACCATTTACTGCTTGTCAGAAACATCTATTCCTTCAATGCGAGGAGGACGTGATGCCCCAAAGTACTGAGAACTTTCTTCCACGAAGAATGCGGCGTGGCGTTCTGGGTGTGCTGATCTTGACAGTGGCTTTGGCGACGCTGCTCGTTTTTATGGTCTCACAACGCTATTTTGAGCGCGTCGAGGCGCAAACCGCAGCGAACCGCAGCGTTCTATACTTGCGCTCAGTGAATGAGATGTTTCGCCAGCATCAGCACCTGCCATTTGTCATTGCGAGTGATCCCCGCAACTCCACTGCCTTGGGCAAACCCGAGGAAGAACCCTTCACGAGTGCGCGCCTTAAGGAAATCACCCAGCAAGCTAAACTAGAGGCGATCTACTTGATGGATGCGAAAGGGCTTGTCGTTGCAAGTTCTAATGCAGGTGAGCCACAGAGTTTTTTAGGCCAAAACTATGGGTTTCGACCCTACTTTCAGAACGCACTGAAAGGACAACGCAGCGATTATTTCGCGATTGGCGCCACGTCAGGACGCCCCGGCTATTTCGTGGCTGAGCCTGTCATGGTGAACGGGGATGCCCCACAAGGGGTCATGGCCATAAAGATTGATGTCAGCGGATTGCAGCGCTTTTGGGAAAGCAACAGCGAAACTGTTGTCGCTGTAGACGAGAACAACATTGTGGTTCTGGCCTCAGACCCTTCATGGCTCTATCGGCCGATCGGCATCTTGGACACAGACGTGCGCCAGCGCATTATGAACAGCCGTCAGTTCGGGGTAGAGACGCTTGCCCCCTTGCCTTGGGAGGCAAAGCCAGCGGGGGGCGCCTTGGTGGATGGCCGCGCATATCTGGCTAACGCAGTTCAAAGTGACTGGCGCGAATGGACGGTGTATTACTTACATCCCCAAAGCCTGATCTTGCGCCAAACTCTGATCGTCACCGCCCTGTTTGGCAGCGCTATCGCCATGCTTGTGGGGTTTGCCACCTTTCTGCGGTCGCGCCGCATCGCACTGGCCTATCAGGTTTCGGAGAGTCAACGGAATGCGTTGGTGGCCACCAATCATCAACTCGAAGCGGCTCAGACCGAGCTGGCGCGCAGTTCCAAAATGGCGGCCTTGGGAAACATTGCGGCCTCTGTCACCCATGAGCTTGGACAACCCATCAGTGCCTTCAAGAACCATCTGGCAGCCGCCGAGATCGGGAATGAAATCACTTCTCCTGCGACGGCTCTAAATCTGAACAAACTTGTGAACCGCATGGAAACGATCATACAGCAGTTCAAGTTTTTCGTGCGCGGGCGGCAAGAAGACAAACGAGCCGTGCGGCTCTGTGTTGTCATGCACGAGGCCATAGCTCTTCTGAACGATGATCTGAGACGCGAAAACATCCTGTTGGAATGCCCTGACATCAGCCCTGAAATCAGTCTCTATGCAAATCAGGTGCAATTGGAACAAGTTTTCATCAATCTGATGAAAAACGCCATCCAAGCCGTCGCGCAGACGCTCGACCCAACCATCAGCGTGACCCTTTGTGAAGCGGGTGATCAGGTTGAAATCCGCATCTTGGACAATGGACCCGGGCTTGGCGGAGCAAACCTGTCAGACCTTCAAGAGCCGTTCTTTAGCACCAAGCCCTCGGGCGTTGGCATGGGGCTTGGCCTCGCCATTGCAACACAGATTATTCACGACCACGGGGGAACTTTGCGGCTTGGCAGCGTCGATCAAGGTGCTGAGTTTATCGTTACCCTGCCACGGATGGCGCCCACATGAAACCAGCACAGATTTTGGTGATCGACGACGACCAAGAGATGCGCACCTCGCTTGGACATCTCTTGCAAAGCGCAGGCTATGAGACGCATTTGGTCAAAAGCGCTGCGGAAGGGTTGGCAGCGCTTCAAACACATGCGCCGGACGTGATCCTGAGTGATGTGCAGATGCCTGAAATGAACGGTCTCGCTTTTCAGAAAAAGGTGCGCGAAGTCAGCCATGTGCCAGTGGTGCTGATTTCAGCTCATGGTGACATTCCGATGGCAGTGAACGCATTGCAGGACGGGGCCTACAGCTTTGTGGAAAAGCCTTTCGAACCCCGACGGCTTCTGGGTATTCTCAAGAACGCCATCCGCATGAAACGACTGATTGATGACACGAATGCGCTCCAGAACCGTTTGGCTGAGCTCACGGACCTTGAACGCGTACTAATCGGCAAAAGTGATCAGATCATCTCGGTGCGAGACCAGATATTTGATTTTGCCCTGAGCCGCGCACACGTGATTATTCTGGGCGAGACGGGGACCGGCAAAGATACCGTGGCACGTGCCCTGCATGATATCGGGGGTAAACCCACAGCGCCGTTCATTCCAGTGAACTGCGCAACCATCCCGCCGGAGCGGTTTGAAGAAACCGTTTATGGCACCCTTGAGGGTACGGGCGGGCTGATGGCCGCGGCAGATGGCGGCACCTTGTTTCTGGATGAGCTGGATTCAATGCCCGCAGAGACCCAAGCAAAGTTTCTAAGGGCTATTGAAACCAAAACATATCAACGCGTTGGCGATGCGGAAATGCGATCCGTCGACCTGCGCGTGATCAGTGCAGCCTCGCCGCAAATCGAACAGCAAGTCGCGGATGCGACCTTTCGTGAAGACCTGATGTTTCGCCTCAATACGCTGGTTATTGAGCTGCCCAATCTGGCGCATCGCGGTGATGATATTTTGTTGCTGTTCCGTCATTACCTTACCCATTTTGCCCAACTCTATGAGCTGTCATCTCCGCACCTGACCAACGATGATGTCTCAGCGTTGATGTCACATCCGTGGCCCGGAAATGTGCGCGAAATGCAAAGCGTCGCAGAGCGGCGCGTGTTGGCCGAGCGGCGCGGTGGCGGCTCTGTGCGCCAAGCTATCGCACGTCAAACCACAGCGCGATCTTTCCCCGGCACCCTGCGTGAGGCAGTCGCGGCGTTTGAGCGGGAATTGATCAGCCAAGCCATCCGCCAAGAAGCCGGGCGTATGGATGACGCAGCCGCGTCCTTAGGGATAGGGCGGCGCACATTGAACGAGAAAGTGGTGAAACTTGCCCTCGACAAAGATGCACTGTTGAAGCGTTAAATCCACTCTGCGGAAATCCGCAGAGTCTTTTTTGAACACCCTGCGTTTTCCTTCATATGACTGATTTCTTGCATCCCTCATGAATACCCTCAGCCAAGCTGGCATAAAGATTCTGGGAGGATCATCATGAAATTTTTTAAAGCGCTCACGCTGAGCGCCACACTCGTCGCGTCAGGTGCCGCCTTTGCGGAAGGCACCGACTATGTTCTGAGCACTGCGTCCACAGGTGGTACATACCACCCAGTTGGCACAGCGATCTCAACCTTGTCCAAGGTCAAATTGCTGCCGAAGCAAAAGTTCTCGCTCACGGCTGTGAATTCCGCAGGTTCTGGCGCGAACGTGCAGGCCTTGTCAGCGGGCACAGCTGACTTTGCTATTTTGCAGGGTCTCTTCGGATCTTATGCCGTAACAGGCACAGGCCCCGTCAGCGAGCCTCAGGAGAACCTGCGCTCTGTTACGATGCTGTGGCAGAACGTTGAGCAATTCGTCATGGCCGCTGACAAAGCTGCCACTGGCACCGTTGAAGATTTGATGTCTGTCAAAGGTGAATCTGTTGGCATGGGGCGTCAGAACTCTGGCACCATCGGGTCCAACAAGGTGTTGCTGTCCGGTCTTGGTCTGACACTGGAAGACTTTACACTGGTTGATGCAGGTTATGGCCCCACAGCGGACGCGATGGCAAACGGCCAAGCTGTTGCCGCCGGTATCCCATCGGGCCCCCCAACAGGTGCGATCACTAAGCTGATGGCCTCAAGCGAGGGCAAGTTCACCATTCTTGACGTAACCGAAGAGCAGGCCGCAGCCATGGACGGCGGGCGCAACCTGTGGGTGCCTTACACAATCACCGCTGGCACATACCCCGGTCAGGACAAGGACGTGAACACCATCGCACAGCCGAACTTTCTGGCCGTAAACGCCAGCGTCGACGAAGAGCATGTCTATCTGCTGACCAAGACCATGTATGAAAACCTGCCCTTCCTGCAAGCCATCCACCCCGCGACCAAAGCGATGGCAGTTGAGGCCGCAATGGCTGGCCTGCCAGCGCCCCTGCACCCAGGTGCTGCGCGCTACTACACCGAAGTTGGTTTGGATATCCCTGCGAACCTGATCGCAGAATAAGCCAAAAGAAGTAGAAAAGGGGCGTCGGATTTGGCGTCCCTTTTCTGTGTTCAATGGGGGGCGACATGGCCAAAGATCACGAGTTTCAAATCGATCCGCGCAGCAGCTTGCTGCAAGTGCCGCAAGGTCCGTTTGGTGTGCACTATATCGTAGCGGCTTTTGCCTTGGTTTTCGCCCTGTGGCATGTCGCCACCAACGTTTTCCTAAATGAACCCGGTCTTTGGCAAAACGCCATTCACTTTGCAGGCTTTGGCTTTCTGGCCGCCGTGACGATCAGCCCTTGGGGCAGCAAAGCCAATCAAACTTGGGCTTGGATCGCGGACTTTACATATGGCTTATTGATCGCCGCCGCGGCCCTCTGGGTGGCAAGCGCTGAATCAGGGCTGTATGAGCGCTCGCTTGCTGTGACAGGTCAGGGTTGGCAGTTTGGCGCGATCGATTGGGCCGCAGGTCTGCTATTGATCTTTGCCGCGATTGATCTGTCGCGGCGCGTATCCGGTTGGGTGATCCCTATCCTCGTGATCACATCGCTTTGCTACATTCTCTTTCTGGGGTCATGGTTGCCCGGCGTCTTCCGCTCGGCCAGCCTGCCCGTTGACGACGTCTTGTTCCGCACGCTTTATAACGACGAAGCGCTGTTTGGCATCTTGACCACCATTTCTGTGACGAACATTACCCTGTTCATGGTCTTTGGTGGTTTTCTGGTGGTTTCGGGCGCAAGCAATTTTGTGATCGAGCTGTCCAAGATCATCGCAGGCCGCATCAAAGGAGGGGCAGCTTTCGTGGCGGTGCTGTCTTCTGCTCTCACAGGCACGATCTCTGGCTCGGCCATCGCCAACACAGCATCCACGGGCGTGATCACCATCCCGTTGATGAAATCAAACGGGTTCCGCCCGCAGTTTGCCGGCGGGGTCGAGGCGGCATCCTCCACCGGGGGACAATTGATGCCGCCTATCATGGGGGCAGGGGCTTTCGTGATGGCGAGCTATACCTCTATCCCCTACGGCACGATTGTTGCTGTATCGGTCGTGCCTGCGATCCTCTATTTCCTGTCGGTTGCCGCAATCGTGCGCATCGAGGCTGTCAAATACGATGCGGGAGCAGAGATCGACCTGACCGTAGATAAAGGTAAGCTCTTGTCGGGAGGTCTGGTTTTCATTCTGCCGCTGATGGTGATGATCTGGATGCTGCTATCCGGCGTGACTCCGTCTTTTGCCGCGTGCTGGGCGATCCTTGCGCTGGTGGTGACGTCATGGGCCACCAGCCTGCTGGCGCGCATGACCAAGAACGGAATGTTCAAACCTGTCAACATGGGCCCCTCGCGGATTGCCGAGGCGCTGATCAGCGGCATCCGTTCCGCGATCATGACCGCGATCCTGCTGGCCGCGATTGGGATCATGAACAACGCCATCGTCACCAGTGGCGTGGGCAACGGTTTCTCGCTCATGATTGCGCAATGGTCGCAAGGCTCGCTTGCGCTGGCGATTGTGCTAATCGCGATTGCATCTTTGGTGTTGGGCATGGGGCTGCCTGTGACGGCCGCCTATATCATCCTCGCGATCCTCACCGCACCCGCACTGGCCGGCTTGATGGCAGATGGCGTGATCGTAGAACAGCTTGTTCAGGGAATTTCCGATCCTTCACAATCCGCGCTGTTCTTCCTTGTGGATCACCCTTTAGCCATGCAAGTCTCTGAGGGTATGAGCAAAGCGGAAGCTTGGTCGCTGATCCGCGCCATCCCGTTTGAGGTCGCTGTCACGATCCGCCCCGTCATGGTGGACCCGGCGTTGCAGAACACTTTCCTGCTGACCGCCCACTTGATCATCTTCTGGCTGAGCCAGGACTCAAACGTGACCCCGCCCGTTTGTCTGGCTGCCTTTGTGGCTGCTGGCATTGCGGGGTCGCGTCCTATGAAGACAGGTTTTGAGAGCTGGAAGATCGCCAAAGGCCTTTACATCGTGCCACTGCTTTTTGCCTATACACCACTCATCTCAGGTGACTTGATCGAGGTCCTGCAAATCGGGTTTTTCGCGCTCTTTGGCATCTATGCCACCAACGCGCTGATCCAATGGTATGCCGAAGGCCCCATCGGGTGGGTCACGGCCCCTTTGCTGGTTCTCGGTGCAATGGGGGCCTATTGGCCGCTAGCGCTTCTGGCGAACTTGATGGGTGCGGCATTAATCTTGAGTGTAATCATATGGACATCGCGCGTTCAAAGGACCTCCGTTGTGCAAGTGGCCAACTGATGTGCAGGGTTGTCGGAAAACTACTATTTTTTGAAGGCAGCTTTGTCCTTATCATGCCAGTTTGATCTCTTCGCAGCGAAAGGACAGTCCGGGTCTGGTACTTGAAGGTGGATTTGAATAGCTGCTCTGGTGAAACTCGCGGCACCGCAAAAAACACGTCTCTGCGACTGCGAACAAATGCTGCGTCAGCAACATGCCCAAACGTCAATGTCTGCAAAGTCCCGCACTGCTGACCTTCAACTCACCATATCAAACGTCCCCCAATCAACTCCCCCGATACGTCGAATACCCAAAGGGTGAGAGCAGCAAAGGCACGTGGTAATGCGCCGCCTCGGACATGCCGAAGCGAATCGGGACAACGTCCAAGAAACGCGGGCTTTCGGGGGTAACGCCACAAGCGTCCAGATACCCACCGCAATGGAACACCAACTCATACGTGCCTAGCTCAAACTCACCCGCAGGCAAAATCTGCGCATCCGTGCGGCCATCGTCATTGGTGACAACGCTTTTCAGCTTCACACGCGTCTCGCCTTCAATGCGAAACAGGTCGATCTCTAGGCCCGCCGCAGGGCAACCGCGTGCCGTATCCAAAACATGTGTGGTCAAATATCCGGCCATCGCGCTCACTCCTGATTTGCTTGATTATGTCGCATCTTTCTCTATCACGGCGAAAGTTTGATCAATCCGATAGTGTATTCGGATTTTTTTGAAAAAATTTTCTAATGTTCTGGTTTATCACCCCAAAAGGCAGGAGAAAACCCCAATGACTCGTTACCCTCGTGATATGCATGGCTATGGCGCGACGCCGCCCGCAGCGAACTGGCCAAATGGTGCCAAGATCGCGGTGCAAATTGTGATGAATTACGAAGAAGGTGGCGAGAATAACATCCTTCATGGTGATGCCGCGTCAGAAGCATTCTTGTCCGAGATCGTCGGGGCCGCACAGTGGCCCGGTCAGCGTCACTGGAACATGGAATCAGTCTATGAATACGGCGCGCGCGCGGGATTTTGGCGCCTTCACCGTATGCTCGAAAAAACACCTATCACAGTTTACGGCGTCGCAACCGCGCTTGCCCGCGCGCCAACACAGGTCCGCGCGATGAAAGAGGCTGGCTGGGAAATCGCCAGCCATGGTCTCAAGTGGATCGAATACAAAGACGCAACGCCAGAAGTCGAAACAGCCGACTTGGAAGAGGCAATCCGCCTACACACAGAAGTCGTTGGCGAAGCTCCTGTCGGTCTCTATATCGGGCGCTGCTCTGACAACACCGTCCGCCTCGCAGCAGAGAATGGCGCGTTCAAGTACGTCGCAGATTCAATCGCAGATGATGTCCCCTACTGGATGGAATTTGGCGATCACGATCAACTTGTCGTCCCCTACACGATGGATGCCAACGACATGCGTTTTGCGACACCGCAAGGCTTCAACACAGGCGCGCATTTCTTTGAATATCTCAAAGCCAGCTTTGATGTGCTGTACGCAGAAGGCGGTCGCATGATGTCGATCGGCCTCCATTGCCGCCTCATGGGTCGCCCCGGTCGTGCGCAGGCTTTGCAAGATTTTCTTGCCTACGCAAATAGCCATGATGGCGTTTGGTTCGCCACACGCGAGCAGATCGCGGATCATTGGGCAGCGCAGAACCCGCATGTCCGTTATGAACGTCCCTCCGAGATGAGCCGCGAGACATTCGTCAGCAAGTATGGCTCCATTTTTGAGCATTCGCCATGGATCGCCGAAGGCGCGTTTGAGCTCGAACTCGGCCGCACCCACGACACGGCCATCGGCCTGCACAACGCGCTTTGCCGTATTTTCCGCTCCGCCAACGAAGAGCAACGCCTCGGCGTTCTCACCGCGCACCCCGATCTTGCAGGCAAACTCGCACAGGCCAATAGCCTCACAGCTGAAAGCACCGCAGAGCAAGCCGCCGCAGGTTTGGATTATCTAACGGACGAGGAAAAAGCGACGTTCACCAAACTGAATGAAGAGTACGTCAGCAAACACGGCTTCCCCTTTATCATTGCGGTACGCGATCATGACAAAGCCAGCATCCTCGACGCGTTCCATCGCCGCATCAACAACGACCGTGCCACTGAATTCGCAGAGGCCTGCAAACAGGTAGAGCGTATCGCCGACTTCCGCCTGATGGACATTCTGCCGTGAGCGTTGAAATCCAAATCCAACCCATCACCGCAGAAAACTTCGCCCCCTACGGTGATCTGATCGATTGCACCGGCGATTTTGACATGATCATCAATCTGGGTAAATGCGAGCGATACCATGACCGCGCGCAAATGGATTTTGGCACCGGCCGTGCCGGTCTGAGCCTGTTCAACGCCGAAATCCGCACGCTTCCATATGAATTCGATCTGGTCGAGCGTCACCCGCTAGGTTCCCAAGCGTTCATCCCGATGAGCAACGACGGCTTCCTCGTCATCGTCGCACCGGACGACAACGGAACCCCCGGCACGCCCATCGCATTCGAAACTCAAGCAGGCCAAGCCATCAACTTTCATAAAGGCACTTGGCATGGCGTTTTGACGCCTTTATCGGGCTCTGGTCAGTTCGCAGTTGTCGATAGAATTGGCGACGGCAACAACTTGGAAGAATTTCCGCTCTCAAACCCACATGTTGTGGTAAGGGACAAAACATGACCGACATAGAAGCGGTCGACACTCACAGCTATGAAGGGGAGAATACCAATGGCTGATACATCGATGGGCGCATATAGCGACCCGAATACCACTCCACCACTCGGCCAAGCCGTTCCACTGGGCGCGCAGCACGTTCTGGCGATGTTCGCCTCTAACGTCACGCCATCCATCATCGTTGCGGGCGCAGCTGGCCTTGCATTCGGTAGTGCTGAGCAAGTCTATCTCATCCAAATGGCTATGTTGTTCGCGGGTATCGCGACGCTATTCCAAACTGTTGGTGTTGGCCCAATCGGTGCGCGTCTGCCAATCATGCAGGGTACGAGCTTCGCATTCGTTGGTGTTCTCGCTGGCATCGCGGCAACGCAAGGTCTTGGCGTCGCTCTGACGGCCTGCATCATCGGTGGTGTTGTCCACTTCCTGCTTGGTTCTGTTATTCAGCACTTGCGTTTCTTGTTCCCACCGTTGGTCACTGGTCTCGTGATCCTCGCGATTGGTCTTTACCTTATTCCGGTAGCGATCAAATACGCAGCAGGCGGTGCAGCGACCTTCCAGATGGAAGCAGAGAGCTTTGGCTCCCTCAAGCACTGGTCCGTCGCCCTCACGGTGATCGTGGTCTCCCTGATCCTGAAGTTCTTCACCAAAGGCATTCTGTCCATGGCCGCAATCCTGATTGGTTTGCTCGCAGGTTATGCACTCGCATTCGCACTTGGGATGGTTAACTTCGGCGCTGTCGCAAATGCGAGCTGGATCACATCCATTCAGCCTCTGCCATACGGCTTTGAGTTCAACCTCGGCGCTGTCATCGCAGTCACCCTCGTTTCCATCGTATCTGCGATTGAAACCGTGGGCGATGCTTCCGCGACAACAAAAGCGGGCGCAAATCGTGAAGCCACAGACGAAGAAATCGCAGGCGCTACATATGCGGACGGTCTGGGCACAGCAGTTGCTGGCGTCTTCGGCGGCTTGCCAAACACATCCTTCAGCCAGAACGTCGGCATCATCGGCATGACAGGCGTTATGTCGCGTCACGTTGTGACCATTGCCGGTGCAATTATGGTTGTCTGTGGTCTGGTCCCAAAGATCGGCGCAGTCATCGCATCCATGCCTTTGCCAGTACTTGGCGGCGGTGTGATCGTTATGTTCGGCATGGTTGCGGCTGCTGGTCTTAACGTTCTCGCAGAAGAGAAGATGACACGTCGCACGATGATCATCATCGCGGTGAGCCTCGCATTTGGCTTGGGTCTGAACTTAGTCCCAACGGCTGTTCAATATCTGCCAGGCGTTGTGAAAACACTCGCAACATCCGCGGTTGCACCAACAGCTCTGATGGCGATTGTTCTGAACTTGGTTCTGCCAAAGGACATGGACGAAGCATAAGCTTCTCCTCACTCACAAACCTAGAAAAGGCGCTCCGATTTGGGGCGCCTTTTTGTTTTTTCAAACTGTAGACTACCTAAAACGAAAGGCCGCACCATGGATGATATCAAGGATGCCCTCGCCGTTCTCGTAGGTGACATAAACGCAGACATCCGCCTCGTTCCCAAGTACGGCGGCCACGTGATGTGTCCGAACGAGGGAGACGATAAAACCTTTGTCGGCGGCATTTTCACCTACAAAGATCACGTGTCTTTAGAGTTTTCCGACGGCGCATCTCTTGATGATCCAAATGGCGTGCTAGAGGGTAAAGGCAAACATCGCCGCCACCTCAAACTAAAAAGCGCCTCTGACATCACTGCCAAAGGCGCTCAATCGTTTCTCACTCAGGTGCTTTAGAAATCCACTTCAATCGCAACACCCTGCTCAACAGCCATACGCACAATTGCGGCCGACACTGCGAGATCCTGTAAACCTACCCCCGTGCCATCAAACAGCGTGATCTCTTCATCAGACGTACGCCCTTTGTGCGCGCCGTTAATCACCGCGCCAATTTGATGCACATCTGACTCTTGGATCAAGCCGGCCGCAATCGCATGCTGCGCCTCTCCAATAGAAATCGACTGTGCCACCTCGTCAGTAAAGACGGTAGCCTGCGCCAGCAGCGCCGCTTCGACCTCTTGCTTGCCTTTGGTGTCAGTTCCCATGCAAGCAATATGTGTGCCCGCACTGATATGCTCTGCCATAATCGTCGGCGCAAACGTGGAGGTAATAGAAATCACAACATCCGCCTCACCCAACCCTTCAAGCTCAACCGCTTCAAACGGGACACCCGCTTCTTGGGCAACTTTTTCGATATTCGGCAACATTTCAGGGTGGTAATTCCAACCAATCACCTTCTCGAACTCCCGCTGCTCCAGCGCGGCACGCAACTGGAACGTCGCTTGATGACCCGCACCCACCATGCCCATCACCTTTGCGTCTTTGCGCGCAAGATGCTTGATCGACACAGATGACGCAGCAGCCGTGCGAAGCGCCGTCAGATAGTTGCCGCCGACCATCGCAGCCACTTTGCCGGTGTCAGGGTCAAACAGAAAGACAGTGGATTGGTGATTGATGATCCCGCGCTTCTCGAGGTTACGGGGCCAATAGCCGCCAGCCTTTAGACCAAGCGTTCCGCCCACTCCATCAAAGCCACCCTTAAAACCATAAAGCGCATCTTCATGCCCAATAGCTTCACGAATGACGGGGAAGTTGTATGCATCGCCCGCTGCCATAGCCGCAAAAACTTTTTCAACCGCGTCAAACGACGCATCCCGCGTCAACAAGTCCGCAATCTCACGCTCCGGTACGATCCACATATGCGCTTCCTCTTTCTATAAATATCCTGGGGAGCGCGAGGGGCTAGCCCCTCGCACCAGTCGGATTGCTTTAGCAATTCGAAATCAATACGCCTTGCCGCGCGCAGACACTGGCCAAACAACTTCAACCTTGCCGCCGCGCACACCCACATACCAATCATGTACATTGCATGTCGGATCACAGTGACCTGGAACCAATTTCAGCTTGTCGTTGACTTTCAATACACCGTCCGGATCACCCACAACGCCATGCTCGTCAGAACACTTCATATACGTCACATCATCACGGCCGAAAATCGTGGGCAATCCACTGTCTACCGACTGCGCCTTCAGACCAGCATCCACAATCGCTTTGTCGGCTTTGGAATGGCTCATCACAGTTGTCAGAATGAACAACGCGTTCTCCCACTCGCCCTCATCAATGCGCTTGCCGTCCTTGTCCAGAATACGGCCATAGTCCGCATCCATAAACGCGTAGGATCCACACTGTAGCTCATTGAACGCACCGGAATTGCTCTCAAAATAATACGAACCCGTACCACCGCCGCCAACGATATCGCACTCAAGACCTTCGGCTTTCAAACCAGCCAAAGCGTCCTCTACCATGCCAATCGCAACACCTGTCTTGCTGGAGCGTTCTTCGTATGAATCAAGGTGCTGCATCGCGCCTTGATAGGCTTGAATGCCCGCAAACTTCAGCCCGTCAGCGGCATCAATCATCTTGGCAATCTTCACAACCGCTTCGGTCGTTGTCACGCCACAGCGACCTGCGCCACAATCAATCTCAACCAAAGCTTCGATTTGCGTGCCATGCTTTACAGCCGCGGCTGACAAGTTGGCGACATTCGCAGGATCATCCACACAGCACAAAACGCGCGCACCGTGCTTTGGCATACGTGCCAAACGATCAATCTTGGCCAGATCTGTCACTTGGTTCGATACCATCACGTCTTTGATGCCACCACGTGCGAATACTTCCGCTTCAGACACCTTCTGACAGCAAACACCACACGCGCCACCCAGACTTTCTTGCAGCTTCGCGACATCCACAGACTTGTGCATTTTGCCATGTACGCGGTGACGCATGCCGTGCGCTTTGGCATAATCACCCATCTTTTTGATGTTGCGCTCTAACGCATCCAGATCAAGAACAAGCGCAGGTGTTTGAATATCCGCCTCATCCATGCCCGGAATTGCCGGAACGTCATAGCCAACTTCGAGCGTGTCAAAATTGATATCTTTCATCGGAGCTCTCCTTAGTTCAGTGTCCATGGCAGTTTGTCGAGATCGACATTCCCACCCGTAATAATTATGCCAACCCGCTTGCCCGCGAACCGCTCTTTGTTCTTCAAAATTGTTGCCAGTGGCACAGCAGAACTGGCCTCCATCACAATTCTCAAATGCTTCCAAGTCAGCTTCATCGCATTGATGATCTCTTCTTCAGAGGCAGTTAGAATGTCCGTGACGTGGTTGCTGACAAAATGCCAAGTCCGTTCTTTCAGCGGCACCAACAAACCATCGGCAATCGTTTTAGGCGCATCATCAGCAATGATATACCCCGCCTTGAAACTGCGCATCGCATCATCTGCTTGCTCAGGTTCTGCCGCGATAATCTGAACCTCAGGCGCAAGGTGCGACAGGGTCAAACATGTTCCAGAGACCATCCCGCCACCACCGATTGGTGCCATCGCAATGTCCAAACCGTCGGTCTGCTCCATGAACTCTTTTGCGCAGGTCCCCTGCCCCGCGATCACGCGAGGGTCATTGTAGGGATGCACAAAATCACCGCCGCTCGCGGCTTGAACTTTGGCAAACGTCTCTTCGCGCGCGCTGGTGGATGGCTCACATTCTGTAATCACCCCACCATAACGACGCACAGTGTCTTTCTTGGCTTGCGGTGCCGTTTGCGGCATCACCACGTTACACGGAATTCCGCGCACCATCGCAGCGTAGCTCAAGCAAGACGCGTGGTTCCCAGAAGAATGCGTAGCGACCCCATTTGCGGCCTGCTCTTCACTCAACCCGAACACTGCATTGGTCGCACCACGCACTTTGAACGCACCGGGTTCTTGGAAGTTTTCGCACTTAAAGAAGAGCTTCGCACCCGTGAGGTCATTCAAATATTTCGACGTGCGCACAGGTGTGCGGTTGATATAGGGCTTGATCCGCTCATGCGCCTCAAGCATGTCTTGATATGTTGGTATGTACATCAGATCCCCTCACTTACCGTAACGATAAAATTCTTGTGCGGCGCCAACACCAGAGCCAAGCTTGATATCCAGACCCAAGTCTTTCATCACCATCTCAGCCGTTGCCAAACCCGACAGCATCATCGCATCCGTCAACATCCCAAGATGCCCGATCCGGAACACTTTGCCAGCCACGTCCCCAAGTCCGACACCAAACGCCATACCATACTGCTCATCTGCACGGGTCACGATATCGGTAGCGTTGAATCTTTCAGGGGTCCGAATGGCGCTAACGCTGTCAGAATAAAGCTCTGGCGCGTTCGCACACAGCTTCAGCCCCCAAGCATCGACTGCATGACGCACGCCCGTTGCGATACGGGTATGACGTGCAAAGACGTTCTCAAGCCCTTCCGCCTCAATCATCTCAATCGCGCATTTCAGACCATTCATCAAACCAACGGGTGGCGTGTATGGAAAGGCGTTCGCAGCGTAGCCCTTCTCCATATCGCGGATATCGAAGAACGTACGCGGCAACGTCGCTTGCTCAACCGCAGCGCGCGCCTTTTCAGAGAAACCCACAATCGCCAGACCGGCAGGCAACATAAATCCCTTTTGCGACCCTGTCACAGCAGCATCCACGCCCCATTCGTCCATGCGAAAGTCCATCGACCCGATCGAGGATACACCATCCACAAAGAACAAAGCCGGATGCGCCGCTGCATCGAGCGCTTTGCGAACGCCCGCGATATCGGACTTCACGCCCGTTGCCGTTTCATTGTGCGTGGCAAGAACCGCTTTGATCGTATGCGATGTATCTGCCTTCAAGATCGCCTCATATTCAGCGACAGGCAGTCCATCACCCCAAGCAACATCAACGATTTGCACATCAAGACCATGACGTTCACACATATCAATCCAGCGATGGCTGAACATCCCGTTACGCGCGACCAGTACTTTGTCGCCAGCGCTCAGTGTGTTGGTGATTGTCGTTTCCCAACCGCCCGTTCCAGTTGATGGGAAAATAAAAATATGAGCGCTTTCAGATTTCAGAACCCGACGAACGCCCTCAAGACAAGGATGTAGGATACCACCAAACACAGGCGAGCGATGGTCGAGCGTTGGCATATAGGTGGCAAGACGTATCTCCTCTGGCATATTCGTTGGACCGGGGATGAAAACTGGATTCTGAAAACTCACGGCGACACTCCTAAATTAGCTTGGCTAACTCATAAGGCTTGTGCCCTTATCTTGAAATTTTTTTGAAATCTTTTTTCATATGCGTGTTCTTTGAAAAAACTGTTTATTTACAAGATTTTGATTTTTTCATATTATGAATGCTATTTTCATAAAACTGAAAACAAGGGTCAAATCTATGCCAAAAACCATACCTAAACCCATCGAAGTAGATTCCCCTCGCCATCGTGGTCGCCCCCGTGCCTTCAATGAAAAGACAGAGCAGAATACGATCAAATCTCTCGATCGCGCGCTTGGCGTTCTCTCTGAACTTGCGCAAATCGAAACGGCAACGCTTAGTGAACTCGCCAGCACTTTGGATGAATCTCCTGCCACGCTATACCGCGTGCTCACCACCTTTGCGCTACATGGCATTGTGGAAATGGACGAAGCAAATCAAACATGGCACATCGGTCCTGAGGCCTATCAAATCGGCTCGACCTTTCTTCGCCGGACCAGCCTTATCGATGTCTCCCGACCCATTATGCGCCGTTTGATGGAAGAAACCGGTGAAACCGCTAACCTTGGCATCGAAAAAGACGGCGCCGTGTTGTTCGTCTCTCAGGTTGAAACCAACGCGCCCATCCGCGCCTTTTTTGCGCCTGGCACGTTGTCTGCGATGCATGCCTCTGGAATTGGCAAAGCCCTGCTCGCGCATTTGGATGAGAAACGGCTCAAACGTTTCGCTGCTCTCGGATTAGAAGTCTTTACTACCCATACGCTCGCAACCCCGGAAAGCCTCGCGGCGGATATGATAACCACCCGCGCGCGCGGCTATGCGCTGGATGATCAGGAAAAGAATCTGGGAATGCGCTGTATCGCAGCCCCCATTCACAATGCTCATGGTGAGGTGATCGCGGGCGTCTCCGTATCAGGTCCGACAACACGTGTGAGCACAGATCAAATCGAAACACTGGCAACCTCCGTCATGCGCGCGGCGCAAGACATTTCTTTCGCACTCGGCGCGGCCCGATCTTGAGAAATTTCAACAAACTATCAGGCCCGAAATAGAAAAAGGGCGCTTCGAAATGAAACGCCCTTCTCAATTCTAACTCTCAAACAGTTCCCGAAGGAACGCTGGCTTATGCCAGAGCGATGTTAACCGCTGCTTCACGACCGTCACGGCCTGGCTCGATGTCGAAAGTAACTTTCTGGTTGTCTGCAAGACCTGTAAGGCCGGAACGCTCAACTGCAGAGATGTGTACAAACACGTCTTTGCTGCCGCCGTCTGGTGCGATAAAGCCGAAGCCTTTTGTAGTATTAAACCATTTTACGGTGCCAGTAGCCATCGTAATTCTCCTAAATATACTGCCCACGGAATGCGGCAGGTCGGCTAGTCAGTGCAAGATCGAAGACTGGGCCGTTAGATAGGAGCAGTTGGGTCGATAGTGGTAACGTCGCCCTTGCCATATAGAACTCTCGCCCTTGAATTGCAAGGTATTTGAAAGCGAGGCCAATTAGCGTTCGGCAAAACGGCGCTTGCGCAACGCCTCTAAATCACAACCCAAGCTTTGCGTGCCGATTCACATCCTTGTAGAGTAAGTATCGAAACGGACCAGGCCCGCCCGCGTAACATGCTTGCGGGCAAAAGGCGCGCAGCCACATAAAATCACCCGGCCCCACTTCGACCCAATCAGCGTTCAGCTTATAGGCTGCCTTGCCTTCCAGCACATAAAGCCCGTGTTCCATCACATGGGTTTCCATAAAAGGAATCACATTTCCGGGCATCAGCGTCACAATCGTCACATGCATATCGTGACGCATATCGTTCGGGTCCACAAAGCGCGTCGTCGCCCAACCACCATCGGTATCCGGCATCACTGTCGGCGCAATATCATTCTCATTCGCGATTATCGGATCCGGCGCATCCAGACCGTCAACCGCCTGATACGCTTTGCGCAGCCAATGAAACCGCGCGACATTTGCGCTGTCATTCACCAATGTCCAATCAAGACCCGCAGGCAAATACGCATAACCGCCTTCGCCCAACACATGAGTTTCGCCTTTGAAACTCACGCTGATCTCGCCCTCTACAACAAACAAAACACCCTGTGCAGTTTTGTCGAGCTCGGCGCGTTGGCTTCCCCCACCAGCTTGCACTTCCATAATGTATTGCGAAAAGGTCTCTGCAAATCCCGTCATCGGACGCGCAATCACCCATAACCGCGTCTTTTCCCAAAACGGTAGAAAGCTCGTCACGATATCGCGCATCGTGCTCGCCGGCAGAAACGCATAGGCTTCTGTGAAAATCGCTTGGCTGGTCAGCATTTGCTCCTGTCCAGGATGTCCGCCGTGCGGTGCAAAATATGTGCGTTTTGTCATGATCTTATCCTGAAGCTGATTGCCCTAAACATGGCGCAGCAAGGCAAACGCGCCAAGCAATCGATTAAAGAAAGGAACCTTCTGATAAATTTGAAAATAAATCTGATTATTCACGCCAAACAGCCTCATGGCGTCGCAAAGGACCTGCAGCAATAGGCCACTCTGGCAATTTTCCATCGATGCGCAAAGGCGGATTCACGCGGTGTGCATCCCCCCAGCCCGTCGCTTCAACGCCATCGCTAAAATCAGCTGCGCTTTGCACGATCGCTCCCTCGCTCACAAACGCAAAAGGCTCTTTCATCAACAACAGCGCAGTCCGTGCGAGCGATACCTTAGCTGATTTCAAAACCCCTTCAGAACGTGCTTTCAAAGCCTCCAAAACACAGGCCGCCATCAAATATCCTGTTGCGTGATCTAGCGCTTGAACAGGCAACGGCACAGGTTTGCTCCCTCCACTCTCAGCCATCCCAGTAGCCGCAATCCCGCAACTCATCTGCACCAAACTATCAAACCCACGTCGGCCCACCCATGGCCCGCTCCACCCATAGGCATTCAAACTGACATCAATCATCTCAGGGTTCAGTGCGCGCCGCACCTCCGCCCCAAGACCTAACTGTTCCAAAGCATCCGCACGATACCCGTGCACAAAAACATCCGCCTCTTGCATCAGTTCTTTCAAACGCGCCAAGTCATCACTTTTTCGCAGATCCAACCCCGCGCAGCGTTTGCCCAAAGTGACTTCCATCTCAACGCTTGGCTCATTCCAAGACGGCGGATCAATGCGTAAAGCATTTGCCTCAAATCCAGCCAACAGCCTTGTCGCCACAGGCCCTGCCAACACACGCGTCAAATCGAGCACTTTCAGACCTTTGAGCGTCGCCGCACGCGGTGCACAGTCTCCGCAATCTTGCCAATGCACCAAAGGGTCGCGCGCCAGTGCCTGCCCTTGCGGGTGCGCACGCCATTCCTTGGCAGTCCTCATAAACGCCGCACACCCGTTCGCCGCAACAATCGCCTTTTCCAAGGCTTCACCATTCCAGTCCAAAACAGCTCCGGCAACCAAATCGCGATCAGCCGCAACCTTCAAAACAGACAAGGCCGCATCGCGGTGATGGCGTGCGTTGGTGTGCAACCTGATCCATCCATCTTTGCATTGATAATTCCCCGCAACCGCATCCCAGAGCGAACCTGCCTCCCAACCAATGGGTCGCAATGTCATATCAAACCAAAGCGCTGCGCGTCGTCGATCTACCGAAACCGGTTCGCCGACACCAAGCCGCGCCAAAGCAACGCCTGCCAATCCTATCGACGCTTCCGCTAAATCAGTCGTTCGGAAATATGACGGCAAATGCCCCACACCCGTGAGCCTATAGGGCGCGACGCGCTCACCAAAAACCCCGTCACACAGCTCGTTCCAAAATGGATTGGCCTCATCCATTAGCAAACGCTGTTATCTTGATCCCCGCCGCTTCTAACGCAGCCCTCACCGCGCGCGCGATCTCAACAGCTTCGGGCGTATCGCCGTGCATGCAAATCGTATCAATCCGTGTTGGAATGCGCTTTCCACTTTGCGCAATCATCGCACCGCTTTGCACCATATCGACCATGCGCGCAGCGGCGAGCTCGGCATCGTGAATAACCGCCCCTTCCAAGGAACGATCAACCAAAGTCGCATCATCATTATATGCGCGATCTGCAAAAATTTCCGCAGCGAACGCGCAACCCAATGCCTCAACCGCTTTTTGCTGCTCGGTTCCCGCTAGCACCATGATGATGATATCAGGATCAACATCCAAAGCCGCGCGATAACAGCCATGCGCCATCTCGTAATTCTCTGCACACATATTTGCCAAAGCGCCATGCAACTTCAAATGTCGCACATGCCCCCCTGCAACCTTTGCCATCGCCTGCGCAGCACCCAACTGATAACGCACCGCGTTCTCTAACTGTGCCCGTGGCAAATGCATGCGGTGCCGCCCAAACCCTCGCAAATCAGGAAATCCCGGATGCGCACCAATACCGACGTCTTTTTCAAACGCCAGCTTCATCGTACGCGCCATCACGTCAGGATCGCCCGCATGAAAACCGCATGCAATATTAGCAGAGGTCACAATATCCAAAAGCGCGCTGTCATTCCCAAGCGACCATGCCCCAAAGCTCTCGCCCATATCCGCATTTAAATCGACCGTTTTGCTCATTCGCTCTCTCCCGAAACCGCACCGCTGATAAGTTGGCACGACAATAAATCATTGATCTGTGCCGGATCGCGCAGAATTGCTTTGCACTGTTTGCCCAATGTGGCGCGCGCTTTTCGCTCTGCACGTTCGGCTGCAATGCCCTCTTCACGCGTGACAAATTTGAACTTCAGTTCGTCCCCCGCCACAACCTGCGCAATTCTTGGCAAATCACAGGGCAGCACCGCAGCAATCCTTGGATATCCCCCCGTCGTTTGACTGTCCGCAAGCAACGCAAACAACGCCCCCTGCCCCGGCACCTGTATATCACCGGGAATCACAGTTTCAGACAGGATCGATTGCCCGCCTTGCAATGCAAAATCCTCACTGCTTTCCAACGTAACCCCTTGACGATTGCCTTTGGACCCACGCGTAAAGACCGTTTCTTCAAACCGCGTTCGCACCTGCTCCGAGAAAAGCTCGGTATGCGCGGTTGCAACCACTCTTATTGCAGCACTGCTTTTGGGCCTGCTCGGCAAAGCCAATCCAATCCGGTCCGGCCGTGGGTCAGCGCCCATCTTCAGTGTTTGACCAACCTCAATAACCTGACCAAGCCCTGCCCCACGATGCGTACTCGCCGACCCTTGAAACTTCGGCGTTACAAACCCACCGCCAATCCCAAGGTAGCCATAAAGCCCAACGCGCGCCGCGCCGATTTCCAGCACTTGTCCTGCTTGAACAAAATGCACCGCATTATGAAGCAACGCAGTACCGTCCAAACGCACATCCATCACCGCCCCCGCAATCGCGATGCGCGCGTCGCTCAAAAACCTGAACGTGCCGCCAAATCCGGCTATCTCTAAAACAGCGGTATCGCTTTCACCCAGCAACGCCCAAACACTGCTCAGCGCAAATGTATCAGCGGCACCACCACGCGATAGCCCTAGCGCAAGTGTCCCGCTCCAGCCTGCATCTTGCACCGTGACCGCCGCCCCGATTCTTTCAACTTGGATCACAGGTGTCACGATACCACCTCCAAGCGTGCACCCACAAAACTGTCATCCCAAAGCGCATCAATCTCACTGCGCGCAGCACTTACAAACTGCACACGATCCCCCGCTTGAAACGCGAACGGCTCTGCTCGGTTCTGATCAAAGCACTGAAACGCACTCTGCCCGATATGACGCCAGCCTGTTGGGGTCTCATTGGCAAAGATGATCAATTGAGCAACCGCAACAACAAGCGCACGCGCAGGAACTCTTGGCGCAACACCGTCCATGCGCGCAATATTCCAATGCGACTCTAAATTGCCCAAATAGGGCTGACCCGGCGCAAATCCCAGCGTGAGCACTCGAACCTGCGTTGAGGTAATCTGCGCGACAGCCTGTGTTTCATTTACCCCGGCAAGCTGCGCTGCCTCAGAAAGTTGCGGGCCATCAAAACTGCAAGGAATTGTCCACAAGCGCGATTGCAGCATCGGCTCTGCAAACCAATCTCGCGCATGCACCTCTTCGGTCACGCTTTGGACGACCTGCTCGATTTCCGCATCCAAATCTAGCTTGAGATAAACAGCCGTTAATGACGGCGCGGCCTCTCGTATGCCAACCGGTGCGATATTTTCGATATGCTTATGAAATGCCAAGGCCGCAGCGTTTGCTGCATCACTCATCTGCTCCGCAAAGCGAACAAGCACACCGTCAACACCAACGAATATAATCTTCGGAACTCGGTTTGCGTGATCGCCGTTCATGTCGCTCATTTCATTGTTTGCACCAACCCATCATGGCACCCAAACAAGCGCAAGCATCAAGGAAATTTTACTCTGATTCGTGAATGCTGCTCCAACTCGCGCATATTTAGGATGAGCGCTAAAATATACGAAATTGAAATAACTTATGTTTTTCAGCAGGTTAAATAAAAACCTTAACTTCGACCTGAAACCAATGCAGGCTCAAAACATAGAATGTCTTGCCATAAACATGGTATTCGCGGCATAGATAGTCTTAATACAACGTATAAGAGATCAGAATCGGTCTCAGAGGCAGAACACACTACAGGAAAGCTTCGCCGCTTTGAACACAGCTATCACTGTGGAGCGCGCGGAATAAACAAGATCGAGCAAGGAAAAATCATGTCCTAAACCCAAAACACCTTTCCCGAAAAGAAAGGGCTTTGAATGGCTGCAACCACCCAAAGCCCATAACGAACAGCTTTCGCTATCACGTTTTTCCTAATCCCTTGATAGCAGAATGCCAGAATCACCGCAAGCTTTACGCTTCGGGGAAATGGAATTTTATGGCCTCTTCTCTCACTTTTGACCCCGCTAAAGGGTTTATCGCCTTGCCCTGTGACGTGATGAACATCGACATGTCTCCCGGTGCTTTTCGCCTACTTGTTGAATTGTGCCGAATGGCCAATCGTACAGGGGAATGCTGGCCCTCCCTCGGTCAACTCAGCGACCGCATTGGCAGATCCAAGGCTGCTATCTCAGGTTACATCGCTGAGCTTCGTGACACTGAACTCTTGGAAACGACAACTCAGAAAATGGCGAACGGCTACAATTATCGCCTCAAGTACTGCGTAACTTTCTGGAAATCTTGGCGTGACAACCTGAAACGACCTCAGGCTATTGAGCCTGTTCAAAAAGAAGAACGCAGCGTTCAATCTGCTGAACGCAGAGTAAACTCTAAAAACCATAGCTATAAAAAACAACTCCCGCTAGGTCGTGTTGTAAGTGAACTTTATTCAACTTGGAAAATTCACACCGACAACGCACCGTTCCCTAGTTTTCACGGAACCGTCAAAGATAATTTGGTCCTGAACACAAAGAAGTTGCTCGAGACTAAACAGCTCGAACCTCTTGATAGGACAGCGGTTGAAAAAGCACTTGCTGATGTTTGGTCGCGTTGCGCGGTAGCTGTGTCGAAAACAGAACTTAATGAACAAAGCATCAAATTGATCAAATCCAAGATAACCCAAGTTGGCTTGGACAGGCTCACAGAGATGATACAAACCAACTGGCAAAAACACTGGCGCAAGCCGCCAACTGCTGACCAATTTGATACGTTCATGGGCAAAGCTCAAAGCTGCAATCGCGAAGAAGGTATGCTAAAAATGTTAGAGCAATTTCTAAAACGATGGGAAATTTCGCAAAAGAAGTTGCAACACTCCGACGCTTCCCTCAGTTTAGCGCTTAACCGAGCTGCTTGACGCATCTTTCAACTCTATATCCGCGGATATATCTTTATGGCTTACGGAAATTTCGAGCAGTTCATACGCAACATGACACGCGTCATGGGAAGCGTGAACACCAAGCTGCAGCGTGACCTCACCTTGCGGACGCGCGTTGCAAGACGCTTTTCAATGACTGAAGTCGCTGAACTATTGTCTGTAGATGTAACCTATCTTGCGCGCATTTCGAATGAAGAAGACGCTTTCCCTGATGGCGAAAAGATTGGACGCGAACGTACATTCTCGCCCCCTGAAATCATGCTTATTCGCTCGATTATAGGCTCTAACAAGGGCGCTAGGCGTCAGCATTTGCACTGGCGCAAACCTGGCGAACCCGTAAAGGTCGTGACGTTTGGCGCACAAAAAGGCGGCACAGGCAAAAGCCTGTCAGCTGCTCATTTCGCGCAATATATCAATCTGTTTTACGGTTTGCGCGTTGGTGTGATCGATGCGGACCCCCAAGCCACTGTCAGTCTTTATTTCGCGGATGAGGCGCTGCCGCTTTTTCAGCCAGACACCCCTACCCTTGCGGATTTCATGGGTGTTGATGATCCTGGCGCGGAGACCCTTCGCACCCCGTCTCCAAAAGAACTCAATGCAATTTGGCAAAAAACGCCTTGGCCTGGCATCAAGCTTATTCCGGGTGGCGCTAATATTCAGAACGGGGATATCAGCCTTTTCTTCCTGTCGCGTCAGTCACAGATCCCAGTGTACCGCATCCTGAAAGAGGCCATTGGCCGATGGGATAGCGAGAATGGTGCGCGAACAAGTGCAGCTGATCTGCGCAAGAGCGACGGCTCATTCGATCAAGCGTCCTACATCAAAGCGCTAGAGGAAACAGTCGATGTCATCGTGATTGATCAGCAGCCTTCTCTCACACTGATGCAGCTCAACGGCTTGATCGCCGCAGATACGGTTGTCATTCCACAAACCATGAAAGGTTTCGATCTCGCGACCTTGTCGACCTATGTGTCAAACATTGGTGAATACCTAGAATTCATTATGGGGTTTGAAGCGGATATCGAAGTGGGTCGAGGAGAGCATGTGGTTCTGCCGACGATTGTTCAGGAGCAAAATAACCAAGATACCGACC
This sequence comes from Planktotalea sp., assembly GCF_965659345.1. Classification (GTDB taxonomy): domain Bacteria; phylum Pseudomonadota; class Alphaproteobacteria; order Rhodobacterales; family Rhodobacteraceae; genus Planktotalea. The sequence goes on along the minus strand of NZ_CBFHVK010000014.1, from coordinate 86,277 downwards.
AAATTTTGGATCTGTATCGGCGTGCCCCCCGTGAGATTTTGCAAGTTTGGTACAACCGTTCTGACGCGATCGCGAATGCCTCTGAAGAGTACAAAAGTATCTATGAGTATCTGCCGCCCAAGTCGCGACGTACCTCAGCGCGCGCGTTTATGGCAAATGCAAACGCGGTGAACGATGCACTTGCGCAGCGTGTTTGGCCTGAACTGCCAAAGCGTGGTTTTGCAGATGCCTTTATTAAAGATCGTTGGAGTTAAGAGATGGCGAGAAAACGCAAACTTGATGCTGGATTACCCCCGATTGAGGAAGACGTAAGCGCCGCGCCAAAGCCTGCGATGGGCGGGATGTGGGCAGGCTCCGCGATGAATCTGCTCAAGCAACGCATCGAGGACACGCATGGCTCACTGGTCTCGGGCATTCTAAACGGGACAGTTGCGCTAACGCTCGATCCCATTCAGATCGTTGATCAGGCGGGCAGTGATCGCATTGGCGATTGGCAAGGCGATGTGGCGTTTGATGCACTAAAAGCGAATATCGCGCGGCGCGGGCAGACGCAGCCAATTCGTGTGCGTGCGGTGAATGCTGATTGGCAGCCAAACGCTGAAACGCCTTTGCAAACAGAGGCACAGTTTGCTGTGCAATCTGGACGTCGTCGGGTTGAGGCGTGTCGCCAGCTTGGGCTTCCTGTACTTGCAATTTTGTCGACAGAGCAAGGAGATGCGGCGCTCGCTGATCTTGAAGAGCGGTTTCACGAAAACACGATGCGTAAGGACTTGAACGGGTTCGAAGAGTTGCTCTCAATTGGGTTGCTTGCAGAGAGCCTGTCAGACCACACGCAGGAAGACATTGCAGAGCGTCTGTCCGTATCACAAGGTGACGTGTCTTTGGGGCTGGCTTGTGTCGCTTTGCGGGATAAAATCGTTGCTGAAGTAGATATCGAAACAACACCGAAGCGCGCATATCGCGCGATTATTCCAAAGCTAAAGCGCGGTGCGAAAGCAACGCCCAAGGCGAAGCCAAAGGATCGTTCAGGTGCATCAAAGGGCGAAGATATATCCGTGGATATAACGTCTGCAAAGGGCAGCGTGACATTGGTTGCGAAAGGGCAGGGACTGGATGCCATTGACCCACAAGAAGTTGCAGATGACTTTATGCGATACTTACTAGAACGACGGAGATTCCTGCGTGATTGAACAATTTGGCCAAATGTCAGATGGGCGTTCCGTCGAGCGCATCACGCTTGAAACGGACGATCTGAGTGTTTCTATTCTTACGTATGGCGCAAGCCTGCAGAAGGTAATTTTCGACGGCCAGAATGTTATTTTGAATGGTGACACCCTTGAAGAGTACGTGGAGCATCTGACCTATTTCGGTGCGATAGTTGGGCGCGTCGCAAATCGTATTGGACAGGGCAAAGCCGTTATTGCTGGTCAGGACGTGCAGCTTTCTGCGAATGAAGACAATGGCAATTGCTTACATGGCGGTCCAGATGGGTCGAGCCAGATGGTTTGGACTTTGCAAGATCACAGTGCGACCCACGTCGTTCTAACACTGCATATGCCAGATGGGCATATGGGGTTTCCGGGTGCGTTGGACGTCACCGCGCGCTACGAATTGGATGGCCCAACGCTGCGACTGAACATGAGCGCACAGAGCGACCAAGAGACGCTTTGCGCCTTTGCTTCGCACGGGTACTGGAAGCTTTCTGATGAGGCGACGATTAACGCACATGAGATGAAAATCGCTGCGAAGCGCTATTTGCCAATTGATGCTAATAAGATCCCGACGGGCGAACCTGCTGCCGTTGAGAACACACAGTTTGATTTTACGCAGATGCGTGAGATTGGCGTTTCTGAAATGGATCACAACTTTTGCATTCGGCCCGAACGTGGCGCTCTTGAACCCTTGCTTTGGCTTCGGAGCAGGGCGAGCGGCATCGCGATGGAAGTTGCCAGTACAGAAAGCGGCGTGCAGGTTTATGATGCGACGCATATGGGGCGTACGGGTCTTGCGATTGAACCACAGGTCTGGCCCGATGCGGTGAACCATGCAGGGTTCCCAAGCATGGTTTTGAAGGCGGGAGAGACCTACAATACGGTCACTGAATTCCGCTTCTCAAAGAGCCCGCATTCCTAGCCGCACAGCGCGGTTTGGGTTCTGCTTGAGGATATGTTCACCAAGTGACTTAGCAAGGTCTGTGTGCCCCTTGCTGACGGCTTTCTTGAAAAGTTCTCGCTGATAGCGTGGGGAAGTTTTGCGGGTGCGCAAGAGTTTGTAATATTCTTCGCTGGTCAAAGTCCCATCAAGCGCACCAAGGATAATGGGTGACAGAATACCCATCTGATTGAGCGACGATCCAAGGCGGTGACCAAGCAAAGGAGCACGTAGATGCTGGACGTTCTTACCAGTAAAGCGCGCGGCATGTTGGGCATCAAGCGGTTCATAGGGATCGTAGAGAATTGAGACTCTATTCGCCTTTTTAGAGACTTTGGCAGCGTCCCCATACTTGCCTGAAAAGTCGCTGTCCCAGACCACCTTGTAGCGGCTCTCCCAAGGGACGATGGACTTGTCCACGGTACTTTGTGGAGAGATAGCAACGACGTCACAGCCGGGCGCTGCGGCAGAGAAAGCGCAGGCGGCGTAACCGCCCATGGATGCGCCATAAAATACCACGCGTTTGAATTGTTTGAAGAAGCCGTCCTTTTTTAACTGATCGAACTGATCGCTCACCCATTGTTCACGATACCATGTCCAGCCGCCTGCAAGGACGCCGAGCATGGACCAGCCTTGATCCTTGATGAAGCTGTAGCCCCATGGGCGGCGATCTTCGCGTTTGGTCATGGCGATGTCGAGGTTGTCGAAGGTCACGACAAGCGTGTCTTTTGAGCGGGGCATGTAGAGGAAGCTATGACCGTTGGTGCCGGGTCTGTACCAACCATCTTTGCCGGCGAGTTCTGCTGCCAAGCGGTCCCAGTTTTCGCCTGCGTCAGCGGGTTCTGGCGGTTTGGGCGTGACGCGGATACGCGTGACTTCGTGACCGTCGTCTTCGCGGGTAGAAAGGGCTGTGTTAGAGCCGTATTTCTTGAGGAATGGAAAGGCACCAGAGCCCTTGCGCACATCCATGAACACGCGTGTGTCAGAGTGCATACAGGCATCTAGAAACTTGCCCAAGAACGGGACGCGCGCGCGATCACCGTAGCCTGACAGATTACAGATCACGTCGACTTGGCGCAGCTCTTTTTCGCCGCGAATAACCTTAATGCGATCCTCTGGGACATCGTGGTCGGTCAGGAATTTGATGTATTCCGCGAGCCAACTTTCGTCACCGTCTTTGAACTTGCCACGGCGGTTCGCATTCACCAGATGCACATCGCAATCGAACTTGTGGTGCAGCGCAAGAACAAAGCCGCGCGCCATGCCTGTGATGTCGGCCACGCTAGAGACTTCAGTGAGGTCGACGTCGTCGATCAAAGCGCCGTCAAAGGTCGTGTTGCCACGTCCCTTGATCGGGGAGAGGGCAGGGTTGATGTTATGTTCGAGCACGAGGCGTTCGAGGTAACTGTCCTTGGGGGCGAGACCATTGTGGTTGTTGCCCAGCTGACGCTTGTTGGAGGCCCAAAGATGGAGCGCGGTGGTTTCTTCGGTGATTAAGCCCTCGGCCAGTTCGGCGCGGCGCATGAATTTGAAACGCTCAGGGAAGGTGATGGGATAAAAGGCGTTGAGCGGTTGCACATGCTCTTCAAGGTTCAGCGCGTGTACGAAATGGGTTACCATCATCGGACCCCAAACACCCCAAGGCTGTTCAGTGATGTGAACAGGTTTTCCTTTCGCAGCCATCTTTCGCATCGCGCCTTGTCGTTTCCGAGGGAGAAACGGTGCGATGGAATAGCGGTCATCGGTGAACTCGATCATCTGGCGCAGAATTTCGCTATCTGGAGGCATACCAAGCACAGCATTGTTCACGCGATGCTCACCGGGAAGCTCGTAGCCGAAAACATAGTCGCTTTCGTACGTCATGGGCTTGTGACAATAGACGTCTGTGTCGATCCAGATCATTCCCGGGCATTGCTGGATCATGTGCAGGCGGAACCAGTCTGCGAATAGGGCAAAGCTGTTTTTCTGTTCGTATTTGATGAAATCGTCAGTGTCGATAATATCGCGACCATCGCGGCGGATAACGCCTTCGGGGACATTTGGAATGTCTTCATAGCTGAACAGCGTGATTTTCTGGCCTTTGTCGACGAAGGATTTCAAGCAGAGCTGTTCCATCCAGCTCAGCGGTCCGCCAATCCAAAGTGTTCCGACCTCGCGTGTGCGTGCCATCTGTCTGTCCTCGCCCCCGTGCAGGCCTTGGAGCGCCTGCGTCATTTTTGGTCACCCTAGGGTCTTGAGTGGTGTTTGTGTACCACCAGATTACAAATGAGTAGTGAATTTCTGATAGGCTGTGTCGTATGCGCTATGGCGCTTGCGTGGCATCGTTTCAGGGCGCTATTGTTCACAAAATAGAAACAACTACAAAGTAGTGACCCGTAAACGAGGCAAACAATGAGCAGTGATACATATACCGTCGTCTCAACTATGAAGAACGAGGGGCCCTATATTCTGGATTGGGTCGCACATTATAAGACGTTGGGTTTTGATCATATTCTTGTTTGTACGAATGATTGTACCGATCCGACGGTAGATATTTTGCTGCGCTTGCAAGAGCTTGGATACGTCACCCAGCACAACACGATTGTGCGCAAAGCGGGCATCCATCGATCTGCACTGCGTCAGGCGTCACGGCGTTATGATATTGTGATGGATGCGAAATGGGTGTTCGTTTGTGATGTGGATGAATATCTGAACGTTCATATGGGAGATGGATCTGTGCGGGCGCTTGTTGAGGGGTCGGGTGAGGACGCAGATGTGATTTCTGTGCCTTGGCGCATTTTTGGACCCGATGGAATTGAAACATTGAAAGACGCGCCTGTGACCGAGCAATTCACCAAAGGTGAATTTGAATGGGACGAGAAAGAACGCCCGACGACCGGCAAGTTTGTGAAGTCGATTTACACGAACCAGCATAAGTTTCAGCGTATGGGACTGCATGCGCCCGTGTCATTGGACGAGCATGTGGGCGACACGAAACGCGTGCTGCCAGGGGGTGCGGATTACGTTATCGATGGTGCGCGCACAGACAACCCACCGCTGTTTACACATGCACAAGTGAACCACTATGCGCTGCGCTCGATGGAGAGTTTCTTGATCAAACGTGCGCGGGGCAGGGCGAACCACTCCAGTCATGTTCTCGGGATGGATTACTGGAATAAATTCAATCTAAATGATGAAAAAGACACCTCGATTGATCGCTATAAAGCTTCCAATCGCAAACTTGTGAAAAAGCTCAAATCAGACAAGGTTTTGGGCGAGCTGCATGAGAAAGCGGTGGAATGGCATCAGCGTAAAGCGGCCGCAATGAAGATGGATCCCGAGATGGATGAATTGACAAATGCTTTGCAAGCAAGCGTTTCGTCAAATTAATGTCATAGTTTAGGTATTAGACCCCTGACTAGGAAACCGTGCGTCGCGCACGGACTAATTTTGTGGGACGTGCCATGAGTGAGCTTTATGACGTGTTGACGAAAGATCCGTTGTATATCAGATAATTGCAAGGGTCGTCATCAACGCTGGTCGTGAGTTTTTCAGGTGTTGGAACAAAGCCATCGGTCAGTCCGCCGCCCGAATTTTACAAGATCGCGAGTGATGGTGGTTTAAACCATGTGCTTTTCGTTTCCGACCTTTCGCGATCCTGGATGAACGGGCCGCATATGAAGGTACGAATTGCAAAAACAATAGAGCTTGTTGCGCAAATGATTTCAGCAACGCGTGTTGTTGCGATTGGCAATTCTATGGGCGCGAGCATGGCGCTTTGGATGTCGCAGCATGTACATTTTGAGACGGTCACAGCGCTTGTGCCGCAAGTGTCGGTGCATCCAGAGATCGTTCCAGAAGAGATACGCTGGATGCGATTTTGCAAGCGGATTGAGACATATCGCTTTAAACAGATCGACAGGCTAGATGCGCCAGACACGCGATATTTCGTGTTTCATGGTGGTTCAGAGGATGAGTTGGTGCATGCGCATCGCTTCCCACAAATTGCAAATGGACGGCACTATATCGTGCCGGATCAAAAACCATAACCTTGCGCGCGCTCTGCGCAAAAGTGGGGATTTGCCGTCCTTGATGTTTCACGCAATGGCTGGTCATCAACGCCGTGTGCATTTGCGAATGAACGCGCTTGGTGCGCGGCAAATTGCTGATTATGCCGTATTTGAGAAACAAAGAGCTGCTTAATCACAAATTGTGCGCGACATCGCAACATCTTCGCTTTACGATATGTTCGAGCTGAAAATGAGTAGAGCAGAGCGATGAAAGACGAAATCGAGCGTATGGAACGCCCTGAGTTAACCTTCATTCCTGAAGTGGGGGCCCTTGTGCGCAAGCACTATGAGGACGCGGATGTTATTCTTGAGTACGGCAGTGGTGGGTCAACCGTCATGGCGTCTGAGATGAAGAACAAAACGATCTATTCAGTTGAGAGCAGTCGTGTTTGGACTAAAATGATGCGCCGTTGGTTTGAGCAGGAACAGCCTGTATCGATGCCGACAATGCAGCATGTGAATGTGGGGCCGACTGGCAAATGGGGTACTCCTAAAGACGGCAGTGCATTTCAGCGCTATCATCTTTATCCGCTCTCAATTTGGGATTCAGAGGATTTCAAACATCCTGATGTAATTTTGGTTGATGGCCGTTTTCGCGTTGCCTGCGCGCTGACGGCAATGCTGCGCTGCACCAAGAAGACGACGCTCTTGTTCGATGATTATGAGGGTCGTAAAGGCTATCACGTGATCGAAGAGTTTCTTGAGAAGGAAGAAGTCGTCGGCAACATGGCACGCTTTACGGTGAAGAAGAAAGCGCCGCCGCGTGATCAGATGACCAAGATCATCGGGATGTTCGCGCAGCATTTTTAAAGCCGTGCGTGGCGCGGGCAAAAGTCTTCGTTTGACAATTTTTGCAGTGGCGCTTTTGTCTGCTGGCGTGTGCTTTTACGCCTATTACACATTCTATTTCGCACGGCGAGGCTGCTTTAACGCGCTTGGGCGGTGCTTTGATGAAGACACCGGCGTTGTTTATTTAGAGCAGTCAGGGATCGCTTGGTTGAGCATCGCCGCGGTATTTTCAGCTATCGCCGCTTGGCAAGTCTGGCGTTGGAAACGCTGACCCCGATTTACTCAGCAGCGTCCTGCCAGCGGTTTTCATAGTCCGTCTGATACACTTTTTCGCCTGACTTCACATCCTTGAGCGGTTTGCGCACCGCGTAGTTTAGAATAATGCCGCCATCGGCCAAAGTGCCTGATAGACGGGGGCGTTTGCCTGTGACGTTGGGATTTGTCGTCGTCACCACTTTGCGCGCATGCATAGGCATCAGAGGTTGCAGCGAGCAATGTAGCACTTCGTAGCCAAGCGTGCCTTCCCAGAAGCCATACACCATCTCAGGATTGATTTGATAGAAAGAGTGGTTCACCCAATTGTTGCAGGGCGAATGACCGATCAACACGCCACCGGGTTTGAGCATTTTGTTGATGTTGCGGTATGCGGTTGGCAGATCAAAAATATGCTCGCACGTGCCGCCATCATAGATCACGTCGAATTTCTTCTCTAGCTTTTTGGGAATTTTAGCGCTGAGGTCCTGAATGATAGACGCATTCTCAAAATCTGAAAAATCCATTGAATCGACTGAAGAGAAACCAAGCTTTTCAAAGAACTGTTCGGCGTATTCATTGTCGGGGTTTGCCAAGTCGGCTTCATCGACATCAGGGAGATGTTTGGCGAGGACTTCTTCAAAGAGCGCTGCAGAACGTTTGCGGCGCTTTCCGACCCAGCGCTGACGGCCAAGCATTACAAAGCTACCGCCAAGGTCATTTTCTTTCACCGTTTCAATAAGGCGTGCAGCGAGCGTGTCAGGAATAGCCATAATGGGAGCCTTTCAGAACTAAAGAGATTTTGCGATCATCACACGATCAGCACTATTGTTTGCGGCTTTCACCAGCGCGCGGGTGTAGCCCAGATCAGAGACAGCAAGCATCGTGTCGCCAAGCGTGTGCGAGCGAATATCAACGATGATGCGGCCTTTTTTGCCAACGCTGTCGCGGAAGAATTGATCGTAGGTCGAGAGCGGGTAATGATAGCCGCAGGAGATAAAGCTGAAGGCGTAGTCGAGCTTTTTGATTTTGCTCAGATCATCGGTTTCAGGGTTGTAGGTTTTGATTTTGCTTTTTTGCACGCCATTCGCTTTGAGGAATTTTTCGGTGTTGGTGAGGCTGGAATAGGCGGCGCCAGAGGTCTTGAACCCGAAGTGGCGATTGTCGTTGTTTTCAAGGTCGATCAAGGCAAGTTTGCTGCCGTATTCCTTGTGCAAAAACATATCAAAAAGCGCGTAACCACAGCCGATGTCGGCGACATAATCGGGTGCTTTCTTATCGAAAATATGGCGGAGTTGTTCGAATTCGAGATAGATGTATGCGCCCGCGCGACGGATGAGGGTATCGCGGCCCATACGATTGATCAGGTCAAGAATTGGTGTGTCATCGCCTTGGGTCCATGCTTTGATGTAGCGGTTGAATTTTGGTTGGTCGCGAATGATCTCGGAGCGCTGCAAAATCAGATTTAAAACGTCACTATCGTCAAGCGTTTCGGTCTCAAGCTCAGTGATTTGAGGTGCATCCATTGCGGCCATGGCTTGATCGAATGTAATCATTCTCGAAATCCCGTTTTGTGACTCATTGCCAACAATTAGTGAACAATAAGTGTCGTTTAGGTGACTTTGTTTACGGAATGGACCTATAAGCAAGTAAAAACGCGCATCGCGCGAGAGCAGAGAGTTAATTTGAGTATTCTGGGCATCACCTGTATGCGTAACGATGGTGCTTATGCGCCGGAGTGGATTGCGCATCATCTGGCGGTTGGGTTTGACCGGATTTTGGTGTTGTCGCACGACAATAGCGATGGCACGGATGCTGTGCTTGATCGGCTTGCTGAAGATCCGCGAGTGGCGCATGTGTCGTTTACGCCCAAAGGTAAGAAATCGGTTCAGTGGCAGGCTTTGAAAATTGCAGATGATCATCCTTGGTTTAAGGATGCAGACTGGGCGATGTTCTTTGATTGCGACGAGTTTTTGTGTTTGCCAGAAGGCGGCTCCGTTGTGGATTTGACGGCGCTTAAGGGCGGCGCATTTGATGCACTTGCGTTGCCTTGGCGGCTTTATGGTTCGGGCGGGCAGGGGACACGCACGCAGGGTTTAACGCCTGAACGGTTTACGCAGGCAGCGCCGCTCGATCTGCATTTTCCGCTTGGGCATTTATTCAAAACATTACATCGCCCAAACGCATTTCGTGCGCTTGGGGTGCATCGCCCCCGTGCGAAAAAATCTAAGCCTGCGCGCTGGATTGGACCGGATGGCGAAGCGTTGTCCCAAGGTTTTGCTAGCAATGGTGGGGCGATTTCGCTTTATGGGGCATCACAGGGTGCGAAGCTGGCTTGGCTGAACCATTACTCGTTGCGCTCTTTGGATGAATTCATGGCCAAGCGTGCGCGGGGTTTGCCCAATCATATGGAGCGCGAAATTGACCTGACTTATTGGGCCGAGCGCAATTGGAACAGCGTGGATGCGCCAGAGATTTTGAACATGCTTGATGAAACGCGTCGCGTTTTGCAAAGCTTGCCGGATTTTTCGAAAGAAGTGGCGCTTTGCTTGGCAGAGCAAGACAGATTGATCGCACGTACGCACAGAGATTTAGACAGTTTGCGTTTACGGTTTCGTCTGAATTTGTTGACAGGTAGTACGCCGCCGACAGCAGAAGAAGGGCGCGCGTTTTTGCGTGCGCAGATTGAGATATTGCAGAAAGAGCAGCAGTGAGTACGGGTTTGATTGAACGTTTGTTTGCGAGCCAGACCGTTGGCGATGTCACTTTGCTTGATGCTGTCGAGCAAGTGGTTGAAGGCGCGCGACATGTGACACTGTTTTTTGAGACGGGTGTTGATCTTGCCCAAATCAAAGCGCCCAAAAAGGCAAATGTTATTGAGGAACGCTCTGTCGGGGGTGCGCCTTATGTGACGTATGCTTTGCCGAAAAAGGCAGATCTGTCGTTTGAATTTGCTGGCAAAGCGGTTGAGATTACGCCGGCTGAAGCAGAGCAAGACTTGCTTGAGGGTGCTAATGCGTTGGTTGCTGTGCGCAACGGGGAAAGCGCTGAAACGGTTCTGACGTGGCTGCGTTATCATATTGAACATCATGGTCTAAATGGTGCGGTGATTTTTGATCGTGCGGTGCCGGGCAGTGATCGTGCGTTTGCCAATGGGCTTAAGGCAGGGTTAAAGACGCTGGAGTGCACTGTCATTTTGCTGAGCAGTGATGTGCCGTTTGGCAAACCTGAATTCCCTGCAGAAGCACATCCGTTTTGTGTGCCAGAAGCGCCGGGCAAAGATCGCATGGTTGTGCCGCCAGCGTCCCCTTGGGATGCGCCATTGGGGGCTTTGTGCCTATATGAGATGACGCGTTTGCGGTTCCTTGCGGGGGTGCGCGCTGTTGCGAATATTGATGTACATGATTTGTTGGTGCCGAGCGAGGCATCGATTTTCGATACCGCCGTCAGTGCAGAGGGTGGTTTGATCGCGCTGCTGGGGCAACATTGCTATCCTTGGCGGGTGCGCAACGATCAGCCAACGCTTTTCGCAGATCATATTTGTGTTCAGTTTGATGCGGGTGGTGGGCGCCAGAGGTGGTGCATTGCGCCGGCCAAAGCCCCTGCGGACGCAGTTTGGCGTTTGGTGCGTATGGGCAATGCTACGCCAGACGCGTCACGCACAATGCGGTTTTTTCGCTACATGGCTTTGCGCCATCCATCTGAAGCGATTTCGAAGATTGTCCCGAAAACGTCTTTAATCGAGCAAGACACCTTGCTGGAGCAATCTATCACATATTGGGGGCACAAGCCTGTTCGTATGCCAGAGATCGAGCAAGACTCGGTGCCCAAGGGCAGGGGGCGCTGCGCGATTGTGACGACGATGAAGAACGAAGGTCCATTCATTCTTGAGTGGCTCGCCTATCATCGCGCTATCGGGTTCGATGATATCATCGTGTATACCAACGATTGCACCGACGGCACTGATACGATGCTGCAAATGCTGGAACGCAAAGGGATTTGTCAGTGGCGCGAGAACCGTTTCAAAGAGATGGACCTGAAGCCCCAGCACGCGGCGTTGCAATCGGCTGAAGAAGAAGATGTCATCAAGAACGCTAAGTGGGCGACCTGTATTGACGTAGACGAGTTCGTGAATATCAAGGTTGGCGATGGCACGTTGGATGCTTTGTTCAAAGCTGTGCCGGATGCCAATATGATTGCGATGACTTGGCGGCTTTTTGGCAATGGCGATGTGCATGAATATGTGGATGGCCCTATCACGGAGCAGTTCTTGCGCTGTGCCCCAGAGTTTGCGCGCAAGCCGCATCAGGCGTGGGGATTTAAAACGCTATTCCAGAACATCGGTTTGTTTAAAAAACTTGGCGTGCATCGCCCGAAGGGGCTCAATCCTCAGCTTTGGGAAGATATTAATTGGGTCAATGGCTCTGGTAATCCGTTGCCCCGAGAGATGTTTCGCAACGGCTGGCGTTCAACGATTGAAACATATGGATATGATTTGGTGCAGCTGAACCATTACGCTGTGCGCTCGGCAGAAAGCTTTTTGGTGAAGCGTGATCGTGGCCGAGTGAACCACGTGGATCGCGATCAGGGCTTGGCGTATTGGTTTCGCATGAACAATAATTTTGAGGAAGAAACGTCGATCCTCAAGCGTTTGCCCATGATGAAAGATGAGCTGGCAAAACTGATGAGCGATCCAGAGATTGCAGCGGCGCACGCGCATTCGGTGAAATGTCACCGCGCAAAGATTGATGAGTTGAAGGCGACGGAGAATTACTCGAAATTCTACGGTGAGCTGACGGGGGAGCGCCAAGAAAAGCTGGCGCGACTGCATGGGCATTTTGGCTCTAACGTTTTTCTCTCTGGGCCTGCGGTTGTGCCTGATGAGATTGTCGAGCGGGACCCTGATGAGGAGTGGTTTTTCACCGTCGAATTGACTGGCGAAACAGCGCATTAAGGGCGCTATGCTTGACAAAACTACATGCACTGGGCCATCAGCGATGCACCGCTAGGAGAGCAATATGACCGAATTCCTTTTTCCAACACGTCCGACAACCTTCATCCCTGTTCAGGGTGAGAGCGCTGCATACCCGATTAACCGAATTTTTTGCGTTGGGCGCAACTACGCCGCACATGCGGTCGAGATGGGTGGCGTGCCGGAATATGGAAACCCATTCTACTTCACCAAAGCGCCGACGCACGCGATCCCAAGTGGGAGCAAAACACCTTATCCGCTGGGAACAGAGAATTATCATCACGAAATGGAATTCAGTATTCTCATTGGCAAGGATACGTTTCGTGTGAGTGAAGACGTGGCTATGGACTCTGTCTATGGATATTGTGCGTCTTTGGATATGACGCGTCGCGATCTTCAGGCCAATTCGAAAGACAAGCGTCAGCCATGGGATACTGCTAAGGATTTTGAAGATGGTGCCGTCTTTGCCGAGGCGCGCAAAGCAGCTGATTTTGGTGCTATCGCGGATCAACGGATTACGCTCGCGGTGAATGGGGAAATGCGTCAGGATGCAACGCTGGCGGATTTGATCCACTCTGTGCCGAAAGTGATTGCTGATCTTTCAAAGTATTATCAATTGAGCGCGGGTGACGTCATTATGACAGGCACGCCTGCGGGTGTGGGTGCTGTGGTCGCAGGAGATCATTTGCACGGTGAAATCACCGGCCTTGCGCCAGTGGAACTGCATATAACCGCACCCCTTTAAGCCCAAACCGGCAAGTTCTGCCAAAGCGTTCCTAGTTCAGTTTCCAAGCGCTCGGCAATGTCGAGCGCGAACCAATCATCATGCATCGGGGCAACGAGCTGCACACCAAGCGGTAGGCCGTTTTCAACATGTGTTGGGATCGCGACTGATGGTAGGCCGAGCAGGTTGACGACGAAAAGTGGGGATTGCGCGCGCAACAGGTCGGGGATTTTGCTGGGCTCTTTGAAATCAAGATCGTTCTCGAACGGAGGGATCAAAGATGTGGGCATCAAAAGTGCGTCGATCTCTTCAAACATCAGTGACCACATGCGTTGAAGCTGGAGGCGCCGTGTGAGACTGGCAAAAAGCTGTGGCATGTCCAAAAGTTTGTAGTGCTCTGCGTAGCCAACAAGCGTGCGGTTGATTTCGGCTGATCCGTGTTCTTCGATCAAGCTACGCGATGTGTGATGGGTTTCCGTGAAGAGCAAATCGCCCCACAGCGCGGCACATTCATCTGCGCAAGGCGGCGTGAATTCAACTGTTTTGATGCCTGCGGTTTTCGCGGCATCGCGCGCCTGGGTCATAGCGTTGACGACAGCATCATCCACATCTGACGCGAAGGGATTGGTGGCTATGCCAAGGGTGATTTGGCTATCGCGCGGCCGACCGCTGGTGTGTGCATTCACTTGCAGCGGATCACGGGGGTCGCGCTTTGACATAACTTCGAGCCCTGCGCGCACATCAGCAACGCTGCGCGCGATAGGGCCTTGAACGGACATGCTGAAGGTAATGGGCGGGCGATCTGCTGCCGCATTTGGGTTCATCGCCGCGATGCGCCCCATTGAGGGGCGAATGGTTGCGACACCGCAGCAATACGCAGGATAGCGTAGGGAGCCGCCAAGATCATTGCCATGCGCGATTGCCCCTATGCCAGAGGCGACACAAGCTGCAGCTGCGCCACTGGACCCACCGGGGGTCACTGCGGTGTCCCAAGGATTCAGGGAAACGCCATGCAAAGGATTAGAGGTGCTCCAACGTAACGAAAACTCGGGCGTGTTTGTGCGCGCAATGATCACTGCGCCAGAGGATTTGAGGTTTGCGACAACTGGCGCGTCGCCATCGCCTGTCATATCTTTGAACGCGGGAATACCGTTGGTGTTGGGGTAGCCTTCCATGTCGACATTGACCTTCACCGTCACTGGAACACCGTAGAGCGCACTTGCGTCGTCTGGAATGCGTTTGGCATCCATGGCAGTCGCGAGATCCAGGGCCTCATCGATGAGATGGGTCACGGCGTTCAGTTCGGGATTTGCGAGGTCCAACCGTGAGAGATGGGCTTGCGTCACTTCGCTGACGGACACGTTGCGCGCCCGAATATGTTGCGCTGTTTCAATGGCGGACCAGGGGACAATCTCAGACATATGTGGGTCCCTTTCAGGTATGGGCGAAACGTTCGTCTTATAGTTTGACCGCTCTCTTGGGCTATGCAAGGAATATCGTGATCGCGTGTTTGAGGAGGGGCAGATGACACCGCAAGAAAGGGCTGAAAAAGCCAGTGAAGCGATGTGGGCGAATGACCGTGCATCCCCTTGGATTGGTTTGGAATTGGGTGAGGTCACAGAGGGCGGCGCGCGCATGAGTTTGCGTGTACAAGCACATCATTGCAACGGACATGACATTTGCCATGGTGGCGTGATTTTCACACTCGCGGATAGCGCGTTTGCCTTTGCGTGTAACTCGCGTAATCAAAACACTGTGGCGCAGAATAACATGATCACCTTTATTGCACCCGGTCAGATGGGCGACGTTCTGACAGCGGAGGCGCGCGAGGTGTCGCTGACAGGGCGCAGCGGGATATATGACGTGCGTGTGCACAACCAAGATGGGGTTTTGATCGCTGAAATGCGCGGGCTGTCGCGCGCGATCAAAGGTCAGCTATTTGAGGAAAACATCGATGACTAATTTGACGCCGGATCCTTCCATTCTCGACCCGATCGAGATTGCGAGCCGTGATGAAATTTCAGCGCTTCAGTTAGAGCGTATGCGTTGGTCCTTGAAGCATGCCTATGACAACGTTCCGATATATAAAGCGCGCTTTGATGCGGCAGGTGTGACGCCTGATGATTTGCAAACGCTCGCGGATTTGGCAAAATTTCCCTTCACGTACAAAGACGATTTGCGCGCGAATTATCCCTTCGGCATGTTCGCAGTCCCACGTGAGGATATCATGCGCATACATGCGTCGTCGGGCACGACGGGCAAGGCGACGGTTGTCGGCTACACGGCCAATGATATTTCCAATTGGGCTGATCTGGTTGCGCGTTCTTTGCGTGCGGCGGGCCTGCGCAAAGGTGATCTAATCCACAACGCTTATGGCTATGGTTTGTTCACCGGTGGCCTTGGTGCGCATTACGGGATTGAGCGTTTGGGCGCGACTGTGATCCCGATGGGTGGGGGGCAAACGGATAAGCAGGTTGGCTTGATCAACGATTTCAAGCCGCGCGGTATTTTGGTGACGCCGTCTTATATGCTCAACATTTTGGAGGCGTTTCATAAGGCGGGTCTTGATCCGCGTGCCTCGTCATTGGAGGTGGCTGTATTTGGTGCAGAACCTTGGACCGAAGCGATGCGCAAAGAGATTGAGGATGCGTTTGATTTGAATGCGGTTGATATTTACGGGCTGTCTGAAGTGATGGGACCGGGGGTCGCCAATGAGTGCGTTGAGACGAAAGATGGCCCTGTCATTTGGGAAGATCATTTCTATCCCGAGATTATTGATCCTCTTTCTGGCGAGGTGCTGCCGGATGGGGAAGAGGGCGAGCTTGTCTTCACAACGTTGGCCAAAGAAGGGATGCCCATCATCCGCTACCGCACGCGAGATTTGACACGGCTTTTGCCGGGCACGGCACGCTCTATGCGCCGTATTGCGAAAATCACGGGGCGCTCTGACGATATGATCATTTTGCGCGGTGTAAACGTGTTCCCGACGCAGGTGGAAGAGCAGGTGATGGCGGTTGAGGGGTTAGGCCCTTATTTCCAGATCGAACTTTATAAGTCTGGTCGCATGGATGCGATGCGCGTGCTGGTGGAAGTGATGGACGGGAGTGTTGATAAGGACGCTGTAGGCGGTGCGCTCACCAAGCGCATCAAGGATATGGTTGGTATTTCAACTAAGGTTGTCGTGGGTGAGCCAGGCTCCGTGGCGCGTTCGCAGGGTAAAGCTGTGCGCGTGGTGGACAATCGCGGGTAGAGCGTTTCTTGACGGATGCACATCCGCGATTGACGTGGTCAACGTGATCTAGCCATCGCGATTTGAGACAGATTTTTCCATACGCAATTCAAGCAGATGTTTTTCTATTGGGAGCAACTGTTTGACTAGCTTGAGTGCTGTGTAGGGTTTGTCCTCTTTCAGTGCGGTCTTTGCGCTTTCAAAAACCTGCTGACTTCTCACATCCACGAGAATAGACGAAATATTGTCTATCGCTGAAATCACAGCGGTCGTGTCGAGTTTGCTGTCTCCGCTGAGAACAAGCTGTAAGGTGTAGCAAATTCGACCCAAGGGCGTTTCCGCAGATTCTGGATGGATTGCATCCTTCATCCTTAACACCCGAGTGTTGGGTGTAACTACGGTGATACGGGATCGTCGCGGCCCAGCTTCGATAACAGCGCCGTTGATGAGGAAACGTTCTTTCGGGGCTAAGTTCAATGATAAACCTGACACTGTTACGCTCCTTTTAAGCCACGAAGGACTGACACATTTAGATCCACCAGAATGGCAAGATCACCGTCTTTTTTAAGCACTTTGTTTGAGTGGTGAGAAACGAACTTAGCCATGTACAATAGGCTCGCTCTGAGATTTTGTGGCAAGGCATTTGCATCGGCTGCGACCTGTGCGCCTATGGTAATCCAAAGTCTTTCATTCTTGTGCACAACCTTCACAATGTCATTGAAGTTTGAATTTGCATCGTCGCGCAGTTTTTGAAGTTCTCGCGTGACACCTATGATCACGTCATATTCTTGAGTTCGGAAGTCTTTTATGCGTTCCCCACTATTGGAATACCCATTAGCGGCCAGTTGAGCTTTGCTCATGTTTTATCGACTTTCGCAAATATTGAGAGGTTTGGAGAGCGGGATATGCCCCGCTCTCCGTCAGGTTATTAACGGAACAAGGACAGGATACTCTGCGGTGCTTGGTTCGCGATTGAGAGGGCTTGAACGCCTAACTGTTGTTGAACCTGCAAAGCTTGCAGTTTTGCAGAAGCCTCTTCCATGTCGGCATCCACGAGTGAGCCAATGCCGGATGTGAAGGAATCCGTTAGCTTGCTGATGAAATCAGACTGCGTTTCAAGACGGCCAGCTGAGGAGCCAAGGGAAGCAGCCGCATCAATGGCAGTATCGATCAAGTCCTCAATAGCGCCCAATGCGGCAAGCGGGTCACCAGACGCGCTCACGTCAATCGTTGATAGAGCGCCCAAACCACCGGAACCCGCGTTTGTGAATTGACCTGTGACAGCAACGTCCTGAGTGCCGTTGTTGGTGAATGCAAGTTCACCGGCGGTGCCGCTGTCATAGTCGATTTCGAGCCCGTCGATGCCGAGAGAGTCGATCGCGTTTTTGAGACCAACAGCGACCAAGTCATCGGTTGTTGTTGCGTCCACATCGCTTTGGGTCAACGTATAAGAGGCGACCTGATCACCGATGCGAACAGCGACTTTATCACCCGCTTCAAAAGCGGTTCCGACAGCGATTGTCAGAGTGTCTGCACCGCCACCGTTATCTAGGGAGAATGAAAACGCATCACCGTTGGCAGTTTCGCCGCCACCGCCTGTGGCGAAGACATCTTTGGCAGCATAACCGCCAGTCGCCAAGTCTTGTGTCGTGACAGTGATATTGCTTGAGCTAACGTCACCAGCAGCGTCGCGGTTAAGCGACGACAGAACTTCGACGTTTGCACCGCCATCCACAAGGCTCAAGCCATTGAATTGCGCCGCGCCAACGACTGATTCAATCTGCTCTTTCAAGGCTGTTACATCTGCATTGATCTTGTCGCGATCCACGTTGCTTTCTTGCGCTGCAACAATCTTGCCTTTGATGTCAGTGAGCAGGTCTGCAACAGTTTCGGCCGCATTCTGGCCGACGGCAACAGATGATTTACCAAGTGCGAGGCTGTCGGAGATTGCTTTGAAGCCTTTCACATCCGATTCCATGACTTTGGAGATTGCCCAGACCGCTGAGTTGTCTTTGGCCGAAGAAATTGACTTTCCTGTCGCAATCTCGCCCTGGACCTGACCGAGGTTCGCGTTGATGGATTTCAGAGTTTGTAGTGCGACCATCGCACTGTTGTTCGTGAGAATACTAGACATGTTGTTTATCCTTTAGGCATGTGCGCTTTGCGCTATTTTAACACCGCTCAATTAAGAGCGACCAAAAGGTCATTCTGACTATGTGGCTGTACTCAGCATTCGCTTCGCATTTTCCACGCCGCTCCTTCAAAGAGCGCAATGAACGTTTCGCCCAAAGGTACTAATGCGATCTTAATTTAAGAAATCTAAGAACGTTGAAATTTGCTAAAATTAGTGTGGTTGTCAGTGTTGATCGTAATCCACAACGACCTTCGAGGTCAGCGCGAAGGATTGGCAGCTTAGGATGAATCCGCGTTCTACTTCGTAATCCTCCAACGCGTGGTTGGCGAGCATTTCGACTTCGCCTTCCAGCAGTTTGCATTTGCATGTGGAGCATACACCAGCTTTGCAGGCGTAGGGCGCGTCTAGCCCGCCGGAGAGGGCGGCCTCTAGGACGGTTTGGTCTTTTTCCATAGCGACTGTGCGACCTGTGCCATCAATAATGACGGTGGCTTCGCCGGGTTTTGCCGTTGTGTCCGCCGCGGTGGAAGCTTTGCGTTTCAAGCGACCGGGTTGGGAGGATGCGAAGAGTTCGAATTTGATCTGCGCATCGCTCAAGCCGTTTTCTTTAAGGGACTTCGCAATGCCGAGCATCATCGGTTCTGGTCCACAAATGAAAGCTGTGTCGACAGAGGTGATGTCGATCCAATGTTCAAACAGGGCGGCGCATTTTGCTTCATCTACACGGCCTGTGAAAAGGTCGATGTCTTGGGCGTCAGATTCAAGGATGTGGATCACGTTAAGACGACCCATGTGTTCATTCTTGAGATCTTCGAGTTCTTCGCGAAACATGATCGTGTTTACGCCGCGATTTGCGTAGACGAGCGTGAAGCGGCTTTCGGGTTCGCGCATGAGCGTGGTTTTGATGATGGACAGCACAGGCGTGATGCCTGAGCCACCCGCGAAACCGAGATAGGTTTTGTTTGTGGTGGGGTCTATGTCCGTGTGAAAGTTGCCCATGGGTGGCATGGCTTCAAGGGTCATGCCGGGTGCAAGGTTTTCATTGGCCCATGTCGAGAATGCGCCGCCATCGACCTTCTTGATGCCAACCTGAAGAATGCCATCATCCTTGCCTGCGCAGATCGAGTAGGAGCGACGAATTTCGGTGCCCTCAATCTCTTGCTTGAAGGTGAGGTACTGCCCTTGAATGAAGTCGAACGCATCGGTGTTCGCGGCTTCAAGCGAGACAACGACAGCATCGCGAATGGTCTTGCGAACCTCGGTGACTTTGAGCGGGTGAAAGCGTGCCATGTGTCAGGTTCCCTTCAGATACATTTGAAATAATCGAACGGCTCAAGGCAGTCCGAGCAGCGCCACTGCGCTTTGCAAGGGGTGGACCCAAATTGCGAGATGCGGCTCACGTTTTCAGACTTGCAATGGGGGCAACGTTCTGGGCCGCCTGCGGGGCGAGGGGGTGCGATGCCGTAGTCCTCAAGCTTGGCGCGGCCTTTGTCGCTAAGCCAGTCTGTTGTCCAAGGGGGCGAAAGCTGGGTTTTGATCCGCGTGTTTTGGATGCCGCGATCAATCATCGCCGTTTCAATATCGAGCGAGATGATAGAGGTCGCAGGGCAACCCGAATAAGTTGGCGTCACCGCAATTTCGAGTGTGTCACCATCCCAAGCAACACCGCGCACAATGCCCAGATCAACGACAGAGATGACAGGGATTTCTGGGTCTGGCACTTGATCAAGCCAGTCCCAGATTTGTGTCACATCGGGGTGCATATTACCACGTTGCTCCGGGGTATGCGCGTTGTAACCATTGCATTTGAGTAAGGATATGGCCGAGGTGTTCGGAGTGTTGGAAGCCAGATTTGCCACCTTTGTGCGCGAACCGGCTGTCTGGCAGTGTGAGCGTTGCCTCTGCCATAACAGCTTTTACGCGCGTGTCGTAGGATGTGCGCACGGCGTTGAGATCAGGGGCAATACCTTTGGCGTGCATTTCGGTGTCTACATCATCAGGTGTGCTAAGTTCACCTGCGAAGGGCCACAATAGATTGAGCGCGCTTTGCATTTTTGCATGGCTTACCTCGGTTCCATCGCCAAGGCCGATCACGGTCTCGCTAGAGCGTTCAACGTGGTACTGTACCTCTTTGATGGCTTTCGCTGCAATTTCTGCAACGCGAGGTTCTGTGGATTGTGTCAATCCACTGAGCATTTCCAAGTGCCATGCATCAAAGAGAAACTGCCGCATGAGGGTTTGGCCAAAGTCGCCATTGGGCTGTTCGACCAGTAACGCAGAGCGAAAATCCCACGCGTCGCGCAGCATGGCGAGATCATCAGCGCTGCGCCCTTTGCCTTCCACCTCGGCCGCGAGTCCAAGCCACATTTGGGTTTGTCCGATAAGGTCCAAAGCGGTGTTCGCGAGTGCGATATCTTCTTCGATCACAGGGGCTTTGCCGCACCATTCTGAGACGCGGTGGCCAAGGATGAGTGTGTTGTCACCCATGCGGCAGAGGAAGTCGAAATAGGGGTCCATCACATTGCGCCTACGTCATCGGGGATGTCGAAGAATGTCGGATGACGGTAGACTTTGGATTCCGAGGGTTCATACATCGGGCCTTTGTCAGATGGCGAGGAGGCTGTGATATTGCGCGCTTCGACCACCCAGATGCTAACACCCTCATTGCGGCGCGTGTACACATCGCGTGCGTTTTTGAGCGCGGCTTGTTCGTCCGTTGCGTGCAGGCTGCCCACATGTCGGTGGCTCATTCCGTGTTGCCCGCGAATAAAGATTTCCCAAAGGGGCCATTCATTGTTCATGGGTTTACTCCTGTCGAAAGGGGCGCGTTGGCACGCGCGCTTGGAAAGCCTGATCTTGGGATCAAGCGGTTTGGGGCGCTGCCCCGACCGATCAAAGATCGGCCTCCCCGGGATACTTTTAGAAAGAGGAAGACACGCATTGCTTTATTCCGCCGCTATTTTGCATTGGCGATATTTTGCCATGTCGACAGCGTCCCAACCAAAGGCGTGTTCTGAAGAGCCATGTTCTTGTAGATGTGCGAGGCGCTGCATTGCTTCCTCGAGCGTGGGGATATGATCATCCTCAATCCACCACATTACGAAATGGTGGCGCGTCATGTTTTCGAACCATGCAGGGCGCTTTTCGTAGAACTTGGCGTGGATGGTGTTGAAGACATAATCGCCAAGGGATTCTATGTTCTCCCAAACCGACATGTTCGAGATCATATCTTCATCGCCCGGCACAGCCAAATCTGTCGCATTGCCGCTATCGGACTTCATGCGCCACACATACCCTTGGGAGCGTTCCGCGAGGGCGTTCAGCTTATCAAGGTTATCCATGAAACCCGCCATGCGCGGGTCATCGAGGGGATAAAGTGCGTAACCCACGTTGAGTTCTGCAAGGCGCATTTATTCGGCCGCCAATTTAGCTGTGCGTTTCTTTGCGGCGTGGGCCATCAGCCCATCACGCACCCATGCGCCATCGTCCCAGGCTTTGTTACGCGCAGCGAGGCGTTCTGTGTTGCACGGGCCATTCCCTTTAAGAACTTCAAAAAACTCGTCCCAATTCGGGCCGGTGAAATCGTAACCGCCTTTGGCTTCGTTCCATTTCAGATCTGGGTCAGGGACGGTGAGACCGAGGTATTCGGCTTGTGGAACAGTCTGATCGACGAACTTCTGGCGCAGTTCATCATTGCCGTTCATCTTGATCTTCCACGACATGCTTTGTTCTGAATGCACACTTTCCGCATCGGATGGGCCGAACATCATCAGCGAGGGATACCACATACGATTGAGCGCATCCTGCGCCATGCGTTTTTGCGCTTCTGTGCCATTCGCCATTTTCATCATGATGTCGTAGCCTTGACGCTGATGAAAGCTCTCTTCCTTGCAAATGCGCACCATTGCGCGCGCGTATGGGCCGAAGGAGGTGCGTTGCAGCGGCACTTGGTTCATGATTGCAGCGCCATCAACCAGCCAACCGACAGCGCCCATATCGGCCCAAGTGAGTGTGGGATAGTTGAAGATGGAGGAGTACTTCATCCGTCCATCTAGAAGCATCTCTGTGAGTTCATCGCGGCTGACGCCAAGCGTTTCAGCGGCGCAATAGAGGTAAAGACCATGGCCTGCTTCGTCTTGCACTTTAGCAAGCAGAATGGCTTTGCGTTCCAATGTCGGGGCGCGGGTGATCCAGTTGCCCTCTGGCAGTTGACCGACGATTTCGGAGTGTGCGTGTTGGCCGATCTGGCGGATCAGGGTTTTGCGATAGCCTGCTGGCATCCAGTCTTTCGGCTCAATCTTTTCGCCCGCATCGATGCGGGCTTGAAAGGCGGCGAGCTTTTCAGGATCGTCCTGCGTTGCCTCGGATTTGATCATTTGAGCATACATACGTTAAACCCTTTCAATGATGATAGCTGTGCCTTGGCCGACGCCAACACACATGGTGCACAGCGCATAGCGCCCACCTGTTCGTTTGAGTTGATGCGCGGCCGTGAGCACCAAACGTGCGCCTGACATGCCAAGCGGATGACCTAGCGCGATTGCGCCGCCTTGCTGGTTTACACGGGGATCATCATCGGCAACGCCAAGTTCGCGCAGTGTGGCGATGCCTTGGCTGGCGAAAGCCTCATTGAGCTCGATAATGTCCATTTGATCTATCGTGAGGCCCGCGCGTTTGAGGACTTTTTCGCTGGCTGGGACGGGGCCGATCCCCATCACACGGGGTGCAACACCTGCAGAGGACATGCCAACGATGCGCGCCATTGGTGTGAGCGATTGTTTGTAGAGGGCTTTGTCAGACGCGATGAGCAGCGCCGCGGCCCCGTCATTAACGCCTGATGCATTGCCAGCTGTGACTGTTTTGTCTGGGCCGTTGATGCCCTTAAGAGCCCCGAGCTTTTCAGCGCTGGTGCCGGGGCGTGGGTGTTCGTCTGTGTCAAAGATGATTGGATCACCTTTGCGCTGTGGAATCTCGACAGGGGCGATTTCGCTGGCAAAGAAACCTGCTGCATGAGCAGCGGCCCATTTGGCCTGCGAACTTGCCGCGAAAGCATCTTGATCTGCGCGGTTCACATTATAAGCGTCAGCCACGTTGTCAGCGGTTTCCGGCATTGAATCGACGCCGTATGCGTCCTTCATTTTGCGGTTGATGAAACGCCAGCCGATGGTTGTATCAAAGACCTGATTAGCGCGAGAAAACGCGCTGGTCGCTTTGGGCATCACAAAGGGCGCGCGGCTCATGCTTTCAACACCACCTGCGATACTCAGGTCTTGATCACCCGCTTTGATTGCGCGTGCGGCCATGCCGACGGCGTCCATGCCTGACGCGCACAGACGGTTCACAGTGGCACCGGGCACCGCTGTTGGAAGACCTGCGAGCAATGCAGCCATACGGGCAACGTTGCGGTTATCTTCACCCGCTTGGTTGGCACAGCCATAAAACACATCATCGACGGCGGACCAATCAACCGATGGGTTGCGTTGCATCAACGCGGCAATCGGCAAAGCGGCCAGATCATCGGTGCGCACGGAGGACAAGCTGCCACCGTAGCGCCCAATCGGAGTGCGAACCCCATCGCAGATAAATGCGTCCATGTTTCGTAATCTCCCAGCTACGTCACTTTAATACGCAATCTTTATGCTGTCTCGCAAGGAAAAGTTACAGATATTTTCGTTAGAGAGTATTTTGGTAACGTATTGAGGCAACATAATCCTCATTATACCGCACGTTATAGCGTGAGCGTGCCAACGCTTGCGCCACCGCATACATAGAGCGTTTGGCCTGTAACAAAGCTATTTTCGGGATCACAAAAGAACATGAACGCATTGGAAATATCGCGCACAGTGCCGAGACGACCGACAGGCAAACGTTTGGCGAGCTCTGCTTCGCGTTCGCTCCCTTTTGGGATGATATCCCAGAAGTTATCAGTTTGCACAGGTCCGGGCGCCACGACGTTCACGGTGATTCCATATTGCGCGAGTTCTAATGCCCAAGTGCGCGCCATGCCGCTGATACCCGCTTTCGTCGCAGAATATGCGGTGCGCGTTGGCACGCCTAAAGCGGCTCGCGAGCCGTTGAACAGGACACGGCCAAATTGGTTTTCTTTCATATTGGGTAGGCAAGCTTGTAATAGGATCAGTGGTGCGCCGAGGTGGATTTGGGTGAGCGCTGTGAGATCTTCAGTCGTTGCCTCTTCCACCAAATTGGGTCGGATAACGCCCGCATTGTGAATGAGATGCGTGATGTTGTGGGTCGCAGCGATGTCTTTGGCGACGCGCTCGGTTGCTGTAGCGTCTGTCAAATCGACTTCGACATGGTGCAAGGCGTCATGTGACCATTCAGGTGCCCCGCGCGACAGGGAAACGACGGTGTATCCCCTTTGGATAAGCCGTTGGCCGAGATCTGCGCCGATCCCTTTGCTGCCGCCTGTGATGAGCGCAGTATATTGGGTCATGGCAGCAGCTGGATGTTGCGAAATGCAGCGTCGCAATTCAGGATATCAACGCGTTTATTGGCGATGCGAAGTGTGCCATCCACCAGCGTCAGATCGTGACGCGCTGTCAGCGCAAGAAGCTGTTGTTCATCCAACCGCGTTTCCACGTAATGCATAGAGGTGTTGGTGACGAATGTTGTGTCGTTCATTTCATCCACGAAAGGACGTTGAATGACGTGATGACAGCGGCTTTTGGGTTTTTGGCTAAAGGTACGCGCGCCATTCAGACGCTCGACCCGCAGTTTGAGCATGAACATGTCTTCATAAAGCAATGATGTTTCTTTGATTGGATCACTTTGTTTGTAATCCAGCGGCATCCAGTAATGTCCGTCTGGGAGCCAAAGGGCGAGCCATTCATCGTAACGCCCTTCGTCCAGCATACGGGCTTCTTCATAGATGAAATCAATAATGTAATCTTTGGAGACGCTCATTCGTTGGGCCCCTCTTGATCAAGGTCATACGTCATAAATTTGCGCCATGCATCGAATTGATTGCGCATTTGCCGTTCTGTTGTGCCGTTCATCACGGCTTCTTCATCATGGTTTTCATCGTCTTCCAAAAGGCGTGAAATGTTCACCCATTCGAGGCCATTCACATGCAACCCTTCTTGCGCGCGTTCATACATTTCCAGATCGTCATGCCCAACGATCGAGGTTGGCGCATTAATCATACGGTTGTACATCGCGGTGCGCGCGGTCAGCTCATCGGGGGCACCAACGAGGCGGTAAATGTAGCTTTCAACAATGGTCTTGTCAGCGGCAAGCGGGATGAACGTTCGAAGCTGCTGGATTGGTCCTTTGATCATGATGTTGGGGAAGTAGACGGTGTTGTGGCGGTTCTCGTCAAGGATCGCTTTGGCCTTTTCTTCGCCATAGGTTTCGACCATCGCGTCAAAGTAACCAGGGATCGCAGAGTAATCGGAGTGGATCGAATGATGCACACCTGTATGGCCGTGTCCGTTTGGCCAAGTGCGAATGCCCATGCCTTCAAAGAATTCATAAGGGCTCATGAAGGGAGCAATAATCTGCATTGCGGGCGGCTTTGGTGCGCCCTCTGGCAGATCCATTTCTTCATAAAGCTTAACGGCTGTGCCCGCGCTACTTTCATGCGCAACCATGGGGTGACAGGTGTCCGTCTGGTTTTCCACTAGCATTTTCCAGTTGCAATGATGCATATACCGCAACGGCGGCCCGACGACTTCTAAGCGACCCTCGGGAGAGCGATCGACCATGTTATCCAGAGAGCTGAGGCTGTCGCCAAAGAACTCTTCAAAGCTGATCCCTTCTTCTGCGAGACGGGCGAAAATGAAGCCACGATAATTCTTAACGGCGCCGACGGCTTTCATTCCTTTGCCGTTTTGTGTCTTTTCAAGCCCTGTTCCCTCGTACCCTTTTTTCAGCGGAATCGCGAGCAAGCATCCATCTGTCTTGAACGACCATGCATGATAGGGGCAGCGAAAAAACTTGCCTGTGTTGCCTTGGCGATCAATGACAATTTTGGTGCCTTTGTGCGGGCAACGATTGAGCAAGACATGAATGTCCTCCGCTTTGTGGCGCACTTGAATGACGGGCTGATTGCCGATCTGTGTTGCGAAGTAATCGCCCGTGTTCGGAGTCTGGCTTTCGTGGCCTACAAACACCCAAGCATTGGCAAACACATGCTTCATTTCAAGCTGGTAGACTTCGGGTGAGATATAGACATCGCGGTGCACTTGATGCGCTTGCACAAGATCAGCGGCAGTTTTTGGATTACCTACATGAAAGCCCATTTTATGCTCCTTCTATGTCCAGAACCAATCGCGCAGACTTCGCGCGGCTGACGCAAATCTGCATGACGTCCCCTGCTGCGCGTTCTGCTTCAGAGAGGACAACGTCGCGGTGATCAGGCTCGCCCTCGAGAACGTCGCATTGACAGATCCCGCAATCGCCACGCTGGCAGTCGTACATGACGTCGATGTCGTTTTCTTCGAGCACGTCGATGATTGTTTTGCCAACGGGAATGGTAAAGACTGAACCATCATTGATTTGTACCTCAAACGGAGTGTCGCCAGTTTGGGTGCTTGCGGCTTCGAAGACTTCGAAATGAACGCGATTCTGACTTACCCCTGCGGTTGCAGCGGCTTCGCGTGTCGCATCGAGCATTGGGCGGGGGCCGCACACGTAAAGATGTGCATCGAGGCCGAGAGAATTAACTACTTCGTTAACATCAAGACGCCCGTGTTTATCATCAAAGTGCAAACGAAGCTGATCGCCCAATGTCGTTTGAAGCGTTCCGGTATAAGCCATTTCTGGTTCTGAACGACCAGCGTAGATCATCGCAACAGGACGATTTTGCGCGCTCAGTTCTTTGGCCATCGAGACCAATGGCGTTACACCAATACCACCTGCAAGCAAAACAGCAGGAGCATTTGGATCCATCGGGAAATCATTCTTGGGGGCGGAAAAAGTAAGCTCACTGCCCTTTTGAAGCGAATGCATATAGGCCGATCCGCCCTGCCCTTCATTTTCGCGTTGGACAGCGATGACGTAGGTTTGTGGGTCTTTGCTAGAGATCAGTGAATAGGCGCGCGTGCCATCTGGGACGTCGCATTCTATATGTGCTCCCGCCTGCCAAACAGGCAAGGCAGTGCCGTCTGCGGACGTAAGAGTGATCTGTGAGATGCGCGGCGTTAACTCTTTTACGTCTGTCACGCGGCTTTTGAATTCACCCATGTCTCAGCCTAGCCTTCTATCATTGCGAGCACGCGCAGCGGACTGCCTGTGCCGCTTTTGATTTTCAAAGGAGCGGCAAGCAGCATAGCGCCAGTTGGCGGAAGTTGGTCGAGATTGGCAAGACATTGCAGGCCATATTTCCCAGCGCCATGCAAAAAATAATGGGCCGGATAAGGCGGTACATAATGCGCACCCTGCCCTGCATCGGTGCCAACGGTTTCTGTTCCAAACCCACGGATGTTGCGTTCATTGATCAAGAATTGGATCGCTTCGGGGTTTGGGCCGGGCGAATGTGGACCGTCTTCGCGCATGTTCAAATAAGCAGCGCCAGAGCGTTTTGACCAATCTGTGCGCATTAAGACCCATGTGCCTGCGGGGATTTTACCGTGTTCGGCTTCCCAATTTTCTATGTCATCTACAGTGAGCTCAAAGTCGTCATTTTGCGCGGCCCCCTCAGAGCAATCGATGACGACAACGGGACCGACAAAAGCGTCGAGCGGAATTTCATCGACGGAGCCATTTGGAACATCCCGCCCAGAAATCCAATGGGACGGCGCGTCAAAATGTGTGCCCGTGTGTTCGGAAAGCGTGAGATTATGCCACTTCCATGCAGGGCCACGGTGATCATAGGCGCTAATTTCTTCCATGCGGAAACGCGCACATTGGCCAAATTCTGGTGGTAGAATGATCACTGGAAAATCTGGATCAAGTGTGTGCGTCAGATCGACGATCTTAACGTTTCCTAATGCGATATCCGTGGCCAGAGAGTGAAGTGTGCTCATGCGCCGTCGCTCCCGAATGTCATTTCGCGTTCAAAGACTTTAGCGTTTTGGCGCCAGCGATCGCGAATGTCTTTGGCGATATCACCGCACCACACATCTTCGAGCCCATCACAGAGGCCATCCACAACAGAGCGCGCCAAACTTTGTGGCAGCACTTTGGGTGGTGGAAGTGGTGCGTGCCAATCGTCTTCCGTCGGGCCGACAAACACGTTCATCACGCGCAAGCCAGAGCTTCGAAACTCACCGCGCAAGGATTGACTGAGCGAATATGCGGCAGCGTTTGATGCAGAAAAACAGCCATACTCTGGTGTGTTGGAAAGCGCATAGGCGGAAAGAATATTGACCCAAGCAGCCGCAGAATTGACGCCATCGGCTGTGCGCGCGCACATGCCGGGGCCAAAGGCTTGCGCGAGCCGCATAAGGCCGAGATAGTTAACCTCCATTTCGTCGCGCGCGAAGCCTGTATCGCCGCGCGACAGCACGCCGCCGGGACGCAAAAAGCGGGCGTTGTTGATCAGAATATCTGTTTTGCCACCAATCTCGCCCGCGAGCTTTTGGACAGAGCTTGCATCTGTGACATCAAGCGGAAGCACTTCGACATTCGCCATGTCGGCAAGGGCATCGCGATTTGGGTGGGGCCGCCAACTTTCGGCCTCACCAACAAATACAGTCGCAGCACCGGCATCTAGGAGCGCATGAGCAAGAGCGGGCGTATTCGGGTTCCATGCGTCTGTAATCAGGATACGACGGTGTTTGGGATGAGCAGAGAGCGCGCGCAATTGCGGGTCATCATCCATATGATCGCTCCTTTCGAGGGGGATGGCGATGAGAACAGCCTGCCCTGATTTGTCCAGTCGGTTCAACACCCTTACGGCACTGTCGCGCGGGCAATCACCATGGATATGGCATAAAATCACAGGACCCACGTCCAGTTTTACAGACCCCATGCGCCAAGGCGCGCGTTCGCGAAAGAACAATTTCGTCGACGTTTGAACCGTTGTTTCTGCCAACAAGTGACCTTTTGGCGAAACATAATTCCAGCACAAATCTGTGCCAATGCAGTTCACACATGCGTCGCGCGGGGGATATTGAACAGTCTCGCATTCGTCGCACACTTGCAAAACAAACCGACCTTCTGCGGCGGCGGCCGTTAGGGCCAAAGACGCGCGAGAGCGTGCTTCGGGTGGTCGTGTTGGTGTGACAGAGCGTTTCTGCGGGTCTTTCTTTGGTGGGAACGCGAGGGGTTCAGTCATGCACGCGCCCCCGTTTTCAGAATTGAGGCACTGGTGCACACGCCGCGATCATAGTTGATCATGCCAAAGCCAGAGACCATCGCGGTGCTTGCATTGTTGATCTGAGTGCCACCTGCGGTTCCGGTTACTTGGCGGATCGCTTCGACAATGCCGATGTAGCCGCCCGCAGCGCCCGCCTGCCCGGCAGAAAGTTGTCCGCCTGAGGTATTATGGGGAAAATCGCCATCGATCGTGAGGTCATGATTGCGCACAAATTCGGGCCCCTCGCCTTTGGCGCAAAAGCCCAGATCTTCGATCTGCATCATCGAAATCACGGGGTAATCATCGTAGGTTTGGAGCAGGTCGATGTCATCGGGCGTACAGTTTGACATGGCATAGAGTTCATCGATGTCCATGGTCCAACCGCCACGGAGCTGGATGTCGTCTTCGCTATGGGCATTGTGACGCTCAATCGCGCCGCTCAGGGTTGCGTAGGGCAAATTGCGTTTCGCAGCTTCGTCTTCGGACATGACAAGAAAACACTCTGATCCCGCGCACGGCATGACGCAATCAAAGAGCGCGATGGGGTCAGCGATTGGACGCGCGCTTAGGTATTGCTCAAGCGTGAGTGGTTTTTTCATAACGGCATTTGGATAGCGTAAAGCGTTGTCGCGTTGCGCGACGCAAATGCGGCCAAAGTCTTCGCGGGTTGCGCCGTATTCTTTCATATAGCGATCTGTCAGCAGGGCGAAATTCGCGTTCGGACCACCGTAGCCATAGGGATAAGACGCGTCCTGCGCGAACCGCGAAAAGCTCGATAGCATGTTGCGGAAGCTGTCGATGTGGTTGGTATCACCCGCAACACAAGCCACTATATTTGCATCCCCCGCTTGAACCGCGCGCGCGGCGCGGCGTAACGCGATAGAAGCGCTTGCTCCGCCCATTGGGATGTGATCGAGCCAGCGCGGGCAAAGGCCCAAATGCTGTGTAAGTCCAACGGCAGAGTCAGGAAACAGGGTGAAACTGGCAACAGAAAAGCCATCCAGATCGCTGGGTTTTAAGTTTGCGGCAGTCAGTGAACCGCGCAAGGCTTTGGCGATCCACCAATGTGCCGTTTCAATCGAATAGCGCTGATAGGGCATCGAAAAGGGCGCGGCGATTGCAACGCCATCGTAGTTTTGTCGCGCTTTGACCATCAACGTGTTTGCCGCTTTTTTAAATATGCTGTTTTTATAGTGTTCGGGTTGCTCATTAACTCTTCCGCATGGGCTTTCAGCACTGCTCGTTGAATTTTCTGAGTAGAGGTTAATGGCAGTTCGTCGACAAAGGCAATGTAGCCCGGCGCTTTGTAGTATGCCATTTGATCCAGACACCAGCGGGTGATGTCATCGGCGAGTTCTGGCGTTGGATTGGCGACCTTGAGACATGCAAAGACTTCGTCACCGCGTATCGCGTCGGGCACAGGGGCGACCCCTGCGGCGCGTATTTCTGGATGGCGCATCAAGACGGATTCTACTTCGACCGCTGCGATGTTTTCGCCAGAACGACGGATGACATTCTTTTTGCGGTCTACGAAGAAGTAGTTGCCGTCTGCGTCGACGCGGACAATGTCGCCTGTGTGAAACCAGCCACCTTGCCATGCGGCCTCGGTTGCTTGTGGGTCTTTGTAGTATTCGGAAAAGAAACCATAGCGTGGATCATTGCCTTTGCGGCGTACCAAAAGTTCGCCTTGTTGCGCGACCTTTCCTGTGTCGTCGAGGATTTTGCATTCTACGGACGCCTCGGGTTTTCCAATGCTGGATTTGCCGATCAAACGGTCTGTGGTGCCGGACGCAATAACCGCGCCTGCACCTGTTTCTGTCATTGCCCAAGCTTCGATTAAGGGAAAGCCAAAACGCTCTTCAAAGTCCGCTTGCAGGTTCGGATCAACACCTGCGCCAAAGCCAAAGCGAACACTGTGCGCGCGATCTTGTGGAGATGGCTCAAACCCCATGAGCATTGTTGGCATGACACCAAGATAGTGCAAACACGTCGACCTTGAGGCGCTTACATCTTGCCACCACGTGCTGGGGTGGAACCGGTCCAAAACTGTCAGACATCCGCCAACTGTGATCATTGCCATGAACGAATAGGCCATGGCGTTCATATGAAAAATCGGCAGCGGAGTGATCATGCGTTCGCCATTTTCGCTCAGCGTGCCGATACCGCCAAGGTCTGCGTACCACTGCCCTGCGAGCAAGAAATAGGTGTTGGCAAGCACACATCCTTTTGGATTTCCTGTTGTGCCGGAGGTATACAGTATCGCGGCTTCACGCGCTTGCCCACTTTGATCGCGCGCAACGATTGCGTCTGTGCGCGGGTTGGGAATAGCGTCGTTTGGCGCGATGACGTTTAGGGCAATACTTGCGCTAGTGGCCGCATTTTTTAGCTCTGCATGACGAGAAGGAAGTGCCACGATAAGCGCAGGCTCGGCGTTGCCAATGAGGTATTCTAACTCGCTCATGCGTAGGTCTGGATTGATTGGGACGACAGAAAGCCCGAGCTTATTCAGTGCCAACCAGATGATAAAAAACGAAGGGCGGTTCTCGAGCAAAAGCGCAACGCGCATGCCAATCTTGTAGCCAGCGGCTTGGAATGCGGCGGCCATTTCATCAATTTCAACAAGCGCGTCACGGTAAGTGATCTCACCGCTTGGAATGTCATAAATCTTTGCGACACGCGGCAAGATATTCAGGACAGGACGCTCTGGTGTGCGTTTGGCCGTTTCGGTGAAAAGGTCATAGACTGTGCTCATGTGAAAGAGCGCACCGTTGCGAGTGCGCCATCAAGAGCGTCGCCTTTTTCATCTTTTAGCGCTGCATTGCGCAAGCGCTTGATCCAGTCGGCTGCATCATCGCGACCCTCTAATGCGTTGAGTGACGAAAGAACTTTGTCGAACTTGGATTGTCCGCGAACATGCGTGTCAGAGTAGCCTTTTATGAGGCGTTGGCAGGATAGAATTTCGATGGCAAGTGCTGGATTTTTTGCACTGTATTGTTGCGTGGTTTCAAGCAGTCGGTCCAGATGCGCATTCTCGTAGCGGTGGCGCAGGAGTTTTCGGCGATAAGGTTTCAGCGCGCTGACCATCCACAGTAGGCCAAACCCCAAGATGCCATCTGTTCTAATCCGACGACCTTTGTTTGCGATGCGATCCAAACCGTTGAACACTTTAGGACGTGCTTCAATCCATGCACCGATACCTGCTGGCAGTGTGCCACAAATTTCTTGCGCACGCGGGTGGAAATATTCTGTGACGTGAACGATTTCACCGTCTGGGATGTCTTGCTCCGCACGAAGGCGGTCTTGGCGCGACGCGCGGGTTTTGAGGTCAGCGACACGCAGAATGTCATCATAGCACATGGCGTTTGCGATGTATTTTGCGGCGGTTGGGACGAGTTCGGTATCGAAACTTTGCAAATTGGTAAGATAGGTCTCGCCATAAGCGATATCTTGATAATCGACAGTTTTTTGTAGCCCTGCTTTAATCATGTCTTGCGCGTTACTGGGAAAGCTCTCGACTTGCTTCAAAAGCGCCTGCCAGCTGTCTTGCAGCTCTTTTGGGCCTTCCACACGCTCTTCGCTGATTTGAACAATGGGCTGAGTATCTGGCGTATAATTCAATGCGGCGCGAAAGGCGGACAGGCTTTGCGCCACACCGCGACCAGAGGCTTCTATGACCGCTTCAAATTGCGCGGTCTCAAATGGTAGGGCACCGCTGCGCGCAAGGCCGCCAAAAAGGCTGGCGGAAATCATGCTGCCTGCTTCCGTTGCAAGCGTTTCCATATCAAAACAAACTGAGCGGAGCGCTGCTTTGGTTATTTCACTTTCGACCAAAGCATCCTCAGCGCGGCCATCACCCGGCACCATTTTTTCCGAAGTGGCTAGGATACGGTGCGTCGAGGCGATCAACGTTGTGCGATCGGGTGTGACAAAACCACGTAGGACAGCGCGGCCTGCTTCCATCAATTCTGCAGCGATCAGGATATCGAGATCACCGGGGGACGGGCTCAGGGCGAAAACGGGTTGGCGGTCGGTCTTGGGGGCCATTTCGACATAGTAAATTGTCGCTCCGGTGCGTTGCGCAACGCCCGCAACAGAGGTCATCTGCACAGCATAATTACAGTGCGTGGCAAGATCGGCGATCCAGTTGGTGAGGACACCACCGCCCTGCCCGCCAACCGCGAGCACGGCAAGTTTTATGATGTCGCTCATACAGTGTCTTTCGAGAAGACCAGACGCCGCGCATCACGGCGTTTTTGGAGTTTGCTGATCAGCTTTGCGCGCCAATCGCTTAGGGTTCGGTCCAGTTTTGAAGGGTTCTGGATCAGATCCGCTTGATAAAACGACGGGCAAAGCACAGCAGCATCCGCAACCTCGCCACAGTTGCCGCAACCGACGCAGTTTTGATCAATGCTTGCGACAGGATCATCACGTAGCGGATCATCCAGTGTTTTGAGTGACAAAGACGGACAGCCCGAAAGACGAATACACGCATGATCCCCTGTGCACACATCCTCATCCACACCAAAGCGTGTGCGGGTCATGCGCTTGCCTTCTGAGACGGCTTTTTTCAGCATAGGTTTTTCGCGGCGCTGCTTGTTGAGCATGCATTCAGAGGACGCAATAATGACCTTCGGTCCAGTTTCAGGGGTTTCCAGCGCTTCTTTCAAAGTCGCTTGCATTTTGCCCACATCATAGGTGCGATCCAACTGGCGTACCCATTTTACACCCATGCCTTCAACGGCTTCTTTGATAGGGTGTTGTGTAGACTTTGAGACGTTATCTGCGCGCGAGGACAGGATATCTTGCCCGCCTGTTGCCGCAGAATAGTAGTTGTCGACGATGATGATAACGCCATCATTGTCATTAAAAACAGCGTTGCCAATCGAAGAGGTCAGTCCGTTGTGCCAGAACCCGCCATCACCAAGAAAGGATATCGAGCGGCGATTGGCTGATTTGTCGTTGAACGCAGATGCAGACGCAGGGCCAAGACCATAGCCCATTGTGGTTGCACCCAGATCAAACGGCGCGTTGATCGAGAAGAGGTGACAGCCGATGTCGCTCGCGATGTGATGGGGCCCAAGTTTTTCTTCTATAAGTTTGGTAGCGGCGAAGATGGGACGTTCTGGGCAGCCTATGCAAAAGCTTGGGGGCCTTGCAGGGACGGTGTCTGCCAGCTCTGGCATCTTGAGCTGAGGCGGCGCATTTGGCGCGCGCGCTACGTCTGGCATCAGCTCTGGAGCGGTCTCACTGAAATAACTTGAAAGCCCATCAAGAAGGATTTGCCCTGTGAGCTCCCCCGCTTCAGGAAGCGGCCCTTTGCCCTCAACAGCGGAGCGCGCACCGGCTTTGTGCAGGATTGAGCGAATGTTTTGCTCGATATAGGCGGGGTGGCCTTCTTCAATGACAAACAGGCTGTCTTTGTTCTTTGCGAAGTTTAGAATCTCATCATCTACCAGTGGATAAGTGACGTTCAGAACGTGCAGCGGGACTTCGCAATCGCCATACATATTGGCGAGACCAAGGCGTTGCAGCGTGCGAATGACGCCGTTGTAATGTCCACCCTGACAGATGATTCCAACCTTGCCACTTGCCGGGCCAAAGTTTTCATTCAGTTTATTCGCGCTGATATATTCAATCGCGGCGGGCAGGCGTTTGGTGACTTTTTCCTGTTCGTGCAGATATGACGCCGGTGGAAGAACTATCCTTTCAACGTCGCGCTTGGGGTTTTCCAAAGCATCTTTGACGGTTGTGGACGGGCGCAAGTTGTCCTTGGCTTCAAATTCACCCAACAGATGGCAGGACTTGATCCTGAGTTGTAGCATAACGGGACTGTTTGAAGCTTCTGATAGCGCGAACCCATCGCCAACAGCTTTGACCATGGCGGGTAAGTTAGGACGCGGATCCAGTAGCCAAATTTGACTTTTCATCGCAAACGCATGGCTGCGCTCTTGCATGATGGACGATCCTTCGCCGTAATCTTCGCCGACGATTACCAACGCGCCACCTGTCACACCACCAGAGGACAGATTGGCCAAGGCGTCAGAGGCAACATTGGTACCAACAGTCGATTTGAACGTAACAGCACCGCGGATGGGATAATGGACTGAAGCGGCTAAAGTAGCTGCGGCGGTTGCCTCGGACGCGCTGGCTTCAAAGTGCACACCCATATCGGAGAGAATGTCTTGCGCGTCGGCCAAAACATCCATGAGGTGTGAAATCGGTGAGCCCTGATAACCCGCAACATAGCCCACGCCGTTTTCCAACAAGGCCTTGGTGATGGCCAATATGCCTTCACCGCGAAAGGTTTCACCAGCACCGATCTTTAGATGCTGGACTTCTTTCGCGAAAGAACGTTCGGCCACGCTTTACCCCTCCCTGAGAAAACGAGATGCATTTTCATACGATGAGAGTG
Source organism: Planktotalea sp. (assembly GCF_965659345.1). Classification (GTDB taxonomy): domain Bacteria; phylum Pseudomonadota; class Alphaproteobacteria; order Rhodobacterales; family Rhodobacteraceae; genus Planktotalea. The sequence goes on along the minus strand of NZ_CBFHVK010000014.1, from coordinate 50,305 downwards.
GAGACTGAGAAAGGGAAAAAATTCTGAATTTTAATTTCGAGGATGGCGGTACGAGGTGCGACTTATTGCGCCAAGTTTATTTGCGCCATCAGTTGAAGCGGGCGCTGCGCGTTCTACGTCTACAGTTGTAATCAGGATACGGAGGCGATCGATGAATAAACAGACAGATACACTTTCGATTTACCTCGTTGAGCAGAACGATATCGCGCGCGCGCGATATCGTGCCCTGTTTGCTGATAAAGGTTTCACGTGTTTGCCGTTCGCAAGTGCCGAAGAGTTCCTGGCGCAATACGAGCCACGACAAAGCGCGCTGATGGTGCTTGATCTATCGCTTCCTGAAATGAGTGGTGCAGAGCTTCAAAGCTATATGGCAGAGAATGGGATGCGTTTGCCGGTTATCGTAACTGCTGCAAACGCTAGCGTGTCAGATGCAGTTGCAGCGATGCGCGCAGGTGCGCTGGATTTTATTGAAAAGCCGATGTCCGAAGAACGTCTTATGAGCGCAGTGGCGACAGCAACAGAGATGTTGTTCAAAAAGCAGCCTGCTACGGTTTCTAAGAAGATTGTTGCCGATCGTTTGGCGAAACTCACTGATCGAGAGCGCGAAGTTTTACAGCACCTTTTGCAAGGCAAACTGAATAAAGAAATTGCGAGTGAGCTTGATGTGAGCCAACGCACGGTTGAGGGGCATCGCTCCCGCATTCGAGAAAAGATGAACGCGCGTGGTATCGCGGATCTCATCCGTATGGTTGGTTAATTTCGCGTATTTTTACGTAGTGGTATATCCGAAGTACTTGAGTAGGTTTCATGCAACATACTCTGAAGACTAGAGGGATAGTCGAGTCCCACTGAAAATTCTGCTGACCAGAGGCATCTGTTTTGCGCTAGCCACGCAAATAAACTCTGGAAATGCGGAAAAATGTGTTGATGAAATTGGGACCTTCAGCACAGGTTTTACGGCACTATAGCGCGCTTGAATTAAGAGTGCTTGCACCGTAAGGCCGTCGCTTATCCCTAATATACCCAAGCGCTCAGCAATTGCTGAGTGTAAGGCTTGGTTGATGACAAGGTCAGCTGCGGTTTTTGAGAATGATTAAGGTTTTTTTGGGGGGGGCGTTGTATGGTGGGTGAGAGCAAAACTCTGAGCGACAATGCTACTTTCAATGCTTTGGAGCTTGAAGTTTATGAGCGCAACAAAACCAATATCCACCGCCTGAAGGATCACGTTCCTGAAGAGTTGTTCGCAAGCCTCGCGCGGGAGGTGATCCGCCGCGTCGTTTCCAAGGCGGACACTATCGCAGTTGAGCCGGACGTAATTGACGCGGACGAGTTGGAAAAACTGGCGCATGCGCTCATTGATCAAGATGACGGTGCGGCGCTTAGAATTATTATGAATCTTCGTACAGATGGCAAAGGTGCCGAGGTAATATATCTTGCGCACCTTGCGGCGGCTGCGCGCCTTTTGGGTGTTTGGTGGGAAGAAGATCGCGTTAGATTTTCGCAAGTAACACTCGCGACGGGACGTATTTTTGCGATTATGCGCAGCATGAGGCATTTGTTTGAGCCGGTCGCTTTGGTCGAAGGTAAGTCTGCATTGTTTGCGTCTGTTCCGGGCGAAGATCACACACTTGGTGTCCGCATGGCGGCTGACTTATTCCGCAAAGAAGGTTGGGATATTACTGTAAAGACGGGGCTGGATCACGATGCTTTGGTTGCACAGATCGAGCAGACACCGGCACGCATCTTAGGCCTTTCGATGAGTGGGCAGCATTCGTTTGAAGCCCTGTCGCGCCTTGTTCTCGCGGTGCGCATATCCGCACCCCATATGTCGATTTTTCTGAGCGGCCAGAGCGTTGATGAGAATATGCCGCTGCTAGAACTAATGGAATTCGAAGGGATCAGCAGCGATGTCGAGGACGCAAAAGAGCGTCTGAGCGAGCTTTGGGCGGAGTCAATCTCGCGCTAGGATTTATTGACCAGATCGTATTTGCGTAGTTTGACGTAGAGCGATTGACGCGACAAACCGAGCATTTCAGCGGCGGCAACGCGATTGTTTGATGTCATCTCTACAGCCGTCTCAATACACATTTTCTCAATAACATCAGTCGATTGCGCGACAATGTCTTTTAAGGAATGTCCGCCTATCAGCTCAATCACAGAACGCATATCGACTTCTGTGATTTGCTGCATAGGCGTGCGCACAGTTTCGACGCGGCGACTGTCGCGGACAATCATTGCAAACACGCTCGCCTTGCCAGCTTTGAGTTGCGTCGTCGAAATCTCAACAGCGCGTTCTCCACCATGCTCACTTAGAACTTTGGTCGCGTAAAGCCGCATACTTCCGGTGCGCCGTGCATTTTCAATCATGACGTTCAAATCAATTGAGCCACGGCTGAAAAACTCAACCATTGAACGACCTTTGAGGTTCTGCGGATGTGTTACGTCGGTAAAGTTCAAAAACGCATCGTTGGCGCTTAGGATCAGGCCAGTGCCATCAAGGAACACGATGGAGTCACTGCCACGATGATACAGATCAACGAGCTGCGCTTGGAGCTGGCCGCTGGACGCGCCCTCTTCGTCATCAATGCTCATCTTGCACAATAGCATTGGGCCATCTGCACCGCGATAAAGCGTTGGTTTAAGTGTGAGATCTTGGCCAGTCTTCACGCTTTTGACAATAATGGATGTTCTAACTTGCTCGGACGCGGCTGCGACCAGTTGGTCGACAAGATCGCCCCTGCCCTGCACTTCAAATTCAAGCGCGAATGCGCCGCCAATCAGTGTATCGCGTGGTTTCCCGAAGAGCGTTTCAGCAGCGCTGTTGCATGCTTCTAGCTTGCCGGTCTTGACCGAAATAAAGGCGGTAGAAGTTTCAGAGGATTCGAGCAAAACGCGGAACCGTAAATCATGCTCGCGCTGGGTTTCGTAATCATTTTCTAACGCAATATGTGCAGCAACCAACTGCTGCTGCATTTCAGCAGTCGAGGTGAGATCATTGCCAAGCATGAGAATGCTATTTTCAACGCCTGTGCGATGGAAGCTGTATTGCACCGGGAATTCGGGTATTTCGCCGTTAGCAACATGGTTGACCTGAACAGGCTGCACATCGGCCGTGTGATCCTTGAACTGTGCAAGTCGTGTTTCGAATTTTGGAACTGATTCAACAGTAAGAAAATCCTGAATGGGACGACCGAGCCAAGTTTGCAGATCTGGTAATAAATTGAAATTTGGGTTCGCTTGCGCATTCCGGATGGTTCCATTCTCGGAAATGATGAGCGCAAGGTCGGAAATACGCGAAACGATGCCTGCCACAACTTCGGGATTGATCGCAGGGATCATTCCTTCAGTCCAGCTCATTTCACCGTGTGGCGCCATTTATCAAATTCCTTCAAGTGAGCGCTACTTAAAAACGCGCACGTAGTAATACTTGGTGTCTAGGGCTTTGCATCGACACTTTGCAACCCCGAATTGCCTATTTTCAGAGCAGTTTGCCAATCAGAGGTAACAGCATCTGAAAGTGTTGTTTTTCTTAGATTTTTTTCGCTCGTCAAGAGGCTTCCGCCAATAATTACCTTGGAGCGAGCATCTTTTGTGCGAGCAGCCTTCACAAGCGCGCGAAGCGTTCCGATGTCCTGCCCAAGTGCTGCAGAAATCATCACAATGTCATAGTGTTCATCATTCACGAGACGCGCCATCTTTTCCGGACTGACATCCAATGCAAGCTGTGCGTGTGGCCCAGCTTGACGCAATTCAGCGGCTAGAACGACGGCACCAAGCGTATGTTGTGCGCCCTCTGGAACGACAACCAGACAATTGGTTTGATGCGCGCTGTCCCTCAACGGCCGTTCTGCAAAGTTGCGTTCAAGATGATGTACGCAGGCCTGTAAGCGTGCGCACCCAATCGTAACTGCCCCGAACGAGGCTGTGTCGTTGACCCAATCTTGTCCAAGTTTACGCGCAGCAGCTGGCACAAGTATGGATATAATGTCTGAAACGCTCGCTTCGGAAACTTGCATTTCCTTGATCGCGATTATCACTTTCTGGCGGTCGGCATCACAAGAAGCCTGGTAAAGGCGCTGTGTCAGCATCTTGGTCAGGTCTTTATGATCTGCCAGACTTTTGAAGGAACTGCTTGGCGCTTTGTTCCCAGTATTTGCAGCAAGCAAGCTAAGAGCGCGCACAGCGACGCTATCAACTTCGCTTGCGGGGCGGGCAGAAAAAGTGATTTCGTCGAATACCAAGTGACACTTCCCTCCCTTATGATTTTAAAGCTGCCTCAAGAAGAAAACAACCTCGAGCGCGGCGCGCGTAAGATACATTGCGCACTATCGTCACGTATCCAGTGATATATGTCAATAAATCATGACACTTTTACCAATTAATCGCAAAAACGGCCACTTAGCGGGCAAATAGTTGAAAAGCGCTGCTAAAAAAGGCTGCAATGTGTAAATCAAAGTTGACATATTGGACTGGGACTGCCAAATTTTATTTACACTGAAGACGCCTCAGGGGGCACAATGACAAACGCATCACATGTATCGCAACAGCAGGTCGGGCTATATACGCCTGAGCAGCGCGTGCGCCGTGACGCGAGTATTTGGACCACGGTTCAGGCAGTTCTTGCGCCGCTACAATTTGCTGTTTTTCTCGTCTCGTTGGTGCTGGTTTTGCGCTATCTCATGAACGGCGCTGGCTACGAGATTGCGACTGTTTCAATCATCGCAAAGACGTTCCTTTTGTACCTCATCATGGTGACTGGCGCGATCTGGGAAAAGGTCGTCTTTGGGCAGTGGCTTTTTGCCCCTGCATTCTTTTGGGAAGACGTGTTCAGCTTTGTCGTGATCGCGCTTCATACCCTCTATTTATATGGCCTTTTGACGGGCAGCATCTCGCCTGATGCGCTGATCGTTATCGTGCTAGCCGCCTATGCCACTTACGTTGTCAACGCAGGTCAATTCCTGTGGAAATTGCGCGCCGCGCGCCTTCAATCGGAGCTCGCCGCATGACCGATCAATCCCGCCCTCCAATCGCAGGTGGCTGCCGCTCTGCACCGGTCCTGAAGCAACGTGGCCAACGCGAAGTATTTTGTGGTCTCACGGGAATCATTTGGTTACACCGTAAAATGCAGGATGCATTCTTTTTGGTGGTCGGCTCTCGCACCTGTGCGCATCTGTTGCAGAGCGCGGCTGGCGTGATGATTTTCGCCGAACCGCGATTCGGCACGGCGATTCTCGAAGAATCAGATCTTGCGGGTTTGAACGATGCGCATGCTGAGTTGGACCGTGAAGTTGAGACTTTGTTGGCGCGTCGTCCTGATATTCGCCAGCTTTTCCTAGTCGGATCTTGCCCGTCGGAAGTGATCAAGCTTGACCTTAATCGCGCAGCGGAGCGTTTGACCCAAGCTTATGCGCCAAAGGTGCGTGTGCTTGAGTATTCCGGTTCCGGGATCGAGACGACCTTCACACAAGGTGAAGATGCTTGTTTGGCGGCGATGGTCCCTGTTCTGCCTAAGACTGAAGCGCGCAATCTGGTTGTTGTTGGTGCTCTTCCTGATGTGGTTGAGGATCAAATGCTTGGTTTGCTTGACGGCCTTGGTATTGAGAACGTTCAAGTCTTGCCAGCGCGTACGATTGATGCGGATGTACAAATTGGTCCGAACACGGTCTTTGCTTTAACGCAGCCTTTCCTTGGCGAAACCCATGCTGCGCTTGTGCGTCGTGGCGCGCGTCATCTCGCAGCGCCTTTCCCGCTTGGGGAAGAAGGCACGACAGCATGGCTCGCAGCGATTGCAGATGAATTTGATGTCGCGGATGACGTGTTTGAGAAAACAACAGAAGCGCCCCGTCGTCGTGCACGCCAAGCTGTGGCGCAAGCAGCTGAAACACTTGGCGGCAAGTCTGTGTTTTTCTTCCCAGACAGCCAACTTGAAATTCCTCTCGCACGCTTTCTAACCCGTGAGTGCGGGATGAGCGCGATCGAAGTAGGCATGCCCTATATTCATGACGCCTTACATGGCCCTGATCTTGATCTTCTCCCAGCAGGTCCACAGATTTCCGAAGGGCAAGATGTAGACTTGCAACTTGATCGTTGCCGTGAAGCGCGCCCTGATTTGACAGTTTGTGGTTTGGGTTTGGCCAATCCGTTAGAGGCTGAAGGTCTCAGCACCAAATGGGCGATCGAATTGGTCTTCACCCCTGTGCATTTCTACGAGCAGGCGGGCGATCTCGCCTCCCTCTTCGCGCGGCCCCTGCGTCGCAAGTCAATCCTTGGAGTAGCTGCAGAATGAAGCTCACTGTCTGGACATACGAGGGCCCACCCCATGTTGGCGCGATGCGCGTTGCGACTGGGATGAAAGGTCTGCACTACGTTTTGCATGCGCCCCAAGGCGACACTTATGCGGACCTGCTCTTCACTATGATCGAGCGCCGGGATCATCGCCCGCCTGTTACCTATACAACCTTCCAAGCGCGTGATCTGGGTGCGGATACTGCTGGTCTGTTCAAAGACGCGTGCCAAGATGCTTATGACCGTTTCAAGCCTGAAGCGATCATCGTTGGTGCCTCCTGCACAGCCGAGCTGATTCAAGACGACCCCGGTGGTTTGGCCGAAACCATGGGTCTTGACATCCCTGTCATTCCTTTGGAATTGCCAAGCTATCAACGCAAAGAGAATTTCGGTGCGGATGAGACGTTCTTCCAGATCGTAAAACACCTCGCCAAGCCGATGGAAAAGACAGAACGCGTGAGCTGCAATATCATCGGCGCGACAGCTCTTGGCTTTCGTCACCGCGATGATGTGGCTGAGATCACTAACCTGCTTTACGAACTCGGTATCGAAGTGAACGTTTGCGCACCCATGGGCGCGACGCCGAGTGATATCGCCAAGATGGGACAAGCGCATTTTAACGTGCTGCTTTACCCTGAAACTGGCGAAATGGCCGCGCGTCATTGCGAGCGCGCGTTTGCGCAACCTTATACCAAGACCATTCCTATCGGTGCTGGAGCGACGTGGGACTTCATCGAAGAAATCCGTCAGTTGAGCGGCTCTACCAATGAGATTGATTCAGATCGTCTTCGCCAAACATGGTGGTCACGTTCTGTCGATAGCACCTACCTCACGGGCAAACGTGTGTTCATCTTTGGTGATGGCACCCACGTCAAAGCCGCGGCACGTGTTGCGCGCGACGAGATGGGTTTCGAAGTTGTTGGCATGGGTTGCTATAACCGTGAAATGGCACGCGATGTGCGCGCGACTGCGAAAGAGTATGGCGTTGAGGCGTTGATCACCGACGATTATTTGCTGGTTGAAAAGACGATTGAAGAACTGCAGCCGGAGATGATCCTTGGCACGCAGATGGAACGTCACATTGGCAAGCGCCTTGGCATTCCCTGCGCGGTCATTTCTGCGCCTGTTCACGTGCAAGACTTCCCCGCGCGTTACTCCCCGCAAATGGGGTTTGAAGGCGCGAATGTGCTCTTTGATACGTGGATCCACCCGCTGGTCATGGGTCTGGAAGAGCATTTGTTGCACATGTTCCGCGAGGACTTTGAGTTTAACGATGCTGCGGGTCCAAGCCATCATGGCGGACACTCGCCCAAGAAAGCGGCCAGCGCGCCTGTGATCGAAGAAGTGCATGTTGATGACAATGTCATCTGGTTGTCAGACGCTGAACGTGAGCTGAAGAAAATACCGTTCTTTGTACGTGGCAAAGCACGCCGCAACACAGAAAGCTATGCGGTTGAGCAAGGTCTTAACCAAATTTCTGTAGATACCCTATATGAGGCCAAAGCCCACTTTGCGCGATGATGTAATGCATAAGCCCTACAACGTCGTTCTTGTGACGTTGGACCGCCACGCGGCAGGACCTGCTGCGCGGGTTGCTCCAGCTTTGGCGATGGATTTTCCGGGGTTGCAGTTGAAGATACACGCTGCAGCGGAATGGGCCAAGGATACAGCCGCGCTTGACGCCGCCAAGGCAGATATCGCAAGCGCGGATATCGTCGTTAGCTCTGTGATCTTCCTCGAAGAGCACATCCAAATGATACTGCCCGATCTCAAAGCGCGCCGTGATGCGTGCGATGCGATGGTTGGTGTAATCGCAGATCAAGAGATTGTTCAACTGACCAAGATGGGCGATCTCGACATGATGCGGCCAGCAACGGGCGCGATTGCGTTGCTGAAAAAGCTTAAGCCGTCGAAAAAGTCTGGCGGTTCTGGCGCGGGTCAGATGAAGATGTTGCGCCGCTTGCCCAAAATCCTGAAACTGATCCCTGGCAAATCACAGGATCTGCGCGCTTGGTTCTTGAGCATGCAGTATTGGCTTGGTGGGTCTGACGACAATGTCGAAAGCCTTGTGCGTTTTCTGATTTCGCGTTATTCTTCGCGTCCAGAATGGCGCGGTGTTCAAGCTGATGAACCAATCGAATATCCTGAGACAGGTCTCTATCATCCTGATCTGCCAGATCACCATATCGTAACAGACGTTGCTGATTTACCGCTTAAAGGCACAGGGCCAACCATCGGATTGCTCATGCTGCGCAGCTATGTGCTTGCGGGGGACACGGCGCATTATGATCATGTGATCCGCTCGTTTGAAGCGCGTGGCATGCGTGTTATTCCGGCTTTTGCAGGTGGTCTTGATGGACGCCCTGCGATCGACGCTTACTACCTGGGCAAGATCGACGCACTTGTGTCTTTGACGGGCTTCTCGCTAGTGGGTGGGCCCGCATATAACGACAGCACTGGCGCGGTTGATGCGCTGAGCGCGCTTGATGTGCCCTACGTCGCGGCGCAACCGCTAGAGTTTCAAACTCTCGCGCAATGGTCCGGCGGTGATCAAGGTCTCAGCCCGATTGAAGCAACCATGCTTGTCGCTTTGCCAGAAATTGATGGCGCAACAAACCCGACTGTTTTCGCAGGTCGCCACGCACCTGAGGGCTGCGCAGGCTGCGCGCACAAATGTGCTGCGATTGGTGACGTGAAAGCGATGGCGCCTTGTGTTGAGCGCGTTGATGCTTTGGTCGAAAAGGCTGAGCGCCTTGCGCTTTTGCGCCGTAAGAAAAACTCTGAAAAGACCGTTGGCATCGTGTTGTTTGGCTTCCCTCCAAATGCTGGTGCTGTCGGAACCGCTGCGTATTTGTCCGTCTTCGAGAGCTTGTTTAACACGCTTCACGAGATGAAGGCGCAGGGCTATGACCTCACGCCACCTGCGAGTGTTGATGCCCTTCGTGATGTTGTCCTTAAAGGCAATGCGCAAACGTACGGCCAAGATGCCAATGTTGCGGCTTGCGTCAGTGCGGATATGATTGTTGCGAACACGCCTTGGCTCGATGAAATCGAAGCGGCGTGGGGCGCAGCGCCTGGTCGTGTGCAATCCAATGGTCGTGAAGTTTTTGTACTTGGCGCGCACTTTGGCAACGTCTTTGTGGGTGTGCAGCCCACCTTTGGCTATGAGGGCGATCCAATGCGTTTGCTCTTTGAACGCGGCTTTGCCCCGACCCATGCCTTCAGCGCATTTTATCAGTATCTAAAGCATGATCTGAAAGCTGATGTTGTGTTGCACTTCGGCATGCATGGCGCGCTAGAATTTATGCCTGGTAAACAAAACGGATGTGGCGGTAATGACTGGCCTGATCGCTTGATGGGCAACATGCCAAATGTTTATCTTTACGCGGCGAATAATCCGTCAGAGGCGACGCTAGCGAAACGGCGCACAAACGCTGTAACGATCACCCATTTGACGCCTCCTTTGCAGGCGTCTGGGCTTTACCGTGGTTTGGCAGATCTGAAAGACAGCCTGACGAAGTGGCGCAGCCTGAACCCTAATGATGAAGGCGTCGAGGCGCTTGAAAAACTGATCCGTGCGCAAGCAGACACCGTGCATCTTGAGTGCGACGATCTCGGCACGCTGTGGTTGAAACTGCTAGAAACCGAAGATGCTTTGATCCCTGATGGCTTGCACATCGTGGGGCGTGAGCTGTCTGAGGAGTCAGTTCAAAACACGCTTGATCAGATGAGTTTTGATTCTAAAGCGGCACGCGAAACGGCGCGTAAGCATCTTGCAACGTCTGTTGAACTTAAAGCTTTGATGAGCGCGATGAACGGCGAATTCATCAAGCCTGTTGCGGGCGGTGACGTTATCCGTGCGCCTGATATTCTGCCAACAGGGCGAAACATTCACGCGTTTGATCCATTTCGTATGCCTACCGCTTACGCGATGGAAGATGGTGCGCTGCAAGCAGCGGAACTTCTGAGAACACATGAGACTTTGCCAAAAACTGTGGCGTTGGTTTTGTGGGGGTCTGACAATATTAAATCCAACGGTGGCCCGATTGCGCAAGCGCTTGCACTGATGGGGGCGAACCCGCGCTTTGATAGTCATGGTCGCCTTTGTGGTGCTGACCTTGTCCCGCTTGAAACGCTTGGCCGTGCACGCATTGACGTGGTGATGACGCTCTCTGGTATTTTCCGCGACTTGCTGCCTTTGCAGACAAAGCTGTTGGCTGATGCTGCGCTTAAGTGTGCGAACGCAGATGAGCCTTTAGACATGAACCCGATCCGCGCCCATGCGCTGGCGTTTATGGAAAAAAATGGCTGCGATATGCAGACCGCTGCTCTGCGAGTGTTCTCCAATGCTGAGGGGGCTTATGGCTCAAACGTGAACCAGCTTGTTGATAGCTCTGCTTTTGAAGATGACAGTGATTTGGCGGATGCCTATCAGTCTCGCAAGAGCTTTGCTTATGGCACTGATGGCGAAGCTTCCAAACAAGCTGAACTGCTGCAAGATACGCTATCCAATGTGGAACTTGCTTATCAAAACTTGGAGTCGGTCGAGCTGGGTGTCACATCGGTTGATCACTATTTTGACACGCTTGGCGGCATTGCTGCGGCGGTGAAGCGCGCGAAGAATGGCGCTGAGACGCCTGTCTACATTGGGGACCAAACACGTGGCGGTGCCAAGGTGCGCAGCTTGCAAGAGCAGGTTTCGCTTGAAACCCGTGCGCGCAGTTTGAACCCGAAATTTTACGAACCCCTTCTGAAGCACGGTCATGAAGGCGTGCGCCAGATCGAAGCGCATATCACCAACACCGTTGGTTGGTCTGCGACGACAGGCAAGGTTGATCCTTGGATTTACCAAGAGTTGTCAGAAACTTTCGTACTCGATGATGCAATGCGCAAGCGTCTGGCTGATTTGAACCCGCAAGCCTCGATGCGCATGGCGAACCGCCTGCTGGAAGCTTCGGATCGTGACTACTGGACACCAGACTCAGACACGTTGGAAGCGCTTCAAAACGCCGCTGACGCCATAGAAGACAGATTAGAGGGCATTGCAGCCGAATGACCCAAATTATTGGAAAGGGACTAAACTCATGAGCCCACTTGATAGAAGCATTCCCAACCTCGGTGGGGACGGTGAAGGATCTGTTCAGGTCCATCAGGACGAAAGTTCAAAGATCGAAGGCGCGAAGGTTTTCAGCGTTTACGGTAAAGGCGGAATTGGTAAATCGACGACTTCGTCGAACCTGTCTGCGGCCTTTTCCAAGCTCGGTCACCGCGTCTTGCAGATCGGTTGTGATCCAAAGCACGACAGCACATTCACGCTGACGGGCCGCCTGCAGCCCACTGTGATCGACATCCTGAAAAGCGTTGATTTTCACGCCGAAGAGCTGCGCCCCGAAGATTATGTGGCAGAAGGCTACAACGGCGTGAAATGCGTCGAAGCTGGTGGTCCGCCCGCGGGTACGGGCTGTGGCGGTTATGTGGTTGGCCAGACGGTCAAACTGCTCAAGCAACACCATATGCTTGAAGACACGGACGTTGTGATCTTCGACGTGCTCGGCGACGTTGTTTGTGGCGGCTTTGCAGCCCCCTTGCAGCACGCGGATCGTGCATTGATTGTGACGGCGAATGATTTCGATTCCATCTACGCGATGAACCGGATTATTGCGGCGGTTCAGGCGAAGTCGAAAAACTACAAAGTGCGTTTGGCCGGCTGTGTTGCGAACCGCTCCAAAGACACGGATGAGGTCGATCGTTACTGTGACACCGTTGGCTTCAGCCGCATTGCGCACATGCCAGACCTTGATGCAATCCGCCGCTCACGTCTGAAGAAAAAGACGTTGTTCGAAATGCCTGACGAAGAAGACATCGTACAGGTGCGCAAGGAATACATCCGCCTCGCAGAGACGCTTTATAACGGCACGCTGCCACTTGCGCCCGATCCCCTTCCTGATCGTGAAATCTTCGAGTTGCTTGGGTTCGACTAAAGATGAGCTATGAAGCCACACGCACGCGCGTCGAAACCTATTTCGACAAGACCGCGACCCGCACATGGGAGCAGCTGACATCAGATGCGCCTGTGTCGGGCATTCGCGCGACCGTGCGCGCGGGTCGTGACCGTATGCGCGATGTGTTGATTGCGCAGCTCCCCGAAGATCTGCGCGGCGCGCGCATTTTGGATGCGGGTTGTGGCACAGGTGCTTTGGCATTTGAATTGGCCAAGCGCGGCGCGGATGTTGTTGGCGTTGATATTTCTCCGCAGCTTGTGGACATCGCGAACAAGCGTCGTCCGGATCGCGTGCGCGGGTCCCTTACGTTTTCTGCCGGTGATATGCTAGATAAGCGCCTTGGCGGTTTTGACCATATCGTCGCGATGGACAGCCTGATCTATTACACAGCGGATGACATTGGTCGGATCCTGAATGAGATTGCACCGCGTCTGAACAACAACATGGTCTTCACCGTTGCGCCACGCACACCTCTTTTGATGGCAATGTGGCGCGTTGGGAAACTATTTCCGCGCGCAGATCGCTCACCAACAATGATCCCTCATCAGTCGTATAAAATTGCGGCTGCGACCAAAGGCAAAATTCGCGAGATCGAACGCGTCTCATCAGGCTTTTACATCAGTCAAGCGCTGGAGTTCCGCGCATGATCGCGAGCAAGAACATCGTCAAGAATATGACACTCAAGATGTTGCCGTTTGCGGACGCCGCGAGCGAGGGCTTGCCCCTTATGCAGCTTTTGCGTCTGTCGTTGTTCCAAATTTCTGTGGGCATGGCGGCGGTGATGCTTTTGGGCACGCTTAACCGCGTGATGATTGTTGAGTTGTCTGTGCCTGCGATGATCGTTGCTTTGATGATTGCGATTCCGGTCTTGATTGCGCCGTTCCGGGCGCTTCTCGGCTTCAAGTCTGACAACTATCGCTCTGCGATTGGTTGGAAGCGCGTACCATATCTTTGGTTTGGTACCATCTGGCAGTTTGGCGGTCTTGCAATTATGCCGATGGCGCTGTTGGTTCTCGCAGGCGACACTGCGGTGGACGTGGGCATGTTTGGCCAAGTTGCAGCGGCGCTGGCGTTTCTGCTGACAGGTCTTGGCATGCATATGACGCAAACCGCGGGTCTTGCTTTGGCGGCGGATCGTGCATCTGAGGAAACACGCGCCAAAGTCGTTTCGCTTCTTTATGTGATGTATCTGCTCGGGATGGGTTTCTCTGCCCTGATCATTGGTACGCTCTTGCGCGACTATTCTTCGCTTTTGCTGGTTCAAGTCGTTCAAGGCGCTGCTGTGATGACGCTGGTTCTGAATGTGATCGCGCTTTGGAAGCAAGAAAAACTCTCGCCTATGAGCACCGCAGAACGCAGCGCGCCTAAGCCTGCGTTTAGCGTGGCCTGGTCTGACTTTACGCAAGACAGCAGCGTTGTGCGTCTGATTGTGACGATCTTTATTGGTACGATGGCGTTTAACATGCAGGACGTTTTGCTAGAGCCTTATGGCGGCGAGATTCTTGGACTGTCTGTATCGTCCACCACTTTGCTTACAGCGATGTGGGCGGGCGGTGCGCTTCTTGGTTTTGGCCTCGCGGCGCGTTGGTTGTCTCAAGGGATTGACCCGTTTCGAATGGGCGGCCGTGGAGTCATTATTGGGATTGCTGCGTTTAGCGCTGTGCTTTTGTCGGCGCCGCTGTCCTCCCCTGTGCTTTTCTTCATCGGGGCAGCACTGATCGGGCTTGGCGGCGGACTTTTTGCGGTTGCAACTCTGACTGCTGCGATGACTATCGAAGTCAAAGGCGCGGCAGGTCGTGGACTTGCACTTGGTGTCTGGGGCGCGGCTCAAGCGACCGGCGCTGGTCTTTCAATCTTCATCGGCGGTGCAATCCGCGATCTTGTAAACACCGCAGGTCAAAGCGGTGCTCTTGGCAGCGCACTGACCTCTCCATCCGTTGGATATTCCGTCGTTTATCAGCTCGAAATCGGGCTGCTTTTCATCACTCTCATCGCTCTTGGTCCGCTCGTGCGAGCCAAGGGACTTCACGCATCAGAAACACGCAGCCTTGAGCTGTCTGATTTTCCCACATGACCGCATAGGAGGCGACTATGGTTGGCACTGAATTTTTTGGAAACTTTGATCTCGCGAGCGCCGCGATTTGGATGTTTTGGATCTTTTTCGCTCTGTTGGTATTTTACCTTCAGACTGAAAACATGCGCGAAGGATATCCTTTGCAAGACGAAGAAGGCAACGCAGCACCTAACCAAGGTCCGTTCCCTGTTCCTAAAGACAAAACATTTATTCTGTCCGAGGGTCGCGGTGAGTTGACGGTTCCATCAGGTCAGCGTGGCGATCGTGATGATCTTGCGCTTGAGCAATCATCGCGCGCTGCTGGCTCGCCTTATATTCCAACGGGCAATCCAATGCTTGATGGTGTTGGTCCAGGCGCATGGGCACCACGCCATGATCATCCTGAACTTGATGCGCACGGTCACGTTAAGATCAAGCCACTTTCTAAACTGCCAGACTTCGCGTTCTCCGCAGGTCGTGACCCGCGTGGTTTGGTTGTGATGGCTGGTGACGGTGAAATCATCGGTCGCTGCATCGATATGTGGGTGGACGTGCCTGAGCAATTGGTACGTTTCCTTACGATTGATTTGAACCCTGAAGGATCGGGCCAGACGCGTCTGCTGCCTATCAACTTCTGCCGCATCAAAGGCGATCACGTTAAAGTACGTTCGCTTTACGGTGCACATTTCGCAGACGTTCCAGGCATCAAAAGCGATGAGCAAATCACGCTTTTGGAAGAGGAAAAGATCATGGCCTATTACGGCGGCGGTACGCTTTATGCAGATCCGTCCCGTTCTGAGCCACTTCTGTAAAAATAATTGCCGGGCTTTTCGCCAGGGTCCGGCAATAACATTCGAGGGACACTAAAATGCACCATGATGACTTTAATTTCGAACCTGTCAGGGGCTTACCTGAAGACTTGCCAAAGGATGAAGAGATCCTGTGGCAAGGCAGCCCCAATGCTCTGCGTCTTGCAAAAGACGCATGGGCGCTCAACTGGGTGATCGGCTATTTCGTCTTTCTGACGATTTGGCGTGTTGGCGTATCCTCTGCGGATGTTCCTTTCACCACTGCCCTTTTGCACGGTGTTCCATTCGTGCTTGCGGGTATCGTTGTGGCACTGTTGATTTACATGATTGCGAAAGTGCAAGCGCGCAGCACGATCTACACGCTCACTAATAAGCGTGTGTGCATGCGGATTGGCGCGGCTTTGACGATGACGTTGAATCTGCCCTACGTCTGCATCGGCAATGCTCAGGCCGCTGTGCGTTCTAACGGAATGGGCACAATCAATTTAGAACTGATCGGTGACACACGTCTGTCATATCTCATGACATGGCCCCATGTTCGTCCTTGGCACATGCGCCGCACACAACCCGCGTTGCGTGCTATTCCCGAGGTCGCCAAAGTTGCCGCCATTTTCGCAGAAGCCGCTGAAACACGCGTCTCTCAACCACAAGTCACACGTACTGAGACCCTAGATCTTGGCACCGATGGCATTGCAGCGGAGTAAGTCTGATGGCCTCTTTCAATGCACTTTCTAATCAAATGAAACATCGGGACCGCGAAATGGTCCCAAAGTTTCTTGTTGTCGCAATGTTTACCTTGATGGCTGCGAGCCTGTTGCTGGTGGGCGCCGCACGTTTCACGGGCCGCGAAGTAACATCGGTTGTTGCCCATAGCGACATCGTAAAAGAAGTCAGCGTCACGCTAAAAGGCTCGCGTAGTGAAGGTGTTGGTGTCTATGATACCGCAGGTAGCCTGCTTGCGCATTCCACCGATGCGAAGAAGGGCTTTATTGACGTAATCTGGGTTGCCGTAACGCGTGAGCGTTTGGTGCAAGATGCATCATCTGACGCACCTGTACGCGTGGTACTGCGTGAAAACGGAAATGTCGGGATACTCGACGATACCACTGATTGGAAGATCGAACTGATCGGTTACGGAAAAGACAATGTTGCGGCTTTCGCCAAGCTGCTTGATTGAAAATTTACTTAAAGGGACACTTAAAATGGGACTTATCACAAGATCAAAGGAAACCGCACCGTGCACGGTGACAATCTCGCACCGCTTTGAAGAGCTGTCAGCACATGTGAAATTCAACAACGGGGCTGTCGTGAACCCCGGTGATAGCGTGCAAGTGCAAGGGCCAGAAATTCTGGCTGCATATGGTGAACTGGTTGAGGAAGAGCGTATCGCAACGATCACGCGCGCCTCTAAGCTGGAACAACTTTGGACCCGCGCCACTGGCGATTTCGAGTTCATGGAACTCTGCGAATTTTCCTTTTCTGAAGAGGTGCTCTCATGAACGCTCCTGTACACTCCGCATTTGCTAATACCGCAGAAGAAGCCATCGCAGCTCAGGACGCGCTTGATAACGCAGATCCGATGACGTCTGAAAAGGCGACGGAAGTTGCGATGCAAAATACGCTTTTGACGCCACGCTTTTACACGACCGATTTTGACGAAATGGATGCAATTGATGTGTCTTCCATACGCGATGAATGGGATGTTTTGATCAACCAGATGAAGTCGGACCCAAACAAAGGTCACTTCAAAAAGACCGATGAGTGGGAAGCAGATTGGGACGGAATGGACCCTGCGCTGAAAGCTGAGTTCATCGATTTTTTGATTTCATCCTGTACCGCCGAATTCTCTGGCTGTGTGCTTTATAAGGAAATGAAGCGCCGTGGCTCTAACGAGGACATCACCACGCTCTTTCAACTTATGGCGCGCGACGAAGCACGCCATGCGGGTTTCATCAACGATGCCCTGCGCGAAGCGGGTATTCGCGTGAACCTTGGCTTTCTGACCCAGCAAAAGAAGTACACCTACTTCCGCCCGAAGTTCATTTATTATGCAACTTATCTGTCTGAAAAAATCGGCTATGCGCGCTACATCACGATCTATCGCCATCTGGAAAAGAACCCAGAGCTGATGTTCCACCCGATCTTCAAGTGGTTCCGTGAGTGGTGCAACGACGAGTTCTCACATGGTGAAGCGTTCGCCTTGTTGTTGAAGACAGATGCGAAGCTGACAGAAACTTGGATGAACAAGCTCTGGATCAAATTCTTCCTGACGGCCGTCTATTCAACGATGTGGGTGCGTGATCATCAGCGTCCCTTGTTCCATGAAGCGCTTGGTGTGGATGTGACATGGTATGGTCAAGAAGTGTTCCGCAAGACGTCAGAGATTTCCAAGCAGGTCTTCCCGATGACTTTGGACATTGATCACCCGCGCTGGCGTCCAAATCTGGACCGTATGGAAGCGGCGTCGCGTCAAGTGGCTGCTGCGAAAAAGCGCGGCGGTGTGCTTGGATTTGTGAGCCGTGTTGGCGGTATGGCGAAAGCAGCGGTTGCGTTCGTGTCGATCTTTACGATCCCTGCAATCAAGAATGAGGTGCCTGTCAGCCCTCGTATGGAGCCCGCCTACTAATGCTCAGCTCGCCCTGGATAGCAGCGCTTTTGGCGATATTTTCCTGGTGGTTCTTCACCGGGATCATATTGCTTGTTGTGCGCAGGGCGGACAAATTTGGTGGCGCGGCGCATGGTAGAAATGTCGTGCTGTCTGTACCGCTCTTCGCGCTTGGCACTGCAGGCTTGGTCCTGTCTGCTAACACGTTGAACGTTGCAAATGTCTATGTGTCCTTCCTCTCGGTGCTGCTTGTTTGGGGTTGGATCGAACTTGCGTTCCTCTCCGGGATCATCACAGGGCCAGAGCGCGCACCCTGCCCTGAGCATTTGCAGGGGTGGGCACGTTTTGTGCGGGCATGGCATACGCTTTCCTATCATGAGTTGCTGTTGCTCATCGGGATGCTCATTGTCACGGTTGCGACCATTGGCTCTGAAAATACCTTCGGGTTTTGGGCGTATCTTACGCTTTTTGCAGCCCGCATTTCGGCAAAGCTTAACCTTTTCTTCGGCGTGCCACGGATCAACACGGAATTCGTGCCAAAGCCGCTTGAGCACCTCAAAAGCTACTTTCGCCAAGGCAATGTCACGATCGCATTCGTGCTTGGCGTTACGTTTCTCAGCTTCGCAACTGCGTGCTTTGCTGAGCGCCTATTCACTGCTGAAACAACACCGGCGCTTGTGGGCTTTGCCCTACTCCTTGCGCTATCTGCTTTGGCCACTTTAGAGCATTGGTTGATGGTTATCCCGTTACCAGATGCGAAACTATGGCGCTGGATGCTTCCTTCGCTGCCTACGACCTCTAAGACAGGACAGTCCCATGAACTTTGATGCACTATTCCAAGACCAGCTCGACACGTTGAAAGACGAAGGCAACTACCGTGTTTTTGCCGAGCTTGAACGCAGTTGTGGTAAATTTCCACGCGCTGGCAATCACCAAAATGGCGAAGTGCGCGATGTGACGGTTTGGTGTTCAAATGACTATTTGGGCATGGGTCAAAATCAGGTTGTGATTGATGCAATGTGCGAAGCTGTGAAGCGCACGGGCACAGGCGCGGGCGGCACACGCAACATTTCGGGCACCAATCACGATCACTTGTTGCTCGAGCGTGAGCTGGCTGATCTTCATAACAAAGAAGCCGCGCTTTTGTTTACCTCTGGCTACGTGTCAAACTGGGCTGCGCTCAGCACGCTTGGAAGTCGCCTTAAGGACTGCATCATCCTAAGCGATTCCGGCAATCACGCGTCTATGATCGAAGGCATCCGTCATTCGCGCGCGCAAAAGGTCATTTGGGAGCACAACGACGTCGCAGACCTTGAAGCCAAGCTTCAAGCCCTCCCTGCAAATGCGCCTAAAATAATCGCGTTTGAGTCGGTCTATTCTATGGACGGCGATATTGCTCCGATCCGCGAGATTGTTGAAGTGGCTGAGAAATATGGCGCAATGACCTATCTCGATGAAGTTCACGCTGTTGGGCTTTATGGCCCGCGCGGTGGCGGTATTGCAGAGCAAGAAGGCTTGATGGATCGCATCACGCTTATCGAGGGAACACTTGGCAAAGCTTACGGTGTTGTAGGTGGTTTCATCACTGGCTCTGTTGCGCTTTGTGACTTTATCCGAAGCTTCGCATCTGGATTTATCTTCACAACTGCTCTGCCCCCGGCAGTTGCCGCAGCTGCGCGCACATCGATTGCACATCTAAAAGAGTCTAACATTGAACGCCAGCGCCAGCGTGAGCAGGTCGCAAAGCTGCGCGCAGGGCTGGACCGTGCCGGCATCCCGCATTTGATGAACGACAGCCACATCATTCCCGTGATGATCAAGGATCCGGTAAAGACCAAGATGCTTGCCGATTATCTGATGGATGAGTGGGGCATTTATGTGCAGCCGATCAACTATCCAACAGTTCCAAAAGGCACGGAGCGTTTGCGCTTTACGCCCTCACCGCTCCACTCGGACGCGGATATCGATCACTTGGTCGCTGCTTTGACATCCCTATGGAAGCAATGCGCGATTGCACACGCTGTCGCGTAACACTCAACGCTTCAGAAAACAGAATGATCACCGCGCTCCACGGCGTGGTTTTCTTTTATCAACTGTGCATAGTGTTCAAAAAGCGTCTCTGTCCCTGTTGAGGGCGTCAGTGCGCGATCATATGCGCCAGTTTCTGCATTCCAAACGAGCATTGATTCAGTGGCATAATAGCGCCCAATCTGGGCGAGTTCCGCATTTTCAGCCAACTTTTTGCTAAGCAGCCCACCAATTCTGAGCACCCAATAAATCACGTCGAGCAAGGCAACTGGCACATGTTTGATTTTCACAGGTTTACCAAGCAGGCGCGCCAGTTCTTCAGCTTGTGCAATCGGTGTGATTGCAGGACCGTGCCCGCCAATGGGTAAAATCTGATTATGTTTGGTTTCATCTGCGATACAATTTGCAAGAAAACGCCCTAAATCATCATCACTGAGCGGTGTGCAGGAGGTTAGCGTGCCATCACCAAACACCAAAAACCCTTTGCCGTTTCGCACGCGTTCAATCTGACCGGAGAGCGATTTGAAAAACGCTGTCGGGCGCACAATGGAGTAGGTGAGACCAGAAGAAATCAAAGCTTCTTCAAACGCAAGCTTGGCATATTGAAATGCAAGTTTTGGCTTCTGAACGCAGATAGCTGACAACAAAACGAAGTGCTTGGCCCCCACCGATCTGGCCAGTGAGAGCGCGTTCAATTGCGCTGCATGATCAATCGCCCATGCGTCCTTGGGCGCGCCCGTGCGTGAGGCAAGGCAGGACACGACGACATCAAAGGATTCATCTTCAAATACGCGCTTTTGGTCACCCTCAAAATTAGCAATTGACGCGATAATGTGCTTTGCGCCCTCGGGCAGAGTGTTCGTCTTACCACTATCGCGCAAAACGCAGGTTAAATCGTAGTCCTGAGCAAGCAAAGCACGTGCAGCACCCTGACCGGCGGTTCCCGTAGCGCCAAGAAGAAGAACGCGTTTTTGCACTGCTTTGCTTTCTATTCAATTCACCAAATGCCCAAAGAAAAAGGCCCGCTAAACTTAGCAGGCCTTTCCCAAAAGTTATGCAGTAAAATTACTCTGCGCCGGCAGAAACAATAAACGCCCAAACGTTTGCTGCTTCTTCTTCTTTGCGCAGTTTGAAGGACATCTTGGAGCGTGCCTTCTTGTCATCAAGCTTCGCCTGCAGATATTTTCTTGGATCTGCGACATACTCTACGAATTCTGCTTCGTTCCATACGACACCAGTTTCGCCAAGCTCCACGATGGACTTGCCGTACTTAAAACCTTCTACGGAACCAAGCTGACGCTCGTTAAGACCGAACAAGTTTGGACCTGTCTTGTTGCCTTTGACGTATTCAGTGCCATCATCGCCCACGATCATGTGGCAGGCTTTGCATTTGTTGAACACTTTCTCGCCAGCTTCAGCGTCGCCTGACGCATGGCCGTCTGCCAAAAGTGGTGCCGCCGCGAGGCCAAGACCAAGGGTGAGGATACTAAAAAGTTTCATGCTGTATTTCCCTGTAGTTAGGACCAAAGATGTAGCGCTCGTCCTTTAAAAGGAAAGGGCTCGGGCGCTGTTCATTACATATCGGGCCTCAATTAACAAATATCAAAGTGAAAACAAAAGTCATTTTCCCCCGAATTCGCTAAGTTCACCTGAAATTGAACGTAATGTAAACTATACTTTACACTTGTCGACTCGCCATGTGTAAGGTTAAAGTTACACTATGACAGATCTAGCCAATCTTCCAACAAGGGACTTCCCTGAACCAGCAGCAATGCTGCGTCTTATCAAACCGATCACGTGGTTTCCACCAATGTGGGCCTACTTGTGCGGGGTGATCGCCTCTGGCGTGGCTCCTAGCTCGCAACTGGGTTTGGTAATCCTTGGCATCATTCTCGCCGGTCCAATTGTCTGCGGTATGAGCCAAGCTGCCAATGATTGGTGTGATCGTCACGTAGATGCAATCAACGAGCCCGATCGCCCGATCCCATCGGGCCGCATCCCCGGTCGTTGGGGGCTTTGGATCGCACTTGTCATGTCCGCGCTTTCGCTGTTTGTGGGTTGGTTTCTTGGTCCATGGGGGTTTGGAGCGACTATTCTTGGCGTTCTTGCCGCTTGGGCCTATTCCGCTGAACCTCTCCGGATGAAACGTTCTGGTTGGTGGGGTCCTGGGCTTGTCGGCCTAAGCTATGAAAGTCTCCCTTGGTTTACTGGCGCCGCCGTTCTGAGCGCAGGTGCGCCAAGCTGGCAGATTGTTGTGATCGCGCTGCTCTACGGTATCGGTGCGCATGGCATCATGACGCTTAACGATTTTAAGGCGCTCGAAGGCGATAGGCAGATGGGTGTTAATTCATTGCCCGTCACGCTTGGCCCCGAGCACGCTGCAAAAGCAGCGTGCTGGATTATGGCAGTGCCGCAAGCGCTGGTGATCGCCCTGCTCATCCTTTGGGACAAACCCATTTTCGCGATTGCCATTTCCGCCGCACTAGCGCTGCAAGTCTGGGCAATGCGCGTTCTGCTGAGCGACCCGAAAGGGCGCGCGCCGTGGTACAACGGCACAGGCGTCATGCTTTATGTCAGCGGCATGATGATTGCCGCCTTCGCATTAAGGAGCCTTTAAGATGACCCTATCTTGGCTACAAATTTTCCGTCTCGGCCTTGTTCAAATGGCACTTGGCGCAATTGTTGTTTTGACAACTTCAACACTCAACCGCTTGATGGTCGTCGAATTCTCGCTTCCTGCAATCCTGCCCGGAATGCTGGTTGGTTTGCACTACGGTATCCAGCTATCTCGGCCACGTTGGGGCTTTACCTCTGACACCGGTGGTAATCGCACAAAGTGGATCATTGGGGGCATGATTGCGCTGGCACTTGGCGGCTTTGGCGCTGCTTTCGCTGTCACGCTCTTCGCACAAAGCTACGGTCTCGCACTAGCGTTATCTGTGGTTGCCTACGCGCTGATCGGCATTGGCGTCGGTGCTTCAGGCACCTCATTGCTTGCCCTGATGGCCACCGCAACTGCGCCACATCGCCGTGCCGCCGCCGCCACAATCACATGGCTCATGATGATTTTTGGCATCGCGCTCACCGCTGGTCTTGCTGGCTCTTTTCTTGATCCCTATTCACCCCAACGTTTGTTGAGCGTTGTAGGTGTCATCGTAGTAGCTGCAATTATTCTCACCACACTTGCGATCTATGGCATCGAACGCCGTGTTACAGCGGCGACTCCCGAACCGCACACGCCCTTCATGGAAGGACTGCGCGATGTTTGGAGTGAGCGGAAAACACGCAACTTTACACTTTTCATATTCTTGTCGATGAACGCGTATTTCATGCAAGAATTGATCCTTGAACCATACGCGGGTCTCGTCTTTGGCTTCACGCCAGGGCAATCCACATCCCTCAGCGGGATGCAAAACGGCGGTGTCTTTATCGGGATGCTCACCGTTGGTATCGTTGCGACTGGTTTGAAAAAAGGCTCGCTGCGCGCTTGGGTGATGGCGGGCTGCCTTGGGTCGGCAGGCGTGCTGATCATGCTCGCCCTTTCGGGGTTTGCCCAGACGCAGATCAGTCTGCAATCGCTCGTTATCGCGCTTGGCTTTTTCAACGGTATGTTCGCTGTCGCCGCAATTGGCTCGATGATGGCGCTTGCCTCTGAAGGGCGTGCACAACGCGAAGGCACGCGCATGGGTCTTTGGGGTGCATCCCAAGCGATTGCCGCTGGATTTGGTGGCCTGACTGGCGCCGCCTTGGTTGATATTTCACGCAGCTTTATCGCGGACGGGCCTGCCTTTGGCTCCGTCTTTGCGTTTGAAGCTTTATTATTTCTCGCCGCTGCCCTGATGGCCGCGCGCGTGATGGAAAACAGATCGGCCGCTCCGGCCGCGTCAATGGTCCCGGGAGAATAAGCAATGTATGATGTTGTTGTCATTGGTGGAGGCCCGTCGGGCGCAACTGCCGCAGAAGATCTCGCACGCTCTGGTCACAAGGTCGCAATGATCGACCGTGAAGGACGGATCAAACCGTGTGGCGGCGCCGTGCCCCCACGTCTGATCGAAGAATTCCACATTCCAGACAGCCAAATCGTAGCGCGCATCAACACCGCTCGCATGATTTCGCCAACCCAACGCCAAGTCGATATCCCAATTGAAAACGGCTACGTCGGCATGGTTGATCGCGAACATTTTGATGTGTTCTTGCGGGAACGCGCCGCCAAAGCAGGTGCGGACCGCTTTACTGGGACCTATCTACGCTTTGAACGCGACGGCGAAACCAAGAACCTGATTTATCGCGACAAAGAAAGCGGTGAAGAACGTGCGCTTGCGTGCAAAATGATCATCGGCGCCGATGGCGCCCGCTCCAAAGTGGCCAAGGCCGAAGTCCCCGGTGGCGATAAAATTCCATATGTCATCGCCTATCATGAAATCATTGAAGCGCCTGAAACCGACGCCTCCTACAGCCCCATGCGCTGCGATGTGATCTATGATGGCGCAATTTCTCCCGATTTTTACGGCTGGGTCTTCCCACATGGTAAGTCAGCAAGCGTTGGCATGGGAACCGGCCTTGAGGGTGTCGATCTCAAACAAGCGACAGCAGATTTGCGCGTGGCGTCCGGTTTGCAAGATTGCAAAACCATTCGCCGTGAAGGCGCTCCCATTCCGCTACGCCCTATGGATCGTTGGGACAATGGCACAGATGTTGTGCTTGCAGGCGATGCCGCTGGCGTCGTGGCCCCCTCTTCAGGCGAAGGTATTTATTATGCAATGGTCGGTGGTCGCGTAGCCGCAACAGCAGCAAGTGCATACCTGAAAACTGGCCGCGCGAAAGATCTGCAATTGGCGCGCAAACTCTTCATGCGCGAGCATAAGAGCGTGTTCAAAGTACTGGGCGCGATGCAAAACGCCTATTACCGCTCTGATGAACGCCGCGAGCGTTTTGTTTCGCTCTGCCATGATATAGATGTTCAACGTCTCACATTTGAGGCGTATATGAACAAACGATTGGTAAAGGCACGGCCCATGGCACATTTGAAAATCGGTCTGAAAAACCTCGCACATCTGACGCGTATGATTTCTTCGACACGTGTCTGATGGAAATCATGATCCCAGCTTGGGTTGAGGGCACGCTTCAACCTGTCGAAAAACTCGCCGCACATGAACGCGGGCTCAAGCACAAGGCTGTGTCTGTGTTCGTTGTGTCAGGCGAACACATCCTGATCCAGCAACGCGCATTGTGCAAATACCACACGCCCGGTTTGTGGGCGAACACCTGTTGCACGCATCCCGAATGGGATGAGGCACCCGACGTCTGTGCCAATCGCCGTGTAAACGAAGAGCTGGGGATCACAGGCTTAAACTATGAATACCGTGGCGAAGTCGAATACCGCGCCGATGTGGGCGATGGCTTGATCGAGCACGAGGTGGTGCAAGTCTATCTCGCCCATGCGTCCCAAGATATGGCGTTTACCGTGAACCCCGACGAAGTCATGGCAACCCGCTGGATTTCAATCGAAGTCTTGCGCCGTGAATTGGCACTGGAACCTGAAAGATTCACCCCTTGGCTCCGGATCTATATGGCTGAGCATAGTGAGCTGATCTTTGGAAATGCAGCCGCTGCTTGAGGGTTGGCGCTAAAATTTCATAACAGCGCTTATCGGTGTTGATCGCTATTTTTCAACCAAGGATGTCGTGAAGCGATTCTAGAACCAGACAAGCTGAGACGATAATCAAAAGCCAGTCACGGGTCTTCTTTGGATTTGTTGTGGGACTCTTCATCAGACTTCTGTGATCGTCCTTTTTGAGTATCACTACGAATACTTTTTACGCCGACATAAATTCCAACTATACCCAATACAAATTGAGCAACTTCGAAAACGGCACTGAGCAGTGTCATGGGAAAACCCACCTCTCTACGAATGGCTCCGTCGCTAGTGTTTCCTAGCGTTACGTTGCGATTGACTGCTCGATGTGTCGCAAGATATGTGGTCTCATTTCCTTTTTCAAGCTTGTCTATATCTATCGGGTAATGTGGCTTACTCATTGCCCTGAAACTTGCATCCGAATGGAAGCTGTCGATATATGATTATATATCACCAAGGGGTTTTCAAAAATGAGCATGGATACGATCCTTGGCTTGATTGGTTTGGCAGGTGGCACTTTATCTGGGTTCATGCTGGGTAGCATCACTAAGTCAGTACGAATTACAGGATTTGGACTGTTGCTTCTCAGTCTGTTTGGTTTCGCCTATTTTGCAGAGAGCAAGGCAAGAACTGACGAGCAAGAGCGTGCAGCATTAATGAAGAAAATATTTTTTCTGTCAAAAACTGCAAATGACCAAAGCGAAGCGGTGCAGGAATTTCGTGATTGCTTCAATCGTAGAATGGATGAACTTGATACCGTGAACAACGTTTTGGGGTGTAGGGTTCCGCGAGATCAATAGGTGGATCAGGCCGCTAAGCTGGCCTTAATAACTCCCCTCTAACGTGCATCACATAAAACCCGTTACGCGACGTTCGCCTTTCGTGTGCGTTTAGCTTCACAGCTTTAAGGCGTAGAAACACCAACACCATGAACCTCAACGCCCGAAGCTTGCAAGGCCGTCGCCGCGATATCCGTCGCGGTCAAACCCGCATCTGCATACATCGCATCAGGTGCGGCTTGGTCGATGAAGCGATCCGGCAGGGTCATCGTGCGCACGGCGACATTGCCATCAAGCAAACCTTCATTGGCCAAGTCATGCAAAACCATTGCGCCAAATCCGCCTTGGGAGCCTTGTTCGACAGTCACCAGCGCTTTGTGGTTTTTGACAAGAAGATGCAGCAAAGCCCGATCGAGCGGTTTCGCAAAACGCGCATCCGCGACAGTGGCTGTGATGCCCTGCGCTTCCATGAGATCTGCGGCTTTCAAACTCTCGCTTAAGTGCGCCCCGAAGGAGAGAATCGCCACGTCTTTGCCCTGACGCACAATACGACCTTTGCCAATTTCGAGGACTTCGCCAATCTCGGGCATCTCAACGCCCGTGCCAGAGCCACGCGGATAGCGGAACGCAATCGGCCCGCTGTCATGCGCGGCGGCGGTGGCGACCATATGCACGAGTTCAGCCTCATCAGAAGCGGCCATCACCGTCATGTTGGGCAGTGCAGAAAGATAGCCAATATCGAACGCACCAGCGTGTGTCGGACCATCGGCACCAACAAGGCCAGCACGGTCAATCGCAAAGCGTACAGGCAGGTTTTGCAGCGCCACATCGTGGACGATCTGATCATATCCACGTTGCAGGAACGACGAATAAATCGCGCAGAAGGGTTTCAGCCCCCCTGCCGCCATTCCAGCCGCAAACGTCACGCCATGTTGCTCTGCGATCCCCACATCGAACATACGTTTAGGAAATTGCTTGGCAAAGATATCCATGCCCGTGCCTGAGGGCATCGCAGCGGTGATTCCAACGATGTTTGAATCCGTCTCAGCCAGCTTGCTAAGGGCTGTTCCAAACACGCTCGTGTAGCTTGGCGCGTTAGGGCGCGACTTGGCTTGAACACCCGTCACGACATCAAACTTGGCAACGCCGTGATACTTGTCTGCAGATAGCTCTGCGGGGGCGTACCCTTTGCCCTTTACGGTGCAGCAATGGATCAGAACAGGGCCTGTCGAGCGCGTGCGCGCAGCGCGCAACACGGACAAAAGCTGTTCCATATTATGCCCGTCCACAGGGCCAACGTATTGAAAACCCAAGTCTTCGAACATTGTACCACCCGCGTCGGTCACACCTGTCACCAACTGCCTAGCCCGGCGTGCATGTTCGCGCAAAGGACCGGGCAGTGCGTATTCAAATCCTTCGGCCATGGTCTGCAATTCACCCAAAGGAGATGCATAAAGGCCGGAAAGATACTTCGACATAGCACCCACAGGGGGTGCGATGCTCATCTCGTTGTCATTGAGAATAACAAACATGCGGCGCCCTTCGGCACCTGCATTGTTGAGCGCTTCATAGGCCATGCCAGCACTGATGGAACCATCACCGATAATGGCGACAGCGTCACCCGTCGGCAGCCCCATATCGCGCGCAACGGTGAACCCTAAAGCCGCAGAAATAGAGGTAGACGAATGCGCAGCGCCAAAGGGGTCAAACTCGGATTCAGCGCGTTTGGTGAAGCCGGAAATCCCACCTTCCTGGCGCAAAGTGCTCATCCTTGAGCGACGCCCCGTCAGAACCTTATGCGGATAGCATTGGTGCCCAACATCCCAGATCAATTTGTCGCGCGGCGTGTCAAAGACAGCGTGCAAAGCGACGGTCAATTCGACCACGCCAAGCGATGATCCAAGGTGTCCACCCGTGGTGGATACAGCCTCGACGACTTCGCTTCGGACCTCATCTGCAAGCGTGGCCAGCTCTGAATTACTGAGACCCTTCATATCAGAGGGGACATGAATACGATCTAAAATGGGGGTATTCGGACGCGACATATTTGAGCCCTTTCTCGACGATTTGTATTTCTCGACGTTTGTGGCTAGTCTGCTGGCTCGGGGACAGATGTTGGAAACAGGTTTCAACATCTGCCTCCCGTAGCCAACAGGATGTGTCAGGACGTCGAGATCCCAACGTTCCCGCATGTTTGAAGGGACCCAAACATGCGGAACTTGGACGATTGGGCCTAAGCTACAGGCCCAATCGAATTACGTAAGTTGAATGACCACAGGATCAGCCAACATGTGTGAAAACGGAGTAGGATCTTCCGTCTCACGAGATTCTTCTGGTAGCAACAAACCGATGCCTTGCAGCGCCGCGATGCTTGCCCAAAGAACAAGGCAGAACACCATCGCGTAGCCTGCACCCTTGAGCATCAAGAACGTAACATCCGCAGTTAGGCGCGACGTGTTCCCAGTTCCTAGATAGTCGTGATTATCACTCATGATAAAACTCCTCTCATTTCTCTCAGCCGCTTAGTCGAGCGGCGCATATCCGTGCTCTTGAGCCCAGATGAACCAGTTGTCGACAACCGTACCCGTGAGCAAAATTCCGATACCGCCAGTCAGCGTTGTCAGAACCGCAAACCACCAAGCCCAGCGGTGAATGCCTTCCATCGTAGCGTTGAAGCCCATGGTCCAGCGCCAGAACAATGCTGCGCGCTCGGATGCCGTACCGCGATCAACGATTTGTTCGATCTCACGCTCACCACCGTAACGGGATACCGCTAGGATCGTCGCGCCGTGCATCGCAAAGAGCAGTGCAGAGCCATAAAGGAACGCGATTGAGAGTGCGTGGAACGGGTTGTAGAACAAGTTGCCATAGCTCAGCGAGAACAAGTTCGTCCAATCAAGGTGTGAGAACACGCCATATGGCACAGCCTCGGCCCATGATCCCATAAGGATCGGACGGAACAGACCCAAGACCAACACCAGCCAGATCGCAGACGCAAAGGCCCATGAAACGTGCTTGCCCAGTCCCAGTTCTTCTGCACGAAGGTACGTGCGGATCCACCAGCTACATAGCGAGATGGTAAAGAAGAAGCCGGCAATCAAGAACCAACCCCCTTCGGCCAAAGGCGCCATGCCCAACCCGTATTCCTCAGCAGGAGGATCAAGGGACAGCCAGAACAAGTCGCGCATAAAGATGCCCGGTGAATATTCAGCCTGCGCCCAGAAGTTCATCCCGATGATCACAAACCAGATCAAACCAGTCGCGATAGAAACGACACCGAAAGGTCCCAAGTGGATCGGCCCAAGTTGAGCGTTACCGAACAAACCAGCAAGTTTAGAAAATGCTGTGCCCTTTGAGCGCTCTCTGGAGATGGTCCCGTCGGGGTCCACGCCCATTTCAGGCGGTCCTTGAACCTGAACCTGTGTGAAGATGTTTTGATATTCAATCATTGTTCATACCCTCCTACAGGTCAGCCCACCAAGGCAGTTCAGCATACCAATCCCACCAAGCGCTCCAGCTATCGAACCAGATCGTTCCAGAGATCACGATACAAATGGCGCTCCAGACGACTGCGTTGAGTGCAAGGAAAAGGCCAAGACGGTGAATACCCAAGGGTCCAATCGAATAACCGACAAGGTCGCGGAAATACGTGTCTTCGTGGTCTGGCGTTGCAATCGGATTGCCTTTGCCTGTGTTGACCGCTGACAGAACCAGTGAGCCATGAAGCGCAAGGGCAAAGCACGTCGTAAAGAAGAACGTGATCGCGACCATATGCGCCGGGTTATAGTGGAAGTTGCCATATGCGTAGCCGACGTTGTTCACCCAATCGAGGTGGCTAAAGATGCCATATGGGAAACCGTGTCCCCAAGCACCCAAAAGCACAGGGCGAATGATAACCAGCGTAACATAAGCCAGAATAGCGACGCCAAAGGCAAACGGAACATGCAGTCCCATTCCAAGCTTTCGCGCAATTTCAACTTCACGCATCATCCAGCTCAAGAACGCGAATGTCGCGCAAACTGTGATGACTTGCCAAAGTCCGCCCTCTTCAAGCGGTGCAATTCCTAGTCCTACCTCAAGTGCAGGTGGATCAATAGAGATCAGCCAAGGGTTCCAAGTGTCGCCAAGCGCGGCACCGTAAAAAATTAGGATTGTTCCGAGTGCGGCGAAAAAGAATGTCGTGACGCCGAAAAAGCCGACATAAAATGGGCCTACCCAGAAGTCGAACAGATCCCCGCCAACCAAAGTCCCGCCTCGGACTCTATATTTTCTTTCGAAGCTGAGCTGTGCCATCTTCTATCTCCTTCTTAAGCCGGCGCCCGTTCGATGCTAGCAAAGACAAATGAATTTTCGTTGGTTGCGGTGGGCGGCTCAAAAAGTGCCGCCCACTGCGATTTTCTTATGCTGAGTTACTCGCTAGCTTCAGCCGCGAACGCGCGGTTGAACCAGTTTGTCTCTTCATTGCTGAGCAGAACGAGGTGAATCATTACTGCGAGCAAGAAGAGGAACACACCCTGCGCTACGAAAACGCGGCGTGGGTCAAAAATCAGCCAGACTTTGTAAAACTGTGCCATTTTTTGTGCTCCTTAGCCCCAGGCGAACCAAGGCAGTTTGATGTACGTCAGCACGTGAGCGACGACGGCTACGACCGTAAAGATCATAAACCCGCTCATGTAGACTGAGTGCAGCTCTTGCGCTTGCTCGTCTGTCAGACCTGTGAAACTCAGGTCACTATTATCAGCCATGTTTTTCTCCTGAAAATATGTACTGACGCCGCGCTGCCCCCGCGGCTGGGTTTGAACAGAAGCTCTTCCTCTGTCCTGAAATTCACTGCCCCTTGCGAAGCAGCGAAACTGTTAACCCCAGAAAATCCGAGGCGTAATGGAATGCGCTTCGCTCCACGCTTTGCGAAGCGGGCCTTGCTCGGGAAGAGCAACGTTGCGCACTGTAGAGAAGGCCCAGATGAGCGTGCAGATCGGCAATGCCGCAAGCAGGATCAGGCTGAAATAGACCTTGTACTCTGTGCTTGTCGCGCTGGCAGATTTACCATCTTGCGCGGACCATGAAGCGTCATTTGTAAAATCGGTCATAGTTAGGCTCCTCCAGAAGCTGGTTGAAGGTCTTCCACGATCTCAAGGAAAACCCGTTCTGCGCCACTTTCGAGAGCACGCTTTTCAGCAGCGTCCCGCAGCGTTTTTGCAGCAGAAATTCTTGTTAGGATGGGATGGTTAGCGACGATCTCATCCAAACGTCGTTGCGCGTCCGCGTCCCAAGGGAAATCACGTCGCAGTTGTGTCGGTGTTGCGGGCGTTTCGTCCATTTCCGTGCCCAGCGGCAGAATATGAAACAAAGCGTCAAACAGGCTGTTGCAGACTTCCTGCACCAAGTAAGTCGCCCCCGCGTAGCCCATGAAAGGCGTACCCGTAGCACGACGGATCGCAGCACCAGGGAAAGACGCAGGAATGAAGGATGGTGCAGGCCCAAAGCCTGATTTCATCTCCGCAAGGTACATCTTTTCATTGATGGACCCCATCACGATCAACGGACGTTTCTGATGCATCATCGCACGTACTTCGTCGTTGTTCGTCTTCTTGCCGCGCAAGCGCGCCACAGCGAACGCACAGGGCAGACCCAAATCATCTTCAAGAAACTTACGGACGCCACGCGTGTAGGTTTCATTGGCAACAATCGCGAAGGACGCCGTTGCAAAGAAATCCTGCGTAACAGAACGCCACAAATCCCAAACAGGTTTGATGGTTGAATGCTTTTCCTGCTCGATGAACGGTTCTGGATCAAGGTCAAGATGCTCACCCAAAGTGCGCAAGAATTTCGTTGTTGAATCAATGCCAACAGGGGCTTGCAAGTACGGCTTACCAAGCACTTCGCACAGTCCACGCCCAAACTCGCGATACATGCAGATGTTCACATCCGCATTCACCAAGCCACGCATCTCTGCCACATGCGCACCAAGCGGCATGACCATGTTGATCTCTGCGCCAATGCCTTCAACAAGACGTCGGATTTCCGCCAGATCAGAGGGCATGTTAAAAGTGCCATACATAGGCCCAAGGATATTCACCCGAGGCTTCGCACCTTCTTCGCGTTTCTTTTCAGGAGGCATACGACCTTTGGTCATGCCAAATTCCGTGAAAATCCACGTCATCGCGCGATCTGCGGCTTCCCATTGATCTTCATCAATCGTGCGCGGCAAAAAGCGTTGGATATTCGTGCCTTGCGGTGTCACGCCACCGCCGATCATCTCAGCGATCGAGCCTGTGACGACAACCGCAGGAAGCGCAGGATCAAGCACGCCCCAAGCACGCTTCATAGACTCTTCCGTACCAGCACCCATCTCTTCTTCGGCGAGACCCGTCACCACAATCGGCAACTCATGGGGTGGCAAAGCGTCGGTATAGTGCAACACGGATGTGACTGGGAGGTTTTCACATCCGACGGGTCCGTCGATGACACATTGCAGGCCTTTGACAGCACAAAATGCGTAAACAGCGCCCCAGTATCCGCCTGCGCGGTCGTGATCTTGTACTAACATTAGATCATCTCCGCTGCTTTGGCGGCTTTCGCGGCGCGTTCTAGTTTCTTTTGGTTCTGTGCACGGAAATTCGGGTGCAGGTTTGGGGATTTCTCCCAAACACCTGCGGTGTCAGCATTGCCAACCCCTTCAAAGAACTCGCGCATGTTTGCCATACGATCTTTGTTGCCGATGGCCGCGTTGACGACTTGCGCCAATGAGCCCGCACCCGCAGCACCCATAAGGGGACGCGCAGAAATAAGGTTGGTGAAGTAAAGCGACGGAATACCCAGCTCTTTACCCTTTTGCACAACAGGCGTTGTACCAATGGCGAGGTCAGGCTTGATCGCTTCCATCGCGGCGCAATCATCTTCCAAAGACGCGCGGTATTTCACCTGAACGCCCCTCGCCTCAAGCCAAGCCGCATCATCTGCGGACCATGGTGTCTTGGGACAAGCGGTGCCGACATAAGGAACGTCTGCACCACTTTCGATCAGCAAACGCGCGACCAAAAGTTCGCTACCTTCATAGCCAGACAGCGTGATCGTGCCTTTGATCGGCGAAGCGGCAAGCGCGTCTTTGATCATCGGGATGAACTGATTTTGCGTCGCAGCGATTTGATCGGCTGGCAGATTGAACGCCTCGCCAATGTTCGCAAGCCAGTTGCGCGTGCCGTCAACACCAACAGGTGCAGAACCAATCACAGGACGCCCTGCCGCTTGGAATTCACGCACAGAGGCTGTGTAGAACGGATGGATCGCAGCAACAGCACCGCAATCAAGCGCTGCATAAAGCTCGCGCCATTCACGGCAGGGAACAACAGGACCAGCAGCAAGACCAAGAGGCGCAAGCATCTGACCGATGACCATTGGATCAGCCGGGAACATTTCACCCAAAAGCGACACAGTCGGGCGATCCGACTTGCCACTAGCCGGCATTGGCACTGGGCCTGCCTCGATCTCTTCACGCGCGTAGTTCAACATTGCCCCTGCAAGGACGTCTTTCGCCTCTGCATGGGTTGGAATGCCAAAACCAGGCACATCAATGCCAACGATACGCACGCCGTTGATCTCTTTCGGGAGCAAACGCAGCGGAACACCAGAGGCCGTCGGCACACAAAGGTTCGTTACAACAACTGAATCGAGCTTTTCAGGATCAGCAATGTCATGCACCGCTTCACGGATGTCCTCGAACAACTTGCCTGTGACCAAGGTTTCCGAGTTGAACGGAACGTAGCCGACAGAGCGGCGTGCACCGTAGAAATGTGACACGAACGAAAGACCGTAAACACAACAAGCAGATCCGCTTAGGATGGTCGCTGTGCGCTTCATCCGCAAACCAACGCGCAAAGATCCAAATGCAGGACACATGCTTTGTGGCTTGTCATGTGGCCCTTGCGGATAGTCTGCCGCGTATTGATCCAAGATGTCTGACTTGCCAGCAGCCCGCGCCGCCGCTTCCATCTGAGCTGTGCCAGCAGAACATCCGCCCTCAAGCGCAATCTCTTTGACCTCTTCAGGAACGTCTTTTGGAACTTCGAATGTCATTGGGGAACTGACGTCGATCATGCCCACATCAGCAGGTGCTTTCACGTCTTTATCGGCGGGCACGATTTGTACCTCGCCGTTCTCATCATATGCAACTTCATAGCCGTCACGGCCGATACCATCATTCATGACGACCCTCCAGTCAGGAGGCTTATGGGGTCTATGCGATTATGCATCGTCATACACCACTTCAAGACTGACTTTAGGCTTGGAAAACTTGCCGCGCATATCTGCATCCGTCGCAGGCACCAGCTCGTAGTCACCGCCTGTATCCTTGGCGTCAAACAGACCCAACAGGCCATCTTGATCCAAAGGTGCAGGGCGCACAGGCGGTGCAATCGCGACCGCATCGCCAAGCTGCGCAAACAGATCGCCCCATTGGGATTCTTTGGTACCAACAATCTGATAGTTCGCAGATTTCTTGCGCAAATCATCATCCTGCGGGATCGCCGCAAGCACAGGAATATCAACCGCTTCCGCGAAAGCTTGTGCCTCGCCTGAGCCATCGTCTTTGTTAATCACAAGACCCGCAACACCGACGTTGCCGCCAAGCTTGCGGAAATATTCCACAGCGGAGCACACGTTGTTCGCCACATAGAGTGACTGCAAATCGTTTGACGCAACAAGGATTACCTTCTGCGCCATATCGCGTGCGATGGGCAGGCCGAAACCGCCGCAAACCACGTCGCCAAGGAAATCTAGAAGGACATAGTCAAAGTCCCAATCGTGGAAACCAAGCTTTTCGAGCAGCTCGAAACCATGGATAATACCACGGCCACCGCAACCACGACCAACCTCTGGTCCGCCAAGCTCCATCGCGAAAACACCGCCGCGCTTGAAGCAAACATCACCGATCTTGACCTCTTCACCAGCGACTTTCTTAGCGCCTGAGGTCTCAATAATCGTCGGGCAAGCTTTGCCACCGAACAAAAGGGATGTCGTGTCAGACTTAGGGTCACAACCAATAAGCAAAACGCGTTTGCCTTGCTCGGCCATCATATGGCTCAGGTTCGCGAGCGTGAAGGATTTGCCAATGCCGCCTTTCCCGTAGATCGCGATGATCTGGGTTTTGCTTGTTGGCTCGCCTTGCGGCACTTCCAAAGACGGCTCTGCCGCCGCTTCGTCACGTAGGCGTTGGTCAAAATCTTTTAGATTTGGCACTTCGTCTTTCACGTCGCGTCCCTCCAATTCAACATCATTTTCAGGCACTCAGGATCACTGAAAGCCTGTTCATATGCAGCTGGCGCATCGGCTGAATGCGCGCTGTGCGTAATAAGACCACCAAGGCTCAGCGCGCCGCTTTCGACCAACGCACGTGTGGCAATCAAATCATCCCTGTTCCACTCAGCGGCGACCCTGAACCGTGCTTCCTTCATGAAAGCAGGCGGGAATGCGAAACTGATGGCATCTGTGTAAAATCCGGCGAGAACAATCTCTCCGCCGCGTGCGATCCGTCCGATCAGATCACCGAGCACTGCGGTGGAGCCAGACGCATCGTAGATAGATTTGTAGTTGCGGCGGTTATCATCCTCAGGGGCGATAACGTCATACCCAACAGCGCCAGTACGCCGCTTCGGGTCAATTTCCCAAACCGTGGGCGCAGGCGCACCAGCGGCAATCGTAAGGCGCGCGAGCAAGCGGCCAAGAACGCCGTGACCGACAATCAGATCAGGAACTGCTTTGCCCTGCCCCGCCATCGCATGACGCGCAGTAGCAGCCAAAGCAAGCAAAGCACCTTCAGCGCCAAAGCCTGCATCAATCTTTGTTACGCGATCCTCTGCGCTGACCAGCGTGCGCGCAGCACCCCCAAACAAGCCAAAGGCGCCCTCATAGCAATTCGCGCCCGGCACAAATACCGTGTCGCCCGCTTGATACATGCTGCCTTTAGGCGCGTGCACAACTTCGCCGCAGGCTTCGTAGCCGGGGACCAATGGGAAACCCATGCCAGGGAAAGGAGGCATATCGCCAGACCAGAATAATTTTTCGGTACCTGTGGAAATGCCAGAGTGATTCACATTGATGACCAAGTCGCCCTCAACAGGCGTTGAAATCGGCAACACATCGAGCGCCAAATCCTTAGGGCCTTTAAGCAAAACAGCTGTTGTTTCCACGTTGACCCTCCTCAGTGATCTTGTCGGTGCTGGCCTTGAAAGACTCAGCTGCGACATTACTTCTCATGTGTAACGTAAAACTGACACACGTATGTGTCAACTATAACTGACACTTAATCTGTCAGTTATTCTTTCGCGCGTGCAAACAACCCGTCACAAACGGGCGCATTGGCTTGGGCGTTGCAACAACTTCAAATCCAGCAGCTTCGCAAAGCGCGGATATCTCAGCCGCTGAACGCGCCTTGCCCGTTTGCATCGCCAACGTATACAGCGCGAAATAGGCATCCCCCGCACGTTCAGGGCGCTCACCGCCGGACATAGGTTCTGAAATAATCAACCGCCCACCAGCGGGCAAAGCGTCGTAACACTTCGTTAACAACTGGCGCACTGTGTCGTCGCTGTGATCATAAAGAACGCGAATAAGGCTGATCGCATCTGTGCCAGTGGGAATCACATCTGTCTTGAAGGAGCCTGTTTCGAATCGCGCACGCGCACTCATGCCTGCGGCGTCGAACCGCGCAGCAGAGCTGGGCGCGACTTCGGGCAGATCAAAGACCACCAGTTCAAGATCAGAATACTTCCGACCAACCGCCTCAAGGAACGCGCCAGAACCCCCACCCACATCGCGCAATGCTTTGATGCCGGAAAAATCAATCGAGCGCAGCGTATCTTGCGCCACCAACTCTTGGCTCTGTGCCATCAGATCGGAATAAGTCGCCGCTACGTCAGGCTCCATTCCGCCGCCAAAGACATAGGGCCAGAAGGAGGCAAGCTCTGTCTCTGTCTCCCCGCGAAAGAACGCAACGGGATCAGCTAGATCGCGATACAGAATATCGTGATGCTTGATCATCGCACCAAGGCCCGGAACACCCACAAGCGCTGCGCCCCTTTGCGTCAGCGCATACCGCCCCCCACGCTTCTTCTTGATCAGATTGATCGCCGCACTTGCGCGCAGCAAGATCACCATCCGCTCTTCGGGAACACGGCAAACATGCGCCAGTTGCGTCGCTGTCATTGGCTCTTCAAGCAAACGGCGCGGAATATCAAACTGCACCAGCGCCATCAAAACCTGCGAGTAACAAAAGCCCGCGAGCAAATCAAACAGCGCTTCACCCTCACGACGCACAATACCGCGCGTCAGTGGAAAACCTGCGGCCCATGTCTGAAACTTACGTGAAGAAATCAAGCGTGCGAAAAAACCGCCCTTTGGCTTGCTCGCCAATGCGCTTGGCATATCCATGCGCGCATCGGTCATTTATTCACCAGGAATTTTGCTGGCTTGGCTTGCGCGCCATTTGAGCGGCGTCAGCACCTCGGCCTGCATGTTCACCAGCTTGGCCAAACCCGCCTCACCCGGACATTTCGGGATAGACGCAATCGCGCCGCTTAGTATGTCTTTCATCCGATCAATCGCGCCATAAACGCCCAGCTCGGTCACAGCATTAGGGCGTCCGTGCAGATCATCCTGACCCACAGGTTTGCCTAAAGCTTCCTCATCATAAAGCGCATCACGCAAATCATCCGCAACTTGGAAAGCTTCGCCAATGCGTGCGCCCAGCTCTTCCCACTGCTCACCCTCTTGCCCAGCAGCGATTGCGCCCATTTGCGTCGCTGCAATGAACAAGGCACCGGTTTTGGAACGGTGATAAGCGGCAAGATCAATCTCGTTTTCGCTTTCCCAACCCTGTCCAGCACAAATGCCATTCGGCATACCCGTGCGCTCGGCCAGTACCTTCATCAATCCAATCGCGCGCATCGGATCAAGGCCCGCGACTTCGGTCAAAACTGAAAACGCCATGACGATCAAACTATCGCCTGTGAGCACCGCGAGCGGCTCACTGAATTCAATATGCGTCGTCGCCTTGCCCCTCCGCGTGTCCGCATCATCAAAGCACGGCAAGTCATCATGAACGAGCGATGCGCAGTGGATCAGCTCCAGCGCGACAGCCGCAGCATCAGCAATTTTCGGCGCGTCATCACCACAAGCGGATGCAACGCTCAACAAAATGCTGGGTCGAATACGCGCACCACCTGGACTGACAGAATAATGAAGCGCCCGCGCAAGTTTGTCTGGAGACGGTGCCGCTTGTCCCGCTTCAATTGCACGTGACATGGCAGCTTCTATGCGCTTGGAAAAATCCATCCAACTCTCCTTTGACAGCTCGTTCAGGCAGGGCTGTATTTTCTTGATGACGTCTAATATGTAAACTAAACTGGACACATTCGAACCGCCTGTCAACCAAAGCATGGGAAAGGAGCCTGATTAATGACCACCACTGCTCCGCATGTTGCGATCATTGGCACAGGGATTGGCGGGCTTGCCGCAGCTCTACGTTTGTCGCACGGCGGTTGTCGCGTCACCGTTCTGGAACGCCATGCCGGACCCGGCGGTAAAATGCGCACATTGCCAACACAAGCAGGTCCGGTGGACGCAGGCCCCACTGTTTTGACTATGAAACCTGTGTTTGAAGAGCTTTTCGCCGATGTTGGACTAAAATTAAACGATCACATCACACTGCAGACCGAGGATATTCTCGCTCGGCATTTTTGGCGCGACGGTACTGTCCTAGACCTTATGCGTGATCCTGCGCAAAGCTTTGATAATATTACGGCGGTTTTCGGCTCCGCTGCCGCACAAGAGTTTAACGCGTTCTGCGCGCAAACTAAAATACTCTACGACGCTTTTGATGGCCCGATGATTCGCAGCTCAGCGCCTTCTCTTTCCGAGTTGGCTATGACAGTGATCAAATCGCCCAAACTTCTGCGAGCAATGAAACCGCTCAGCACGCTCGCGAGCAGTCTAAACACCAGCTTTGGCGAGCCGCGCCTTGCACAACTCTTTGCGCGCTACGCCACATATGTTGGCGGTTTGCCAGCGCAATCCCCGTCTCTTCTGAGCCTCATCTGGCAAGCTGAAAGCCAAGGGGTCTGGCACGTCAAAGGCGGCATGCATCAACTCGCGCAAAGCATTGAAGCCGCCGCGCGCGGCTTTGGGGCAGAATTCATCTACAACGCTCATGTCACACGCATCGAAACCCAAGATGGGCGCGCTTGCGCGGTTCAAACAAATGACGCGCGACATACTGTTGATGCTGTGTTGTTCAATGGCGACCCAAATGCACTACACCAAGGCATGCTTGGCCCTGCGTCCGAGAATACCATCGAAAAAAGCGCAACCGCGCCGCGCAGCCTATCCGCAAATGTAATGTCCTTTGCAGCAATCCCAGAGGGCGTCGCGCTGGCAGCGCACAACGTTTTCTTCGCGCAAGACCCGAAAGCCGAATACGCACCGCTGGCCAAAAGCCAACAACAAACGGATCCAACGCTCTACATCTGTGCGCAAGATCGCTTTGGCGGCGTTGAACCAACTGGCCCCGAGCGCTTCGAAATCATCCTGAACAGCCCACCCACAAAGACCTATCAACAAAC
The DNA here is from genome assembly GCF_965659345.1 of Planktotalea sp. GTDB lineage: Bacteria > Pseudomonadota > Alphaproteobacteria > Rhodobacterales > Rhodobacteraceae > Planktotalea. Next base: position 10,493 of record NZ_CBFHVK010000014.1, on the reverse strand, counting down.
CGCCCCAAGCGAGAAAGAAACAGAGCAATGTCAGACCTTGATCCTTCAGCAGCTCAGCCACTTCGGCCTCAGTTTTTCGCCAAGACCCGCCGCGACAACGCTCACGATGACGCAAGATTTCGCCAAGTTGTTTCCAGCGAGTCACGGCTCGCTTTACGGGCGTTCCCCACATGGGATGATGGCGGCCTTCAAACGCCCGACGGCGCGCAGCAAGGTGAGCGGTCTCTACCTCGCGGGGGGAGGAGCACATCCGGGCGCGGGGGTGCCGATGGCAACCCTCTCCGGCCAGCACGCGGCAGAGGCGATCTTGAGCGACCTAATTTCAACATAGACGTTCCCGCGGGCGGATATGCTTGGTGGTATGTGGACGGCGTAAGCGACGATGGCACGCGCGCCGTGTCTGTTATTGGCTTCATTGGCTCGGTGTTTTCACCTTGGTACGCGTGGTCAGGGCGCGGTGATCCAAGCAATAATTGCTGCATCAACGTGGCAACCTACGGCAAAGGTGGGCGCTTCGCGATGACAGATCGCGGCAACAGCGCGTTGCGCCAAAGCGAAGATTGCTTGCAAGTTGGTCCATCCTCGATGCGTTGGGACAACGGTGAATTGATCATCGACATCAATGAGATTTCGTCCCTCCCCCTCATTTCACGCATGCGTGGCCAGATCCGGCTTCAGCCCTCTGGTGTCACCTCAGTCGAAATGCCCCTAACCCCTGATGGCGCGCATGTGTGGCGCCCCTTCGCCCCAACCGCACGCATATCCGTGGAGCTGGAAGCAAAGGGATGGCAATTCGACGGGCATGGCTATTTTGATAGCAACTTCGGCACACGTTCCTTGGAAGAAGACTTCTCCACATGGACATGGGCCCGCTATCCTACAGCGAATGGCGCGACCTGCTTTTATGATGCGAACCGGCGCGATGGCACTGTTCTGGATGCTGCAATTAACTTTGATGAGGATGGCACTGCGCGCGCTGTCTCTGGCCCCCCGAAGACTTCGTTCAAGCGCACGCTTTGGGCCTTGAAACGCGACACCCGCGCAGACGCAGGAACCACGCCGAAACAGGTGAAAGCTATGCTCGATGCGCCGTTTTATTCACGCTCAGTTGTGCAAACCGCCATCGACGGTGAACGCGTCGAAGGCGTGCATGAAACGCTTGATTTGAACCGATATAGCTCAAATCTGATCAAACCGATGCTGGCAGTACGCGTCCCGCGACGTAAAAACTGGACGTTCTAGAGCTTGGACAGGTCCAGCGTTTCTACATCTGGGTTCAAATTCGCAACGGAGTAGTTCAACATCGCAGCAACGCTGACCCATGCAAGGTATGGGACCATTGCTATGCCTGCCCAGAAATCAATCTGCCAGTGGGTGATGAAGCACCCAAGAACGGAGAGCCATAGAAACGCCATCACGATCAGCGCGCCCTTAAGGCGTCGCAGACCAAAGAACATCGGTGTCCAAAGGGTGTTGAACGCAATTTGAGCGGCCCAAAACGCCATGGCAAAATGACTGCCCTCCATCACCGCGACACGCGCCGCTGCGAAAGAAATCAAAACATAGATCGTGGTCCACATAACTGGGAAAATCCAGTTTGGCGGTGTCCAGGAAGGTTTATTGAGACTGACATACCACGCACCCGGTGGAAACAAACCACCCGTTGCACCAGCGCCAAAACATGTTCCAAGAAAAAGTGCGAAAAGAATATATTCCATCGCCACATCATAGGTCAGCGCTTACTCCGCCGCCACCCCGATTGTGGCATTGGCGTTGACTTCGCGTGCTTTGAGTTCCGACAGCACTGACAAAAGCGCACCTGTGCGCCCTGTTCCCCATGCATCCGCGTGTGGTGAATTCGTCGCAACCGCATCGACCAAAAAGCGCACTTCATCCAAAGGCGACGCAAACAAAACCGGCGACTTCGGCAAAACCACACTCGCGGCAGTGCGCACAGCGGACACGCTGATCAGACCCAGTTTATGCGCCGCAGTCGTGCGCGCGCGATGATTGATTGAATCGTGCCCTTTGCGGGTCACTTGGGTGCCAATCGCAGAGTAGATGAAACGCGCCGCAAAAATTCCTGTGCGCGCATTCAGCGGTAAAGACCCAATACCCGTTTCAGAGCGAATATAAAGCCGGCGCGCTTCCGCCAAAAGTCGTTTGACCATGCGACGGACTTCAGCAGACGCCTTTGGGTCGGCCATGAATTCGCAAGGATCCATGCCCGCGTCTTCGAGCCAATCAAGTGGCAGGTAAATCCGCCCTGCCCGCGCATCTTCCCCGACATCGCGCGCAATATTGGTAAGCTGCATCGCAACGCCCAAATCACATGCGCGCGCCAAAGCATCCGCATCGCGCACGCGCATCAAAACACACATCATCGCGCCAACCGCAGAGGCCACACGCGCAGAGTATCTGCGTACATCCGATAAGGAATGATAACGCTGCTCCATCGCGTCCCAAGCAAGCCCTTCAAGCAAAGCTTCAGGCAAAGCTCGCGGCATATCAAATTCTTCGCAAACCGCAGCAAACGCGCGGTCTTCAGGTGCATTGCGTGGAGTCCCTGAATAAACCAGATCAAGCCGTTCTTGCAGATCAAGCACAGCTGCACCTTTGTTGCTGCCCTCATCCACTTCGTCATCCGCCAAACGGCAAAATGCATAAAGTGCCAGCGCCGGATCACGCACAGAATTTGGCAAAAGTTTCGATGCCGCGTGGAACGACAACGACCCTGTGCGAATAACTTCGCGACAATGCTCTAAATCATCAGGGCGGATCACAGAACTGCTCATTCCGCAGCCAATCTTGTATCGAGTGGCGCGCTCGTTTGTGTTATGCTCGGCACCATCTTTCCAAGCACCTCAGAACTTGACACAACTCCCGGCAGCCCTGCCCCCGGATGCGTCCCGGCCCCAACAAGGAAGAGACCTTTCGCCTCTTCGCTCACATTGTGCGGACGAAACCAGGCGCTTTGCAAAATGCGCGGCTCAAGCGAGAAACCAGAGCCATGCGGGCTCAAATATCTATCTCGGAACGTCTCGGGCGTGAAAACAGTTTCTGTTGTAATATGATCCTGAAAACCAGGGATCAGCTTTTCAACTTCAGCAGCAACCTTGGCGCGGTACACAGGCTCTTCTTTTTGCCAATCCACAGTATTGTCCCAATTCAAATGCGGCACAGGTGAGAGCACATAAAACGTATCATCACCTTCGGGCGCAGCTGTCGGATCGGTGATGCAAGGACGGTGTATATAAAGGCTCATGTCGTCAGAAAGCTTCCCGCGCATGAAGATGTCTTTCAACAAACCTTTAAAACGTGGACCGTTTACAATTGTGTGATGCCCCACATCAGTCCATTTATCAGCGGTGCCCTTGGTGCCAAAATACCAAACATATAGCCCCATAGACCAACGCTTGCGCGCCATCTTTTTCGGGGTCCAGCGACGCTTTTTATGATTGCGCAAAAGATGCGAATAGGTGTGACCCGCATCTGCGTTGCTGACAATCAAAGGCGCTGCCAATTCACTGCCATCTTCAAGACGCACAGCTTTTGCCGCGCCGTCTTGGATCAAAATCTCATCTACTGTGACGTTCTGCTTAATCACACCACCTTGCGTGCGAACAACATCGGCCATCGCATCCGCAATCGCCTGCACACCCCCCATTGCGTAATGCACGCCATAGGTTTTCTCCAGGTGCGCCACCAAAGCGTAAATGGATGTCACATGGGTCGGATCACCACCGATAAAGAGCGGATGAAACGAAAGCCCCATGCGCAACCGCTCATCCTTCACACGTGACGCCGCCAACCCATAGATAGAGCGATCAGCCCGCAAACGCGCGAATGTTGGCAGAACTTTAATAGTCTCCCAAGCGCAGTGCATCGGTTTGGCAACCATGCCCTCGAACCCAACCACATAACGTGCATGGGAATCCTTCAGAAACTTCTGAAACCCTTTTACATCCTTGGGGCTAAGTTTCGCAACTTCTGCCAACATCTTTTCGTCGTCAGAACTTGCACTAAAAGTCGAACCATCCGGCCAGCGCACTTCATAGAACGGTTCCAAAGGACGTAGATCCACGTCATTGTGAAAGTTGCGCCCACATTCCGCCCAAAGACGCTCAAACACATCAGGCACAGTAACAATGGTCGGACCTAGATCAAAACGGTGGCCGTCTTGCTCAATCGAAGAGCCGCGCCCGCCCGTGCGATCAAGACGATCCAATACAGTGACAGCATATCCTTTTGCACCAAGACGCATGGCTGCAGAAAGCCCCCCGAGGCCAGCACCAATAACAATAGCGCGGTTGTCGGTTCCGGTTTGTGAAAGCTGTGTCATGATCACCCCAAGCAGCGACTGTCTAGTCTAGTTTACATTATTAGCGCGATGGAGCTTCACAAAGCAAGGGATATGTGTCAGTCTAAGTTTACACATAAGGGAATCCACAGGGAACGCATGACGATGTCGCAGGTTGTCAGTTTCAGTCTCTTCCGCTTTGGCTCTTTGCGTGCGCGCATCTGGGCTTTTGTAATGATGGGACTCGCTCGCCGTCACATGAGCAAGATCGATGGTATCGATTTCTGGAAGCTGTGCGGCTCTGGCTCTGGCGAAGGCTTTACACCGCTTCCCAACACCTCTGTGTATGCAATACTTGCAACCTGGCCAGATGAAGCAACCGCGCGCCGCGCTATCGACAACGACCCTCTTTTTCAGCGCTACAAAAACACGGCGAGCGAACATTGGAGCATGTTCATGAGCACCGACACGGTGCGTGGCGAATGGTCTGGTCAAACTCCGTTTATCCCAACACAGCATAACAAAACAGGACCTTTGGTTGCGCTCACACGCGCCACAATCAAGCCAAGCATCGCTGCGCGTTTCTGGCGGCGTGTGCCCAACATCTCAAACGTGATTGGCAAAGACCCAAACGTCATTTTCAAAATTGGTGTCGGTGAAATTCCGCTGCTCCACCAAGTGACCTTCTCAATCTGGCGGGACGCCGCGCAGATGGCAAATTTTGCGCGCACGGGACCCCATGCAGAAGCGATCACAGCAGTACGCAACGAAGGATGGTTTAATGAAGAGCTCTATGCGCGCTTCACCCTCCTTTCAGATATTGGAACATGGGGTGGTACGTCGCCCTTAGCAAAAGTGAATACGATATGAAGCATCCATTCCCCTTCTCGGCCATCGTTGGCCAAGACGATATGAAACAAGCGATGATTCTCACAGCGATTGACCCCTCAATTGGTGGTATTCTGGTGTTCGGGGATCGTGGCACAGGCAAATCAACCGCCGTGCGCGGACTTGCTGGCCTCTTGCCAAGCATCACCGCCATCAAAGCCTGCCCTGTAAACAGCGCGCGTCTTGAAGACTGCCCTGAATGGGCAAATGTTGACGACGATACAAAGCATGAAATCGCAACACCCGTTGTCGATCTTCCGCTTGGCGCATCAGAGGATCGTGTCACCGGTGCGCTTGATATCGAACGCGCCCTGACACGCGGTGAAAAAGCGTTTCAGCCGGGCCTTTTCGCGCAGGCGAACCGTGGTTACCTCTATATCGACGAAGTGAACCTGCTTGAGGATCACATCGTTGACCTGTTGCTCGATGTTGCGCAATCAGGTGAGAACGTGGTGGAGCGCGAAGGGCTTTCCATCCGTCACGCCGCACGTTTCGTGCTTGTGGGCTCCGGCAACCCCGAAGAAGGCGAACTGCGTCCCCAACTGTTAGATCGCTTTGGTCTGTCGGTTGATGTGGCCTCTCCCAACAACATTGATGAGCGCGTTGAAGTAATCAAACGTCGCGATGCTTATGAAAACAACCACTCCGCATTTATGCTGCGCTGGCAGGCCGAAGACGCCGCGTTGCGCGATCGCATCGTCTCTGCACGCGCGACCTTGAAAGACCTCAAAACACCCGACAGCGCCCTGCGCGATGTGGCGGAGCTATGTCTCAACCTTGGTGCAGATGGTCTGCGGGGGGAACTTACCTTACTCAAAGCGGCGCGCGCATACGCAGCATTCCGCGATGATACGCATCTTGCGACCTCGCACATTCGCGCAACGGCTGCACTTGCACTGCGCCACCGCCTGCGCCGCGATCCCCTTGATGATGCAGGGTCTAGCACACGGGTCGAACGCATTGTGCAAGACACGCTTGGCGTTTGAATTATCTGTGATTGTGAGACCTCATAAATGACCCCTTGGGACCGCGCGACGCTGGCACTCACATTGCTGGCCATTGACCCGAAAGGGTTCGCAGGTTTGATCTTGCGTGCACGAGTCTCGCCCGTGCGCGATGCCTTTATGCAAATCGCGAAACAGGTTCCCATGCCGCACGTAAAACTGCACCCAAGCATGACGGCGCAAGTGCTGGATGGTGAGATTGACCTCTCTTCCACTTTGGAAAACAACACATTGGTGATGCAAAAAGGTCTGCTTGATCGCACACCCTCATTGTTCACACTTCCGATGGCCGAACGCGTTGATCCCTATCTTAGCGCACGGCTTAGCCAAACGCTGGATGCTGGCGAAGGGCATGCGTTTCTTGCTCTGGATGAAGGCGTTGACGAGGATGAAGCAATTCCCGCATCGCTCGCGGATCGAGCGGCATTCTGGATTTCACTAGACGGCTTGTCGCTCGCAGATTTCAGCGCGTTTGAGTTGCCGCAAAATCTTGCTGCACTGGCAAAAGAGGCGCGTAAGGTCGATATCCCAGATGATATTCCCGAACAGCTGGTCGCATTGGCCGTCAGTCTTGGCATAAGCAGCTTACGCGCACCGACGCTGGCGCTCCGCGCGGCACAGACCCATGCAGCGCTTCAAAATCGCTCCATGATCAATGCCGATGACATGACGCTCGCTGTTGATCTGGTCTACGCACACCGCGCCACGCGCATGCCCGAGATGACGGAAGATGAGCCAGATCAGCCGCAAGACGCTCAACAACCCGAAAGCCAGCCAAACGAAGAAGAGTCCCTGACCATACCAGAGGACCTTTTGCTCGACGCCGTCAAAGCAGCGCTGCCAAGTGATCTGCTGGAAAAGCTTGCGAGTGGTACGAAAAACAAACCCAACAAAGGCACCGGAACAGGCGCAAAACAAACAGGCAACCGCCGTGGCCGCCCACTGCCCGCGCGCGCGGGTTCCAGAAGCAACGCTGCGCGCGTTGATTTGATCGCGACTTTGCGCGCAGCGATTCCCTATCAAACCATCCGCAAACGGGCGCACCCCGAACGTTTAGGACCTATTATTCGCCCAAGCGATTTGCGGCATAAACGCTATCAAAGCATGTCAGACCGTCTGCTTATCTTTGCTGTTGATGCCTCTGGTTCTGCTGCATTGGCGCGTTTGGCCGAAGCCAAGGGCGCCGTAGAAATGTTGCTTGGCGAAGCCTATGCGCGGCGCGATCATGTGGCGCTGATCTCTTTTCGTGGACTGGACGCAGAAATTCTGTTGCCGCCAACCCGTTCACTTGTGCAAACCAAACGACGGCTTGCCGCTCTTCCTGGTGGTGGTGGGACACCGCTCGCGTCTGGTCTGTCTGCCGCGATGAGCATGGCGCAAACAGCCGCACAAAAGGGAATGAGCGCAACGATTGTTCTGCTCACAGATGGACGCGCCAATGTCGCGCTTGATGGGCAAGCCAACCGCAAACAAGCTGGTGAGGACGCAGAAAAACTCGCGCGTGAGATTTCCATGCTTGGGCTCGAAACGCTGGTCATTGATACAACCGTCCGCCCAGAACGTGCGCTTAAAGCGCTGGCCGATAAAATGCACGGCACCTACATTGCAATGCCCCGCGCGGATGCCAAAGGCGTGTCTGCAGCCGTCACCGCATCACTTTCGAGCTAAGCGATGGAGTGGGCGAGCAACAAAGCAACTTGGCCGCATTCTGAGCATTCTCGGTTTGTATTGAGCAAACCTCACAAGTGGCACCTCCAAGAGATGGGCCAAGGACCGCTCTTGCTTTTGATTCACGGTGCAGGCGGAGCGACCCATAGCTGGCAGCACATGATGCCGATACTCGCAGATCGATACCGCGTCATTGCGATCGATCTGCCCGGTCAAGGCTTTACCAAACTCGGCGCGCAGCAGCGATGTGGTCTCGATTCGATGGCGGAAGACATTATCGCACTCTGCAATGCGGAGAAATTACGCCCTGATGCAATCATTGGTCATTCGGCGGGCGCTGCGATTGCATTGCGCATGGCTGAACTCTTGGCCCCGACGCCCCCCCAGATCATCGGTATCAATGCAGCGCTCGAACCGTTCGCCGGAGTTGCTGGCGTCCTTTTCCCGATCCTTGCAAAGACAATCGCCGCTGTGCCGCTTGTTTCGGATTTCTTCAGCGCAACCACGTCGATGGGAACAGGCGTGGAGCGTATACTAAAAGGGACAGGGTCAAACCTGCAGCCCTCAGACATCAGCTATTACAAACGCCTTGTCGCAAGCCGAAGCCATGTCAACGCAACCTTGCAAATGATGGCTCAATGGAAACTTGATGCTCTGATCGATGGCCTGCCTGACAATCAAGCGCAAACCTACCTTATTGCGGCGGATAACGATCTTGCCGTCCCGCCCTCAACCTCGCAAAAAGCTGTCGCCAAAATGCCTCACGCGCGCGGGCATGTGCTTTCAGGTTTGGGCCATTTGGCTCATGAAGAAAACGCAGGTCTCGTCGCTGACTTAATACTAGAAGCGCTCGCGCCTTCGCATCTCGAAAACCAAGGAATATCTCTATGACTTCTCAGAAAACCATCCTGCGCTCACTCAGCGGTGAAACATTGCCAACACCTCCTATCTGGATGATGCGTCAAGCAGGACGGTATTTGCCAGAGTACCGCGCTACGCGGTCTCAAGCGGGCGATTTCCTTTCGCTTTGCTACAATTCTGAACTGGCCACAGAAGTCACACTGCAGCCGATCCGTCGGTATGGGTTCGATGCATCGATCTTGTTCGCTGACATCCTCTTGGTCCCGCAAGCCTTGGGCGCTGATTTGCGCTTTGAAACTGGTGAAGGGCCACGTTTGTCTACGATCACGTCGCAAGCAGAACTCGATGCTTTGAAACCAGTGGATGAAATTCACGACCACCTCGACCCGATCTATCAAACCGTGAACACACTCTCTAAATCGCTTCCTGATGAGACAACACTCATCGGTTTCGCGGGTGCCCCTTGGACCGTTGCAACCTATATGATCGGTGGCAAAGGCACGCCTGATCAAGCTCCGGCGCATGCATTGAAAGCTGAAAACAAAGCAGTGTTTGAAGGCGTGCTCGATCGCATCACAGAAGCGACCATCCTTTATCTCAACAAGCAGATCGAAGCGGGCGCAGAAGTTGTCAAATTGTTCGACAGCTGGGCAGGTTCACTCAAAGGCGATGACTTTGATAACTACTCCCTAACCCCCATGCGCAAAATTATTGATGGCGTGCGCGCATCACATCCAAATACCCCCATCATCGCCTTCCCGCGCGGTGCGGGTGAGCGCTACATCGGCGCGCACAAAGCAACGGGTGCAGATTGTATCGCATTCGACGACGCCGTCAGCGCGGAATGGGTTGCCGAAAATGTGCAACCTGATGGATGCGTTCAGGGCAACCTTGCCTCTAGTCACATGGTCACAGGCGGCGACGCGTTGGTGTCTGAAACTCGCCGCATCGTTGATGCGCTCTCGAACGGTCCACACATCTTCAATCTTGGTCATGGTATCACACCTGATGCTGACCCTGAAAACGTGCAACTGATGATCGATACCGTGCGCGGCGCGTAAACCGATTGCAAATTTGGGGCTGGCAGTGTTGGATTACGCCAACATACCTGCCACGCCCCAAGATCGGACCTAGCCCATGAACCTGAGCGATTCAAAAACCATCAACGCAGATCCAGCTACCGTTTACGCTGCCTTGTTAGACCGTGACGTACTCGCCTCTTGTGTGCCGGGATGCAAAGAAATGACTGGCTCTGCGACGGAAGGATTTGAAGCGACAGTTGTGCAAAAAGTCGGCCCCGTAAAAGCTACCTTCAAAGGCGCTGTCGAGCTGAGCGAGATGGTCGAAAACGAAAGCCTTACGCTAACAGGGGCCGGTAAGGGTGGCGCAGCTGGCTTTGCAAAAGGCGGCGCAAACGTTCGTCTTGAAGCGGATGGCGAGCAAACAATCCTGCACTACGAAGTCGAAGCAAAAGTCGGCGGCAAACTTGCCCAACTTGGTTCACGCATCGTGGATGGCTTTGCCAAGAAAATGGCGGATCAGTTCTTTACAGCGTTTCAAGACGCTGTTGGCGCACCTGAAGATGGTGAAGAAGAAGCAACCGTTGATGAAGATGCACCCAAGAAGGGCTGGTTTCGAAAGCTTCGCGGAGCGTAAGCCAAAAGCGCTGCACTATCGAATTTTTGAGCCATTAAGTAGGCTTTGTTGCACAAATCGGGCACTGTAGGATTCACTGTGTGAATCCAGCGTGATAGCTCGCGGACATGAGCAGT
>NZ_CBFHVK010000013.1:0-119075 GCF_965659345.1 Planktotalea sp. | reverse complement strand
GGGAAGCCCCCCTCAAAACAAGGTATCCCTGAGGACCGAGGTAGACCACCTCGTCAATAGGCTGGAGATGTAAGCGTAGTAATACGCTCAGTTGACCAGTACTAATCGTCCGATAGGCTTGATTTGATCCAGTAACAGCACAGACTGAATACTGAGACAAACAGAAGCATACACTTCATAAGTCGAAAGACTTGGACAACGATTGTTAATTTTGCAAGCTACGCCCAGTTTACAACGGTGTGGGAACGCTAATTTTTGCTTCGCAAAGATCAGCTGCCTCCCACCAAACAAGCGAAGCTTGTTTTGGATTACTTGGTTTGGTGGTCATAGCGTGAGCAAAACACCCGGTCCCATCCCGAACCCGGAAGTTAAGTGCCACCGCGCCAATGGTACTGCGTCTTAAGACGTGGGAGAGTAGGTCACCGCCAATCCCAGTAATCCAATCTCTATAATACTGTTAAAAACTCTTATCCCCAAAATATATAGTCTAATGCCGCAGAACGCGCTGGAAGTTTTTGTGTTGATAGGCGAAATACATCAAAATTTTATATTTGGATGTGGTCATGGATCTAAGCGCGCAACCCGAGATTGTTCAACAAGCCTTTGGCTTTGCCGAACAAGGCTGGGCGTTGGCACAAGGTTGGCTTCTTAGTCCTGCGGCTTGGTCTCAATTCGCAATTTTGATATTTGCCTATCTGTTGGCCGTACTGCTTTCACGAAAGCTGAAACCTACACTGGCGCGTCTCTTCACACCGCCAAGTGAACAACAAAACATCTTCGCAACAGCGCGTAGATTTGTACTGATTTTCCTCCCTCTCATAATGCCGTTGTTAGCCTATGGCCTGACAGGCCTGGGTGAAACAATCACACGTTCAATATTTGGAAGTGGAGAGGTCATTGCTTTCGGTAAACGCGTCTTCCTATTTCTCGCCGCTCGAATTTTCGTTTCGGACATAATCAAGGACGGATTCCTTAAACTACTTGGAAAGTTCGTCTTGGTACCAGTCGCAGCGTTAAATGCGGTGGGGCTTTTGGAGCTGGCTACAACACGGCTCGACGCGATGGTCGTGCCACTTGGCAATTTATCTTTTTCGCTCCTCTTCGCGATAAGATTTGCCGTTGTTGGAGGCATCATTTTCTGGTTCGGCCGCTGGTCGAATGACCAATCCAGCAGCTTTATTTCTAAACAGGAAGAAATGCGCCCTGCGACGCGCGAACTCGCATCAAAAACAGCTGAAATAGCGATATTTGGTGCCGCATTTCTCATCTTGATGAACATTATGGGGATCTCACTCACATCTCTCGCAGTTCTTGGTGGTGCGATTGGTGTTGGCTTGGGCTTCGGTTTACAGAAGATTGCTTCTAATTTTATCTCTGGCGTTATCCTGCTTCTTGAAGGGCAAGCAACTGTAGGAGATTACGTCGAACTCGACGGTGGAGAAGCGGGTACGATTGTGAAGATGACCGCGCGCGCTGCGATTTTAGAGACCTATGATGGTCGTTGGATCGTAGTTCCGAATGAGGATTTCATCACAACACGTGTTGTTAACTATTCGGACAGCGGTTCCGCAAATAGGTATGAAGCTCCGTTCTCAGTAAGTTATGATACAGACATTAACCTGGTTCCTGGTATCGTCGAGACGGCTGTTGCAAAACATGCTGAGGTTTTGAGTGATCCTTTTCCGCCGGATTGTGAGTTGCGTAGTTTTGGTGACAATGGTGTGAACTTTGCTGTCGAATTCTGGGTTAACGGAATTGATGACGGGCGACACAAATTCACATCTGACGTTCTTTTCCTAATCTGGAATGCTCTGAAAGAGAATAATATCGAAATTCCTTACCCACAGCGTGTCGTTGAGCTCAAAGGCGAAATTCGCACGACTGCTCAATGAAGTCCGCTCTCGTCATCGGTGGAGGTCCGGCAGGCCTGATGGCGGCGCAAGAACTTGCGTTTGCTGGCGCAGCTGTAACGCTGATTGAGGCGAAGCCGTCCTTGGGCCGAAAATTCTTGATGGCGGGTAAGTCTGGCCTAAATTTAACAATGAATGAGCCGCTTGAAGCATTTACCGAACTTTATGATGAAGCGGGAACTTGGCTTAGCCCAATCTTGCACGAATTTGGCCCACAAGAAGTAGTCGAATTCGCCTCAGCCCTAGATCAAACAATATTCATTGGCAGTTCTGGGCGTGTATTTCCAGACGTGATGAAGGCATCACCGATGCTTCGATCTTGGATCGCCCGTTTGAAGGCGCTCAATGTCCGAGTATTGACTAAATGGCGCTGGGTGGCTTGGGACAATGATGCTTTCTTGTTTGAAACACCTGAAGGACAGAAAACACTACAAGCTGACGTGATTGTATTCGCGCTAGGCGGAAAAAGCTGGGCGAGACTGGGATCTGACGGTGAGTGGGCGGGTTTGTTTGATGACGTCGTCGTGCCATTTGGTCCGTCCAATTCCGCAATTTCAATCAATTGGAGCTCACATCTTGAGCCATACTTCGGTTCGCCTTTAAAAGCTGTGAGAATTATATCAGGCGCATATCAAAGCCGTGGTGAAGCGGTGATAAGTAAAAACGGCCTAGAAGGTGGCGGAGTCTACTCTGTTTCGCGTGGCGTCAGAGAAGGCCATCCGCTGTTCATTGATTTGAAACCTGACTGGATTATTGATCGTGTCGAAGCGGCGCTGAAAAAGCCAAAAGGGAAGGCTTCAACGAATAACTATTTGAGAAAAGTGTTAAAACTACAGAAACACGAACTGGCCTTGCTCAATGAGTGGGTGCGGCCATTACCCTCTGATGCGCAAACACTTGCTGCAATTGTCAAAAATCTATTGGTGCCTGACGCCAAATTGCGCCCGATCGATGAAGCAATTTCAACAAGCGGCGGAATAAAGCGCGAGGCGTTAAACGACACACTGATGTTATACAGCAAACCTGGAGTTTTCTGCGCTGGTGAAATGCTTGATTGGGAAGCGCCAACAGGTGGCTATCTTTTGACTGCTTGCTTTGCGACGGGCCGTGTTGCGGGGCGCGGTGCCGCCAAATATTTGGGCCTTACCCCAAAGCCCTGACATGCTGAAATGCAGGGCGCGCGCGCATCTCTTTCGCGTAATCCTGCATTTTGCGGCTCTCATAGTCGAACTTTGCGCTAATCGACCAATTCAAACAATGTGTAAGCAAAATATCCGCAATCGTGAACGCGTTACCGGCTGCGAAAGGTGTCGTAATACGATCTGCGAGCCGCGAAACATTACGATTAAATTCCCACTTGAGTGAGTCTTTCACTTCGGGAATTCGATGCTCCTTTGGTAAAACAAAACTGTGACGCGCACCTGCCCAAAGAACTGCATCAATCTCGTCAATAATCGCATGTACCATTGCGTCTTGGTGTGCGCGTTCAAGCGTGCCCGCAGATGACAAAAGAAAACCGTGTTTGTCAGCAAGATAGGTCATGATCGCGGTTGAGTCGGTTAAAACCGCTCCGTCAACACGCACGGCTGGCACTTTACCGGAGGCCGAAACCGCTGAGATAACTGAATCATGCGGCTTCGCATCGATCAGTGTGTAGGGTAGTTCAAGTTCCTCAAGGGCCCAAACCACACGAAAAGCACGGCTGCTAAGCGTTCCAAAGACTTCGTACATGAAAATACTCCTGAGAATTTTAACGCCGCGCCATCATAGCGAGGCGGATTAAGCAACGTTCAACCAATGCCATCGCGGGGGCGTGTTGGCTGGCACTTCGAAGTTTAAGATCAGTTTCCACCAATAACCCCAAAGCGGCTTCTAGATTAAAGATCCCCCAGCCCTGCGCTTGTCTTAACATTCTGTCGCGGCGTGGTCCAAAGACAGGCGGTCGTAGTTTGCCGATGCCCTGAGCAGCACCACCTGGATCGCTCGCCGCCGCGTATAGCGTTTTGAAATGGCGCAACGTGGCAATGCAAAGGGCGACAGGTTGAACACCTTGCGCCTGAAGTTTCCGCATGATCGGGCCTATTTCGCCGGAGCGTGCTTCCGCAACGATGTTGATCACATCATCGAGGCCAGCTTCTGTCGATGTCGGTGCACAATTAGCGATGTCTTCGCTGCTTAAAGCGGCCGGGTCGTTGAGTTTGTAGAGCGCCAGTTTTTCGAGGGTTTGGCGAAAATCGCCTGGGTCCAGATCTTTTGAAAGAGCTGTAAGATCGTCCATGACATCACGGTCTGGCATTGTGATCTTGGCGCGGGCGAGTTCTGCTTCGATTTCTGCCCGCGAAGGCGGATCATCATAGATACCGACGGCGAACGCGTTGTTGTGACTTTCGAAAAGTTTGCGCAACGCAGATCGCGCGTTGAGTTGGCCCGCTGTAACGACAACTTGCGCATCGCCTGGCCGCCAGTCTTCGAGCGCGGAGGTAATCGTTTTCGCCAAACCATCGCCCGCATCTTCGACAAAAGCGACTCGAGGCCCGGGAAAAAAACTTTGCGCTTTCATCGCATCAATCAATGCGGCGGGATCTTTTCGCAAGTCGGCCGCTGGAATACGTGTCAAACGCATTTCTTCTTCGCCGGCCGGCCCGATCAGTGCAGCGATCACTTGTTGTCGCTTCAATGCAATTCGCATTGCGTCTGGGCCGTAGATCAACAGACCGGTTTTGCCCGCGTCAGGTTTGGCGAAATAGCCATTTGCTTCGCGCGCGGACGGCTTCATGGAAGAGTTGCAGGATCAAGTAACAACAAGCGATCGACAAGCTGATCTGCAAGAGCATTCATCAACCGCTCGATCGCCGCACGTTCTGCGGCCAAGGTTGCTGCTGTATTGCCGGTTGCAGAGTACCCTGTAAAATTCGTCACGCTGCCTTTGGAAATGGTTTTGTCAGTGGCAGAGTTCTTCAATGTATAGCTGAGACTGCCAACACGCTGTAAGCGTGTCGTTGAGCCTGTCGCTGTAGTTCCAAGACCTGCGCTGGAGTTAGAGACCGAAAATGACAAACTCATTGGCGCGGGATCGCTCCGCCCCAGTCGTGTCTCAAGACGGCGCGTGACGTGATACGCGTCCTTGGTCGTGGGCGCCTGAACAACAATGCGGTTTTCAATCTTTGAGCCCGCACCGTCTGGCCCATAGACTGGCGTGAAATTGCAGGCGCTGACAAGAAGTGCCGCACCCGCGATCAAAAGATGTCTTTTGTTAAAGTACGACATTCACGATCCGCCCCGGAACAACGATCACTTTCTTAGGTGTTGCTCCATCCAATGATTTAAGCACAGCTTCATTGCTGAGGGCTATTTTTTCAACCTCTTCCTTTGGCATGTCCTTAGGAACGGTGATCTCTGCACGTCGTTTACCGTTGATCTGGATCGGCAGGGTGACGGAGCTTTCAACGAGCAACGCCTCATCCGCGACAGGCCAAGGTGCGTCGATGATCAATCCTTCGCCACCCTGATGTGCCCAAATATCTTCCGCCAAGTGGGGTGTCATTGGGGCCATAAGCTGGGCCAAGGTCATGATCGCTTCACGCTGCGCGCTGTGACTTGCTTTGGATTTGCTGAGCGTCGCAGTGAAGCCATAGAGTTTCGCAATTGCTGCATTAAAGCCGAAGCTTTCGACACCAAGCGTCACATCACGGATCGCTTTATGCATCTCGCGCAGCAGATCTTCATCGCCCTCACCTTTGGCGTCCTTATTCATATCATCGATACGATCACATAACGCCCAAACACGGCCCAGATGTTTGAACGACGCTTCTGCACCAGAAGCAGTCCATTCTACATCACGCTCTGGAGGTGAATCGGATAGCACAAACCAACGCGCGGTATCGGCGCCGAAGGCAGAAATGATGTTGAGCGGATCAACGACGTTGTTCTTGGACTTAGACATTTTGGCAGATGGTATAACATCCACCTCTGCGCCACCATCTTTGAGAAACGCTTTGCCGTCTTTCAGGTCAACCTGCTCAGGGTAATGGTAAACGGGACGCCCATTTTCGCCGTCTGATTTGTAAATCGCGTGTGTTACCATGCCTTGCGTGAACAAAGCATCAAATGGTTCAATCGCTTTTGCGGGCAGGTTGCCTGTAATTTTCATAGCGCGGGCGAAAAAGCGTGAATAGAGCAGGTGCAAAATAGCATGCTCGATTCCGCCGATGTATTGATCCACGTTCATCCAATACTCGGCATCTGCCATATCAACAGGTGTTTCCGCATTGGGGGATGTGAAGCGCGCGAAGTACCAAGAGCTGTCAACAAATGTGTCCATCGTATCCGTCTCGCGTTGCGCAGGGCTGCCACAATTTGGGCAGCTACAATTGCGCCACGTGGGGTGACGGTCCAGCGGGTTGCCGGGCGTGTCGAAGGTCACATCGTAGGGCAGTTCAATCGGCAGGTTCTCTTTCTTTTCGGGAACCACACCGCAATCAGCGCAATGCACAACGGGAATAGGGCAACCCCAATACCGCTGACGCGACAGGCCCCAATCGCGTAGGCGATATTTGGTGACACCTTGGCCGATGCCATTTTCTTCGCAGAATGCGATGGCGGCATTGATCGCTTCATTGCCTGTTTGCCATTGCTCACCTGCGAAACCGCCGTTGTAGAAAACCTTCTCGGTCTTCGCAGGAACGTATGCTTCTTCCAGTTTTGGCGAAGCGCCCTCCGATGGCAAATAAGTCGACGTGATTGGCAGACCGTATTTCGTGGCAAACTCGAAATCGCGCTCATCGTGGGCGGGGCAACCAAAGATCGCACCAGTTCCGTAGTCCATCATAATAAAGTTGGCGATATAAACGGGCAGCTCCCAGCTTGTATCGAACGGATGACGCACGCGCAGGCCGGTATCAAAGCCTTTCTTCTCGGCGGTTTCGATCTCTTCCGCGGTGGTGCCCCCTTTGCGGCAGTCTTCATTAAATGCCAGCATTTCTGCATTGTCTTTTTCAAGCAATTTGGCGAGCGGGTGATCAGGCGAAATGCCAACGAAAGATGCGCCATTCAAGGTGTCCGGACGCGTTGTGTAGACTTCGATCCGGTCATGACCGTCAGGGGCATCGATTGTGGAGAACGCGAACTGAAGACCGCGCGACTTGCCGATCCAGTTCTCCTGCATCAGTTTCACTTTCGCCGGCCAGTTGTCCAAACCATCCAAAGCGCCAAGCAATTCTTCTGAGTGATCGGAAATTTTGAAGAACCACTGTGTTAACTCACGACGCTCTACCAATGCGCCGGAACGCCACCCGCGACCTGCTTCAACTTGCTCATTGGCAAGCACAGTCATGTCCACTGGATCCCAGTTCACAACAGCATTTTTGCGATAGACCAAACCCTCTGCAAGGAAATCAAGGAACAAGGCCTGCTGCTGACCGTAGTATTCAACGTCACAGGTTGCGAATTCGCGCGACCAGTCAATAGAAAGACCTAGCGGCTTCATTTGTTCGCGCATGTCCGCGATGTTGCCGTATGTCCAATCCTTTGGATGACCGCCAATCGCCATTGCAGCATTTTCCGCAGGCATACCAAACGCGTCCCAACCCATTGGGTGGAGCACGTTATGTCCTGTGCTCATCTTATAACGGGCGATGACATCACCCATGGTGTAGTTGCGCACATGGCCCATATGAATGCGGCCTGACGGATACGGAAACATTTCCAATACGTAATATTTTGGCTTGGATGGGTCGCGCTCTGCCTTAAACGTCTGCGCAAGTTTCCACGCCTCTTGCCATTTCGCTTCTATTGAGGTGGCGTCGTAACGTTGCATGAGTGAGTCCTTATTGCGCGAGGGTTGCGCCTGAAAATATCGTTGAAACTGTGATAGGCGATGCCCTTTAAAGGGTCCAGTACCAACACCCCCATCAAATCGCCATTGGCCTGCCACATTGGTGTTTCTATAGTGCTTTCAAAATACAAACGGGCTTTGAGCGATGCAGATTCTTATTATTCACCAGAATTTTCCGGGACAGTATAAACATCTAGCGCCGGCTTTGGTCGAACAGGGGCATCAGGTTTTCTCTCTGACACCGAAAGTTGAGAAGCGCACAGTTTGGAGAGGCGTGCAATTACTGCCCTATAAGATTGCGCGCGCGTCTTCCAAAGATGTGCATCCATGGCTCGCTGATTTAGAGACGAAGGTCATTCGCGCGGATGCGTGTTACCGACAGGCCCTTGCATGGAAAGAAAAGGGGCTGAATCCTGATGTGATCCTCGCGCATCATGGTTGGGGCGAGCCGATGTTTTTGAAAGACGTTTGGCCAGACGCAAAGATGGGAATTTATTGCGAGCTCTATCACCTCGATTCAGGGGACAGCGTAAATTTTGACCCTGAGTTTGAGACCAAGGATTTGCGCAGCAACGCGCTGCGACTGCGGTTGCGCAATCTTAACAACTCCTTGCATTTTGATGCTGCGGACGCAGGAATCAGCCCGACCGAATTTCAAGCAAGTACATTTCCAGAGCCGTTTCGCAGTGACATCAGCGTTATTCATGACGGGATCGATACAGAGCTTGTAAAACCCAACCCTGATGCTGTTCTGAAAATCTCTGATGATTTAAGCCTGACGCGTGATGATGAGGTGATTACATTTATTAACCGTAATCTGGAACCGTATCGCGGTTACCACGCCTTTATGCGCGCTTTGCCAAAGCTGTTGAAAGCGCGACCAAATGCGCAGGTTGTTTTGCTTGGGGGGGACGAAGTCAGCTACGGTTCCAAACCGCCAGCGGGCAAAACGTGGAAGCAAATCTACATTGATGAAGTACGCGATCAGATATCTGACGAAGATTGGGCGCGGGTGCATTACTTAGGGCGCGTGCCCTATGACACCTTCCTTGCCATGATGCAGGTCAGCCGTTTGCATATTTATCTGACCTATCCATTCGTGCTGAGTTGGTCACTGCTGGAAGCGATGAGCGCAGCGGCGGCGATTCTTGCCTCTGACACAGCGCCCGTACTGGAAGCGATCCGCGATGACGAAACCGGCGTGCTCACTGATTTCTTCGATGGCGATGCTTTGGTTGAGAAAGCGAATGCGTTGCTGGATGACCCAGATAAACGCGCGCGACTGGGCAAAGCAGCGCGTGAGTTTGTTCTCAAAACCTATGACCTCAAGACGCATTGCTTACCCAAACAACTTGAATGGGTTGCTCGGCTTGCTGCTAAGTAACTTGGATTAAAGACGACCGTCCGCAATACGCAACTGGCGCGCACGGGCGAGAATGGCATCTTCAACTGCGCGCGCGGTGCCAACACTTACGGGGCCGTTTCGCGTTTGCAATGCGACATTCAAAGACCGTGCTTCGAGCGCGACGTCATTCACTAGGATCGTCGCACGATATGCGCGGCCACCACCAGGTGGGCGACCATAACCGGTTGTGATGACGCCAGAGAATGGATCAACTGATTCTACTGGCAAAAAGCTCAAAACATCGAGCGACGCATTCCAGATATATTTGTTAACGTGTACATTTGTATTTGCGTCGGGTCGGCGAAGGACATCCCAGATAGAAGAGGTGTTTTCCAGACCGTCACCGTCATTCGCTGCAGACGCAGCGCTTGAAGACAGACCGCCGCCAGAACCAATGCCACCGCCGCACGCGGACAGTGCTGTACAGGTTGCTGCAATTATAAAAAGTCGAGCGGAGCGAATGGGTGTCATTTTCCTGCCTGCGTCTTTGTTTTCTTTGTCCTAAACGGCGAAACAATAGGGAGCAAGTGTTTTTGCTTCTATAATACTGTCTGTTAGGCGCTGGATTGCCGAGGTGGCGCACCCACAAGCGCGGTAAGACTTGTCTGTTGAGGGGACTTTTAAGTCGATGACATCACTGTGGCAAAGCTGCACCATTTTGCAGGCCTTTCTCGAACCATGATTTCGCAGGCTTGCAAAGCGACCCCGAAAAGAGCGAAACACCAATCAGACCTAGTACGGATTCCCCGGGCTAGGCACGAGAATAGAAACCCCGAGGTAAAAACAATGAAAAACGTTCTTTTCGCTACAACAGCTCTGATCGCAGCCGCTGGCGTTGCATCCGCTGACGTAACAGTAGGCGGCAACGCATTCATGGGCGTTATATACAACGCCGGTGACGCAACTACCGTTGCTTCAACTGACGTTGCACACAGCGTGCGTGTAACATTTGGTGCATCTGTTGAGACAGACGCTGGTGTAACATTCGGTGCGTCTTCGCGTATCACAGAGTCCAACAATGGCAACAACGGTCAGATGGAACACGGTCAGGTCAACATGTCCTCCGGTGGCTTCACATTGCGTGTTGGTGCAACACACGGTGCGATGCGCAACACAGCTCGCGTAACAACGTATCTCGGCTTCAACCGTGGTGGTGTTGTTGGCAACGACAACTCAACTGCTAATACACAGACCGACGGTGGAAACAACGTTTTGGTGATGTACAGCATGGGTGATTTGACTCTTGCAGCATCTACTGATGCAGCTGGTAACGCCCAAGAAGTTGGTGTTGCATACACTATGAATGGCTTTACATTGGGTCTAGGTGCAAACGCTGATAATGATGCAGCTACAGACACCGAGTGGATGTTCAAAGCTGGCTACAACGGTGGCAACTATGCGGCTAACATCGGTCTAAACAGCGACAATGATGCCGTAGTCACATTCTCTTACGACATCTCTGATGCTACTGCCCTAGCAATCGGTGCAGAGTTTAGCACAGCTAACGGTACGACAACTACAGATTACATGGGTGTTCAGGTTTCACATGATCTTGGTGGTGCAAGCCTCGTTGGTACTCTAGGTCAGAACAACAGCGTAACAGTTGCTGGTCTTGGTGTAAGCTTCGGCTTCTAATCCACTTCGGATTTAGAGTAACGGAAAGAGCGGGCCTTGGTCCGCTCTTTTTACGTTTTGGGTATGACTTTGTGTAAGAGCGGCACTAACTCTCCAACTACAGCCGTATACTCAGCTACATACAGTACGGTAATAAGTGCGCTCGGTGCTGTTGTGATGTGCTTCGTCTACGAGCTACTCAGCGCTCACGCCCTGCTGAGCAGCACAATGCTCACAGCTGTATTGGGTAACGCAGATCAACTGTTAACTATATAAGCTCCACTGCCTGTGCCAACTGAGCGTCATTTACATCAATATAACGCTGCGTGGTTGAAATGTGTTGATGACCAGCGAGCGCTGCCAACAAGCGTACATTGATGCCTGTGTTGGCCAGTTTTGTAATAAATGTTCTGCGTCCACTGTGACTGCTGGCTCCTTTGAGCCCAAAGTCAGAGTATATGTTTAGAAACAGCTGGCACATTGTGTTGGCTGAGAAGCTGCTGTGCTGCTGTGTGAGGAACAGGGGTGCATCAGCTGTGCGACCTGATACACAGGCGTGATAGTGTGTTAATACACGCTTGAGCTTGTTGCTCACATATATAGCTCTGGTGTTGCCGCCTTTGGTCTGTGTGCCTGTGATGTTGAACTGACTGCGCACTGCACCAGAACTATCATACACATCAGCAACAGTCAGCGCTGCTATCTCCATAGCACGTAGTCCTGCCAGAAAGCTCATATGTATGATGGTCTGATCACGCAGCGTGTGTTTGCGTGAGCTGCAGAATGCAATCACTTGTCGGTACTGTGTGTCTGTGAGTGTAAGGGCTTGTTTCATATGCGTATCTCTCAGCTAATCTGTGTGTACAGCATAAGTTCTGAGACTATGGATGGGCGACCGAATATGTGATCAACTGCAAGCTCAATGATCACAGTGGGTTAGGGCGATATGTCAGCATATACTTATTATGTGAGAACTGATCTGCTGAGCATAAATCGTTGAGAAACGCAGAATATATCGCGCTCAGTTTTTTTACGGAGATAGCACAGAGTGGATAAATAACTGTGTAAGGCAAAACAGGCATTTTTTTCGATTTAGGGTAGGCACTGCACAACGCAACTGCACCAGAACTTAGGCACACAAGGCAAATACAAACTGGATTAAGGTTAGCACGCCGACTGAGATAGTGCTGCAAATCCGTTCTGATGTGAGACGGTGAGCAAATGTAGTGCCAGTTATACGCTTCAATCAACTACCCCATCCTCGTAGGTGGGATGCTTTAAGTGGCGAAGGTATAAATGTTCAACCAGCCTGCCGCTTTGATTGTCGTAATAGTGTGGTGAATGAAGCTGCTGACGTGTGAGCGTTGGTGAGCTTCGCAAGTGAGATGGATGACAACCTCGTAATGAGATCCATCAATGTGTAAGGTAGCCTGTCTGTATGGGTCTTACATATGCGTGTGATATGCCAATAATAGAGATGATAGCAAAACCTGCTCTTCCAGCAATGGTTTGGTAGTACAGACTAACACAGCGACGCGAATGCGTGAGTGTTTTGATCAGCGCCTTAGGGGGCGTTGATCTAACTGCTCTGCGAATGAGCTTAGATTATAGCTTATAAATCATTAACAAGACATCGACAGATCACCAAGCACAGCGAGCTGAGTGAGAACGAAGTGAGATGTGTGAAGGTGATACACAGACACGAAGTGGATGTGTTGAAGCAATCAATAATCATACAAGCACACAGCAACTGACTGCGTTGATAAATACATCACACGAGGAGATATGTGATGGGACTACAGGTATTGCAGGAAATACGAGATCAACTAAAGCAATGCCGAGCTGTGAGCAGTGAACGTGAGTTCTGCGAGCAATGGCTTGGCAAGAGCGAGTGTTATATGCGCACATTAAAGTATGGCGAGCTGACACCAAGTGCTGATGCTCTAATGACCTGTGCAAGCAAGCTCAGTTGGTATGCAGGTGAGCTGGCGAACAGCACTCAAGCACATCATAGGCATTGGGCTGAGGTGTTTGAGCGCTTGCGTATGCAATGCGTGAACACAGTTGAGCTGCAGGCACAGCACAACTGGCAGAGCAGATCAAAAGGGTCTGCAGCTGAATGATTTATCTGCGCAGGAATCTTGTGGTGGAGTACTTATCAAAGGGGGGTGGTGATTTAGTAACCCCAGCTGCAGGTATGAGCCAATGACAGCTATCACAGACATACAGCGCTCATTGAATGCTATACGTGCTATAGAGCGAGACAGTAGTGTTGATGTGAGACTTGCAGCACTGGCACTGATTACAGCGACAAGTGCTGATATTGCCAAAGAGCTGCGCGGTGCAGAGCCAAAGTCAAAACGCAAGCAAGCACCAGCTCCAACAGCAAATAAGGCTCCAAAGCCAGCTGTAGCTGCACCACCGCCACAACCACAAACACCAGATGTGCGAGAGCCGCGTCCATTTACAGAGCCAGAGTTAGTCCAAAAGCGAGACTGAGTGCTTGACATAGCTGTGAGTGTTTTTAACCTTTGTAAGTATCATTGTGTAACAAAGGAGACAGCAATGCCAACGCTTGACGAACTACTTAAGAAGTACAACATCGATGCAACTGTAAACCCACAGAGCGGTCCACGTGCAAAGCTACTGTCACAAGCAAATCGTATGCTTGAACAGCTGGCCAAATATAAGACTGAGCAAGAGCTTGATGGTGTGACAACGCAATACTGGTGGGCACCACAAAGTGTTGATGGCAAGCGTAGAGTATCAGCACGTTACAGTGGCAAGGTGGTTGAGGGTATGGCTGTGTATGCAGACAACACACTTGAGGCTGTCAAAGCTGCTGTCGACACGTTCCGCAAGCTGATTGAAGATAGTGACGATGCGACTTGGGCACACGAAGAAGAGCGCCGCAAAAAAAAGTAATAAGACGTGTTGTTAGAATGTATGAGCAAGTGAACACTGGTCCACTTTATGACGAAGTGGTCCAGTGGATGAGTACCTTTAGATCACTAACAGCACGTATGGGTGGGGCGAGATACAGCACACAAGTCAAGTTGGACCGTACGCTTGAACGACTGGGGGAGCGTATAGATGAGCGCTTAAACGAGCTAACAGCTCAAGAACTGTCAGCGCTTGAGTGTGTGAAGGATGGCATACTGCCTGGCACATATGAGATGGATAGAGAAGCGCTGATGGAGCGGCCTTACTGCAGTATAAGATTGATACACCGATGGGATGAAGAATACGATGTGGAGGAACGTCGACAGCAAATACGAGATGCAAAGAACAGCGCTAAAGACCCTAATAGTAGTGGGGAGCTGCGCAAGTTCCTTGATAGCTTATACAACGACGACCTATAAGCGCACACACGGCACCATCTTTGTATCTATGAACCAAGCACTGCTCAACACATCATTGATGCGTGTATGCGTGTTTTAAGCGGTATATCCACAGATAATACGTGTTTGCGTTTGTGCTTGCAGAAGTGACTGACAGGCATAGTGATGCTGGTATCAAATACTATTGCGTGTAACCACAGCACTCATCAGCTCAGTGTGCTCGTGCAGTCTATTAGGTTCAAGATGTGCGTAGCGCTGTGTCATCTGTAAGCTGCTGTGTCCCAACAGCGTCTGTACTTCATACAAGCTCACACCATTGTTAATAAGTGTACTGGCATAGGTGTGACGTAAATCGTGTATGCGCAAGTCTTCAAGCTCAGCCAAGTCACGTGCTACAAACCAAGCCGCATAGAAGCTTTGATAGGCAGTTTGAGTGCGCGGATTTGTAAACACATAGCACTCTTGTGTTGTTGGCAGGTTCAACTGTTCAGCTCGTGTGCGCACATCAAACAATACACCCACAGCTGCAGCACTGAGCACGATGCGGCGTGAGCGTCCATTCTTGCTGCGTGGCACAGTCCAAACACGCTTGTGCAAGTCAATGTCACGCCAACGTGCAAGTCTTGCTTCGCCTTTGCGAGCACCAGTGAGCAACAACAGCTGTACGAACAGATACAAGAAAGGATGGCGATTGGCACGGCAAGCTCTGATCAAGCGCTCTATCTCAGGCTCACTTAAAAAGCGCTGTGTATAGTCACCAATGCTCAAGCGCTTGATGTTCTGCTGGTATGCGTTGTGGCTGTCTATATGTCCCCAGTGCCGTGCCAAGTTCAGCATTCTGTTCATAAGATAGATGTGCTTGTTGATGGTGCTGTTCTGGTACCCTCGCAACACCTGCTCACGCACCCAAACGTCAAGCACAGGGTTGGTGAGATCAGCTAACAAGTATGATCCAAGCTGTGTGCGTAGATGAGTGTTGTAGATGCTCCAGTCGTGATGTGACTGTCGCTTACTGACTTTTGCGTGTGGGAAGTAATGCTCATCAAAGAACAGATTAAGCGTTAAGTGCTGTACGTTGCTACGATGCTTGTATTTGTGGTTTGCGCTGTGATTGAAGAATGAAAACACGATTAGCTCCAGTATTGTAGAGCCAAACAGTATTGTCACTTGAGCACGTGGACGAGAGCCAAACTATCGCCAAGCTGTCGTTGTATGCAGACATCGACTGTGGCTCTTTGTAAGAATAAGGTCGTGTTTTCGCTACAACAGCTCTGATCGCAGCCGCTGGCGTTGCATCCGCTGACGTAACAGTAGGCGGCTACGGCTTCCTAGGTGTCAACTTTGACGGCTCCGCAAACACAACAACAGTTGCTCACGCAACGCGTCTGACATTCAGCGGTTCCGTGGAAACAGATTCTGGTATCTCTTTCACAGCGTCGTCACGTATCACGATCTCTGACAACAACGACAACGGTCAGCTTGGTCACAACAAAATCACTATGTCTTCCGGCGGCCTGACATTGGCAGTTGGCGCGACACACGGTGCGATGAAAACAACGGCACGTATCGCTACGTTCCACGGCTTCAACGACGGTGGCCTTTACTACACAGCTGGCGGCTCAGGCGTTGACAACAACATCTCCACGCACAACGACTCCGGCAACAATGTATTGATCAGCTACGCAGCAGGCGACTTCAAAGTTGCAGCATCTGCTGACGTTGCAGGCACAACGCAAGAGATCGCGGCGTCCTACACATTCAACAGCTTCACAATCGCAGCTGGTGTTGACTCCTCCGCGGGTACACGTTGGATGCTTGGTGCGAAGTACAATGGCGGCAACTGGAATGTTGGTCTTGGTACAAACAGCAACTCCGACATCGTTCTGACAGCTGGCTACGACATCTCCGACGCGACATCCATCGGCTTCGGTGTTGACGCGGCTTCCGGCGGCACAATCAACGCTGTTGGTCTTCAGGTTAAGCACGACCTCGGTGGCGCGAACCTCGTTGGCGCAGTTGGCCAGGTTGGCGGCAACAACACAGTTGCTTCCTTGGGCGTAATCTTCAGCTTCTAATTTTCGAAGTGAAGCACTGCTTAAGAAGGACGGATCCCTCGGGGTCCGTCCTTTTCTTTTTGGGCGATGCGTACTACCTGATATAAAAATCAGAGGGTCACAGAATGTCGCTTCAAGAGATTCAAGAAAAATTTGCCAGAGCTGAAAAAGATGCGGGTCGCTCCGTCGGAAGTGCACAGCTTATCGCTGTGTCCAAAGTCCAGCCGAATGAGCGCGTTCATGCGGTTTTGGCTCAAGGACATCGGTTGTTCGGCGAGAATCGCGTGCAGGAAGCCGCTGGCAAGTGGCCGACATTCAAAGAAGAATTTCCTGACGCTTCTGTTCATTTGATCGGTCCTTTGCAAACCAATAAAGCGCGTCAAGCGATGGAATTGTTTGATGCGATTCATACGCTAGACCGTTCAAAGTTGGCGAAAACAATTGCGCGTCTTGCGCAAGAATTGGGATATTGTCCTGAGTTGTTTGTGCAAGTGAACACGGGCGAAGAAGAGCAAAAGGCTGGCGTCGCCCCGCAGGATGCAGACGCGTTTATCGCTGACTGTCGCGCGCTAGATTTGCCGATTCAGGGACTAATGTGCATTCCTCCTGCGGATGAAGAGGCGTCATTGCATTTTGCTTTGCTTGGAAAAATTGCCGAGCGTAACGGTTTAACAGGTCTCTCGATGGGCATGAGTGGCGACTTTGAGCGCGCGATTGCGCTGGGAGCGACACATGTGCGTGTCGGATCAGCTATATTTGGTCAGCGCGCATACGAACTGTAGAACGGGGGCTTGCCCCCGAACCCCCAGGATATTTGTAGAGAGAGGAAACGCTCAGTCAGCGTACGATTAGGCGTGTTTGGGGTGTGATCCGAGCCGCAATTTGATGCAGATGATCGCGCCTGAAAGCAATGCACCCTTCAGTTGGATAGCCTGCTCGCCGCCATTGATGGATGAAAATTGCTGAACCTTTGCCTGGCGTCGCGTGTGGCCAATTCCAGTCTGTGACGAGAATCAAATCATAAAGTGGATCAGCGCGGCGCAGCCTTTCATGGCTATGCAGGTAGGGCGCGCCGACAAGCTGGTTGTAGTGTTTATCCTTGGCATCATCAGACCAAAGATCGCGGGGACCAATCTGTACGGCCTTTGCGTTCGGGCATTTAATTCGATCAGGCCGATAGAGCATTCCGACAATCTTGTGAATGCCACGGGGCGTTGCGCCATCACCTTCCCGCTTATTGCTTGTGATGCCCCCTTTTCCGATGCTGCAAGGAAACACCTGTCCGGCAAATCGGACGCCCAGTGGCGTCACTACCATATCATCGGGAGTCACAAGAGATGCCCTGATTTGTCAGCCTTTGTCTGAAGGTAGTCCTTATTGAACCGGTTTTCACCCACTTTCAAAGCGACCCGTTCGCTGACGGTGATGCCTGTTTTTTGCATCATATCAATCTTTGCAGGATTATTTGTCAGTAGGCGGACCCCACTAATATTCAGTTGTTTTAAGAGTGCAGCACCGATGCGGAAGTCGCGTTCATCATCCTCAAAGCCTAGGCGATGATTGGCTTCAACCGTGTCGAACCCTTGGTCTTGTAGGGAATAGGCGCGCATTTTATTTGCAAGTCCAATGCCGCGCCCTTCTTGGTTCAAGTAGAGCAACACGCCAGCCCCCTCTGCACCCATCTGCGCTAGGGCACCGCGCAATTGAGGACCGCAATCGCATTTGAGTGATCCCATAAGATCACCTGTGAAACACGCTGAATGAAGGCGCGTGAGTACAGGTCTGTTCCGATCAGGCGTGCCGATGACAATCGCGTAGTGTTCTTCGCCGCCATCATTG
Organism: Planktotalea sp.; assembly: GCF_965659345.1. Taxonomy (GTDB): domain Bacteria; phylum Pseudomonadota; class Alphaproteobacteria; order Rhodobacterales; family Rhodobacteraceae; genus Planktotalea. Next base: position 101,079 of record NZ_CBFHVK010000013.1, on the reverse strand, counting down.
GGGCGGAACACATGCAATTTGCCAGTCTCGCTGACCTCCATAGGAAGGCGGGCATGTACAATATCGTTGTAATGGGCAGATTTGCCCAGCAAAGGTGCGATTTGCGCGGTGAACAACAGGGTCAACTGATGATCTCGAGCGAAATGCACAGGGTTTTCGAGCTCTGTGATCAACGCGGATGGCAGCAGTCGCGCGTCTTTGGTAAGCTGCAGGGCAATACGATGAGGAACTATGTTGCCGTCACGTGCAGATTTGAGCGGCCCTTTCATAGGTGTGCGCAAGTCATCGGACGGGTCAGCGAGCGCTTTGATCCAACGCAACTCAGCATCATTTGGTACGATAATTCGGGCGAGATCACCATCATATGCGCGTGCTTTGAGCGTTTCGGCGCGGCGGGATGTGATCGTTAGAACGCTTTCGCCGACAAGGGCGCGCGCAGCATTTGCACGTTCGAGTGTCAGGGTTTCAGTGGCAAGTACCAAAACCCCTGACGTTCCATCGAAAATCACAACAGGCACCCCCATACGTAAATCACCGCGCGCGCGGGCGATTTGTTCGGAGGGATCAGGTGCAAAGCTCATGATGTTGGGACCGCTCTTTGAAACACTTTGTTGATTTAGCCCCTCAAAAGGCGGCGAATATGAAACATTACACCGCTCGATAACACATGGACGTGAGGGAGTGCCACAAAACTTGTCTCAAGCGCCTTAGCGTCACATCTCTAAACCAAGCAACAAAGTGGAGAAGATCCAATGGCCCAGTTAAAGAATATCCTTCTTGTCGATGATGACGATGATCTGCGCGAGGCTTTGTCTGAACAACTTGTAATGACAGAGGATTTCGAGGTTTTCGAAGCCGATTGCGGTGCTCAAGCGATGGAGCGGATCAAAGATTCGCTTTATGATCTGATTATTCTGGATGTGGGCCTGCCCGATACGGATGGGCGGGAATTGTGTCGCCTCATGCGCAAACAAGGCGTTAAGAGCCCGGTTCTGATGCTGACGGGGCATGACAGCGATGCGGACACGATCCTTGGCCTAGATGCCGGCGCGAATGATTACGTGTCCAAACCTTTCAAATTTCCGGTGCTTCTGGCCCGCATTCGCGCGCAGTTGCGCCAGCATGAACAGTCCGAAGATGCAGTGTTTGGCCTTGGCCCCTACACATTCAAGCCGTCGATGAAGATGTTGATTACAGAAGAGGACAAGAAAATTCGTCTTACAGAGAAAGAGACGAACATCCTGAAGTTTCTCTACCGTTCATCCGAAGGCGTGGTGCCGCGCGATATCCTTTTGCATGAGGTCTGGGGTTACAATGCTGGTGTTACTACACACACTTTGGAAACACACATTTACCGCCTTCGTCAAAAAATTGAACCAGATCCGTCAAATGCGCGCCTTCTTGTGACCGAATCTGGTGGCTATAGATTAGTGGCTTAAGCGTTAAAAACTCGTGAAGCGCGTCAATTTTGATCCAAATCAAGGATTAACGTCGTATTCATAGTTAGATGATTAAGTAAGGTACCCGCGCATATTCGGGTTATGATATGCACCTCCCTGTTGGACTGGCCCGGGCTTTGCCCGGGCATTTTTTTATGTTTCTTTTTGCATCGAAATAATTGGCCCAGTCCCGCGTTGGGACAGTTTATCCTCTGGATTATAAAGCGCACAGGCATCGAGCGAGAGACAACCGCATCCGATGCATCCGTCAAGACTGTCGCGCATGCGTTCCAGCTTAGCGATCCGCTCATCAAGGTGGATACGAAGCCCCATAGATATGTGTGCCCAATCTTTTGCGGTTGGTGTTCTATTTTCTGGTAACTCATCCAGTACCGCTTTGATTTGTGGAAGCGTCAATCCAAATTGCTGAGCAATCAAGATGAATGACACGCGCCTCACTTGTGCTCGGGCGAACCGGCGATGCCCGCCGCGATTGCGGTTGGCTGTAATGAGGCCTTCTGTTTCGTAAAAACGGATTGCAGAGACGGCAAGTCCGGTGCGCTTTGCCATTTGTCCGATGGTGATTTCAGAATGTTTGCTGTGCATCAAAAAACCTCTTGATCTAAAGTTAACTTTAGAAATTACAAAGAGGTTAGATCAAGGACAAAGGAGAGATCTCATGGCAAAATTAGAGCATGCGAATATAAACGTCAGCGACGCTGGAAAAACTGCAGCATGGTTTGGCCGCGCGTTTGGTTGGCGCGTGCGGTGGGAAGGCAGCACCTTTGACGGGGCGGGCTACACCATGCATGTCGGAGCAGACGACAGCTATATTGCGCTGTACGAGCCCAAGGCATCGAAAGCTGGCGTTGAAAGGGACTACAAAACGCAGGGCCAATTGAACCACGTTGGAATTGTCGTGGACGATTTAGCAGCTGTGGAAAATGCGATCCGAGCTGAGGGGTATGAACCGCATTCTCATCAGGACTATGAACCCGGAGAGCGGTTTTACTTTAAGGATGAAAATGGCGTTGAATTTGAAATCGTTGCATATGATTGAGAGGGGTTCGGGGGCTAGCCCCCGTCGCCTATAGCGGCGACTCCCCCGGAGTTTTCTCGGAAAAATGAAGAATTACGTTGCGGCGAAGTGGGTTACCTTGCTTCGCCGCAAAGGCCATGCTGGGTGAATATTTCACAGGAGCGTTGAGCATGTCTAACACAGTAAAACAGGTCGTTTACTCTGAATTTGGTGACCCCAGCCAAGTTTTGCGCGTGGAAGAAGTTGCGCGCGCTGATTTGGGCGAAGGGCAAGCCCGTGCTGATGTTTTACGAGCACCGATAAATCCTTCTGATGTGATACAAGTTGCTGGAAACTACGGTGTGCGTCCGCCTTTGCCAGCGATTGCAGGGAATGAGGGCATAGGGCGCATTACAGAAATCAGTGGCGATGCGCGTGGGCTTCAGGTTGGTCAGCTTGTATTGCTGCCTGCGGGCGCGGGAACTTGGCGCAGCGAGGTCGTTGCATCCGCAGGCGCGTTTGTTCCAATGCCCGAGGGTGATGTTGATCAACTTTCGATGATGATGGTGAACCCTGCAACCGCTCAGCTTTTGTTGACGGATTTTGTAGAGCTAGCTGAAGGGGATTGGATCATTCAAAGCGCTGCGAACTCTGCCGTGGGTACATATATTGTGCAGCTCGCCAAGACGATAGGCGTGAAAACCGTGAGCATCGTGCGCCGTGAAAGTGCGGTGCAAGGGTTGCTTGATCAAGGCGCGGATGTTGTTCTGGTCGATGGCCCTGACTTGGTGAAACGCGTCATTCAAGCGACGAACAAGTCCAAGATCAAGTTGGCCTTGGATGCAGTCGCGGGGGAGACATTTGGCCGTTTGGCGGATTGCTTGGAGGTAGGCGGAACGCTTGTGAATTATGGCGCGATGTCCAATGAATCCGCTTCGATGCAAGCGGGCGCTATGATCTTTCGCGACATCCGCGTGCGTGGCTTCTGGTTGGTGAACTGGTTTGAACGTGCAAGCAAAGAAGAGCGCATGGCTGTATACGCAGCACTTACCAAAGCGGTGGCGACAGGTGCGTTGCATGCACCTATCGACCGTGTCTTTGCGCTTGAGGATGTAAGCGAAGCTGCGCGTTATACGATGGCTGGAGAGCGCACCGGCAAAGTGCTGCTTGCGCCGAACGGCATCTAGGCTAGTTTGGCGCGATCTAATCTCGAAAAGGACGCGCCATGAGCTTCACTCTTGCCACTTGGAACATCAATTCAGTGCGGTTGCGCGCGCCAATCGTGTGCAAATTGCTCGAAGAGGAAGCGCCCGATGTGCTGTGCTTGCAAGAATGTAAATCCCCTGTCGAATTGATCCCGATGGAAGCGTTCGCGGCGCTTGGCTACACCCACATGGTTGCGCGTGGGCAAAAGGGGTACAACGGTGTTGCGATCTTATCGAAACTGCCAATCAAAGAGGTCGGTGCAGAGGACTTCGCCAGCCTTGGACATGCGCGCCACATTGCGGGGCAGCTAGAAAATGGCGTGACGATCCACAATTTCTATGTGCCCGCAGGCGGCGACGTGCCGGACCGCGAGAAGAACGAGAAGTTCGGTCAAAAGCTCGACTATCTGACCGAGATGCGCGATTGGTTTAAGGCCACTCCTCCGAAAAAATCGATCCTCGTGGGGGATCTCAACATCGCGCCACGCGAGGATGATGTTTGGGATCACAAGAAGCTTTTGAAGATCGTCTCGCACACCCCGATTGAGGTGGAGCATTTGGATGACGTCATGCAAGCAGGCGATTGGGTTGACGTCACGCGCGCGGATAGTCCTGAGGGCAAGCTTTATAGCTGGTGGTCCTACCGCGCGAAGGATTGGGATGGGGCTGATAAAGGCCGCCGTTTGGATCATGTCTGGGCGACCGGGGATATTGCTGCTTCAGCGCATTCTTCGCGAGTTTTAAGGGATGCGCGCGGATGGGAGAAACCTTCCGATCATGCGCCTGTGTTTGCGACGTTTGATTTGTAGGAACCTAGCACCCAAGCAGTGTCCATTTTTTTAACGAAACACTCCGGTTGCTATGCCTTTTCTAGCTCCTACCGCTGGAGCTGTTCTCGCGGGGCAACCTGGGCCCGGGCAGTCGTCAAATCGCAACCCACCCGAGCTTTTACGAGCAGGGTTTGACGCTGCGCGCCTACCACTCGTTCGTTTTGCTTTTATGGACCCAATCGGATTTCTTACAGACGGTTTAGGCCGCGTTTTGCAGGTGACAGGATTACTGCGTAGTATCTCAACCAGTTCATCGACTGGGGTTTGGCTTGTCACCTTCGCGCTTGCGGGAGCAATCGCGATGTAATGTGACAATGCGCTCCGCGAAGCGGGTCCCCAAGCGCCATCGACAGCCAGATTGTAGCACTTGTAGTCCTTCAAGACGGTCTGAAGTGCGCGTGCATTTTCTTTAGGCACAACAATTTTTAACGGTTTCGCGGGTTTCTTTTTCTGGCGTTCCAGACCCGATTTCGGGGCAACGTTCTTCACAATGTTACCTGCAGACACTTGCGCCTGAGTACTGGTGCAGATCACTAGCGCAAGGATTGTTGCGAGACTGCTAAGAGCTTTCTTTCCCATAGTCGCCAATCCTTTAAAGTGGGTAAGTCTTCTAGACTTTTTGTAACCTGAGCCTCGTCCCATCTCAAGTAGTCTTCAATTATAGATTGTTCATTTTCATCGCAGTACAATCGACAGCGAGAGAGAGAGCTGTGCAGCTTGTCTCTGCAAACATTTCGACTTTCAGCAAATGTCGCCATACGTTCTGCACAGGCGTCAAGCTCTGCTTCAGCGGAAGGAGAAAGGTTACCGTCACTTTCCTCAAGCAATTCGTTTTGACGCTGGTGTGCATAGTTCGCAGTATCAACAAGTCGTCGCCATGACGTAATATAGGTGTTCATTTCAGCGGCTATATCTTCGGCAATGAGGCTTTTGCGTTCCGTAAATGCCTTTTTCCTAAGATAACGATCTTGTACTCTTGGATAAATGACATTGGCAACAAACCCGCCAACGATGACGAGAACGCTAGGAAACACCAAAAAGCGAAGTGAGATGTAGGCCAGAGAAGTTTGCGTCGAAAGATCACTTAGAAACATGTCCAAAGGTGCTTTCCTTAGATGGAATCTGGGTCGTTATGATGATAGATTGAAAATGGTTGGTAATTCTAGCATAGAGCCCAGTTTTTGAGCATTCATAGCTTGGAAGTTAGGACCGAGACGTTCATATGTCTCATAAACGACACCTTTACGGAGTAACGAATGATTGAACTAGGCGGGGGCGCACAGGCGCCAGTGGGTGATTTGATCAAGGACGTGGATGAAAGCAATTTCATGAAAGACGTCGTGGACGCCAGCCAAGAGGTTCCTGTTATCGTTGATTTTTGGGCACCTTGGTGTGGTCCTTGCAAAACGCTTGGTCCTGCCTTGGAAGCAGAAGTGACTGCGGCAAACGGCGCTGTGAAGATGGCAAAGATCGATGTGGATCAGAACCAGATGATTGCAGGGCAGATGCAAATTCAATCTATTCCTGCAGTGTTTGCCTTTTACAAAGGACAACCGATTGACGGGTTTCAGGGTGCTTTGCCACCCTCTGAAATTAAGGCTTTCGTGGACCGTGTTATCGAGGCTGGGGGCGGTGATCCCTCCGGTGGATTGGACGACGCGATTGAGGCTGCAGCCATGATGCTTGAAGAAGGCGATGCGAGCGATGCAGCGCAAACCTTCGCGGCGATTCTTGAAGAAGATGATCAATGCGTTGCCGCTTATGCAGGGCTTGCGCGGTCCTATTTGGCGATGGACGAAATGGATCAGGCAGAGGCCGTTTTGAACGGCGTTCCAGCGGAAATTTCTTCTGATGCAATGATTGAAGCCGCCTTTGCTCAACTCGCTCTTGCGCGACAGGCGGCTCAAGCTGGGCCCTTGGCCGAACTCACTGCTGCAGTTGAGGCCAATCCTGATGATTTACAAGCACGCTTTGATCTGGCGACCGCGCTCAATGCCAACGCTCAAACGCAAGAGGCTGTAGATGCGCTACTTGAGATTTTCCGTCGCGACCGCGAATGGAATGAAGGTGCGGCCAAAACCCAGCTCTTCACGATTTTTGACGCGCTAGAAGCGAAAGATCCAATTGTCCTTAATGGGCGTCGCAAATTAAGCTCGATGATATTTGTCTAACGCGGCACACGGGCTACGTCATCTAACATGATAAAAATCGGTGATCTCCCGGACATGCTTCCGGCCTTTCCTCTGCCCGGTGCGTTGCTTTTGCCGCGCTCGCGCTTGCCCTTGCATATTTTCGAGCCGCGGTATCTCGCGATGATCGATGATGCGCTTAAAACTCAAGGGCGGCTCATTGCGATGGTCCAGCCCAATCCAGGACGTGCTGGGGATGATAAGGGTCTTCACACTATCGGGTGTGCAGGTCGCATCACCCAGTTCTCGGAGACAGAGGATGGACGCTATATGCTGACGCTGTCAGGTGTGTCGCGCTTCCGTCTTGTCGGTGAGGTTGACGGCTTTGCTCCGTATCGTCGTATCGAAGTGAACTGGGACGGATTTGATCAAGACCTGAAAGCGTCTGAAACAGATGTTGCATTTGATCGCGAAAAATTCCTGAACCTGCTCTCAAAATATTTCACATATCGCGATCTAAGTGCGGATTGGGAAACCTTGAAAGATGCTGATGACGAGTTGTTGGTCAATTCACTTTCGATGATGCTTGATTTTGAACCCGAAGATAAGCAAGCGCTTTTGGAAGCGCCAAGCCTATCGACGCGTCGCGAGACGTTGGTGACATTGATCGAGTACTTCTTACGTGGTGGAGATGCAGAGGAAATGATGCAATGACAGATCACCCGATCTCTGCGTTCGATCCGCATATGCTAGAAGCATTGATTTGCCCGCAAACGCAGGGCCGTCTTGAATATGATGCAACTGCTCAAGAGCTTGTTTCGAAGAAAGCAGGGCTTGCTTTCCCTATTCGCAATGGCATTCCCGTTATGCTGATAGACGAGGCGCGTCGGCTCGATTAAAGCGCGCGCCCTGTCATCAGTTGGGGGAGATCACCGGTCAAACCAGCGGCTTCGCGCATGAAGTTGCGACGCAGACTAGGGACGGAATTGATTAAGCCCATACCCAGATCACGACCCATTCGCAGAAGTGGGTTATCGTTTGAAAACAGCTTGTTAAAGGTGTCCGTCGCCACCGCGAGCGTAGCCGTGTCGAAGCGGCGCCATTGCTGATATCGCTCTAACACCAAAGGCGATGCAATATCTTCACCGCGGCGAGCGGCCATCGTCATGACTTCAGCCAGTGCAGCAACGTCCCGCAAACCAGCGTTCAACCCTTGTCCCGCAATTGGATGTACGCCATGTGCTGCATCACCGATCAGCGCGAGACGTTCACCGATAAAGCTATTCGCGATCGTTAAGTTCAAAGGATAGGTAAAGCGCGTGCCTGTTAGTTTGATTTCCCCCAGAAAATCTCCAAAAGCAGGGCGAAGCGCGTTCAAGTAATCTGCGTCATCTAAACCATTGATGCGTTTGGCGTTGTCTTCAGTTTCACTCCACACGATAGAGCTGCGATTGCCTGTTAGTGGCAAAATCGCCAAAGGCCCCGAGGGCATAAAGAACTGATGCGCAATGCCGCCGTGTGGTTTTTCATGCTCAATCGCGCAGACCAGTGCTGTTTGGCCGTAGCCCCACCCTGTGCGCTTGATCTTTGCGCGCTCTGCTGTTCCTGAGCGCCGCCCGTCCGAGCCAACCAGAACGCGCCCTTTTAGCACCTCTCCGGAAGCCAATGTGACCGATGCGGCTTTTGTCGTGTCCTGAGCGACGACTGTTTCGCTATGGCGCAAAGTGATCAATGGCTCCGCCTCCATCGCGTCTAAAAACGCGCGGCGCAGATAACGATCCTCAACCAAGTAACCCATGGGTCCTTCTTCGATCTCTGCGTGATCAAAGTGCAGGAAAAATGGCGATGGGCCTTCGCCTGCGCGCCCGTCGGTGACCTTGATTTCCAACATTGGCTGCGCGTTCGTTGCGAGGCCATCCCACAGACCAATCGCATGCAGCAATCGTTGTGACGCAAGCGCAAGCGCGTAAGAGCGCCCATCGAAGTCGTGCGCTTTGCGATTATCCACCGGCAATGCGTCGATGACAGTGCTGCTCAAGCCCCCTTGAGCCGCTGCAAGCGCCAAAGCAGGGCCGTTTAAGCCGCCACCAACGATGATCAGATCACTATCAAATTCCATGAGTTTCAATATGGGTGCGCGCGCAGGATTGTCCATGCGCGTCTCTGTCGCTACCCTAGCATCAAAGGGAGAAATACGATGCAAGAATGGTTAAAGATGAGCGCAGCTGCGCTGGGTCGTGGTATTGAAGCAGGTCAGATTGACCCTGTTGATTTGGCGCAGACATATCTTGATGCCGCTGCTGCACATCCCTTGAGCACTCGAATCTATGCCCGCCTTACGCCAGAGCGTGCGATTGCTGAAGCGACTGCAGCTAGTACGCGTGCAAAAGCAGGGCAGCGTTTGTCACCGCTTGATGGGGTGCCGATCAGTTGGAAAGATTTATTCGATACTGCAGGGATTGTGACCGAGGCAGGCAGCGCGTTGCTAAAAGATCGCGTGCCAAGTGAAGATGCAGAAGTCTTGCAGGCTGCAACCATGATGGGCACAGTTTGCATTGGTAAAACTCATATGAGCGAACTGGCGTTTTCGGGCCTTGGGTACAATCCGATCACACAAACCGCTCCTTGCTTGCATGATCCTGATGCTGTCTCTGGCGGGTCGTCATCAGGTGCTGCGGCTTCGATTGCCCATGATATCGCGCCGCTTGCGATTGGCTCAGACACGGGTGGTTCTGTGCGCTTGCCTGCGGTTTGGAACGATCTGGTGGGTCTGAAAACCACGGCTGGGCGGGTATCACTCAAAGGTGTCGTGCCTTTGGTGAAAAGTTTCGACACTGTCGGCCCCTTGGCGCGCACTGTTGAAGATGCGGTAGTTGCCTTGAGCGTATTGGAAGGGCAACGCCCAGCCGATTTACGCGGTGCAACGCTGAAGGGCGCACGTTTTGCGGTGCTCAAAACGCTGGCGCTAGACGAGGTGGAACCGCAGCCGCTGGCAGCCTTCCAAGCGGCTTTGGTGAAACTAGAAGCGGCAGGTGCTGAGCTCATTGAAATTGATGCGCCTGAAGTTGTTGAAGCGATTTCGCACGCTGGTCCACTTTATCCGGGCGAAGCTTATGGGATGTGGCGCACCGAAATCGAAGCGAAGCCGGATGTGATGTACGCGCAAGTTTTGGGTCGTTTCCGTGCAGGTGCCAACTTCTCCGCACCTGATTTCGTTGCTGCTTGGGAAACCTTAAGCGCCCTGCGCGAGATTTGGGACGCGCGGATCGCTGGATTTGATGCTGTGCTTATGCCGTCTTGCGCAATTATGCCGCCGAAAATCACTGATCTTGAGGCAGATGAGGCATTTTATGTCGAACGTAATCTTGCAGCACTCCGTAATACACGCATCGGTAACCTCATGGGATGTTGCGCTTTAACGCTTCCGACAGGGGTGCCGAGCTGCGGAATCATGCTCAATACATTGCCAATGCAGGAAGAGCGTTTGCTACGCATCGGCGCGGCAGCGGAAGCAGCGCTGGCTTAAATGCCACAAGTTGTTCTGAAACTTGCGATTTTTATTGGACGCGAGGCACAGCCTTAGGTTACTTTACTCTCAACGGGGCGAAAATGATCCCGACATTGAGGCAGTTACCTATGTTTCCCGAGCGGTTCTCGAACCTTCCGGCATACGCGTTTCCGCGTTTGCGTACGCTTTTGGACCATCACACACCGGGCGGTGATGTGGTGCATATGACCATTGGTGAACCAAAACATGCTTTTCCTGACTGGGTTTCTGGCATCATTGCTGAAAATATAGCTGGCTTTAACAAATATCCCGCGAACGACGGCAGCCCTGAATTGCTAAGCTCTATCGCGGGTTGGATGAAACGCCGTTTTGATGCGGATGTTGATGCAGACACGCAAGTTATGGCGCTGAATGGCACGCGAGAGGGGCTTTATAACGCTTCGATGGCGCTTTGCCCTGAGACGAAAAATGGCGCACAGCCGCTCGTTCTGACGCCAAACCCATTTTATCAAGTCTACATGGTTGCGGCTATTTCGGTCGGTGCCAAGCCACACTTCGTGAACGCGACTTCTGCGTCTCATCATCTACCCGATTTTACGTCGTTGTCTGAAGACGTACTAAAGCGCACTGCGATTGCTTACATGTGTTCGCCCGCGAACCCGCAAGGGGCTGTTGCGGATGAACAGTTCTGGCGTGACTTGATCGGTCTTGCCGAACAATACGATTTCCAAGTTTTCGCAGACGAGTGTTATTCCGAAATTTACCGCGATGCTCCGCCAACGAGCGCGATAAAAGTCGCGCAAGAGATGGGTGCCGATCCTGAGCGGGTTGTTGTGTTTCATTCACTCTCCAAGCGTTCCAATTTGCCCGGTCTGCGTTCTGGCTTTGTGGTGGGCGGTCCTGAGAGCATCAAACGTATCAAGCAATTGCGCACCTATTCCGGCGCGCCGCTTCCTTTGCCTTTGCAAAAGGTGGCAGAGCGCGCTTGGGCAGATGACGCGCATGTCGATGAAAATCGCGCTTTGTACCAAGAAAAGTATCGCATCGCTGATGAGATTTTCGCCAATGTCCAAGGCTACCAAGGGCCAGAGGCGGGCTTTTTTCTATGGCTTCCAGTCGACGACGGTGAAGAGGCCGCGTTAAAGCTTTGGAAAGAAACAGGCGTGCGCGTTCTACCGGGCGCATATCTAAGCAAAGACACAGATCAGGGAAACCCTGGCAAAGAATATATCCGGGTCGCCATGGTGGCCCCAAAAGCCGAAATGCAGCGTGGATTGATTCAAATCCGCGACTGCCTATTCGCATAAAAACGAGGAACGGGAATGGCATATCAAGCACGGGGACGCGATCCGCTTTTGGATAGTAACATGCAGGCCATGATTGAAAAGCGTGGCAAAGAAATGATCGGCGCAGCGCTGATTGTTTTTGGCATTTTGGCTGCAATGGTTGTTGGATCTTACACGCCAACTGACCCAAGCTGGTTGTCCGCGACAGATGCGCCCGTGCAAAACTGGCTTGGCCAAATGGGCGCGTCTATTGCTGCGCCATTGTTTATGATCGTTGGTAAGGCCGCTTGGGTTATTCCTATTGTCGCGATTTCTTGGGGCGTTCGCTTTGTTTTGCACTTTGGTGCAGAACGTGCGCTGGGCCGGATCATTTTCCTCCCCATCGCTGTTGTCATCTGCGCTGTCTACATGTCCTCGCTTGTTCCCGGCGCGGCATGGACACACACATTTGGTCTTGGTGGATTGTTTGGTGACACTGTCCTTGGCGCTTTCCTTACATTCTTGCCGTTCAGCGCGGCATTCGGCTTGAAGTTTGTGGCTTTCTTCCTTGCGATTGCGACAGTTGTGATGCTCGCCTTTGTGCTTGGCGCGACCCGTTTTGAAGTGAAAGAAAGCGCGCGTTTTCTCGCGATTGGCGTTGTTGTGACGTATATGATGGCGATGCGTTTGATCGGTAAGGGGGCAAAAGGGGCTGTTGGCGCTGCGAGCACGATGCAAGCGCGACAGACTGAGAAGCGCGAAGCCTTGCGCGCCGAAGAGGAAGCCCGTGCTGCGCGCCGTCTCGCCGATGAACCAAGAATGACCCATGTTGTGCCCGAGCCAGTTCTGGAACCTGTGTTCGAAGAGCCAGAGCAAGCACCTGAAAAAGAAAAGGTCGGTTTGCTGGCGCGTATGCCGTCCTTGATCAAACGTGCAGATCCGATGCCAGAGCCTGAATTAGTAGAGCAAGAGGCGCTGGAAAACTATGCGGAAATGCCAACTGATGATCGCATCAAGAGCAAAATTTCCAACGTTATCAAAAGCCGTGCGCGCAATCATATGGTTACGCAGCCACCTGTTACGTCGCATCCCGCCAAGGCTCGTAACCGTGGCCCTATCCCGCTCGTAGTGGATACCACTCAGCCAAACATGCGTGTGGAACCCCCTTTGAGTGCGACTTTGGTGGCTGAACCGCCTTTAAACGCAATGGCTGAACCAAGTGCGCTGGCCTTTACATCGGCACGTATGGAAGCAGTATCCGAGCCGGTTGAAGCGCCTCTTATGCAAGAGCCGGTTGCGCCTGCGCCCGCCTTTTTGAGCGCGTCTTTTCAAACTCAACCACCGCTTGAGCAGCCTGTGCCGCAAGAGCCAATGGCCTATGTTGCTCCGTCAGTTCCTTCAGCAACTGCGCCTGAACCTGCGCCAGCACCGACCCCCGTGACAGATTTTGATGCGATGCCAACGGAGGATTTGCCAACTGCAACTCCTATTGATGCGCCAAGCTTTGAAAGTGCGCCGCAGGTGAGCGAAGAAGAGGTCGCAGCATTTGCACCTGTTCCCGATCCGATACCGACACCTGCCCCCAAAAGCGTTGTGCAACATACGCAACGCAAGCCTGTTCAACCCTCAACGCGTGCAAAGGCCGAAGCACAGCCGACGTTGAAATTCGCAGACAGCGCGGAAGCGTTCGAGCTTCCTCCGCTCAACTTGCTTGAAAGCCCGGCAACAGTGCAACGCCATCACTTGAGCGATGAAGCGCTTGAGGAAAATGCGCGTATGCTTGAGGCGGTTCTCGATGACTATGGTGTTAAGGGCGAAATCGTTTCCGTCCGTCCAGGCCCTGTTGTCACTATGTACGAACTAGAGCCCGCGCCGGGCTTGAAAGCGTCCCGAGTGATTGGTCTATCAGACGATATCGCGCGTTCCATGTCAGCTTTGTCTGCACGTGTGTCCACCGTTCCGGGCCGCTCTGTTATTGGTATCGAATTGCCAAATGAGAATCGTGAAAAGGTTGTCTTGCGTGAGATTCTCTCAAGCCGTGATTTTGGCGATGGTCAGCAAAAACTGCCGCTCGCACTTGGAAAAGACATTGGTGGTGATCCTATCGTGGCAAATTTGGCCAAGATGCCCCACCTCTTGATCGCGGGTACAACCGGTTCCGGTAAATCTGTCGCAATCAATACGATGATCTTGTCGCTGCTTTACAAGCTGACACCGGAAGAGTGTCGCTTGATCATGATCGACCCTAAAATGCTCGAGCTTTCCGTTTATGACGGCATCCCGCATCTTCTGAGCCCTGTTGTGACAGACCCGAAAAAGGCTGTTGTCGCCCTCAAGTGGGTCGTCGGCGAAATGGAAGAGCGCTATCGCAAGATGTCCAAAATGGGTGTGCGTAACATTGATGGCCATAACAGCCGTGTTGCGGATGCGCTGGGCAAGAACGAAATGTTCTCGCGTACGGTGCAAACTGGTTTTGATGATGAGACGGGTGAACCGATCTTTGAAACCGAAGAGACGCAGCCAGAGAAAATGCCTTATATCGTCGTTGTTGTTGACGAGATGGCAGATCTGATGATGGTCGCGGGCAAAGAAATCGAAGCCTGCATTCAGCGCCTTGCGCAGATGGCGCGTGCGTCTGGTATCCACTTGATCATGGCGACGCAGCGTCCGTCGGTTGACGTCATCACAGGTACGATCAAAGCGAACTTCCCAACGCGTATTTCGTTCCAAGTGACCTCTAAAATCGACAGTCGTACAATTCTTGGTGAGATGGGTGCAGAACAACTGTTGGGTATGGGCGATATGCTCTACATGGCGGGTGGCGCGAAGATTACGCGTTGTCATGGCCCCTTTGTTTCTGACGAAGAAGTCGAAGAAATCGTCAACCATCTCAAGGCCTACGGTCCACCCAATTATATGAGTGGCGTTGTCGAAGGTCCGTCAGAAGAGGCTGCCAGCAGCATCGACACGGTGCTTGGTCTTGGTGGTAACACGGATGGCGAAGATGCGCTTTATGACACTGCAGTTGCGATTGTGATTAAGGATCGTAAATGTTCGACCTCCTACATCCAACGCAAATTGGCGATTGGCTATAACAAAGCCGCGCGCTTGGTTGAGCAAATGGAGGACGAGGGCCTTGTTTCTCCTGCAAACCATGTGGGCAAACGTGAGATACTCGTACCAGAAGCGCAATAACGGCAGTCCTTCGCCGCTCTCTTATTCGTGAGAGTGGCGTGGGGTGTACCTGTGCGTTGGAATGGTTAAATAGGTCTTATGAATATTAGAACACTCCTTCCCGCTGCCGCGATTATGATCGCTACGGCCATTCCAGCCGCTGCACAGCAGATTTCGCTGAATGCAATATCAAATTATCTGAACAATCTTCAGACCGCCAAAGGCGCGTTCACACAGGTGAATGATGACGGTACGATTTCTACGGGAACGATCTTTATCAAGCGGCCAGGGCGCATTCGGTTCGAGTATAATCCGCCTGATAAGCAGCTTGTTCTCGCAAGTGGTGGCGCGGTTGTGATTTATGATCCTAAGACCAATGAACCGCCCGAGACATACCCGCTCGCGCGTACACCCCTGTCGATTATTCTTGCGAAAAACGTGAACCTGTCACGCGCACGGATGGTTGTCGGTCATACAAGCGATGGCAAATCCACGACAGTTAAAGCGCAAGATCCAGAGCATCCGGAATATGGTAACATCGAGCTGGTGTTCACCGCGAACCCTGTTGAGTTGCGCCAGTGGGTGATCAATGATGATGGCGGAAATCGCACAACCGTTATTTTGGGTGAGTTGGATAAAAAAGCGCGGATGAACAATTCCTTGTTCAATCCTGATTCCGCGCTTCCAAGGGGTGTTGATCGCTAAACGCGACAGCCGCGAAGCTGGTTTTTATATTTAAACGAGCGTTCGTCGATTTCACCTGCAACACGCATCAGCCAGCTTTTGCCATAAAAGCTTCCGCGCTTATAGCCGGTGTGACCCTCGTGATAGGCAAGATACTGATTGCGCGCATCGCTCAAAGAAATGCCGTTACGATCGCGTGATAGGTTCATATACCAACCCATAAAGTCGGTCGCATCCTCAATGCGATCGCGCCTTGCAGAACGCTTGCCTTGATCAACTTGATACTCTTTCCAAGTCGCATCAAGAGCCTGCGCATAGCCGAACGCGGAACTTTGGCGCCCCATCGGAATAACGCCAAGCGTGTATTTAAGCGGCGTGCGCGCATCGCCAATAAATTTGCTTTCTTGATACATCGCAGCCATCTGCACATGAATAGGAACGCCCCATTTGCGCTCTGCCTTGCGAAAGGCTTTCATGTAAGCAGGTCGCTCTTTCGCGATACTGCATGCGTTATCAAGGTTTCGGGGAGCAGAGAAATTTCCTCCGCCTCCACCGCAAGATGCGACCAAGCTCAAAATCACCAGGGCGCGAAAGAATCTGCTCATTGGCCTCTCGCTTTGTTCTATTTTTATGTTTTCCCTATAGTAGCGCAAATTGCTGCGATGCAAAATGACTTTCGCTTGAGGTTTGCACGCTAAAGCAGAAACGTCAGCAAGAGCGGTATTGCGGCAACGGACATCAAGGTCGATACGACGACGAGCCCTGCAACTGCCTCTGAATCCCCACCATATTTTTCCGCAAGCAAGTAAGCTGTGACTGCGACGGGCGTCGCCGTCTGAAGAATCAAAACAGCCAAGGGAATTTCGCTTAGTCCAAGTGCGCGCCCAATCATCAGCGCGATACCGGCACACACAACGTATTTCACGAATGACAGAACGAAGGCTTGGGTAATACGTCCGGGTTTGAGCCGCGCAACTGCAACCCCAAGTGTGATCAGCATAAGCGGAATCGCCATTTGGCCGATCAGATCAAGCGTATTGGTAAGAACATCAGGGGTGCGCCAGCCTTGCCACAAAAACAAAGTTCCAAGCAACGTTGCACCGACCATCGGTTCTTTCAGCGCTTTCATCAGACTGCCACCGCCTGACACGACCCAAATCCCAAACGTGAAAGAAAAGATCGCGGAAACAGCGAATACAATCATCGCAAAACTTAGCCCTTCCGCCCCAAACGCGAATAAAGAAAGTGGGAGGCCGAGGTTGCCTGTATTTCCGAAAGTGAATGGGGCGAGATAGGTTTGTTGACGCATGTTCAACGCCCAAAACCCAAGTGCGCCAATTGCTGCAATCGCAACATGCGCGGCAATACTGGCGATCAAGAGTGTCGTAAGAGCGCTTGGATCAATTTCGGTCTTCATCAAAGCTGTGAAGATCAGACAGGGCACAGCAAGAGTCATGGCAAGGCGTGTGACGAACTCAACGCGGTACTCGAAACCAAGTTTCACCCAGCTAAACCCAATCAGGGCCAACAAAAACACGGGCGCTACAATCTCCAGCACTGTCACAAAGATGATCACAAACTGTTTCCCTGAAAAATGGCCCAAAAATTGGACAAGGCACCCTTGAATTGGGTACTAACCAAATGTAGGAGCTGCAATGCAATGATGATCGCGCACTCAAAATATCACCTCGGACAGATTGTCCGACACAAAAAGCACCCGTTTCGCGGAGTGGTTTTTGATGTTGATCCAACATTCAGCAACACTGAAGAATGGTACGACGCGATTCCCGAAGATAGCCGCCCTAAGCGCGAGCAGCCGTATTATCACCTGCTCGCGGAGAACGACCAAAGCTATTATGTGGCTTATGTGTCAGAGCAAAATCTGATCGCGGATTATTCGGGCGAACCAGTAGATCACCCCGATATCGAGGACCTGTTCGGCCCCATCGAAGATGGGACCTACCCGTTGCATTTTCAGCTAAATTAATAGCCGAGCGCACATCCGTCTTTTCTTGGATCGGATGCGCCAACCAACACACCATTGTCGCTTATCTTGATTGCTTGTGCGCCACCTATGGGACCGCTCGGCACTTCGACCTTATGCCCAAGCTCTGTTAGCTCTGAACGCACCTGTTCGCTGTAGCCCTTTTCGACCTTGAGAACGTCGCCTTCTGCGAAAGAGCG
Source organism: Planktotalea sp. (assembly GCF_965659345.1). Classification (GTDB taxonomy): domain Bacteria; phylum Pseudomonadota; class Alphaproteobacteria; order Rhodobacterales; family Rhodobacteraceae; genus Planktotalea. Next base: position 83,643 of record NZ_CBFHVK010000013.1, on the reverse strand, counting down.
AGGCGCGTCAATGGCACTTTGTGCGTCCATTCCGAAGTCTTTCAAGTTCGAAACAAAGCGCGCATGTCCATTAGGCTGATATGCGCCACCCATCACGCCAAATGGCATACTCGGTGTCCCGTTTTCAACCAACATCCCTGGAATAATAGTGTGCATGGGACGTTTGCCTGAGCCCAGTTCATTTGGATGCCCTTGTTCCAAGTTGAAACCAGCTCCGCGATTTTGTAGCAAAATTCCAAATTTTTCAGAGGCAATGCCAGAGCCAAACCCATGAAAAATAGAATAAATCAACGAAACAGACATCCCATCGCGATCTACGGCAGTGATGTAAATCGTATCCTTGTGCACTGCTTCGCTGAGTTTTGTCGCCGAAGCCATAGCGCGCGACGGATCGATCAATGCGGCAAGTTGCGCTGCGGTTTCGGAAGAGAGCATGTGCTCAAGTCTGGCTGTGTGATCCGGATCGGCAAGGAAGCGATTGCGCGCATCATAGGCAAGTTTGGTTGCTTCCGCTTCGATGTGCGCACGCTGGGTTCCGAGTGGATCCATCGCAGCAATGTCGAAGTGCTTTAGAATGTTAAGCATCAAGATCGCTGTCGCGCCTTGGCCGTTCGGTGGATGCTCGAATAGGTCTGTGCCCTTGTAAGTGCCACTTATTGGATTTGTTTCGTTTGAGCTGACACCTGCAAAGTCGCTCGCAGTGTGAACGCCACCAAGTGCGTTCAATGCGCTAAGCATGTCATCCGCAATTTCACCCTCGTAAAACGCCTTGATGCCGTCTTTTGCAACGCGCTTGAGAACCTCTGCCTGCCCAGGTGCGCGGAAAATTTCGCCTGCTTTGGGAACTTTACCATCAACCAAGTAGTGCGTTTTGCCAGCGCCTTGCAGGGCATTTGAGGCATCAAGCCAGTCAAAAGCCACGCGTGGCGCAACCGGGATACCTTCTTCAGCGTAGTGGATAGTTGGAGCAAGGAGCGCGTCTAATCCGAGCTTCCCCCATTTCTCGCTAAGTTGAGAAAATGCGTGCATCGCTGTTGGGATTGTCACGGCTTCTGGGCCATATAGCGGGACAGTTGTGTGTCCTTGTGCGCGTAGAGTTTCGGCGCTGCTCGCTGCAGGTGCGCGACCTGATCCGTTGTAAGCGTGAACTTTGTTTGAACCCGAGGGTGAGACAAGTGCGAACAAATCGCCACCGATTCCTGTCATTTGTGGTTCGCAAATACCGAGCACCAAAGCACCTGCGATGGCAGCGTCCATCGCAGTGCCGCCGCGTTTGAGAATGTCGATGCCAATAGCAGCACCTAATGGATGCGAAGTGGCACACATACCGTTGCTCGCATAAACTTCTGAACGGCCGGGGAAATGAAAATCGCGCATATCGCCTCTCTTAGTTAGATAAGACAAAGCATAGGGCGGCTTATCTAACTTGCCAATGAATCAACTTACTTGGAAGGAGGTTCCCAGCGTCGCGCACTGGGTGGGGGCAATTAACACGCGACGCTGGAATGAAGCTATATGCAGCTACAAGGATAGGTATGACTATAGTTCGGGGCCGATCTTTGGTGCGAATGAGGCCACATTGGGTCATTCGATCGAATACGACAGCTATCTACTACTTTTGACGGGCGTGATGTATGGTGTGCAGTCTTTGATTGTGGATGTCGCGCCAAATTGTTTGATTCTTTTGGGCGAAGAATTCGGCAAGAGTCGCTCATGAATCAGACTAAATGGTAGCGAAAGCGACGCTAAATCGAAGGATGTTGCGATCCTCGTCGCGCTTATACATTAGCATTGACGTCATATCGCTAATTAGGCCCCAGCCAAACCCTCCCTCTGGGAGATGGTTCATCTCGGCGTCTAGATTGTGATCCTTTTTAGGGGGAATCTCGCCCCCAGGCAGAATTTTGCCCCGATCACTCACTTCAAATCGCAGCCCTTGTTCTGTTTTGCTGCAAGATAGGGTTACTGTACCGCTTTCATTCAACGGGTATGCATGTTCGACAATGTTGTTCGCCACTTCGGCAAGAACGATCTCAACCAAACCGATTGTCAGCTCATCAATTGCGAGCGCTTTGAGCGAAGCGCGCAAAGACAACAAGGCGCGCCGCACAGACACTTCTGTCGCAGGGAAAACCAAATGAATATCAGGCGGTGCAGAAATATTGGGCGTGCCATGCATAGGTTCTATGAAAGAGCCATCAGGCACTTCTTGCCTGATCAATTTGTACGGCTTCCATGGGTGAACTAAAGATTCTAAAAACGCGCTCCATCCGTGTTAGCGCAAATACTTTTGCCACAATCGGCTTTAATCCGGCTAGGTGCAAAGGGCGGTCTTTGCCCAGGTGCTTCATTGACGCGACGATTGCGCCAAGTCCACTAGAGTCAATGAAATCGACCTGAGATAAATCAAGCACAACCGCCGTTTCTTGATCAGCTGTGAGCTCACGTACAGCATCTTTGAACTGGATGGCTGCGACTGCATCAATGCGCTGTGCATGGACGGTTAGAATTTGAAGCTCGCCGGTCGTTTCACTTGTAATGTTCATCTGTATCTTGCCTGTTCTGGAAAACCTGCGATCACAGCTAAGAGCAATTGGTTACGATTCGGTGAGTGCAATGACTGAAATAAATTACAAAGATCTGCGCTCGGCGATCTTGTCTTTGACAAACAATGAGACCGATGAAATCGCTTTGATGGCCACGTTTGTGTGTGAGCTGCACCACAGCGATTCGCGGTTTGATTGGACTGGTTTTTACCGTGTGACCGAGCCTGAACTTCTTAAAATCGGGCCATACCAAGGGGGACACGGTTGTCTCGTTATTCCGTTCAATCGTGGCGTTTGCGGCGCTGCTGCACGCACACTTGAAACGCAATTGGTCGCCGATGTGGAAGCTTTTGAAGGCCATATCGCATGTGCCAGTTCGACCCGCTCTGAGCTGGTTATTCCAGTTCAAAATAATGCCGGTCGACTGATCGGTGTGCTCGATATCGACAGTGATCAGCCAGATGCTTTCACGCAGGAAGATGCAGAAAATTTAAATGATCTTTTACGCGACGTGTTTGCGCATGTTCCTTAGATCGCGCAACCAAAGTTCATAAATCGCGCCAGCCCGTGAAAAAAACCTTTGATTTTTCATGAAAGTTGAGGCTTTGTGAAAAACAGGAAGATTTTTTCACGAAGGTTGCGAACAGGACATGATCCAATCGGACTTGACCAAAACCAAAAGTCTCGGTGCAGACCTTCGGGCGTTGCGCAAATCGCGCGGATTGACTTTGAGCGATTTGGCCGGCGCTTTGGAGCGTTCGGTTGGATGGGTGTCGCAGGTCGAGCGCGATTTATCAGAACCATCAGTCTATGATCTAAAGCAGATCGCAAAGACATTGGATGTGCCAGTATCGATCCTTTTCGGACAAGCGCAAACGCCTGCACAGGAGGCGGGCCTTGTCGTGCGCAAGCATGCGCGCCGCCCGATTGGCTCGAAGGAACAAGGACTTGTGGAGGAGCTACTCTCCCCGGATCTCACCGATGATTTCGAGATGGTGCATTCAACTTTCGATCCTGGTGCAAAGATGGATGACGCCGTTACACGGCCGACCCAAGAGGTTGGGTATTTGGTGTCTGGCAGGCTTGATCTGATGATTGATGGGCAATTCTTCACGGTTAGCGCTGGTGATAGTTTCCGTATTAGAGGCATGTCCTATAAATGGGCAAATCCGTATGCTGAACCGGCTGTTGCGATCTGGGTTATCGCACCACCAGTGTATTGAGGATGCGAGAATGAGCTTCGAAGCATGGACGGTTTTTGTGCTCTTCTGGATCGTGTTTGTGACCACGCCAGGGCCAAATGCAGTGAATTGCATCACCAACGGCATGCACCTTGGCTTTGTGCGCAGTCTCTGGGGTGTGGCGGCTATCTTGACCCAAGCGAGCCTATTTCTGTTGCTTTCAGCATTGGGGGTCACCGCTCTGATTGCGGCTTCTGAGACAGGGTTTCTGATTGCCAAGTACATTGGTGCAGGATGGTTGATCTGGCTTGGTATCAAAGGTTGGATTAACGCCAGCAAGCCTGCTCCAACGCTCGCACCGAGTACTGGTAGCATTTATGGCCGTGCACTTGCGATTGCAGTGATCAACCCAAAAAGTGTGGCGGGCTATCTTGCTGCTTTTAGCCAATTTGTGCAGCCCAGCGTGCCGATCTGGGATCAAATGACAGTTATCGTGCCGACAGCACTTTTCCTCACGACACTTAGTTATTGCGGATTTACAGCGCTGGGCGCGGGCATTGGACGCGCAGCCTTGGGCGCTGTCTTCAACGTTTGGGTGCGCCGCATCTTGGCACTTTGTTTTGTTATATACGGCGTCCTATTGGGCAGCACTTCTTTGGGAAGAAACGCATGAAACAAGGAAGTTGTCTTTGTGGTGGCGTCACATTCGAGCTCACCGGTGAGCTGCGGCCCTCAGTGGCGTGCCATTGCATTCAGTGTCGCAAGACCAGCGGGCATTATGTGTCGGCCACACAGGTCGGGCCGGATCAGCTCAACATTACCAAGGCCTCAACGCTTGCGTGGTTCCAATCCACACCAGAGGCGCAGCGCGGGTTTTGCAATACCTGTGGATCATCGCTTTTCTGGAAGCATAACGCCGACAAAGGTGCCGTCTCTGTCATGTCTGGCACGATTGATGGCGCGACGGGCATAGACACAGCGAAACACATCTTTACCGCCTTCAAAGGCGATTATTACGATATCGCGGACATCATGCCGCAAAGCGAAAACTAGGGAGCGAACATGTCAGATTTTCCAACAACGGCCCGTGTGGTCATTATCGGTGGCGGTGTTATCGGAACGTCCACATTGTATCATTTGGCGAAAGCGGGCTGGAGTGACTGCGTGTTGCTCGAAAAGAACGAGCTGACAGCAGGGTCTACATGGCACGCGGCTGGCAATGTTCCGAATTTTGCAGGCTCTTGGGCGGTGATGAACATGCAGCGCTACGGGGCAGCGATGTACCGCACGCTGGGTGAGGACGTGGACTACCCGATGAATTACCACGTTACGGGTTCGATCCGTCTCGCGCATTCAAAAGAGCGTATGCAAGAGTTTGAGCGTGTTGCGGGGATGGGCCGTTACCAAGGTCTGCAAATGGACATTATGACGCCGAAAGAGATGCAGGAATTGCATCCTTTCATGGAAACGCATGATCTTGAGGGTGGTCTTTGGGATCCATTGGACGGCGATATTGATCCTGCCCAATTAACCCAAGCACTTGCCAAAGGCGCGCGCGATGCGGGTGGGCGGATTGAACGCTTTTGCCCTGTCACTGGTATCGACCGTGATGGCGATGAGTGGATCGTAAAGACGGACAAAGGTGATATTCGCTGCGAAAAGGTCGTGAATTGTGCAGGCTACTATGCGCAGCGCGTCGGCGAGATGTTCAAGCCCTTTGGCGGCCGTACTGTTCCGATGGTTGTGATGTCTCACCAGTATTTTTTGACAGGTCAGTTGCCTGAGTTAGAGGCATGGACAAAGGAAAAAGGTCACAAGGTCCCGCTGCTGCGCGATGTCGATATCAGCTATTACCTGCGACAGGATAAAAACGGCCTGAACCTTGGCCCATACGAACGTAATTGCAAAGCGCATTGGGTCACGCCAGAAGATCCAATGCCCGAAGATTTCTCTTTCCAGTTATACCCTGATGATCTTGAGCGGATTGAATTCCAGATTACCGACGCGATGGAGCGGGTCCCGCTTCTGGGCGAGGGCGGGATCGAGCGCAATATTAACGGACCTATCCCATATGCGCCTGATGGTTTGCCGATGGTTGGCCCGATGCCCGGTTGCCCGAATGCGTATGAAGGGCATTCTTTCACCTTTGGCATCGCCCAAGGGGGCGGCGCGGGCAAAGTGCTGTCCGAATGGATCATGCATGGTGAAACGGAAGATGACATGTGGGCGGCTGACCCGCGTCGCTATACCGATTATACGGATCACGATCACTGCCTCGCTAAGGCGCTGGAAACTTACGGCCATGAATACGCGATGCATTTCCCGCATCATGAATGGCCAGCAGGTCGTGACAAGAAGCTCTCGCCTGTGGACGCGAAAATACGTGCAGTGGGTGGCCAAATGGGGGCGTTCAATGGGTGGGAACGCGCGAATTGGTTCGCCAAGGACGGCGATGACACATCTGAGGAAAGCACACAAACATGGGAGCGAAATGGCCCATGGGAGCAGCGTATCAAAGAAGAAGTTGAGGCAGTATGCGACGGTGTTGGCGTTCTTGATTTGCCCGGTTTCTCTCGCTTCAATCTAAGCGGAGCGGGTGCCGCCGAATATCTACGTGGGTTGATCGCAGGCGCTTTGCCTAAAGTGGGCCGCATGAACCTTGCGTATTTCGCTGACAGCAGAGGGCGTATTTTGACAGAGATGTCAGTGATGCGGCATGGTGAAGATGAGTTCACGCTTATCACTGCCGCACTTGCACAATGGCATGATTTTGACGTGCTTAACAAAAATCTGCCTGCGGGTCTGACATTGACAGACCATACGACAGAGTATTCCACGCTCATCGTTACTGGCCCGAAGTCACGCGACTTGTTTGAAACGATTGGCACGGATGCGGACCTGTCCTCTGGTTGGCTTACACATCAAGCAGCAACTGTCGCTGGAACAGCTTGTGCGTTGAACCGCGTCAGCTTTGCTGGTGAGCTTGGCTGGGAAATTCACGCGAAGATGGCAGATATTCCAGCGCTTTATGATGCGGTTATTGGTGCCGGTGCGACGCCCTTCGGGATGTATGCATTGAATTCCATGCGCATTGAAAAAGGCTATCGCGCTTGGAAGGGGGATCTTTCCACAGACTACACCCTGCTTGAGGGCGGGCATGAGCGTTTTATCAAGTTCGACAAACCACAGGATTTCCCGGGCAAAGCAGCGTTGCTGAGCGAAAAGCAAACCGGCCGCAAAAAGGGCTTTGTCACACTGACTATCGATGATCCCTGTGATTTTGATGCGCCCTACATGTCCACAATTTGGAATGGCGCAGAGGTTGTCGGCGAAGTTACATCCTCTGCGATGGGCTACCGCACAAACAAATGCATTGCCCTTGGTATGTTGCGCGCTGATTTGCTCGAGCCCGGTACAAAGCTGGAGGTTGAGATCTTTGGTGGGCGTTACAGTGCTACTGTTCAAGCAGATCAACCTATGTGGGATCCTGCAAACGAAAGATTGCGTGCATGACCCATACGGCAGACAATATTGACTGGCACGACAGCTTGCTGTCGCGCTCCTTTCTTTGGGTAAAGATCGCCGCGACGCTCTATGTCGTTGGCATTCCAATCAGTCATTTTGTTCTGCCGCACAGCTATATTTGGAGCATCGCGCTATTCTTCTTGATTGCGATGCTCTTTACCTATCCTGCTGCTGCCTTGCGAAGCGGGAGCCACTTTACCCTCGAAGCCCGCGTTGCCGCTGTATTAGCGTTGATTGGGTGTGTGGGGTTTGTCACAAGTCCTTGGCTCATCATCTTTGGCATCTTTGGCCATGGTGTTTGGGATCTGATGAAACATCGCGGCCATGGCACCCCCTTTTTTGGTTGGTACGTTAGTGGTTGCGTTGTCGTGGACTGGTGCTATGCGGCGGCTCTGACATTCTTCTTGCTGACAGGACCAATCTGATGACTGAAATAACCCTTCTTGATGGTGGCATGGGCCAAGAACTTGTTCATCGTGCTGGCGATAAGCCGACAGCGCTTTGGTCCACACAAGTGATGATGGATCGCCCGGGGCTCGTCGCTGAAGTTTCGAGTGATTTCTTTGCCGCAGGGGCAACGATTGCAACATTGAACAGCTACGCAGTTCAGCGTGACCGCCTTTCGGTTGCGGGGATTGAAGAAAAGTTTGACACATTGCACGCGATGGCACTGCAAGAAGCACAAAACGCGCGTGCAACGCATGGGTCTGGCCGCATTGCAGGCAGCTTGGGTCCACTCGGTGCGAGCTACCGTCCTGATATTCATCCAGGGCCGGATGTTGCCGTACCGATCTATTCTGAAGTGGCGGCTAAATTTGCGGGAAAGACGGATCTGGTGATTTGTGAAACGGTCGTTTCACTCGAGCATACGCGCTGCATCATCGAAGCCGCTAGATCGGCAAATATGCCAATATGGTGCGCCTTTTCGGTCAGTGATGAAGATGGCAGCATTCTACGATCTGGCGAGCCGCTAGAAGAAGCTGTGATGATTGCAAAAGACATGGGCGTTGAAGCGGTTCTTGCGAATTGCTCTACCCCAGAAGTCATTCCTGAAGCGTTGTCACATCTTGCAAAGGCTGACTTGCCCTATGGGGCTTATGCAAATGGCTTCACAAAAATCACAGATGGTTTTTTGAAAGCAAACCCGACTGTTGATGCCCTTAGTAAACGCCATGATTTCACGCCTGAAAGCTATGCTGATCACGTGATGAAATGGGTCGATCAGGGTGCAACCCTTGTGGGCGGATGCTGTGAAGTCAGCCCTGCGCACATCGCTGAAATTGCCAAGCGTCTGCGTGCCGCTGGCCATACAATCGTCTAAAGGAGCCTTGCCGATGTCTCTTCCTGAAAAAGCGCGTGTCGTCATTATTGGCGGTGGTGTCATTGGGTGCTCTGTTGCCTATCACTTGGCCAAACTGGGTTGGAAAGACATCGTTCTCCTTGAACGCAAACAACTAACGTCAGGCACGACGTGGCACGCAGCGGGCCTTATTGCGCAGCTGCGTGCGACCAAAAATATGACGAAACTGGCGAAGTACTCGCAAGAACTCTACGGCAATCTCGCAGCTGAAACGGGTGTGGAGACTGGTTTCAAACGCTGTGGCTCAATCACTGTTGCTTTGACAGAAGAGCGTTTAGAAGAGATCAATCGCCAAGCTGCGATGGCACGGTCTTTTGGCGTTGAAGCAGAGCCGATTTCACCTGCTGAGGTGAAAACAAAGTACGAGCATCTCAACATCGATGGTGTCAAAGGGGGTGTCTACCTACCGCTTGATGGGCAGGGTGACCCTGCCAACATCGCGCATGCTTTGGCAAAAGGTGCGCGTCAGAACGGTGCTTTGGTGAAAGAGGGTTATCTTGTCACGGATATTCAAAAAGACGGTCGACGGGTTACTGGCGTAACGTGGGAAGACAAAAACGGTGAGACAGGACATATCGCAGCAGACCACGTCGTAAATTGTGGCGGCATGTGGGGTCACTCCATCGGCCGCATGGCGGGTGTGAACGTACCACTTCATTCATGTGAGCATTTTTACATCGTGACTGAAGCGATCGCGGGCTTGACGCAAATGCCTGTGCTGCGTGTGCCGGATGAGTGCGCATACTACAAAGAAGACGCGGGCAAGATGCTTTTGGGCGCGTTCGAACCCGTGTCCAAGCCTTGGACATTGGACATCCCGAAAGACTTTGAGTTTGATCAACTTCCCGAAGATTTTGATCATTTCGAACCTATCTTGGAAAACGCTGTAGAACGCATGCCAATGTTGGCAGAAGCGGGAATTCACACGTTCTTTAATGGCCCGGAAAGCTTTACGCCGGATGACGCTTACCACCTAGGCCTAGCGCCTGAGCTGGACAATTTCTGGGTCGCGGCAGGTTTTAATTCCATCGGTATCCAATCCGCAGGTGGCGCGGGTTCGGCACTCGCGCAATGGATGGATGAGGGCGCTAAACCTTTTGATCTCGGCGATGTCGATATTTCCCGTATGCAGCCGTTCCAAGGCAATAAAACCTATCTCTTTGAGCGCTCTAAAGAGACGCTTGGTCTCCTCTATGCAGACCACTTTCCCTACCTTCAAAAGAAAACGGCACGCGGTGTACGGCGTACCCCATTTCATGCGCAGCTTTTGGAGAAAGGCGCGGTCATGGGCGAAATCGCGGGTTGGGAGCGCGCGAACTGGTTCGCGCGTGAAGGCCAAGAGCGCGAATATAAGTACAGCTGGCAGCGTCAGAATTTCTTTAACAACGTGCGCGATGAACATATGGCCGTGCGCACAGGAGTCGGCATGTATGACATGTCGTCTTTCGGAAAAATCCGCGTTGAAGGGCGCGATGCGGAGCAATTTCTAAATTACATTGGCGGCGGTGATTATTCGGTGCCTGTGGGCAAGATTGTTTACACGCAATTCTTGAACCACCGTGGCGGTATTGAGTCCGATGTGACCGTGACGCGCTTGTCCGAAACAGCCTATCTCGTTGTCACGCCTGCGGCGACACGCCTTGCGGATGAAACATGGATGCGTCGTCATCAAGGTGACTTCAACGTGGTCATCACCGATGTTACCGCTGGTGAAGGCGTACTGGCGATCATGGGCCCCAAAGCACGTGAGTTGTTGCAAGCCGTTTCTCCGAACGACTTTACCAATGCTGTGAATCCGTTTGGTACCGCGCAAGAGATCGAGATTGGTATGGGCCTTGCGCGTGCGCACCGCGTGACCTACGTGGGCGAGCTTGGATGGGAGATTTACGCATCCGCTGATATGGCGGGCCATGTGTTTGAGACACTTTATGCCGCAGGGCAGGATATGGGTCTGAAATTATGTGGTATGCATATGATGGACACTTGCCGCATGGAAAAAGGCTTTCGCCATTTCGGGCATGATATCACCTCTGAAGATCATGTGATGGAAGCGGGTCTCGGCTTTGCCGTGAAGAAGGACAAAGCGCAGTATATCGGGCGCGACGCAATCGAGGACAAGCAAGAGAACGGTCTGGATATGCGCTTGTTGCAGTTCAAGTTGAGCGATCCAGAACCGCTTTTGTATCACGCCGAACCAGTGCTGCGAGATGGTGAGATTGTAAGCTATCTGACGTCGGGCGCTTATGGTCATCATGAGGGCGCTGCGATGGGTATGGGCTATATCCCGTGCAAGGGTGAAAAGCTTGCAGATGTTTTGGGATCAACGTTTGAGATTGATGTGGCCGGGACACGGGTGCGCGCGGAAGTATCGTCAAAACCATTCTACGATCCGAAGTCTGAGCGTGTGAAGGTCTAAGCGGAGGGTGCGTGGTTTCACGCACCTTACGTAAGGTGTCGTTCTTTGAACGCACCCTTCTTTCCATTGGCCAAGTAGTGCAGTAGCACTTCATCATGACACAGCGCGAAAACGTAGACACCCCACAAGGCCTTGCCTTTGCTCTTACAGCCTATTTCTTGTGGGGGTTCTTACCGCTCTACATTAAGGTGTTGGCACATATTCCACCTGTCGAGATTATCGCGCATCGCATTATTTGGTCAGTGCCCATTGCCGTGCTTGTGCTGCTTTTCTTGCGCAGAACCGAGGATGTAATCACTGCTTTAAAAACTCCGAAGATGCTTGGCATGGCCTGTGTCACGGCTGCTTTGGTGTCGCTGAATTGGGGCATTTATGTATGGGCTGTTACTGCGGGTTACGCGATGGAAGCAGCGCTGGGCTATTACATGAACCCGCTTTTTAGCATTGCGCTGGGTGCCCTGTTGCTTGGTGAAAAACTGAGCAAAGCGCAGCTGATCGCAATTGGCTTGGCGGCCACGGCGGTTTTAGTTCTGGTGATTGACGGGGGGGGATTACCTTGGGCTGCGCTTGGCATGATGTTCACGTGGGGCTTTTATGCGCTTGGCAAGAAGCAGTTGCCGATCGGCCCCAACCAAGGGTTTCTATTGGAAGTTCTAATCTTGCTCCCCTTCGCGCTTGTCTATGTGGCTTATCTCAGTGCGCAAGGCACATCTCATTTTGATTCCACGCTTAGCACAGACACTTTGCTTCTTCTGGGATGCGGGGTGATTACGGCGGTGCCGCTGATGATTTACGCGAATGGCGCTAAACTCTTACGGCTCTCAACCATTGGAATTTTGCAATATATTGCGCCAACGATCATCTTTTTGATCGCTGTTTTTGTTTTTGATGAACCCTTCGGACGCGCACGTGCGATTGCCTTTCCGCTGATTTGGCTCGCGCTTATTGTCTACACCACCTCCATGATCCGTCAGATGCGCAAAACTTAGCTTAGTGCGCTTTTGTGTTTCAAGAATGCTGGGTCTTTCATCACGCGCGCGTTCATAGCGTCGCGCAGAGCGCCGATGCTTTTGTGAGGGCGCATGACAACTTCAAATGTCTCAATAAGCCCGTCGTCATCCAGTGTAATCAAGTCAACACCAACCGCATTAAGATCACCAATCTTGCATTGAAACTCCAGCGCCCAGTCCTTGCCAGCGCCCATGACGCGGCGATATTCAAAATCGCTGAAAACCTGCCCAACGTGCCCCAAGACAGCCGCGACAGCAGCGCGTCCTGTCCATGTTGCGAAATACGTCGGTGGAAGGAACTTCACCTGTTGCGCGAGCAGTGGTGCGATCTTTGTCTGGTCACCTTTTGCGACGACCTCTTGCATGGTGATGATTGTGGGGTGCATGGCGAACTCCTTTGCGGATAGCCTAGGCGCAAGATGTCGGCTTGAAAAGACGACGCGCATCTGAGACGAGGGCGCATGAGTTCCGCATACAATCCCCCGAATGATCCCTTGGATATCATTCACGACGATCATGAACTTTTGATCGTGAACAAACCTGCGGGTTTGTTGTCGGTGCCGGGGAAGGGGGAGGAATTGGCGGATTGCTTGATTGCGCGTATCCAAATGGTGTTTCCGCAGGCTCTGCTCGTGCATCGGTTGGATCGCGATACATCGGGCGTCATGGTCTTTGCGCTGACCCGTCATGCGCAGCGTCACTTGGGGCTGCAATTTGAGAAACGCATGACCCAGAAGACCTATGTGGCGCGTGTTTCAGGGTTGTTGGAGCCAAAAACAGGCGCGGTTGAATTGCCGCTTATTGTCGATTGGCCCAAGCGTCCTTTGCAAAAGGTCTGTCATGAGACAGGCAAGAACGCGCATACGGATTACCGCGTGATGCGTTACGGCGAGAATGAGACTCGCGTGCGCTTGACGCCAAGGACAGGGCGTTCGCATCAGCTTCGCGTGCATATGTTAGCGTTGGGGCATCCGATCTTGGGCGATCCGTTTTATGCCTCTGGCGCTGCTTTGACGGATCATGCGCGGCTGATGCTGCACTCAGAAGAGCTGCGCGTGAAGCATCCTGACGGCGGTGCGACGCATAAATTCCGCGCCAAAGCACCTTTTTAAAAATAATTTCGCGAAAACTGTCGGTTTCGTTAAGCTTCGTTCGTCTAGTATGTACAGACGTGTTTTGCGTCTGCTGCAACACAAAGGAAATACCATGCAATTTATGTGCCTCATCTATTCTGATCCCGCAAACGAGCCTGCTCACGGAACGCCTGAGTTTGGCGAAATGATGCAGGGGTACGGTGCGTTCACCAAACATGTGCAGGACACCGCTAAATTCGTCTCTGGCGATGCTTTGCAAGGGACGGAAACGGCGACGACAGTGTCAGTGCGTGGCGAAAAGACTGAAACGATGGACGGTCCCTACATGGAAACGAAAGAAGTGCTGGGCGGGTACTATCTGCTCGAATGCGCTGATCTGGATGATGCGATCAAGACTGCGGCAATGATTCCGACGGCAAAGTTCGGTCGGATCGAAGTGCGCCCTGTTGTTGTCTGGGACAATTAAGGGTTTCGCTGCGAAATGAGCCCTTCACTGACGTCTAAGGACGAGATCGAGCGCGTTGTTCGGGAAGAGTGGGGGCGCATTTTGGCCAGTTTGGTCAAGACGCTGGGCGACTTTCAAATGGCGGAAGATTGCTTGCAAGACGCGCTTATCAGTGCTTTTGAGCATTGGGAACGCTCTGGCTTGCCGAATTCACCTGCCGGTTGGCTGCTGAAAACGGCGCGGCGCAAAGCAATTGATCGCATCCGACGTGACCGAGGTTTCGCGGCGAAACTTCCCGAGTTGACCTATCTGTACGAGCTGGAAAACGTCATCGATGACGCGGAGGAGAGTGCCGTGATTCCTGACGAGCGTTTGCAAATGATCTTCATCTGCTGTCACCCCGCTTTGGCAGAAAAGTCGCGCGTCGCGTTAACGCTTCGTTCACTTGGTGGGCTAAGCACCGATCAAATCGCCGCCGCTTTCCTTGATACGGGCGAGGCGACGCAGCGTCGGATCACGCGCGCGAAGGTGAAGATCAAAGGCGCTGGGATTGCCTACAAAGTGCCAGATCCAGAAGATTTGCCTGCGCGTTTGGACTCGGTTCTGCGCACGCTCTATCTGATCTTTAATGAGGGCTATTCTGCGAGTTCTGGTGATGCTCTCACAAGGGTTGATCTATCCGACGAAGCGATCCGTTTGGCGCGGATCACGGCGGCTTTGATGCCTGATGAATGCGAAGTTCAGGGGCTTTTGGCACTGATGCTTTTGCACGATTCACGTCGCTCTGCGCGCGTTGGTCCTTTGGGTGAGGTGGTCACTCTGGAGCATCAAAACCGCGAGATGTGGGACCGTGGTAAGATCGAGGAAGGTACAGCAATCTTGCAAGCGTGCTTGCCGCTAAGGCGAACAGGTCCCTATCAAATCCAAGCGGCGATCAGCGGGGTTCATGCTCATAGCGACGCTTGGGAAAGGACGGATTGGGCGCAGATTGTGGACCTTTACTCGGCGCTTTTGCAATTCGAGAACACGTCAGTTGTGCGTCTGAACCAAGCGGTTGCGACGTCTATGGCTGGCGATGTTGAGCAAGCTTTGAGCGCCTTGAATTTATTAGATGACTTAGAGAGCTATGCGCCATTTCATCTTGCGCGCGCAGAAGTTTTTGGCAGGCTAAAGCGTATGCCAGCGGCGAAAGAGGCGCTTGGTTTGGCGCTTGAGCACACGCAAAATGCAGGCCAAGCGGAGTTCATTCGTAAAAAGTTAGGATATTTGCATTAGCCAAAGAAAAATGCGCCAGAACAGGTCCGGCGCATTTTTGAATTTGAGAGGTCTAAAATGACTTAGCTTTTGCCATTCCAGCCAGAGACCGCCTTGATTTCCAGGAACTCTTCGAGGCCGTAGATGCCGCCCTCACGTCCATTGCCTGACTGCTTGTAGCCCCCGAATGGGGAGCCCTGCGCAAAGCCCTGTGCGTTGGTTTCGACCATGCCAGAGCGCAAACGCCGTGCCACACGGCGACGTTTTTCATCGTCAGGTGTTTGCACGTAGTTAGTTAAACCGTAAGGCGTGTCATTGGCGATTGCGATTGCCTCTTCTTCTGTATCGAAAGGAATCATCGCAAGCACGGGGCCAAAGATTTCTTCCTGCGCGATGCGCATGTCGTTAGTGACGTCTTTGAACACAGTTGGCTTAACGTAATAACCACGGTTCAAACCGTCTGGACGACCAAGCCCGCCTGCAACCAGATCCGCTTCGCCCATGCCGACTTCGATCAGACCTTGGATCTTGTCGAATTGCGCTTTGGATACGACTGGCCCGATGTGCTTGCCCTCTTCAGATGCGGGACCAACGTGGGTGTTGTTCGCGGCCTCTGTGACGACCTCAACGGCGCGGTCATATACGGAACGCTCAACCAACATGCGGGTTGGCGCGTTACAAGACTGGCCTGAGTTGCGGAAGCAACGATCCGCGCCGTATTTCATCGCCTTTTCACCCGCGTCTGCGAAGATGATGTTTGCGCCTTTACCACCTAGCTCTAAGCTAACGCGTTTAAGGCTATCTGCAGCTGCTTTAGAAATCAGAATGCCTGCACGGGAAGATCCTGTGAAGCTAACCATATCTACGTCTGGGTGCACTGAAAGTTGCGAACCAACGCCGACACCGTCACCGTTGACCAAATTAAACACGCCCGCAGGGAAACCTGCTTCATGCATAAATTCCGCAAACAGAACGCCAGAAAGAGGGGCAATCTCGGAGGGCTTCAGAACAACGGTACAGCCTGTCGCAATCGCTGGAATCGCCTTCAGTACGATCTGATTCATCGGCCAGTTCCAAGGCGTGATACAAGCGACGACACCGATTGGCTCTTTGAGCGTCATCTCGGTTTTTGTGTACTCTGAATCAAACTCGAAATCGCGGAAAGCTTTGATGAAACCATCAAGATGCCAGCTGCCTGCACCTGTCTGTTGTGCACGACTTAAGTTGATCGGCGCGCCCATCTCAATTGACATGGCTTGCGCCATCTCTTCCTGACGTGCGTTGTAAATCTCAAGCAGTTTTTCCAAAAGCGCAATGCGCTCTTCCTTGGAAGTCTGGGACCACGTTTCAAATGCAGCTTTTGCTGCTGCAACAGCCGCGTCTGTATCCGCTTGTCCACCTAAAGAAATGACAGCGCAATTTTCCTCTGTAGAGGGGTTCACCACGTCGAAGTCGTTTGCAACGACAGGGTCGACCCATGCGCCGTTGATATAAAATTGACGGTGTTCAAGCATCAGAAGGCTCCTTTGAAATTCATGCATGCGCGGCGTTGCCACGCAAATCAGCGGCACTCTGTCACTCTCGTCAGCTTGGTGCAAGAGAGGGGATGTAAGTACGTTCAGTCACACTCCTCTTGAGCGAGAAATGAGTTGGAAGAAAATAAGGGGAGGCCTGTGTATGATTGAAGTGGTTCTGTCTTTTATGGCGCAGACAGATCAACGCATGATCCTGTTTTCGCGCCCAAAAGATGCTACGTCCGTCCGCAGAACTGGGTTTGGGGCGTCCGAAACTGTATTGCCGTATTAACGTAACGCGCAACGGCCCAAATAGAACAAGACTTAAAAGTGGAAAGAGCCCAGCAAAACGCTGAGCTCTTTTTTGATTATTCTATCGATATCTTAGAAGAGGTAGGATGCTGTGATTGCGATATATGGATAAACGCCGAACTGTGACAGTTCATCATTAATGTTTTGGACTTCAGCCGCAACATCATTAGCAGGCGCGGCTGGTGCAGTGAGGCTGACATTCAAACCACCCATCGCAATAGCTCCAATTTCACCGCTTAGCGTAAAGCGGCGTCCAATGTCCCAATCATACCCGAGAGTCGCCATTGGCGACACCTTGCGCTTGAACGCGACAGACGCATTAGCTGTTTCGCCGCCATTAAATGTAGCTGTACCAATTGTAATTTGGTTGTTTGGGCCAGCAGTTGTTGAACCGCTGAAGCTCGTGTTCGAGATGAATGCACCACCTGAAACGCGGAATCCTGAGCTGCCTGTGTAATAGTCGCCCAACAGTGCAAAGCCACCAAGCTGACCGCTGGTGTTGTATGTAACGCCATCAATCGTTTGAGTGCCGCCGCCGCCAAGATTTTTGGTGCTGATGCCACCAGACAATACACCGCGTACCGCCCAATTTTGGTTGATCCGATATGCGCCTTCTAAATTAGCACCAAGTGTCGAAATTCCGAGGCCAAAGCGTAAGTTGCTGTTCTGTGCGAGAGCGCTGTTTGCAAACAATGCGAACGCTGACGTGGCAATTAAAAGTAATTTCATGTCTATTCCCTACTCATTAATTCTCCTTCGTTTTTCTTTGAGAATTTTTTGTGGGTCAATAGTTTGAATTTTTCTTTTCTCTTTGGCGCAGGGATGCAACAACTCTAGGTGGAAAGCCCCCACCACAATCTCAGCGTGGCGGGGGTTGCGTGGCGCAATCCGTGAGTGAAGGCACCGACAATAGCTCCTCTTTGCCTTGTGCTGAAAAATTAAAAACGGGGAAAAAGCAACGCTTTTGCCCCCGCTTTTTTATTCTGCGTCGAGCAAGCCTGAGCGGAACAAGACGCCAGCGGCGATTGCGCCGATGATTGGTGCAACGATGAACAACCAAAGCTGTGCAATCGCTGTGCCGCCAACGAACAGTGCTGGCCCGATGGAGCGTGCTGGGTTCACAGAAACGCCTGTGACGTTGATACCGACCAAGTGGATCACCACAAGCGCGAGACCAATCGCGAGACCCGCCATTGCAGAGGGTGCACCAGCGCCTGTGGCGCCAAGGATGACGACGAGGAACAAGAAGGTTGCGATAACCTCAAAGACGAACGCCGCAGCCATTGTATATTCGCCCAAGTAGCCAGCGCCCCAGCCGTTCTGGCCAAGACCGTTTGCGGCAACTGTGTAATCTGCTTTACCCGATCCAATGATCATCAAAACAAGCGCGCCAGCGATACCGCCTGCGACCTGTGCGATCATGTAGGGAATAGCTTCACCAACGCACATGCGGCCGGATGTTACAACGCCAAGTGTGACTGCTGGGTTAATGTGGCAGCCCGAAACGGAGCCGATGCCATATGCCATACCAATCAACGCGAGGCCGAATGCGAAGCTAATGCCAGTGAGGCCAATGTCGCCGCCTGCGATAACAGCAGCGCCGCAACCGAATAGAACGAGTGTGAATGTACCGATGAATTCTGCGAGAGGTTTTCTCATGTCGTGGCCTTTTATTTTATTGTGAGGGAACGTTAGGTGCAAAACTACGGGCTTGAACGGGGAATAAGCGCAATAAAAAAGCCCCAGTGTTTCCACCGGGGCTTTTCTAATTCGAATGTGACAGACCTTAGTCGTCAGATTTCTCTTTTGCTTCTGGCTTCACTTCTTCGCCAGTTTCCTGATCCACAACCTTCATGGACAGGCGCACTTTGCCGCGATCATCAAAGCCCAAAAGCTTGACCTTCACGTCCTGACCTTCTTTGAGAACGTCGGATGGGTGATTCAAGCGACGGTTCTCAATCTGAGACACGTGCACAAGACCATCGCGTTTGCCGAAGAAGTTCACGAAGGCACCAAAATCAACGATTTTCACAACTTTACCGTCGTAAACCATGCCCTCTTCGGGCTCGGCCACGATGGAATAAATCATGTCGTAGGCTTTCTTGATGGACTCACCATTTGGAGATGCAATCTTGATGATGCCCTCGTCATTGATGTCCACTTTCGCGCCAGAAACTTCAACAATCTCGCGGATCACTTTACCGCCAGACCCGATGACTTCACGGATCTTGTCTGTTGGAACCTGCATTGTTTCGATGCGAGGTGCGTGTACAGAGAATTCCTGTGCGCCATCAATGGCTTTGCCCATTTCACCAAGGATGTGCATACGGCCGTCTTTGGCCTGCTCCAGAGCTTTTTCCATGATGTCAGGCGTGATGCCTGCGATCTTGATGTCCATCTGAAGGGACGTGATACCGTTCTCAGTACCCGCAACCTTGAAGTCCATGTCGCCGAGGTGGTCTTCGTCGCCAAGGATGTCGGACAGGATCGCGTAGGAGCCGTCTTCTTCCATGATGAGACCCATCGCAACACCAGCAACCGCAGACTTCAGCGGAACACCCGCATCCATCATCGACAAGGAGCCACCACAAACAGACGCCATAGAGGAGGAGCCGTTGGATTCAGTGATCTCAGATACAACGCGAACTGTGTATGGGAAATCAGTCGCCGCTGGCAGAACCGCCTGAAGTGCGCGCCACGCCAGTTTACCGTGACCGATTTCACGACGACCGGGAGGGCCCACACGACCCGCTTCACCTACAGAATAGGGAGGGAAGTTGTAATGCAGCAGGAAGTTGGATTTGAAGTTGCCGTGCAGTGCGTCGATGAACTGCTCATCGTCTCCGGTACCGAGTGTCGTGACAACAAGACCCTGCGTTTCGCCACGTGTGAACAGGGCTGAACCGTGCGTACGTGGGAGAATGCCTGTCTCAGAAACGATCGGGCGGATCGTTGTCGTGTCACGACCATCGATACGCTTGCCCGTCTTAACAACGTCACCACGCAGAATGCCTGCTTCCAGACCCTTCATTGCGGAACCAAGGTTCGCATCGGCCAGCTGCTCTTCGCTCAGAGCGGCTTGGATGTTCGCACGCGCGGCAGCGACTGCTGCAGTGCGCTCTTGCTTGTCAGTAATCGCAAATGCTGCGCGCATTTCTGTCTCACCAGCAGCGGCAACAGCAGCGGACAAGTCAGAGTAATCCGCAGGTGCGAAGTCAAACGGCTCTTTCGCGCAATCCTCTGCCAGATCAACGATCAGATCGATCACAGGCTGGAAGGACTGGTGCGCAAAGTTTACAGCACCAAGCATCTCAGCTTCGGAAAGCTCATATGCTTCGGACTCAACCATCATGACGGCGTCTTTTGTGCCGGCAACAACAAGGTCAAGACGCTGCTCTGGGTTCAAGCGCAGGTCCTGCATGTCGTCAACTGTTGGGTTCAGCGTGTATTCGCCGTCAACGAAACCAACGCGTGCACAGGCGATTGGACCCATGAAAGGTGCGCCAGAAATCGTCAGAGCTGCGGAAGCCGCGATCATTGCAACGATGTCAGGGTCGTTGTCGAGATCGTGGGACAGAACAGTACACATCACCAAAACTTCGTTTTTGAAGCCAGGGACGAACAGCGGGCGGATCGGGCGGTCGATCAAACGTGCTGTCAGTGTTTCTTTTTCAGTCGGGCGCGCTTCGCGCTTGAAGAAACCGCCGGGCACTTTACCCGCAGCGTAATATTTCTCTTGGTAGTGGACGGTCAAAGGGAAGAAATCCTGACCCGGCTTTTGCTTTTTCGCAAAAGTAACAGCCGCCATAACGGATGTTTCACCAAGTGTGGCGATGACACAGCCATCTGCCTGACGAGCAACCTTGCCCGTTTCGAGTGTCAGCGTTTCGTCGCCCCACTCCATCGTTTTCGTCGTTACGTTAAACATGTATCGTTTCCTAGTTGGAAGCACTCCCGGCGTTCCGGGTCTTCCGTTCAATTAGTGGCCCCATTGCCACCGGCCCATTTCATCATGTGTGCGCCTAGGCCAAAGCGTCACGTCTCAGATAGCGCGCGCATATAGGAAATTCGTCTCTTTGGGAAGGGCTTGTGGGTGTAGAGAGCATCACTGCGTGAATTCAGCGCAACTCTCTTGAAAGAAGCATGTTTCGGATGAATAGTTCGGCACCACGGAAAGGATATTTTATGCACATGAAGCAGATCACACCGTTTGTTCCTTGTACGTCTTTGGCCAAGCAGCTTGCTTTTTATACGGGCTCTTTGGGGTTCAAGGTTGGGTTTGAAACGGAATTTTACGCTTTCATATACCGCGATGATGTTGCCATTCGTTTGGTGCAGGTAGATGCGGATGTGGATCTCAAAAACCCAGAACGCCAGACGTCGTTTTACATCGATGTTGATGGCATCGACAATTTATATGCACATATGAAGAACGACTTGGCGCAGCTTGATCCGGCGCGTGTGCGTGCTCCCTTTGATCAGGACTATGGCCAACGCGAATTTCATGTCGCGGATGAAGATTGCACATTGGTGTTTTTCGGGCAGACGGCTAGTTGAGTTTCAGATCTGAAGGCGCATAGACATGCCGCCCGTTTGCTGAACGAAGTGCGATTTTTAGTGCCCAAACCCTGCGCACATCGTCTATGCCAAGGTTTGGATTGTCCGCAAGAAAATCGCGTGTGTATTGGTTGAATTGATTGTGAGGTGCGATCTTGGATTGGAAATTTGGATCCGCTTCACGCTGTTTCATGGCGCGATATTCTGTGCAGGCGTCAGCGAGCGTCCTGCCCTCATTCGATTTCAACCACGCCATGAATTCGATGTTAAATTTGAATCCCTCGCCAAGTTGGCTTTTGAAGAAACGGCGCACATTTTGCGTGTTCTTGTAGCTGTTCGTGAGAAGCGTTTCAGGTGTGAGCGTTTCGCAGTGCCAATCAAACTTTGAGCGTTTGATTCGGGGCTTTGGGATCTGAGCCTCGGCTTCACCCGTATCCAAGAAATGAGCGATGCGGTTTAGGATATCGAACTTCGCGCCGCTGGTTTTGAGACCGCGTCGTTTGGCCTCTGCGATGAGATCAGATTTGAGCCAATACCATTGTTTTAGTTCAGCTCCGGTCGTGATGGTCGCAATCTTGGGTTTCTTTGGTGTTGTCATTGGCAAAGCATAGCGAGGCCCGCACAAAAGAAAACACCCGCCTTTTAACAAGACGGGTGCTTCAATGTGCGTGAATTTTCTATAAAATTCGAGCTTAGCGACGCAGGCCGAGACGCTTGATGAGGTCTTGGTAACGTGCTTCGTCTTTGCCACGTGTGTAGTCCAGAAGCTTGCGGCGCAGAGCCACCATCTTCAAAAGACCACGACGACCGTGGTTGTCTTTTTTGTGTGTTTTGAAGTGCTCTGTCAGCGTCGCGATGCGCGAGGACAAGATAGCAACTTGTACTTCTGGGGATCCTGTATCGCCTTCTTTGGTGGCGAACTCTTTCATCAGACGTGCTTTTTCTTCAGGCGTAATCGACATCGGGGTCTCCTTTAAGAGATAAGAGTGAATGGCGCAGGCCGGGATATCGTCCAGCAAGGCCCATGGAGAATCGTCCGATTTTGAGGTCGGACACGCGCAACTAAGTCAGATCGCGCGTGAAAGAAAGTAAAAACGTCAATGTTTAGGTGCGTTCGACCAAGCTGATGTCCGAAAGTGTCGGGGCATCGCCCATGACAGTGGCCAAGACGGTGCCATTTGAATGGATCAGCCATTGGCCTAATTCGCGCTCATCTGGCTCAATATTGATTTCAGGCACGCCATTCGCAGCATCGAGGAAAAGAACCAAAGTATCCTCATTCGCCTCAAAATCCCAAATCTGTGCGCTTGCATCCGCATCACCATTGAGGACCAAAGTATCGGCACCTAACCCGCCTGAAACGTGATCCCCTTCACCTGCGAAAATCGTATCATTGCCATCACCGCCATTTAGATAGTCAGCGCTTTGTTCATCGGCGTCCCAGCCGTTCAGTGCGTCATTTCCAATACCGCCATTGAGCAGATCGCGACCTTCCCCACCATCAAGTATGTCATTGCCGGAACTTCCGATCAGCGTGTCGTTCTCTAAACCGCCCCAAAGGGTATCATCCCCTTCGCCGCCATAAAGACTGTCGTTGCCGGAGCCACCATTCAGCTGATCATTATCACCATTGCCACTAAGCGTGTCGTTTCCGTCGCCGCCATACAGAGCATCATCGCCCAAATTACCAAACAGCGCATCGTAACCGCCATCACCGTTCAGAGTGTCCGCACCGCCATTCCCATGAACCACATCGCTGCCAGCGCCTCCGCTGATGGTATCGTCTCCGCCACCTGCCATGATGTTGTCAGCGCCCAAATCACCAAAAATTTGATCCGCAGAGTTGGTGCCAAATAACATATCGTCACCGGGTGTTGTTTCATTTGGCTCAACCTGCGTTTCGCCGTTTTCATCAAGGAAAGAGAATAGTCCATCCGTCACATCGCCGAGCTGCACTGCGTCAACTTCGGCAGCGGTTGCATCCGCAAATGGATCGTCTTCATCGGTTGTCTGGCCCTCTGATGTTTCAAAGAACATCATTGACCCGATCGCGAACATTCCCAAAAGACTTGCCAGAATAAGCATCACACACCTCAAATTCTCGCCCCATCGGATGTGTCGCAAGCAGTGTGTGTTTAAGCAAACTTATTTAAAACTTTTAGTTAACGCCCACGCGCGTTTGAAACGGGAATTTCAATCCATTCAATCAGCTGTTTAGCAAAGTCACCGATGATCGGAATGAACTCGAACTGAGAAAGCCACCACACAACCAGTGATACCAAAATAGACGCACCAAGAACGGATCCAAGGCCGAATGCCAAGCCGCGCGTGAATTGGAAAAGTATGAGCCGCCATAAAGAGTTATGCACGCGGATGAAGCGATGCTTGTTCAGTGTTTCCAGCTCTGCCGTGAGCTTGTCGAGGCGTGCTTCGGTGTCATTGTTCATTTGGCAATTCCCAGATCTGGGGTTGTTCTGTGTAAGAGATATAGAGCGGATGTTTGGGGTGCCCCGCTTTGCTAAGACCAAGGTGAAAAAGTGGTTTACCAAGAGTTGTTAAAAGTGTCTGAACTGCTGCGCCGCGCGAAAGATGGGCACCGTGCGTGCCCCAAGCTGCGATGATTTGGTCTGCTGTCGCACTGGCAGATAGAATCGCCTGGTCATTGTCAGGTCCTATCGGATCAGCGGCAGCTTTCATCTTGCGTGGATCCGTATCGCGCCATGCAAAGATGTTTGTCACCGTAAAACTACCGAACCCAAGGGCGCGCGCGCGTCGCTCGCAACGCTCAACCGTTGGATCATTTTGAACTTCTGTCGCGGTGGAGGGGTTGAGCATAACAAAACAGACATGCTTGCCAGCCGTGTCCCAAACACGGCTGAGCGAATAGCGGTAACGTTCACAATCGGAATACACCGCAGTCGAGGGCGCATCGCCTTTGATATGAGTTCGCGTGATCATAGCCGCGTTATGCCTGAAACGTGCGAGCGTGCAAATCTGTGCTAGGCTATGTGAGGCAACAGAAAGGATATGATATGCAATTAGGGGCTTTTTCTGTCAGTTTGGCAGTCCGCGACTTATCAAAGTCGATTTCATTTTATGAAGACTTGGGGTTTGCGCATTTTGGCGGAACGGTCGAGCATGGATATGCAATCATGAAAAACGAAGAAACGTTGATCGGTTTGTTTCAAGGCATGTTTGAGGCCAACATGCTGACCTTCAATCCTGGATGGGATCAATCAGCGGGCGAAGTAGATTCGTTTGAGGACGTGCGAAACATAAAGGCGAAGATGATCTCAGCCGGCCACACGATTGAACATGAACAAGGTGGCGAAAGCGGGCCTGCGAGCTTCATAGTTGTTGATCCGGACGGAAATCCTATCTTGATTGATCAACACCGTTAAGCAGAGCGTACGAAAACACGCGATGGGTGCAATTCGCCAGCTTTGTAAACACCAACTGCAACGGCTTCACCATTCAGGGACGCCCAAGCCTCATCGCCGTATTCCACGCCCTCTGCGGCAAAGACCATACCGGGATTACCGTTGCGCAGCTTTGTAGCGCCTTCTTCAGTGCACCGCAGTTCAGTCAAATCATCAAGGCCAACCTCAAGGGGCTGAATGTGATCATCTAGCGCTGGTGTGCGTTCAAGCTCTTTGATCTGAGCCATGCTTAGACCATCGGCAGCGTCAAAGGGGCCTGACCAGATGCGGCGCAGTTTTAACACATGTCCATAACAGCCCAAAGCCGCGCCAAGATCACGCGCGATAGAGCGGACGTAACCACCTTTGCCACATGTCATTTCAAGCTCTATGTGATCCGCATCGGGGCGATCTACGAGCAAAAGCCCTTCAACCCAAAGAGGGCGTGCAGAAAGTTCGACATCTTCGCCATCGCGCGCGAGTTTATGGGCGCGTTGACCATCGATTTTGACTGCGGAAAATTTTGGCGGAACCTGCTGGATGTCGCCAATAAAGGTACTGAGGGCTGCGGTGATGTCTACATCCTCTGGGCGCGTGTCACTGCTTTGAATGATTTCGCCTTCGGCATCATCGGTGTTCGTTGCTTGTCCCAAACGCACAGTGAAACGGTAGGCTTTCAAAGCGTCAGTAATGTACGGCACAGTTTTTGTTGCTTCGCCAAGGGCTACAGCTAAAACACCAGTCGCTTCGGGATCAAGCGTGCCAGCGTGACCTGCTTTCTTCGCATCGAGCGCCCATTTCACTTTGTTTACAACAGCTGTGGAAGTGATACCCGCTGGTTTATCAACCACAATCCAGCCAGAAATATCGCGACCTTTGCGTTTACGTGCCATGTGCGTGTCCTTTGGGGTGTTTCAGCGCGCCGCCTAGCCAATCCGCGCGCGACCGTCAATTACTCTGCAGGAATAACCGTTCCAACGATGGGTCCTAGCTTGTTCCAGCCAATACCAGAAGATCCGATTTGAGGCGCATATAGCCGCGAGATATTTCCATCGAAGAAAAGCGCATTCGGCGTATTTAGAACATCGCGAAAAAAGGAACCAAACTCGTGGAACGTCACAGTGTTACGCGAAATGACGAAGGTAGCGATGCTGCCATCTTTGTTTGTCCCAACGCCATTTCGGATATATCGCGACGTGCTGTCGATCAGGAAACGCGGGTGCAGCGCACCGTCGATCACGAGCATAGGGCCAGATTGGCTGGCGTATGTGCATTCTGGCGCGCGGCGCGCGAATTTGCGGGCTTCAATGACATCTGCGCGGTTTTCACCGATGCAAAACACGCCATTGGGAAGCAGCCCAAAATTACCGGGACCATCTGATGTGATGATGCGCTGTTCTTGCGCGCCATTCTCAAGATAAAGACCAACAGGCGCGCGATCTTCATGATACATACCAGCGTTCATCGCAAAGCTGAGCTTTTCGCCACTTTGTTTGAGCTGTGCGTTCACAGAAGAAAAGTAGCCAAGCACTTCGCCCGCGTCATCTTTGAGAAAAAGCCGCAGATCCTCGCTGGTGAGGTCCACATCGCAAACGACAAAGCGATTGTCTTGATAGGTTTGCTCGCGACATTCTGCTGCGGCCAACGGTGCCGCGAGACAGATCAAAAGGGCGCAGAGCCAGTGCTTCATTCTTCCTCGTCGTCACGCTCGGACGCGCGCTCGATATCTTTGCGCACATGTTCTTGCTCAAACATGCGGCGTGTCTCGTCCATCTTGTCAAAGGTTTCATCCAAGCGAAAGCGCATGTCTGGCGAATGCTTAAGAGCAAGCTTTTTGTTGATCAGATGGCGCAGCTCCCCCTTGTTCTTGGCGAGCAATTGGATCACGTCATCCTTGCCTTCACCACCAAGCGGGAGTGCGTAGACTGTTGCGACGCGCAAATCTGGAGAGACGCGCACCTCGCCGATTGTTACGGACAAACGGTTCAGATCAACGTCGTGCAGATCGCCACGTTGCAAGATTTCGGACAGACCGCGGCGGATCAATTCACCAACTCGAAGTTGGCGCTGCGATGGGCCGGAGCCGCTGGAGTAAGATTTCTTAGCCATGTGCTTCACTTATGCTCTATCGGTGCCTTTGCCAAGCTACTGTGCGCGGGTTAAGAGAGAGCAACGAGATAAGGAAATGTACGATGACTGAAACACCTGGGATTGTTGTGACTGGCGCCTCTGGCCGTATGGGACAGATGTTGATCAAGACTATTCAAGAAAGTGACGCGGCGCATCTTGTCGGGGTTTTGGAACGTCCCGGCCATGATTGGGTTGGTCGCGATGTTGGCGTTGCTATGGGTGGATCTGAGGTTGGTTTGTTGGTGACGGACGATCCTTTGGAAGTGTTTGCCAAGGCCCAAGCGGTGATTGATTTTACTTCTCCGGATGCGAGCGTCGCGTTTGCGGGTCTCGCTGCGCAAGCGCGCGCTGTGCATGTTATTGGCACGACTGGATTTGAGGATCATCATTTAGATGCGTTCAAAGCGGCCGCGCGCCACGCAACGATTGTGCGGGCCGGTAACATGAGCCTTGGCGTGAATTTGTTGACGCAGCTGACGAAAAAGGTGGCGGCGGCGCTGGATGAGGACTTCGACATTGAAGTGATCGAGGCGCATCACAACATGAAAGTGGACGCACCCTCTGGCACTGCGCTGATGTTGGGTGAAGCGGCAGCTGAGGGTCGTGGCGTTAACCTCAAGGATGTGCGCGACAGCGGGCGTGATGGAATCACAGGTGCGCGCAAGCGGGGCGATATTGGGTTCACGGCTATTCGCGGTGGCGATATTGTTGGCGAGCATGATGTGCTTTTTGCGGCTGCGGGCGAGCGGATTGTGATCCGCCATATGGCCACGGATCGGCGCGTTTTCTCGCGCGGAGCGCTGAAAGCCGCGCTTTGGGGGCAGGGTAAAGCACCCGGTGAATACGATATGCTTGATGTCCTTGGTCTCTAATTCTCCTTAAATTCGGCAAAAACCCGCTTTAGATAATCACCCACCGACGTGAGTTTTTTGATCCGAATAGGGCGAACTCGCGTATAGTGGGTATCTAAGAGGGGATTCGAACCATGCTACGATTTTGCGCTTTTGCGATTGCTTTGATTGCTACGCCTGCGTTTGCGGCGAATTATACAAAGATCAATGACAAAGCTGAATTTGTGAAGCTGGTGAGCGGTAAGACCCTGACGCGACCGCTTGTGAAGCTTCAAGTGTCCTCCGCAGGCAGCATCAAAGGGCGCGGTGCCACGTGGGATGTGAACGGTAAGTGGACGTGGGAAAACGGCTATTTTTGTCGGAACTTGAATTGGGGCGGCACAGAACTTGGCTATAACTGCCAAGAAGTTGGATTGTCCGATGGTAAGGTACGCTTCACGTCAGATCAAGGCACTGGCGACTCTGCCGAGTTCAGACTCCGCTAAACGTCTAGAAATCGATCGCGATCCCTTTTTTCTCCCAGTCTCCATAGCGTACAGGCTCTGGCCCGTTGCGACCTCCTAGTTCAGGCGCAAGATCTAGGGCCTTTGCGTTTTTACGACGCTCTTCCGCTTCAGCCAATGCGCGCTGGGCAGCGGGTGGCAGATCTTTACTAACATCTTCGGACATGTGAGCGCTCCTTTCCATAGGGATATACCCTTGATATACGCCGCCAAGCAGGATCGGCAAGCAGCGCAAAGGGCAAGCAATGGCAGATAATGGTGTAGCAGCGCGGCGAGCGGCGGCTGGATTGCTTGGACAAGTTCTAGGCGAGCAGGTGATGCTCTCTGAAGCGTTGGGCGCAGCCTATATGCAAAAGCTTGATTATGATGATCGTGCGCGTGCCCAAAGGTTGGCGACAGAGACGTTGCGTTCCTTGGAGCGCGTAGATCGCATCATGAAGCCGTTCTTGCGCAAACCACCCCCCTTGGCGGTCCACAATGTACTAAGAATTGCGACCTATGAGCTTTGTACCGGTGGCGCGGCGCATGGTGTTGTGAATGACGCGGTCAGCAGTGTCGGAGCCAACAAGCGCACAGAAAAAATGAAAGGCCTGACAAACGCGGTTTTGCGTAAAGTCGTGGACAAAGGGCCAGAAGAATGGGCGAAATTGCGTGTGCCACGGCTGCCAAAGTGGCTGCGTGCGCCGCTTTCGCAAGCCTATGGCTCTGAGAATGTAGGCGCAATTGAACGCGTGCACTTCGAGGGCGCACCATTGGATCTAACACCAAAACACGATGGTGCCGCTCTGGCGGAGGCTGTGGGCGGTACGCTTACGGCTACCGGATCTGTGCGAATAGATGGCGCTGTTCAAGTGTCTGCACTAACTGGATACGACGCGGGTGATTGGTGGGTGCAGGACGCGGCTGCTGCGTTGCCTGTTGAAATCCTAAAACCCAAGAGCGGCGAAAAGATCATTGATCTTTGCTGCGCCCCCGGTGGGAAAACGATGCAAATCGCGGCGAGCGGTGCAACAGTGACAGGGGTTGATACCTCAGAGCGACGTATGCAGCGCGTTCGCGAGAATTTGGAGCGTGCAAAACTCGACGCAGAACTGGTCGTTGGTGATGCTTTGGAGACGAGTGGTGAATATGACGCCGTGTTGCTCGATGCGCCTTGTTCTGCGACAGGCACGATTCGGCGGCATCCTGATTTGCCATTGGTTAAAGATGGGTCTGACTTTGGCGGGTTGATTGAACTGCAAGCCCAGATGCTGGCTCATGCAGTAACACTGTTAAAGCCCGGTGGTCGGCTGCTTTTCTGTACATGCTCTTTGCTCCCAGATGAGGGTGAATGTCAGGTTGAAGACCTTCTTGAAGCGCATCCTGAATTGGAAATTGATCGCGATGCGTTAACGATTGAGGGCGTTGATCCTGACTGGATCACTCAAGAAGGTGGGCTTCGTCTGCGGCCAGATTATTGGGCTGAGCAGGGCGGCATGGATGGATTTTATATCGCACTGTTACGCAAACCAGCTTAGCGCTGAATTTTCGACGATGACTCTGACAGTATCTCGCGGTATGCTCTGACCAATTAACGCGCCAAAAGAGCGTATAAGGCAGAGCAGATGTCTATAGCGAGTAAATGGTCAGTGCGGGCGACCCGTACGATGCACCGCGTTCATGCGCGGCTTGTGACCCGCCAAACGGCGGCGACTGGCTTTGTGTCGCAACCTGAACCTCGGACCATTGGAAGTTTTGCCAAGGGACGCCAGCTGAGCGCTGGAAACATCATGTTTGCAGGTCATCTGGTTGAGGCCCCAAAAACCAACCTTTGGGATATCCCAGCGCCTGATGCGGCATTTGCAGAAGAAGCGCATGGCTTTAGTTGGCTCGACGACTTAGCCGCTGTGGGTGATTTGGCCGCACGTGAGACGGCGCAAGCATGGGTTTGGGGCTGGATAGACGCCTATGGTCGGGGCAAAGGCCCGGGATGGACGCCTGCGTTAACAGGTCGTCGCTTGATCCGCTGGATTAACCATGCCCTGTTCTTGTTGCGCTCTCAGGATAGTGAATCCTCTAAAGCATTTTATCGCTCGCTGACCCAACAAACGACATTTCTATCGCGCCGTTGGCACAAGACAGAACCGGGCCTAGCGCGCTTTGAAGCGTTGACCGGAATGATTTACGCAGGCCTGTCATTGAGTGGCATGGAAGCGCATGTGAACCCCGCAGTCAAAGCTTTGGCTCGCGCCTGCGCTGAACAAATTGATGCTGAGGGTGGGATTTCAACGCGTAATCCCGAAGAATTGCTGGATGTGTTTACCCTTATAACTTGGGCTGCTGTGAGCCTGCGTGAATCGGGGATCGTGCCGCCACAAGAGCATCTGGACGCAATTGAGCGTATCGCACCAACGCTGCGTACGTTGCGCCATGCAGATGGAAGTCTCGCGCGCTTTCATGGTGGTGGGCGGGGCGTTGACGGTCGTTTGGATCAAGCTCTGTCCAATTCTGAAGTTCGGCACGCGGTTCCTGATGGCTTGTCTATGGGATTTGCGCGGCTTTCAGGCGGACGCACCAGTTTGGTTGTCGATGCGAGCGAACCGCCCAAAGGCGTTGCGTCGCACAACGCGCACGCCTCCACACTCGCGTTCGAGCTTACGTCAGGACGGCGTCCTTTGATTGTGAATTGTGGTTCTGGCAAAGTCTTTGGTGAAGATTGGCGCCGCGCTGGGCGCGCGTCACAGTCGCATTCAGTGCTTTCGATGGATGGCTATTCTAGCGCGCGTTTTGCAGCATCAGGTAGCAAAAAGCGCCAATTAGAACTGTTGGTCGATAGTCCCAAACACGTCCCTGTTCAGATCAGTGAAGCCCCTGATGGCATGC
This sequence comes from Planktotalea sp., assembly GCF_965659345.1. Taxonomy (GTDB): domain Bacteria; phylum Pseudomonadota; class Alphaproteobacteria; order Rhodobacterales; family Rhodobacteraceae; genus Planktotalea. Next base: position 52,664 of record NZ_CBFHVK010000013.1, on the reverse strand, counting down.
GTTTGCAAGCAGGGCATGACGGCTATGATATGACGCATGGCTTGACCCACGCGCGTACTTTGGAGCTGACGTTTAATGGTCGTGGTCTTGCGGGTGAAGACATGCTTCTTGCGATGGAGGATGTCGCCAAAAAGCGCTTTGATGCGAAAATGGACGAGGTAAGCTTGCAAGGTTTACCCTTTTCGATCCGCTTTCATTTGCATCCAGAGGTCGATGCAGCGCTCGATATGGGCGAGACAGCCGTGTCTATTGCGCAAAAAAGCGGTGAACTTTGGGTGTTCCGTCATGATGGCGTCGCCAAATTGAGCCTTGAGCCGAGCGTTTATTTGGAAAAAGGGCGTCTACAGCCGCGCGCGACAAAACAGATTGTTTTAACTGGCCGCGCTTTAGACTATGCGACGCGTATTCGGTGGTCGCTGTCTAAAACGCAAGATACTGCGGTAGGAGTGCGCGATCTTGTGCCGGACAACGAACTGCAATTTTGACTCTAGGACGATGATCTCATGACTGACCTTTCCCCCATCCGCCGCGCTTTGCTTTCTGTGTCTGACAAAACGGGGCTGATCGAGCTGGGAAAGTCGCTGTCCGCACGCGGTGTCGAACTGCTTTCAACCGGCGGCAGTGCGAAAGCGCTGCGCGACGCCGGGCTGGACGTGCGTGATGTTGCGGATGTGACCGGATATCCAGAAATGATGGATGGGCGTGTGAAGACGTTGCACCCTGCGGTTCATGGCGGATTGCTCGCGCTTCGCGACAATGACGCGCATGTCGCCGCGATGGATGAGCATAACATCGGCGCAATCGATTTGTTGGTTGTGAACCTTTATCCGTTCGAAGAAACAGTTGCCAAAGGCGGCGACTACGAGACGTGCATCGAGAACATCGACATCGGCGGCCCTGCGATGATCCGCGCGGCGGCAAAGAACCATCAGTTTGTGAGCGTGGTTGTGGATGTTGAAGATTATGATGCGCTCTTGGCCGAATTGGATGCCAATGACGGGCAGACATCCTATGCGTTTCGTCAAAAGCTGGCGCAGACTGCTTACGCGCGCACAGGTGCTTATGATGCGGCTGTGTCAACTTGGATGGCAGATGCGCTGGGCGAAACTGCTCCACGCCGTCGTGCTTTCGCCGGAACGTTGTCGCAGACATTGCGCTACGGTGAGAACCCGCATCAAACAGCGGCGTTCTACACCGATGGAACAGAGCGTGCCGGCGTGGCGACAGCTGTGCAACATCAGGGCAAAGAGCTAAGCTATAACAATATCAACGACACGGATGCCGCGTTTGAATTGGTCGCTGAGTTTGATCCAGCGGATGGTGCGGCTTGTGCGATTATCAAACATGCGAATCCATGTGGTGTGGCGCTAGGCAGATCATTGATCGAAGCTTACAAAAGCGCCTTTGATTGCGATCGCACCTCTGCATTTGGTGGCATTGTTGCGCTGAACCAGCCACTTGATGAGGAAACTGCGAAAGAGATAGTTGGCATCTTTACCGAAGTTGTGATCGCGCCCGGTGCCTCTGATGCCGCGCGCGAAGTGTTTGCGGCGAAGAAGAACCTGCGACTGCTGACAACCGATGGTTTGCCTGACAATCGTGCTGGTGGTCTCACCTATCGCCAAGTCGCGGGTGGCATGTTGGTGCAAGACAAAGACGTCGGTTTTGTTGGCATGGATGATTTGAAGGTCGTGACCAAGCTCGCACCGACAGAAGAGCAGATGCGCGATCTTTTGTTTGCTTGGAAAGTTGGCAAGCACGTGAAATCAAATGCGATTGTCTATGTAAAAGATGGCGCAACCGTTGGTGTTGGTGCAGGCCAGATGAACCGTCTGGATAGCGCTTTGATCGCGGCGAAAAAGGCAGAGCGTATGGCAGAAGTTCTTGGACTTGAGACACCTTTGAGTGTTGGATCAGCTGTCGCATCGGATGCATTTTTCCCATTTGCCGACGGTTTAATGGAAGCGGCAGCTGCTGGTGCCTCTTGTGTTATACAACCTGGAGGGTCTATGCGCGATGATGAAGTGATTGCAGCCGCGGATGAGGCTGGCTTGGCGATGGTGTTTACAGGTATGCGCCATTTCCGCCATTAAGAAACGTTAAGGGAGGACGCAGATGCGTCTGGTATTTTGGGCAGGCTTTTGGGTGTTTCTCGCGGATCAAGCGAGCAAATACCTCGTGGTTCATTGGATGAACCTGCGCGAAGTAGGTAGCATTGATGTGTTACCGCCTTTGTTGAACCTGCGCATGGCGTGGAATTATGGTATAAACTTTGGTCTGTTTTCCGGCGATAGTGATCAAACGCGTTGGATCTTGATTGGCATCGCGATCATGATTGTTGCATTCGTGCTTTATTGGCTTCGCAAAGAAGAGTTCGGAAAGATTGGTTTGATTAGTGCTGGCATTCTAATTGGTGGTGCGCTGGGCAACATCATTGATCGAATTCTCTACGGTGCCGTTGCGGATTTTCTTAATATGAGCTGCTGTGGTTTTAGCAACCCGTTCTCCTTTAACGTTGCTGACATAGCAATTTTTGCGGGGGCTTTGGGAATGGTGATTTTTGCTGGCGATAGCAAAGAAGACCCAGAACCAGAAGCATAGGCGGGCTTTTGCAGTGATGTGAAAAGCCTAGGTGACGTGGCTTTAACAATAGGTTAAAACCACGGCGAACGGAGCGGAGTGAACCATGCGACCGGCGAGCAGTTTGATCTTGATTTTGGCCCTCGGGCTTTCAGCATGCGGTGAAGTAAAGCTGCGCGATTTGTCTGATCCGGCAGCGGGTCCAGAGGAATTTGACATTATTCCAAACAAACCGCTCGAGACCCCAGATAACTTTACAACATTGCCAACGCCGACCCCAGGCCAAGCCAATCTAAGTGACGCAACACCAAAAAAAGACGCGGTGCTTGCGTTAGGTGGACGCCCTTCATTGCTTGATGCGCAAGGGGTTGCGCGAAACGATGCGGCTTTGGTTGCAAGTGCGTCGCGCTATGGCGTCACGCCAAACATTCGTGAAAAGACTGCCGCTGAGGACGCCAAGTTCCGTAAGCAACGTGGACGTTTCTCAAACATTCGCTTGTTCAGAACGGACCGATACGGCAGCGTTTATAAGCGCGAGAAGCTTGACGCGCGTGACGCGCTTATCAAGGCACGTCGCACAGGCCGCATTACGCCGACAGTTCCCCCTGCAAACTAAATCGCTCTCACGAAGCTGTCAGCGCGCTTGAAACGCGACTGCGCGAACGTAGGTAGTGAGCAGACACCCTATTTATCCTGCGTAAGGAGTACGTGATGCGCTTTGGACTTCGTGTGGTTGCGCCTGTTTTGGCGTTTTTGGCAGTGCCCGTTAGCGCGCTTGCAGACATTACGCGCTTTGACGAACAGGTGAGCACCTTCGACTTGGACAACGGAATGGAAGTGGTGGTGATTGAAGATCACCGCGCGCCCGTGGTGGTTCATATGATGTGGTATCGTGCGGGGTCTGCGGATGAAAAGCCTGGCGTTTCCGGCGTGGCACACTTCTTGGAGCATCTGTTGTTCAAAGCGACAGACAACATGGAAGCGGGAGAGTTTTCCAAAACTGTCGCAGCCAATGGCGGGTCGGACAATGCGTTTACGTCGTATGACTATACCGCTTATTTTCAACGCGTTGCCTCTGACCGGTTAGAACTGATGATGCAGATGGAGGCGGATCGCATGGTGAATCTACGTCTCACCGAGGCGGATATTCTGACTGAGCGCGAAGTTATTATCGAAGAGCGTAATCAACGCACCGAAAACAACCCAAATGCGCTTTTTGGTGAGCAAGCAAGTGCTGCGCTTTATATGAACCATCGCTACGGCGTGCCTATAATTGGCTGGCGTCATGAAATGGAAACGCTCGAACTGCCCGATACGCTTGAATATTATGAACAGTTTTATGCGCCCAACAATGCAATCTTGATCGTTGCAGGCGACGTGACGCCTGAAGAGGTTAAAGAACTGGCCGAGCGTCATTATGGCCCGTTGGAAGCAAACCCTGATCTTGAACCACGCGCTCGCCCACAAGAACCGCTTCACAATGTTGAGCGACGTTTGGTTTTCGAAGACCCACGTGTGTCGCAGCCCTATGTGCGCCGCTCTTATCTCGCACCAGAACGGAATAGCGACGATCAGAAAACGGCCGCTGCCCTGATGCTTGGCGCAGATTTGCTGGGTGATGGGCAGACGTCTTTCATGACGCAAAAATTGCAATTCGAGGACAAGACAGCCGTGTTCGCCAGCGCTTATTATCGTGGCACATCGCTGGATGACACCACATTCACGACAATCGTTGTCCCCGTGCCCGGCGTGACCTTGGCTGAAGCAGAGGCGCAAATGGACGCGGTCATCGAAGAATTTATGGAAACACCGATTGATCAGGCGCATCTGGCGCGGATCAAGAGCCAAATGCGCGCGAGCCGGATCTACGCGAAAGACAACGTGCAAGGGTTGGCAAATAGCTATGGGCGCGCGTTGACCTCAGGGCTTACGATTGCGGATATTCTGGCTTGGCCCGATGTCGTTGAAAGCATCACAGAAGAAGATATCAAAACCGCAATGCGCGCGGTGTTTGATAAGAAGTCATCGGTCACGGGATGGCTGACATCTGGTTTGGAGGCAACACAATGAAGCATTTTTTCCTGAGTGTTCTGACGGTTGTCACGCTGGTGGCCGCCCCTTTGCGCGCCGATGTCGATATCCAAGAAATAACATCCCCAATGGGCTTTAAAGCGTGGTTGGTTGAGGATCATACACACCCGTTCATGGCGCTGCGGATTGGTTTCAAAGGCGGCGCATCGCTTGACCGTCCTAACAAGCGTGGTTCTGTTTCGCTGATGATGGCTTTGTTAGAAGAAGGTACCGGCGATCTGGATGCGCGAGCGTTTGCGCGTGAGGTGGATGAGCTCGCGGCATCGTTTAGCTTTGACGCGTCTGGTGACTCTGTCAGTATTTCTGCACGCATGTTGAGCGAAAATCGCGATGCAGCGGTTGCTCTTTTGAAGGGCGCGTTGACAGCACCTTCGTTTGAGCAATCGGCGATAGATCGTGTGCGGGCGCAGGTCGTGTCGATCATCGGGTCTGATCTGAAAGACCCCGATGCGATTGCGCGTTCGGCCTTTAACAAGGCAGCATTCGGTGATCATCCTTACGGAAGCTCAAATGAAGGAACGCTTGAATCTGTTGGTGCCTTGACACGCGAAGACATTGTGAACGCGCACAGCGATATAATGGCGCGGGATCGGGTGTTTATTAGTGCTGTTGGTGATATCACTGCTGATGAGTTAGGCGCATTGATCGACGACCTTCTGGCTGACCTGCCCGAAACAGGGGCTACTATGCCTGAGCGTGTAGAGGTAGCCTTGGAGCCGGGTGTGACGGTCGTTGAATACGACACGCCACAATCGGTTGCCTTGTTTGGACATCGCGGCATCAAGCGTGACGACCCTGATTTCTTTGCCGCGTTCATCGCAAGCACGATCCTTGGCGGCGGTGGATTTGAAAGCCGCTTGATGGATGAGGTGCGCGACAAACGCGGTCTGACCTATGGCGTTTATGCATTTCTGTCCCCAAGAGATCATGCAGAAATGGTGCAGGGCCAAGTGGCATCAGCGAATGATCGGATTGCTGCAGCGATAGAGGTGATCAAGGACGAGTGGGCGCGCCTGGCAAACGAGGGTGTGACGCAAGAAGAACTTGATGCTACGAAGACTTACCTGACAGGTGCGTATCCTTTGCGCTTTGATGGCAATGCCCCAATCGCGCGTATTTTGATGGGCATGCAGATGGGTGATCTGCCGATTGATTACATCAACACGCGTAATGATAAGGTGAACGAGGTCACGCTCGAGCATATCAATCGTGTGATAAAAGAAGTGTATTTGCCCGATGAGCTGCACTTCACAGTCGTTGGTAAACCTGACGGTCTTTGAGAGCTTGAGCGCCCTTGATGAAAGGGCGCTCGCGTTTGTTTAAGGGTTGGCGAAAAATGCGATGACTGCATTTGAAATCAATGCATGATCTGTGATGCGCTCGACAGCGCCATCTTCGCAAATTTCACCATCTCCTGCGATTTCGTCCTCAAGGATTTCAACAGCCCTTTCGGTGCAAAGGCCCAAAAAGTCGAAGTGGCTGAGACTTGTGAGCTCGATATAACGCGTGGTTTCCTTGGGAAGCGCGCGAACCAGTGCGCGGCTCTCACGGTTTAGATCAAGTGATCCTTTGGACGGCTTTGGCGCACCAATCACCAAAAGCGGTGTCTTCACCTTTGCGAGGGTTTCAAACGCGAAGGTCTGTGTGCCGCCTAGATCAAACACAGCAATTGCTTTGATACGTGGATCACTCAGGTCCTGTTCCATCGCGAGTACGTCTTCAGGCGTTTTTGCGATCTGCCACATGTCGCTGATCCCGCAAATGAGATCGCTTGGATCAGCGGCACATTCTGCTTTGACCTTTGTGCCGTCATACCTCCCACCCGCGAGCCACATAGCCGTCCAACCGCCAAGAGAATGACCGCCCATAAAGATGCGCTCTGCGTCGATAAGTGCCGAGAAATCTTTGTCGCCTAAGAGAGACGTGATAACGCGAGAGACGTCGCGTGGCCGCTCCCAAAGCTGGCGGGCATCATCAGGGTCGCGCAGCCAAGTCGATGTGCCGGGATGGTTAAGAGAAGCTACAATGTATCCCTCTGATACCAATGCCTGAGCGAGCCAGTTCTGGTTGCGAGCGTTGCCGTACATTCCATGCGAGAGCACGACCAAAGGATGCTTGCCCTCCACAGGCGTCGCATTTTTCGCGGCATCCACGCCGATCCAAACACCATTCGATTGGATACGTTCTACGCGTGTATCATCCTGTGCGGGATACCATAGCAGTCCTTCGATGGGACGCTCCTTTTGTGCGTCAGTTACCGATAACGTTTGCCAGCCCATAACTGTGGTGTCTGCATAGGCTTGCGCCGCTGCGATACACAGGCCGAGGGAGAGAATGTGTAAAAGTCTTTTCATGTCGAACTCCGATATGTTTGCGTGATACCATTGGAGTTGCTCAGAACATCGCGATCTCGCAATCGCATCAGGGTGCAGAACCTGTCCTGAAACCTGATCTAGGACAGCGAAAACGTGAAAGAGGACATATGCAGGACAGTGCTTTGCTGGTTTTACCACTCCCTATCCTGACTGCTCTGTTGGGCGCTGCGATCGCGGTGCTGATCTTGCGTCTTGATTTGGGAAGCAAAAGCGCGACGGTTTTGTTTGCGCTTTTGTTTGCGCTGCTCAGCTTTAGTTCACTGCTCGTTGGTCTGCGCTTTGGCTATGGCCTCGAGCAAGTAATCCTGATCCAACGCACATTGCCGATGCTTGTGGGACCATTGCAATACCTCGGCTTTGCAGCATTTGCGGTTCCAAAAGAACGGTTTGCGCGCGCGATTTTACTGAACCTCGGCTTAGCGTTTGCGGTAATTGCTGTGATCCTTTTGTCGCCCAGACCGATCTATGCGCTCGATTGGGTGATCACCCTCAGTTACGTTTTCTACTTGGTTGCGCTTTGGCGGTTGTGGCGGAAAGGGCCAGACTACTTGATACATGCCTATTTCGATGTGGCGCAAAAAGTGTCCAATTGGATGCTGCGCGGCATGGTCTTGCTGTTTACGATATTACTGTTTGATACAGTGATTGCGCTAGATTTTATGCTGAATGAGGGGCGCAATGCAAAGACGTTGATCTCGCTCGCGTCGATCCCGTTTATCATTGGATTGCTTGCCTTCATTTTTGTGCTGCCTTCGTTGATGTCTGTACCTCGTGCGAAAAGTACGGCGTTGTTCGAAGGAGAGCGGGACGAGAATGTGAAGTTGGAGCAAGCGGCACGCGCACTGCTAAATGAAACTCAGATCTACTTAGAGCCAGACCTGTCAGTTCAGCGCCTGTCGCGGCGCTTGCATGTGACTGTGCGCGCCTTGTCGGTGGCGATCAATCGCACACAAGATATGAACGTTTCGCAATATGTGAACCAGTTTCGCATGGAACATGCAGCCGATCTTTTGCGCGGTACAGATCAGAGCGTAGCAAAGGTAATGGAACAGTCAGGTTTTCTGACGCGGTCCAATTTTTATCGAGAATTTCAAAGGGTCTACGGATGCTCACCAGCGGCGTATCGCATACAAAAATAAGGGCGGCTTTGTCGCCGCCCATATCTGATTAGAGCAAACCTGCGTGGCGCATGCCATCGTCAATCATTGCTTTTGTTTCGTCCGTCAAGCTGGTCAAAGGTGAGCGCACTTCGTCGCTGCACAAGCCAAGCTTGGACATCCCGTACTTTGCACCGACAAGCCCCGGCTCCGTAAAGATTGCTTTGTGCAAGGGCATGAGCTTGTCAGTAATCGCAAGCGCGGTTTTGAAATCACCTGCAAGGGTTGCCGCTTGCATCTGAGCGCACAGTTTTGGCGCGACATTTGCCGTAACTGATATCATGCCAACACCGCCGTGGGCATTGTAACCAAGCGCTGTTGCGTCTTCGCCAGAGAGTTGGATGAAGTCGTGACCGCATGTCAAACGCGTCAAAGGTACGCGCGCCAAATCGCCAGTTGCGTCTTTTACACCGACGATACGAGGCAGCTTTGCAAGCTCACCCATTGTCTCGGGCGTCATGTCAACGACCGAACGACCCGGGATATTGTAGATAAAAATCGGGATGTTCGTGCTGTCATGGATAGCGGTGAAATGGGCCTTCAAACCACGCTGTGTGGGCTTATTATAGTAAGGGGTGACAACGAGAACCGCATCAGCTCCGACTTTTTCTGCGTGTTGCGCAAGCCGGATCGACTCAAGTGTGTTGTTGCTGCCAGCCCCTGCAATGACCGGAAGACGGCCCGCAGATGCGCGTACAATTTCTTCAACAACGTTCTCATGTTCTTCATGGGTAAGCGTCGGGCTTTCACCCGTAGTGCCAACAGGAACAAGCCCATTGCTGCCTTCGCCCACATGCCATTCGACAAGTTTTTTCAACGTATCCAGATCCAGTTCGCCGTTCGTGAACGGCGTTATCATTGCGGGTAGAGACCCTTTAAACATGACACGCTCCTCTTCGTGTTGGCGGACGAAATGCCCGGATGAATTCGCTGCCCGCTGCAAGCATTTGCCGATGCGCGCAATTGTGAATTGCGGCCAGCGCTCCAGAGGCTAGGTTGTGCGATGTCTATCCTTTGTCATTGAATGAATTGCAAGCCATGATGCGTTTCGCCCTTTTCCTTTTTCTTATGCTGTGTTCGCCTATTTTTGCCCGCGCGGATGGCCACGTTCCTCTCACGCGCGCCTTCGAGGCAATGCGCGCCGGTGATTGGACAACAGCGCGCACGATTGCGAGTGATGTTAGTCCCGTTGCTTATGACTTGATCGAATGGCACCGCTTGCGCGGTGGTCTTGGAACAGCTGAAGAGGTGATGCTGTTTCTCGATCTCAATCCTGATTGGCCTGGTCTGGATTGGCTGCGTCGCAAAAGTGAACCCGCGATGTTGGATGTGAGTGATGCGGACGTTTTGCTGTTTTTCCGTGATAACCTGCCACAAAGCGCACAAGGTGCTCTTGCCCATGCGCGTGCACTGACGGCGAGCGGTCAAAAGGGTAGTGCTGAGGCCGGATTGGTACTTGCGTGGCGCAGCATGGCAATCGGCCCTCAAACGCACGCGCGAATGTTGCAAGAGCATGGGGACTTACTTGCGGACCATCACATTGCGCGGCTCGATATGCTTCTTTGGAAAGACTGGAAAAGCAATACAGACCGGATGTTGTCGCTTGTTCCTGAAGGGTATCGCAAGCTTGCCAAGGCGCGCCAAGGTTTGCGTGCGCGGGTAAATGGCACAGATGCTTTGGTCGCGTCTGTGCCCGAAGACTTGCAAAATGATCCGGGTTTGACGTTTGAACGTTTTGTTTGGCGCGCGCGTAAAGGTCGACAACAAGACGCGATCGAGCTGGCATTGGCCGCGAGTAAAAGCGCCAAAACACTGGGTGAGCCGGAGCAATGGGCGAATAGGCGCCGGTCGCTCTCGCGCCAGTTGATGCGTAACAAAGATTATAAACAGGCTTATGCTTTGGCCAGCCAGCATCATTTGGTTGAAGGATCGTCCTTTGCTGATTTGGAATGGCTGAGTGGTTATATTGCATTGCGGTTCTTGAATGACCCCGCGACAGCGCTGACCCATTTTCGGGCCTATCAAGGCGCGGTTGTGACACCTATTTCACGCGGGCGCGCAGGCTATTGGATTGGACGAACGCAAGAGGCGCTTGGTAACGCGAAACAGGCAAAAGCGTCCTATGCGGATGGGGCTGAATATCAATCGAGTTTCTATGGTCTGTTGGCCGCAGAACGTGGTGGCATAGCATTTGATCAAAGCCTTGCGGGTTCAGCGGCTTTGCCGGATTGGCGCGATGCGGCATTCATGGGGTCGACCGTGTTTCAAGCGGCTGTCTTAGCGCTTCAAGCGGGTGAGCTGACGATATCAGAGCGTTTCTTTACCCATCTCACAGAAAGCTTGAGCCCGCTAGAAGCGGCTCAGCTCGGGCAGGTCGCGATTGACCTGAATGAGCCGCATATTGCTGTAATGATTGGCAAACGTGCCGCCAGTCAGGGCGTGACTATTCCTGCGCCTTATTATGCACTGCACGATCTTGCGAAGTCAGCACATCCAATTGAAACGGAATTCGCTTTGGCGATTGCGAGGCGCGAGAGCGAGTTTGACCCAGTCGTTGTCTCTGGTGCCGGTGCACGTGGTTTAATGCAAGTAATGCCTGCCACTGCGCAAAATGTAGCGAGCGAATTGGGTGTAGATTATGCCAAAGAAAAGCTGACATCGGATTGGCGATACAATGCACAACTTGGAACAGCTTATCTGGCGCGTCTGAAAAAGCAGTTTAGCGGCAATCCTGTGATGATTTCGGCAGGTTATAACGCGGGTCCGGGGCGGCCTGTGCGTTGGATGGAAGTTTATGGCGATCCGCGCAAAGGTGAAATCGATATTGTCGACTGGATCGAGCATATCCCGTTTCGAGAAACGCGAAACTACGCGATGCGCGTGACTGAAAGCTTGCCCATCTATCGCGCACGCTTGGGTTTGGACCCTTTGCCCATTCCATTTTCAAAAGAGCTCGTACAGATGCGTTAGAGCGTATTTCGTTTGGTGCACTTCACCCTTTCGCATCAATATGCGAAGATGCTGAGGATATTTGAAGAAAGTTGTCACGATTGAGTCACAACCCAGGGATTTAATGGGTTCAACGCTGGTTCTTTGGCAGATGCAGCTTAGTTAACTATTTAGAAAAACCGTCTGGTGGGAAAAGTGTTTAAGACTAATCCATTTCGAGCGCGCCGTATCTCTTTGATTGTGCTGGTGCCATTGTGCCTTTTCCTTGCGGCGTGTGCGACACCTGATAGTGCGCGCATTTCCGGTGATGTTTTCGACCCTTATGAAGAAAATAACAGACAAACCCATGAGCTAAACCGCGCGTTGGACAAAGCTTTGGTGCGTCCGGTGGGCGTTGGTTACACCAAGATTATCCCGGATGACTTAGAAGATAGCATCGGCAATTTTTCTGCAAACCTCGGTGTGCCAGGCACAGTAGTGAATAACTTGCTGCAAGGTGACGTTGAGGGTGCGTTCATTAACACCATGCGTTTTGTGTTTAACACGACTCTAGGTTTCGGCGGGCTTTTCGACGTAGCAGCAGATTTTCAGATCAACGAAGTCAAAGCGGATTTCGGACAAACATTGTATGTTTGGGGCGTGCCAGAGGGCGCATATATTGAACTACCGATCCTTGGCCCATCAACAGAGCGCGCTGCCGTTGGTCGCGCTGTTGATCTCTTTACCAACCCTTTGAGCTATGTTTTGCCGAGCCCCGACAAATACATTGGCACTGCTGCCGGAGTTGCGTCAAAGGTAGGGGATCGCGGGCGCTATGCCGAAACTGTCGATTCTGTGCTTTACAATAGTGCGGACAGCTACAGCCAAGCGCGCGGTATCTATTTACAGAACCGCCGCTTTGAGCTTGGTGACGGGGATGCTGCCGAAGAGATCAATCCTTTTGATCTAAATACCGAAGGATTTTAAGCATGACACAGTACACACGCCGTACCGCAACTGGTTTGATCAGCGCTGCAGTCGCAACCTTCACGCTGGTGCCAACGACTGCGTCAGCACTCGACAATGCGAGCGCGAAGAAGCTCGTGGATGCTTTGGTTGGTGAAATCAACCGCGTCATCGCGTCTGGAAAATCAGAACAAGCGATGTTCAATGACTTCAAACGCATTTTCGCGAAGTATGGCGACACCTCCTACATCGCAGCCTATGCGATGGGGAACGATGGGCGTCGCGCCAGCAACGCGCAGAAGAAGAAGTTTTCGGCTGAGTTTCAAACCTATATTTCTCGTAAGTATGGATCGCGCTTCCGCGAATTCATTGGCGGCCGCCTTGAAGTTGAAAGCGTGCGCCCTGTGAAGAGCTGGTTTGAAGTAAAGACAACTGCATTCTTACGCGGTGAATCGCCCTTTACTGTGACTTTCCTTGTTTCTGATCGCACGGGCCGCGACAAGTTCTTCAATATGTTCATTGAAGGCATCAACTTGCTTTTGACCGAACGTACAGAGATTGGCGCGATGATCGACAGACGTGGTGGCAACATTGATCAGATGATCGCCGACTTGCGTAATGCAAAGTAATCAGGCGTTAGCTTCAATCGGCGTTCATCGATCGCCGATTGAGTCTCTGCGTTCATTTCTCTGAGTTGTCGGTCCATTGCTTGGCCCCAAGCTACGCAGTACGCGCTGAAGAATTGTATCAGCAACACCATCCGCAGGAATAGGTTCGAAATCACCGTTTCGTTGCTGTCGTTGTGGCTGGGGCGCTATCGGGGTTGGCGCAACCATTGGTAAGGGACGCGCGGGCAACCCTTGGTGTACACGAACCATGACTTCGTTCCAAATTTCAGCGGGAAGTCCGCCACCAGTAACACCCGTGAGCGGTGTGTTATCGTCGTATCCCATCCATACACCAGCGACATAGTCCGCAGTAAAGCCAATGAACCACGCATCGCGCGCGGCTTGCGTTGTCCCGGTTTTGCCGGCTGCCTCACGATCAGGAAGCATCGCGCGGCGACCTGTCCCTTGGCTTACCACACGTTCCATCATATATATGAGCTTGCCTGCGGCTTCATCACGGATCACGCGTTCACCTATCCCGCCACCTGTTCCCATGAGCGGTTCGTTATCGCCAAGCAGGCTTAACTCCACCAAACCATAGGGCGTCACTGAAGAACCACCATTAAGGATGCCCGCATATGCACCAGTCATCTCGATCAAAGTGCTTTCAGACGCACCAAGCGCAAGGGCCGGACCAGCAGCAAGATCACTTTCGATCCCGAAATCGCTCGCAACTTTGCGTACGTTTTCGCGACCAACAAGTTCCGAGAGCTTGACAGCAGGAATGTTGAGCGAGTCCTTTAATGCGTCGGTCAGAGTGACCGAGCCTTTAAAGTCCTTTGTGTAGTTCTTGGGGGTCCATGGTCCTGAACCGGGGATGTTGATCGTGAGCGGTTCGTCCACAATACGTTCATTCGGGCTGTGCCCAAGTTCAAGCGCCGTCGCATAGACGAATGGCTTGAAGGCAGATCCGGTCTGGCGCATCGCTTGCGTTGCACGGTTAAAGCCACCGGACACTTTGGTGTTTCGACCACCCACCATCGCGCGCACGGCACCGTCCGCGCTCATCACAACGATGGCTGCTTGTGCTTTACTTCCGCTGCGCACCTTGTTTTCAAAAATGTACTTCATCGCTTCTTCTGCGCTTGCTTGAAGGCGGCGATCTAGCGTTGTTTTGATGATGACATCTTCGGTCGTGTCACGCGTGAAAAATTCCGGTCCGCTATCCATGACCCAATCCGCAAAATAGCCGCCTGCTTTCGCTTCTGCTGCTTCAGACAATTGTGCAGGGGCGATGCGCGCGATGTCAGCGTCTTTTTGGCTCAGATATCCTTGGTCCGCCATAAGCCCGATGATAACGGACGCGCGATCTTGGGATCTGGACAGGTTGTTTGTAGGGGCATAGCGCGTCGGCGCTTTCAAAAGGCCCGCGAGCATTGCGGCTTCTGCGGCATTGATATCTGCACCTGACTTTCCAAAATATCGCTTACTTGCTGCTTCAAACCCGCGCGCGCCAGCACCCAAGAACGCACGGTTCATGTAGATATTAAGAATGTCATCCTTGGAGTATTTCGCTTCCATGGCCATCGCAAAGATGGCTTCCTTAGCTTTGCGCCACATTGTAGTGCGACGGCAGTCTGCCTCGTATTCCTTTTCGCTTTCCCAAGTGGCACTGTCATAAGGCACGCCAAGGCAAAGAAGCTTTGCGGTTTGCTGCGTAATCGTCGATCCGCCATGCCCTGACAATGGCCCGCGACCTTCACGAAGGTTAATGCGTACAGCGCTCGCTATTCCACGAGGACTGACGCCGAGGTGCCAGTAGAAGCGTTTGTCTTCGGTTGCGACGATAGCGTTCACAAGATGAACTGAAGCAGTATCAGTTGTGATAGCTCCGCCGAACTGATCACCGCGCCAAGCGAAAGTTTCGCCTGTGCGGTCCAGTAGCGTAACAGAACCGCGTGCACGACCATCTAAAAGGGCGTTTGCGTCGGGCAGTTGCAGCGCAAAGTAAGTTACCGCAAGGCCAAGAATGACCGCGGTGACAAATCCAATGCGCCAGGTGAATCCCCAAATCAGGCGTACGATCCAACGAAAGAGAGCGATAATCCACCCGATTGGGCCGCGCATCGGTTTGCGAGCCGCACGTTTTTTTCGGGTTTTTGCGCGCGGCTTGGCAGCGGTTTTTGTGGTGCCATAGCGCTTTTCAGCGACAAGTTTTGAGTTACCGCGTTTCTTTTGAACCATTTAACGAACCTGCTCGGATCTTATTTTTTATTAGCATATCCCGTTACAACTGAGATGTTGAGTGGAGAATTGTGAATTCATTTTGCTTAAATATTAATCAAAAATAATTAGAAGATTAAGAATTAGGCTAATGCGTCCAATTTTGCATCTAAATATGGGCGGTTTTCTTCCAACCCAACGCTGGGAACGTTTTTCTGCACGAGTAATCAGAGGATTCGACCCCTCGCTCATACGAAAGGTTTTCAAGTGAAACTCATCATAGCAACAATCAAACCGTTCAAGCTGGAGGACGTCCGCGAAGCGCTCACAGACATTGGCGTGCGCGGCATGATGGTCACAGAGATCAAAGGCTTCGGTGCCCAGTCTGGTCACACGGAGATTTATCGCGGTGCGGAATACGCGGTGAACTTCGTGCCTAAAGTGAAGCTGGAAATCGTGGTCGGTGCCGACATGGCAGACCAGGTTGTTGAAACCATTACGACCACAGCGCGCACCGGAAAAATCGGTGACGGCAAAATCTTCGTTCTCGACGTTGCGCAGGCGGTGCGCGTGCGGACGGGTGAAACAAATAACGACGCGATTTAAGCGCGCATGTTGAAGGATACGGATATGAAAAAGACGACACTTTTAAGTGCCACCGCTCTGATGGTGCTGCTCCCGAGCTTGGGACTGGCACAAGAAGCGGACACAACGCCGACCAACGCTGAGATTGGCTTTATTTTCACGACCTTTATGTTCCTTGTAGCAGGCTTCTTGGTCTTCTTCATGGCAGCTGGTTTTGCGATGCTTGAAGCGGGCCTTGTGCGCGGCAAGAACGTGACAATGCAGCTGACCAAGAACATGGGGCTCTTTTCACTTGCGACGATCTTCTACTACTTGGTCGGCTATAACCTTATGTATCCGGGCGATGGTTGGTCCATTGAGGGCATCTTGGGTGCCTTTGCTGCAACCGGTCTTGAGCCAGTTGGGCTTGAAGGTGCTGAGCCTGACCTCACATACGCGTCTGTCGGATCTGACTTCTTCTTTCAATTGATGTTCTGTGCGGCAACCGCGTCCATCGTATCTGGTGCACTCGCTGAGCGTATCAAACTATGGCCCTTCCTCGTGTTCACAGTGATCCTTGTTGGCCTTATCTACCCAATCCAAGCTTCTTGGAAATGGGGCGGTGGTTTCCTTGATGGCATGGGTTTTCAGGACTTTGCGGGTTCCACAGTTGTGCACTCCGTCGGTGGCTGGGCTGCTTTGGCTGGCGCGCTGATCCTTGGACCACGTATCGGCAAGTACAAAGATGGCCGTACGGTTCCAATGCCGGGTTCCAACCTAACGCTTGCGACGCTTGGTACGTTCATTCTGTGGCTCGGTTGGTTCGGCTTCAACGGTGGCTCCCAGCTTTACATGGATAGCGCTGCAAACGTTGCTGACATCTCCCGCATCTTCTCCAACACGAACGCAGCTGCGGCTGGTGGTGCTATCACAGCGATGATCCTGACACAGGTACTTTACAAGAAGCCTGACCTTACGATGGTCCTGAACGGCGCACTTGCGGGTCTCGTGTCTATCACAGCTGAGCCTTTGACACCGTCGCTTGGCACAGCAACGCTGATCGGTGCAGTCGGTGGTGTGATCGTGGTCTTCGCTGTTCCCTTCCTTGATAAGTTGAAGATTGACGATGTTGTTGGTGCGATCCCTGTTCACCTTTTTGCAGGTATCTGGGGCACGATCGCCGTAACATTCACAAACGATGCCGCTAATCTTGGTGTACAGCTCTACTCCATCCTCGTTGTCGGTGTGTTCACCTTCGTCGTGTCTGGTGTGGTTTGGTTCATCTTGAAAGCAACAGTCGGCATCCGTGTCAGTGAAGAAGCCGAGATCAGCGGTCTCGACACAACAGAGCTGGGCATGGAAGCTTATCCTGAATTCTCAAAAGGCTAACCTCCCTAGCCGATAAGAGAGACTTTACCCCGGGCGTTCGCGCCCGGGTTTTTTCGTTTTTACCCCCGTGGCAGAATCGCGCAGAGATGCTAAGTGTTGCGGTATGAATGAAACCGTCCGCAACATAAGCGACACACAGCCTGTTATCCGTCAGCTTGACGAGGCTGCGATCAATCGTATCGCAGCGGGCGAAGTGGTCGAACGACCTGCCTCCGCTATGAAGGAATTGGTTGAAAACGCCATCGATGCAGGTGCGACCCGCATTGAAGTGTCCTATGCGGATGGTGGCAAGACTTTGATCCGTGTTGTTGATGACGGGTGCGGAATAGTTCCAGATGCTCTGCCGCTTGCGCTGTCGCGTCATGCCACGTCAAAGATCGATGGTAGTGATCTTTTGAATATCCATACATTTGGATTTCGAGGCGAGGCCCTACCGTCTTTAGGTGCCGTAGGACGTCTCACAATAACATCGCGCGCGGCAGGCCACGATGCTTTCGAGATCGCCGTAAACGGCGGTGCGATGAGCGCGATCAAGCCAGCGGCTTTGTCCAAAGGGACAGTTGTTGAGCTGCGTGATCTATTTTTCGCGACACCTGCGCGTTTAAAATTTATGCGCACAGACCGGGCTGAGAGCCAAGCGATTACCGATGTTGTTAAGCGTCTCGCGATGGCGGAACCCTTCGTTGGTTTCACTTTGCGCGATGTTACAGGTGGCGGCGAGGGCCGCGTGACGTTTCGTGCTGATGCAGAAAACGGCGACCTGTTTGATGCGCTACACGGGCGTTTGGCCGGGATTATTGGTCGCGAATTTGCTGACAACTCCCTTCGTATCGAAGCTGAGCGCGAGGGGCTGCACCTAACGGGGTTTGCGGCTTTGCCGACATATTCACGGGGTTCTGCAGTCACGCAGTATTTGTTCGTGAATGGACGCCCTGTGCGGGACAAGCTTCTCTATGGCGCTTTACGCGGTGCATATTTTGATTTCCTCTCGCGAGATCGCCATCCTGCGGCGGCGCTGTTCCTTGATTGTGATCCGCAGTTGGTCGATGTGAACGTGCATCCTGCAAAATCAGAAGTGCGATTCCGTGACCCGGGTTTAGCGCGAGGTTTGATCGTGTCGGCGTTACGCCATGCGCTTTCAGAGGCGGGTCACCGCGCGTCTACGACGGTGTCTGATGCAACTTTGGGGGCAATGCGGCCCGAACCGACAGGACCGGCACGCATATATCAGATGGATCGCCCGACGCAGGGGGCTTTGCGGTCTAGCCATCAGGCGCAAGCACCGGGCTTTGAAGAAACAGCGCAAGTCTTTAGCCGTGTAGAACAAGTTGTTGAGCACACACCAGCGGAGCAGTTTCCATTAGGCGCTGCGCGTGGCCAAGTGCACGAGAATTACATCATCGCACAGACGGCAGACGGTATGGTGATCGTCGATCAGCATGCTGCACATGAGCGGCTGGTTTACGAAAAACTCAAGACCCAAATGGCCGTTAACGGCGTCGCTGCCCAGGCTTTGTTAATCCCCGAGATTGTTGAACTTTCCGATGGCGATTGCGCGCGTTTGATGGAAATTGCTGAAGACTTGGCGCGTCTTGGTCTTGGGATTGAACGTTTTGGCGGCGGTGCAATTGCTGTGCGCGAAACGCCTGCAATCTTGGGCGAAGTGAACGCGAAAGCGATGTTGCTAGATATTCTTGATGAACTGGCGGACCAAGGCGAAAGCATCGCTGTACAAGCAAAGATCGAAGCGATCCTGAGCCGCGTTGCTTGTCACGGCTCGATCCGTTCAGGTCGTTGGATGCGCGGTGAAGAGATGAATGCGTTGTTGCGCGAAATGGAAGCCACACCGCATTCTGGGCAATGCAATCATGGACGACCGACCTATGTCGAATTGAAACTTGCCGATATCGAACGGCTGTTTGGGCGTACTTGATGACGATCGATTTGGAAGATCCCTTCGTTCTGGCGGCGATTGCGGGCGTCTTGGCGTTTCTGTTGATATTCATACTTCTCATCATCGTTATTCGGGCGGCAGCGCGTTCAGCGCGGATGACAGAACCGCTTTCCAATCAGATGGGGATTTTGGGGCAACGGGTTCAGTCCTTATCGGATGGACAACAACAACTTGCTGGTGGTTTAAATCATGTATCGGAAGCCGCCGCAGCTTCGCAGGCCAATCTTTTGCAATTGATGGAACAGCGTTTGACCCATGTTAGTGGGACGATGAACGAGAACCTGCAAGGATCGGCACGTCGCACTGCGCAAAGTCTTGGTGAATTGCAGCAGCGCCTTCAAGCGATCGATAAGGCGCAAGACAATATTACGAAACTGTCTAGCGATGTCCTTAGTCTGCAAGACATCCTGAGCAATAAGCAAACGCGCGGTGCATTTGGAGAAATCCAGTTAAAGGATATTGTTGGCAAGGCGCTCCCTGCGGATAGCTACACGTGGCAAGCGACGCTTTCTAACGGCAAACGTGCCGATTGTTTGATTCATTTGCCAAACCCTCCCGGGCCGATTGTTGTAGATAGTAAATTCCCGTTGGAAGCTTATGAGGCGCTGAGGAATGCGCAGACTCAACATGAATTAAATGTTGCTGCTCAGATGATGCGAGCTTCAGTAAAGGCGCATATTAAAGCAATTTCGGAGAAGTATATTCTTGATGGCGAAACCGCTGATGGCGCTTTGATGTTTCTCCCATCCGAGGCGGTCTATGCGGAGTTACACGCCAACTTTCCGGAGCTTGTACGCGAAGGATTTGCTGCGCGCGTTTGGATCGTGTCACCAACAACATGTATGGCGACATTGAACACGATGCGCGCAATCCTGAAAGACGCGCGCATGCAAGAACAAGCCGGCTCGATCAGGCGCGAGTTGGGGTTGTTGTTTGGCGACGTGGAACGCCTTGGTACACGGGTCGAAAATTTAGACCGGCATTTTGGCCAAGCGGCCAAGGATATTTCAGAGATAAAGATCAGCGCCGACAAAGCAGGGCGTCGTGCGCGGCGCTTGGATAACTTTGACTTTGAAGAATTGGCTCCTGAACCTACCCAGACAGTCGTTCCGTTAAAGGGACCGAAGATTGAGCGTTGATTACGATAATTTCGCCTGCGAGTGGGAAGCGGCGTGGAATAGCCACGATTTAGATCGCATTCTGTCGCACTACAGCGCTGATATTTGTTTCCGGTCTCGCAAAGCCGTGGGTTTGGTGGGAACGGGAGAAGTGACTGGAGTAAATGCGTTGCGAGATTACTGGGCGCGCGCTCTAATCAAACAGCCTGACTTGAAATTTGAAGTACAGCACGTCTTCAAAGGTCATATGATGATGGTGATCACATACTTAAATCACCGCGGCGTACGTGCAGCGGAGACATTGTTTTTCGACGAGAGTGGCCAAGTCACACGGGCATCTGCGTGCCACGCTGACCCTTAAATGCGCAAGAAGCGCTGTGCGAGTCGTGGTAAGAACGCGTTAAACTTGAGCGGTGCGTCTGTAACTGCAAGGCAAATGCAATCTTCGCCGACATCTGCGATTGGTGTGTGCTCTAGGTCTTCGTTGGCGACTTCGACGTCACCACGTGCAAACCGATCCTCTTCATCGACAAATGCACCCTGCAAAACGAGCGTCATTTCTGTGCCGTTGTGACCGTGATCCGGGACAGCGGCACCTGCAGGAATGTAAAGCAGACGTGCGGTCGCGGCTTTGGACGTTGGCAAAATCGCTTGCTTCACACCCATGCCAAGCGGTTTCCAATTGATCGCGGACAGATCACCACCAACGTAATCTTGCAGAGGACTAGGCAGCGTGCCGGTCGAGCGGCGCGGAGAAACGGGCACCGTGTCGCCGGCAGAGATCAACTTCATCGTCGCTGCAAAAGCGTCCGAAGATACTTCGGCCGTTTCCGCATCGTCAATAACGACGCCACCAACAGCATCGTAGCTTTCCAGATCCGCGCGGCATGTGTCACACATTGACACGTGCGTCGCCACGATAAGACCGAAGGCTTCTGGCAGGTTGCCAGCGGAATACGCCATCAGAATTTCGGGCGTCAGGTGGTGTTTGATCGTATGTGTCATGTTCATCACTTCATTGCGTGGCGCAGCCGCTCTAATGCTAACCTAATGCGGGATTTGATTGTGCCCAGTGGTAGACCCGTAATTTCTGCAATTTCACTATGCGAAAGGTCGCCAAAATAGGCCTGCTCAATCAAACTCCTCTGTTTCTCGGGCAATTCCTTGATCGCAACTGCCAATTGCTCTGTCTCTTGTTTCAAGCCGATTGCATCAGCCTGTTCGGGTTCAGCTTCGGGACCCCAAGGCAGGTCTTCTGGTGCTGGCCGGCGTTGCTTGCGCAATGCGTCAATTTTACGGTTTCGCGCAATCGTATAAATCCAAGTTGCTGCACTTGCGCGCGTCGGATCAAACATATGTGCTTTACGCCATAAGGTGGCCATCACCTCTTGGGTACATTCCTCTGCCAAAGACGCATCTGCGCCGCTTTTCATTAAAAATCCCTTCACACGCGGCGCGAAGTGGGCAAACAGTTCGGCAAATGCGGCCTGGTCCTGCTTGTCCCTGATCGCATAAATCTGCGCGGTCCAGTCTTTCGTTGTGTTGCTCACGTCAGTTCGTCCTGGCCTGTCTTATCTTTACGTCCCAAATGTTTGTCGTTTTCCCGAAGGTTAGGGCATTGGGGTCGTTCTCCAAGACTTAAACGCATGTCAACATACAGCAATACGCCTCGTTGTCGGAATTGGATCACTTACATGTTAATTTTTCTTCTTTTGCATCCGATTAGAGAGTAACTGCGTAAACTCTCATAGCACCAACGCTATTTTATCCTCGGAGCGCTTAGAATGCCAACACTGAACAGACACCAACCACATAAAAATATTGCCGTGATTGGTGCAGGCATTTCTGGGCTAGGCGCAGCACATATGCTTAGCGGTGATAATCGCGTAACGGTTTTCGAAGCAGAGCACCGTTTAGGTGGACATGCACGTACGATCATCGCTGGCGCAAACGGAAACCAGCCTGTGGATACAGGCTTTATCGTTTTCAATTACGCGAACTATCCGCATTTGGCAGCCTTGTTCGCTGAGTTGGATGTACCAGTTGTCAAATCGAACATGAGCTTCGGCGCATCTATCGAAGGCGGGCGGTTGGAGTACGGTCTTGCCTCCGTGCGCGCCGTGTTCGCGCAAAGCAAAAATGCATTTGATCCAAGATTCTTACGCATGTTGCGCGACATCAATCATTTTAACGCAAAAGGGTATGACCTCGCCGCTGCAAACCCCGATTGGGCGATTGGAACTTTTTTGGATAACTTGGGTGTTGGCCGCTATTTTCGAGATTATTACCTCGCACCGCTGTCTGGTGCGATCTGGTCGACGCCGACAGACAAGATCATGGAGTTTCCTGCATACGCGTTGATGGACTTCTTTAAAAATCATGCACTGCTGGGCGTGACTGGCCAACATCAATGGTACACAGTGAATGGGGGATCAACAGAATATGTAAGTCGTGTCGAGACGTCTTTGCGCGCGAAAGGCGCTGAGCTGCGTTTGGGTACGCCAATTGATGCGGTTCGCCGTGTGGCTAATGGGGTTGAGATCAAAACATCGGGCAGCGAATGGGAAGCTTTCGACGAAGTTATCTTTGCCACGCATTCAGACGATAGCCTGCGGCTGTTAGCTGACCCTACAACTGCGGAATCTGCGGCGTTGGATAAAATCAAGTACCAGCCAAATGACATCGTCTTGCACGCTGATGCGTCTGTGATGCCCAACCGCAAGGTGTGTTGGTCTTCATGGAACTACACGGAAGATGCGAATAACGAGAACGAAAGAATTGACCTCACGTATTGGATGAACTCGCTTCAACCAATCCCAGCGAATGATCCGCATTTTGTCACACTCAACACTAAGCGCTCTATCAAAGAAGAGCTGATCTACGATCAGGTCACTTTGCGCCATCCTGTTTTTGATCTGACAGCGCTTGATGGGCAACGCGAAGTGGCTGAGTTGAACGGCGAAAATAACACATGGTTCTGTGGTGCGTGGATGAAAAACGGATTTCATGAGGACGGCCTATCGAGCGCCGTCGATGTGGTTGAAGCTATGCGCAGCGCGAATGCAATGGGGATTGCTGCACAATGAACAAAGTGCAGCACATTGCTGGCCACACGTATCACGGGCGCAAAGGCGAGATTGCCAATGCGTTCCGTTATCGCGTGGATTATGTGCTGCTTGACATGGATGCGAACGTTGACGCGCCTAGGCTGTTTGCGCGCAATGCACGCAATCTAATTTCCGTCTTCGACAGCGATCATGGCGGATTGCCTAAAGAAGGGCGCGGGGCCGCTTGGGTGCGTGATGTCCTTGCAGAGAATAGTGTCCAACTTGGCGGCAAAATTCTGCTTTTGACGCAACCGCGTGTCCTTGGACATGTTTTCAATCCGGTGTGTTTTTGGTTGATCCATAACGAACAGGATGAACTCTGTGCGGTGATTTCTGAGGTAAACAATACCTACGGAGATCGACATAGCTATCTGTGCCACCACGATGATCTGCGCCCGATCGTGGCAAGTGATCGCCTCAAATCGCACAAATTGATGCATGTGTCGCCCTTTCAACCTGTTGAGGGCGGCTATGAATTTCGTTTTGATGTGAGCGAAACAAGCGTTGGCATTTTCATCGACTATACGAGCCAAGCAGGTGGTTTGGTTGCGACCTTAACTGGACCACGCGCACCATTGAGCAATTCCAATATAGTCGGATTTTGCCTGAAACGTCCTTTTGGATCGCGTCGTGTGCTGAGCCTCATTCATTGGCAGGCTCTGAAACTTTGGTGGAAAGGCGCAAGCTTTCGGAACCGTCCTGATCCCCCTGCAAGCGAAGTGTCGTGATGCAAAACGCAGTTCAAGACAACGCGCGGGTTTCCGCGTTGGGTGGCTATGCGGTTTTTGCTGCGCTGTTGTCAGCAGCTGGTTTGCCGATCTACATCCATGCGCCCAAGTTCTATGTGGACGAATTTGGCGTGTCTTTGGGTGCCTTGGGTGCTGTTCTATTTGCTTTGCGTTTACTTGATGTGGTCCAAGACCCGTTGCTCGGCAAGCTTGCTGCGATGACAGCGTCAGCGCGCGGCTTCGCGGTTGCATTGGGCGTGCTTATTCTTTGTGGCGGTATGATCGGGCTTTTTGCGATAGAGCCGATGTTCTCGCCAGTTTTGTGGTTTGCGATCATGCTAACGTTAGTGTTTTCGGCGTTTAGTTTCCTGACGATTTCTTTTTATGCGCAAGGCGTTGGCAAGGCAGATGGCATGGCAAAGGGCGGTCACCTTAGGCTCGCCCGCTGGCGCGAAACGGGTGCGCTTTTGGGGGTATGTCTCGCGTCGATAGCGCCATTTTTGTTCATCTCAATCATGGATGCAGAGTTTACAGGGTTTGCCGTTTCGTTTGCGATCTTGGGTTTTATTGCAGTCGTTCTGATGCGCGGTGAGTGGCGCAATGTTATGCCTGCCGCAGGGCCGGGGTTTCGCACGATCTTGCAAGATATGTATGTACGCCGTTTACTGCTTATCGCTTTGGTCAACGCTGTACCTGTTGCAGTAAGCTCTACCCTGTTCCTATTCTTTGTTGAGAGCCGTCTTGACGCACCTGGCCAAGAAGGTGTGTTGCTTTTGTTGTTCTTCTTGAGCGCGGCCGTTGCGGCACCTGTTTGGGGGCTGCTTGCACAAAAGTACGGGATCAAACCTGTCCTTCTCGGGGCAATGATCCTTGCCGTTCTTGCCTTTGCGATGGCCATTAGCCTTGGCAGCGGGGATATCTTATTGTTCGCACTCGTTTGCGTGGCCACAGGTGCTGCGATGGGTGCGGACCTCACTCTTTTGCCTGCGGCTTTCGCCACCCGCATGGCGAAAATTGCACCGAATGCGGCTGAAGGCTTTGGCCTTTGGGCTTTGGTGTCGAAACTGTCGCTTGCGTTTGCGGCTGTCGTTTTGCTCCCGATGTTGGAGCGGGCCGGATTTAACTCCGGCGGCGATAATACCGAAGCCTCACTTTGGCTTCTGACGTTACTCTATGCAGCTGTGCCATGCGGGTTGAAGTGCCTTGCGATAGCGTTGCTTGCGACAACAGAAATGGAAAAGGGATAAGCGAATGGAAACGATTGGTTACGTGTTGCTGGGTGTCGCTTTGATGCTGGTTTTGAACCATCTCAAAAGCAAATACATGGATTTCGCGGCACAAAGCCCACTGGATTATGCCAAGAACGATCCACAGTTTGATCTAAGAGAGCACCTGAATGGCCCCATCGAATGCGAAGGCGTGATCTATGGTCCAACCGGGCGTGTCACTTCGCGGTTTGTTGGAAATTTCGAAGCGGAATGGGATGGCAACAAAGGCTACATGCGCGAAGAGTTTCGTTATGACAGCGGCACGGTACAGAACCGTGAATGGCACCTGACGCTTGGCAACGACGGCACGATCAAAGCTGAAGCGCCCGATGTGATCGGAACAGGGTCTGGCACGCAAACAGGGTCTGCAGTGCAGTTGAAATACCGCATCAAATTACCAGATGAAGCAGGGGGCCATGTGCTTGATACGATCGATTGGATGTATCTTGCACCGAATGGGTCCATTGTGAATCGCAGTCAGTTCCGCAAATTCGGCTTCAAGGTCGCAGAATTGGTCGCGACAATGAGAAAGAAGGAAGTGGCGTGAGAGATTGGGCAGGCAAACGATACTGGCTCGTTGGAGCAAGTGAAGGTTTAGGCGCAGCATTGGCGCATCAATTGGCGCGTGCCGGCGTTGAGGTAATTGTCTCAGCACGCTCGCAAGACAAGCTTGATGCGCTTGTCGCTGAACTGCCCGGAAACGCGTCCTCTCAGGTCGTTGATGTCAGTGACAGCGCCAGCGTCGCATCCGCGGCAAAAGCTGTTGGTGACGTGGACGGTGTTGTTTTCCTTGCTGGTGTATATTGGCCCATGAAATCGCAAGAATGGGATGCCGAAAAAGCTGAGGCGATGGTCGATATCAACTTCACTGGCGCTGTTCGTGTCATGGGTGCCGTCATGCCGATGATGCAAGAACGTGGCACTGGTCATCTAGTGATTACAGGGTCGCTTTCAGGATTTCGCGGTCTGCCAGGCGCGATTGGCTATGCTGCCTCCAAAGCGGGGACGATGGCTTTGGCGGAAAGCATGTATGCTGATTTGCGCGCAACAGACATTGATGTGCAACTGGCCAATCCGGGTTTCATCAAAACACGCTTGACGGAAAAGAACGACTTTAAAATGCCCTTTATTATGGAGCCAGACGACGCAGCGCGTGAGATGTTCGAGTTGATGAACTCAGACCGTTTCAAGAAGAGCTTCCCGCGCGTGTTTTCGTGGGTGTTCAGGCTGTCGCAGTTTATGCCAGACTGGATGTATTACCGTTTGTTTGCCTAAACAAAAAAGCGCGCCGCGAGTACACGGCGCGCTTTTGTTTTAAACGTGATCGACGATGGTAAGATGCTGTGCGAGTTTATCGATTTCAGAAAGCCATTTTGACAAAAGCTCTGGATCATCTGTCGCCGCGCTGACACCAGCGTCGATTTTTCCCGCGATTACAGCTTCGATTGCGTGAGACAGCGGGATAGAAACCAGACGCGCCATCGCGGTACCGTTCTTATCACCCCAAGCATCCATCACATAGCTTTGGTGCCATGTGGTTTCGCCGTTCTTCTCGGCCTTGAGTGCAACGCAAAGCACCACGCGGTCTGGTTCGCCTTCGTCATATGCGTTTTCTTCCCAGAATTGATCTGACATCTCTTTAAGGCGCGCTTCACCGCTTGGTCCTTCCAGCGTTTCAATTTCTGCAAAAACATTTGCCCAAGCATCGGCCCAGCCATTCAGGCGCATGGTGCCGCGTACGAACTCTTTGACGTTCCACTCCGTGTCGAAATGATATTGCGCCATAAAAGGCAAAGAATCGCGGTTTGGATAGACTTCAAAGCTTTCCGGGGACGGGAGCGGCACTTCATAGTGAGTGATCGC
Source organism: Planktotalea sp. (assembly GCF_965659345.1). Lineage (GTDB taxonomy): Bacteria > Pseudomonadota > Alphaproteobacteria > Rhodobacterales > Rhodobacteraceae > Planktotalea. The sequence continues at coordinate 25,745 of NZ_CBFHVK010000013.1, read as the reverse complement.
ATCCCATGGGCGCGCAACATTGAACTCTTTGAAATCACGAATGGATTTTGACGGAGAGCGCAGCGCTTTCAGAACCCCAAGCGGCGACCAGCTAAACTTGTAACGAAACGGGTTGGGCGTTTTCGGGATGCCACCACAATATGAAATAAACGACAGCTCTGCGTCTTTGTCGAGGGCATCGCTGGCTCGGTATGTTTCGACCAGGTGATGCGCCATGAGATGGTCAATGCCGGGATCAAGACCAATCTCATTCACCAAAGCTACACCTTTGCTGCGCGCTTGATTATCAAGGTCACGCATTTCAGGTGCGATGTAGGAAGAGCTGACAAAATGTGCGCCTGAATCAATAGCTTTTTGCGCGAGGGGGACATGCCAATCACCGGGCAACATGGACACAACAACGTCGCCTGCTTTTAGCGCCGCACTCACAGCATCAAGGTCAAATACGCGAATGTCTTCGGTAAGATCGCCAACAGCATCCTGTGCCTTGTCTAGCGTTCGGTTCCAAACCGTGACGTCGTGACCTGCTTTGATCAAACGACGTAAACCCGGGATGGCCGAAAGGCCTGTTCCACACCAATGTATTGTCATGTTCACGTGTCCTTACAGATGTTCGTTAAAGGTGGTTTCGGCCCGCGCCCAAACACCACTGTCAAGGTTGGCGAGGGTGAGAAGGGAAGGCAAGAGTTGTTCAGCGTAATCCTGCGAACTTTCAACGGGCAGCATAGAGGGCAAATTGTCGATTGCAGTGACATCAAGCAATGGTTCGTCATGAACGCGAAGAGCTGGTTCTGTCCAAGTTGTGGTTCGGTTATAGACTTTGATCGGAGAAAAATCGCTATCGGGATCGCAGGCGATATCTCCAATAACGCGCAGCTGTCGCGGGTCTGTTTTAGCGCTTTGGGGAACGAAAACAGGCGTTCCGGGTCGTGCAAGTATGCAATTCAGAAATAGGGTGTGCTCCAGAACCTCAGGGAACGGACCGCCGCTTGCAGTTTCTGCCATGTCCCATTTTGTGACAGGGATATCGAGTGCCTTTAGCAAATCGCTCGCGCCTGTGCCGACGCGCCCCAGTGCACCGATGATCAAGGCGTTGAGAGTTGATTTATCCAAGTGTTGCAAGGATTCTTGCAAGTCATCAACGAGGGTCTCAGAGCTTTTGAAAACACCGACTGGTCCAGCGATAGCGCCGCTCTGTTGGGCCATCCAACAACGCAATACCACCGCAGCACCCGCATATCCGGCCCAGTAGCCAAATGCAGCCACACGGCGGCCTGTCTCATCGACGAGGTATTCCAGATCATAGAGGGTGCCACCACCTGCTTTGAAGCGACCAAGCAGAATGCGCCCACTGGCTTGCCCTTTATATGCATGACCAAACATGATGTGGCGGTGGGGAAGGGGTGAACCATCCTCGGGCAGCTCTTTCAGGCCAAAAATAATGGCGTTTACGGGTGCATCGGGCCAACTGTTTTCTGGTGCGATCTCACAGCCTGCTGCTTTGTACCCGTCAATTCCAATCGCGCGGACCGAGCTTTGCTCAACCGTAACGCGCAGCCCCGCTTTGATAAGTTCGGACGCTCCTGCAGGGGTTAGACCAACGCGGTCTTCGTTTTCGCGCTGCTCTGCGCGCACCCAGAGATGTGTCATGTCCTTAGCCTTTTAGATATGCGTTTGCGCGTGATGGCGCCCGACTTGCTCAAGATGAGCAATGTTATTGAATTGCGAGAGCGACAGTTTAGCACCGATCTTGGTGAAGCGATGTGTTGAAGAGTTCATGATCGAAAGACATGTGCGCGCAAAATTATCTGTATTTAGATCAAGGACTTGGCGCGTCATCAATCCGATCACGCCACCTGACGTGATCACCAGCGCGCGATCACTGCGCGCGCTTATGTCCTCTATCGCTTGGCAGACGCGGTCTTCAAAGCTCGCAAAACTTTCTGGAATGTCTTTGAGATGCCCGCCCATCCACGCTTCGAACAGACGCGGCATATGCGCGACGAATTCCTCTTGGAGCGTTGGGATGGGTTGACCGCTATAGGCCTCGAACGCATTCGAGAGATCGAAGTAGGCAAGCTCGTTCAGTCGCGGGTCTTGCGTGATTTGGGCGTATTGCTCTGCCGTCATTCCAGCTGCCGTTTCGACATGGCGGCGCAATGTCCCACAATAAACACTGTCAAAAGTCTGATGGGTTTCGCGCATATGCGCGCCAAGCCAAGCGGCTTGTTCGTGGCCAAGGGGGCTTAGCTTGTCATAACCGTGTTCGTCCGTGCTGTTCGAATTGGCTTGGCCGTGCCGCACCAGAGTAATTTGGGACATGAAGTTTCCTTATCGCATGACAAAGATGTAGCGCTGAGGATGCAGAGTTGAAAGGGGTGGATTTGTGTGAATGTATTGGAGCAAAGGAGACGTCGCATGCCCCTCGATCACCAACGATTTTTAGATAGTTTGCATCACTTGCGTAGTTTTGGCGCAAGTGGAGTTGGCAAAGGGGTAGTGCGCCCTGCATTTTCTGCCGCCGATATCGATGCGCGGGCCTGGTTGGCGGATCAGCTTCACGCATGTGGATTGACGGTTCATGTGGATCCGGCAGGCTCTGTCTTTGGACTCGCAGAGGGCAAAAGTCTTTTGTTGGGCTCGCACACGGACAGTCAACCCGAGGGAGGTTGGCTTGATGGGGCATTGGGGGTGATGGCTGCGCTAGAGATCGCCAAAGCGCGTTTCGAGGATGGGTTAGCGCCTGTTTCTGTCGTCTCATTTCAGGATGAAGAAGGACGTTTTGGTGTGACCACTGGCAGCGCCCTGTGGAGCGGAACGCTTGATCTTGTCAGTGCTGACACTTTGACGGATCAGAGCGGTGTTGCTTTCGCAGAAGCGCGTGCCTTGATGGATGGTAAGAGCGCCGAATTTGTTGATCCAGCGCGTTTCAGCGGTTTCATCGAGGTGCACATAGAACAAGGTCCAGTGATGGACGGCAGTGCTGATGTGGTTGGTGTCGTGAGCGACATTGTTGGCATTCGGGATATGAAAATCACCTTTGAGGGGCAGCAAAATCATGCAGGCACCACACCCATGGCGCTGCGACGCGATGCATTTCAGGCGTTGTCTGGGTTTAACACCTTGCTCAATGAAAGGCTGCGCAATGTTGTAACTCCGCAAACAGTTTGGACGATTGGGCATGTGAGTTTGCACCCCAATGCATCCTCTATTGTTCCGGGCAAGGTGACGTTTTCAATGCAATGGCGTGATGGCGATGCGGATCGACTTGCGCGGATGGAAGCGGTGATCAGAGAAACCGCAAACGAAATCGCGCAAATCCATGAAATGAAGCTAAGCTACGGTCCTTTACTTGGCCTTGAACCAGTCGCCATGGACAAGCATTTGCGCACGGCCTTGCAGGAAAGTGCAGACAAATATGCGCCAGATAGATGGCGTACTATGCCATCCGGTGCACTACATGACGCAACGAATGTGTCTGCTTTGATGCCTGCGGCTATGCTTTTCGTGCCCTCGATCAATGGGATCAGCCATGCATTCGAAGAAGACACCGACGAGGCCGATTTGGTTACTGGTCTGGATGTTCTAGCAGGTGCAGTTGCGCACCTTGTCTAGGGCCAAGTCCCGTTGGAACCTGACCCTACAAGGCGTTGCGAAGGTCTGATCCAGAAGATCAGAAATCAAGATTTTCCACGTTCAAGGCATTCTGCTGGATGAACTCGCGGCGCGGTTCAACAATATCGCCCATGAGCTTAGTGAACAGATCATCGGCTTCGGCAACATCATCAATCTTCACTTGCAACAAGGTGCGTGCATCAGGATCAAGGGTCGTTTCCCAAAGCTGGTCAGGGTTCATTTCACCAAGACCCTTGTAACGTTGCAAAGACAGACCTTTTTCACCCTCTTGCAAAATTGCGCTGAGCAAATCGAGCGGGCCAAAGATCATCTGATTGCGTTCTTTACGCACCAGCGTTGCGGGCAAGTTATAAACGTCTTGTAAGCTTTGCGTGAAACTACCGGTTTTGCGCGCTTCGCCAGAGCGCATCATCGGGCCATCAAGCGTGCGCACTTCTTCGACGCCGCGCAAAATTCTGGCAAGACGAATGCCGTGATCTTGTGTGATGCGACCTTGCCAACCTTGTTCATATTCAAGCGCGATAAGGTTCAAACGTTCTGCAACACGGTCAGCCGTTCCTTGCAAATCTTGGTCCACCACGCCGGGGACAAAGGCTCCTGCGATTGCGGCTTGCTCAAGAATGTGACGCGGATAGTGGGTCGGGAATGCGTCAAGCACGCGCTTGAGCTGACGTGCTTCATCGACAACGCGGCGCAGGTCTTGGCCAAGAATTTCTTCACCATTGCCTTGGCGCAGAACTGCGCCATCGATGCCTTGCTCGATCAGATAATTGTCCATCTCAGCTTGGTCTTTGAGGTACACCTCTGACTTGCCACGCGCGACCTTGTAAAGTGGTGGTTGCGCAATGTAGAGGTAGCCGCCCTCAATCAACTCAGGCATCTGGCGATAGAAGAATGTCAGCAAAAGCGTGCGGATGTGGGCACCGTCGACGTCCGCATCCGTCATGATGACGATCTTGTGGTAGCGCAGCTTTTCAATATTGAATTCGTCGCGCCCGATTCCTGTGCCAAGCGCCATGACAAGATTGCCGATCTCTTGTGAGTTCAGCATTTTGTCAAAACGGGCGCGTTCCACGTTCAGAATCTTACCTTTAAGCGGTAAAATCGCTTGGGTTTGTCTGTCACGACCTGTCTGAGCGGAGCCACCAGCAGAGTCACCCTCGACGAGGAAGACTTCAGTTTTGGAGGGGTCTTTTTCTGAGCAATCCTTGAGCTTACCAGCGAGGAAGTTCACATCCATCGCAGTCTTGCGTCGCGTAAGATCACGCGCTTTACGCGCAGCTTCGCGTGCATGTGCCGCTTCGATGATTTTGCCAACGATGATTTTTGCTTGTGCAGGGTTCTCTTCAAACCATTCCGCCAGTTTTTCGTTGACCAATCCTTCGACCGCGGGGCGGACTTCGGAGCTGACAAGCTTGTCTTTGGTTTGCGAACTAAATTTTGGATCCGGCACCTTGACGGACAACACGCAGGTCAGGCCCTCGCGTGCGTCGTCCCCCGTGAAGGTCACTTTTTCACGCTTGGCGATGCCACTGGATTGCGCGTAGTTGTTGATCGTGCGCGTCAAAGCACCCCTGAACCCTGCCAAGTGTGCGCCACCATCTCGCTGAGGGATGTTGTTGGTAAAGGGCAGTACGTTCTCATGATAACTGTCATTCCACCACAGCGCGACTTCCACGCCGATGTCGTCCTTTTCGCCAATCATGTAGACGGGCTCTTCCATGATGGAAGATTTGGAGCGGTCGAGATACTTCACGAATTCTTTCACGCCGCCGTCGTAATAGAGCTCGGTGCGTAGAGGTTCTGCAGGGCGTTCGTCTTCCAGAATGATGCGCACACCAGAGTTTAGAAAGGCGAGTTCGCGCAAGCGCTTTTCGAGCGTATCAAAAACATATTCGAGGCTGGAAAAGGTGTCCGTAGACGCGAGAAAGCGCACCTCAGTTCCCGTACGACCGCCCGCATCGCCGACGACTTTCAAGTGCTCCGCTGTGTCACCATGCTCAAAGCGCGCGACATGTTCCTTGCCGTCACGCCAAATGCGCAATTCCAACCAGTTAGAAAGCGCGTTCACAACAGAGACGCCTACGCCGTGCAGACCACCAGAAACTTTGTAGGAATTGCTGTCGAACTTACCGCCAGCATGCAGTTGGGTCATGATGACCTCTGCGGCGGACACGCCTTCTTCCTCGTGGATACCTACGGGAATACCGCGCCCGTTGTCGCTTACGGAAACCGATGAATCCGCGTGGATTTTGACATTCACGGCGTCCGCATGACCGGCTAACGCTTCGTCAATTCCATTGTCCACAACCTCGTAGACCATGTGGTGCAAACCGGAGCCGTCATCGGTGTCACCAATGTACATGCCTGGGCGTTTGCGAACGGCTTCTAAGCCTTTGAGAACTTTGATGGAATCGGCACCGTATTCGGCGTTATTTTGCTCGGTCTCGGACATGCGAAAAACCCCTCGTTATTTAGGAGTTTTATACTAATCTTTGGGGGGAATGTCACGCGCTACACCTATATTTTGTGTGGCCTGCATAGTTTAACTTTGACTGACGACCTTGGTCTCACTGATACCTGTGTTTTCAGTAACTTCGAGGTGTACAGATTGCGTCGATAGACTGTCAAAAAGTGAGGCCTCTGTGCCCGTCATCCAGGCTTGCGCCCTCAGTGCGCTGATCTCTGAGTAGAGCGCGGCACGGCGGTCTGCATCGAGATGTGCGGCCACTTCATCAAGCAAAAGGATCGGCGGAGCACCGATCTGAGCTGCAAGAGCACGTGCGTTGGCAAGGATTAAAGAAATGAGCAGCGCTTTCTGCTCACCTGTTGAGCAATCCTTGGCAGGCACACCCTTGGCGGTAAAAACGCCATAAAGATCAGCGCGATGCGGTCCAACAAGTGTACGGCCAGCAGCCAGATCACGAAAGCGGCTTGCTTCGAAGGCGTCTTTCAAATCAGCACTTTCAGCAGGCATCGCGTCTTCCGCATGGATCAATTCGAGATCAGCGGTCGGGAAGGGGGTTTCAGCTTCAGCCTGCGCTAAGCTCAGGAAAGTGAGCGTTTGAACGCGGTTTTCGTGAATGATGGCACCGGTTTCGGCAAGGCGCGTTTCAAGCACACCGTACCACATTGGATCGCGCACGTTTTCTTTCAAAAGTTTGTTGCGTTCGCGCATCGTCTTTTCATAGGTGAGCGACGCTTCGGCATGGTTTGGAAAAAAGCTCAACGCCATGCGGTCTAGGAAGCGACGACGCCCTTCAGCCCCTTCAATCCAAAGACGATCCATCGCGGGAATAAGCCAAAGCACACGGGAGAGCTCCGCAAGGCGGTTTTGTGGAACGGGTTTGGAGTCGGCTTTGGTACTGCGCGGATTGCCATTCTCAGACCACATCTCAATCTCATGCGTCTGGTCTTGGGATTGTAGAAGGCCGGTAATCTTCCAGCCCAGTGCTTCCGGACGACGGGTCATATCTTCGGCACTGGCGCGCCGCATGCCGCGCCCGGGCGAGAAAAGCGAAACGGCTTCAAGTATGTTGGTTTTGCCTGCACCGTTGGGGCCATAGATCGCAACAGGCAAAGGCCCACATGAAATGCGGGCCAGCTTATGCGAGCGGAAATGAGAAAGCGTCAGCTCGGTTAGGGCGAGCGTGGTCATTGAGACCCTTTAAACGCGCATGGGCATGACGACGTAAACAGCGCTTGTGTCATTGCCTTCGCGCATCAAAGTCGGATCGCCCGCAGAGTTAAAGAGGAACACAGCATTCTCGCGATCTACTTGGCTTGCGATCTCGAGCAAGTATTTGGCGTTAAAGCCAATTTCTAAACGCTCGTCACCGTAAGCAACGGCGAGCTCTTCTTCAGCCGCACCGCTATCAGGTGCATTGACGGACAGGACCAAACGATCTTCATCAAGCGAGAGTTTGACGGCGCGAGACCGCTCTGACGAAACAGTTGCAACGCGATCTACGGCCTTAGCAAAATCGGCTGCATCTACTTCGAGCTTGCGTGTGTTGCCTTGTGGGATAACGCGCGTGTAGTCTGGGAATGTGCCGTCGATCACTTTGGACGTCAGGGTGATTTCGGGTGTCGCAAAGCGTACTTTTGTTTCGGACACAGAGACAGCGATTTGCATGTCATCTTCATCAAGCAATTTACGCAGCTCGCCCACGGTCTTGCGTGGCACGATCACACCGGGCATCTCAGAGGCGTTTTCAGGCACGTCCGCATCAATGCGCGCAAGCCGGTGGCCATCAGTTGCGACGCAGCGTAGTACTTTGCCGCCTTCTGAATCAGAAATATGCATGTAAACGCCGTTTAGGTAATAACGTGTCTCTTCAGTGGAAATCGCGAATTTAGACTTGTCAAAGAGGCGTCGCAGAACGCTCGCTTGCGCAGAGAAGTTAGCGGAATACTCAGATGTCGCCATCACTGGGAAATCTTCTTTCGGCAAGGTCGCCAAAGAAAAGTTTGAGCGGCCGGCTTCAATCGTGAGGCGACCAGATGTGCCGTCATCGGTCAAAGTGACCTGCGCGCCGTCCGGCAATTTGCGGACAATTTCATTCAAGGTTGTGGCAGAAACTGTCGTCGCACCCGCGCGCTCAACCATTGCCTCGACCTTATCGACAACTTCAATGTCGAGGTCCGTTGCGCGGAAGCGTACTTCTGCGCCTTCAGCTTCAATCAGCACGTTTGCGAGTATCGGAATTGTGTTCCGGCGCTCAACTACGGATTGGGCGTGCGAGACGGCTTTAAGCAGCGTTGCGCGTTCGATGCTGATTTTCATGTGTCTCGCTCCTGAGAAGACGTGTCGGAACGACAAATTACCTGAATTGATGCAGCCCTCAAGCCCTTTCTATCAAAGGCAGGAGGGTTTGTTGGGCCTGTGTCTTATTCGGCTTAATTATTCTTCAAGCGCGCGGCGTAGCATCTCGATGTCTTCCGCGATTTGGCCATCCTGAATTTTCAGTTCTTCTATGCGTTTCACGCCATGCATGACTGTCGTGTGATCACGACCGCCAAAACGACGCCCGATCTCGGGCAGAGAACGGCTGGTCAGTTGTTTGCACAGATACATCGCAACTTGACGAGGGCGTGCAAAGTTGCGCACGCGCTTTGGGCCTATAAGTTCAGACAGGCGAATATTGTAGTGTTCAGACACGCGGCGCTGGATTTCTTCGACGGTAATCTTACGCTCCGACGCGCGTAACACATCAGAAAGGCAGTCAACGGTCAAATCCATCGTGATGTCACGACCTACGAGAGATGCAAACGCGAACAGACGGGTCAAAGCACCCTCAAGCACGCGCACGTTAGTGCTGATACGATGCGCAAGGAATTCGATGATACCCTCATCGATGTGAAGACCTGAGTACTGAGCTTTCTGGATCTCTACTTTGGACTGAAGAATGCCAAGACGCAGTTCGTAATCTGTCGGATGAAGATCTACCACAAGGCCGCACTGAAGGCGCGATTTGATGCGATCTTCCAGGCCTTTGATTTCGCCTGGCGCGCGATCCGCAGAAATGATGATTTGCTTATTCTGATCAACCAAGGCGTTGAACGTATGAAAGAACTCTTCCTGTGTGCTGTCTTTGCCGCCAATAAATTGAACGTCATCAACCATGAGAACATCAACTGCGCGGAATAGACTTTTGAAGTCCATCATTTTGCGTTCGCGCAAGGCTTGTACGAAACGGTACATAAACTGTTCCGCAGACAGATAGAGTACTTTGAGATCAGGGCGCGTTGCCTGCAATTCATGTGCTATCGCATGCATCAGGTGCGTTTTGCCGAGGCCAACACCACCGTATAGAAAGAGTGGGTTGAAGGTAACGGGACCACCTTCAGCGACGCGTCTCGCAGCGGCATGGGCAAGTTCGTTAGGTTTGCCGACAACAAAAGTGTCAAACGTAAATCGCTTATCGAGCGGTGCGCCTGCAAGCACGTCAGGAGTTTTGGTTGGTTGGGCACTAGGAGCCTTTACATCTGGCTTGGGTGCTAAATCGATGTGCTGTTTGCTGGTTTCTTGCGGGCTCGCCTTAAGGACTGCGAAGTGCACACGCTGAATGTCGTGACCTGCTTGTTGGGCCTGGTAAACGATCATGTCACCGAAATTTTGCGACACGTAATTCCCTAAGAAATTCGTTGGAACACTAAAGCTCGCAACGCCATTCTTAGCACCAACGAAGGAGAGTGGGCCGATCCAGTTTGTGTAGTTATTCTTGCCAACGGAAGCCCGTAGTATGTCTTGCAGCTGTCCCCAGTCGTCGAGCGTCATGTGTATTCTTTCTTATCCCAACCTTCTTTTGCGACCCCTCGGTGAGCGAGCAAAACCCCGAGAAAACGCACCGTTCAACAAGATCCTCGTTTGGATCAGGCAAACAGCGGCATCTTCGCCTTTTAGAAGGTCCCCACCCCTAAACTGCGCAATGATGCCGTAACCGTGAACCAAATCTGTTTCGCAAGTCAGTTGTACACCCTCGATGGGGTCATCAACTTCGTCAGCGTTGAGCATATGATTCTGTGGCGGCGCGTATCGCACTACATAGCTAGCAAGTTGGTCCGTGGGGCGGCAACTTATCTATGTCCTTGACTCATTGAATGCCGCAAAAGAATCTCTTTCGGCGACGTAGTGCAACAGGTCTGTCTGAAAATGAACGCACCCTAATTGAACCAGCTTGACGATTTTAATTTTTGCCGATTGCGGCCAGAATCAATCGGGGTATCAAAATTGATCATCATAAAATGACGAAAGCGCCAACCTGCATTCAGGTGGCGCTTAACATCAATTATTCAGGCTAGCTAATAAGCTAAGCTTAGCCGATCGCTTTGACGCGAGCGGAGAGGCGGGACATTTTGCGCGCCACTGTGTTCTTGTGATAAACACCTTTGGTCACGCCGCGCATCAATTCAGGTTGCGCGTCACGAAGAGCGGCAGTTGCCACTTCTTTGTCACCAGATGTAATCGCCTCTTCTACTTTACGAAGAAAAGTGCGGATGCGCGAACGACGCGCTTTGTTTACTTGAAAGCGTGCTTCGTTTTGACGAGCGCGTTTTTTTGCTTGCGGCGAATTAGCCATATATCATCGTCCCACTGTTTGGGTTCGGTTTCATCTTGAAGTCGGGTCTTTAGGGCCGACTCAGCGTTGTGTCAACAGCCCCTAGAGCCTGCGTCGTTTATTTGTCTCGAAATTGCGCTTGGCGCTTTTCAAGGAAGGCGGCCATACCTTCTTTTTGGTCTTCTGTCGCGAAGAGCGAATGGAACAATCGACGCTCAAAAAGGATACCTTCGCTCAGCGTTGTTTCGTAACTGCGATTCACCGCCTCTTTAACTGCCATAGAAGTTAAAACAGACTTCTCGGCAATCTTCTGAGCCGCGCCAAGCGCTTCTTCCTTGAGCTTTTTCACAGGAACAACACGACTGACTAGTCCGCTGCGCTCTGCTTCTTCCGCGTCCATAAAGCGACCTGTTAAGTGCATGTCCATGGATTTGGATTTTCCAACAAACCGCGTCAGGCGCTGCGTGCCACCGATCCCTGCTACAACGCCGAGGTTGATCTCGGGTTGGCCGAACTTTGCTGTATCGGCTGCGATGATAAAGTCGCACATCATTGCAAGTTCACATCCGCCGCCTAAGGCATAACCAGCGACAGCCGCGATAATCGGTTTGCGAGTTGCGCGCACTGTGTCGCCTTCGTCCGCAAAAAAGTTGGACATAAACATATCAACAAACGTCTTCTCAGACATTTCCTTGATATCAGCACCAGCAGCGAATGCTTTGTCAGAGCCGGTCAACACGATGCAACGCACCTTGTCATTCTTATCGGCATCCAAAAGCGCTGTGCTTAGTTCGCTTAATACTTGTGAATTCAACGCATTCATCGCTTCGGGGCGATTGATACGAATAAGGGCGACGTGATCTTCGATGTCGACGATCAGCGTTTCATAGGCCATGTGGTTCGCTCACTGTTGTTGCGCTCAGGCCTGTTTGCTTACCATGTGCACTGTGTGTTTCAAGTTATCTTTGACAAGTTGGACAATAGAAACTTGAGCGCCCTGATTGAACGATACGTTTGATTGACTTGTCACAACCCTCGGTTTTGCACGGTTCACCTTCGCGCCCGTATACGTCAAAGCTATGCTGAAAGTATCCAAGGTCACCGTCCGCTTGGCGGAAGTCTTTGAGTGAAGATCCTCCTGCTTCAATAGCATCGCTGAGCACTTGCCGGATGATCGGAACAAGGCTTGCGACACGTTGTTTGGAAATCTTGTTGGCTTTGCGTGCCGGGGAAATACGTGCTCTGTAAAGTGTTTCGCAGACATAGATATTTCCCAATCCCGCAACGATGGCCTGGTCCAGAAGCGCGCTTTTGATTGGGCTTCCTTTCGCAGAGAGAGCGTCAATCAGGTAAGCCTCATCAAAGCTGTTTCCGAGTGGCTCGGGCCCTATAGAAGATAAGAGTTTGTGATGATCCGCAGTCTGAGTATCTAGCAGATCCATCGCTCCAAAACGTCGCGGATCGTTGAACGTAATGCGTGCCCCATTTTCCATATGGAAGACCACATGATCGTGTTTTTCTGGTGCCGGATGATCATGCATAAACTGACCAAGTTGAGCGCCTGAAATCAACATTCGCCCTGACATGCCGAGATGAATCAGCAGCGATTCGCCTGTATCCAGGTCTGCGAGGATATATTTAGACCGTCGCCGTAAGCGTTCGATTTTGGCCCCAGTCAGACGTTCACTCATTTTGTCAGGGAAGGGCCAGCGCAGATTTGGCCTGTTTACATCTGCTTTTGCGATGCGCGCACCTTCCATAACGGGTGCTAAGCCGCGTCTGACGGTTTCTACTTCAGGTAATTCTGGCAATTTACATCCCCGATCATTGCATTGAGCGAGCCAAAAGGGCGCATTGTATCGGGTGTGCAGCGCTCTATAACAAAGGTCAAATAAAAGGATGGATCAAACGTATGAGCGATCAGATTTCCGAGACCACACATTTTGGCTTTCAAACTGTCCCCGAGACTGAAAAAGCGGGTCGCGTGCAAGGCGTCTTCAATTCAGTTGCGTCCAAGTACGATATCATGAACGACGTTATGTCGATGGGCATCCACCGCGTTTGGAAAGATGCAATGATGGACTGGCTTGCGCCACGACCCGGCCAACGTTTGTTGGATGTTGCGGGCGGCACGGGCGATATTTCGTTTCGGTTTTTGAAACGCGCAGGCAGTGGCCACGCGACGGTGCTGGATCTTACAGAGCCTATGCTGGTTGAGGGCCGCAAGCGCGCGGAAGCGGGTGCGATGATTGATTCGCTCGATTGGGTTGTTGGTGATGCGATGGCGCTGCCGTTCGAAGATAATAGCTTTGACGTATATACGATCAGCTTTGGCATTCGAAATGTTACCCGCCCGCAGGAAGCATTGAACGAAGCGTTTCGTGTTTTGCGTCCCGGCGGCCGCTTGATGGTGCTGGAATTCTCGCAAATACCCAACCCCGCGATGCAATGGGCTTATGATCGCTACTCTTTCAACGTTATCCCACCGATGGGTAAGTTGATCGCGAATGATGCGGATAGCTATCAGTACCTCGTTGAATCCATTCGTAAATTTCCCGATCAGGACACTTTTCTCGATATGGTGCGAAAGGCTGGGTTTGGAAACGCCAAGTATCGCAACCTGACCATGGGCATTGCCGCACTTCATTCTGGTTGGAAGATCTAGCAGATGCGCGGACCGCATAATATTTGGCGTCTCATCGTGACAGGCGCAACTTTGGAACGAACAGGTGCGATGGGCGTAGTCCTTGACGCTATGGATGCGCCACGTCCACTGCGCATCCTTGCCCGTACTTTAGGGTGGCCTTTCAAATGGCTCGGCTACAAGGGCGATTTGAACATGCCGCCTGCGCCCCGCGCACTTACAGCGCTTGGGCCTGCCTATATTAAGTTCGGTCAAGTTCTGTCGACACGACCCGATGTTGTTGGCGAGGAGCTTGCCGTTCAAATGCGCGTTTTGCAGGATAAACTTCCCGCATTTCCGATTGAGATCGCCAAAACAACGGTAACGCAAGAGCTGGGCAGACCAGCTGACCAAGTGTTTTCCGAGTTTAGTGAACCGGTTGCTGCCGCCTCGATCGCGCAGGTTCATCAAGCAACCATCGCTGAGTCTGGCGAAGTTGTCGCGGTAAAAGTACTACGTCCCGGTATCGAAAAAGCGTTTCGAAAAGACATAGACGCGTTTTTTCTTGCGGCTGAGATGATCGAGTTGCTCTCACCAGCGTCCCGTCGTTTGCGACCAACAGAGGTGATAACGCATTTCGAAGGCGTTGTTATGGGTGAGCTTGACCTTCGTTTGGAGAGTTCGGCAGCATCTGAATTTGCGGCAAACACAGGTGATGACACTGGATTTACGCTTCCAGTGGTGAAGTGGGATCTGTCCGCGCGCCGTGTCATGACGCTTGGCTGGGCTGACGGTGTTCCTTTAGGGGACAACGATGCAATTGATAATGCGGGACATGATCGTAGTGTTTTGGCGTCGCGCGTTTTGGAACTGTTTTTGAAACATGCACTACGCGACGGATATTTTCACGCGGATATGCATCAGGGTAACCTGAAGGTGGCGGCAAACGGTGACATCATCGCTTATGACTTTGGGATCATGGGCCATATAGATGAATATACGCGCCGCGTTTATGCGGAAATACTCTTTGGCTTTATTCGCCGCGATTACAAGCGTGTCGCAGAAGTGCATTTTGAAGCGGGTTATGTGCCTGCTGATCGCGATGTAGAGGAATTTTCTCGTGCGCTTCGTGCTGTGGGTGAACCGATTTTTGGCATGGATTCGACGCATATTTCGATGGGTCGGTTGCTGAATTACTTGTTCGACGTGACAGAACGTTTTGGCATGGAAACACGTACAGAGCTCATTTTGTTGCAACGCACGATGGTTGTTGTTGAAGGCGTTGCGCGTTCGCTTGATCCGCATATGAACATTTGGCAAGTCGCGCGCCCTGTTGTGGAAGAGTATATCAAAGGCAGTATTGGCCCTGCAGCTGTTGCCCGAGACTTGGGTAAAACTGCGAAAGTTTTGGCAAGATTTGGACCACGACTTCCCGCGCTTGTGGAAGAGGCTTTGATCAGACAAGCAGGCGAAGTTCCCGTCAAGGAATCTAACAAAACACGCAGCCGAAGCGTTTGGTTCGGCGCTGGCAGCGTAATTGGCGTCGCCGTTTTGTTGATCGTTCAATGGGCATGGTTTTAATCAACATCTCGCAAAGCAGAGACTTCACTTGGCGAGACAGAGACGCCACCCTCTAGAATTAGCAGAGTTTCACCGTCTTGTATGACGGCTTCGCGGACACGATTGTAAGGGGTCGCTGGAACAGTTGATTGTAGGCTACCACCTTTGAAGCCTTCAATGCTGAATGCATAGGTATCAGAAGGTGCGACTGTGCCGTCTACAAACTGCCCGTCCCAAGTTAAATCGGTTCCGGAGACTGGGATGTTAAGTCTTGTTGCGATTTCTCCCGATGCGTCACGAATGACAAGAATACGTTGATCAAAATCGTCGGGTTCTGGCGTTACCAGTTCAATTGGTGTGCCTTCGAATGCCGCCGTGTTGCCAGCCCTTACCTCCATTCCAACCCATTGGCCGAGCGCGCCAATCCCACCGCCCACCATGCTGCTGCTGAGCGCGCTTAGCATATCATTGGTTAACACCTGTTGTTCGACTGAAGAAAACGTTGCCAGCTGAACAGCAAAGTCAGCAGAATCTACTGGATTGAGCGGATCTTGATTTTCCATTTGGACCGTCAGCATTTTTAGGAAAGTTTCAAAATCACTGCTCAGTGCAGAGTCTGCTGAAGGCGCTACGCCTGTCGATTGTGAAGGAAACAAAGGCGGGCTTTGGGTGTTTGATATGGTCGTTTCCATCGATTAAATCCTTATGTCTAGTCCGCTCGAAACAGGCAGGTTTACTGCGAGCAACATTTCAGTTTCGTTGCTTTTCAGTGTTTCCGTATCTTCTGAATGATCTCCATCGCCGAGTGCTTGATCTTGTGGTGAAGTGAAGGTGAAGGTCAGATTTTCGTGACCCAAATTTTTGAATTGTTGATGTAAAAACTCCATTTGTCGCCTCATCAGGTCTTGGGTTTCTGCCCGCTCAGCAATGAAAACTATATTTGTGCCGTTGGCTGTGTGTTCGAGCTTTATGGCGAGGCGACCTAGATCTTCGGGCTTCAGCGCGACTTCAATTTGCCCGGCATTATCCCGAAGAGACAGGAATGTATCGACGGTTTGTGCCACATGGTTCAATGAGGTGGTTTGTGTCGGCGCAATGGTTGCAGCTGGCACATATGCAGAAAGGTGCGCTGAACTTTGCGATTGTTTAATTAAGCTGCTCTCATTTGTGTGGCTCCGGTCGCCTACAGGAAGTGTCAGTTCTTCTGTCTTCTGGAGCAATGAAGCTTCAAGGTTATCAGTCGGTTGATTGGCAATAGGAGTGTCTAGCCGCGCAGATGTATTGCTCGCCCGCGGCATATTCATCGATGTTGCCGTTGGCGTTTCAATCGTTTGCTCCGGTATTTTATCAATGAATTGCTGAGCCGGAGACAGGGCGATTAGAGCCGTTGGCGATGCCGTAACAGGTCGTGCTTCCTTTAGTTCTCCAACTATTTGTTTCTCGCGCATTTTAGGAATCCGAGGATCAACTACTACAGAAAAGGCCTCAGCACCTGCGCTGCGATAAGCCGCGAAATTAAGACCGTTTTCGTTTTGCGATGGGGCACCATCGATCAGTTTATCCGTTAGATGCTTCGAGCGGACATCGGTCAATTCACTCATCGTTGCTTCAACAGATGAGGAAAGTTTCGTGTTAAGCGGAATTTTACTCCCAGTTTGCAGTGCTTCAACCTGGACTTGATGAAGAAATAATTCATTTCTCGGCGCCTGCTCCACTCGCATGCTTGTGACTTGTACCATATCTTCAACGATTCCGGTCGTTGTTGAATCCTGTGTGTTCTGAACTTCTGAAGCTTCGCCAAACGTGTTACTTTGGTTGTGTTTAACCTTGTCTTTCGCAGTGATAGTTCCTGTTTCTTTACATGGATTTAGCTCAGACATTGAATCTTGAAGTGTGAATTTTTCATCGACATTGGTTTCAGCGAGTGATTTTCTAGACGGCTCTATTTCTGGGCTTCTTGAAGAACTTTTGTGCTCCAGAATTTTGGGTTTTTGGTCTTTCAATGCCAAGTTTTGAATCGTCGTTTTGAAGTCTGATATATCCTGAGCAGACTGTAACATAGGCTGCCGTTCCGCTACCGGAGCTTTAACAGTAGGGTTCGTTCTAGACATGTTTGGTTCCAGCGATGCCTGCATAGGTGCTCCAATCATTTGTAGCGCCGTTTTATTTGTGAACAGTTACCAGTTGTTTACTGAAAGCGATTATTTCTCCTGAAACACATCAAATTTTACAGAAGGAAGATTTAGCGATGTATCAGGGAACCCTCACGACACCTCTAAGCTCAAATCCACAGCTCAATATCGCGCGGTCTGAGCTTTCGATCGGTGAAAAGCTTGAAGCTGTTTTTCTGTCAGAAATGCTCAAAGCAAGTGGCGTTGGCGAAAGTCCAAGCACTTATGGAGGTGGTGTTGGTGAAGATCAATTCGCTTCATTTTTACGCGATGCGCAAGCGCGAGAAATGGTAAGAGCAGGTGGGCTTGGCTTAGCGTCATACTTTGATCAGGCGATCAAAAAGGCGGGTGATGAATGAGGAATGATGCTCTCTCACAAGCGCTCGATAGCATATTGGAACAGGAATATAGTGCGTTGTTGTCAGGGAGTTTGGACGAAATTGAGACTTTGGGCGCAAAAAAGTTGGAGCTGCTTGAACATATAAGTGCATTGCCTGTTCGTGAAATCGGAGCGTTCAAGCATTTTCGGGCACGGCTGTTTCGTAACCATACACTGACGCAAAGTGCTATGGAGGGTATGCAAAAGGCGATCCAGCGAACCAAAGATGTCGCTTATGTTTCTGCAGGCTTAAATACTTATGGTGCGAACGGGAAAAAACAGCATCTCGCTGTTAAAGGCTCCGGTGTTCTGTCGCGGCGCAGCTAAAATTCGATATAAATCACAAATGCTTAGGGGTGTGTTATTAGTATCCTTTTAAGAAACCCCATTCAAATGTGAAGAGCGCTGAACGTTGAGTGGCGCAAGAGTTCACGCGATTGCTCTTGCAGTGTCAGGATGCACCTTTGTTTGCTCCATTTTGGAGTGGGAAACACGATCGGTACCAAGCGCTAAAGCCTTAGGAGATAGCTATGCCTAGAATTGTCACAAACAATAACGCGATCATTGTGGATCAAGCCTTCAAGCCCATCGATACGGGCCTTTCCAAGGTACATCCCTAGACAGCGTTGAAACAGTTGCGCGTAGACTGGGCGGTGCAGCTAGCAACACTGACATTGTGATTAACGCCTCAAGTGAAGATCAAGCACCAGAGCCGCTTCTTTTTCTCTTCTGATAGTGACCCTTGAGGAGCGTTCGTTCGAGTGTTCTCATTTCATCTAGTTTGACCGCTCTTATAGGATCTACCTCTTATGCACCGTGCTGCGACAGCGTCTCGTTAGTATTATTTACTTTGCTATCACAGGCGCTTGAGCGAGGAACTTGAGTATGAAGCTATATTGCGAGCTCTACGCAATTTTTTTGGAAGTTCTGAGAGAACCGCGCTGAACTTTCTGAGGCTTGAAAATATTAGACAAGAATATAGAGGTTCGGGTCGTAATTAGAATCCAAGTCACTGACACTGAGAATTTGCTCGATGCAAACGTCTGTGCTCGCCCCTTTTATCTTTCAGAGTTTGTTTTGGGGCGGACCGGCAAAACATAGCGTGATGGAGCAAATATCGCCTTGTCAATAGAAACAGAAAATGGGGTCCTTTAATCGCTAAGGGTTTGGGAGTGAAATGGTAGGTTTAGTTTTGAAACTTGCGCCAAAAGAGCGCGTTATTATTAACGGTTCGGTTCTCGAGAACGATCTTCGGAGGTCGCAATTTTCGATTGTCACACCAAGTGCCAACGTTCTGCGGCTCAAAGAGGCGATCCATCCAGAGGATGCCACAACACCGACAATGCGCTTGTGCTATCAACTTCAACTGATCTTAGCGGGACGCATCGCATATCTCGATGCAGCAAAGCACATCGACTGCCAGTTCACCAATTTAGCTGACATTTTTGAGGAAAGTTATTGTCAGCAACAATTGGACACAGCGCGGAAAGCGGTTGCTGAAGGACGGTACTATAGCGCACTTAAGTTACTTAAGTTGATAGTGCCAATTGAAGAGCGATTACGTTCGCGCCTCGGTGCAAAGGTGTGATGCTATGAGCTTTCAACCTATTGTTGTTGGGACAGGATTGGTCGCATGGCGTAATTTGCAACGCTCTTTGTCGCAACAACTTGAGACTTTTACCAATACCGCTGAACAAAAGCGGCTTGTTACACGTTTTGAAACCAAGGCACCGGAATTGACCTCGGCGGAGGCTGTTGTATCTGATCGTCAGGTGTTGGCGCTAGCTTTGGGTGCCTACGGTCTGCAGGACGATCTGGACAACCGCTTTTTCGTCAAACGGATCCTGAGCGAAGGTGCAAGCGAACCTGACGCGCTTGCAAATCGGTTGACCGACAGACGCTACAGACGGTTAGCGAGTGATTTCGCGCTTGACGGCTCAAGTCAATTCACCGGTGTCCTGCCCGGCACTGCGAAGCAAATTTCTACGGATTATGTAAGGCAAGCGTGCTCAATTGCGGTTGGACAGCAAGACCAAAGTTTGCGCCTTGCACTGAATGCTGCGAGCGAGTTTGAGCGTATTTCTGACTTAGATGTCAGCGATAATGCAAAGTGGTTTTTGCTGATGGGTAACCCCCCTTTACGCAGAGTTGTCGAAACTGCGCTTGGCCTTCCAGAGTCATTTGGCCAATTGGATATCGATAGGCAATTGGACGTGTTCCAAGGTCGCTCATTCTCATCCTTCAACGCCAAGAGCTTTGGTGATCTGGCAAGTAAAGAAGTGCGTGACAAGGTTGTCGATAGCTTCTTGCTCAGAGAGCAAATGAGCCAAGCGCAGAGCGTTTCATCTGAAAATATCGCACTTCAATTGCTTTCTTTTGGTAGATAATAACTAAAAATAAATCTGTTGTTCTTAACATTGCTTCAATTCGGAAAGCAGGCTGTCGTATGAACAATTGGTTAACTCTAGTGACGATGTTTTGGCATTTTCTTACCTCGGCCCTTAGGTGTCGCTTGGTGCAAGCTAGAATGTTAGCCGGAGCTGTATTTTTCAATATTTTTACAGCTGCATTGTCCGCGTCACCTTCAGACGAATGCTTGCGTTCCATACGCTATGCTTCGCATGAGACGGGTGTACCTGCTTCACTCTTGTTGGCGATATCACGCGTGGAAACAGGCAGGTCTGTTGGTGGTGTTGTGAAACCGTGGCCTTGGGCAATCAATGTGCGTGGTACTGGGGAGTGGCTGGCGACAAAAGAAGCGTTGTTGGAACATGCACTCGCGCAGATTTCAAAAGGCGAAACGCGTTTCGATGTTGGTTGTTTCCAATTGAACTATCGCTGGCATGGCGACTCGTTTGCTAGCTTGGATGAAATGATCTCTCCTAAAAGTAATGCGCTTTATGCGGCAAAGTTTCTGAAGTCACTCTACCTCGAGTTTGGAGATTGGACAAAGGCTGCTGGGTCCTATCATTCAAGAACGGACGAACTGGCCGCAATTTATAAAGCAAAGTTGGCGCAACATTACGAATCGAGTCAAATTACGGCACCGACATTAACGCCGGCGCAACGAAAGGTCGTTACTGAACGACCAAACTTTTACCCACTGTTGCAACCCGCGACCCTCAAATCGCATCTCGGCTCGTTGGTGCCCAGAGATGCAAAATGATTTGTCTGAAGATGGCGTGGATCGGTCTTACAAATGAAGCTTAGTTTCAATCCGACCATCTTGCTTGTTTTGGCGCTGATGACAGTCATCATCATGATGATTTTGCCGATGCCGGCTTTCGTGCTTGATATGGGTCTTGCAATTTCATTCGGCCTTGCGATTTTGATCTTCACGATCACGCTGTTTGTTGAACGGCCATTGGATTTTTCATCCTTCCCGACCATTCTGCTGGCAACATTGATGCTGCGTCTGTCGTTAAATATTTCATCTACGAAACTGATCATTGGTGAAGGTCACACAGGCACAGGTGCGGCAGGTGGTGTGATTGAAGGCTTCGCCGATTTTGTGATGGGCGGCAGTGTTTTCCTTGGCCTTGTGGTTTTTGGTGTTCTCCTGATCGTGAATTTCATGGTGATAACCAAAGGTGCCACACGTATGGCAGAGGTTGGCGCGCGCTTTGCTTTGGATGGCATGCCGGGCAAGCAGCTTGCCATTGATAGTGATATGTCCGCGGGTGCGATTGATCATACTGAAGCGAAGTTGCGCCGAGAGCGCGACCAACAAGAAACAACGTTTTTCGGATCGTTAGATGGTGCATCCAAGTTTGTGAAAGGCGATGCAGTTGCTGGGCTGCTTATCACTTTACTCAATTTTGTGATGGGTTTGATAATGGGCACGGTCGTCCACGGTATGCCAATTGGCCAAGCGTTTGAAACTTATGCAATCCTTACCGTCGGTGATGGTCTTGTATCGCAAATCCCGGCCGTCATTATCTCTATCGCTGCGGCACTTTTGTTGGCGCGCGGCGGCGCGATTGGCTCAACCGATCTGACGCTCTTCGCCCAATTAGGTAAACATCCTGCCGCCTTGTTAACTGTTGGTCTTTTGATGGTGCTATTTGCGTTGGTACCAGGACTGCCAATCATCCCGTTTCTTCTCGGGGGTATCGCCCTTTTGGCTGCAGCTTGGGTGATGCATCGCAAGGCAGACAGTATCGAAACTGCAGTGCTAAAGGCAGAAGATACGACCGTACCTACTCAAGAAGAGACGATGGCGGACATTTTAGATGTGGACGATATCCACGTACAATTTGCGCCAGATTTAGTTGATATGGTTCTTGATCCTGGAACCGGGCTGGATGCGCGGATTCGAAATATGCGGCTTCACGTTGCGAAAGAATTCGGGCTCGTCATGCCTGAAATTCGACTTACCGATGATCCCAGTTTGCCGGCGGGGGCTTATCGCATCAACATTCATGGTGTTGAACAAGCGATGGGCGTTTTGCAATCAGATCGTTTGCTGGCGCTTGTGGACGAGCAAGGCAAACAAGAACAATCTGATCTTGTGAGCGAACCTGTGTATGGTGCGCCTGCCATCTGGATCGATCCTGCAGCACAAGAAAAAGCCGCGTTGTCTGGCCAAACAGTTGTGTCACCGTGCGAAATCTTGGCGACACATATATTAGAGAGTTTGCGAAAGAATCTCAGCAGACTACTTACATTCAATTCACTTCAGCGACTTCTCGACGAGCTGGTCAACTTGACAGACACTCAACGTGGGGACGCGAACCGAAGATTGCTCGACGAGTTAGTGCCTGAAAAAGTCCCGCTTGATGTGTTGCATTCGGTTCTGAGGCTTTTGTTGGCGGAGCAAGTTTCGATCCGCAACCTGCCAATTATCATCGAAACGATTGCGAAACTGCGGGCTATTCACTCAAGTCCCGAAGCGACCTGCGAGTTTGTGCGTCAAGCTCTTGGGTTCCAGCTGATTGCAAACCTCAAACGAAGCGATGGAACGATTCCGCTGATCCAACTCGCGCCTGAATGGGAGCAGACCTTCAACACCTATCAACTCGATAGCGAACAAGGGGTTGCGAACATAGCATTGCCTCCAGATATTTTCAGCAAGCTTGTCTCATCGCTTAGTGACCAAGTATCTGAACAGTCGGAACGCGGAGTTGCACCCGCGATCGTGACATCTACCCAAAGACGACGGTTTCTGCGCACCGTTATGTCTGCACGTGGTATTTCAACGCCGGTTTTGTCGTTCGAAGAAATCGGGACAGAAGCTATACCTTCTATTGTGGGGGTAGCAGCAGCATGAATGCTTTGATGCCTGAAACATGGCCGCCGCTCGTTTACGGTTTTTTGCTGGTTTTGTTTCGTATTTCAGCGCTGGTTGCGCTGTTACCAGCGCTCGGCGAAGCTTCTGTTCCCGTTCGGGTAAAGCTCGCAATCGCAGTGTCGATGACAATAATAGTCTTTCCGCTCGTCGAGGGTACGGTACCCTATTTTGCAACCGACACCATCTGGATCAAAGCGTTGATCATAGAAATTGGTATCGGGCTTTGGTTTGGTATTCTTCTCAGGGTCTTCGTGTTTTGTTTGCAAACCGCCGGTTCGATTGCGGCCCAAGCGACGTCGCTCTCACAAATTTTGGGATCCGCCGGGGTAGAACCGCTCCCGGCAATGGGTCATGTGCTTACAATGGCGGGCATGACCTTAGCGTTGACCTTTGGCTTGCACGTGCATGCAGTGCTGTACCTACTCGGGTCCTATACTTTGTTCCCAACCGGTCAGGTGCCAGATCTTGCCTTGGTCAGTGAATCGGGGGTGGCGCAAATAGCCTTAGGATTCCGCCTAGCATTCTCACTCGCGGCACCTTTTGTAATTCTTTCAATCCTCTACAATCTTACACTAGGGGTCATTAATAAAGCGATGCCGCAATTGATGGTTGCCTTCGTTGGTGCACCAGTCATCACCTTGGGCGCACTTGTTCTGCTCGCGATTTCGATTCCCCTTATGTTGAGCACCTGGGCAAATGCACTTTTTGAGTTTCTGAATTCAGGCTTTGTAAGCTGATGGCAGAACAAGACGATGTAGCCGATAAGAGCCATGAGCCGACGCAAAAAAAGCTCGACGATGCGCGAAAGAAAGGCGAAATCGCACGATCCAATGACGTTAACGTTGCTTTGTCGTATTTCGGGGTTTGGCTTCTTCTGCTCACGGCAGGTGCGTTTGCGGTTTCTAATCTGGGTGTCATTTTGCAAAGCAGTTTGCGTGAGGCACCGAACCCAGAACATAGCCTGGTTTTCAGCGCCGGCTTGTTCGCTCAGATTTTGCTGGGTGCTGGAAGCTTTGTTGGCCTGTTCGCAGCGGGCCCTGCGTGTCTTATTATATTGGTGCTTCTTTCGCAGCGGGCATTGATCTTCACGCCTAGCAAACTGATGCCAAAGCTCTCGCGGATCTCGTTGATAAAGAACGCAGGCAACAAGTTTGGGCGGGGCGGGCTTTTTGAGTTTGCGAAAAGCTTTGTTAAGTTAAGTGTCTATTCGCTCTGCTTGGCGGTGTTCTTGTGGGTGAACGCGGATGTGGTCGTTGGTACGTCCGCGGGAACGGACCGAGGCGCGATTCTGGTCCTTTTCGATCTGTTGATTTCATTTCTTAGCCTAGTTGTTCTTATTGCGGCAGTTATAGCAGCCATTGATTATGGTTGGCAGGTGATGGAGCACCAACGCAAGAACCGGATGTCTCATAAAGAAATGCGTGATGAATCTAAGGATAGCGAAGGCGACCCACATCTGAAGCAAGCACGAAGAACGCGTGCGCAGGAAATAGCGCATTCGCAAATGATGTCGGACGTTCCCAGCGCTGATGTCATTATCGTAAACCCCACGCACTATGCGATTGCTCTGAAATGGGAAGGGTCGCGCTCATCAGCCCCAATCTGTGTCGCCAAAGGTGTTGATGAAATTGCGTTGCGTATCCGTGAAGTTGCGCATGACTCGAACGTCGCTATTCATTCCGATCCGCCAACAGCTCGGGCACTTCACGCGCTGGTCGAGATTGGAGAAGAGATAAAGCCAGAGCACTATGCTGCCGTTGCGGTTGCGATCCGATTTGCCGAAGCGCTCAGAGAAGGAAAACAACGTGAAGCGAGATAAATGGGCTCAACTTGCGCAGTTATCAGATTTGATCTTTGACGTGGAGGCGCAGAAATTCGCTAGACTCCAAGAGGAAGAGGCCAAGCTAAAACAAAAACGGGACAGATTAGAGGAGATGAATGCAGCAGCACTGAATGCTTTTAACCAGGGACACCTGTCTTTGCGCATGGGTGGGGATTTTTACTGGCAAACCTGGGTTGGAAATAACGCATCACGACTTGGACAGGCTCAAGCGCGCGCGCGCGCTTTAAGCGAAATACATAAGCCAGCACTGCGAAAAGCATTCGGGCGCAAAAATGTTTTGAAGAACCTGATTGGCAAATAGACTCAGTCGAAGCTGCATGTCGTCCAGACACACTTGTGCAACACCATATGTTGATTTTGATTGTCGAGTGGGATGAAACAGTAGCTAATTTCTTTGAGTGAGGGGTCGATTAGTTCTCTGTAAATAAACAGTTTTTTGGAAAACTTTGGTTTTTTTCAAAAACTTCCAAAAAAGGTCTTGCGACTATTATCTGATAACACTAGAACCCCCTTCAGCAGCGACGGACTAAGCGGCGCGGCACTAACGGAGCGGAGGAAACGAAGCGAAGTTAGGGACTAAAATCGAGAGAGTGATGGCGGGGCGCGCTGAGGAATATACGGCGCATCTTGTTTTTGTTGTCTCAACGTTATTTGAAATTGATGGAATACTGAAGAGATATGTGGGCGGTTTGGTTCATTCGATGGATCAACCTCGGCATATCGCGCTAGTAGGGAATGTGTCATAGACGCGCTACCGATGATCTAGTGTCAGCTTCACTGTTTGGACGGCTTCTGACTACTTTGTAGTCTTTAGCACAACAAACAGAAGATGAATGATTTGAACAATCATTCGATGTGCAAAGGTTCGACGTCAAGGATAGGCAGTAATGCCTTTCAACTTGAGAGTTTGATCCTGGCTCAGAACGAACGCTGGCGGCAGGCCTAACACATGCAAGTCGAGCGCTTACCTTCGGGTAGGAGCGGCGGACGGGTTAGTAACGCGTGGGAATATACCCTTCACTACGGAATAGCCTCGGGAAACTGAGAGTAATACCGTATACGCCCTTCGGGGGAAAGATTTATCGGTGAAGGATTAGCCCGCGTAAGATTAGATAGTTGGTGGGGTAATGGCCTACCAAGTCTACGATCTTTAGCTGGTTTTAGAGGATGATCAGCAACACT